>FUZS01000038.1 GCA_900167215.1 [Eubacterium] yurii
ATTTTTCTTTTCTTCCCACTCCTGTTTTGGCACTGCACCTTGATCTGCCAGTTCTTTATATTTTGCTTCCTGCTCCTTTAATATCTTGATATTTTACTCTATCTTTTCGATATTTACAGATTCTACACCATTTTTATCTTTGAAATTTTTCATCTGTATCTGTCTGTCATTGAGCATTAGACTATTTTTCTCAAGCTTGCTGAGCTCCTGTTTGATATATCAAGTTGCTCTCTTGATTGCTTTTCCACCAGCTCTAAACTTTGCTTTTTTGTCTGATAGTTTTCTTTTCTTGAGTTCGTAAATTCAATAAGATTTTGCTTTATCAATTTTGCATTCTACCCACACGTATTAAATATAAGTGGTGATAAATAACATAATTTATAGAATATTGACTTTCGAAGTCATACTTAAAACTTCAAAACACCAAAATAATAAAAAACTTTATTTTTTCTTCTCAAGAAAATCTCTAAGTATAGATATGCTGATATCCGTTATTACATTAGGTTTTGAATCTTGTTTTTGTTTTGTCTTGGGATTATCTATTTTTGCCCTGTGTTTGAATGCTATTACATGGTTATTATCTTTATTATCCATATCTGAATAAACCACCGTTATATCTTTTCCATCTTCAGAGCGAGTTACTATATTGGGCTTTCCAAACTTCTCATACATCTCATTAAATGTACTTCCTATTCCTATATCATCTACTTTAAGTTCTTTAGTGCTTAGCAATCCGTTGTTATTAAGTCCATATATCATTGCATTTTCCATATCCAGTTCTATCCCGATTAAAAATTTATTTTCGTTATCAAATATTGACATAAATACATTCCATTTCTTTAGTTTGGGATAGGGATCAAGTTTTCCAATATATATAAGATTATTATTTGAATCTCTTGCAGTTACAGGAGTAACATCATCAGTTAGAGAACTGTAATCAATATTTTTAAAATCACGAAATTCTTTTCCAAGCTCAGCAAAAGACATTGGAAGATTTATTTTTTTGCCATCCAATGTTATCTTCTTGAACATGTCATTTACTATAGGTGTAAGATGATACATATCACTTTTCATATTACTCCAATCAAATGCCCCATCAGAAGTTTTGTCTGCATATTTGCCTGTATGTTGTTGTTTATTATCCTTTTCATCAAATATATCTTCATATTTCAGATATGGTATCTCATGATATTCATTAAACTTAAATGAAGTATCCTTATTATTAAGTTCAGGTTTATATCCTGTGCACCCGGCCAAAAATAAAGGTATTACTAATAAAAGTAATAAGCACTTATTATTAGTTTTTGTACAAAAACTTCTCATGTTTTTCTCCTTTAGTTATGTATAACATTTTTAATGGTTCAAATTTTAGCATATATCATATTTAATTTCAATACATATATGGAATTTTATATAATATATCAAAACTGTTATTTCATATTAAAATATAAATAAAATACTATAAAAATATATTAAAAAAATTATACTAAAATCTAATAAAATAATGTATAAAATATTCTCAGAACATTTCTACATGAAGTCATAAATCATATATTAATTTTTTAAATACTATTCATAAATATTATTCATATATTAAATAGATAATAGACTTAATAATTTATAAAAACTCATTATATAGCAAAAAAGCTACCCAAAAGAGTAGCTTTTAATATTATCCATATATTATGGAGTTGATGTAGATACAACAAATGCTGATTTAACGTTCTTAGGTAGCTTGTCAGCTCCTGTAGC
>FUZS01000040.1 GCA_900167215.1 [Eubacterium] yurii
TTCATCACCATAGTAAACAAAGCCATGGAATACAGCAAAACAGGCGACAAAATAAAAAACTACAAAGACCTAAAACAAAATGACTGGTACTACAGTCAAATAATGACAGCCCTTGAACAAGGCTATATAAACGGCACAAGCAATGACACAATGTCACCGAACAAAGACATAACAAGACAAGAAGTCATGGTCATAATAAACAACATAGCAGGCTTAAATCAAAGCAAATTTGACCTAAGCGCAGTAAAAGACCAAGACAAAATAGCAACATGGGCAAAAAATGCCGCAACAAACATGATAGCAAACGGATATATAACAGGATATCAAGGCAATATAAATCCAAGCAAAGCAATGAAAAGAGCAGAAGCAATAACGCTGCTAGACGCATACAAACAAAACAACAGGACAATAAGTTTCCAAGGACAATACAGCTTAGGAAAAGCAAACAAAGTAACTCTGCTCACAGGAAACATACAAATAAACGACAGCCAAATAAAAGAGCTAATAATAAACAAAGACACACAAGGAAAGATAGAGCTAACAAACACAAGTATAGAAAAAATAACAAACAACAGCAAAGAGATAAAAATATATCTACAAGGAAAAGAAGTAGAAATAAAAGACGGAAAGATAATAGAACAACAAACAACACAAGACAAAAAATACAAAGACGGAAAATACACAGGAAAAGCAAAAGGATATAAGAGCGACGTAGAAGTCGAAGTAGAAATAAAAGACGGAAAGATAGTAAAAATAGATGTAAAACAACAAGAAGACCCGCTATACTGGAACGTAGCAAAAACAGTAATAGACAGGATACTACAAAAACAAACGCCACAGGTAGACGCAAGTACAGGAGCAACAATAACAAGTAAAGCCATAATGTACGCAGTAGAAGAAGCCTTAGAAAAAGCTCTAATCAAAAAACAAGAAATACAAGGCAACAAAGAGCTAAAAGACGGCAAATATATAGGACAAGCAACAGGATACAGAGGAATAATGAGAGTAGAAGTAGAGATAAAAGACGGAAAGATAGTCGAAATAACACTACTATCACACTCAGATGACGCAGGCTATATAGATTCAGCCAAAAACATACTAAAAGACATCAAGAAAAAACAAACAGCAGACGTAACAGCAATATCAGGAGCGACATTTAGCTCAGACGGAATAAAAAATGCTGTAAAAGATGCACTTGAACAGGCAAAAGGCAAGACAACAAAGCCGGGAGAATCAGAATACGCAAAGAAAAATCAAAAAGCTGCCGGAGGCGGCGGAGGTGGAGGCGGAGGTTCATCCACAGCAAAAGAAGAAAAAGACTTTACAGATTTGGTAGACGGAATCTATGAAGGACAGGCAAAGGGACATTATGACACTCTACCTTACTCTATCAAAGTAAGAGTTACAGTGTCAAATAAAAAGATAGCAAAGATAGAACTTATAGAAAACAAAGACGATCAAAGTTACTTTAACCAAGATAAGGCAGACAAGATTGCAAAAAACATAATAGACAAGCAATCCACAAAAGTAGATACAATAGCAGGAGCTACACGTTCATCTACAGGATTTATCAATGCAGTGGCAAATGCCCTTGAATTTGCCGGAAGAGTAAAGATAATAAGCCAAGATACAGACGGAAAAAACAAGAATATACT
>FUZS01000036.1 GCA_900167215.1 [Eubacterium] yurii
AGGTCATAGCCAATTGTTAATCCGAAGTAGCTCAAAGGTGGAGCACCCGGCTGTTAACCGGTAGGTTGTGGGTTCGAATCCCACCTTCGGAGCCATGTGGGGGCCTATAGCTCAGCTGGGAGAGCATCTGCCTTACAAGCAGGGGGTCACAGGTTCGAGCCCTGTTGGGCCCACCATTTAATAAAAATACGGTCCGGTAGTTCAGATGGTTAGAATGCCAGCCTGTCACGCTGGAGGTCGTGGGTTCGATCCCCATCCGGATCGCCATTTTTTAATAGCGGTTAACATTTTAAAATATAGTATTATAAAAACTTATAAAGCTTTTATATGCTGGCGTGGCTCAATTGGCAGAGCAGCTGACTTGTAATCAGCAGGTTGTAGGTTCGATTCCTATCGCCAGCTCCATAACAAAATAATAAGGAAGAGTGCCCGAGGGGTTAAAGGGGGCGGACTGTAAATCCGTTGGCGACGCCTACATTGGTTCAAATCCAATCTCTTCCACCATCTTATGCGGGTGTAGCTCAGTGGTAGAGCCCCGGCCTTCCAAGCCGGTTGCGAGGGTTCGATCCCCTTCACCCGCTCCAATAATATGTGCCTGTAGCTCAGCAGGATAGAGCAGTGGCCTTCTAAGCCACGTGCCAGGGGTTCGAATCCCTTCAGGCACACCATTTTAAATTTTTTTTGTATGCAAATACATAGTTCTTGGAGGGGTGTCCGAGTGGTTTAAGGAACTGGTCTTGAAAATCAGCGACTTCGAAAGGGGCCGTGGGTTCGAATCCCACCCCCTCCGCCATATGGAGAAATACTCAAGTGGCTGAAGAGGCTCCCCTGCTAAGGGAGTAGGTCCTATTTACGGGGCGCGAGGGTTCAAATCCCTCTTTCTCCGCCATTGACGAGGTGTAGCGCAGTTTGGTAGCGCACGTGGTTTGGGACCATGGGGCCGGGGGTTCGAGTCCCTCCACCTCGACCATTTATGTATTTGTTTAAGTATCATTTATCTTTTGTTAAAGATATTTTTTTGAATTAATATGTTATCAAATTTTATAAGAGTTAATGAATTCTTATAGATTTTATTTATATTTTAAAATCTAAACTTAAAAGATAGGTTGGGTTAGTAGGGGCGTAGTTCAGCGGTAGAACGTTGGTCTCCAAAACCAAATGTCGTGGGTTCAAATCCTGCCGCCCCTGCCAATTATTGACGAGGTGTAGCGCAGTTTGGTAGCGCACGTGGTTTGGGACCATGGGGCCGGGGGTTCGAGTCCCTCCACCTCGACCATTGTGGGCTTATAGCTCAGGCGGTTAGAGCGCACGCCTGATAAGCGTGAGGTCGCTGGTTCGAGTCCAGCTAGGCCCACCATAATTTAATATTAAGAATTTAAATAGGGGCCTTTAGCTCAGTTGGTTAGAGCGTCCGGCTCATAACCGGCAGGTCCGGGGTTCGAGTCCCTGAAGGCCCACCACTATTTAACTTCGCCTAGATAGCTCAGTCGGTAGAGCAGAGGACTGAAAATCCTCGTGTCGATGGTTCGATTCCGTCTCTAGGCACCACAACTTTTATATGGCGGCATAGCTCAGCTGGCTAGAGCGTTCGGTTCATACCCGAAAGGTCACAGGTTCGATCCCTGTTGCCGCTACCATTTTAACGACTAGTCGTTATTTTTTTATATTATTTTTAAACTTTTATATTTTACTTTAGAAACATATACTTTTAAAAATAATTGTTTCTATTTTTTTGTTTAAATAACATTATAACTTTTTATAAAGTGATTTTTATGTTTTCAATGCATCTAATTACAAGGAAATATAAAAAAATAAAAACTTTTTAAAAAAGTTTAAAAAAAGTATTGACAAAGGCAAATAAAAATAATATAATAAACGAGCTGTCAACGCAGATGTAATAAAAATGTG
>FUZS01000035.1 GCA_900167215.1 [Eubacterium] yurii
GATGAGATATTAAAAGAATATTTAGACTATAGAAAGATGGAGGTGCAAGAGATGATAACAGCATTTATGACACAAGAAGAGGCATTTGAAAGTTTTTTGAAAGATGAGGTAAAGAGAGGGAGAAAAGAAGGAGAAGAAAAAGGCAGAAAAGAGGGAGAAGAAAAGGGTAGAAAAGAAGGAAGAGAAGAAGGCAAGATGGATACTCTGATAAACTTCTTTAAAAATGGAGTAGGACTTGATGTAATAAGCAAGGGCTTAGGTATGAGTATAGATGAAGTAAAGAGTATATTAACAGGCAGGGGTTTTGAAGTATAAAGATATTAGTATTATTTAGTATTATGATTATATGAAAAATTAAAAATATATGGGAGTATAAATACTTTTTTTTGTATATATCTTCCTCCTTATATTAAAAATAATATTAAGCTCTTTTGTTGACTTTTCAACTTAAGAGCTTTTAATATGCAAAAATTAAATAATTTTTATGATAAAGAACATTATTAATTCGATAAAATAATACCACTAACGAATTATATATTAAAAAATTATTATTAAAAGTAGAAAAATTTTGATATATTAATTTTTAAATTTCTAATATATTTACCCTTTCTATAAGCATTTTTTACTATTAATAATATACATAATTAAATTTTATTATATTTTTTGCAAAAAGACTAAATTAATTTGATAAATATTCCGATTAAGTCAAAGATGAAGTTACCAAAAATAATTTTACTTATAATACACTTGTTATACTGAATAAAAAGATTTTATAAAAAGGTATAATAACGTAATATATATATTAATATAATTTTATTTTCATTTAATTTAAGGAGAGAGAAAATGAAGATTAGAAAGAAAATGTTAGTTTTTATAGGAGTACCTACGCTATTGATAGTAGTTATATTGGCTCTTATTTCCTATGTTTATTCAAGTAAATTGCTTACAGACGAGATAAAGGGTGTAATGCAGATAACTGCGAAAAAATACGGCTCTGATATCGAAACTATATTGTCAGAAAAGAAGGCATATATAGAAATAAGTGCAGGCAGTATAGAGGCTAACAATAACGACAGAGTAAAGACATTGGAACAATTAAAGTATTTGTCAAAAAATGTAAAAGGTACCTTGGGTTTTTTTGTTGGATATGAAGATAAGGCATTTCTTGACGGTACAGGTTGGGTACCTGATTCAACTTATGATCCAAGAGTAAAAGATTGGTATAAGAGCTCAATGTCAACTGATGATATAATTATATCTGAACCATATATCAATGCATCAGAAGGCTCACAGGTTGTTACTCTAAGTAAAAGAATAAGACAAAACGGAAAAACAATAGGTTCAATAGGTAGCGATATAGCATTAAAAGAAATAGAAGAACTTGTAAATTCAATAAAGTTGGAAGAAACAGGAAGAGCTTATCTTATGAATAAAGATGGAAAGGTTATAGTTCATCCTTCTTATACTTTAAATGAAAATATAAATACTGTTGAAAATGGAGTATTTGCTGAAGCAGCATCAAAATTGCTTACAGGAAAAGAAGAATTTTTAGACACAAAGGTTAATGGAGAAAATAAATATTACGTATCTTATCCGGTTGCAGGTACTACTTGGGTATTACTACTTGAAGTTCCAAAAAAAGAAGTCTTGGCAGTACTTTCAAGCCTAAGTATATTTATGTCTATTGTAGGAATAATTGCAATTGCAGTGATAGTATTTATCATAATGATGATATCAAAATCAATAGCAACACCTATAAACAAACTAAGTGAATGTATACAAACAATGGCAAACTATGACATGACCTTGAATGAAAAATCACCTGCAGTAATATACTCAAACAACAAAGACGAGATAGGAGATATATCAAGGTCATTAATCACAGTAAAGACAACGATGAAAGATACACTAACAAAGATAAACGACATAGCAAGTCAAGTATCAGCATCATCACAGGAGCTAACAGCAACAAGTGAACAATCAGCAATGGCAGCAGAAGACCTATCAAAGGTAATACAAGACATATCCCAAGGAGCGATGAGCCAAGCAGAAGACATGCAAAAAGGAACAATGGCAATGCAAGTAATGGGAGAAGCCTTAGAAGAAAATGACAAAGAGATAGAAGAACTAAA
>FUZS01000034.1 GCA_900167215.1 [Eubacterium] yurii
AATAAAAAGATAGCAAAGATAGAACTTATAGAAAACAAAGACGATCAAAGTTACTTTAACCAAGATAAGGCAGACAAGATTGCAAAAAACATAATAGACAAGCAATCCACAAAAGTAGATACAATAGCAGGAGCTACACGTTCATCTACAGGATTTATCAATGCAGTGGCAAATGCCCTTGAATTTGCCGGAAGAGTAAAGATAATAAGCCAAGATACAGACGGAAAAAACAAGAATATACTGACAGGCAAGATAACAGGTCAAAACATCACAGTAAAAAATCTGACAGTAAACGAAGATTTGACTATAGATAAGCAAGTTGGAGATTCCAATGTAACTCTTGAAAATATGGAAATAAAAGGAAATCTCCTCATTCAAGGTGGTGGAGCAAATACTGTTCACCTAAAAGATGTAAAAGTAAATGGAAGAACTATAATTGAAAAGATAGGTGGGCAAAAGCCAAGAGTTTCAGTAGAAGGACAAAGTCAGTTGTTAGGCAAAGTTGAGATAAAACAAGTTGCCATACTTCAAACTACAGATACTGTCAAGATAGAAAATGTGGAAATAGTAAAGGCTCTAAACAGCAATGATGAGATACAAATCCGTGCAAATATCGGAAAACTTGACATTGCCTCTATAAATGCAAATATAAAGATAGAAAAGGGAAGTAAGATTAAACAAGTAGTATTGCCAAGCGAAGTAGATAAATTTGAAAAAGGAAAAGGCAGATACGAAAAAGGAAACTTCAAACTTGTAATTGAAGACCCTTCTGATATCGAAGGTGGAACAAATAATAAAGCAGGAGAGTTCAAATTCCTTACAAATAAAGAAATAAGTGAGCTTGACAATAAGACTTACAAAGACGGAGTATATTTTGGAGACGGATTCGGATTTGTTGAGGCTAAACCGATACCTGTAAAAGTCACAGTATCAGGCGGAAAGATAAGTGACATATCAATTGTGCAGGAAGAACTTGACAAGATAAAAAATGTCGCACATCCGGGAAAAATTGATGATGGTCCGGCTTTCAGTTATAGATTCGACTATGTAAGTAAAATAGTTACAAGAGATCAAAAGCCTATGGCGACAGCATATAGATTGGGAGTAATAAGAGATGCTATGAATAAGGTTCTAAGCGAAGCTAAGGACGAAGATAGTGTTGATGATTATAATAAAGCTTTGGATAAGGTGATAGGAAAACATGTTTTCTCCGGAAAAAAACTTAATCCGTCAAGCTTAGGTAAAATACACGCAGAGCTGTTATCACTGATTAGGACGTATGTCATTGATGAACTTGGCTATGACAGAAAAGAATATGATGCAGTATCAGGAGCGACATTTACAGGTATAGGAACATCGCAAGCTATCGCTAATGCACTAAGAAAAGCAGATGATAATATAGGATTTTATGATATGAGAGTGCAAGACGGATATGCCGAAAAATTTATAGAAGACAAGGCTCTTGATCTAAGTTCACTAAAAGTTGCCTTTTATGATAAGGGAAAAACAAGTCCAAGAGTAGTGGAATACAAAGATTTTGCTAAAAATGGATTAAAGGTATTGTTTAGAGATACAAATAAAGAAGTTAAAGAGGGTATGATATTAAACAAAGAAAACCTTGGTTATCCAATATCAAACGGTCTTACGCTCAAGGTAGTACATGAAAAGAGCAACACTACAAAATTGCTTAGAGGCATGAGTATAGTTAAAAATGCCGTGTTGTTGAAAATAGATAAACTACAGGTAAAAGCAAAGGACTCAAACACTTGGCTTGATACTACCGGATTTGACTCTACTGTAAAAAAAGGTGAAATCACATATATTCAACATCTTACTTTAACAAAAGAACAATCAGATCAACTTCTTAACAAAGAAATGGAATTCAGATTAATAACAAAAAGAGCTGATAACAATCAGGAAGTTGTACTTACAACAAAAACTGTAAGCAAATATATATGGAATAAGCAAACAGATGAATCATTTAAATTCCATATAAACAGAGATTCTTTAAAGGACAATCATGGCACGAAGTTCAAGGTAGATGAGATAGATAGCGATTATTTTGTAATCCACTTTAAGGGGAACTTTGGAGGCAAGTCTATTTCAGAAACTTACACAGAAGAGCCTAATCCTATAACGGTAACTACAGGGACAATACTTTCGGAAAATATTTTGGCATCAGCATTTGAAAATCTACCTACAGACTCAAGCATAAAATATAATCAGGTAGAGGCGAATAATCTTACATCATCTGTAGGAGATGATAAAAAACTCGATGTTACTGTAGAATTCAGTGATAAGAGCACAAAGAGCTATCAAATAACAATAAATGTAAAAGACAAGTCAAGTCTGACTCTTGCTGAACAATATAACGAAAGACCAAGAAGAATTACTGTAAAAGTAACAACAAATCCACAGCTTACTGATGAAATGATAAGAAAGGCACTTCCTAATCTTCCTGACAATACAGAAGTTGAATTGGATTCAGCACTTGATTTTTCAGAAGTAGGTGAAATAAGTGCAATAGTAAACCTCACATTCAGTGATGACAGTGAAAAACAAGTTGAAATACCGATAATGGTCAGAGCAGGTGGGGTTACATTGGCTGACAACTTTGAAGAAACTGAAAATATAACTGCAATTGACGTGGTTATGAAAGTTGACAATGAAAAATGGAAGAATAATCCTACAGTTAAAAAAATAATGGAACTGGGTGGATTTAATGAAGAAAATATAGAAGCTCATATTAAAACACTAAGCTCCAAAGCACGCTTAGGTCAATACGGACATATAGTCATTAAACCAATACAAACGCCGGATATGACGACTGTCGGCAAATCAAAGGGAAGAGTAAAATTAACATTCAAAGATAAGTCAGAATATGAATTTGATATGGATGTAAATGTAAAGCCCTTGCCTATAGTGCACTTTACAGTAAGAGGAAATCTGAAAAAGAAAGTTTATAATATAAATGATACGCTTGATTTTGACGGTATGAAACTGTTGTTATCTTTACCAAATGAAAAAGACGGCAACAATAAGTGGAAAAATTCTGGACCAGGTGCATACATTTTATACGATGATTTTAAGTATTTTGGGCTAAAGGTTGTAAAAACAGGAACAAATGAAGAGGTAAAACAAGGAGATACAGTAAAATCAGCACTTACAAACGGAGAACTTAAACTTTCTGTAATAAGTCAATACGGTATAATCTCGACAGATGAAAACTATGATAAGTCTCAAGAAATAAAAGGACTTGTGCTAAATTAAAATCTCAGACAGCTTCATACATCTGAATATGCAACTAAAGTCATAGATGTAGAAACTTTAGTAAAATCTGACAATATCAGATTACAAAGTTTGCAAGTCTATTGTAAAAATAGGAGTATATGTAAAAGCGATATATTCAAATGATAGAATTGATTCTAATCAAATGAAAATATCATATTTGTCAGTTGAAAAATAAGTCGAAATATACTTTATTTATACTAATGGAAATATATTACTATTTAATAGGCTAATAAATAAATATATACAAAAATAAAAAATATCTCATTAACTAATTTTGAAATAACAAAAGTCTAAAATATAGTTAATGGGATATTTTAAAAATATAATCAAATTTCAACGTATTTAATACTGATATCTATTTAATCTAAGGAAAATTTTAATCAATAGTTTTAAATAAGGTAGTGTATGATTTAAGACTATCTTATATATTTTTATGAAAATATTTTATCCATTATTTTATTAGAATTTAGTATAGAATTAGGGATTAAAAACCCAAAGGAATTATCAATTAATTTTAAAAAAAATAAATATCTTTGATACAAAATAAGTATCCCCATATTATACTATTTCTATACAAATGGTATAAAATCGGGGATATTTTTTACTATTCATTGGTATTATCAAATAGGTATAGCAATCTATAGAAAAAAATTTATATTCAATTGACTTTTAATTTGATTTATGTTAATATACATTATTAGTAGATAATATAGGACATTTGACTGATAGTGTTATATAAGAAATTAGCCGGCAGTAAAATTTCTTGACTCTAATATATTTTTTAAAAATGTTTGTTTATTTCAGATTATTTATATAAAAAATATGAGTTTTACAGCTACATATAGAGCGGACATCATTATTTTTAAGATTAAAACTGAAATATTTTAAATTATTCCAAAATGTAAATGCTGTTTTTATATGTTAATTTTTCGCATTAACAGTATTTGAGCATAAGTAGCTTAGACCTATAAAAATATTCTAAAATAAATATTTTCTTTATTATCTATCATTTGAATCACATTATTAATAATAAATCTTTATAAGCCAATATGTACACACTGATATTATCATAAAAATTGATGTTTCAATTAATCAAGTATCAGTGTAGTTGTCGTGCATTGCTTATAAAAGCTACTAAATATTATAATGTGGTGTAAGAAGAAATTAAAAGAAAAAGGAAAGGAAGGTAAAATTTGAAAAGACAAAGTAAAAAAAGACTCTCACTCATGCTCACAGCAATGATGCTACTAAGCAACATATCATACGCAAGCAAAGACATAAACGGGCACTGGGCAAGCGAGACAATGGCAAGATGGCAAAGCCAAGGACTGATAAAAGGAGATGAAAAAGGAAATCTAAATCCGGATAAAAGCATTACAAGAGCAGAATTCATCACCATAGTAAACAAAGCCATGGAATACAGCAAAACAGGCGACAAAATAAAAAACTACAAAGACCTAAAACAAAATGACTGGTACTACAGTCAAATAATGACAGCCCTTGAACAAGGCTATATAAACGGCACAAGCAATGACACAATGTCACCGAACAAAGACATAACAAGACAAGAAGTCATG
>FUZS01000033.1 GCA_900167215.1 [Eubacterium] yurii
GAACCTAAAACGCTTGTGTAAAACTAAACAAAAGGCGTGGGAATGGGCAAACTCAAGGCTTGGTTATTGGAGAGTGGCAGGAAGTTTTATACTATCAACAACCCTAACAAATGAATATCTCGTATCCCAAGGATATGATGACATATCTTTAAGATACGAGAGACTTCACTTGAACTATTGAACCGCCGTATACGAGAACCGTACGTACGGTGGTGTGAGAGGTCGGCTACTCAAATAATGGGTAGCCTCCTACTCGATTAGTAATAGTTAATAGGACAATGGAAATTTTCGCTCCTACTCATTCCTTTTCAAAATGTATTAAGCAAGATATTCCGAAAAATTTGCATTAATCAAAAGGATATTACTAATACTAAAATATTGGATAAAACTCTTAAAGTGTATTTTAATAAGGTCATAAATTATATACTATTTTTTAAAAAATTAATGAATATTATCAATAAGTTAAATAGATAATAGTATAAAAATAATTAATTGTTCGATAATATCTTCTCAGCTACCAAATTTCCTATTACATCAGTACCTACATATTTAAGAATTGAATTTGATGACTTGCTCTGATTACCGGCTCTATAGCCGTCTGCGAGTACGGAATATACAGCCTCATCAATATCACTTGCCTCTTTTTCAAGACCAAATCCATATCTTAACATCATGGATACTGAAAGTATGCTTGCCATGGGATTTACTATGTTTTTGCCTGCTATATCGTTGGCAGAGCCGTGAGTAGGTCCACACATACAGTTGTTTTCTCCTATGCTTGCATATGGTATCATACCGACAAAGCCTGAAAGTATACCTGCTTCGTCAGATATTATGTCACCAAACATATTTTCAGATAAGATTACGTCAAACTCCTCAGCACGCCGTATCAGCTGCATAGTTGCAGTGTCTATATACATTCTCTCGACTGTAATATCAGGATTTTTTTCCGCATAGTCGTTAAATATCAGTCTCCAAAGTTTTGATGTTGCAAGTACGTTAGCTTTGTCTACAAGAGTTATTTTCTTTTTTCTCTTTCTTGCAATTTCAAAAGCTCTTGAGACAATTCTGTCAATTTGATTGAAACTGTAGTACATCAAATCAGTAGCGTATCTGTCATCTCCTTCACCTTCGATGATATGCTCCCCAAAGTACAGACCTGCTGTAAGCTCTCTAACTACCAATATATCCACTCCGTTTTGGATGTATTCTTCTTTGAGTAGAGCTTGATGAGACAGTCTCTTATCTATTCTTATAGGTCTTAAATCAGTGAATAAATCAAGTTCTTTTCTAAGACTAAAAAGCGCTTTGACAGGTTTTTTTTCCTCATCAAGGTCCAAAGTCGGGCTGCCCACAACTCCAAAGAGAATGTTCTTACATTTTTTACAGGCACAGAGGGTGTCATCTGGCAAAGTTTTCTTGCACTGATTGTATGCACTTTCACCCATGAGATATTCATTCAGGTAAAACTTATGAGAATACTTTTGTTCTATTGATTTTAATGACTTGATAGCCTGATTGACTATTTCTGTGCCGACTCCGTCACCTTTTATCAAAACCACATCGCCTTTCATAAAAACCTCCTTTGCAGCGAAATTGCGAACTTATATTCAGCTTTATAATTTGTGAATAGTTATTTAATCTATGGAAAATAGTCATCGATATTCTTTAAAAAACAGTATATTGTTTATGCTCCATTTTTAAATGTACTGAAATTATTTAATTCATTATATTATTAGATATTAGCTTAAAACGGAATTTGTAAGACTTAATCGAACAATTGTACAAATCTATAAAAAATAAAAATCTATGCCTTATCTGAATAATATTTTTGGTAGAAATTCCAAGCATGTTTTATCATAGTTTCGATATTGGGATATTTCAATGTAAAAGCAAGATCTTTTTTTATCTTTTCGTAAGATGCTACCAAGTTAGGCGGATCACCGGCTCGTCTTTGTACGAAATTAATGTCTATTTTACTGCCTGTGACCTTTCTTGCGGCTTCTATCACTTCAAGTACCGAATAGCCTTTTCCGCTTCCAAGATTGAAAATTTCTGACTTTCCGCCGTTTAAGAGATGATTTGCCGCAAGATAATGTGCCTGAGCCAAATCAACAACATGTATATAATCTCTTATGCAAGTGCCGTCGTCTGTGGGATAGTCATTGCCGAATACATCTATGGAGTTTTTGCCTTCTATAAGGTTACGAAGTATTATAGGAATTATATGAGTTTCAACTTCTCTTATTTCGCCGATTAGTGCATTAATATCGCTACCTGCCGCATTAAAATACCTAAGCGCAACACTTTTGATACCATAAGCTGTCTCAAAATTTTTCATCATATTTTCGATATCAAGTTTAGTCCTTGCATAAGTATTGGTAGGTATTGTCGGCATATCTTCAGTGATAGGAACTTTATCTACATCTCCATATACTGATGCAGTTGAAGAAAATACTATCTTATCCACAGAATTTTTTCTCATTGTCTCCAATAGACAGGCAGTGGCATATAAGTTATTGTCATAGTATTTAAAAGGATTTGACACACTTTCTCCCACCAATGATGATGCGGCAAGATGTATTACTATATCAATTTTATTTTCTTTAAAAATATTAGCAAGTTCATTTAAATTTTTTATGTTTAAATTGTAAAATTTATTAGTTAATACAAATTCTCTATTCCCTGTGCTAAGGTCATCTACAACGATAACATCCTCATTTTTTTCAAGCAGGTATTGTGTGAGATGAGAGCCTAAGTATCCGGCGCCTCCTGTTATAAGTATTGACATAAAAATCTCCTAACTTTTTTTCAAGCTGTTAACATATAATATACAAGAGCCTATTACAATAAGCAATAATCCTATGATATTTTTTTGCAATATCACCTCTCCAAGTCCTATAAAGGCAAATATCGGAGCAAGCACAGGCTTTATAAAAAATACCAAAGATACTGTTGACATAGGTAGAGCCTCTATTGCCGCAAAATAGGTAGCAAAGCCCAAACCTGTTACGCCTACACAAATATAAATCAAAGGTAAAATTGTTTTAAAACTTATTCCTGAAAGTATGGGAATATCAGATAAGACTTTCAGATTGTTTTCGTTTAAAAATTGAGATATAACGCCTATTCTTGATAAAATAATCAATATGAAAAGTTCAAGGACACCAAACAAAAATCCGTAAGATGTAACAACAACTCCTCCTATAGGTAAGCCTTTTGTAAAATATTTGCTAAGTACACCATATAGTGAGAATGAAATTGCTGCAAGCAAGCAAAGTATGACTCCTGTAACCTTTACATCAAGCTGAGATATATCCGAAATTATAGCCATTCCCGAAAATGAAAAGCAAAGAGCAATCACAGTGAAAAAATATATCCTTTCTCTAAGTATGAAAAATGCAAATACTATAGAAAAAAAGGTGTTACAGGAAAAAATAATTGCGGCAATATGAGCGTGTATATAAAGTATAGACACGGTGTAAAAACTCATGCCTATGACTATTTGCAATCCTCCTAAAAAAGCAAATTTTAAATAATCGGATTTAGTCAGTTTATAGTCGAATTTCTTCAGTTTTTTTAGGGCAAAGGGCATCAGTATTATACCGCCGACTAAAAATCTGACAAAATTCAGCTGGATGGGATTAAAAACTCCGTTAGTATATTTGATTGCAACTTCCATTGATGAAAAAAAGATGGTGGCAATCAAGATATTTAAATATGCTTTAGTTTTCATATCAAAACTCCTATGTTTATCAAAATAGTCAAATAAATTATTGTAAAATATTTGAATAAATTAAAAATGAATATTACGGATAAACTAAAAATTAAGTTGATTATATCAGAAAAGGTATTAAATTAAAACATAAAAATACAATTAATATTTATTTTATGGCAAATTGTTCCAAAGTTATGATTAAAGCCTTTTAATATTTAAATAAAGATTAATATTTCTATGTATTAAATAAATTTTCTATATAATTTCCACAAAAAAAATATATTTTTTATAAAAAACACTGGATTTTTATAAAAAACTATGATATAATACAAAACATAAAAATAATTCAATGTGTAAGTACTTGATTCAAGAAGAATTACAGGATTTTTTAGTCCGATAAAATACCTTAAATTTAGAAGAAGGGATATAGATGTTTACAAAGAGATTGATAATATTGCTTTGCATCACGTCGTTTTGCGTAAGCGCTTTTTGGAATGTTGCTGTTTATGCAAGTCCAAGCAATAGGAAAAATATAAGTTCCTCAAAATATGAAGAAAAAAAGAAGATAAAGGTAAATATAAACGGCAAGGTCAAAGAAGTAGTTGTGAACTTCGACAAGGATATGGCAAAAGAAATGTTTGATGAAATAAATGACTATAGAAAACAAAATGGAGTTGAACCTTTGGCTTGGAATTATGGACTCTCAAAAGGTGCTGAGATTAGAGCTATAGAAGTTTCATATAAGTTTGATCACAAAAGACCTAATGGGAAAGATTGGTATACTGCAGATGAGAAGAATATGTTTGCTGAAAATGTCGGAAAGAAATTTAAAGATGCGGACGGAATGGTGGATTCTTGGCTTAGCTCTCCTTTACACAAGGCAAATATTCTAAGTAAAGATATGAAAAGTGCTCATATAGTTGTATATAATAGCGGTGGAGTAAACTATGCAGTCAATTCTTTCTCAATGTATGAAAAATACAAAAAATAGATAATTAAATTTTACAATACGATTCCTTAATATACTAAACTGCAAGAATAGCTGTCTTAAAAGATTTGAGACAGCTATTTTTGTGTTTGCTCGGAATGGGTGATAACTTGACGGTGAAAGTCCGTTACAGGCTTGGTAGTAGGAACTGTTAGCAGAGGGCAAGGGTGTCCATCGTGAGGTGGAATCTGAAGTAAGCTTAATGCAAATTCTCGGTCTGACGAACAGAAATCACATACAAGGCATTTATAGGGCGGACGAGCTTGCTCAACAAAGTGAAGTCCAATACTACCCGAACCCTATGGTGTAAATGTGACAGATAGATGAGAGGAAGGTTATCACTCTTAACCGGGGAGGTCTTATGTGGCGGTTAATGACAAGTTACCCTTGATACAAACCGAACCCATGCAGTGATGTATGGCTAAAACATAAGAAGTCA
>FUZS01000030.1 GCA_900167215.1 [Eubacterium] yurii
TTGACAGGCATGCAAATTTAAAATATAAATACGGAAACAGACATTTCTGGTGTAGAGGATATTATGTAGATACAGTAGGAAGAAATAAGAAAGCAATAGAAAAATATATAAAAAATCAGCTACAAGAAGATATAATGAATGATCAACTAACAATAAAAGAGTATATAGACCCGTTTACGGGTAGTAAGAGTAAGAAGGCATAATAAAGGCTGCTTTAGCAGCAGCCTGAAAAATATTATACAATTGGCGGACTTATTCAGTGCCTCTTGAGAGGTTGTAAGTAATATGCCCTTATAGGGCTAGTGCAAACCACCAGTTCAACTGGTGGTTATGATTATTGCAATAAATAGTACAAGAGTAACGAGAAATATATAAATATTATTTTTTAGACATATATTAACTAGAACATATATAAAGTAAAAATAATTATAAAAATGCAATAATTGAGCAAATAGAAAAAATTATATAAAAGAAGTTTCATTAATTACATACATATGTTAAAATTAATTTACTAAATTCAAATAAGAACTTATAATCAATACAATAAATAAATAGAAATAGGAGAATAAATGAAAAACAAGGTAGTGGAACTAAGCATAGATGAGATGATATTTGGTGGAGAAAGTATAAATGATACTGCCTTTGACAAAAAAGTGTTGCTAAAAGGCGGCATAAAAGGTCAAAAGGTGTCAGCACTTATTCAAAAAAGTAGAAGAGACAAATACCAGGCTAAGATACTGAGCATAATCGAAAAATCAATTCTTGAAACTCAAGAAGTCTGTAGTAAGTACGGTCAATGTGGCGGATGTAGTATGCTAAGTGTAGATTATGACAATCAACTTAGTTTAAAATCAGAGCAACTTACTAAGCTATTTCACAAAAACGGTCATACAGAAGTAGAAAAAATAGATATAGTGCCAAGTCCACTGCAACAAGAATACAAAAACAAGATGGAATTTACTTTTGGAAACGAAGTAAAAGATGGAGATTTGATAATAGGTCTGCATAAGAAAAACTCGCCTATGAGCATTGTACCTGTAGAAGACTGTCTATTGGTAGATGAGGATTACAGGACTATATTAAAGATGACAGGAGAGTATTTTAGAGCAAAGAACTTGCCTAATTACCACATCAAAAGTCATGAAGGATATCTAAGACATTTGGTGATAAGAAAAGGAGAAAATACAAAGCAGCTATTGATAAATATAGTTACTACATCACAAATTGACTTTGATTTAAGTGAATATGTTCAAAAACTCCTTGCTTTAAAACTCGAATCAACTATAGTAGGTATTTTGCATACGACTAATGACTCTTTGTCTGACACTGTAAAAGATGACAAGGTGAATCTGCTTTTTGGAGACAATTATTTTTATGATATTTTACTTGGCAATAAATTTAAAATATCGCCTTTTTCATTTTTTCAAACCAATACCAAGGGAGCAGAAACCCTATATAAGACAGCAATGGAAATGATAGATGGTGAAAAAGACATAATCTTTGACCTTTACTCAGGGACAGGAACTATAGGAATATCACTGTCATCAAGGGCAAAAAAGGTAATAGGAATAGAAATAGTTGAAGAAGCTGTAGAAATGGCAAGAGAAAATGCTGAGGCTAATAATGTGAAAAATGTAGAATTTATCGCAGGAGATGTCAAAGAAGAAGTATCAAAACTGACAAACTCACCTCAGCTAATCATACTTGACCCCCCAAGAGCAGGAATAAATCCAAAGGCATTAAAAGACATAATAGGCTTTAACTCAAAGCAGATGCTGTATATTTCATGCAACCCCAAGATGCTCGTACAAGATTTGAAAGTATTAAAGGAAGCAGGATATGAGATAGTGAAAGTCAAGGGAGTAGATATGTTCGCAAATACTTATCATTGCGAGACAATATGCTATTTATCGTTGAAATAGCAATATTTTATGTTGACAAAATAGGCTAAGGTTATATTTTTGCCCACTATATTGACAAAAAAGTAAGTCAAGATTAATTTTTAGAGGTAATTCTAAATTTAATTAAAAGTAATATACTCAACTTTCCCACTAAAATTATCGCAATTTTAGTTGAAATTTAAATATTTATTGATTTTTTAATATACTACTTGACACACAATTTTCTGAATAATATTTATTGAAATTTGCGTATTTATCAAAAAAATAAAAACACTGAAAAAACTATGTCAAGTATAATATTATAATTTTAAAATACACTCAAATTTCAATGTTTTTAATATGATTTTCATGTGGGAAAGTTGAGTAATATATAAATTAGAAATAGATAACTTAAAATTCAATAGAAATATTATTTATCTGCAAAAAAGATTTCTTAAAAGTGTTTTTTTGTTATAATATAACTTAAATAAATGTTATATCTTTAAGGAGGTATATAATTTGATACTTGACTATAGTGGGTATTAAAAATATTAAAAAAGAAAAATGTAAAGTAAATTTTAATTATTCTGACTGTGATTGAGAATTATTTAAACATAGATTAATGTATACTTTGTATAAAATTAATTATTTATTGAATTATTAATACAATACTTCACACACAATATTTAAATAATATTTATTGAAAATTGCTTATTTATCAAAAATAAAGAAAATAATCAAAAGCTATGTATAGTATGTTTTTGTGTTTTTAAATATACTCAAAATTTGAGAGCTTTAATGTTTTTTTATGTTGGAAAGTTGAGTTTCTTATAAAAAAAACTTATTTTTTTCTTTTAAAAAGATACCAAAAAATTATTACAAACTGGTGTTATATAAAAAATGCAAGTTATAGTAAAAAAAGTTTAATTTAAATACAATAAATTGTAATATTTTTTTAATTTCTAAAAATAGAAAAACTAAAATAATTGATTTAGATGAAGGGATAGTGAAGAATTTTATGAACTTGTTAGAGGAAGCTGCTGCAAATCACTTAAGAAAAACTGGTGAAAAGAAAAAATTATCAATACGAGGACAAGTTGATGATAAATATGATGTTCATGCAATTCCATTAAAATATCTATACTATAATGATCAAAATGGACGTATCAATACCACGTACAAAAAATACAGTTCTGTTCATGGACTATTAACTCCAAAAACTGGAGATTCAGAATACAATAAAATTTTTGAGCAATTTATTTATGAATCTAATGAGCAAGCTATGAGAGATACAAAACAATCCATTGATGAAAAATCACAACAAGAACCAGGTGTTGTGTTACCAGATGGTAGAGTAATCGATGGGAATAGAAGATTTACAGCTTTAAGGATGATTCAAAAAGAAACTGGAATCGCTCAATATTTTAATGCAGTAATATTGAAATTGGATGCAAAATCTGATGAAAAAATAATTAAAGAGTTAGAATTAGACTTGCAATTAGGTCGTGAGGAACGAGTTAGTTATGATCCAATTGATCGTATCTTTGATGTTTATAATACAATAGAAGTTGAAAAAATAATGACCATTGAGGAATACAAGAAGGCATCTGGAGCAAAGAGTACAAAAGGAATTAATAGAGATATAAGATTGGCCGAGTTAATTATTAAATTTATAGAAATTGTATCTCCAGGAGGAAATCCAATAGATAAATTCTATTTAGCAAGAGATTTAAAGTTGGATGGTCCAATTGAAGAAATTGAGAGCACTATTACTAATTTAAAATCGAAGGATAAAGAGTCTATCAAAGAAGCAGCATTAGTCTACCTTGCGGTATCTAAAACTGTCGATAATCAAAATGATTCAACTCGTGTTATGAGAGATTTAAAAAAGAATATCTTACAAAATGATGAGAGGTTAGAATATTTTTTAAATGCTGTGGATGATAAGGTTGATGTTGTTATGGAGACGTTTGAAGATACACCTATTAAATCCGCAAATGAGCTTAAAACTGTAGTTGAACAAAATATTGAAGTACAAAAAAATGTAAATGCATTAATAAAATCTACGAAGAAACTCATCTATAAGGGAAAAAATGAAAATGAGAGGATGAGAGCTTTGATAGAGTTAGAAAATATTAGGGATTTATTATTAGAGTTTCGTAAAGAAGATTTTTTAGAGTTATCAATAGATGAAAATTTAGAGGTAAAAGGTATTATTACAGAAATTACTGATATTTTATATCATTTGAAGAAGGAAATTGGATTATGTCATTCTCAAAAGAAATAAAAAGTATAATTAGTCCAGAATATTCTAGCTCCATAGTTGAAGGATTTTATCAACCGTTGTTAAAAGAGGCAGACTTGTATCAGCGCGTTTCTGGATATTTTAGTACAGCTGGATTAGATTTATATTCTGAAAGTTTAGAAGAATTAGCAAAAAACGGTGGAAATCTAGAATATATTATTTCCAAGGAAATAAGTAAAGAAGATTATAATAGAATTAAAGCAGGATATAATTTATTAGAAGAAATTAAGCCTTTAAAGCTAGCTGAAAGAAATGAAAAGCTTACTCCTAAGGTTCAGCAACAACTTGGAAATCTAGCATTTATGATTGCAATGGGCAGAGCAAGAATTAAAATTGCTTTAACAGAAAAAGGATTATTTCATGATAAGTTTGGAATTATTACGTCTGGAAAAGAAAAAGTATTTTTTAATGGCTCGGTTAATGAAACAAAAAATGGTATGGATATTAATTATGAAAGTATCAGTGTTGATGTTTCATGGGATTTAAGTGAAAATGTTAGACGTAGAATACAATCTAATCAAGATAGATTTAATAGATTATGGAACGATCAGGAATCAGGAGTTAAAGTTTTAGAAGTTTCAGAAATAGCTTATGAAGAAATAGCAAAATATCAATCTCAATCTAATATAGAATATATTATTAAAACAGATGATAGCCAAGAACAATTTGATGAATTAGATAATTTAATTATTTTTAAATTAGTAAATAGTAAAGTTATACGAATTGATAAAACAGATATACAATTAATAAGTATTGACAGAAAATTAAAAAAAGGTAGTGATATTTCTATTTTTTTCGAAGAAGACAATTCAACTATAAAAGCTTCGACAACATATAAAGATATTGAGAGAATTATTTCTGTTACAAAAGAAAGGGCAGCAAAAAAATATATAAGTGTTAAGGTAACTAAATCAGTTATCGAATATCTAGAGCAGTATAAATACTCAATAGAAAAATATAAGATTTTAGGTGATGTTTATAAAGGGGATTTAGATAATTTTCCTAGTGACAAAAAGTTATCTTATAAAGAATTTTCTTATATTATTCAATCAGAAGTAACTAGACCATTATATGAACTTCATTTAAGGTCAGCATATTTTATGTATGAAATGTCAAGAGCTGCAAATTTTTCTGTACCAGGAGCAGGAAAAACTTCAATGGTTCTTGGAGTATTTGCATATTTAAATAGATTTGATGTGAGTGATAACGAAAGAATTGATAGAATTCTAGTAGTGTGCCCATTAAATGCTTTTGATAGCTGGAAGAGGGAGTTTAAAGAGGTTTTTGGTACAAAAAAAACACTTAAAGCCATTGATACGCAATCATCATCAGATTTCAATTATGATTTGTTAGTTAGTTGGAAAGTAAGTAATCTAGTACTGGTTAATTACGAATCATTACCAAAATATTTAACTAAATTAAATGAGAACATAGATATTAAGACAATGCTTGTATTTGATGAAGTTCATAGGATAAAAAATCCTGAAGGAATTAGGGCAAAAAAAGCTTTAGAGTTATCAAAAAAATCTAAATTTAAATATGTATTAACAGGGACACCAATTCCTAATAGTTATCAAGATATATATAACTTTCTTCATATATTATATGGAAATGAATATAATTCATATTTTGGGTGGGATACTAGTTTTTTAATAAATCCAAGAGTAAGGCAAATTAGAGACATTAATACAAAAATACATCCTTTTTTTTGGAGAACTAGTAAAAAAGATTTGAATGTTCCATTGGTAGAAGATGACTATATTGAACTAGTAGATCCAAGTGAAGAACAGTTAAATTTGGCTGAACAAATTTATTTAAATGAAAAATCAAGTTTAGCTAGATTAATCAGATTAATTCAAGCGTCAACTAATCCTTCATTAGTAACTAAAAAAATAGATTATAAAGAATTAATGTCTTATGATGATGATGGTGATATTTATTCTATTTCACAGAATGAATTTAATTCATTACTAAATGAAAATGCTTCAAAAAAATCAAAAATTTCATATGCAGATATTGATGTTTATAATATGGTATCTCCAAAATTTCAAAAGGGAATAAATTTAGTTCATAAACTAGTTTTGGAAGGTAAAAAAGTTTTAGTTTGGGGAATATTTGTAGATACACTTTTTAAAATAGCATCAACTTTAAAAGAAAAAGGGATTAGAGTGAATTTAGTATATGGAGGTACTGAAAAATCGGAGAGAACTTTATTAATAGATGAATTTAGAGATGGAGATATCCAAGTTTTAATATCTAATCCGCAAACATTAGGAGAATCAGTATCCTTACATCAATCAGTACATGATGCGATATATTTTGAATATAATTTTAACTTAACATTTATGTTGCAGTCTAGAGACAGAATTCATCGTCTAGGACTTGATAAAAATCAATATACTAGATACTATTATTTACAGACAGCTTCGGAAGATATAAATAGTTTTCGTCCTGGGTTTATTGATGAAAAAATATATAATCGATTAAAAGATAAAGAGAAGTTGATGTATGAGGCGATTGATGACAAGACTTTATCAATAGAATATGATAAGAATGAAATCTTTGAAGCAATTAAAATAATTGACGAAGAACGGAAAAGAATAAATAAAAAAAATGAGTAAATTAAAAATAAAAATTGTTGAAATGTTTGCTGGCGTAGGTGGTTTTCACCTTGGATTATCTAGAGCAAGTAAGCAGTATGAAGTAGTTTGGGCTAATCAATTTGAGCCATCTAAAAAAAATCAATTCGCATTTAATATTTATAAAAAAAACTTTCCTGAAACTCCAATAAGTAATGAGGATATTACAAAGTTAGATACTGAACAAATACCTGAGATGGATTTATTGGTTGCAGGATTTCCTTGTCAAGACTATTCAGTTGCAACTTCTGGAGCTAAGGGGATTAAAGGAAAAAAAGGAGTTCTATGGTGGGAGATTCATAAAGTAATAATTTTGAGAGAACCAAGATATATCTTGCTTGAAAATGTTGATAGATTACTGACTTCACCAGGGGTAAGTAGCAAGCAGCCAGGTCGAGATTTTGGAATTATTTTAAGAACCTTATCAGATTTGGGTTATGGTGTTTCATGGAAAATGATAAATGCTGCTGATTATGGTTATCCACAACGTAGAAGAAGAACTTTTATATTTGCTTTTAAAAAAGGTTCTAATTTCAATGATTACGTTTCTAAAATTATAAATGAAGAAGAAAAAATAAGAGAATTTATAACTAACATGACTCCATTTTCAAACACAATGTTAAATAAATCAATATACGATGTTAAAAGTATTGACTTAAATTCGATTCAATCAGTTAATGAATTTTCGAATACTTTTAGCATAAAAAAAGGATTTAGAAAAACAGGGTTCATGATAGATGGTAAAGCATTTATGACTGATTATATTCCTAAAACTAGAATGGAAACTACATTAGGAGATTTGCTAATACCTAATTTAGAAAATAAAGAACTATATCTAACTCCTGAAAAGATTGAAAAGTTTAAAAAATTAAA
Organism: [Eubacterium] yurii; assembly: GCA_900167215.1. Taxonomy (GTDB): domain Bacteria; phylum Bacillota; class Clostridia; order Peptostreptococcales; family Filifactoraceae; genus Peptoanaerobacter; species Peptoanaerobacter yurii. The sequence continues at coordinate 7,698 of FUZS01000030.1, forward strand.
AAGGGGATTTCATGATGTAAAGATATCTCGTACAGGACATCAATATAAGTATGGAATGGGTAGTATGCAATTTCCAGATTCTCCATACAAACCAGCAAGGACGATGGTTACATCTGAAGCTACAGTGTCTAGAATGAGTCATGTAGTGAGAGATCCTGGGAATAACAGGTTAAGGTTAATTTCTCCATTGGAAGCAGAGCGAATTAATACTTTCCCAGATAGATGGACAGAACTGGATGGGGTTACAAATTCAAATAGATATTTTACCATGGGGAATGCATTAGTAGTGGATTTAATTAAAGAAATAGGTGAAGGAATACTTGCAATAATTAGTAAAGATAAATCTTAGATTGATTTTTTACAACTATATATTTACAATATAAGTGCAACACTTAATAAAAAAATAATGACTCAGAAAATAAAAACTTGTATAATAGAGTTTGCAAAAATAAATAATACAAGGAGTTGATATTTTATGAGTCATTACACTCATCTTAGCATAGAAGAAAGAGAAAAGTCAAGAGTTATGTTAGAACAAGGTATGAGTATACGTGCTATAGCACGTATACTCGGTCGCTCGCCTTCCACCATTTCTTGTGAGTTTAAACGTAACTCTTATGCCAACGGCTTTTATGCTGCTCATCATGCTCAAAAAAAGTATCTTAAAAGAAAATCTAACTGTGGTAGAAAATCTGTCTTAAAACATAATCAAGAAATTAGAAAATATGTTATACAAAGACTTAAATTAAGATAGACTCCTGAACAAATATCCGGTAGAGCGAAGTTTGAAAAACAAGCTTTCAGTATTTCATATAATACTATCTACAGAGCTGTTCATTCAGGCATTTTACATATAGAGATAAAGAAGATAATGAGATTTATGAATAAGCATAAAAAACGTAAATCTACTAATGATAATAGAGGTAAAATACCTAACACTGTTAATATTTCTCAAAGACCAAGTGGATGTACCAATAGAAGCAGATTCGGTCACTTTGAAAGTGATACTGTACTTGGTATGAGGAAAACAGGTCTACTTGGAACTCATGTAGAAACTAAAACAGACACTGAGTTTAGTGATAAAACCATTCAAGCTTTTGAAACTATACCTGATAAACTCAAAAAGAGCTTCACGGTAGACAATGGTAAAGAGTTTGCTATGCATGAATACATTAAGCAAAATACAGGTATGGATGTATACTTTTGTGATCCATACTCACCGTGGCAAAGAGGTACAAATGAAAACACTAATGGACTACTTAGACAATTTTTCCCTAAAGGCAGTTCATTTAAAAACATTACTGATGAATCTCTAAAAGAAGTTGTTGATATGATTAACAACAGACCAAGAAAGAGATTAGGTTATAAAACTCCATTAGAAGTTTTAAGTAAGTTTTTTGAGTAATTTAAAAAAGTGTTGTGCTTAACTTGATAATCTAATATCAAAGAAAATATCATTATTAAAGGAAAAAGTTGGTATTTAATGAAATGTTTAAGATAAGGAGGATTATAGATGTATGTATTGGAATTGTATCAAAATAATTATTCAAAAGATTTAGTAGCATTTGATTCTTTAGAAGAAGGGAAAGACTTTGTATCTAAAATACCCGGATATACTATAGAAAAAGAAGATAATTTTGAATATGAATATTTTAATCCTAAAAACATACCTGATTATATGGAAATTATCTATAATGAAAATATTGTGCCATTCTCTAAATTTATGTTTGAATCTGAAGAAAATGTTGAAATTATTTGGAAAGAGATTTCTAATCTATCGCTTACAAAAGATAAAATTATAGAAGGATATTCAAAAATAGATGCTTATATAATCAACAACGAAGAAGTAAAAGCTTATATTGAAGAAAGAGAAACTAAATATAATATAATAAAGGATTTCTTAGAAAGTGATGGATATGAAGTAGATAGAAGCTTTTTTGGAAGTGAGGATGGCGAGGCAATTATATACAGAAAAAAAGAAAGCGAAGATTGGCACTTTTTGTGCCACATGGACCCTTCATTTTTAGAAATAAAAGATTTAAAAAAATATGTTAAAGAAACGGTAGAAGAATTGGAGTAAAGAAATGAAGAGAATATTAAAATGTTAAAGCAATTCATAGAAACAGTCTATTGCAAAATAATATGCTATTTATCATTGAAATAGCAATATTTTATAATGGTGAATTAGGCTAAAGTTTTATTTTTCTCACGATTTTCCCACTGTATTGTCAAAAAAGCAAGTCATGATTAATTTTTAGGGTAAATTAATAATTTAATTAGAGTTAATACACAAGTTTAATTATATAAGGAACAATTTAAAAATCTCTTAAAAATATTTTTAAAATACACTCTTGACAATAAGATTTTAAAATGTTATTATTAGTCGCACAAACCATTGAATAAGAGTAGTAGGTATGTAACAATAACTTACAGAGAGCTGTGGATGCTTAGAACATAGCAGATTATGTATATACTGAATGGACTTATGAGGGCGAACAAACAGGATTAAAATCCTAAGTAGCAATCGACGGCAACCGCAGTCGTTATCAAGCGGAGCGTATGATAGTACGTATTAAAGGTGGGTGCTTTTGTGCATCAATTTGAGTGGTACCGCAGGATATTTCGTCTTGTCTCATTGAATTGTTATTTCTTTGAGATAAGACGTTTTTTTATTTATACTATTATTTTTTTAATATATGGATAATTTTTATTAAATTATTTTTAAAAAAGTGCATATTATTTATTATAATCACCGTTTATAAAGCCAAGCAGTTATTTTAAATGACTTTATACATGGTAGAGATTTCCAATAACTTTTTTGCAACATAAATACATGGCTTTTTAACTGGTTTTTAGTATTACAACTTATTATAAATGCTCTGAAAATATTGTATCCATTATTTTATTAGATTTTAGTATTAATTATGAAAGGATTAATAATATGAAAACTTATCGTGATTTTGATAATTATCTAAAAAACTTTCCTGATGAAAAGGGATATTTCGGTGAATATGGAGGGATGATTTTACCTCCTGAATTAGTACCTGCTTTTAAAGAAATTAATCAGGCATATTTGGAAATCTGCAATAACGCACGTTTTATAAATGAATTAAGACGTATAAGAAAAGAGTTTCAAGGTAGACCTACTCCTGTCTATCATTGTGAACGCTTATCTTCATTGCTTGGAAAATGCCAAATATATCTTAAAAGAGAAGATCTCAACCATACCGGTGCACATAAGCTGAATCATTGTATGGGTGAGGGCTTGCTTGCTAAAATTTTAGGCAAGAAAAAACTCATTGCCGAAACAGGTGCCGGACAACATGGTGTTGCACTTGCAACGGCTGCTGCCTATTTCGGTTTGGAATGTGATATATACATGGGAGAAGTTGACATAAAAAAACAGCACCCAAATGTAATAAGAATGAAAATGCTCGGTGCAAATGTAATTCCTGCAACTCACGGGCTTAAAACATTAAAAGAGGCGGTGGATGCTGCGTTTGAAGGATATTTAAAAGAATACAAAGATGCAATATATTGTATAGGATCTGCTGTCGGACCTCATCCATTTCCTATGATAGTTCGTGATTTTCAATCAGTTGTAGGAATCGAAGCAAAAGATCAATTCAAAGAAATGACAGGTAATTTGCCGGATGTCGTTTGTGCAGCTGTTGGAGGAGGCTCTAATGCAATAGGAATGTTTGAAGCATTCTTGTCAGAGCCTGTTGATATTGTTGGTGTAGAACCGCTTGGAAAAGGTGAGGGAGTAGGAGAACATGCAGCAAGTATGAAATTCGGTAAAAAAGGACTTCTACATGGCTTTGAAAGTATACTCTTACAAGATGAAAACGGAGAAGCATTGCCTGTATACTCTATAGCAAGCGGACTTGACTATCCGTCTGTTGGACCTGAACACGCATATTTGAAAGATTGCGGAAGAGTAAAATACGAGGCTGTAAATGATGATGAGGCTATGC
>FUZS01000028.1 GCA_900167215.1 [Eubacterium] yurii
AGTATTATTTTTTCTGCCTTTCCTATTATGTGTACTGTTGTTTTGTCATGTATTGTTATTGTATTAAATTTTCCTCTTAGGGTTACGCTTTTATATGGTCTATTTATAATAGTGTTTTCTATCATCTTATCTGAAATTGCCGATATATCTTTTCCTCCATATATGATGAGCGATTTTCCTATTTGTACTTTGTCTATTGATATATTGCTGTCTTGTACTCCTTGGGCTATTATTATATTTTGTTTTACTTTTATGTTGTGTAGATTTACACCTGCTTTTCTTATTATTATGTTTTTTTCATATGTCTGGTCTCTTGTGTATCTATCTATTATGTCGCTTAGTATATTGTCTATTACTTGCATTGCTTCTGCTCTTGTGTAGTATGCTTTGGGATTGAATTTGGCTTTGCTTTTGTCTTTGTTGTCTCCTGTTATATAGCCCATATCATAGAAGGCTTTTATGTATGGTTTGTATTGTGCATCTATGTCTTGGTCGTCTATAAAGGCTGTGTTTCCTTGTGAGCTTTGTATTCCAAATGCAATTGCTATATATTTTATGGCTTCTTGTCTTGTTATCATCTTGTTTGCGTCTATCTTTTCAGTTTTTGGAAGTATGCCTGCTGCTATTGCTTTTTCTACTGATTCTTTTGCCCACACCGGTGTTACTTGTGTTTCTTGTTTTTGTACATAGCCAAAGGTTTTTGATATTATTGTCATAAACTCACCAAGTGTTAGTCCTTTACTTGGGTTGAAGTTTCCTTTCCCATCTCCTTGCAGTACTTTGTAGTCTTCTCCTGACCATTTGGCTATGACCTTACTTGCCCAGTGAGTATCTGGTACATCTGCAAATCTTGTCTTTGCTGCTGATGAGATATTTACTGATGATATTATCAGTAGTAGTGATAATATCATCGATAGTCTTTTTTTAATTTGTTTTTGATTAAAATTCATAATATACCTCCTTTTGTTTGGCTTAAGGCTATATGTAAAGTTTTAATTTTTTGATATTTTAATCCACTTTCCCACTAATTCTATCTCAATTTGAGTGGGAAAGTGGATAAACTAAAGATTTTACCTATATCTGGAGATTACCATATTTTAATTATTTGTTGTACTTTGATTTATACTTTGCTTATCACTATCATCTTTTTTTACTTCCAAATCGGAGTTATCACTGTTTATACCGTTTTGCTTTCTTGACTGTATCTTGGAGTCTTTTTCTTCTTCATTAATCGCAGAATTAGGTGAATTTACATCAGAACCCTGATTAGACTCATTCGAATCTGTAGAATTTGGTGGTGGCTCAGGTATCGGATCTGTTGGTATTTTTGTGTAATTAAGGAATGAATCCATATCGCTTATATTGTCTACAGGTACAATTATATATTTGTTGCCAGTTACAATAAGTGTAAATACATGCCATACCGCCCCTGTTCCATTTTTAGGTACATTAAATGTCTTAAGTATACTCCCTTTATTATCATATACTTGTACCATAGCATCTGAAATGCTGAGCTGTGGACTTGAAGTAACATCTCCGTTTGTATAATTGTGTACATAGTAATCATATGTTCCATCTACAAGTTTGTTTACTGTAATAGTCTCAGGTCCATAACTATAAATATCATCTGTATCAAGGTTACTATATACTTGACCTTGATAATATATGTCCCTATTATTGAAATATAACTGGAATTTACTGCCGTCAGGTGTCGGTCCCATCAAGTGTGAGTCTAAATCATATGGTCTTTCTCCCCATGTCAATACTGCTCTAAAAGAAGATTCTCCTTGTATCATCTTTGGTGATATGACAATATCCTGATCCTTACTTGTTATATCATCTCCATAAGATACTGCATATCTCGTTGATGTTATATATCCGTCAGCCTTGGCTGTTACTGTATAGTTTCCAGCAGGTAATCCAATAGAATATCTTCCGTTTTCAGACTGTATCACCTCTGCATTTTCAGTTAAATCAGGATCTATTCCACGTCTAAATTCTAAAACTATAGGTTTTGTAATAAGTAGACCTGTAGATGTACTCTTTATCTTTCCTGTAACTATACCTTTTTTATTACTCTTTTTAACCGCTACCAACTTGTGAATATTTGTCGTTATCCATGGCTCTATTTTTACATTAACAGTTTCTACTACATATCCTGGAGCTCCTACTGTAAACCTATATTCTCCAGGTATTATATCATCTATACGATAAAAACCCTCAATACCTGATTTTACACTTTTTACTTTTATATCTTTTTCTTTTTTCCCATTTGCTGATTTTTTATACAATGTTATTACTGCATTTGATATAGGAACATCTTCATTATTACCTCCATTATCTCCTTTTACAACAATACCTACAAGTCTTCCCTTTACAAGATCTTCTTTTTCTACTATTTTTTCTCCTAATGCCATTTTAATTGCGGCATCTGCATTTACTTGTCTATAGTACTCTCTTTTAATTTTAGCATTATCATATCTCCTGTCTCTTATCTTAAGTCCTGCCTTATTTGCAGATTCAACAATTATTTTTTTGATATGCTTTCCTGAGAAACTTGGCTTTTCACTCCATGCAAGAGCGGCTGTTCCTGTAACAAAAGGTGCTGCAAATGAAGTTCCATCAAAATAATTATATCTTTTATCTCCAGTTTTTTTATTTTTTATACTTTTGTTTTCATCATCGTTATTTCCGTTGTTGTCCACACTGTTTGTAGCTTTATTATTATTCGTATTTTTTGACTCATCTTCCTTTACTTCTACTGTCGTACTATATACCAGAGCAGCCGGAGCAACTACATCCACCCTATCTCCATAATTAGAGTAGTGATATACTTCATTATTTCTATTGGATCCTCCTACTATTATTATTCTTTCTACCAATTTTGCCTCTTTTACAATGGGAAAATATCCGTTTTTACTTGCATCTATACTGTCATTACCTGCTGATTGCACTATTATATAGTCATATCCTTTTTTTAAAAGTCTGTTCATCTTATTCTTATATCTTTCTATCATCCTCTTATCAGGATTTTTGACATATTTCCCAATACTTACATTAATAACCTTGACTCCTCTAATTACATTCCACTGAAGCCCTTTAAAAATATAATCATCTGAGTTATCTAATTGATCTTTCTTATTATTATGTTGTTTGTCTTTGTCTTTATCTTTGTCTTTATCTTTATCTTTATCTTTATCTTTATCTATAAAAATACTATAAGCATAATAATTCTTTCTGTCAAAGTTTGTAACACCACTAATACCTATACCGTTATTATGCTCTGCTCCTATGATACCCATGACACTTGTTCCGTGACTGTCAATCTTATAGTTGATATTTGAGATATTACTGTCAGGAATCATTAGATCAGGGTGATTATTATCTATCCTTGCGTCAATTATTCCTACTCTTATATTATGTTTAGGATTTACCTTATATTTTTCCCAAGCACCCTGAGCATTTATACTGCTAATTCCCCAGTGTATATATCCCTTATGCGCATCATGAGTTACATTTAGCCCCCACCACGGATCATTAGTATAATTTATTACTGTTGCATTATCATCTTGTGTATTATTAGCTGTAGTATTATTATTTTGAGTATCAGTATTGTTTAATGTATCTACACTATCAAATTTAAAAGGTCTAAATATCTCAAGACCAGTATATTCTATTATATTGGGATATTTTTTCTCAATATCTTCACAAATAGCTTTTAACCCTTCTTCTGTATTTTTAGGTACTTTTACTGCAACCATACCTATTATAGGAAGATATTCTATAAGCTCTCCATTGATATATCTGGCAATCTCTTCAACCTGCTCCCTTGTCACATCCTCAGCTATATCAAATCTTATTCTGTTATTGATAAATCTACCTGAACCATCTGATAAATAGCTAAATTCATCTGGTTTAGGATCAGGTGCATATGTCCCCTCAGCAAAGGTAGGTTGTTGGTTTACAATATATTTTCCACTCTTGCCTGCTGTATCTGTTACTGTAAATACTATATTATTTTGTCCGGGCAGTAGTAATACTCTCCCCTGTCCAAGTGTTCCTTTTCTTTCATTTTCGTTTTCACTTGCATAGTATAGATATTCTGTGAAGTTGTCATTGATTGTATATGTTACTTCTTTTATGGTTGCTCCCTTACTTGGAGTAGCTGTATATTTGATATCTATTGCACTGTCTGTTAGTGTTTCTGTTGGGAATTTTGTAGTTACTGTTATACTTGGAATAGTACCTGTACTTCCTTGTGTTATTTCTCCACCTGATGTACCTCCTCCACCGGCTCCTCCTCCACCAGGTGTTCCTGTTATAGGTTTTGTACTCTTACTTGGTGCTTGATTTTTATCGTCTTTTGTTTGTACTACCTCTTCTCCGTTTAGTGTTGCTTTTGCACTTCCAAGTAGTATTATTTTTTCCGCCTTTCCTATTATATGCACTGTTGTTTTGTCATGTATTGTTACTGTATTAAATTTTCCTCTTAGGGTTACGCTTTTATATGCTTTGTTTATAATAGTGTTTTCTATGATCTTATCTGATACTACTGTTATATCTTTTCCCCCATATATGATGAGCGATTTTCCTATTTGTGCTTTGTCTATTGATATATTGCTGTCTTGTACTCCTTGGGCTATTATTATATTTTGTTTTACTTTTATGTTTTGTAGATTTACACCCGGTCTTCTTATTATTATGTTTTTTTCATATGTCTTGTCTATTGTGTATCTATCTATTATGTCGCTTAGTATATTGTCTATTACTTGCATTGCTTCTGCTCTTGTGTAGTTTTCTTTAGGATTGAATTTGGCTTTGCTTTTGTCTTTGTTGTCTCCTGTTATATAGCCCATGTCATAGAAGGCTTTTACATAGCCTTTATATTGCTTATCTATGTCTTGGTCGTCTATAAAGGGGGTATTTCCTTGTGAGCTTTCTATTCCAAATGCAATTGCTATATATTTTATGGCTTCTTGTCTTGTTATCATTCTGTTTGCATCTATCTTATCCGTTTTTGGGATTATGCCTGCTGCTATGGCTTTTTCTACTGATTCTTTTGCCCATGCCGGTGTTACTTGTGTTTCTTGTTTTTGTACATAGCCAAAGGTTTTTGATATTATTGTCATAAACTCTCCAAGAGTTAGTCCTTTACTTGGGTTGAAGTTTCCTTTTGAATCTCCTTGCAGTACGTCGTAGTCCTCTCCTGACCATTTGGCTATGACCTTACTTGCCCAGTGTGTATCAGGTACATCTGCAAATCTTGTCTTTGCTGCTGATGAGATATTTACCTGAGATATTATCAGTAGTAGTGATAGTATGAGCGATAGTCTTTTTTTAGTTTGTTTTTGATTAAGATTCATAATATACCTCCTTTTGTTTGGTTTAATGCTATGTATGAAACTTCATAGTAAACAGTATATATTTTCTTAGGTAATATCTGCTTAAACTTCCTTGCTAAGTCATATACTTTCCAAGAGTAAGTAGATGATGACTTTTACCACAATATATAGTGCTTAAAAAGCTTTAACATACATGGCAAATTAGAAATAACATAAATTTATATTAACAGCTAAGATATTTTGGGATAAGAAAAGATAGATAATATTTCTACAATATCTTTTAAAAAAATATCAAAGCTGTTATATAGCTATAAAAAAATTTTTAATAAAGATGAGAGATATCATAAGTTCGCAATGACATAAATCTAATGTGGATTTTACATTTTAAGTATTATTGGATACCTGAAAGTACAATACATATTGTAACAATCATATTACCAATTATTTCTTACAGTGTAGCATAATTAAATAACAATTTCAATAATAAAATAAATTTTCGCATTATAGATTTAATATATGTGTAAATTTTTCATAAATTATGCAATTTTTATTTATAATAGCGGATATAGAAGACTTTTCATAAGATTAATAAAGCTCTTTAATATTAGGCACTTTATATTTAGTAGATATAAAAGGAATTTTTCTATTATTCTATTAAATATCAGTATTGGTATTAACTCAACTTTCTCACATAAAAAAACATTAAAGACATTGAAATTTGAGTATATTTTAAAAATGCTATATCATACCTGACATAACATTCCCGGTGTTTTCATTTTTTTGATAAATATGCAAATTTCAATAAATATTATTTAGAAAATTGTGTATCAAGTAGTGTATTAAAAAAACTATAAACATTTAAATTTCAGAGAAAATTGCAATAATTTTAGTGGGAATGTCGAGGTATTAATTAAGAAAAAGGTAGTTTTTTATTAAATTTTACATACAAAAAAAGCCCTCCGACTTGTGGAGGGACTTAATTTTATTACATTTTAATCTCAGGATATAGAGGATATTTATCTGTAAGTGATTTTACAATTTGTTTTGCTTCATCGTACTTTTCTTGTGATATTACCAAGTCTATAGCGTCAACGATAAGCTTCATATCATCTTCCTTCATACCTCTTGTAGTCACTGCAGGTGAGCCTATTCTTACACCGCCTGTCTTGATGAAGTTTTGAGTGTCAAAAGGCACTGAATTTTTGTTCAATGTTATATTTGCAAGGTCGAGTTTGTCTTGTGCATCTTTTCCTGTGATGTTCTTATTGGCAAGATTGATAAGTATCAAGTGGTTGTCAGTCCCCTTTGTGATAACATCATAGTCTTTTTCCAAGAAGTATTTTGCAAGAGCTTGTGAGTTTTTAAGCACTTGTTTTTGATAGTTTTTGAAATCTTCTCCAAGTGCTTCTTTGAAACAAACAGCCTTTGACGCTATTATATGTTGCAAAGGTCCGCCTTGTATTCCTGGGAATACAGCCTTGTTTACCGCTTTTTCGTATTCCTTTTTACCAAGTATCAATCCGCCTCTTGGACCACGAAGAGTCTTATGAGTGGTAGTAGTTACTATGTCTGCGTATTTACAAGGGTTTTGGTGAAGTCCTGCGGCTACAAGACCTGCTATATGAGCCATATCAACCATGAAAAGTGCGTCTATTTTTTTGGCGATAGCTCCCATTCTTTCAAAGTCTATTGCCCTTGGATAGGCACTTGCTCCTGCAACTATCATCTTAGGTCTTTTTTCCAAAGCAACTTTTTCAAATGCTTCATAGTCTATGGTAAGAGTATTACTGTCTACGCCATAAGAGATGAAGTTGTAGTACATACCAGATACATTGACAGGTGAGCCGTGAGTGAGGTGACCACCGTGAGACAAATCCATACCAAGTACCAGGTCTCCAGGTTTTAGAAATGCAAAGTATACTCCAAAATTTGCCTGAGAACCGCTATGTGTCTGTACATTGGCAAATTCTGCACCAAAAAGTTCTTTAGCTCTGTCTATAGCTATCTGTTCTACCTTATCTACTTCTTCGCAACCGCCGTAATATCTTGCTGACGGATAGCCTTCTGAATATTTATTAGTTAAAAAGGATCCCATAGTTTCCATTACAGCTTCTGAAACTATGTTTTCAGACGCTATAAGTTCTATTGTTCTTTGCTGTCTTTCAAGTTCAGCCTTCATATAGTCGTAAATTTCCACATCCGTTTTTTTCAAATAATCATAACTCATTTTTCATCCTCCTGTTGTATGTACCTTAGCAATTAAAAGTACGGTTTTTAATCTTGCTGTTGCAAGAGTTGACCTATTATATAACTTATTGGCTTATATTGTCAAGTTTAGAGACAAAATATTGTAAAAAATGGAATATGTTGGTGATATTTCTTTGATTGATAAAAAACTTTTAGTTGATTATTTTGTTAATCCACTTTGATTTGAAGCTAAAGCATGGGGGTATTCAGTTGTTTTATAAGACATTGACATAGGTAAATGAAATTTGTGCTTATATTTTTGGAGTACAAAAATTTATTAAAATATCAAGTGATTTTGAAAAATAAGGCTGAGTTTAATAATTGTATAAGATTTTAATAAAATTTATAAAAAAATTTAAAAAAATTTTAAAACCTGTACTTTTGTACAGGGACAAAGTGAAATAAAAAATGATATAATGAAATGGAAGAAATGGTTGTTTATACTTATTATTTAGTGTTTTCAAAGAGCTTAGCGTAAGTATAAAGATTTTTTCATAACCTCCTGATACCGTGCACCTTAATAACAAGGTGTAAGGTATTAAAAAAGACAAAGCTATAACATTATTTTTCACTTGACATATCGGCAAGTCGCTTTGTATCAGTAAATCTCATTGGACAGATGCAGGTATGTGGTAAATACAGGATGTTTGAAAAGTAATATTTATGAAAAATAAGAGTGTTTTATGCATGTAAAAGGCATAAAAATTTATGGATGAAAGTTAAGTAATTGACTATAAAAACAAAGGATGTTTTTTTATATAGATTAGGTACATTAATGAGTAAAAAATAATGTTATAGCTGTCAGATATAAAAATAGATAAGATATAAATATACATAATTTTAATACTGATATACTTTAAATTAATAGTTAATAGTAAAAAAAAGTAAATATTCATTTCTAAATATTTCTAATTTGAGTTTTATTTTAAGATAATAAAAATAATATCAGTATAAACTTAGCAAAATATCTTATATTGACAGATTATATATGGGACTTATACTATTATCTATTTAATCTATGTATAATCTCAATTAATAGTTTTTTTAAAATATTATATGAATTATTACTTTATTATTAATTCACTGAAAATATCTTATCCATTATTTTATTAGCTTTTAGCATAAAAGAACTGATAAATTTTATATTTTTCATAATTATAATATAGTTTAACAGGAGTATTAATTTTAATATAGGTGAAAAAGAGGTGTTAGTGTGAGAAGAAAAATTTTTGCTTTAATTCTAAGTGTGGTTTTATGTCTATCGTTTACAGCTTGTAATAAAGCTGAGACGTCATCATCTGAAAATAAAAGTGTAACAAATCAAAAAAATGATGATAGTAAGTCAAAAGAAGATAATATAAATGAAAATAAATCAAAAGATGAGAAAAAAGCAGATAAAAAAGAAATTGCAAGGGTAGATGATGCTGTCCTAAAGTTTACTTCTCATTATGTAGAAGTATTTGGAAAAGATGGAGATGCATGTTTTGATATTAAATTTATTAAGGACGATTTTATCCCAAGCGATGTCAAAGGAAAGATAAATGTGTTAAAGACAGATTCAAGTGCTGAAAAAGACAGTAGTAGTGAAAATAACGAGAATCCCAAAGATGTGATGTATAAACATCTTATAATAAATTTTCATGACGGTGCCTTATATCGAGTAAGCACTATGGAAGATAATGCAAATGATATAAAAACAATCAAAAATGTCTATCTTGCAAAGGGTGATGCCTTTATCCTTGATTGTACAAATCAGCAGTATACAGTAGATATATTCAGTGCTGACGAAATGGAAGGTCATTCTATTATATGGGCAAGTGACATTGATTTTGAAGGAAGTGCTAAAAGGAAATACTCTATTTACAGATGGGAAACACAAAGAAAAGCTTCTGATTTTACAGCTTCGCTTGGCAATTCTTTTGAAGAAGGAAGTGAGCAGATGGATGCCTATATTGACCTTGACGGAGACGGTGTAAGGGATAATATCAGCTATGTAGTCAGAAAAGACAATCCTGATAATCAAAGTTCAAGTGTAATACCTTCAAGATTTAAAAAACTGACAATCAACGATAAGGAATTTGATTTGGATAAATATGATATGGTAGGACAATTACAGGACTTGGACTATATGATAAACATACGTATTATTGATATGGATAAGAAGGACAAATACAAAGAAATAGCAATCGAAAGACCAGGCGAACATATCAACTATCTAAGTGATGTTTTCAGATATGACCATGGAGAGCTTTCTCATATAGGAAGTATGGAATATACAGCAGACAGTTCCTTTTCTTTAGGAAACTCAAATGATGAGTTGTTGATGCCGATAACAGGCGTTTATTTCGGATTTAATTATTCTTTTGATAGCATATATATATTGAAAGATGGCAAAATTGTTGAAAAAGAGCAAGAAATAAAAAAGATATACAATTATGATAAAAAGATAGTAGTAACACTCAAAGAAGATGTAAATTTATTTGATGAAAAGACAGATGAGAAAGCGGATACAGTCCTGAAAAAAGGCGATGTAGTTGAGTTTATAGAGACAGATGAAAAGTCGTGGATAAAGGTAAAAAGTGAGCAAACAGGAAAAATCGGATATATTTTACTGTCATTTGACCTTGATTCATTCAAAGTAAAATTCAAAAATCAGGAAGAGTTAAATAATAAAATTCAAAGTATTAATGACGTTTTTGAAGATCTTCCGCAATGGGGATAAAGGTGGAAAATTATGAGAAGAAAAATTTTTATATCTGTTTTGTGCCTTGTACTTGCTATTTCGTTTACTGCATGTAACAAAAAGGAAGAGACAAATGTAGGGACAGTTAAAAATGAAACTGCAAGTCAAAAAGAAGATGATAAGAAAGTTAGTGAAAATAAAGAAGATAAAAAAGTAGTAAATAAGAATATGGAGAAGGTAGACGATAAGCTTTTAAAATTTACATCAAAGTATTTAGAAGAATTTGATGATAATTCTTACTCCTGCATGGTGATAAGTTTTAAAAATGATGATTTCATACCAGATGAGATTAGAGAAAAGATAAAAACCATAGATATAAGTAAATATGGTAAGCCGGGTAATGGGATAGAGCAAGGCTTTAAACCCTATAAATCTCTTGTTATAAATTTTCGTGAAGGAGCATTGTACAAAATTAGCACTACTGCAGATAAGATTGAAGATTTGAAATTTGTAAAAGCTGCTTACCTTGCAAAGGGAGATGCTATTTTACTTGAAAATGCTGATAAATATTATAAAGTTGATATCTACAGTGCTGATGAGATTGACGGCGTCAGTAATTGTTATCCATTTACTACCTATAATGATGAAAGTCCTGAAAAAATGTATTCAATATATAGATGGACTAAAAGAAGTCAGCCATCAGTTTTTGCAAATGATAGGATGTATACGGAAAAAGACGGTGCAACGAGGATGACTGCAAATGTAGATCTCAACGGAGATGATATGAAGGATATAATAAGTATCAAAGCCTTAGAACGAAAAGAAAATCTTTTTGGCATTGATAATAGCTTCTTCTCATTGGCAAAATGGAAGATACTTATTAATGACAAGGAGTTTGACCTAATGTCTTTTGATAAGCTAAAGAATTTTGATGATGGAGAAAAAAATATAAGTATATACATTAATGATATTGATAAGTCTGATAAATATAAGGAGATATTTATAGATATAGCAGGAAATGAGCACAATATTTTTACTGAAGTCTTCAGATATGATGATGGAGAGCTAACAAATATAGGGACTATGGAACGTGAACAGTCAATAAGCTTGAGCAACAATACAAAAAATGGTATCTGTCTTATGCCTAACATTAACTACGGTTTGGGCTTTAGTTACGGATATGATAAGATTTATTCTATAAAAGACTCTAAGGTGGTTGAAGATTCTCAAGAAAGCAAGAAGATATATATGGAGGACTCAGCTGTATTTGGTACTTTGAAAGTTGATATAAATTTATACGAGAAAAATAACTCTGATAAGAAAAGTGATGTACTCAAAAAAGGTGAAGTGATTTGGCTACAGGAAACTGATGACAAGTCATGGATTAAGGTGCAAAGTATAGAAACAGGAAAAAGCGGCTATCTTTTGCTTAGTAGAAATAGTGATGACGGAAGTATCAAATTTAAGGATCAGGAAGATTTGAAGTTGGAAAGCTTTGAAGAAGCTATAGATGGCATTTATGATGGAGAAGGCTAAAGCTTTGTAGAGTGTAATCAAAATTACTAAAAAATAGCCAAATACTAAAAACGAAATTACGATTTATAATAATAAACATCTCTTATTCAGCAAGAACACACATACTTTATGTCATGTGTGTTTTTGTATGTTTGCTCGGAATGGGTGATAACTTGACGGTGAAAGTCCGTTACAGGCTTGGTAGTAGGAACTGTTAGCAGAGGGCAAGGGTGTCCATCGTGAGGTGGAATCTGAAGTAAGCTTAATGCAAATTCTCGGTCTGACGAACAGAAATCACATACAAGGCATTTATAGGGCGGACGAGCTTGCCTAACAAAGTGAAGTCCAATACTACCCGAACCCTATGGTGTAAATGTGACAGATAGATGAGAGGAAGGTTATCACTCTTAACCGGGGAGGTCTTATGTGGCGGTTAATGACAAGTTACCCTTGATACAAACCGAACCCATGCAGTGATGTATGGCTAAAACATAAGAAGTCA
>FUZS01000010.1:0-34085 GCA_900167215.1 [Eubacterium] yurii
TTCTTATGTTTTAGCCATACATCACTGCATGGGTTCGGTTTGTATCAAGGGTAACTTGTCATTAACCGCCACATAAGACCTCCCCGGTTAAGAGTGATAACCTTCCTCTCATCTATCTGTCACATTTACACCATAGGGTTCGGGTAGTATTGGACTTCACTTTGTTAAGCAAGCTCGTCCGCCCTATAAATGCCTTGTATGTGATTTCTGTTCGTCAGACCGAGAATTTGCATTAAGCTTACTTCAGATTCCACCTCACGATGGACACCCTTGCCCTCTGCTAACAGTTCCTACTACCAAGCCTGTAACGGACTTTCACCGTCAAGTTATCACCCATTCCGAGCAAACGCAAAAAAGGGCTTGTAAAAACTGAATTTCAATTTTTACAAGCCCTGTATAATATCAATAACTATTTTTCCGGTTCGTAGAAATCCTCCTCATAGTCATACTCAAATCTTCTTTGATTTTTTCTAAATACCTTTTCATCCTTATGGGAAAACTTCTTCTTGCCAATAAAACTGTCAAACTTATCAAAATTATTGGATTTTGACTGCTTTTTGAAATTTTCATCCTTTAATTTCTTTGTTCTTTTTTCCTTGGCTGTGTTAAACAATTCGTTATCAAGATTTGCACCCATTTGTTTCTACTAAATTCCTTTCATAAAATTGAAACAATATTTTCATATAATTGTATTATATGAAGCTTTTCTATTGACATGACCGTATTATGTATGGGGAAGTCATGCCGTTTTTACATTAAAATTAAACTGACTCCATTATAAAACAAAACTTTGCGAACTGCAATACCGAAATTTTCAGTTTTATAAAAAAGAAAGAAAAATTTCAAAATCACTTGACTAAATTTCAAAAAATGGTATAATAAACCTAAATTAAGAAAAGGTTTTGCATTTACTTTTGCAAAGTTGATACGAATTATTACATAATCATTTTAATTTTGCAAATATACTAAAAACTCATTAGAAACTTTAGGAGGATTATCAATGAAATGTCTTGTAACTGAATTGTACAATCAAGCCGGTATAGATATACTGGAAAAAAACGGTGTTAGCGTTACACTTGCATATGGAAAATCTCTTGATGAATTAAAAGAAATGGTAAAAGACTATGAAATTTTGATAGTAAGAGCGGCTACTCCTGTAGATAAATCTTTTGTAGATGCCGGAGTAAAACTTAAAGCTATAGGTATGGCAGGCATAGGTCTTAATCACATAGATGTTGAATACGCAAAAAGCAAGGGCATAGGAATATTCAACGTGCCTGACGGAAGTACAACAGCAGTATCTGAGCTTGCAATAGGTACAATGTTGAACGTGCTTAGAAAAATAGGCAATGCTAACACATATGTAAAGGCCGGAAACTGGGATAAGACAGGATTTACAGGAAATGAAATAAGAAATAAGACAGTAGGTATACTTTCTCTTGGAAAGATAGGATTCAGAGTTGCTGAAATTTGCCTTGCATTTGGTGCAAAACAAATCTTGACTTACGATCCATATCTAAAGCAAGAAGTAGCTGATAAGATAAATGCAAAGATACTTCCTCTTGACGAAGTATTGAAACAATCAGACATCATATCAATACACACTCCACTTACTCCTGAAACTAAGCATATGCTTGGAAAAGAACAAATAGCTATGATGAAAGAAGGAGCATATCTGTTCAACTTAGGTCGTGGCGGAATAGTAGATGAAGAAGCTCTTTATGAAGCACTTGCTTCTAAAAAACTTGCCGGAGCAGGATTTGATGTAATGGAAGAAGAACCACCTTCAAAAGACAACAAGTTGTTTAAGCTTGACAACTTCTCAATCACTTGCCATATAGGTGCAGGTACTCACGAAGCACAAGTATACATCTCAGAGTCATTGTCAACTCAAATATTGAAATATCTTGGAGTATTAAAATAAGCAAATTACTGTTATAATATAGAACAGTTTAATGTTTAAGTATAATTTCTCGTATCTTACGGCTTATGTTATCATAATCTTGAGATAAGAGATTTTTAATAATAAAAAAAGCCATAATCATTTTATAACCCAAGTTGATTATAGCTTTTTTTATTTTTTGTCTATATTTTAAGAAAAAATTTCGTATTACCTTATACTAAAAGAATCACTCATTGTGCACCTTCTCACTCTGCAGAATGATTTCGGAGATGTAAGCCCCTCTCCGGTAGGACCTGCTATTGTAAATGTAGTATATCCCTCTCCACCTACTCCAATACCTGAGTATGAAGGTGCATTTTTCACAAATATTGTTGCTTCCAACTTTTTAGCCATCTTTGAAAGTTTTTCTACATTCCTTGAGTGCATTATAGCTGTATGTCTATTTCTATGTTCTGCTTCATAAGCGTATTCAATAGCTACATCTACATCAGATACACTAACAATAGGTAATATAGGCATAAGCATTTCTTCTTGAACTAAATGATGATCCTTATTTGTTCTACATATAATAAGCCTTATACTGTCATCTACATTTATGCCTAATTTTTCTAATATATATTTAGCAGATTTTCCTACAAAGTCTGTATTCGGCTTACCATTTTCTTGTGATACCATCTTATCTAATTTTTCTATCATTTCATAAGATGTTATTTCATAGGCTCCATTCTTTTTCATATGATATATCAGTTGATCGCATATACTTTCTACAGCAAAAACTTCTTTTTCTGCTATACAAGGTACATTATTGTCAAAACTTGAACCGGCTACTATATCCTTTGCAGCCTTTTCTATATCAGCTGTCTCATCTACTACTACCGGTGGATTTCCTGCACCTGCTCCTATGGCTTTCTTTCCTGATGATAAAACCGTCTTTACTATAGCCGGGCCACCTGTAGCGACCAACATTTTTATTTTTGGATGGTTCATCATTAAATTTGTGTTTTCTATAGAAGGTTCTTTTACCATACTTATAAGATTTCTTGGAGCACCGGCTTGTTCAAGAGCTTTATTCATAAGCTTAACCAGTTTTATAGAAGTATTTTTCGCTCTTGGATGCGGACTAAATACAACCGTATTTCCACCTACTATCATAGATATGGAATTGCTTATAAATGTCTCTGTAGGATTTGTTGTCGGTGTTATAGAGCCTATAACTCCAAATGGACAATATTCTTCTATTGTCAATCCATCTTGTCCACTTACTGCTCTTGTAATCAAATCTTCCATACCGGGAGTCTTTTCTGCAGCCAGTTTATTTTTTAATATCTTATCTTCATATCTTCCAATTCCTGTTTCTTCTACAGCATCTCTTGACATCATTTCAAGATTGTCTTTTTTTAATATAATTTGCCTTATGGCATTTGCATATTCATTTCTTTTTTGTACACTACATTCAAACAACTGTCTTTGTGCTATCTCACTGGCATTTATAGCATCATCTACACTGTCAAATATACCATAATTATATATGTCTACCATCTTTGTAGATTCCAGTTTCATTTCACTAAGTACCTGTCTAACGACATCTTCTAATAATTCCGGATTCATTTTCTCCCCCTTATTCAATATTAATTTGAAATTATAACTTGGTTATAATATTCTAATTATATTTTTTCTTTAATATAGCAAAATCATTATTTTTTACACAAACAGAATTCGCTTCATCTGTATCCAAGTGCATTTCAAGATTATAACTATCAGAAACTCTAATAAGAACATTAGACATTATGGCCTTTCTTTGTCCATATACTTGTACATCTACAAACTCTCCGTCATGCACACCCATTTTCATTGCATCTTGTGGTCTCATGTGGATATGTCTCAATGCTACTATTGTTCCTTCCTTTGCCTTAACACTGCCTTTTGGACCTATTATTTCAAGTCCAGGAGTATTTTCTATTTTTCCTGATTCAGTTATAGGAGCTTTTATACCTAATCTAAAAGAATCTGTAAGAGATACTTCTATCTGTGTATTATTTCTTACAGGTCCCAATATCCTCACATTTTCAAATTCTCCTTTTGGACCTCTTATAGTGACTGTTTCTTCAGATGCAAATTGTCCTGGTTGTTTCAAATCCGCTTTTTTGGTTAGATTATAGCCTTTTCCAAAAAGAGTTTCAAGATCTTCTTTACAAACATGAACATGTCTATTTGAAACACCTATAGGAATTTTATAGTTTTCTATTTCATCTAATTTTTCTCTTACTTTTTTACAAATCAAAGTTATATATTCTTCTTGATTCATATTAATCTCCTTACTGAGCAAAAACTAACCAAATAACAAGTTAATTATGGCTACAGATATCATTATTACAGTCGCCGGCGGATCTATATAAGTATCACAATTACTGTTAATTACATTACCTGCTATTTGCCAAGCTACCGCATTTATAACACCTACAGCTATTGCTATAAATATATTTCCTGTAAGTACGAAAGCTACTGCTGATGGATAACTTATATGGTGTGTTATAGGTATACTAAATCCGGTTTGCAAAAATATAAGTGAAGCTGCACTAATTCCAAAACATATCAGTGGAAATCCGCCAAGCTGTTCCTTAGTTATACCTGCATCTATCATCGCCTTACCAACTATACCTATTACAGCCGCCATCACTCCACCAATAAAGGCATGCAAAACTACACTAAGATCCGGATTTGGTAGCCAAGTTCTTTTGACATCCAGACTACATATACCTATTGGACCGGTCCTTCCAACTAAAAGTCTACAAAGCATAAGAGAGAAGAACACTCCCGCTCCGGGTGCATCTGTTTTTATAAAAGCAAGTTTCGTAGAAAATAGAGTAAATACCAAAAATCCAACTATAGCAAATACACCACCTGCAACAAGCACGCTAATGTCATTTAATGAGTATAGTGGTGTGAGTACATCTTGAGCTGATGAAAGTTTCTTTCTCTTTACAGCTGCAAAAGATGCTGCAGCTGCCGCACCGGCAAAAGTTATATGTGGTCCCCATAAAAGACCAAACGTGACGTGACCTATTGAATATTCCGGAATACCTGCCATTGTAAGTATTCCACCGGAAATAGCTAAAAATCCGGTAATTATAAATGATGGTATGGCACCAAATGCAGAGCCTATAACTCCACCACAAAATGCACCAATTAATAATATTATAAAATTATCCATAACTATGTCTCCTTGTCTATTAATATTTTATGTGTGAACTATTGTTTAATAGATTTAGACATCTGTTATTAAATTTTTATAAAATTATATTATTCCTATATTACTTTTAAAATTTGATACAGTATTTTCTTCATATTTTTTGAATACCTTACAAAAATAGCTGAATTCACTGTATCCAACCTTAACAAATACATCTGAAATACTCATTCTTGATACACATATATATTCTTTAGCCATATTTATCTTTTTTAGATGAATATAATTCATAACTGTCATATTGAATTCTTTTTTTAATATTCTGCTTAGATATCCTTGAGATACATTGCAAGATTTAACAACGTTATCTAACGATATATAACTTTTTATATTAGATTGTATATATTCAAAAACATTTTTAAGAATTGGATATCTATTTTGGCTTCTGACAATGAATATATACTCAATAATATTAAACAGCCATGTCGACAATACCCTCACATCATTATCTGCATTATTTTCCAATACAAACTTAGACTTAAAATCTTCGTATCTATTCTTATGTTCAGGTAGAAAAGATATTAGTAAATTATACATAAATCTATAGGTTTCATTTGAAAAATCATCTTCAGAGTATATGTCTATCAGCTTCTTAGAAAAGTTATTTAACTCTCTACATATTGATTTAAAATCATTGGCTTCTATAAATTTTTCTATGCCTACGTTAGCTTGTACATCTTTTTTTGTATTTATTTTATTATAATAATTAGTCAATACTCTAAGAATTTTTTCTTCATCCAAAGGCTTTATTATATAATGCTCTATTTTATTCCTCAAAGCATGATGAGCAAGCTCAAAACTATTATAGCTGGACAATATGAATATCTTCGTTTTCGGACTTATTTCCAATATTTCTTTACTGGCTGTTATTCCATCTTTCACAGGCATCATTATATCCATAAATACTATGTCTATATCTTGTCTCTTACATATATCCACTGCTTGTTGTCCATTACAGGCTAGTAGACTCCCATCAAAACCATCTAAAGAGGATACTATTTTTGAAGTAGCCTGCCTCATTAGAGCTTCATCATCTACTATCAAAACTTTAATCATAATTTGTTCCCTCATCAAAATTCAGCGGGTATTTCATAATAACGATAGTTCCACCGTCACTATTATTTTCAATAATTGTTTTATATTCCTCTCCAAAAATCCTTACATTAGCTTTCATGACACTTTTTACTGACTTTAATATGTCTATCCCTTCATGATTATCTCCATAGAATTTGTATTTTTCTTCCAATTCGGATATACTCATATTATGACCATCATCTATTATAGATATCTTGACATCCCTATCATCAATAACTTCAACCTTTACATCTATATTCAGATCGTCTTCACTCATTGTCATATTAAAGTAGATGCTACTTTGTATAAAAGGTAAAAGCATTGCAAAAGGTTGCTTTTTATCTAATAAATTATCATCACATGATATTGAGCAATTTATTTTATCTCCATATCTTATTTTGTTTATTTCAATAAAACTCTTTACTCTAGATAGTGCATATCTAATACTCTTTTCTTTGTTATCACTCAACTCATCCGCTATAAAGCTGGAATATTTTATTATTGCATCATTAGTCTTCTTAGCACCTTCTATTATAGAAAGGTTGGATATCATATTCCACATATTCCTACTAAAAAATAGATTAGTATTGTGAATGATACTATTATAGTCTGTTTTTAAAGCTCTGTATTTATATTCTAAATCTGCCAACTTATCTTGCAAATTTTTTATCTTATTTAGATTTTTGAGCTTATTATGTTCTGAAATTATTTCTTTTTTTGTCAACTGGTTAATAATAAATTCCACTAACTTTGATATGGATAAAAATTCATTATATGTATATATTTTTGAATCTTTTAACGCTTCTTCAAATTCTGGAGAATTTATATCTATTTCTTCCATTTCTCTTCCCAAATTTGACATATTTTTACTTAATCTCATAACATAAGGCGGAGCATCATAACATCTTACCTGTCCACCTACAAATCCACCTAAATATCTGTCATTTACTACTATAGGTATAGCCACTTCCAGCAAACCGCAAGGACAAAAATATATACTTGTCTGCTTGCTTGTAGCTGCTATAATGGCTCCAGAGGCATCTGATAATTTGCACAATTCTTGTCTTAGTTTATCATTTCTCATTTTCTTGCAAAATCCAATAAATCCGGTAGTTTCAGTTACCGGCTCCCCCTTATAATCTACCGTTACAAAGGCAAGACCGGTAACACCCGATACTATTCTTTGTATCTCTTCTAAATTTTCTTTTCCAAAAATAGATATTATATCTAAATTATCCTTACCCTCAAGGTACTTCTCATGTATAGAAATATTTGCAATATTAGAATTATCAATCATAGTAGTCCTCACCTTAAATAAAAGTAATAATTATATTTATATAAGACTACTTTAATATACTTTATCCAAAATTGCAATAATATCTTTTTTAGATATTATTGTAGGATTTGTTTTTAAGGTATTATCTTCAAGAGCGTTATTTGCTAAGTATTCTTTATTCTTCTCCCAGTCTTGTCTTGGTATACCATATTTAGATATTTTCTTCGGCATATCCATGAGATCCATAATGACATCTATATATTTTTTCAATATTTCTATAGCGACATCATCTGTGTCATCTTTTTTTGATAAACCTATCTTTCTGGAAAATTGTGCATATTTTACTTTTACTTTTTCATCTTTAGAATTAGCATCTATAACTTCTTTTAATAATATGGCATTTGCCAATCCATGCGGTATATGATGTATTCCGCCTATTTGATGCGCTATACTGTGATTTGCTCCAAGTCCTGCTATATTAAATGCTACTCCTGCAAGATTAGACGCTATCAACATCTTCTCCTTAGCTAAGAAATTATCCTTATTCTCAAAGCTTTCATAAATATATTTTACAATAAGCTCTCCTGATTTTTCTGCAAGTGCATCCGAATAATCATTAGCACCTGTAGCTACATAGGCCTCTATTATGTGAGTAAGCACATCTATACCGGTATTTGCAACCACTTGCCTTGGCAAAGATTTGGTAAAATCGGCATCTAATATAGCAATATCAGGTAAAATATCATCTGATGCTAATAAATGCTTTACATTTTTTTCCTCATCTCTAATGACTGTAACAGAAGTAACTTCTGAACCTGTCCCACTGGTAGTGGGTATTGCTATAAAATCCACATCATTTTTCAGATAATTTGAGCCTTTCAAAAAGTATATGACGCCTTTTGCAGTATCTATGGCAGAACCACCACCAAAGCCTATTATATGAGTAGCTTTTAACTCAAGCATACTTTTTATGGCTTCACCTATTATAGACAAGGTCGGATCAGGTTGCACCCTATCAAAAATCATAAATTTATTACTTTTATCAATATTTTCTATAAGCTTGTCTATTATATAATTTTTCACTAAAAATTCGTCCGATACTATGAGTATGGTAGAATTTTTTATTTTTTTTAATTCTTCTAATGAATCCTTACCTATACAAATCTTTGTATATTGGTTGATTACATCCAATTTTACAACACCACCTTAATAGAGTTTTATCTCATTGAAAAGGCATCGACCAATGCACTTCTTCTCTTTCTTGCAAAATCTTTTGCAGTCACAGCGCCTTCTCCGGTTACATTTGCTATGGTAAAACTTGTACCTCCAACTCCACATATACCAATACCATCTAATGAAGAGCCATTTTTGACAAAGATACTTGTTTTTAAAACACGTTCAGCAAGATTAAGCCTATCTATCCTGCCGGAGTGTATACCTGCTGTATGTCTAAGATTTTGTTCTACCATAAGTGCAATATCTAAGGCTTCTTCAAAATCCTTAACTTTTACCACCGTTATCAACGGCATCAATAGTTCCTGTGTGACAAAAGGATGTATCTTTACAGTTTCGACAGCTATCAAATTATAATTTTTATCAGCATAAATACCTGCTGTTTCTAAAATATAATGTACATCCTTGCCACCTAGTAATTTATTTGGCAACATATCTTCTGTAAGTAATACCTTAGAAAGTTTTAGCATAGTTTCTACATCATCCACATAGTAGACATTATTTTTTTCAAACTCTCTTCTTAAATTAGGAAGTACATCTTCCACTACTATTATATTTTTTTCACCAACACAGGTGATATTATTATCAAAACTTGCACCCTTTACTATATTGTATGCTGCTCTTGATATGTCTGCGGTTTCATCTACTATGAAAGTAGGGTTGGCTGCTCCGGCTGAGATTACCTTCTTACCACAAGATAAGGCTGCTCTTGCATTATCTGAACCACCGGTTGATACAATTATATCTACATCTGGATGATTCATTATCTCTCTGATATATTTAAGCATACATTCATCCAAGGTAACAACAAGATTGTCTATACCACATATATCAAATATGACCCTATTTATAATATCTGTTAGATGCTTAGATACTTCTATGGCTCTTGGATGTGGGCAATTTATTACACTATTTCCGGCTGCTAAAAGCCCTATTGTATTGTTTATCATAGTTTCGCAAGGATTTGTGCTTGGTTGTATAGCACAAGCCACTCCATAAGGTGCATATTCAAAAAAAGTCATACCACCATCGCCAGTTTTTACTGTAGTAACAAAATCTTCTGTACCTGGGGTCTGACTAATAGCTAATCTTATCTTTGTAGCCTTATCTTGTGTTTTGCCCATTCCTGTTTCTTCTTGAGACATGATAGCTAATTCATCTATATGATTTAATAACTCTCTTCTTAAACCCTCTATTATATCCTGTCTATTTTTTTGACATAATTTAGAATAAATATAAAATGAACTTCTAGCTGATGCAATAGCATCATTTACAGTTGAAAATACTCCCATTAAATTTTTCATATTT
The DNA here is from genome assembly GCA_900167215.1 of [Eubacterium] yurii. GTDB lineage: Bacteria > Bacillota > Clostridia > Peptostreptococcales > Filifactoraceae > Peptoanaerobacter > Peptoanaerobacter yurii. The sequence continues at coordinate 10,042 of FUZS01000010.1, forward strand.
TCTCCTTTATACCAACACCTCATCTATTATTCCTATGATAGCCATATCAACTGTTGAATTTCTCCTTTGATCCTCTACTCTAACTGATGACCCAGTTCCAACAAGTACATACTCTCCTATACCAGCCCCAACATAATCCGCAGCTACCTTCTGATTGCCATTTATAGTCAAATCAGCATTTACAGGTTGTACTACCATAAGTTTATAACCTACGAGTGTGTCATTTTTTTTTGTAGCTACAACATTCCCTACAACTTTAGCCAGTATCATACTTACTCCTTTCATAGTTAAATAGATTTATCTACAACTATTTTTTCTTATTGCCTTTCATTTTTTTTGCAGATTTGCTTTTTTTAGTATCGTTCTTTTCTACTTCTTCCATTATTTCTTCTTCATTACTTGATTCAACTGTATCTTCATCATCTATAACATCTGCGTTTTCTTCTATTGTTTCTTCTTTTTCAGCTTCAAATGGAATTTGTTCTACATCAAAAACTTCAACATTATCATCATTTACTTCTTCTTTTATTTCCACCTGCACTTTTTCTTCTACTATTTCTTCTTGTACCTTTGTATCTTCTTCTTTATCTTCTATCATTGTATAGTACATTTCATCATGTGGTCTGGCTATTACTATACTACTTACGTAATTACCATAAGACATAGCTTCGTTTTTTCCGGCAGATACAGCTGCTTTAACAGCACCTACATCACCTACTACCTTTACAGTCATATAACCAAGACCTTTTGTATTTTCTATCTCTATAATTTCTACGTTAGCAGTCTTAATCATAATATCCGCTACAAATATAGCTGTAGAAAGACCAACGATTTCTATCATCCCTAACGCTTTTTTCAACTACATCACCACCTTCAAATTATCTATTATTTCTATATCAAATTCCAATATCTGCTTATAGTAATTTAATATTTTTTCCTTATATTTTTCAGGCTCTTTACCGGTCAATTTCTCTATACCGGATTTCAAAAGATATATCTTATTGCCATTTTCAAAGCATCTTTTTACTATTTCAGTAGTTCCTGTATTATTTATGCAGTTAGATATGTTTATTATTTCATTTCTTTTTATAACAGGAAAAATCACTATATCAAGTTCATTTTCGCAAAAAAACTCCTCTATAGTCAATATTTTTTCAAACTTATAAAATTCTTCTATTTTATCTCTATAACTTGTACTGTCTCTACATAGTAAAACAGCATTGAATTTCATATTTCTTATTTGTTTTAGTTCTTCTAATAAAATATAATATCTATTATCCCACTGCTCATTAAACACTACATATGTAATCTTTTTGACAGGTGTAGATACAACTATATTTTCTTCCATTATTTTATTTATTATATTTTTTATAATAAATTCTAAATTATTTTCTGATAAGTTCATAACATCCACCATCCAAAAATACAAATGTATAGTATCACTTCACACAAGGTGAAATGATACTATATATTAAATTACAAAATGTTATTTATCGAGATGTGGTATTATTTTTTCTGTATCCATGTGTGGTCTTGGTATTACATGAATTGATACGACTTCGCCTACTGCTCTTGCTGAAGCTGCACCGGCATCAACAGCTGCTTTAACAGCACCTACATCGCCTCTAACCATTACTGTTACCAATCCAGAACCTATCTTTTCGTATCCAACAAGACTTACATTAGCCGCCTTTACCATTGCATCAGCAGCTTCTACAGCACCTACTAAACCTTTTGTTTCTACCATTCCTAAAGCATCAGATACCATAATTAACCTCCATTTTTTAGTTTAAAATTATTATGATTTAATCATTCTTGTTTAATTATACATGTTTAGTTATTCTTATTTAATTAATTAGTAACGCCTTTATATATAAGGTGTTGTTGTTGATTTTGGTTCATCTCCCAAAGCACCTAAAAGCTGTTTACCTACTTCTATCGCAGCTTTTACCGCTTGTCTTACTGCACCGGAGTCACCAGTAAATGTCAATATTACCTCGTTTGAGTAACTTGTTCCACCAGAAGGTGATGAGTAGCTAACTACTTCAACATTGGCTGCCTTTACAGCCACATCGGCTAATACAGTACCTATAGCTGCCGGTCCTGCGCAAACCATACCAAATGATTTTCCAAGTGGAGTTCCAAATGTTTTTTCTAGACAATAGCTTGCTCTGGCTGTATATTGAAATTCAAGATGGCCAGCATCATTAGCATAAACATCTCCAAAATATTTTGGAAGAGCTTCTAAAGCTATTTCTACCGCACGTCTTGCGTCGGATACATCTTCTGCTCCGATGTATATTAAGCTACCATGACCTGCTCCACCTTTTGTATCTCTAGGCAGTTCTACTGATATAACTTCTGTATTTGTTGCCTTTACTGCATCATCTACAGCCATTATTTGTGGGCCGGCTCCAACTCTTCCACCTATTATACCTATTGATTTGAACTTACCTAATTTCATAGTTTCCGTAAGCATAGGATCCACACTTGCTATAACAAGTCCTATAGTATCTCCTATAGCTGTACCAACAAATTCTGTAACGCCTACTCTATTTGATTTTTTTCCAGCCTCAGGTTTAATACCAAGTTCTTGTGATACTTGTCCCATAACTCTTTCTAATAATTCTTTATCCATATCCTGCCTCCTATTAGCCACCAATTTGACATTCCAAACCATAACTTTCAACAATTTGCTTTAATTCATTCTTATAGTCATCGCTTAATTCTTTTGTGTCCTTCATCTCGTATTCTCTATTTAAAAGTTTGTACTTATTTTCTCCATATCTATGATATGGTAATAGGTGTACTTTTTTTACATTTGGCAATGTCTTTACAAATTTTATTATATCTGTTATTTCTTCCCTACTTGAGTTAAACTCCGGTATTACCGGTATTCTTATAACAGTATTTGTTATTTCTTGAATTATTCTTGCATTTTTAAGTATTGTTTCGTTATCAACACCTGTGAACTCCATATGTTTCTTAGGATCTACACTTTTTATATCCAACATGACCAAATCTACATATGGCATCACATCTCTTATAACTTCCTCATTAGCATATCCTTCTGTTTCTATTGCAGTATGCCAACCTTGAGCTTTACAAGCCTTGAATAATTCTTTAGCAAATTCACCTTGCACAAGAGCCTCTCCTCCAGATAATGTTATACCGCCATCTGAACGATAGTACTGTATTGAGTCTTTTCTTGCTTCTTTTATTACTTCCTCAACTGTCATAGTCTTACCCTTCATCAAAAGAGCACTACTTGGACATACTAACACGCACTCGCCACAAGATGTACATTTTTCTCTATCCACAATATATTCTTTATCTAAGTTTATAGCTCCTACTTTGCAAACTTTGAAACAGCTACCACATCTAATACATTGATCGCTCCTATACATTAGCTCCGGTTTCATCTTTTGAGATTCAGGATTACTGCACCATCTACACCTAAGTGGACAACCCTTAAGGAAAATTATAGTTCTTATACCTGGGCCATCGTGTATAGAAAATCTTTGTATATCAAAAACAATGCCCTTAGCACCATAGTTAATAGTCTCCATAACAGGTTCTCCCTAAAATCACGATGAAAAATATCTTCAAACCATGGTGTTGGTATAAGCCAACACCATGCATTTAATATTACATATCGTGTTCTGTTCTGTTTATTATATCATCTTGCACTTCTTTTGCTAATGTTACGAAGTGAGCACTGTATCCGGCAACCCTTACTATTAGGTCTTGATTATCTTGTGGATTTTCTTGAGCATTTAATAGAGTTTGTCTATCAACAACGTTGAATTGAACGTGGCTACCTTTCTTGTCAAAATAACTCTTAACTATTGATACAAAGTTTTTAAGTCCATTATCCCCAGATACAGCTGATGGTGTGAATTTTTGGTTGTACAATGTACCGTTAGAAGCTTGAGCATGGTCAAGTTTTGCAACAGAGTTTGATGCTGCTGTAGGTCCATTTACGTCAAAACCTTGTCTTGGTGATACACCGTCTGCAAGTGGTTGATGAGCCAATCTACCGTCAGGTAGAGCAAGAACGTCTTTACCAAATAGTACGTTTGCAGAAACCGGATATATACCAGCTTGGAATTGTCCGCCTCTTGGGTTCATATATTTATCTACTTCATCACAATATATCTTTCCGCATCTTCTTGCTATATCATCTACTTCATCTATATCATTACCGAATGTTTCTGTAGTTTGAAGTATCTTTCTTATAGTAGCGAATCTACCAGTTTCTTCACCGCAGCATTTTGCTGATGCACAAGAATTATTTGATAATTGAGATGTCAATTTGTTTTCTAAAGTAGCTATATCTATTGAGCCTGTATTTGTAAGTATTTTCTTAACAGCTTCATATATATCAGCTTCTGACATAGCACCTGGAGTCTTAGTATTGCATTTTGCAGGTTGTATTTCATCAGAGTATCCAAAGTTAGCTTCAAGAGCTTTTTTCAACTCTAAAAGAGTCATTTTCTTATCATCAAATACATTTTTCTTTATAGCGTATAGTGAGTCTCCAGAGTCAGCTACACCAAATGCTTGTGGACCAGTAAAGTTATATATTGCTCCACCTTCTTGTACTGATTTACCAACTGATATACAATCATCAACAAGAGCTGACATAAATGGTAGCGGTGCTCTTTCCATATGTGCATAGTCTACAGCGTTATCTGCTTGTGCCAAATGTCTTACAAAGTATTCCATTTGTTTTTTATAAGCTTCAAATATTTTTTCCATACTGTCAAGTTCTTCTAACTCTCCAGTTTTTGGTCCTAATTGTATACCTTTGCATCTACCGTTATTAAGTGTTATCTCAAGCACTTTTGCTATATTAAAGAATGCTGCGTCATGCCATCCTTCTGTTCTGTGTCCGGCTTGTGGTTCAACGCAACCTATTATAGAGTAATCTCTTGCATCTTTTAGAGCTACGCCCCTTGCTACAAGCGCTAATACTATAACTTCATCATTATAAAAAGCTGGAACACCGTATCCTAATCTTGATACTTCGCAAGCTCTATATAGGAATTCAAGTGGAGAATTTTGATGAACACGCACTGAGAATGATGGTGCAGGTAACTTAACATGAGCTACTGCTTCCATGCACATGTAAGATACTTCATTTGTAGCATCTTGTCCTTCTTCGTTTTGTCCACCTACGCAAAGGTTCTGGAATACTGCGTATCCTGCGAAAGCTTGAGCAGATACTTCGTCACGAGTTTTGTTTACGTCGTTTAATTTAACCCATATACAATCAACAAGTTCTTGAGCAAATTTTCTATCTATATTATCATCTTTTAAATAAGGATACATATATTGGTCAAATCTACCTGGAGATATAGAGTGTCCATTTGACTCTATTTGTACCATTATTTGTATAAACCAGAATGATTGGCAAGCTTCGTAGAAGTTTCTTGCTCCATACTCAGGTACTCTATCGCAGTTAGCTGCTATTTGAAGCAATTCTTGTTTTCTTGTAGGATTATTTTCTCTATTAGCAAGTTCTCTTGCCTTATCTGCATATCTATGAGCAAATATTATAGCTGCATTGTAAGATATTATTACTGCATTATAGAATTGTAATTTTTTAATTGATTCAGGATCGTCCATATCTAACTTGTTCATTGCTAATATAGTTTCTTCAAGTATACCTCTGAAACCTTTTTTAAGTATTTTGCCGTAGTCTACATTAACGTGACCAACGCCACCGTAAAAATAGTTACCTACTGTGAATATTCCATTAGATATACAATCTTTAGTAGCAGGAGACATGTAAGAATCCGCTAAAGAACTAGTAGTTTTACCATCCCAATACTTAAAAGCTTCATGTAAATCTTTTTTAACCTTATCAGATATTTCAAATGGATCAGCCATTCTTGTAGCCATAGTGTCAAATTCTTTTTCAACCCAATCATAAGAAAATTCAGGACAAATTTCTGTAGACCTTGGATTGATTGTTATTGAACCTACTACAAGTTCATCCTCTCTTATAGTTACAGGCAATTGAGTAAATATTTTTTCAACTGCTTTTGCTCTTCTCATTATAGGAGAAAGTCCTTCAGTTTCTTTGTAAGCTTCCGTAACCAAACAAGCTCTTTCTGATTCAACTTGAGGTACAGCGTCAATTATTACTTTTCTTAGTCTTTCTATCCTATCAGTTGGTCTACTAAAACCTTTTTCTAACATAATTTTTTAATCCTCCCTTTTTAATTTAAGTAGTTTGTTACGCTTTTATGTAAAAAGCATATTTACAGTTTTTAAGTTTAAGTATTTGTTAATGTCCATCCATTTGACAATAGTTCACATTGATAATGTTATCATTTTTTAAAAAATAGTGTTAATGATTTTCAGACTTTATTTTTGTAAATTTCAAACTTTATTTTTTTAAAAAAATTTACGATTTTTGTTTTTTTCTTCAATTTTTACTTTTTAGACTTTTCTATGGTAAATTTTAGACTTTTTTCATATTTTAATTGATTTTAGTTTTTATATTTTTTATACTAAATTATAAAACGTTGTTCCCGTTATAATTTTTTATTTTGATTTCTTTGAAAATATAATACTTTGAAATATTTAACAACCTTCAATTAAATACTTTCAAATGAAGTATTTTCAAGGTAGGAGTAGCCTATGACTGAAGCTGAAAATCTTGTAGCTACTGCCCATAGTTTGTGGAGAGCTGGCAAGGAAAATGATATGCTCAAATATTTATCAGATGCAATAAAAATATATAGGTCTGAAAATAATTATCCAAAATTGATAGAAATATTGAACGAATACGCTGGAGCTCTTAGAATAAATGGAAAATACGAAGAGGCATTGAAAAATATACAAGAAGCTCTTAGTATACAAAAAAGTAAGTATGGCATAAATAATACAAGCTATGCTACAACACTTATGAATGAAGCAAATATATATAGAGAAAAAGGAGATTACTGCACTGCTGAAGATATAATGTTAAAGTCAAAAAAAATCTTTGACGCATTAAATGATAAATCTTACTCTTATGTAGGATTATTAAATAACCTATCTTTGGTATATCAAGCTATAAAAAAATATGAAAAAGCTGAAGAATTGCAATTAGAGGCTATAGATATATTAAAACAATCATCAAACTATAACGTTCCCTTAGCTATAAGCTATAACAACTTATATTCAATACAAAAACAACTTAATAAATTTGAAAGTGCCTTTGAAAATTTACTACTTGCTAAAAATCTTTTAGAAAAGGAAGTAGGTAAAAATCATCCACTATACTCTGCTGTACTGAATAACTTAGCAGAGGTAAAATTAAAAGAAAAAGACTATCTCAGCGCACTTGAACTATATAAAGAAGCTCTGGAAGTAGTAGAAAAATGCTATGGTGCACAAAGTAGCGCTTATAAGTCTGTACAATCAAACTTAAGCTATGTTTTTGACCTTATATCTACATTAGAAATTGATGATAACTCAAATAGAAAATATGAACGTGGATTAGATCGTGCTGAAAAACTGGCTGAAAAAATAAAAAAACTAATATATACAGAAATGCCCTATATAAGGGATAGAATATGTATTGCACTTGCGGGCAGAGGTTCTGAATGTCTGGGTTTTGATGATGAAATATCATCAGATCATGACAATCAAACAAGATGTTTACTATTATTGGATGATTCAGACTTTGAATTATACTTTTCACAAATATCAGACCTGATACATAAGCATATCAGTGAAGAAGTAACTATACAAAAAATTACAGATTTTTATAGTTTCTACACTTCCTTCCCTTATGGTCCTGTTACAATTGAAGATTATAGGAATATACCCGAAGAATACCTATGTAGCGCTACAAACGGGAAAGTTTTTATAGATAATCTTGGAAAATTCACCACTATAAGAAACAGAATACTTAATTATTATCCCCAAGATTTTATATATAAAAAACTGGCATATCACCTTAATAATATCTCACAAAGCGGACAATATAACTATCCAAGACTATTAAAAAGAAAAGACATAGTTGCTATGAATTTTGCCTTAAATGAATTTGTAAAGCATTATATAAGAGTAGTGCATATTTTAAATAAAAAATATACTCCTTTTTATAAATGGTCATTTAGAAATTTAGAAAACTTGGACATCCTTGGTGATTATACTATGCAATCACTTAATTTATTGTTTGATTATGATGATATAGAAAGAGAAGAAATAATAAACGATATGTGTATAAGGCTTGTACAAGAATTGAATTCAAGAAATATAACAAAGAGTAAAATAGATTTTTTAACTTATCAAGCATATGAGATAACTCAAAAAATATCGGATATTAATCTACGAAATGAAGATAATTGGATAATATAGGAGAATTTTATGCAAAAAAATGAAATAATTCAAAAAATAGTAAATGAAGAATGGTTTCAATTTACTAATACTAAAAATATAAGTCAAAGAGCAGTATGCCAAGATCAAAAGGGAAACTTTATTGCATCAAGAACAGCCTACTGGAATATGTACGACATTGATATACTAAATTCCTACTTATCAGATATAAACTCAGCCATCAGTAAAAATCAAAATCTCATAACATATAAGTACGCTTATATGATGAAATACACTGATAAGGCTAATTATGACAGTATAAAGGATATGGTTCCGAAGATTGATGAAAAAAAAGAAAAACTGATAGATACTATACTGCTTATGTATATGTCTTGGGAAACTGAAATAGTAGAAAAATACCCTGAACTTGATAATAAAAATAGGAAATTATATTCATCAAGCGATACAATAAATAGCACTTCGGTAGAGACTTATATGCGTGGAGAACTTTCCACTTATTCTTACAACACCTTAGAGCTTATAGCAAAATACTTCTTAGTTAATATAAGTAATAAGGTAAATTTAGTATATGAATATATGAGAAATCTAAACAATTACGAAAATTCATCTGAAAAGAAAGCTTTCAGTTGTAATTGTGTCAGAAACATTGATAACCTAAACCTTGCCAATGCCGAACTTATTGCAAAATATGCAAAAGGTAAGGCTATCTCAATGAATCTGCCTGTAGTTATAACTGTAGTGGATAAACACGCCAATGTATTGCTTTTTTGTAAAATGGACAAGGCTCTAATTGCAAGTAGCAGTCTATCACCTGCAAAGGCTAAGACTTCAATAGCCTTTAGAACTGATACCAATACTTTATCACAGAGTGTTTTAAAATCTTTAAATCAATTTGAAGCAGAAAATACATCATATTGTTTCTTAGGTGGTGGTGTGCCTATACTTGTAAACGACGAGATTATAGGCGCCATAGGTATAAGTGGTGGAACTTTAGAACAAGATATAGAAATAGCAAATGAAGCTGTAACAGCGTTTTTAAAGTTTATATTTTAATTACTATATATTGTAGCATAACAAGGGTGAATTATATGAACATACTACAAGAAAGCGGGATACAAAGAATCATACAGGAATCTGTACCCGGAAAACAAGTAACATTAGCTCATGTTATAGCATCTCCGGTCAGCGAATTATATGAAAGATTAGGTATAGAAGAAAAGGGGGCAATAGGAATACTTACACTGAGCCCTTATGAAACTTCCATAATAGCTGCTGATATAGCTACAAAGACTGCAAATGTCGAAATAGGTTTTTTAGACAGATTTACAGGCTCTGTGCTTATAAGTGGCGATGTCCATAGTGTTGAAACAGCACTTGAAGCGGTATTGGAAAAATTATCTACCTTACTTAATTTTGACGTAGTGGGAATAACAAAGACATGAGAAAAAAAAGAATAATGATAATCGGTGCAAGAGGCACCGGCAAGACTTCCTTAGTCAATATATTAAATGATAAAATAGAGTCACCAAAAAAATCTCAAGATGTAATATATGGAAAAAACACCATAGATATTCCAAGTTCATATATTGAAAATACTTGGATGTATAAGCATCTCATAGCTCTTTCTCAAGATGCCTATGTAATTATAATCCTCTTTGATTTTAATAATAATGCAGATATATATTCTCCAAATTTTACCAGTGCTTTTACTAAGCCGGTTATAGGAGTTATAAATAAATGGACTATTGACTCTGATGACAGCAATATATGTAGTATTTTTGAAAAGATAGGGGTAAAAAAACCTTATTTTAGAATAAATACTCATACAAACGAAGGAATAGAAGAATTAAAAGAGTATTTGAAAATAAACGAAAGGGGGTAAAAAATGATTTTTATTACTGAAGCAGACCTAAGAGAACAGTTAAAAAATAAATCTTTTTCAGATTTTAAACTACCGCCTGAAACTAAACTTACCCCGGGAGCAAGGCAGTTTTTATTAGACAATAGAGTTAATTTGTATGATGATATTTACAGCGATAAAAAAAATACCACAAATAAGACATCTAAGGATGATAAACAAGTAGATAGGTCTAAATATGGTAATATCAATAAAAAATTTATTGGAAATATTAGATTACTCCACTTGGAAACTCTACTTTCCGGCTCCTCTCTAATAGAAAAAGATATAAGTATAATCCAAGATATTTCAAAGATAAGCCTTCAAATCTTAGAAATAAAAAAATATGTCCAAAGTAGTGAAATGGTAGAATTCGTTGAGTACAAAAAATGTTCAGGTATATCTGAAGAGGCGTTTTCAAGCTATATTAATGATTGTTTTGAAATAAATGAACTTCATATGCAAGCGGAAAATTCTAATGATATATTGCATTTACATAGACTTAGAGTTTTATATAGAAATTTTTATGATGAAATAGATGATTATGAGTTTGAAAAAGATATTCTAAAAACGATGAAAGAAAGTTTAAATCGTATCATAAATACACTTTCAAGACTCATTTGTGTAGTTTGTGGGAGCAAAAAATGTCAGAAATTATAAATTATGCTTATTGTGACGAGCTTATTGAAAAATTTGAAAAAGTAATTGAAAAACCGATAAAAAATGATTCCAAAATCTATTATACAGGTGTGGATTTAGGTACAGCCTGTATTGTAATAGCCGTTCTTGATGAAAATTTCGAGCCTGTAGCAGGTGCTTATAGATATTCTAATGTAGTTAAAGACGGAATGGTAGTAGATTATTTAGGCGCTATAAGAATAGTAAGAGAGCTAAAAAAAGACATAGAAGAAAAATTGGGTGTTGAGCTTGTATATGCTGCTGCTGCCATACCACCGGGTACAGATGCACTGGACTGCGGTGCTATAAAAAATGTCATTCATGGCGCAGGATTTGAAATATCAAACCTGATGGATGAACCTACTGCAGCTAATAAGGTACTAAAAATAAAAAACGGAGTAGTAGTAGATATAGGTGGTGGAACTACCGGAATATCAGTATTAAAAGACGGAAAAGTAGTTTATATTGCAGACGAGCCAACAGGCGGTACTCATTTTTCTTTGGTGATAGCAGGTGCCTATGGCAAATCCTATAATGAAGCGGAACTTTTTAAAAGAGATGTGAAAAATCATAGAGAGCTTTTTGGTGTAGTTACACCTGTAATAGAAAAGGTATCCAGTATAATAAGTAGAAATATAAAAGGATATGATATTGATGAAATCTCAATAGTTGGCGGTACCTGTCTTTTTACCGACATAGAAAGTGTAATCGAAAAAAGAACCGGAATAAAGACCAGAAAACCTAAAAACCCTATGTTTGTTACTCCTTTAGGTATAGCTTTAAGTTGTAGGCAAGAGGAAATGTGAGAGGTGAAAAATGGATATAAGAATAATAAAATCCCCATCAAAAGCTACACTTGATATAATTTTAAGAAGAAAAGGCTCTTCAGCGGCAATAATGACAGAAAACATAGGTGCCATAGGCCTACTTCAAGGAAAGGTAATAGATATGCTGGTAGCTTCTGATATAGCAGAAAAAGCTGCAGGAGTTACTGTTGAAGATATAAAGGGAAACTGTCCGCAACATATGTTGGTCTTAGCCATCTTAGGTGACACATCCTCAGTGGAAGCAGCGATAATGCAAATAAAAAAAGAATTAAACGAAGGAAAATATATATGTGATTAAACAAAATATTTTAGGAGGAATTTTACTGTGAGTCTTTTAGATAAAATAAAATCAGCAGGAGTCGTCGGTGCTGGTGGAGCAGGATTTCCTACTCATGTAAAATTAGCATCAAAAGCAGATTATATCCTGATGAATGCAGCAGAATGTGAACCACTGCTAAGAGTCGACCAACAGATTATGGACGTATATTGCGATGATATAATACATGGTTTTGAGATGGCCGGGAGATTAGTAGAGGCTAAAAAAGCCATAATAGGTATAAAATATAAACATAAGCAGGTCATACAAAAATTAAGACAAAGAATATCTGAGCTAAACCTAGATGATTATATCAGTGTAAATGAACTTAAGGATGTATATCCTGCCGGTGATGAGCAGGTACTGGTCTATGAGCTTACCGGAAGAGTCGTACCGGAGATGGGGATACCTCTAAACGTTGGCTGTGTAGTGGTAAATTCTGAAACTTGTCTCAATATATATAATTCTATGAATGATGTAGCTGTTACTGATTCTTATGTTACTATAGCCGGAGATATTGATAATCCCTGCACACTAAAAGTACCTGTAGGTACACCACTCAGGAAGTTATTTGAACTTGCCAATATAAGCAATATAGAAGATTATGGTATAATAGACGGTGGTCCGATGATGGGACCGTTATTGTCTAATTTAGAGTCATCTGTTACTAAAAAAAGTAAGGGATACATATTACTCAAAAAGGAACATAGTCTTATAAAAAATAAAGGCGTAGATCAAGCTCAGGCTAAAAAGTTAAATAGAGGCTCTTGTGAACAATGCAGAATGTGTACAGACCTATGTCCAAGGTATCTACTTGGTCATAATCTCCAACCGCATAAGATGGTAAGAACTCAAGCTTATAATATAGATGATTTAACAGGTCAACAAACGGCACAGCTATGTGTTCAATGTAATCTATGTGAGTTATTCTCCTGCCCTATAGGCATAAAACCTATGCACGCTAATAACTATTTCAGGGCTAAGCTTTTAAATGAAGGAATAAAATATAGTGCTTCGAAAGAGGTTTTTGAAGTCAGAAATAACAGAGATTTTAGATTAGTCCCTACAAAGCGTTTGATAGCAAGGCTTGGACTGTATAAATATGACAGACCTGCACCATTATTAGATAAGGATATAGACATATCTCAGGTAAAGATAGCTACCAGACAACACGTTGGCACGCCAGCAAAGCCTATAGTATCTGTAGGTGATAATGTAGTCAAGGGACAATTAATAGGTATTATTCAAGAAAATTCGCTCGGCGCTAATATACATTCAAGTATAAATGGCGTTGTTATAGATGTAAATGATAACTATATTACTATAAGGAGGGATTAATTTGCCAAAAGCTATAGGAATGGTAGAGTTTAATAGTATGGCTAGAGGTATATTTTCTGCTGATAAAATGGTAAAAGTTTCTGAAGTAGATATTGTAACATGTTCACCGACTTGCCCCGGAAAATATATTGCTATAGTTCATGGAGATGTTTCAGCAGTTGAAGATTCTGTTAAAATGGGCGAACAAACTGCAGATGAATACTTGGTAGATTCAATAGTCATACCTAATGTACATCAGGATGTTTTTCCGGCTATAACAGGAACAACTATGCCTGATAAAATAGGTGCAGTAGGTATAATAGAATCTTTTTCAATAGCTACTATGATTATAGTAGCAGATGCCGTACTAAAGGCAGCAAATGTAGAACCTATAGAACTGAGATTAGGAAATGGGCTCGGTGGAAAGGCACTGTTTGTATTTACCGGTGATTTATCTTCAGTTGAATCCGGAATAAAAGCTGGACAAAACATAGCAATAGACAAAAGTTTACTTGTAAATTCTGAAATAATAGCATCACCGTCAAATTTACTTGTATCTAATTTACTATAAAAAACTAATAAATCTCTGGTAAGATATATTATCCTTTACTGTGAAGAATTTTAGTATAAAGATACCATAGTTCTATTAATATAATATAAAAAGTACAAAAGGACAGTTTCAAATCAACCTGTCCTTTTGTATTATAGCTTTTTTCACTGCTTTTTTTATTGCTTTTTCTCAATCCATATCTCTCCGCTGCTTGCGTCCATTTCTACAATATCCCCTGTTTTTATAAGCTTAGTAACATTGTTTACTGCAACTATGGACGGTAGTTTAAGCTCCCTTGATATTATAGCAGTATGTGAGAGAAGTGAGCCTTTTTCAGTGATTATACCCTTGGCACTTATCAGCAAAAACACCCATCCCGGATCAGTCATCTTGGCAATTATTATCTTATCTTTGACATCAATGGCATCTTCCATATTTTCTATGACTACTGCCTCTGCCCTCACATAACCTGATGAACAAGGCACGCCTGTCAGGTAGCTTTCTTCAGCTATAGATTTTTGCCTTAGCTTAGCCATCCCTCTCAAGCTTCTTATTCCGTCTTTTGTAGCTATTATCCTGTTGTAAGTAGGCAGAATCTTATAGCTTTGGTAGAGCTCTTTTCTCTTACTTATAATTTCAGCCTTGCTTTCCATTTTTTCAATATTGTCAAATATTTCCTCTATTGAAAGATGGTAAATGTCTCCTGCTTTTTCAATCAAGCCTTGACTTTCGTAATTTTCAGCTATAGCATCAAATATAGCCCTGACCATTCCAAATATGCCTGTTCTGTTTAGCCTTGATATTTCCCTGTTTTTTATGCCTATTAAGGCTCTCTTGGTGAAGAAATCTTCTCTTTCATCCTTTTCATTTTCTTCAGTAGTATTTTGATACATATTCATGAGTTTTTGCTCATCTTCTACGTATTTTTTTATCTGAAGCTCAAGTAGCTCCGGATTTGTCCTGAAAGTCCTCGTTTCAAGTTTCAGCTCCTCCAAGACTCTGTCGCCGTATTTTTCAATATAAGCTGATTTTTGCTCTTTATAAGCTTGACTATCGCCTTGTTTTGCATAGCTCATTGCAAGTTTTATCATTTCCCTTGCAGGTTTCATGGAGTGAATGTCTTTTATACCGGCTATTTTCTCATTATTGCCTCTTTTTTTGGCAAAGTGAGTAAATAAAAATGCGTACATATCATTGATTAAGGTAATGTCCCATACTTTGAGCAGGCTTTGAGAAATAGTGCCATATAGCTCTTTTAACTGCTTATTGTCAAGCTCTTTTGAAAATTTTTCTTTGAAATATGAATTTACCCTCTTATATTCTTCATTGAGTTTGTCCATATTTTTTCGAACTGTACAAAGCTCCGTGCAAAAATTAATCACGCTTTTCAGCTTGTAAAATATCGGCATATCCAGTCTTCCATAGCTGTAATTTTTATTTTTTACACCCAACATCTCCTGCCATATGCCAATCAGTTTTTTGCTAAAAGGGAGTATCTGCAACATCTTATACCAGTTGTCAATCTTATAGTACATAGCTCCGTTTATATCGCCGACCATATTTTCAAAAGTATCTTTGTTCTTAGCTAATATTTTTTCATTTCTTATTATTCTCTTTGCAAGTCCTGTAAATACTCCACTATATACCGCCTTGGCAAATGATATGGACAGGGGCAGACTGATATCGGGATAGCTCTCTACTATATTGGAATTATCGTAAATTACGGCGTCTTCATCGTCAATGGATGTTATGCGTCTTGCCTGTAAGATAAAGAGTTCATCGCCTACTATAGAAAACTCAATATCAGCATAGTCCAAGTTAAGGATATCTTTGATTTTTTCAGCTGTATTTACAATTTTTTCAAGCATTTCCAAGGACAGTATGTCTTTTTCGCCGTCAAGATAGTATTTCTTGTCAGAGACATTGTAATAATATGTCACCGTATCTACCTTATCTGATACTATGCCTTCACCAAGTCCCTCGCCTACAGTAATAGTCATTTCGTTTAGTATACCTTGCGGATTGGAAGTAAATATCACTCCGGAAAGCTCTGCATCCACCATTTCCTGTACTATTACATCCATGTACATGCTTTTAATGTCTATATTTCTACTCCTGCAATATTCTATGACTTTGTCATTGTAAAGCGATAGCATACATGATATGGCATATTTTTCCACTTCTTTAGCATTCACATTTAAAAAAGTATCGAACATCCCGGCAAAGCTGTTAGTCTTGCTATCCTCCACATTGCACGAAGAACGCACCGCATATCTCATATCATCTTTAAGTGGCAAGTTGCTAATGACTATATTCTCTTTGAGATTTTGCCTCAGTTTTTGGCTGTCGCTTTCGACAATTTCATCTTTAATCTGATTTTTTACAGAATCTTCCCAACTTATGACGAAAAAATCCGGTACTTTAATACCGGCTTTTCTCATAATTTTCAGGTTTTTCATCTTCATTATATCTTTCCTCCGATGAGATATATGGCGACTGTAAGCAACATCAAAGACTCTTGGACATAGGTATATTGCTCGACCTTAGATACTATCTTATATTGTGTCGGATCTTTGATAAAGCTGACAAATTTATATGTCATCCATGCCACAATGACGGCAAAGGCTAAGACTGTCAGTTTGTTCAACTGCCATACAAGTATCACATTTGTAATTATGTCTACCAAAGTCAGTATCATGACAAATTTTGTCGCCTTTTTGTAGCCAAATAACTTGGAATAAGTCACATAGTCGTTTTCGTCCTTAGGAGCTCTTATCTTCCTGCTCACCTCCCATATCAAAGACGGAAAGTAAAGTGTCCACAATATGAAGAAGGTAACATAGCTAAATGGATATAGATTGTATTTAATGCAGGTAAAAGAGGCTATATACAGATTGATTATCATCTGTACAGGATTGTGAGTAACTACTGCCAACATCAAATTCGGCTGTATCTTGTGTTTTTGGAAAAACCACTGACTCATCAAAAATCCGTATCCGTATAAAATTAGGAAAAATATGGTATTATTCATAAAGATAAGATTTAAGACTATGGCTATGATTTGGAAAAAAGCGCAGGCTATAAACAAATCTTTTTTATGCACCCTACCACTGGGCAGAGGTCTGCTCGAAAAAAGCACAAGGTCAGTCTCATAATCCTTGAAATCATCTGCAATCCTTAGATACATATAAAAGGAAAAGACTGTATAAGCTCCAACTATCTCCTGTATCCCCAAATTAAAGTCGGTAATGCCGTAATTGAGCAAGATGATGAAGTATATCTCTCCAAAAATTATCACTCCGAGCATTATCCTCGGAATTAGAGGAAACATCTCTTTGTAGTAAATATTCAACCTTTTAAACATTGATATCACATCCATTATTTAAATCCATGAATAAAAAATATAACTATGCTATATATTTTCAATATATTTAAGAACTTGCTCAGTATCATCAAGGGCAAGTAGCTTTTCAAAATCATCCTCGCTTATGACCTTTACTCCTAATTGATTTGCCTTGTCAAGCTTGGATCCTGCAGCCTCTCCGGCAACTACAAAATTTGTCTTCTTGCTTACTGATGAGGATAGCTTTCCTCCATTTTCTTCCACTATCTTTTGGATGTCATCCCTCTTGAATTTTTCAAGCGTTCCTGTTGCCACGACTTTGAGATTTAAGAAGATACTTTTTTTTGAGGAATTTGATTTTGATATAGGATTGACTCCAAGAGCCAAGAGTTTTTCCACAAGATCCCTATTGCTTTGTATCTCGAAAAACTCCACTATGGACATAGCCATCTTCTCGCCTATCTCATCTATAGAAGTCAGTCTATCCACTGAAGAGTCCATCAATTGTCCTATATTGTCAAAATTTTTGGCAAGGACTTTTCCGGCATTTGCCCCGATAAATCTTATTCCAAGCGCAAATATAAACTTGTCAAGACTGACATTTTTTGAATTTTCTATGGCATTTATAAGATTATTGGCAGATTTTTCTCCCATCCTTTCAAGATTTTTCAGCACATCCGCCTTTAGAGTATAGATGTCGGAGATATCTTTTATCAAGCCTTCTTCAAAAAGTTGGATGACTATCTTTTCACCAAATCCGTCTATATCCATTGCACCCTTTGATACGAAATGTATAATCTTCCTTTGTAGCTGAGCTTTGCAAGAGATATTGGTACATTTCCACGAAGCCTCGTTTTCAAATCTCACCGTCTTTTCTCCGCATACAGGACAGTTATGTGGCATTTCAAAGTCTTTTTCTTCTCCCGTCCTTGCATTTTTGTCAACCTCATAGACCTCAGGTATTATCTCTCCTGCCTTTTGGATGTAGACATAGTCTCCAATTTTTATATCCTTTTCCTTGATATAGTCTTCGTTGTGCAATGTTGCCCTTGATACCATACTACCTGATATTTTAACCGTATCAAGTATGGCTGTAGGAGTAAGCACACCTGTTCTACCGACTTGTACTATTATATCCTCTACCTTGGTCCTCACCTTTTCAGGCGGGAACTTATAGGCTATTGCCCACTTGGGAGCTTTGGAAGTCGAGCCTATCTCGTCTCTTAGTGCTATGTCATCCAGTTTTACCACCATACCGTCTATTTCAAAAGGCAGGTCAAATCTCTTATCAGTCCATTTTTCTATCTCAGCTATGACTTCCTCAATGTCATTGCATAGTTTTTTCTCAGGAGATATCTTCATTCCCAGGTCTTTGACATAGTCAAGCAGTTCAAAGTGTGAGTTTTTGCCTTCAATGTCATTTTCCACCGAAAAGATGAATATGTCCAACTTTCTGCTTGCCGTAATCTTGGGATCAAGTTGTCTAAGTGAGCCGGCAGCCATGTTTCTCGGATTCGCAAAGGTCTTTTCTTCATTTTCAATTTGCATTTCATTAATGGCATAAAATACTTCCTTGGGTATGAATGCTTCACCTCGCACCTCAAGATCCACTTCTTCCTTGAGTTTAAGCGGAATTGACTTTATGGTTTTGGCATTTTGTGTCACATTTTCCCCTGTTACACCGTCTCCCCTTGTACCTGCCGATATCAATATACCCTTTTCATATTTCAGCACGAGAGTAAGTCCGTCTATCTTAAACTCCACCACATACTTCGGATTTTTTGTAAATTCTTTGATTTTGCTGTCAAAATCTCTGAGTTCTCCCGCTGTAAAGGCATTGCTAAGCGACATCATCACCCTGTCATGTCTTATCGGCTCAAACTTGCTAAGAGCCTTCCCTCCCACTCTGTTGCTTGGAGAATCGGGGGTCTTAAGCTCAGGGTATTTATCTTCAAGACTTATAAGCTGCCTCATCATCATATCGTAGTCATAGTCTGAAATTATTGGATTGTCATCCTCATAGTAGAGCTTATTGTTCTTTTCAATTTCAGCTTTCAACTCTTCAATTTTAACTCTTGCTTCATCTATACTTTGCATAATTGCTCCTGTTGATTTTTTGAATATTTTATAGTGCTATAGCTTGATTTTTTAAAATATAAATATCATTTTTAAACATTATCTTCATACTAAGTTTACGGCTATTTAATTGCCACGTATTAAACTTATTATATACTTTATATAAAAAATTGTTTTACTATTTTAGCCACAATATATTTTACAGAGAAAACTGCTCCAATATCAGTAACCTGACTAATTGGTGCGGAAATGTAAGCTTTGATATGGATATCTTTTTGTCTGCCTTTTCACTTACCTTGTGATAAAGACCTACAGAGCCACCTATTATTATAGTAATGTCGTCTTTTTCGATATTGTCTACCAAGTCTTGGAAAGATAGATTTTTCACCTGTTTTCCTCCGATTTCAAGAGTGATTACATAGCTTGATTTTTTAATCTTTGAGAGGATTTTTTCCCCCTCAAGTCTCTTTATCTTTTCCACTTCTTTTTCTCTGTCGATATTTATATTTTTTTCATCCTTTATCTCTATTATATTAAGCTTGTATTGTGGTCGTATCTTTTTTAATATCTGCTTTTCCAAATCTGAAAAAATCTTGGACTTTAATTGCCCAACGCAGATTAAATCTATATTTTTCTTTGGCATTTTACATTCTTTCCAACTTATCTCTTGTCCATTATCTTTTCTTTTATCAGTCTAAGTATAGTCCTTGCAAGCTCTTCTTTGGATAGCTTGTCTATCTTTACAGAGGAAAAATCTTTGAAAAATATCTGTACTATATTGGTATCCGTGCCAAATCCGGCTCCTGACATACTTACGTCATTTGCCACTATCATATCCAAGTTCTTCTTTATTATTTTGTTCTTTGCATACTCTTCCAAATTTTGAGTTTCCGCTGCAAAGCCTACAAGTATCTGAGAAGTTTTCTCCTCTCCCATGCTCTTGAGTATGTCTATAGTCCTTTTGAGCGGGATTGACAAGTCTCCGTCATGTTTTTTCATCTTATTGTCAAATTTTTCCCTTGGTGTATAATCTGCTACCGCAGCCGCCTTTATTACAACATCCGAAGTTTTCCAATACTTTTGCACCTCTTCATACATATCCTGAGCACTCCTCACACATACATAATTGGAAAGATTATACGGTACTTCAAGATGTGTACTACCTGATATAAGAGTGACCTCCGCTCCCATCTGAGCTGCTGTCTTAGCTATAGCATAGCCCATCTTCCCGCTTGATTTGTTGGTGATATATCTTACAGGATCTATATCTTCTATCGTTGCACCGGCTGTAATTAGGATTTTTTTGCCCTTCAACTCGTCACTTTTGTGAAGTTCATAATCCACCACTTTCAAAATATCGTCCACACTTGCCAATTTGCCCCTGCCTACATCCTTACACGCCAAAAGACCTGTATCAGGCTCGATAAATATCACTCCCCTTGATTTGAGTATAGCTATGTTTTCCTTTGTCGCAGGATTATCGTACATATTTGTATTCATAGCAGGAGCTATTATCATCTTGGCTTTGGTAGCAAGCGCTACAGTAGAAAGCATATCGTCAGCTATTCCGTGCGTAATTTTGGCTATTATATTTGCCGTTGCCGGAGCGATGAGAAGTATGTCGGCTTTTTTGGCAAGGGAGATATGATTTACCTCCCAATACTTAATATCTGAGAACATATCCACGTTCACAACATTGGAGCTTAGTGTTTGGAATGTGAGCGGATGTACAAAATTAGTCGCATTTTTCGTCATTATCACATCTACATTGATGTCTTTTTTGACCAATTTTGACACTATATCACATGCCTTGTATGCCGCTATACCGCCTGTTACTCCTAAGACTATATTTTTTGACATAATAATATACCTCGAAAATTAAATTTTCTTAGATTTTATCATATTTTTGATATTTTTTACAGTCTTAATTATTTTTATGCTATATATTTGAAATTCCTATAAAGTAAAAACTCAATTCCACTTAACATCACTGTCATCTTTGAAAAGTATTAAGTAATATCAACTCTGTTTCTTTTAAAAAATTATGGAGATAAAAGTCCTCTTAATATAGCTGATTTTATATATCCTTAGTTAGTTTGTAAAAGGCTACATGTTTTTAATGTTCACTAATACTACTCCCTGTTTATAATGTCATATATTTAAACTTATTGAAATGTTTTTTTAGTTTTTAACGACGCATCCTTAATATATTCCTTAGGACTATTTAATTGATTTTTAGTATAAATAAAAAAAGATAAGGTCATATTAAAACCTTATCTTCTTGAAGAAATTTTATATATACGAGTAATGTCAGCATTTAAAATACTATACTATTTTATCATATCTCCTGTCATTATCTTATATAGTATAGTGCAAATCTCAGCTCTTGATATGTTTTTCTTGGCATTTACATTTCCATCATATCCTTCGATAAGTTTGTTTTTTACCGACCAAGCCATATATTTTTTTGACCACTGAGGTATTTTACTCTTATCTTTAAATATTGAGAGTAGAGTATCTATCTCATCATCTGAAATATCTTCGCCCTTTGCTAATGATGTGAGCATTACAGACATCTCAGCCCTGCTTATTTCATTATCAGGTCTAAATGTTCCATCTCCATATCCTTTTATAATCTTATTTTCATACGCTGTTTGTATTATATCTGCATAAGGATAATCTTTGCTGACATCTTTGAAACTTCCCTTGTAATTTATAGTCTTGAGATTTTTCATCTTTACAAGCATAGTAAGAAGTTCAGCTCTTGTAATATATTTGTTAGGATTAAATACATCGTCCTTAAATGCTGTTAGTATATCCTTATCTTCAAGATATGTGACATATTTTTTAGCCCAGTGATTATCTATATCTGTATATCTTGATTTTTTTGCATTTGTATCTGATTTATCATCTGTATTTTTTTGTGGCTTGGTATCTTTTGATTTATCACTATCTTTGTTTTGACTATTTCCACCGCCTGTAGATGATGAGTTTTTGTCTTTTTTTCTTGTTCCACTTTCTTCTTATATTCTTCAAAAGTTATAAATTTTGCTGTCAATTTTCTATATTTATCAGCCTTTGTCTTATATTCATAATCTTCAGATACTTTGACTCCGTTTTCATACCAGCCTTCAAGTCTATATCCTTTTGCAGGTACAGCATATACCTTGGCAGGAGCATTTGTTATTCTTTCTCCTTCTCCAACGGCATTTCCTTTTCTAATATCTTCTGTCTCTACATCTATCATTGTTCGATAGTTTTTAGCATCATCCATAAGATATTCACTTGTAGGGAGTATCTCCTTATTTTCTGTTTCATTAAAAAGTGTATAATGTGTTGACGAAGGTAGTCCATCATCATTAGTCAAATCTTCTTTAGAAAATTTTGGAAAATATGCCTTTAATACCGTTCCTTTTTCTACAGGTATATTGTCAAAGTTTAATATCTTTGCAGTACCTTTATAAGGGTGTTCTTCAACTATACCATAACTTACAGTACCTTTATCTGTAGCTGTTATTTTTATGGTATATGAACCGTCTGTAGGTATATATGCTTGTTTTTCTCCGTCTTCATTAAGTCCAAAAACATCATAACTTGTTACAAGAACTTTTTTATCATTAATTATTTTTCCTATTAACTCATTACCTTCATAAATTTCCACATCTACAGGACAGTTTACCCTTGCTATCCTCATATTTCCACGATTAAAAAAATCTTCAGGAGATGCTTTTTTAACTTCTTTTTTTTCTTGTTCTACTTTCTTCTTATATTCTTCAAAAGTTATGAATTTTGCTGTCAATTTTCTATATTTATCAGCCTTTGTCTTATATTCATATTTTTCAGATACTTTGACTCCGTTTTCATACCAGCCTTCAAGCCTATATCCTTTTGCAGGTATAGCATATACCTTAGCAGGAGCATTTGTTATTCTTTCTCCACTGCCAACAGCATTTCCTTTTCTAATGTCTTCAGTCTCTACATCTATCATTGTTCGATAGTTTTTGGCATCGTCCATAAGATATTCACTTGTAGGGAGTATCTCCTTATTTTTTGTTTCATTAAAAAGTGTATAATGTGTTGATGAAGGTAGTCCGTCGTCATTAGTCAAATCTTCTTTAGAAAATTTCGGCAGATATGCCTTTAATACTGCTCCTTTTTCTACTGGTATATTGTCAAAGTTCAATATTCTCGAATCACTTCTAAAAGGATGTTCTTCAACTATACCATAACTTACAGTACCTTTATCTCTAGCTGTTATTTTTATTGTATATGATTCACTTGGCGGTATATACGCCTGCTTTTCTCCATCTCCATTAAGACCAAAAGCATCATAACTTGTTACAAGAACCTTTTTATCGTTAATTATTTTTCCTATTAATTCATTATTCTCATAAATTTTCACATCTACAGGACAGTTTATTCTAACTTTTCTTGTTTTCCCATTGTTCATAAGGTCTATAGGTGTAGGTTGAGTACTATATTTAGGATCCTCTGATTTTAACCAAGCTAAACATATCTCTGGATAGTGCCCTTGAGCTATGCTGTCACTACCTTGCCATATGGTTTCAAGAGTCAACCAGTCGTAATTACCTAAGTCCCGGCCATTGAGAAAAATATTTCTAACAGCTTTTTTTATTTCTTCATTATATGTATATGGATCATTTTTATCTTTCGAACTTCTAAAAAAAATTTTATTAGAA
>FUZS01000010.1:34095-125348 GCA_900167215.1 [Eubacterium] yurii
TGAGAAAAATATTTCTAACAGCTTTTTTTATTTCTTCATTATATGTATATGGATCATTTTTATCTTTCGAACTTCTAAAAAAAATTTTATTAGAACTTGTAAAAGAGCCTTCAGTGAGACTTTCTGTCCAGATGTCTGTTTCTTCCGATTCAGATTTTACTAAATACTTGCTACCTAAATCATTTAAATTATTAGATATTGCAAAAGTTGTATATGAAAACATTGAGAATATCATACACAAAGATAATATAATACTTAAAAATCGCCTTTTCATATCTGCCTCCTCATATGCAAAAAAAATTAAAACAAAATTTTATCAATTCTATGTAAAAAAATATACAAGTGAACTTTAATATCCACCTCCTAAATATCATATACTGATACCTGTTGCTACTTGTCAAGGACTTTTTAATCAAAATCATCTTTTTTTTCGTCCGATTTTCTCCTAAGCTCCCTCAGCATTATTCTTGTAAGTTTATCTTGCATTGTTTCAGTTGCATTTTCATTGAAATGGACAACAACCTCATAGGTTACTTTCCCAATCTTCTTTATCGTCTTTGTTCCCGTAGTTTGTTCATTTCGTTTTTCTTGCATATACTCTCCTTTCATTACAATAAAAAATGACGATTCGTAATTTTCTCCAATCGTCATTAGCCAATATCTATTCATTTCTTTTCTATTTTTAATTATCCGTATCTATTTCTTTGATCTTTTTTTCTATTTCTTCGATACTTGGCAAACTGCTCTTATATTCTGCTTCAAGTAACTTAGTAATCTCGTATTTGCTTATACCTATAGGTTGTGATATTTGTTCTAATGAATATTCACAAACGACATCGTTTTTATCTTTACAAATAAGAAGTCCAATCGTAGGATTATCTCTATCGGTTTTTAGCTCTCTATTCACTGCTGTTACATAGAAATTAAGCTGCCCTAAATGTTCCGGCTTAAACTTCTCCGCTTTCAATTCTATAACAATGTAAGAATGGAGTTTCAAATTGTAAAACAGCAAATCAATATAAAAATCATCGCCATTTATATTTAAGTGGTATTCTTTGCCGATATAAGCAAATCCTTCGCCCAGTTCAAGCAAAAAATCAGAAATCTTGTCAACCAGTTCTTTTTGAAGTTCTCTCTCATCGTATCCTTCACGAATGGTAAGAAAGTCAAAATGATATGGATCTTTTAATGTCTGTCTTGCAAGATCTGATTGCAAAGCGGGTAACCTTTTTTCAAAGTTTGTTATAGATTTTCCTTCTCTGCCATATAATCCGCTTTCTATTTGATGTTCAAGTACATTCCTGCTCCAACCGTTCTCAATGGTTTTATTAACATAATAGATGGCTTCATCAATGGTCTTGCACTTATTTATTATTCTTTGATTATGTCCCCAAGGTATCTGTTTAATATGGTTAATCACTCTTTCATCAAATTGGGCTACAGCCTGTAGCCCTTTTGATTTGCTGTCGTTATTTTCTATTTCGGCTACACTTTGTAGCCCTTTCATATAGAATAAATACCACCTTCTGATATACTTAATATTTGTTTCGGAAAAACCTTTCATATCAGGAAACTCTTTTTGCAAATCTTTAGCTAACAATTTTATAAAGGCATCTCCCCATGAATGTTGTTCTTGATTTTTTACAATGTATTCTCCCAAAGTCCAATACAAATCTAACAGCTCATAATTTACCTTTATTGCAGCTTTAAGTTGACTACTTCTTACTTTCTCTTTTAACTCTGACAATAGTTTTTTATACTCACTATCACTTGTGATAGACAGCTCTTTCTTTTCCAAAGGTCATACCTCCTTACTCCTAATAATATTTAATTATACCAAATTTATCAATATTTTTCATCTGCTAATTTTCTTCAAATTGAGGTTTAAGACTGATTTTATCCATAGACATGCTTTAATACCTCTTTTAGTCTTAACGCTCTAAAAATGCCTTTACACCGCCTTGTATGATAGCTATAAATGTTCCCCCTTGTCATAATCTTCAATAGTCGGAATCTTACCGGTCTTTTTCTGTGATAGTTTATCCTTGTCTTGCTCATACCAATTAAGGATAGTTACATAGTGGTCTTGATAAGTCTTTTCGGTACTCTTGATATATCTTGACAGCTTTTCAATCATTATATCGGTATGACCTTGCAGCTTTTCTTTCAGCTTTCGGTATTCTTCTTCGGTTAACCGGATATTTTTATATTCTCCATAAAAAGAAAAGGGGGTATCCTGTTCTACTCTCCCCTTATCTATACTAACCTTATCTAATCTACCCTTATCTATACTGGGTTGACCACTTGTCAACCTTCGGTCAACCAAATGACAACCAACCTCTTTGATATACATTCCGTTTTTAGTTTGGGATAGGCTCTGCAACTCATTTTCATAAAGGGTCGGTTTATATCTGTCTTTACGGATAAAGTTGTTGATTTTCCAATGGGTAATGACGATAATTCCTTGTTCAAAGACAATCACAAAGCCTTTAGCAATGAGTATTTTCAGGTCATCTTCATTCGCTCCGATAATTTTGATGATTTTCTTGGGGTTATTTACAAAGCCGTCGTCATCTGCTCGCATTGATAGATGGAAATACAGGCATTGGCTACTTAGTGGCATATTTAAAAATAAATCGCTATCTACTATCTTTAGTGAAAACATTCTTTTATCTGCCATTTTTCTCTCCTTTCGTTCCTCTTATGCACCGAAACAGTGTGTCTGCTTATCTTATTTACGATGTTATCCCATTTTGGGACTTCATCTTTCCTCATTCTTGTAATAGTTCTTTGTCTTTTCCTTTCGTTTTTCATAGGCTTCTTGTTGCTCCTGATATTTCTTAATCTGTGCAATGACACTTGGTTTTTCCCCTCTCTTGATTGCCTTATCAATCTCAATGGATAGGTCTATTCCATAATCGTCATTGACTGTCTTGACTGCATACTTGATATGGTTGATACTTTCGTATTCTTCTTTGATTGATTGTGATTGTCTGTTGAGTTTCGATATTTCACTTTCAAGACTTTGAATTTCCTTTTTCCAATCTTTAGACTTAATCGCCGATGAGCCTGTTATCTTTTCAAGGATTGCCCTTGCTCTTTTATATTTATCTATCTCATCTTTATGGGAATTGTAAAAGCTGTCTTTGAATAGGGATTTACTGTTCCATTCCTCAAAGACTTGTTTGTTATCCTTGATGATGTCTGCATATATAAAGCATTTATTTAAGCTTTCTATCCTTGTGGTTTTCGCCTTGATGTCTTGACTAATCTTCTTATTTTGGGATTGTAACGTGCTTATCTTTTCTTGTAGGTCGGCTATGGTTTTAAGATTGTTGTCTTTCAGATATATCCTTGCTTTGGAAAATCGTCTTAGGTCTGCACCTATCTTTTTGTTGCTTGCATAGGGATTTAACTTTCTTGCTTTTTCTCCCTGTAAGTCATAGTAAATACTGATGTACTCATAGAGATTAAAGAGTTCCGCTTTGTTCTCATATTCTTCTTTTTTCTCTTGTTTGTATTCATCATATTTTACTTGCAGACTTCCAAGTAACGAACCTATCCAAGATGTAAGTTTGGATAGCTCCTCTTTTAATTTTCTAAATTCTAAATTCAAGGCAATGATTTTTCTGTTTTGGTTTCCTCTCTCTGTCTGTAT
This sequence comes from [Eubacterium] yurii, assembly GCA_900167215.1. Classification (GTDB taxonomy): domain Bacteria; phylum Bacillota; class Clostridia; order Peptostreptococcales; family Filifactoraceae; genus Peptoanaerobacter; species Peptoanaerobacter yurii. The sequence continues at coordinate 37,754 of FUZS01000010.1, forward strand.
GCCTTTTTTCTCCATCTGATAACTGCTTGTGCCTAAATGAATTTGCGGGAGTTCTTCTCTGCCTTGTTCTTCAAAGGTGCGTGGATCTATCCTTTTAGCTATGTTGTTCCTTGCTAAATATTCGTTTGCTTTTTTTGAAAAGTTTTCTCTCCACTCTTTTGCTTTGTCAGGTTCGTTCCAATCATTTAAGTTTACTTTTCTTGATTTATAGTTTCCGCTTTTCAGTTTTATCTTTTCTCCGTTTTCATCAAGGATATATTCTTTTCTGCATTTCGGTTTCCATTTTCCCTCACTATCCATTTCTCTTAGGGTAAGTAAGATATGTGCGTGTGGTTGTTCTTCATGATCGCTTGCCATAGGATTATGAATATTACAGTCCGCTATCATACCTTTAGATGTAAAGTTTTCTTCTATAAACTCACTGATGAGTTTTATTCTATCTTCTTCATTTAATTCTCTTGGCAGCTCAAAGAGTAGATTTCTTGCAAGTTGTGAGTTTTTACTTTTTTCGATTTTTTCAACACTATTCCATAGGTATTCTCTGTTTGAAAACTCTTTTGGGATATGTTCCGGCAGAAAGATTTTCGAAAATACAAGGTCTGTTTTTTTAGAATAGTCATGTGTTTTTCCATAGTATTCATCTTGTAATTTATCTCTTGAATTATATGCAGCTTTTGCAATCACGCTTGCTCCTTTTGACCTTGTAACAATATCTACATGGGTATGCAAACTTTTGATTTCCATTGTCTTTCACTCCTTTTGATTTATGATTTTTGTATTTTCGGGCATAAGAAAAGCAGATAGATTTTCTTTAATAATTTTCCATCTGCTTATCTTTATCTATTATTTAATTTTCATATTTTAATATCCTGATGTTGAAAGGTATCTTTACTTCCTTTTTCAAAGGGCGCAAAGATACACCGTTTGACTACGGTGCTTTGCGTTCCTGCGGAAAGCTATACGCTCCGCTAAGGAAACAAAAACGCTAAAGCATTTTTATTTGTTCAAGGGGGCTACTCCCCCTTAGACCCCTGTGAACTTTGTTTTTTGTAGATTTTTCAAATCCACAAAAAAGCAAAGTGTTAAAATGTTTCTCACTTTGCGCTATCTCAATTCCTAATACATTTTCTGTTTTTCTTATTCTTCCTCTGTCAATTCTTCAAAATCATCATTTGCATTTTCCTCTTTAAGATTTGGATTTTCTTCTAAGGAGATTTCTTTTTCTCTTAAATGAATTTCTGTAAGTTCTTTTAGCTTTTCTCTATTTCGATTATCGGAAAGTACATAATCTAAAAAGGCATAGATTAAATCATTATCTGTATTTTCTTCTACTCCGGTTATCTGTTTTTCAAATTTCTCAAACACGCCTCCTTTTTCTACTTTTCGTTTCGTGTCCGCCTTTCTTTTTAGCTGTGATTTCTTTTGTCTTAGTTGCTTAATTTTGTTTTCCGCCTGTTCTTTTTTCTTAGTTTCTTTTTCCAACTGGCTCATTACATTTTCTAACTCTTTCATTTTTCATTCCTCCATTTCAATATTGTTGTGTTCCAAACAAAGAAAGGCTAAGCACCTTTCTTTGATACTTAACCTTTCAGCATTTTTTAGAATTTATCTTCTAAAAGTTTTCTTAGTTTTTCTAAAATCTTATCCCTCCTTTTTCCGATTGCTTGATAGCTTACTTTTTCTTTTTTGCCAATCGACCTTAGACTTTCTTCTTTGTAGAAAATGGCTTCTATCAGCTCTCTTTCTTTTTTTGTGAGTGTAGCTAATGCCTTGTTTAATTCTTCAATCTGCATTTTGACATCTACAATTTTTTCTAAGTCTACTCTTTCATCTATGATGTTATCTACAAAGTGTCCATCGTTATCCAGTGTTGAAAATGGAATCACGCCATACTTCCAATCCTTTCTCTGAAGATATTTTTCATGCTCTGTTATCTTCCAGTAGGTTTTATAGATTTCTTCACTGACCTTAACCTCTTTTCCTTTGACATAAAGGTAGTAATCCTTTTTATCCATTGTGTAATCCTCCTTTTTCTGCTCTCTGTTTTTGCTTTTTGAGAATAAAAAAGGAGGACTTCTACACTTTGGCGTAAAAAATCCTCTTGAATAATTTTCTGTTTTATATCTATGTTTTATTTTTTGAGTTTCAAATATAATAATGGAGATGGCAATTTTGACATCTCCGTAAATTATAAATAATATTTCTTATTCTTCATTTAGGCTAACGAGAAAATGTTTAAATTGTTCTTCATCGTTATCTAACTTTCCAAAAAAAAATTCATCAATTTGCTCAATTAGCGGAACAGCTTTTTGTAATATTTCTTCTCCCTTTTTATTCAAAGTAACAGCTTTTGCTCTTGTATCCCTTGAATGTTCTTTTCTTTTCACAAAGTTATGTTTTTCCAATAAACTCAATATTTGAGATACGGTCATAACATCTATCCCTGAGAGTTTTGAAATCATAACCTGTGTAACTTCATTTCCATTTTGCGATAGATACGCAAGAGAAGCTAAAACAACAAATTGAGGGTGTGTCAAATTCATTTTCTTTAACTCCTGTTTTATCATAAGATGCCATTTATTGTACACCCTCATGAATAACAATCCTGTTGATTTTTCTGAATTATTTTTATATTTTGATGTAAACAAACAGCAATCACCTTATCTTTCCAAGCAATTTTTCAGAATGAATATAGAATGAGGAACATCGGAAAAAACTTGGCTCAAAAATTCCAAATGTTGCTTGTCTTCACTATCTAAAGCTACAATATGTTTTATATTTACGCTTCCGTCATTGTTATCAATTATTTGATGACCAAAAAGAATATCTCCAAACGGAGTTTCTGTTTTATCCCAAAATTCTTCAAAAGGTTTTACAAGAGTAAGCTGATATTCCATAGGGGGCATTCCTTCAAGTTCCATAGTTCCATATGAACCTGTCTTAAACCCCTCTTTTAATGTAATATTTTTTAAATCTTTTTCCCAGTCATACCATTTTTCAATATTTGCATAGTATTCCCACACATCTTCTTTTGCCGCTTTGATTTTCAAACTAAAACTAAATTCCATAGTACTTCCTCCTTTTATTATATGTGTGCTTATTATAAATTATTTTATAATATTTGTCAACAAGATTTTTACTTGTAGCTAAATGACAGAATAATTTTTCTCAACCTTTTCATATTCGCTTACCGGTATCCCTGTTCTTTTCAAAACTTTTAACTTATCCTGTTTTTTCTTTTCTCTCCTTGCCTTATATCTGTCCTCATATTCTTTTTGCTTGCCGTTTGCTTTACGTTTCAAGTAGTTTTGATGAAGCCTGTCTTTGCTTGCCCGTTCTTTTTCTTCCTCCTCCCTTAATTTCTGCATTTCTTCTTCGGATAATTCCTCTTTCGGCGGTTCATAGTTCCCGATAAAGTTGAAGTAGATTTCTATTTTCTGATTGGCGGTTTGACTGCCTTTTCGATCTCGTTCGTGTATTAAGATTTTTTCTACAAACTCGTTGATGATGGTCGGTGTCAGTTCATCAAAGTTATCATAGCGTTCGATCAATCGGATAAACTTCTTGGCTCTGTCTGTTTCTTTCTCGTATCGCTTGATGGCTTTTTCCAACCCATCTATTTCTTTGCTAAGTTCCCTTTGCTCGGTTTCATACTGATTGTTTAAGATTTCATATCGGTTGTTCGGTATCTTCTCCAATATCATATCTTCGTATATTCGACACATTAAGCGTTCCAGTTCCTGAAGTCTGTTTTTACTATCTGTGAGCCTTGTCTTTTTCTTTTTCTTTTCCATTTCCATTTTCTCGCTTTCTTCCATTTCGTTTTGAATGGATTGGAGAAAGGCTTCGTTATCTTCATCAAGGCTTTTCTTAATGTCTTGTAAGGTGCTTTGAATGAGAGTTAAGACTGCTTCCGCTTTTATCCTGTGAGCGGAGGGACAAAGTGTCCCACAAGGTACTTTTGTGTAGGCACTGCAAGTATAATAGGGGACATTCTTGTAGTTGCTCGTTCTGTGAACATACATTTTGCTGCCACAATCGGCACAATACATCAGTCCTGTAAGGGGGTGATATTCGCCCCAACCGTCAGGATACCGTTTGACATTTCCTCGTATTCTCTGCACATTATCAAAGGTTTCTTGGTCTATGATTGGCTCGTGGGTGTTTTCAAAGATGAGCCAGTTATCTTCGGATACATATTTACTTTTCTTGTCTTTGAAATGCTTTCTGGTTTTGAAGTTGACTGTATGCCCTAAATACTCTTGCTTTTTTAAGATACTTGCAATCGTGGAACTGCACCAACGATATGGATATTCAAACACTTTGCTTTGATGTAGTCCATATCCCAATTTCTGCTGATGATAGGCGGGTATATCTATCTTGTCGGCTTCTAATATCCTTGCAATGGCATAGGGTCCTTTTCCATCCATTGTCAGATGGAATATTCTTCGGACAACTTCTGCCGCTTTTTCATCGATAATCCACTGATTTTTATCGTCCTTGTCTTTTATATAGCCATAGGGTGGACTGCTTCCTGTGTGTTTTCCGCTTTCTCCTTTCGCTTTGAATGTAGACTTGATTTTCCTTGAGGTATCTCTCGCATACCACTCGTTCATAATGTTTCGGAAAGGAGTGAAATCATCGTCTTTGTAAAAGCTGTCTACATTGTCGTTTATGGCAATGAGTCTTACTCCCTTTTGTCTTAATATCTCCATACATTGACCGACTTTGGGGTAATCTCTGCCAAGTCTACTCATATCCTTTACGATGATACAACCGGTATTTCCTTGATTGACTCCGTTCATCATTGCCATAAATCCCGGACGATCGAACTGCGTCCCGCTGATTCCGTCATCGGTAAAATGAACGATGTTCTCCAAATGATTTTTCTTTGCGTATTCTTCCAAGATTTTCTTCTGATTCATGATAGAATTACTCTCACCTTGTAGTTCATCATCTCGGCTTAACCTTTCATACAAGGCGGTTATTTTCTCATAACTTCTCACGATTACCTCCTTTCACTCAAATTCTTCAATAAAAAAAGAATTAAGCAAAACATCTTTCACTAAAATTGTGATGAAGTGTTCTTCTTAATTCTATTACTCCTGTAACAAAGGTATAAATATTAAATTGTATAAAATAAGTTCTATGTAAAACATATATATAATGCTAAATATGCATCAAGAGAAATATGTAACTATCTTCTGGTACAATTATAGCACCCGAGAAGTGAAAATTCAATTTAGATTTTATAAAAAAATGTATCATAAAGTGAAAAACTTAATTCCAGCTTATTTATTATTCTAATCACCTTGTATAACATCATATATTTAAACTTATTAAAATAATATTTTTTGCTTTTCAACAACTCTTACTTAATATATTTTTAATACTATTTAAGTGCTTTTTAGTATGATTTTAAACTTCAGTGTTTTTTTAAATTCCAACAAAAAACTCAAGACATCATGCCTTGAGTTAATAATATCATATAAAACTTACAAACTTATTTCAAATTCCATTATGTCATCACCTACAGACCTTGCAGATACCTTTCCCTTGTGCATCAGTATTATGGACTTTGCAAGCGAAAGCCCTATGCCATATCCGCCTGTAGATGAGTTTCTGGAGCTATCCATTCTATAAAATCTCTCAAACAGCTCGTCATAGTTCTTGTCTTTTTTCAAGCCTACTGCCCTATTTCTTATAATTATTTTTCTCTTGGCTGAAAGAGATATCTCAATTAGGCTATCATAAGCAGAATATTTTATGGCATTATCCAAAAATATACCTATCATCTGCCTGATATATTGCTCATTTCCGACGAATTTTACATTCTTTTCAATCTTTTCTTCCATCTTTTTATTCTTCATCATAGCAAGCGGAATATAGTTCTCATATTCTTCCAAAATCAAGTTGGAAAGAGAAAACTCTTCCATATCAAGAGCAAGATTGCCCTCGTCCATCCTTGCAAGTGAAACCAGAGAATTGGTAAGATTAGTCAGCCTTGCTATTTGATTTCTCGTGCTCTTAGTCCATTCACTCTCGCCGTTTTCCATCTCCAATATCTCAGTATTGGCGTCAATGACTGCAAGCGGTGTCTTTATTTCATGGGAAGCGTCTGTAATAAATCTCTTTTGCTTATTGTAGCTCTCTTCTACGGGCTTGAGTGCAACCTTAGAAAATAGTGATGCTATCACAAAGGTAACAATCATAGAAATGACAAGTATGCTTACACTTATATTGCGGAGTAGATTTATTGCAGATATGTCTCTGGCACAGTCCACAAAGGCTATTATTTTACCTTCTCCATAAGAAGCTAACTCGTATTTATATCCGTCTACCAAACCTTTATCAGTATTTCCCTTGTATATATCACTCGCCAGAGAAGTAGCATACTCCTGCAAAAAAGGGGAGATAGAATTTATATTTACTATATTTCCCTTTGAATCAAACAGCACGCTGAAATACATGGTGTCCAGTCTTGCAGGATCATCAATTTCAAAGCGTATGTCTAAAATATTGTCGTCCTTTTCTTTCTTAAATACCTCATCATCTTCGTATACATGAGCCTGAGTTATGGTTTCAGACAGATGGTCGTTTTGTATATGGGTAGAATGATATTTCATCTTCATACCTTTTTGCGGGAAGGTTCCGCCGTTATTGAGTATCATCTTGAGCTTATTGTCGCTACGGCTGTTTACACTGTTGTACAAAATCAAATTTCCAAAGAAAAGTATAGCAGATAAGACGACAAATATCGATATTAAAGCTCCGCCTATAAATTGCCTTCTTAATTTTTTAATCAATTTATCATCTCCAAGCTGTAGCCCATATTTCTGTTTGCCTTAATTTGAATATTTGCTTTTAACTGTTGCAATTTCTTCCTCAAAAATGATATGTGAACCCAAACCACATTAATCTCAGCCTCAGAGTCATAACCCCATATCCTCTCCATAAATTTCTCTGTAGGTATGAGCTGATTTTGATTGACCATCAGCATCTCTATCATCTGGTACTCCTTATTTGCCAATCTGAAACTTCCACTGTCAGAAAAAAGTTCAAAGCTACTTCTATTTAGTGAAATATTCCCAACTTTCACTATGTTTTCAGTAAGTTGCTCACCTCTTCGAGTAAGAGCCCTGAGTCTTGCAAGCAATTCCTTTGACGCAAAAGGCTTTGTAAGATAATCGTCTGCTCCGCTGTCAAGCCCTACAACTCTGTCGTCAATCTCAGATTTTGCTGTAAGCATGATGACAGGAATTTTATTCCCCTCTTTTCTTATCGTCTTTAATACTTCTATGCCGTCTATCTTAGGTATCATTATGTCGAGTATTACAGCATCGTAGTTTTCAGTTTCCAAATAGTAAAGTGCGTCCTCACCGTCATACACAGGGTCTACGGAATAGTTGCTCCTTGTAAGTATGGCAACCAGTGCATTTGACAGCTCTCTTTCATCTTCCACCAATAATATTCGCATAAGTCCTCCTTTTTTAATAAATCCCTATTTCTTTGATAAAATTTTTAAAAACATCTCTTTTGATTTAAACTAAATATATATTACTTCTTCTAATTAAAATCAAATTAAAAAATCCATAAATTCAATCTGCTGATATTTTACAATATTTCTTATGATAATACAATATATAACTTAGTTTGAAAATGTCAGGATAATTATCAAATTTTTTATGTAAAAATTCTCAAGTTATGATATAATATTGTTTTTAGTTTGAAATTATAAAAAAGAGAAAATGCTTATTCTATTTATAAAATAGCTGATTTTTTATTGAATTATTAAGATATCAATATAAATAAAGTTTTTTAATCATTTGGTATTCGCTTTTATTAATGACTTTAACATTTAAAAAATAAAGCTAAACTTAACAAAGGATTTTCATTTTTTAGATAAATAAGCAGATTTAAATAAATAGTATTAAAAAATCATATATCAAGCAGTGTATTGAAAAACCCTTATATATTGAATTTCAATTATAATGATTTATAAACAGTTATTGCTAAGTATGACATATATTCAGGAGGCTTTTATGAAAAAATTGGACAACAAAAATACTCAGATAGCTATAAAGACCGTAAAGGACTTTTTTCAGATAAATCTTGCAAAGGCGCTCAATCTTACCAGAGTGTCTGCTCCACTTTTTGTAGAGCCTTCATCAGGTCTAAATGACAATCTTACAGGAGTGGAAAGACCTGTAGCCTTTGACCTTGGTGATTCCAAGATAGATGTTGAAATAGTACAATCTTTGGCAAAATGGAAGAGATTTGCCTTGAAAAAATACGGCTTTGCTGTAGGAGAAGGACTCTACACGGATATGAACGCCATAAGAAGAGATGAGGAGATGGATGAAGTCCACTCAATCTATGTAGACCAATGGGACTGGGAAAGCATAATCTCCGCCCAAGACAGAAATCAAGAATTCCTACACGACATTGTAAGAAAAATTTACAGGGTATTCAAAGACACTGAAAATATGATAAATGAAAAATATGCAGGATATTTCAGCGAAAAATTGCCTGAAGAGATATTTTTCATAAGTTCTGAAGAACTTTTGCAAAAATACCCGAATCTCAGTCCAAAAGAAAGAGAAATTGCAATATGTAAGGAGAAAAAGGCTGTATTTATCCAAGGTATAGGAAATGAACTGTCAAACGGAGAAAAACACGACCTTAGAAGCCCTGACTATGACGACTGGTCGCTAAACGGAGATATATTATTCTATAATCCGGTACATGATACTGCCATAGAGTTATCAAGTATGGGTATAAGAGTTGATGAAAAATCTCTGATGAGCCAAACAGAAAAAGCCGGCACAACTGATAGACTGACACTTAATTATCACAAAGACCTGTTAGATGGCAAACTCCCCCTTACTATAGGTGGCGGTATAGGTCAATCGAGAATATGTATGTACATGCTTGAAAAAAGACATATAGGCGAAGTCCAATCATCAGTATGGGACGAAAAAAACATCAAAAAATGTCATGAAATGGGAATAGAGTTATTGTAAGAAATAAAACTAATCTTATGTAAATACTAATCACTTTATTATATCTGTTGGGGAAAACTCCAACAGATATTTTTTATGTAAAAGGAATTGCACAAATACTAATATTTGTCAGATTAATTAATAAATTCAGTTAACACACATTGTATTATAAATTGTACACTATAGATAATAAAATTATATTTCTCATAGTTATAAGAAAGTTTATTATAATATAGTAAAGCTATAATTTTAAAAATAAGTTTCTTCCTAAATTGAAGATAACTGGAGACTATGAAAAAAGGACTTCCATTTTTCCACAGTTATCTTCATCTAATACTAAAAAGTTATTAAACTATCATTAAATATCTTACTTAATTAATCACTAAAGTTTTAAAATATACATTCAAACTTAACCTTATTTGACTTTTTTAACGCTATTTAGCACAAGTAGCATTTATACATTTAAAAATTTATTACTATCTTCTAAGCTTTCACTATCAATTCCAATGAAGATCACCTTTAAACGGACTACCATCATTTCCTTCAATAGAAACATTCGGATATTGCTTTAATGCATAAGCGTATTTTTCAGGAGTCTCAGTTATTTGTATAAATCCTGTTTTTCCGCTACTGTTTCGTACCTTAGCATAAGCGCCTTTTTTATTTCCTGATACAAAAGTTAGCTTTTCTCCTGCTTTTATTACAAAAGCTTTTTTGTTAAACTTTGTATTTGAATATACATTAATACTTTTTTGTGCAGTCAAGACTATTTTCTCTCTGAAATATGATATATTTACTTCATTAGGAGTAGTTTCTTTTAGTTTTCCACCTGACACTATAAATTTTCTATAATATATACTTTGTATAGGAAAATCTGTTTCAGCGTTGAGGTCAAGTGTATTTGTTTTCTTATTTACTCCTACACTTACAAGTACTGAGATACTTTCTATTTTACCAATATATCGCAATTTTTTATTAGTAAGTGTATATAACTGAATTTCATTGTAAAAATATTCAGTTCATCTAAGCATTAACAATATCTCTTTTTGCCCGTCATTAGGATTTATGTCTACAACTTTTATGTTATTGTAAGCCAATTTATCCTCACCATGTATATCAAGACGACCATAGGAACTTGGTACCGAACTGCCGGGAGCATTATATTTAATCTCTATATATTCAGGCAAAGAAGTATATTCATCAACCTTTTTAACATTTACTTGTATCCACTCTTTTGTTCCGTTTAAATCCAAATCATATTTATCAGTTGAAATAGTCTGAGCATCTGCAAAAGGTGTCAAGACTGATAAGCATATAATTAAGGATATGCTTAGTCTTTTCAGTATTTTAAATCTCATTTTTCTCGCTCCTTATTAATTTAGTAATAGATAATAGTAATAAAAACAAATCCTACAACCATTATAAATACAAATAAGAAATAATTCAAAGGTATTTATTTTTAAAATACTTGTGCCAAGTATTTGATACATATTTTTTTCAAATTTCCAATATGTTTTTCATTTTTATTTTAACTTCAAAATAGGATTTTTCAATAGCTTGTTAATAAGGTCTGTATAGATCATCTGATCGACCACTTCAGTTATACTTGTGATTCTTTGTCCCGCATCTTTGGAAGACGCTCCACAATGATAGATTCGCTGATTTTCGCTATTCCAGTCGATAATAATGTATCTGTCATGAAACTCTCCACCTGATTTTTGGAACTTTATCTTTCTAAACGGATATTCTTTACAAAAATCTTGATATTCAATAGTATGAAGTCCTTTACCAATATTGTCACTAAATATGATGACTTCTACTGATGAGGGAACATCTTTTAACAAGACCAAAGTTTTGACTCCAATGTAGTTATCAACAATATAAATACTCTTTTTGGCTATACTGTATATGTCTTTATAAGCAAGATTTGCTTCTATCGGCTGTCCGTTTAAAAGTAAAAATCCATATTTTAATTGAGGATTGCTAAGATCAAGAATCAAGTCAGACAGTTCTGATTTATGCACCACATCATTCAAGCTATCCACCAATCCTGCTACCTTATCTTCGACATCTATTAAATCTCGTCTCAAATCCTGCATTTCCACAACATTACTTGTAATCTGCATTGAAAGCTGTAAAAATTCTCTTTGTCCTATCAATCCTTGATTTTCTACAATATAGTCTTTCATTTGCTTGAAAGTACGGATCAAAGCTTTACTCTGCTTTATGGCAAGCTCTCCTTTAAGAACTGTCATTAACATATAAATTCCCTGTTCTGTAAAGGCGTGCGGATTATACTTAATATTACTACCTCGACCTGCACTTTTGTTCAAGGTCGCATTTTGCGACCTTGAAAGTTCAGATACTTCTTCGTCAGTTAATTGAAACATAAAATCTTCATCAAATTTCTCAATATTTCTTTTAACCTGCTCATTAAATCGCTTAGTTTCATATCCATAGATTTCAGCTAATTCAAAGTCAAGCATGACTTTTTGTCCCCTTATAAAATAAATCTTTTTTGAAAGGGAGTCTCGATTTACCAGTATAATATCATCTTTTTTATCCATGTTCTTATCCTCTTATCCAAATTAATAAATATGCCCAACTTCATGCTTGTCATAAAAATAAATCGAGTATACTACTAAATAGATTTAATATGAATTAAGTTCTCCATCTACTACTATTTTATTTCTTATAAAACAATTCTACTTGTAGTCTGAAGATATTTTTTTGTATATTTAGCTCTCTTATAGATATTACTTACTTTATCTTCTTTTTCTATTTGGGTCGCTTATTATGGAGTATATTAATATTTTCACATTATACCATAGTTAGGACATTTATAAAAGTTCATTTTGATAATATGTATTTTTTTAGCTTCTGATTTTTAAGTATACATAGTTAATATAAAAGAGGGGATATCCCCTCTTTATATATCTGTTATACTTAAGTTTTGTGTGATAATGAAAACCTACTTTTTAAAACATTCTTATCAAAATCATTGTTTAGCAAGAATTTTTTCAAATATCAAAATTTACATCAGTATTAAATTATTATATTTTATATTACATATTCTTCCATATCTTAGCTGCTCTTTGAGCCGAGTCGGCATTTATCTTGTCCATATCAACAGTAAGTATTACTCTGTCTTTCATTACAAGTTTCCCGTTTATCATAGTATGTCTTACCATACCGCCGTTTACTCCAAATAGTAGATGTCCGAACCAGTTGTTTTCGCCTATTGGTGTGTGTGGTTTGTAGTCAACTACTATAATATCTGCAAATGCTCCCTTTTCTATCTTTCCAAGCGGTTTGTTCCAGTATTTGCTGCAAATTGCAGGGTTGTTGTCAAATTGCAATGCCTTTGTTTCCATAAATCCTACTGTCGGATCTGCTAAGTGGTGGCTTTGCAATATATTTGATACCTTCATAGATTCAAACATATCTTGAGTGTATGCATCTGAGCCAAGTCCTACTCTTACGCCTTTTTTCAACAATTGTACTACAGGAGGAGCTCCTACTGCATTGTTCATATTTGATTCAGGATTTGTTACTACACTTGTATCAGTAGCCTTGATTATATCCATTTCGCTTTGGCTTAGATGTATGCAGTGGATTGCAAGCGTCTTATCGCCGAGTATTCCCCAGTCAAATAGTCTTTCTCCTACTTTTCTGCCGTATTTCTTAAGGCTGTCGTATTGATCTTCTATACCCTCAGTAACATGGATGTGATATCCTGCATCTACGCCTTGCATAGCTTCTTTTACCAAAGCCATAGTTTCATCTGATATAGTAAATGACGCATGCATTCCGAAAAGTGCCTTAACCATATCGTCATCTTCTTTTAGGCAGTGTTTTATAAAGTCAACATTTTCTTTTATTCCGGCTTTTGTAGCTTCTTTTCCGTCCCTGTCAGTAGTTTCAAAGCAAAGTGAAGTTCTTACCCCTATCTTCTTAGCAGATTCTTCAAGAGCAAACAAACTTCCTTCTATACAATGTCCACTCGCATGGTGGTCTATCAATGTAGTAACACCGGCTCTAATAGATTCGGCATATGTTGTAAAAGCGTTAAGTTTGATATCTTCTATTTGAAGTGATCTGTCTAATTTCCACCAAAGATTTTCAAGTATGTGGAAGAAATTGTCTGTTACTCCGCTTGGTGCCATACCTCTTGCGTATGAGCTGTATATATGTGAGTGAGCACATATCATACCCGGCATAATCAAATTGCCTTGGGCATCAAGAACTTCTTCACCCGGATGAGCTTTTTTAAGTTCTTCAAAGTTTCCAACTTCTACAATCACATTGTCTTTTACAAGTACGGCTCCATTGTCCATAAATCCGACTTTATCCGAATTTGTTATAAGTCTTCCGTTACCTATTATCATATTCTTCACCTCTGTTATTAAAATTTTATAATTAATCTGCAATAAGGTCTATAGCTTTCCCTATGGCAGAAATGTAAATTATTTCATATCTTTACAAAAATCTGTTTAAATTATTGTATATCCTCTTATTTATTTTTAGTTAAAATCAGACTTATACTATCAAAATTTTAGTGCAGACATCTATTTAAAAATATAAGTATTTTTTTCTATTTTAAAATGTATTCTTAAAAATAAATATTTTTTATTCTATGGCTGAAATTCATATAAGTATTTAAAAATAAATGTATGTCATCCATAGATTAAAAGAATTTCAATATTAATTTATAATCTTGCTGAAATAAGTTCAGCCAAGTGAACAGGTTTTCCTTCTCCTAATTTCAGTCCGCTTTCACAGGTATTACAGTATACCAAGATTCTTTCAGTCTTATGCCTTGCTACCTGCTCATTCATTTTTTTCAACTTGTCTTCCTCTGAAAGAACAGTGGTATATTTTTCTCCTATCTCTTTGAAAAGTCTTGGAGCTGTTTTCATATTAAGCGGAGTTACCTCCGACAGATTCCATATACCGCAAAACTTTGTCTTTTCAAAGTTTTCTTCAATCTCAACTGCCTTAATATTCATCTTTTCAAGGCATTTTCTCACTGCATTTTGAGCACTTACTTTTTTGTGAGATTTCCAACAGTCCTGTACACTTATCTCTTCTCCGTGAAAATCCTTCCAAGGAAAGTCATCATCTTCCAAGATAAATTCGTAAACGCTTTTTTCCTGCGTATTAGGACTGAGTTCATTTGTAATAATGGCGCAGTTGGTACAGTTTGTAAGTATAGTATCTCCTTCTTTGAGCAAGTCCTGGGATACCCTGCAACATCCTAATATTTTGACATTTTTAGCTCTTAGATATGCGCAGATTTTCTCACTTACTTCAGCATGTGCCTTTTTGAAATTACATGATGGAAAATAATAAATCATAACATCACTTCCTTTTCCCCTACAATATTTCTACATATCTTTGTATTAATACTAATAACCGTTTATAATGTCATATATTTAGATTTATTGAAATATTATTTTTTAGTTTTCAACAAGCATACTTAATATATTTTTAGGACAATTTAATTGGTTTTTAGAATAAGCATAATTTACAGCTTGTTATTAAAGATTGATGAGATATTTTGTATGGCTCTTTGAATGCGCTTTTATTCCAATTTATTAACTTTATCTTAGGGGGCGAAAGCATATTATCGCAATCCGTCCCCTAAGATTATTTTTTCAGACTTTTCTATACAAAAGGTCTTTCAACTATATTTTCTATCACATAATACGGATATTTTTCTTCAAGTTGTTCAAGCATATTGATATATTGCTTAGGAATGTTGTCTCCACCCTTTTTATATTCAACTACATCTTTTCCAACTCTGAAAAGGTAAGTGCCGTCAGGTTTTTTGTAGAATCCTTCGTTAGTTGATTCTTCAAAATCGTAAAGTGTCCAAAATACTGTAAATTTGTCTTTGTAAGGTCTTCCTGCATGTGGACAGAACACTCCGCAGTTACCGCATTCGTTACACATTCCGTCTATATGCACTATTTGGTGACCCATTTCATATCCATCTACTTCTACCATTACATTGGCTCTATTAGGACAAACTTGTACGCAGACTTCGCATATTTGGTCGCATTTTAGGCATCTTTCCCCTTCTTTTCCTCCAACTTGAGGTAATACGAGTATTGCTCTTCTCTTATAAAGTTCGTTTTCATCTTCCACTATACCAAATTTTACGAAGTCAGCTTTGATATTTTCTTTTGACATTATATCAAGGGCTATCTTTTTAGCATCTCCCATGCCTTTTACTATAGTAGAAGGTCCCTTCTTGCAATCTCCTGCTACATATACGTCTTTTCTGCTTGTTTCGTTTGTAGCGCTTAGTATAGCATAGCCTTTTTTATCAACAGAAAGTTTATTTTCAGCAAATGCGCTCACATCAACTCTTGCACCTGTAGCTCCTACTACTGTATCAAAGTCAAGATTCAAGATTTCTCCTGTTCCTACTACAGATTTTCTTCCACTTTCGTCAAAATCTCCAAGAGTCATCTTTTCACATTTGAAAGTCTTGCCGTCAAAACTTACAGGAGCTGTAAGTTCCATTATTTCTATACCTTCTTTTTTGATGTGATCCACTTCTTCTTGTGCAGCCGGCATATAAGCTTCTGTTCTTCTGTATACAAGTACAGCCTTTTCTACGCCTTCAAGTTTGCTTGCAACTCTTACGCAGTCCATTGCAACGTCTCCGGCTCCTACAACCGCTATCTTCTTTCCGGCTTTTGCTACTTTTCCGCTATTTTTGTATTCACATAGGAATTCAAGAGCGTCTATTATCTTATCTGCTCCCTCTTTTACAGGTGATAGACCTTTTTCCCAAGCGCCTGTACATACAACTACATATTTATATTCTTTTTGAAGATTTTCATAGCTGTCTTTAACTTCAGTGTTAAATCTGAATTCTACACCTTGGTTTACAGCTATTTGATAGTCTCTTTCGATTTGTTCATTTGATATTCTAAACTCAGGTATGATGTGGCTTACTATACCGTAAGGTTTTGAAAGTTTTTCAAATACTGTAACTGCAACTCCGTTTCTTCTAAGGTATGATGCTACAGCTATACCTACAGGTCCTGCTCCTATTACTGCTACCTTGTTTTGAGTCTTCAAGTCAACTTTTTTGATATTGCTTATAAACTTATCTTGTGCATTGTCAGCAGCTATAAGTTTCATATCTCTGATTTGAAGTGTCTTTTCGTAGTCAACTCTTGTACAACGATCTTGACAGTGATGAGCACATAGTACTCCCAAGATTGTAGGTGCAGTATTGTCATTTGCTATAACTTCGATAGCTTTATCGTAATTCTTGTCAGCAACAAGTTTCAAATATTCAGGTATTTGTTGTTCTATCGGACAACCGCCGTCCTTACATGGTGCCTTGTAGCAATCAAACAGTGGCAATTCAGAATCTGTCTTTCTGTTTCCTGCTTTTTCTCTATAAAGCTTGTGATTTCTTCTTTCATTAGGTATATTTGCTACTACTTTTGCAAGTTTTTCATAGTCTATGCCTTCGTATTTATCTTTCATCAAGTCTTCAGTTTCTTCAGCAAGTTGTCTGAATCTTTCGTATCCGCCAGGCTTTAGTATTGTAGTTGCAACAGTTATTGGCATTACCCCAGTTTCAAATATTTCTCTTATATTAAATGCGTCAGCTCCACCTGAATAAGCCATAGGTAATTGTCCCTTAAATTCAGTTGATAGCTTGCTTGCCAATGACAATGACAATAGATATAGAGAACGTCCTGCCATGTACATTTCTTCAGAAGGCAATTCGCCTTTTTTAACTTGTACAGGGAAGGTATTAGTAATCTTAAGTCCAAACGCCTTACCTTCGTTTTCAGCAACCTTCAATAACCTTCTAAACATTGCTATGGCATCTGAATATTGAAGGTCGTTATTGAAATGGTGATCGTCAAATGCGATATAGTCATATCCCATCTTATCAAGCATATTTCTTGCAAATTCGTATCCAAGTAAAGTAGGGTTACATTTTATAAATGCATTTACTTTCTTTTCAGTAAGAAGATAATAACTTATCTTTTCAATGTCTTCAGCAGGACATCCGTGCAATGTTGACAATGTTACTGAATTACAAATATTTGGAGATATTTTTTCCAAGTCTTCAAGTGTAAACTTTGAAAACATTGATATATTTTCTTTCAAGAAGTTCTTACATTCGTTAAATATCTCTGTCTTGGAAGCATCTTTCATATTTTCGATATAGTTGTCTATCTTAGGGAGCTTTATACCTTCCAGGTCGTATCCTACACTCATATTGTATGCAAAATCTTGGCTGTCTGATATGCCGAATTCCTTTGCAAGAACAATACAGGCAAAGTACGCTTTTATATATTCTTCATATGCCATAAGCACTGTAAGCTCTGTAGACCATTCACAGTTGTAGCATTCATCTTCTGCATATATGCATGGTCTTGCTATGCAATCTTGCAATTCCTTACCGTCCATCTTTTGTACAGTCTTAAGTTCCATGAATCTTGCTCCTGAAAGATAAGATGCTATTATATTTTGTGCAAGTTGAGAGTTTGGTCCTGCAGCAGGTCCTACTATAGTTGATATTTCATCTCCAAGCACAATTTTTTGTTTCTTTCCTGATTTGTTGAAATAAAACTTGTCTTTTCTTATTCCAAATACGCTTCCCATCTTCTTGTATTCGTCCAAAGACCAAGTTATGATATTTTCAAAAGGAATTCCTCTCATTAATTCACTCATTTTACACCTCTTAAAATTAATTCACTTATTTGATATTGTAACCATAGAGACATAATCCAAATACCTTATACCTATCACCAAATCCTCAGAAATAACAATGGAAAAATATTATATGCGAAACTTAAATTTCTTTCCAAGAACTTATGACGTTCAATATAGATACTCAACTATTATGTATCTTTCATTTATAAAAAAGGCATATAGACACTACTTAATAATATGAGATTTAAATAGTACCAATATGCCCTTAGATAACAATAACACTAATTTCTCACTTTTTTATGGAGATTTTAGTTGTCTCCTTCTTCAACCATCTTTTCTGCAGCTTCTTTATCTTCTTTTGTTGGCGGGAAGATGATGTTACATAAAATAGATATTATACAAACACAAGCAACTGTATCTTTGAATATGAAAGATATTGCAGGCGGCAAGCCTTGTACTGCGTTTGGATGTGCTCCAAGTCCAAGTCCAAGTCCAAATGTCACACCTAATATTATAATGTTTCTATCTGAAAAACCTGCTTTTGCTATCATCTTTATACCGTTTATAAGTATCATCGCAAAAACTGTTATTACCGCTCCACCAAGAACACTTGCAGGCATTATGTTAAACAACATACCTATCTTAGGTAAAAATGCCGCTCCTGCAAGAACGAAGGCTCCCATAGCTATACACCATTTGTTTACAACCTTTGTCATTGCAACTATACCTGCATTTTGACCAAATGCTGTATTAGGAAGTGCATTGAAAAGAACTGCTGTAGTTGAACCCAAGGCATCAGCAAGTATGGCTCCTGATGTTTCTTCTCCTGTAGCTTCTCTGTTGAATCCGGCTATTGTTATACCGTTTGAGTTACCTATTGTTTCAAGTCCTGATACTATATAGATTGTAGCAAAGCTTATTACCGCTTCAAGCGGGAACTTCAATTCCCAAGGTGCAAGTATCGGCACAGGTACTGCAAATATCGGTGCATCAAATACAGGTTGGAAACTTATCTGTCCTGTTATTGCCGCCGCTATATATCCCACTATAAGTCCTATTAGTATTGCTGATATCTTCCACATACCTTTTCCGAATCTTTGTAGGAAGATTATTACGAAAAATACCAAGAAACCAAGTGCTATATTTTTTAGTGAACCATATTGCAATTGTACTGTACTTGGATCAAGTCCCTTAGCTGTAGCTTCAGCTACCGCCTTGGCATCTGCAATTTTCAATCCTGCTCCACCGGCAAAATAGTCAACACCGACTTCAAGCAGATGTATTCCTATAGTTATAAGCACACTACCTACTACAAGTGGAGGAAAAAGTTTTTTCAATGGCTTGTAGAATATACCCATTATGACTTCCACTATACTACCAACTGCCGCAGCACCAAGCACCACTGCAAGCGCTACAAGAGGTCCCTGTTCCAGATATTGAAGCCCTATTGTCCTTGCTGTAGGTACAAAGGCAAAGGAAGTACCCATTACTATAGGAAGCCCTGCACCTATTTGGAACTTGCCTATTTTTATAGGGTAAAGTTGAACAAATGTAGTAAGTCCTGATACAAACATCGCACATTGAATCATTCTCAATCTTGTATCGTTATCAAGTTTTAGAACACCAACTAATATCAGTACCGGTGCCAGATTACCGGTAAACATTGCAAGAACGTGTTGAAAACCAAGTGGAAAAGCTACCTTAAAGCTCGGTTTTCCTTCGAGTTGATAAATAAGCTCTTTGTCGCTTAATTTTTGTTTGTTTTCGCTCATCGTATTGTCCCTTTCAATACTCCAAGCTATTTAAAATTTATTAGTGTTTTATAAAATCATCATCAAATTATTGTCTACTATTATTAAGATTTAAAATATAACTTAATTACTATCACAAAAATTTACATATAAGACTCCATATACGGCAATGCAAATCTCATCAATTATGATAAGATTTCATTGCCAACTACTGGTATACGCTATTTTTTAACCTTATTTAAGCTACAATTATAATTTTTCTAACAATATGTGTCACTAATTCATAAATATTAATTCTTACTTAATATAAATCTGAAAGCATCCCTTAGAGTTAGTTTAAAATTAATATTTCAATTTACAAATAGCCAGGAATAAACATTAAAATAAAAATGTTATTATGATAGTTTCAAAAACTATTCATTTACTATAACTGTACCTGTTTTTCCTGCTATAGCTTCATCAGCTTTTTCAAGTGATGTTATTATAGCTTTTCTACCTTTTTTAGATTTTGCAAATTCTACAGCAGCCAATACCTTAGGCAACATTGAACCTTCAGCAAATTCTTTGTCATCAATATATTTTTGTACTTCATCAAGTGTTATTGTATCAAGCCATTTTACATCAGGTTGTCCAAATCTTATTGCAACCTTATCTACTGCTGTAAGTACCAAGAACACGTCAGCATCCAGTATTTCAGCAATCTTTTCGCAAGTAAAGTCCTTATCTATAACGGCAGGAACTCCAACAAGTTCGTCTCCTCTTTTCACAACAGGTATTCCGCCGCCACCGCCGCAGATCATAACTATTCTGTCGTCAAAAACTTTCATCAAAGAATCTTTTTCTACTATATCAACCGGCTTTGGTGAAGGAACTACCGTTCTATATCCTCTTCCTGCATCTTCCTTAACTGCAATACCTTTTGCTATTAATACATCAGCTTCTTCCTTTGTCATAAATGAGCCAACAGGTTTTGTAGGATTTTTGAAAGCCGGGTCATTCTCATCTACCAATGTTTGAGTTACTATTGTAACTACAGGTAGGTCAGCTCTGCCTCTTTTTACAGCTTCGTTTTTGATTGCATTTTGAAGGTGATATCCTATATATCCTTGGCTCATAGCTCCACATTCAGGGAAAGGCATCTTAGGTATCTTAGCTTCAGCCTTTGCAGCTATATCCATAGCATTATTTATCATACCTACTTGCGGTCCGTTTCCGTGACCTATTATTACCTTATTTCCTGATTGAATAAGATCTATTATAGATTTTGCTGTAGTCTTAACAGCCTCTTTTTGCTCTTCAGGTGTATTGCCAAGGGCATTTCCACCAAGTGCTAACACTATTTTCATTTATAAGCCTCCACTACTGTCAATCTTATATTTAATATAAAACTGATATTAAAATTTTTAATAAATTATTTTTTTATACTGAAGTTATTATTTGTATATCCAAACCATAATTACTCTTTTTTTGATTTATTTTCAATGACTTGCGGTAATATCAAATTCAATACCACAGCTATCAATGTAGTTGTACTTGTAGCTGAAGTTCCAAATACGTCTATAACCATTTGAGGAAATCCTGTAAGTGATCCCGGTACTCTAACAATACCTTCTCCTATAGCAAGGGCTATTCCTACAACTCCTATATTTCTCGGATTTAATCCTGCTCCTGATACCATCTTTACTCCTGTCATAGATATAGTGGCAAAAACTGATATTGTCGCTCCTCCAAGGACAGCTTGAGGAATTGTTGTAAGTATAGCTGAAATCTTAGGTAAAAGTCCGGCTATTATTACAAGTATTGAAGAGAACACAAATATTTTTCTATTTATACATTTATTAAGTGTAACTATGCCAACATTTTGACTGAATGTTGAAAGCGGCATACATCCAAATACCGAGCCTACTAAACTTGAGAATCCATAACCTATTATACCGCCTTGAAGCTCGTCATCTGTAGGCAATCTGTCCATTCCACCTTCAGTAGTTGCAGTTAAGTCACCTATAGCCTGTATTGAGTTTACAATGTGAAGAATTCCAAGAGATATAATTGCTGACGGTATAAACTCAAAACCGAAGTGCATAGGTTTTGGAGCTTGAACAAGCCCTGCATTTGCTATACTTGAAAAATTAACCATACCAAGGGGTATAGATACTAAATACCCTGCTACTACTCCTATCAAAATGGAAGCAAGTTTTATTGAGCCCTTTCCAAAATTATTACATAGTAAAACAACTGCCAAAGTTACAAGAGCTACCGCCCAGTTTTTAAGTGATCCGAAATTAGGATTTGAATCTATATTTCCCCCACCTGCCATATATCTTACAGCAACAGGGTACAAACCCAAACCTATTGAAAGTATAACCGTTCCTGTAACCAAAGGAGGGAAGAATTTGGTCAATTTCTTTACAAATAGACCGAAAAGCATTGCAATTATACCACCTACGAGCTGAGCTCCAAATACAACCGCCATTGCCTTAGGACCGTCAAAGCCTGCACCAATAGCATTTTTTACTATAGCTGAAAGAGTAGATACATAAGCAAAACCTACACCCATTATAACAGGTAGCTTAGAACCTAATTTACCAAAAATACCGAAGTTTTGTAATAATGTTGCAAGCCCTGCAAAAATTAATGAAGATTGAACAAGTAGCACCTTATCTTCTGGTGACAACCCTGCTCCTCCGGATATTATAAGTGCCGGTGTTATACATCCTACTACCATTGCAACAACGTGCTGAAAAGCAAGCGGAGCAGTATCAGCCATTGAAAGCGGAGCCTCGTATATGTATAAATTTTTATTATTTTCTTTAGAGTTTTCCATTAATTATCTCCCATAATGTAATCAATGTTAGTCTTATTATCAATACTGATAATAAATGGAGTAAACAAATCTACACATATCTTAGTTTTAATTATTTTAATCTTAAAATAGACTATTATTTAGCAAAATTTTAAATAAATATAAACAAAATACTACTTTCCAAATTTTATTTAAAATCTTTCCTTTGGCAAAATCTTTGCCAAAGGAAAGTATCAAGACTAAATAATCTTATTTTTTACTAAATTATTTCGCCCATCTTTGTTTTTTTGCATTTTCCAATCTTTGTAGCATATCTTGAGGATTTTTAACTTTTGAAAGGAATATCATGGCAGCTATTACATACGGTTTGAAGCTTGCTTCTTTGTATAGAGGCACTCTGTATCTGTCAAATACTGAGTTTTCAACTTCTCCTTCTTTACAGCTTAGCCCAGTGATGTCAGCAGGTAAACAGTGCATGTAAAGAGCTTTACCGTTTTTAGTAGTCTTCATCAATTCTTCTGTACATTCCCAATCTTTGTGTTTTGCATTTTGAGCAAGAAGTTCTTTTTCAAGAGCATCTATTCCGGCTTGGTCGCCTTTTCCATAAAGGTCAGTTCTTTTTTCCATAGCTGCAAATGGAGCCCAAGACTTAGGATATACTATGTCAGCATCCTTGAAAGCTTCAGCCATAGAGTTAGTCTTTACAAATTTTCCTCCTGATATTTCAGCGTTCTTTCTTGCTATTTCTTCAACTTCAGGCATTATTTCATATCCTTCCGGATGAGCAAGAGATACTTCCATTCCAAGTCTTGTAAATAGACCTGCTATACCTTGAGGAACTGAAAGTGGTTTTCCGTATGATGGAGAGTAAGCCCAAGTCATAGCTATTTTCTTACCTTTAAGGTTTTCTATTCCGCCAAATTCATGTATTACATGTAGGGCATCAGCCATAGCTTGTGTAGGGTGATCTATGTCACATTGAAGGTCTACAAGTGTAGGTCTTTGTTCCAATATTCCATCTTTATATCCTTCTTCAACATAATCAGCGTAATCTCTCATGTATTTGTTACCCTTACCAATATACATGTCATCTCTTATACCTATTACGTCAGCCATGAAAGAAATCATGTTAGCAGTTTCTCTTACAGTTTCTCCGTGAGCTATTTGAGATTTTCCTTCATCCAAATCTTGTACTTCAAGTCCAAGCAAATTACAAGCAGATGCGAAAGAGAATCTTGTTCTTGTTGAGTTATCTCTGAATAGTGATATTCCAAGACCTGAATCGAATATCTTCGTAGATATGTTTTCTTCTCTCAATTTTCTAAGAGCATCTGCTACTGTCCAAGTAGCTTGCAATTCATCAAAAGTTTTTGTCCATGTTTCAAAGAAGTCATTGTTGTACATTTTTTCAAAATTCAATGAATCAAGTTTACCTATATATTTTTGCATTAAAGACATTATTTAATCCTCCGGAATTTAATTTATGTTTTATAATTTAATTTGTAATTTATTCAATCTCAAGTCGAAGAGCAGCTATTAGATAAAAATTATACTTATATCTAATTATACTCTCTTCGAACTTGAGATTAATGCTTATTTATTTTTAGTACAAAATTTTTAGGAATTATTTTGCTATTTGTGAATATTCGTAAGGAACTCCTGCATATAGAGCAGCACAAGTAACCAAGTCGTTTTTCCAAGTTATTTCGTTTGGAGCATGGGCTTGAGCTTCAGCACCAGGTCCAAATCCTATACAAGGTATTCCGTTTCTTCCCATTATAGACACACCGTTTGTAGAGAATGTCCACTTGTCAGTAAGAGGTCTTGCTTGTCTCATTTCTATATTGTCTACATCACCTTTTCTAAGTTCAGTGTTGTATAGTCCTTGATATACTTTTTCAAGAGATTTTGTAACATTGTGATCTTTTGGAATTACCCAAGTTGGGAAGTAGCATTCGATTGGATATACTTCGCCTGTCCAAGACGGTACATCATATTCGTACATTGATACCTTAGCGCCGTATTTTTGTACTGCTGGAAGGTCTTCAATTTCTTTTATACAACTTTGCCATGTTTCACCGGCAGTCATTCTTCTGTCAAGTGATATGCTGCAAGAGTCTGCAACTGCACAACGGCTTGGAGAAGTGTAGAATATTTGAGAAACTGTAACTGTTCCTCTTCCAAGGAAGTTAGCTTCTTCGTAGTGTTCAGGGTTGTATTTCTTGTCAAGCATCTTTACAAGTCCTCTTATAGCAGTAGACTCATCAGCAGAGTTTGCATTAAGATCTCTTATGTTTTGTATTATTTCAGACATCTTGTATATAGCATTATCTCCACGTTCCGGAGCTGAACCGTGGCAAGATACACCTTGTACGTCAACTCTTATTTCCATACGTCCTCTCTGTCCTCTGTAGATACCACCGTCAGTTGGCTCTGTAGAAACGACAAATTCAGGTCTTATGTTTTCTTTCTTGATTATATATTCCCAGCAAAGTCCGTCGCAGTCTTCTTCTTGAACTGTTCCGACAACCATTACTTTGTATCCGTCAGGTATAAGGTTAAGTTCTTTCATTATTCTTGCACCGTAAACAGCAGATATAACTCCACCCAATTGGTCAGAAACTCCTCTACCGCCTATGTGCAAATCATCTTCAAATCCTTCATATGGATCAAATGTCCAGTTAGCTCTGTTTCCTATACCAACTGTGTCTATATGTCCGTCAAAAGCTATTATCTTATCGCCTTTTCCCATGAAGCCCATTACGTTACCTTGCTTGTCTATATAAGCTTCATCAAATTCCAACTTTTTCATCTCTTCAAGAATTCTTTCAGCATGTTCTTTTTCTCCGCAGCTTTCACCAGGAAACTTAACAACATCTCTTAAAAATTTTGTCATTGCAGCTTTGTAACCTTCAGCTTTTTCTTGAATCAACTTGTAATCAATACTCATTTTTTTCTCCCTTTCAATTATTCATTACCTTAAAAAATTTAAAGTAACATTAGAAAAATATATACATCAAGAATTTATCATTTTGATAAATTCTTGCTATATCTCAAATTATTTGTGAAATGCTCCATTCCAAACTATATTTCTATAGCTGTCAGGATCAGTATCTCCTTCTGTAGAAATCACCAAAACTCTTGAATTTTCATCAAGTTTCAATTTTTCCTTAAGTTCTTTAAGACTGTCATCAGTAAGAAGTTCATAAACTATACCGGCTGTAACAGCTCCTGACTCTCCTGATATCACCTTAGGGTCATTACCCAAAGGATTACCAAGTACTCTCATACCGTCAGCAGCTACATATTCAGGGCAAGATATAAATGCATCAGAGTAATCTTTGATGATATCCCAGCCTATAGGGTTCGGCTCTCCGCATGCAAGACCGGCCATTATCGTAAACATATCACCTGTTACATTTGTCAACTTATGGTTTTCTGCTGAACGGAATATGCAGTTTGCAACCTCAGGCTCAACTATAGTAGTTATAGGCCTGTTTTGAGGGAATATAGCAGCTATCATACCTTGCACAGCTCCTGCCATAGCTCCGACTCCGGCTTGTAAGAATACATGTGTAGGAGCATCTATTCCATACTGTCTCATTTGCTCTACAGCTTCAAGCATAAGTGTACCGTATCCTTGCATTATCCAAGTTGGCACCTTTATATAGCCTTCCCAAGCAGTATCCTGTATTACTTCCCCACCAGTTGCCTTAGCGTTTTTGTCAGCCAATCTAACTGCTTCATCATAGTTCATATCAGTGATGCTGGCATCAGCGCCTTCAGCCTTTATCTTATTCAATCTGTATTCAGATGAGCCCTTAGGCATATATACTACAGATTTTTGTCCAAGTTGATTTGCAGCCCAAGCCACTCCTCTTCCGTGGTTACCGTCTGTAGCAGTATAAAAAGTTATATCTCCCAACTTCTTCTTTGTTTCTTCAGATTTAAGCATGTTAAAATCAACTTCACTTATGTCTTTGCCCAATCTTTCTGCCAAGAAATTTCCTATGGCATAAGAACCGCCCAACACTTTGAAAGCGTTAAGTCCGAATCTTTTTGATTCGTCTTTTACCAAAAATTCCTTGATTCCCAATTGCTTTGACAATTCAGAGAGTCTTGCAAGAGGAGTTGGCTCATAAATATCAAACTTTTTATGAAAATCCCTTGCTTTTGTGATTTCTTTTTCATTAAAAGTCTCAACATCAGCTTTTTTCCCGGCAGTTCTTGAATCATTGCTGATAATCCATCTTACCTTTTCCATTATTAATTCTCCTAATTCCAATTTTTACTTAAAGACAACACTAATCCTAAAACCATATCATAAAATTTTGCAAATTGATAATTTTTTAAATTTATTACGAGAACTTC
The DNA here is from genome assembly GCA_900167215.1 of [Eubacterium] yurii. GTDB lineage: Bacteria > Bacillota > Clostridia > Peptostreptococcales > Filifactoraceae > Peptoanaerobacter > Peptoanaerobacter yurii. Next base: position 64,378 of record FUZS01000010.1, read on the forward strand.
TGCATTTTATGTATATTTTAGCTAAAATCAGCATTAACTTAAAAACAGTATTCTATAAAAATATACTGTATATTAATATTAGCAATTTTTGTGCCAAATGTAAAGATATTTTTAAAAAATTTTTAAATTACAGTATTTCAATAGATTTAGAGAATTAATAAAATTTAACACATAAAAAACTACATCGTATTTATTATCAAATTGATAAATTTATCAAATTGATAGATTATTCAAAAAAATATCAATTTAAAAATTAAAAATAAAGAATATTATCTAAATTCTTACTTAACAAGACATATTTATTTCTTTTATAAATATACCTATTATCATAACACTTGCTTACCTTATTAGCATGAACAAGAGAGCCTATGGTTGTTATTTCCTTACCTTCCAAATCTTTAACGACATTATATACTATTGCTGAACCGAGACCTCTATGTTCTTCTTCAACTCCCATGTAAAGAAAGACATATTCCTTTACAAATTTCTTTTTAAATAGCACTTTTAAAATATTTAGATAATTATCAATATGATATGTTAAATTATTATAGTTTGGTATAGCTATGAAAAAAGCCACAGTTACATCATTATAATAAGCCATTTTTACCATATCAAAATTCAAAACTGCCTTTAATTTTGAAAAATAAGAACAAAAATCCTCTTCCGATATCTCCTTATATAGTGGAAAGTTACTATACAGCTTTGAAATAAGACGATAAATCTCCCTTATTCCCACATCAAAGTCTTTCTTGTTGAGATTTTTTATAACATATCCCTTATTTATAAAGTCTCTATATCTTTTTTCCAATTTTTTGTTAGTATAGCCCTTTTCAAAGCTCTTGTAAAACGAACTTGTATACGTCTCTATAATCTTATAGCCGTTTTTCAAAAAATTCTCAAGATAGTATGGGAGATTATAAGGCTCTCCTATATATGGTTGATCGGCAAAATTATTGACCTTGAGTCTGTATCTTACCCAAAACGAAACGTCAACAGGACCTACTATTCTTTTAAAGTAATGCTCAACTGCATACTCACTTGCCTTATCCAATAAAAACTTGAAACATACTTCATCATCAATACACTCCACAAAGCCTATATATGCTGTCCTATCTGCAACTAAAGCTTCATCAATATATGATGTAAGAGCAAATCTTCCCACAGGCCTTGAATCCATATAGATACAAAAAGCCTCGGTATAAGTACGTAGACTGAATATATGAAAACCTTCAATAAGAGATTTTATCTCCTCTTTGTCAAAAACATTATAGTCTTTACTGTACAAGGCATCAGTAAGATTGAGAAAATCGTCCAAATCAGCTCTTTTTAAAATGTCCACTTTTCTACATTCCAAGCTCATAATACACTCCTGTAATCGTTTCAGATGAATATCCTCTTGTCAGTAACCACCATATCAGCTGCAACATCATACTCGTCTATATCAATGTTTTCAACTACACATTCATCAAAGCAAACTCCTATTTTTACGGCATCACAATCAACGAAAAATCTGTCATAAAAGCCCTTGCCGTATCCCACTCTATACCTATTGTAGTCAAAACATACACAAGGAGTAATTATTATATCTATATCTCTTTTGTCTACTTCATCCAACTTTTCAAAAGGTAGTTCCGGTATATCCATGTATCCCTTGACCAAGTCTTTTACATCATATAGTCTTGAGGCAATCATCACTGAATTTTTTACATCTTTTATATATGGTATGGATACATTCTTACCAAGGGAAAGACATAGAGAGATAAAACTACTTGTGTCGACTTCAGTGTCAAAACTTACAAAAGTCATAATATTTTTAGCTTTTTCAAATATTTCAGTCTTTGTTATTTTTTTAAAAATAATAGATGATTTTAGTATAATTTCATCACGTGAATTTCTATCTCTTATAGATAGCATTTCTTTTCTAAGAGTTTTTTTATCCATTTTAACTCTTCCCTTTTAATTTTATTAACTCTTGCTTTGATTAAGAACAACTTTATTTTATCATCTCAGCTTGTAAATATCAATTATTATTTTATAAAAATAGCGTTTAAATACAAGAATTTCCAATTTTTTACACATGATAAAAATTTTTTCACAAAAGATATTGACACGCTAAAAAAAAAATGATATTATATACAGGCAATTGTGCATGTCACAATTATAGGACTCATTAGCTCAGTAGGCAGAGCACTTGACTTTTAATCAAGGTGTCCCGGGTTCGAATCCCGGATGGGTCACCATCGAAACTGAATAGTTGCATGGCTCCTTGGTCAAGCGGTTAAGACACCGCCCTTTCACGGCGGTAACAGGGGTTCGATTCCCCTAGGAGTCACCATTTCTGGATCCATAGCTCAGCTGGGAGAGCATCTGCCTTACAAGCAGGGGGTCATAGGTTCGAGCCCTATTGGGTCCACCAGTTGAAAGAGGTGTTGCGATTGCGACATCTTTTTTTTGCTTTTTTTATGTAAGACTTATCTGAATAATATACTTATTACTAATCATATTTATAAAGTTGACTAATGACACTACAGTTTGTGAATTATCAGTAATTTTACTGTAATGCAATCATATGGCTTTTTAATAGTTTTTTAGTATTAATTCAGTTTTTCTTTTCACTTAGAGATATTTTTATGTGTAATTTTATCCGCTTATTCTAAATACTTGACTTAATACTATTATCTATCATCTTATTAGATTTATGCAAATTCAAATAAAATATTGTATAAAAAACATTTATTTCATTTATATCGAAGACATACGTTTTTAAAAACTATTGATGACTATAATCCATAGTTTAAGTAGATACATAGCAGTATTAAATAAAAAGCACCAAATAGTCATAGGACTAAACGGTGCTCCTGTGATAGACTCCTTGGAAATATTATAGAAAAATCTTAAATTACATTTATAATATCCTGCATATCCTTAGGGTATGGGCTTGTAACCGATATTTTTTCCATAGAGCGTGGTGAAATTATCTCAAGGCTGTGGCAGTGTAGTGCCTGACGACTCATAACACTCATATCTCCGCCGTAAAGTTCATCGCCTATTATTGGCAGTCCCAAGTGTGACAGATGTACCCTTATCTGATGGGTACGTCCCGTTTCAAGCAAGAGCTCTAAAATGGTGTATCTTTCTCCCCTTTTTACTATCTTATAATGCGTGATGGCCTCTTGTCCATCATCTGTTATTATTCTTTTTATTCCGTCCTCAGATTTTTCTATTTTTTCAGCTATGCTTCCGCTTTCTTGTAGTACGCTTGTATCTCCGCTTACTATTGCAGTATATCTTTTTTGTATCTTGTCAGATAAAAAACCTTGTGATAATGCATAATGCGAAAAGGCGTTTTTGGCAATGGTGATAATCCCTGATGTATCCATGTCAAGTCTGCTGATAAACCTTACTTTTGACTCTATGTTTTTCTTCTCAAAAATCCACTGAACATAGTTTAGCATCGTATTTTCAAGATGTGACTTAGTCGGGTGAGACACTATGCCTGCAGGCTTGTCAAATATTATTATATCTTCATCTTCAAACAATATATCCAAGTCCTTTTCTTGGCTGATATAGTCAGACTTTTCATCGTGCATTACGACTTTTATCACATCTTTTTCTCTTATAATATGATTTTTAGGTATCTTGCCGTCATTTATACTTATTACATACTTAGCTTTTTTGATATTGGATACTGCTCTGATTGAAAACTTCATATCGTCAAGCAGGACATTTTTAAGCGGCTTTTCTCTCTCGCATTCATATACAAAGCAATTGTATGTCTGTTTATTTTTAAGGTACATATATTTCTCCTAAGATTATGCCTTTTACTTTTCTTGCTTTAAAAATTCTATCAATTTATCTACTTCTTCTTCTTTTGTAGCCCATGATGTCACAAGTCTTATACAGCTCTTATCATCACTCATCTTTTGAGCAATAGCAAAGACAAATTTTTCTCTCATTTTTTCTATTATTTTATTGTCAAGTATGATGAAGATTTGATTCGACTCAACTTTTGCTAAAAATTCATATTTTCCCTTTAGGCTGTCATAGATTTTATATGCCATCTTATTTGCATGTCTTGCCAGTTCAAAGTATAAATCATCCTTGAAAAGCTCTATAAACTCTATTCCCATCACCTTTGCTTTGGCATGAACAGCTCCCTTGCACTTCATCTGTCTGAAAAAATTCCCTTTGAGCTCGTCATTTTTGATTAGCAAAGCCTCTCCAAGCAATGCACCATTTTTTGTGCCTCCTATATAAAATGCGTCGCTGTATTTTGCCAAATCTGAAATTTCAAGGTCGCTTTCCCTCGAAGTAAGCGCTGTTCCCAATCTTGCTCCGTCTATATAGAGATATAAGTTATATTTCTTACAAATATCATATATGGCTTTTATCTCCTCTTTTTTGTAGACAGTGCCTAGCTCCGTAGAATTGGATATATACACTGCTTTTGGCAACACCATGTGATCGTCAACCTCATAGCTAAGATAGGTATTTTCAATGTCATCAGCTGTCAGTTTGCCGTTTTTATTTGGCACTGCAAGTATCTTATGTCCGCAAGATTCTATGGCTGATACTTCGTGGACGTTAATATGAGCAGTATCTGTAGATATTATAGCCTCATAATTCCTAAGCATCATATCTATAAGTGTAAGATTTGTAGAAGTCCCTGCCATGAAAAAATGCACATCGCAGTCAAGTGCAGAAAATCTTTGCTTTATAATCTCCTCTGCCCTGTTACAAAACTCATCTTCTCCATATCCCAAGGTCTGCACCATATTATTTTTTACTATGGCATTTAAAATATTCTCGTGAGCTATCTCGTTATAATCATTCATAAAACTGTACATATTTGCCCTCTTTTCTAATTTATATCGAATTTGAATTTAAAATATAGCTATTATATTTACAAAAATTTGCTTATGCTATTATCCATTTGATTAAATATCGCTATTAGTCGTAAATCATAGGCTATTTAGACTAAATGTTCTATTAAATATACTAATATTAAAAAGATAGTATTATAATCAAAGCAAAAAATTATACTGTTGTATATTTTTTACACCATATGTGCATTTTTACAACAGCATAATCAAAATTCAAGTATTATTTATTCTTTTTTTGTATCTGATCAAGTATGAAAGGATCCTTTATCTTGCTGTCTTCAGCAAATAGGATAATCTCAGACATAATCTGAGCAGTCTTAGGATCTTCATCTACAAACGGTAGGAACAGTCTGCCCCTATGTTGAGAGTATACAGGCAGTACATTTATAGTCGCTCCTGCCTTTTGATGTACTACTCCGCTGCCAAGATGTACCGAATACTCAGCCAAAGCACCTTCTATCAAGGCAAAATTATCTGTAAATGACACATTTTTAATCTTGAACAATTTCAAGTTAAATTCAACTATCGCCTTTCTCATTTCTATAGTTGAATGGCTCACCTCTACATCTACACCGCCAACGTGGGCTACAGATACCACAAGGTCAACATCTCTCATTACTTCTGTAAATATTAAATCCGGCACATCATCTATCATCATCTTCTTGAAGGTTTTTCTGTCGAAAAATTCCACAAATTCCAAGGTAGGCGCCTCAATATCTGCAGGCGAAAACCAATCCGCCAAGGCATAAATCTTAGCGATTATGTTTTGCTTATAATACACTTTTTGCAATCCTTCTTCGCTGTCTACCACCCATCTTCTCGTCTTCAACATTGCTACAGTCTTAGACGGCTGTATCTGGTGTCCTGCATATCTTAGAGATGTATACTTGCCTATCTCGTCCTTAGTCTTGATATACAGCTCTCTAAATATCTGTTTAAACGGCTGTTTTACCTGTCTGTCAAAGAGGTCTTTTTGGAAGTCTGCCCATTTTTTCGCATTGTACAAATCAAGAGAGTGAGCAATCTTAATCTTATCGTCTTCTCCCAATTTCCTGCTCTTAGCTTTTGTATCTACAAGGCTGTAATTGCTATAGTATCCAAGATTCTTGCCGTCTGTAAATACCAAGTCCTTTATTAGTGGATAGATTACAGGATTGGAAGTCAGATTTTCTATCTCATGTGCGAAAAACTCTGTTGCATCTTCCATTGACTCTTCAAGCATTTTTTTAGAACGTGAGTATTGATCTTTGAGATTTTTATTTATCTCTTTCAACTCTTCGACATACTTGTGTTTTTTCAGCTTTGTAGGTGCTGATTTTAATTGCTTGCCGTCTTTTTCATATACTATGGAAGATTTTCCGCCATCATCTATTTCTATCCAAACAGATACTCCATCTACTTCCTTAGGAGTAAGATATGAACGTATCTCTTCCATTATCTGATTTTCCATAGCCCAAGTCAATCTTGTAACATCTCCGTATCCTGCATTTCTTGACAGATTTTCCATTGCAATGGATACAGCCTTAGCCTCACTTGCTCTCCTTTGAGCTCCGAAGGTCTTGCTTTCTTTGAGGAACTTTTGCAGGAATTTATACCTTGCTACAAGGTCTTTCATCTTATCTTTAGCAAGAGGTATCAACGCATAGCTTGCCACAAGATCCTTATTTCTCTTTTCCTCTATCAGTTTTTGAGTATCTTTTAACTTCAGCTTGCCGTTTACAGCATCAGCAAACATCCTTGCCCTTGAGTGCTTTGCTCCGTCAGAGATGTATTTTGCACATTCATAGAGCAGCTCAAATCTCTCCTTACCGACTTCCTTATATGCCGACTTGAACCAATCGATGTCAAAGGCACCGCTTGCAAGGTCTTCTATTGAAATAGGAGTGTATTTTGCTATAATACCTGCCTTCTTCTCATCCACATCGCTGATATGTGCTTGGAAGTAATAGCAGGCACTTGCCATACCTTTCCACTTCAGATATTCTTCAATTATGCCTATCCAAGCAGGTGCATACATCGCCACCTCTACCAGTTTCTTGTCATCTATTCCTGTATTTTTTATCTTTTCCTTGAGTTTCTTGCTCGTATCGCCTTCTGCAGGCTTACTTAGTTTGAGTAGATGGCTCAAGGTAGATTTTTTGGAGTCATCAGAGTTCCAGTAATATTTTACCCTGTCAAGTTTTTCATTATTTAAGGCAGTTAAAATCTTGATAAGATTGTCTATGCCTCTTATCTTCCTTACACGATGTATTGCTCTTGAGTATTTTGTAGGGGTATCTCCACGTCTTAGCTCCAAATCTACTATATAATCAGAGATTTTTTGCCCATGTTCCTTGATAAAATCAAATACTTCCCTATGTTCTTCCTGATAGTATTTTTTATTTACCGTACTGTGTTTTAGGGTCTGACCTTCTCCCATGATATAGTCGTAAATTCTTGAGATATAGCTTGATATGTCGTCATCATCATAAGCATCTTCAAGTATCTCAACATAAAATGCGTCTTTTTTTAAAAGTTTGAGCCTTACAGCATTGGCAAGTTCCAATATGCTCGTGCCAAGTCCATAGACCTGTAAATCATTGTTTTTACCGTAATCTAATATTATCTTGTTAATCACACGTGAAAGTCCAAAAGACTGTATAAACTCCTCATCAGTCTCATAGCTGTCAAGTAAATCAAAGGCTTCTCTAAATATAAATAAACTGTTTAAATCGCAATAATACTCTTTGCCACTACAATCATACTCTGATTTTGTCAAAAATTTTCCTATGCCGTTTTTTTGTATCTCAAGGTAAATATTTGATACTATTGACTTTGATACCTCAAAAAGATATTTTAAATTATACTGCTTATAGCTATAATAAAGTGCAGATATTATATTTGTAACATGATTAGCCTGATAATTGTGTAGTTTTAGATATTTAAAGTCCTTTTCAACTATCTCTTTACCTATATCCAAGAAGTCTGTATCAAGCAGTTCTTTTATATATTTTCTATGCTTCTCATACTCATTTTTCTTATATATATTTGCTCCGTTTAATATCATATCTACTTGGAAGAGCTTTTTAAAATCTCCTATCTCTTTTTCATAAAAGTCGCACCATAATTCTGAAAGCGGGAAGAATGATATATCCCTATTTTGACCGTAAGGAGCATATTTTATAGGAGTAAACACATCTCCAAGCAGCACATCCTGATTATAGGCAGTCTTATACTCGTATTTTTCGTATTTAACTACCAAATCGTCAAATTCCTTCAATATTTCAAAAAACTCTTCCTTGCTTATATCAAAGATTTTTTTGCTGTCCATTATATCTGAAATAACTATAGTATCAGATTTTTTCTTAAGATTTGAGCCTTTTTTCTTAGTACCTTCTTCAATTTCTATTTTTAAATCAATCTTGTAATTCTTGTCATAGAGTGTATTAACTTCCTTTTTCTCTTCTGTTATAAGCTCATTTATCAGTATCATCTCGCTTGGAGTAGGCTCCTTTATTAAGCCTGTCATTTGTTTTATCTCTTTTTTTGTAACTTTACCGTCTTTTTTGAGTTTTATAAGCAAATCCAAGCCACCAAGTCTTTTGTTTACAGCCTTGGCACTAAGCAAGTTACTTACTGATGATTTAATATCTTTTTCATCTTGTGTGTAGAGTATATTTATTATATTTTGCCTTACATCAGCTGATTTTAGGCGGAGATTGTCCTCAATTTGCTCCTTATAGTCCTTGACCAAGCCGTTTTTTGTCACTATGTCGTACATTACATTAGTATTGACTGAGCCTGAAAGTAGAGATATAACAGTGTCTTTCTGCTTTTGACTCTTAGGTGTTTGGAGCAATACTTTGACAACATTTCCTCTTTGGTAGGTATTAGTCAGCTTGATATAATCCATAGCCCTGTCTACAAGCTTATCAGCTTCAAGCATGGCTATGAGCAAAAGTCCGTTTGCGATATCCTCTTTGCTTATTGTTACGCTGTACCAAGGGAATATACAAGGCGAGAAAGTCTTAGTCTTATCTTTCATTGAAAGCAGATTTTTTTCAAGTATATCAAAAAACTCTATTGCCTCTTTTTTATTTTTAAAATAGTTTTCAATACCTATCTCATTATTTTCTATGTGATTTTCTATATTATAAAAACTGATATATCCGAATATTGCTCGGAAATAGCAGGCCATAATCTCAATATCATCACTGTTTTCGCTTATTATCTGCCTTGCAGTTTGTAATGACAGCTTCTCATCTTGTATCATATTTAAAAAGTACGACATAAGCAATATACTATGTCTTTTTCCCTTTTTCAGAATTTTTTTCATAGCTTCTATTGCATAGGTCACATCCTTGTTGCTCTTACTCCAAAGTCCCATGTATAGGTGCATATTGTCGTCACTTTTTAGCAATTCATCTTCATAAGAGCTGTCATTTATCAAGCGATGTATTATCTCAAGCTCTTTTTTACTTATTCTCTCACCAAATTCTTCTCCAAGACCTGTCCATGTGCCAAGCGCTCTCTTGACTGATGAAAAACGAAGCAGATTGTTTTCATAGACAATGTTGAACATATAGACGAAGTTTTCATAATGTCCGCTGTCCATAGTCTCACATATAGCTTGTCTTAGCCCCTCTTGCAGTTTTGCAGCCAAGAGCATATTACCTGTAAGCTCCAACAATTCCTTATTGCAAGATCTAAATATCGCTCTAAATGTATCATAGCTGACAGTCGCATGGTTATTGTCAGCTGTCATCATCTCTTTTATAAAGCTGATAATTTTTTCATCGCCCATATTTATCAGTGCCGCTATCTGATCTGAATTGGAAAATAATCTGTAATTATTATAGCTATCACCTTTCATAGTAGCTATCTCATCTACAGCTATTACATAGAAGTTAATCATATGCGGAAGTAATACATTAGTTATATTTTTAAGATGATTCTTATAGTTGTCGCTTCTGACAGGTTTTCTGTAATAGCCTACAGTATACGGGCATTTGACCATATTGTTGCAGGCTTCTATAAACACCTTCCTGTTATATTCACCCATCATCAAGTCAAGAGAAGGATATATTGACTTTGGAAAGATATCTTTCAGCTCTATTTTTTCTTTTTTTGCCAATTCTTTTTCAACTGTCTTGACCCATTCACGGCCTATGTTATGACTGCTGTACTCATCTTCGTCCGAAAGCATTTGTTCCAAGATGTCCAAGTCATCAAGCTCATCAAAATCATCCGCTTCAAGCTTCAACTCGTCCTCTTCCATACTCTCAAGCAAGTTATCATCAGTTTTGGTAGTCCCCTTATCTTTTTCTTCCGTCTTCAAAAAAAGCTCTATAAACTTTTGATTTTCCTTATCAAGTTTTTTTGATTTTTCTCTTAGATTTTGAACGTAAGCACTCCTTTTTTCATCTTCCACATAATAGTAGAACATCTCTTCCCCCTTCGTTTATAGTTGATTTATGCTAAAAAGAATTTAAGTAAAATTGATAAGCTTAAATACTATAGAAAATATTGCAATATACTAAACAGGCTTTATATTAAAGTCAAAAACTACAGTATTATTTTAAAAAATTTATATATATTTAAATTTCAGCTAAAATTACAATAATTTTATGATGAACTATAGTAACAATACTAAATAATCTTTCACCCAATATATTATAATTCCTAAAGTTAAAATTAGTTTAACAAAAATTGTTTTTCTCATCTAATACTGTCTTGCAAAGCTCAAGTACCTGAGCCGAATAATAGTAGAAACTGTAAAACAAGTCATCAGGAAATACCTCATCTTCTTCATAGCGTATCTCATCTTCTTCCTCATCATAGTCTTGAGACCATAGATATTCTTCTCTTAGCATATCGGAAAATTGTGGCAGTTCCTTGGCATGCTCCATTTCCTCCACCATCTTAACAGCCTCTTCAATCTCTGTAAAAAGCTCCTCTAACTCCTCTGCAAGATATTTTGCTATCTCATTTTTATCTCTTTGCTCCAAAGCATTTTTTAAAATCCTATATAGAAAAATCATTGCAAAGGGTGTAGCATGCCAAAGTGTGGACTGGTGCTCTATATTCATTGCTATTTCTTCACCTGCATTTTTAACAGCATCCAAGTCTTCCATCTTCAACAAAATTTCAAAATATTTTGGAAAATCAGTTGCTCTACCGTAAGTAGTTGTAATCCTATGCCAAGGTATATCTTCGACTTTTACATCATGTATATATTCTTGAGTTTCTCCATTCATCTTGCTCTCCTTTTTATATCTTTATGGACATTTAATATCTCAAGTTTAGTAAATATAAAATATTGTTATTATTTTAATCTTTTAAGTTAATATATTACTGATATTATAGCACTTAATATATCTTTTTTCTATTAGCATATTTATAAATTCTTTGTTACGTTATTATATATATTTGTCTATAAATTTACAATAAAAATCAACTCCCTTTGTAAAGCTTATTATCCAATTTAATACCAATCAGCGTTTATAATAGCAAGTAGTTATTTTCAATAAGCTTTTTGTAGCATAAATACATACTTTTTAACAGCTTTTTAGTATAAGTTACACAAAAGAGCTTTAATGAGACATATTAGCAAAACAAGAAACAGATAAATAAACAGAAGTTAAGGATATAAAAACATCCAAGTTATGATATAATATAAAAAGATTTAATATGACAAGGCTTTAGAGAGGAATGTAAGTGAGTTGTTAGATGAGATAAAGTTATACTGGAGCAGATTGAAAACAGAATATGAAAATAGATATACGGAGCCATTTTTAAAAGATTATGAAAAATCAAAAGAATATTTCAAAAAAATGCAGAAATATCTGTTGAAAAAACAAGTGAAATTCCCTTCAAACGTTGATATTGTATGCACATTAGCTTCTGTCAATTTGGAGCTAAGAGACGATGAGACTAAGTGCATTGAGTTGTTGGAAGAATTTTTAAATAGATTTGGAGATATCTTGGATAAGAGTCAAAAAGCAAGAATTTACACCAACATTGCTTTTTATGATGATTTTTCTAAATACAGATTAGACTGTCTTATCAAGGCTCATGAGCTGAAATCACCCTTTGTAGAAACATACAAGGCACTTGGACTTTACTATTTTAGTGAATATCAGTTATATAAAGATGAAACAAATTTATCTTTAAGCAAAAAATACTTTAAAATAGCTATGGACATGGATACAAGCTATGAGTACGCTTTTGACTACGCAGCATGCTTATATGAACATAAAGAATATCAAAAAGCCAAGGAAATATTCTCAGACTTATTAAAAAGATATCCTGATAGAATGAGACTTATGCTAAGTATCTCTTACTGCGAGGCTTACCTTGGGAATAAGGATAAGGCAAAATTTTATTTACAAAAAGTAAGACAGGGAAAAGGTGATAACTACTCCTTAAATACTGACGATATATTTGAAAATGAAATTTTTGACCTCTATTATGTACTTGAAGAATACGACACTTTTCTAAGTTGCTGGAGCGAAGATATCATATGTCAATACTATATAGCCGACTGGGATCATTATTTTTACGTTCTTTGGTTAAAAAATAAAAAAAAGCTGTTTAGGAGATTTGAAGAAGAAAATAGAAGCTATTTTGAAAAAGCTATAGAAGAAGTAAAAGTTGATGAAGATTTTGACAGTGAAGATGAAAGACAAGAGACAATTGAAAGCTGGGAAAAAGACAAAAAAGAGTTTGAAGAAATGATATCTCGCATAAAAGAAAGTTCTTCAAAGCCAAACATACATCCTGAGCTATATCCTGAATTTTCATGCTTTATGATAGATTGTGTAAGACATAAATTTATATAATCTATATTAGCTATGTTTTTATATTAATTGATAAGTATACAAAATGACTACTCCAGAAATCAAATTAAAATTGCACAACTTGAAACAGGGCTTAATATCAGCTTTCCAAAACTATAGCTTGACTTCCTATGTGAAATGGAGGAAGATAAACCTAAGCATCTTATGATTGGAAAGGATTGAGATATTGCTTATTTTATAAAAATAGATAGTGAAAATGACGATTCCATATTTTCAAATGACTTAGGAGCATTAGCTCGTTGGAAATGATAAAAGAAGCAGGAAATATTTTTGAATTTATAAAGCAATTTTCAAAATAAGAAATTAAAGAAGCCATAATATTAAATATTAGACATTTTCGGGTGATTATAAATGAAAGATTTAGATGTTGTATATAAGGGTCAAGTTTTGACATTGACAAGATTTTGGGCTGATAATAGACCTTGTTTATGGGCAAAATATCCAAATCAGATAAATATGCCCAAAATGGAATTTGTCGGAGGTCATCCTAATGAGTGGTGTATATTTATCGACAATTTGACTGCTAATGAGAAAAAGCTGATTACAGACATTGATGGTGTGGCTTTTAACATTATGACATACCTGAGGGAAAACTACGAAAATTAATGCTTATTTATAATATGAAGTGAAAAACAAATAAATTGGAAGTTGTGGAGGTATTGGAAATGAATGATAGGATAAAGGCTTATTGGGATAAATTTTGCAATGAAATGAATATTCCTAAAGACACAAAATATGAAGCTTGGAGTTTTGGAAATACTAAAGATATGGCAGATGAATTAGCTGAATTGGTTAATAAGGGTATTAAGACTGCTACAACTTCAGCTTTTGAACTATATGAAGTGGGGGAGCATATACCCCAAGTAGGTGAATATAACATTATTCTAAACGGAGCAGATGAGCCGGTATGTATAACACAAACAAAAGTTGTCTACATCACTCCATATAACTTAATTTCTCCTGAACATGCCTGGCATGAAGGCGAAGGTGATAGAAGTTATAAATATTGGAAAAATGTTCATGATAATTTTTTCAATGAAGAATATAATAAAGTAGGCAAAAAATTTTATGAACAAGCTCCCATGCTATGTGAAGTATTTGAAAAAGTCTATTAAAAATAAGCCCTATTTGTCTAATTTAAATAAGTAAATAAATGCTATATATTTTGAGAAATTTTAGAACTTACAGGGGTAAATCAAGTGAAAAAGATAGCTGTATATATACATGGAAAAGGCGGCTCAGTCAATGAGGCTGATTATTATAAGAAGTTTTTTAATGATGAGTATGGGCTTATAGCTTTTGATTATAAATCAGAATTACCATGGGAAGCTAAGGAGGAATTTCAAAAATATTTTGCTGATATTTTTTCAAGATACAATGATGTTGTATTAATTGCAAACAGCATTGGAGCGTATTTTTCTTTAATATCATTATCAAACTTCCCTATCAAGAAAGCAATATTTATTTCACCTGTTGTAGATATGGAAAATTTAATCTTAAATATGTTGAAAAGAGAAAATTTGTCAGAAGAAGAGCTTAAATCAAAAAAAGTAATCCATACTTCATTTTCTGAAACTTTATCTTGGGAATATCTTTCCTTTGTCAGGAACAATGCTATAACATGGAATATTCCAAGCACAATTATTTATGGCAAAAACGACAATATAACCTCTTTTAGAACAATTAGCAAATTCGGTGAAAAAATTAGTGCTGATTTAGCAATTATGGAAAATGGTGAACACTGGTTCCATACAGAAGAACAAATGCTTTTCTTGGATAATAGCCTTAAAGAATTTATCTAAGAAGTCAAAATTTCCAACAACTAAACAGCTTAATAAATATAGTAGCTTATAAGACTCTAAATCATGTAGCTTTAATGTTTTTTGTTACTCAAAGTTAAGAATAAAAATAGGTGAATCAAGTTAAAAGTATTAGAAGTAGAATAGAAAACTTGTTACAATAAAATAGGTTAAAAGCAAGATTTAGAGCTATAAAACTAAGCTAAAATATGCTATAATATTACAAATATAGCGTAAATAAATTTAAATTTGTAAGGGAGAAGATTATGTTTTTAATTTCTTTAAATTATATTAAACCAATTACCGAGGTAGAGAGAGTATTGCCAGAACATATAGTTTTTCTTAATAAATATTATGATAGTGGAAATTTTATTTTTTCCGGAAGAAAAGAACCAAGAACAGGAGGATTGATTGTAGCTGTTGCCCAAAACATAGAAACTATGAATAAAATAATTGAAGAAGATCCTTTCTTTAAGAACGGTGTAGCTAAGTATGAAGTTACTGAATTTAAACCAACAAAATATACAGATGATTTTTCAAATTTTTTTGATATAAATGGCAAGTAGTTCATCATATTCAAGTTTTTCTAACTCAAAGAGTTAAATAAGATAGTACCTCATAATAGATATCAAAATGGAATAGTAAATCAAATTTACTATTTAATGCTAAACAAAGCAACAGTTTATTAGAATAAATACAAACTTTATTTTAAAATCATAATAAAAAGAAGTGAATCAAGTTAAAAGTATTTGAAGTAGAATAGAAAACTTGTTACAATAAAATAGGTCAAAAGCAAGATTTAGAGCTATAAAACTAAGCTAAAATATGCTATAATATTACAAATATAGCGTAAATAAATTGAAATTTATAGTGCAAATTTATCAAGAAAGGTTTTGTAATGAAAATAGCAGTTAGCGCTTGTTTACTTGGAGAGAATTGCAAATATAATGGTGGGAATAATTATAGTGAAAAGTTAATCGAATATATTAAAGGTCATGAGGTGATTTCTATTTGCCCTGAGGTTCTTGGTGGCTTATCCATACCAAGAGAAGCAGCTGAAATTGTAAATGGCATAGTCAGTAATAAAGACGGTACATCTGTTGATAAGGAATTTCGAAAAGGTGCTGAAATAGCATTGGAAATCATAAAAGAACAACAGGCAGATTTAGTCATACTGCAATCAAGGAGTCCATCATGCGGAGTTAATACAATATATGATGGTTCTTTTTCAGGAAAGATTATACCCGGTCAAGGAGTATTTGCAAATTTATTGCATGAAAACAGAATAAAGATTATTGATGTAGCTGATTTATAATCACATATCTGATTTAATTAAAATATAATGATTTTAAAAACAGTAAAAAATACTTTACTGTTTTTTATTGCTCAAATATCTATTTAATCTACAGATAATCTTCAGCGATAATTTTAAAAAAATAATATATAATTTATGACTTTATTATGATTACAGATAAAATATTTTATCTATTATTTTAGTATAAGATAAACTATTAAAGCTAATAATACTAAGCCTAAAAAATATTAAAGAGCCATATAATTGAATTACAGTAAAATTGCTGATAATTCATAAACTGTAATATCATTAATCTCATTGACATTCATGTATAGAAATGTTATTCACAAATTCCAATTTGGCGCACTGTACATACTACATCTTAAATGCCGTTATCCAAAAACATATTGCGGCTATAAGTGAAATCGGAGTCATAACATATTTTTCTTTCTTACTTTTTGAAATCATGTTCATAATAGTATTCAAAGATAGGTAAGCAGCAAAGAAGAAACAAATATATTTGGTAAGCTTAATAGAAAAGAACAAGGGAATAAAACCTCCAGCTTGCAAAATAATTAGCATTGCGAAAATTTGGATAAAAAACGAAATGACTGCTGCAACTCTAAATTTCTTAGGTAAGATTTTATGTTGTCCACCCATTGTAAATTCGCCCAAAGGCAATCCACAAGCAACAAGAACTGTCATAGTTGCTATAATTCCAAATAATACTGCGCCTATTATTGAAAACATAGATTAATATTCTCCCTTCACAAAATACAAAAAATTTCAGTTACAAATTCAAATTTATTTCTCTAAATATTAGTATAATTATAACATATTCTTATCAAGTTATCAATTTTTATAGACCTAACTCTTGCTTTTTCACCTGTTTAAGTCCTCTGTTTTCTTGTAATAATTTTTCTATACAGCTTTTAACACTTTCAGCTTGTTCCTTTGGTTTTAAAGCTTTTTTTACTTTCTTACTGATGTACCTTGTATAGTACTCTTATACTAATCACCGCTTGTGATACCAAGTACATATTTTAAATGCTTCTATACATTGTAGAGATTTTCATTAACTTTTTCTGTAAAAAAACTACACAGCTTTTTAACAAGTTTTTAATATTACATGATATTGACAAATGGGACAACTTCCAATGTATTTTAGTTTTTACTGTTGCTTTTGCCACTGTCCTAATCACCGCTATTCATTTAATTTTTACAAGCCGGTGGAAAAAGCAATTTAAAATATGATATAATATTATAAGTATAAGTGAAACAAATTAGAAATTTTAGGGGAGAATTGGATGAGATATGTACTTTTGTTAAGAGGTATAAATGTAGGCGGAAAAAATAAAGTATCTATGGATGATTTAAAAAAATTACTATCAAATGCAGGCTTTGAAGATGTATCTTCTTATATCAACAGCGGAAATTTATTTTTCAGCAGTGAGCAAAGTCAAGAGAATTGCATATCAAAAATAAAAGATTTGTTGGAAAGCAACTATGACTTTTCCATTCCCTTTGCTTTGATTAGCAAAGATGAGTATCTACAAGAAAAATCAGAATTGCCTGATTGGTGGGAGGAAGATTTGGCAAGAAAAGATGTACTTTTCATACCTAATCATATTGACAAATCTCTTATTATAGAATTTATAAATAATTCGCAGTTCTACAATGAAATAGTCTATATTGGAAGAAATGCAATATTTTGGGGAAAGTATGATGAAGCAGAATATTTAAAATCTACCTATCATAAAAAACTGATTAAGCAAGATTTCTATAAACATATTACGATTAGAAATGGTAAGACATTTGAAAAGATAGCAGAGATTATAGAAAAAGAAGATTAAAAATATCACTTTATATAATTGATTTGAATATTCTTATACTAAAAAACAGTTAAAAAGCCTTGTAATCATGTTATAAAAAAGTTATTGAAAATCTCTATAATGTATAGAGTCATTTAAAATAACTGCTTGCTATTATAAATGGAGATTAGTTTTAAAGAGGACTTGAGTATGAGTTACAAAAATACAAAAAGAGAATGTGAAGAGCTATGGGCAAAAAATAAATATTATGTGCTGAGCAAGTCCCACAAAGCATATTTAGATATAAGACAGTATCTGAAAGAAAAAGAAGTGGATATTGTATTTATAAATGAAAAAATACAAGAGGTAAAGGATTTAAAAGAAAGTAAAAAGGACTTTAGTAATGCCATTCTCCATATATGGGGATATTTCAAAAAAGAGGCAAGCGAAATAGAAAAACAAGGATTGTTTAATATATTGGAAGAATATATGCAAGGGAAAAAAAATCAAAAATCCGTAATTGAATATATTAATAGCTTACTGAAAAAATACCCAAATAAATATTTACAAGAATCCACTTTATTAACAGGAGAACAAGATGAGACTATGGCATGAAGAAATTATCCATCTACTGCCTAAAAATCAGCTCCTTGGGCAACATAGAGAATGTTGCGCACTTAGGGGCAATGGGTGGAACAAGAAACACAAGACTGTAGATTATGTATTTTTATATTCTCCATATCACTTATTTATTTACCATTTATTAGTTATGGATGAAATGGAAAAAAGGGGATATAAGATTTCTATTGAATGGAAAGATAAAGATTATAGAGGAAAGACAGCTAAAAAATACAATAACCTTGAAGAAAAAGACATAGACAAGCCGATTTACAAAGAACATGATAGTAAATATCTTTCTGAGTGTATAGAAAACCTGGAAAGCAAAGGAATAAAGTTAGAGCTATAGGAGTTGTAAATATTTTTGTGTATATACTAAGGAAATATTATTTTCTTTAGTGATTATAAATTTTTTTATCACTGAAATAAGAATGCTTTGAGACTATTATATAATTGGTATCATTTGATTTTTATTATAAAATAGTGTATAATACATTTCATATATTTAATATCTAAAAAATATCTAATTTTGAAGTCTTTTGATAAATATATAAATATCCATGAAAGGAGTAGTACTATGATTTGGTTACTTATTGTCGGTGGATTTATAGGATTTATAGCAGGAGGAATTACTAAAAAAGGTGGAGCAATGGGTATAATTGCTAATATCATTGCAGGTCTATTAGGTTCATCAGTAGGTCAATCATTATTTGGAACATGGGGTCCAACCTTAGCTGGAATGGCATTAGTTCCTTCTATCTTAGGTGCAGTAATTGTAATTGCCGTCGTATCATTTTTCTTTGGAAAAAAAGAATAGAGCATATTTTAAACAAAAGGAGGTCTAATTATGTCAATTGAAGAAAAAATTGATCAAGCTAAAGGTGCAGTAAAAGAAGGTATAGGTAAGATAACCGGTGACAAAAAAATAGAAAAAGAAGGAGCTGCAGAAAAAGTAACTGCAAAAGTTAAAGAAGTGGCTGAAGATGTTAAAGATGCTATAGAAGGAACAATTGAAGGTGTCAAAAACATTGTGAATAAAGATGAGGAATAATTTTAACATCTGAGTGGGATAATATTAGTAAAGGAGGAAATCCATGTTTGAACAAGTAAAATTAGACTATGATTTTAACGCTTTAGAGCCTTATATTGATACCCTAACTATGGAGACCCATTATGGAAAACATCACGCAACTTATACTAAGAATTTTAATGAAGCAGTGGAGAAAGCAGGACTTTCAAACAAGTCTATAGAGGAAATTCTTTCTTCTCTATCTTCTATTTCTGATGAAAGTTTAAGGAATGCTTTACAGAATAATGGTGGCGGATATTATAATCATAATCTGTATTTTTCTATTATGAGTCCAAAAAAGGACACAAAACCTAACTTGTCTTTGGAAGAGGCTATTGAAAGAGACTTTGGTTCCTTGAATAAGTTAATAGAAACTTTGCAGAATTTGGCTATGGGACAGTTTGGTTCAGGTTGGGCATTCCTTTCTACAGATAAGGGAGGCAAGCTCTATGCTACAAAGGCTGCAAACCAGAATAATCCGCTTATGGAAGAAGGGCAACATACTCCTATATTGGGTATTGATGTATGGGAACATGCCTACTATCTACAATATAAGAACTTAAGAGGAGATTATGTAAAAAATTTCTTTAAGGTTCTGGATTGGGAGAAGGTAAGCAAAAATTACGAAAACCGTTAGTAATATTAAGTGAAAGAAAATATTTATTCTTTTAGAAAGTGTAGCTCTAAAACCGTATATATGTTCGAGTTTTGGAACTGCACTTTTTTATTTTAAAAAAAGCAGATGGGTCTCTACAATATTTTGCTAACAGAATACTTTACTTCAAAGAGCATAAAACAGAACTTATTTTATTTGAAAGTGCAAAGAAAAAAACTATATTCTTTACAATTATAGGAATATGAAAAAAGTAGAACAAACTGAAAATGTTGAAACTTGGGAAAAATGTGATATAATATCATAGATATAGAGTCAAACAGAAAAAAGGACTACCATTTATCATTTCATACGTCTTAATCTGGCTTTTTATTACTTTTGTTTCAGCATTAGATATTGGCATTAAAATCAAAAATATTTTTGTATTTTGTTGCTCAACAACTTTACTGCCATTATTATGGATGATAGGAAAAAAGTTGATGTAGATATTTTTTCAAAAGAAAATGAGTTAGATAATTTAGAGTTATGAATCCCTATTTGTCTAATTGAATATAAGAATTTAAGAAACAATAAATCAAAATGATTTACTGTTTTTTTATTGCTCAAATTTCAAAATAAATGAATCTATAAATATAAAAAGCTATTTTTAAAAAACTCTCTTTAAAGAGCTTATTATTAACTTAAAAACTTGTAAAACTAAAGTGGGTGGAAAAATTAGCCTGTAAGTGCTATAATACTACCAAATGTATAGTAAGACAAATTTTTGAATGGGAGGAGGAAAAATCATTTTATGAAAATAGTGATTATACATGGTCAAAATCACAAAGGCTCCACCTATCATGTATCAAGAATGCTTTCAGAAAAATTGGATGGAGAAATAAAAGAGTTTTTTCTTCCTAAGGATTTTGATAAGTTTTGTATTGGTTGTTGCAATTGCTTTATAAAGGGAGAAAATACCTGTCCCCATTTTGAAGACTTAAAACCCATTACTACAGCTATTGATGAGTCAGATGTCATTATACTTGCAAGTCCTGTATATGTGTTTCATGTAAGTGGAGCGATGAAGTCATTGCTTGATCATTATGGATATAGATGGATGGTTCATAGACCAAATGAAGCTATGTTTTCCAAGATAGCTGTCTGTATCTCTACAGCGTCAGGCTCAGGCATGAAAAGTGCCAATAAAGATATGGCTGACAGTGCATTTTTTTGGGGATGTGCCAAAATCTATAAGTTAGGTATTGCAGTTTGGGAGACTAATTGGCAAAGAGTCAGCGAAACAATAAAAGCAAAGGCTGATAGGCAAACAACTTCTCTTTCAAATAAGATTAGAAAAAAGTACACTAAGATAAGACCTACTATTAAGATAAAACTATTTTTTTATATCATGAGAATGTTTCAGAAAAAAGGCATTAACGAATTGGATAAAAAATATTGGTTTGAAAAAGGCTGGCTCGCTAAAGTTCTCCCTTGGAAGTGATATGAATTAAATTTTACTTTGATAAGTCATTATATAAAGATAGCTTTGAATTATGGAGGTAATAAAATGGCAGAAATTCGTAGAATAAATTGTGGAACAGGAAACTGCTATATAATATCAGATAAGTCAAATGCAATATTAGTCGATACAGGAAGCAAAGAAAACATCAATGATGTAATTGCTGAATGTGATAAATATGATATGAAGCTGATAATACTTACTCATGTGCATTTTGACCATGATGAAAATGCCTCAGTTCTATCAGAAAAATACAATATACCGGTGGCTATACATCCTTTAGATGAAGAGCTTTTTGACAGCTATGATAAGCAGGCACTTCATTCCTACGGTCTAATCGGTAAAATTGTACTTGCTTTATCAATAAAAAAACTTCAAAATATAAAAGTTGAAAAACCTAAGAATCTAATATTTGTTAAGGATAAAGACGAACTTTCCAAGTATGGTGTCAATGCTACTATTATAGAGCTTCCAGGTCATACAAAAGGCTCAATAGGAGTAGATACAGGCGAAGGACTTATCGTTGGTGACGCTCTTGATAATTGGATTTTTCCTGCAATAGGACATCTATACAATGATATAAATGAAATCAAGAAAACTACTGAAAAAATTAAGGCACTTGGCGAAAGAACTCTGTATTATGGACATGGCAAACCAAGTAATAACAGATTTAAGCTACTGACATAAAATATCTTGGGAAGTTTCTAACTTACAACAAAGCTATTACAGTATTTTCAAAAAAATAAATAGCAAATTCTTAAATCAGCTATGCAGCCTTCCCTATGTAAAAATGCTATGATATTTGCAATTATAAGCAATTCAAAAGAGAATATGCAGGAGATATATTATAAATGAATGAAAGAAAATTATACTTAAGCTCTATAGATATTATGGGTATTTTAGGATTTTTGCTTTGGATATTGACCTTATTTTTAAGAAAGTATTATTCTATTAATGAAGTTCTGCCAATATTTGCTTTTATGCCAAACTTTGCAGGAGGATGGACTGCAACTGCTACGTTCAAACAGTTCTTCTTTCCTATTTATTCTAAAAAGCCGTTATCAGATATAAATTTTTCAAAGAAAACTTTATTTTTTATATGTATAGCAGTCATAATACTCTCTGCTATTAATGAACTCTTGCCATTTAGCAGCTCATTTGATGTATATGATATGCTTGCTACTGTAATAGCTGAAATAATCATCTTTGTGCTACCTATTATTTTAAAAGAGAAGATATTTATAGAATTTAGATAAGAAAAAGTATATGAGAAGTATCAGTCTTTTCCAAGTTAATGTTTCTAATACTATAATCTAATAGAATAATGGAAATATTTTATAAAAAATTATGTAGCAAAAGTTTATTAGCAAAAAATATACTTAAGATAGAATCCATAGTTTAAATAGAGTTTAGTATAAGAACACACTTTAAGAAAATCAGATATGATTATTCATTAAAAAGCTTAGATTAAAGACAAATTTGAGCATAATAAATCAATATTCTATCAAAAATTACCTGATTTGATATGATTTTAATACTGATATCTATCTAATTTACGGATAATATTCATAGAGAAATTAATAAAAATAACTAATAATTATAATATCATAAATTTTCTAAAACATATTATCCATTATTCTATTAAATTTTAGTGTAAAAAGATAAATCAAAATATCCATATGGGTGGTGAATTTAATTTGAAGAAGCGTATGAAAAATAAATTGGCTAATTTAGCCTTTGGCGAGTTGGTAGCAGTAGTGATATTTTGGATAAATTTTTTCTTATTCAAAAAATTCCTTATTGATACAAAAGCTCTAATTTCAATTTCAGCTCCCCTATTTATTCTAAGCTTTATACTTGTTCAAGGCTCTATTTACTGGTGCATTTTAATAAAAAGACTTTCAAATCCAAGATTTGCTGTAGTGCAAACAGGCAAGATATACAATAAACTTAAGATATTGGATCTAATTTTATTATTTGTAGTATTTTTACTGATAATACTAAATTACAGCACTTTTTCCATTATGCTTATCTCCCTTGCTATTTGGATATTTGCGGTCATAGAATGGGTAAATTATTATAAATTACAACTATCCTACAGTATCAATCCTGCTGTTTTATTAAAATATGTACTACAGAAGAAATTAAAAAAGAGTAAAATAGCTGAAGAAATCGAAAAATCAATATAAATAAAGATATAATTATATAAGCTAATATAATAATGGATACAATATATTCAGCAAATTTATAATAAATCTATAAATCATATGTTTTTTTAAACTCCATTGATGAATATTATCCATAGATTAAATATTAGTATTAGTCTAATTTATAAATACTATAAGTATCTATGGAAATTTCAAAAAAAGTGTCTGAAATATCGAAATTTCAGACACTTTTTTATTACAATTTTCCTATTATCTTTTCTATTTTGTTATTTCATTTCCTTACTGCAATTACTGCAATATCCGTTGAACTTTACATCGTGATTTTCCACGTCAAAGCCGTATTTTTCCTTTATCACTTCTTCCAATTGGTCAAGCAAGTCTTCTTCGACTTCTATTATCTTAGCACACTTTTTACATACCAAGTGATGGTGATTATGTCCGTTTTTGTCCAAAGAAAGCTCATATCTTACGCAACCGTCATCAAGGTTAAGCTTGTTGGTATATCCAAGCTTATCCAATACTTGCAAAGTTCTGTATACAGTTGCAAGACCTATCTCAGGACATTCTTTTTTTACTATGTCGTATATTTCTTCGCTGCTCATATGCTTTCCGTTAGCCGACAAAAGCACTTCTACAATATTTCTTCTTTGATGTGTAAGTTTAAATCCTTCATCCTTTAATTTCAATTTTAACTCTTCCAAATACGCCGTCTCATCCACATTCCTAATCATTTTTTCACCTTCTCAATTTCATTTACACTATAACATAATACACTACGGAACTTATTACCTGATACAAACTATCATCCGTAAATTAACAAATATAACATTATCAATAGAAAATCAATTAATCAGCTTTAATTACCTAAAATAATTAAGATTAACTATTTACTACAAGATATTATACTATACTCATTTGAAAATATCAAGAAGTTTTTTCAAATTTATAATCATTATAAATATATTTTTCAAAATGCTGATTTTATGTGATTTATTTCCTCAGATGACAAAAATACCTCAATTATATCAAATGATATTCCTTCATAAGCTATATCATTTGACATCAAAAATATAGTAGCAACATCTCTTATTTTTTTAGCCTTGTATGTATTTACTGCTTCAGAAGGCCTCCCATAAGTATCATCATATCTTGATTTTACTTCAACAAATGTCAATATTTTATCTTTTATCGCTATTATATCTATCTCGCCTATTTTTGTTTTATAGTTGCTGTCTATTATCTTATAGCCCAGTTTTTTCAGGTAGGTTCTTGCCATGTTTTCGCCGTTTTTGCCCTTTAACAAATTAAAAATTTTCATCAAATCATCCTACTTTTTGTCCAATTTAGTAATAAAAATCAGCACTTGTGCAATAGCCTCGTAGAGTTCCTGCGGTATATTGTCATTTATTTCAAGATTTCTCAGCTGATGGACTATCTTTTCATCACGATATATAGGAATGTCCAGTTTTTCAGCCTTTTCCACCATATTTTTCGCTATAAAATTCTCACCCTTTGCTATGACCTTGGGAGCTATATCTTCATCAGAATCATATTTCAGGGCTATAGCTGATTTTATCTTGTCTTTTTCCATCTTACACCTTCAAAAATTATCTTATAATAACAAATAGAATAATAGATTATACCATAGTACATGCATCTATACTTTGACATTTATCAAATATTTATATCATCCAAATTTTTAAAAGAAAGTATATTTACACTCAATATAAATTTTATACTATATTGATTACACTAAAAATCTCTTAAATTATTAGAATTTTATTCCTAATTATATTTAATTTTCAATCTATAATATTTATCTATAATCATATATTTTTAATAATTACTTTTGAAAAAATATACCCCCTATTTTACAAAAAATTTATATTTTTACAAATTATTTGCTATATAAAATAAAAAATGTAAAAATTTTTAAAAATCATATTGCATTATAGGCAAAATTGTGGTAAAGTAAGCAACAATAATTATTTTAAAGACAAATGTGTTCGCTATTGGCAATACTTTTTTCTTTATTTTTTATCAAATTATAAGAGGTGAGATTATGAAAGTGTTTAAAAAAGTACTGTCTGTTTTATCTGCCTTTACAATGGTATTTGTTTTGGCATCTTGCGGAGGACAGACAGCTCAAAATCCGGCTCCTGAAAACGGAAATTCTACAGATACTAAAAAGAGTGACTCTGCCGCTTATCACATCGGTATAGTGACAGGTACTGTAGCTCAATCTGAAGACGAGTTCAGAGCAGGACAAAAGGCAATCGAAATGTATGGAGACGCAAAGTCTGGCGGAATGATAGTGCATGATACATATCCTGACAACTTTATGGCTGAACAGGATACGACTATATCAAAAATAGTGGCTATGGCTGACGACCCTCTAATGAAAGCAGTAATTGTAAATCAATCTGTACCCGGAACTGTTGCTGCATTCAAGCAAATAAGAGAAAAGAACCCTGATATCAAACTTATTCTTCTTACACCGCAAGAAGACGTGGCTATGGCGGAAGAAGCTGCTGACTTGGTTGTAGACGCTGACAATATATCAAGAGGATATAGGATAATAGCTGCAGCTAAAAAAATGGGTGCTAAAAAATTCGTTCATATTTCTTTCCCAAGACATATGAGTATAGAAACTCTTGCACTAAGAAGGGCTATAATGGAAGAAGCGGCTAAGGATTTAGGCATAGAATTCATTGCCGAAACTTCACAAGACCCGATGTCTGACGCCGGAATACCCGGAGCACAACAATTCATAGCTGAAAATATACCTAACTGGATTAAAAAATATGGCAAGGATACTGCATTTTTCTGCACAAATGACGCACAGACAGAACCTTTGCTAAGAGGTATAGCCTCAGGTGGAGCTATATTTGTAGAACAAGACCTTCCTTCTCCTATAATGGGATATCCCGGAGCTTTTTCTATAGATCTTAAGGATGTTGCAGGAGATTGGCAAGCAATTAATAAGAAGGTTGAAGAAAAGGTAGTCGCTGCAGGTGGAAAAGATAGAATGGGTACTTGGGCTTATTCACTCGGATATTCAGAAGTTCTTGGTGCTGTAGACCTTGCAAAAGATGTACTTGACGGCAAAAAAGAACTTACAAAGATAGAAGATGTGAAATCAGCTATAGCAAAATACACTGAAGGTGCAAACTGGATGGGTAGCTACTATGTAGATAGAGCCTCTGGTAAAAAGAAAGAAAACCACATCTTAGTAGCGCAAGACGACTATATATACGGAAAGGGCTACTTGGGAATGGATAAGGTTGAAGTTCCTGAAAAATATTTGACTATGAATATAGACCTTAAAAAAATACAATCAGAAAAATAATTATTACTGAGTTGGACTTTTATGCCGGATACATTAAATTACTTGTATCCGGTTTTTGTTTATAAGACAAATCTACAGTTTTTATTTAAATTTTTGTTTTCACACTTGGCATTTTATTATATAATTATATTTTAATTCTTACAATAAAAATTTTAGATTTGTATTATATTAAAAAGGTGGTTTACATTGGAAAATTTGTTATTGCAAGCTAAAAACATAGGAAAGAATTTCGAGGGCAATGTCGTCCTAAAAGACGTAAACTTCGAGATGAAAAAAGGTGAGATATTAGGCTTGGTAGGAGAAAACGGAGCCGGAAAATCCACCTTGATGAATATAATATTTGGAATGAGTGTAATCTCCGATACAGGCGGTTTTGACGGAGAGCTGCTCTTAGATGGGCAAAAGATAAACTTCAAAAGCCCCATTGACGCCTTAAAAGCAGGTGTAGGTATGGTACATCAGGAGTTTAACCTGATACCGGGCTTTACTGTTTCAGAAAATATCACCTTGAATATGGAAAAGACAAATCCATCAGTACTTTCCAAGATATTTGGAGAAAAATATGAGACTGTCGATGAAAAACAAAACCTTATAATATCAGGCAATTCTTTGGATAATCTTGGTGTACAGATAAAAGCTGATGACATCACCAGCGAAATGCCTGTAGGTCATAAACAATTTATCGAGATAGCAAGAGAGATGACAAGAGAAGACGTCAAATTGCTGATAATGGATGAGCCTACAGCAGTATTGACAGAGTCCGAGGCGGATATACTCATTGCCTGCCTTAAAAAAATCGCAGCAAAGGGCATATCTGTAATATTCATAAGCCATAGACTGCGTGAAATATTGACTGTTTGCGATAAGATAATAGTGCTTAGAGACGGTGTTTTGGTGGAAGATAAGCCTGCAAGTCAGTATACTATGGAAGAAATGGCTCAAAAGATGGTAGGTCGTATCCAAGATAAGTCAAATAAACAAAAAGATGAAATGCTAAATATGAAAAAGTCTGAAAACAGCTCAGATGAAGTCATAATGCAAATAGAAAATCTATGGGTGGATATGCCGGGTGAACAGGTAGTAGATGTCAACTTAAGTGTAAAAAAAGGTGAGATACTGGGAATAGCAGGACTTGCAGGTCAAGGAAAACTTGGCATACCTAACGGAATATTAGGTACTTATCCTGTTGACGGCAAGGTAACTTTCAAGGGAGAAGAGCTAAAGCTTGGCAATACCTTTGATATATTAAGCAAGAAAATAGCCTTTGTTTCAGAGGACAGAAGAGGAGTCGGTCTGCTACTTGAAGAGCCTATTTACTGGAATATGGCTTTTAATGCAATGCAGGTACAAGATAAGTTTATCAAAAAAATCTGCGGAATAAAATTTAGAGATGAAAAGGCTATGAAAAAATTGGCTAATGACTATATAGACTCCCTTGCAATCAAGACTACAGGTCCTGAACAAAAGGCACAAAATCTGTCAGGTGGAAATCAACAAAAAATCTGTCTTGCTAAGGCCTTTGCCATGGAACCTGAGCTGCTCTTTGTATCTGAGCCTACCAGAGGTATAGATATAGGAGCAAAAGAACTGGTCTTAAATGCCATTAAAAAGGCTAATATAGAAAAGGCTACTACTGTAGTTATGGTGTCATCAGAGCTTGAAGAGCTCAAAAGCATTTGCGACAGGATAGCTGTAATCTGCGAGGGTAAGATAGCCGGCATACTTTCAGTTGAAGACTCAAACGAAAAATTTGGACTGCTGATGAGTGGAGAAAAAATAGATACAGGAGGTAAAAGTGATGAAAATTAAAGAGCTGTTTTCGGGAACAAAACTCCCAAGAACGATAATTGCACTGTTTTTACTATTGCTATTTTGCCTTACACCATTTGCAGGCATTAGAGTTGACCAGTCAATTGAAAATGTAATAAGTCGTTTTGGTATGTTTTCCATCCTTGTACTTTCAATGGTGCCTATGATACAATCAGGTTGCGGACTTAACTTCGGACTGCCTATAGGTGTTATTGCAGGCTCACTTGGCGGTATAATCAGCATAGAATTTGGAATCAAGGGCTTGGCAGGGATTATTGCAGCTATATTGATAGCCATAGCAATATCTGTCATACTTGGAGGACTTTACGGCTTTTTGCTCAACCGTATAAAGGGCGATGAAATGCTTATAGCGACTTATGTAGGATATTCGTTTGTCGCATTTATGAGTATAATGTGGCTTATTTTACCTTTTAAAAATCCCATTTCAGTGCTAAGCTACGGTGGTACAGGTCTGCGTCAGCAAATCCCTGTAGCAAATTATTGGATGAAAAAGATTGATTTTAGCGACGGTACAAATAAGTCTGTAGGTATAGTGTCCGACTTTTTGAGTTTTAACATTAATTTGGAATTTTTAAATTTTAATATGAAAGTCCCTATGGGAATGTTTATATTTTTTGCATTTGCAGCACTTTTCGTTTGGGCATTTTTCAAGACAAAACTCGGAACATCAATAACAGCTGTTGGCTCTAACCCTGAATACGCTAAGGCTGCCGGCATAAACATAGACAAGATGAGACTTATATCTGTAATTATGTCTACTGCCATTGCAGCAACAGGTATAATAATGTATCAGCAATCTTACGGATACATCCAGCTTTACACTGCTCCATCAGCCTTTACCTTCCAGACGATAGCGGCTATATTGATTGGAGGCGCAAGTATCAATAAGGCCAGCATAGTAAATGTTATCGTAGGAACACTTTTATTCCAAGGTATATTGGCTATGACTCCTATAGTTATAAACGGAACACTCGGCATTGATATATCAGAAGTAATAAGAATCATAGTTACAAACGGAATGATACTGTACGCACTTACAAGGAGGAACTGATGATGAATAAAAATTTAGCTGAATTTATGAGAAAAAATGCGGTTCCCATCCTGTTTTTAATAATATGTCTGATAGGCATATTAATATCAAAACCGCAGATGTCCTTTGTTTCTCAGGAACTAGGCAGAAGAATGGTAAGAAGCACATTTTTGGTACTTTCACTTATCATACCGATACTTGCAGGTATGGGGATAAATTTCGGTATTCCTTTGGGAGCTATGGCAGGACAGATAGGACTTGTATTTGTTACAGACTGGGGAGTAAAGGGACTGCCCGGATTAGTGCTTGCTGCTGCAATATCTACACCTATAGCAATCTTACTTGGACAGTTTTCAGGTAGAGTGCTTAACAAAGCCAAAGGTAGAGAGATGATAGCCTCAATGATGCTTTCTTTCTTCATACTTGGTGTATATATGCTGTTCTTACTTTATCTTTGCGGCTCTATTATTCCTTTTCACAACAAGAAAATCGTACTTTCACAAGGATACGGTATTAAAAACGCAATCACCCTTGATACTGCTCACGGATTTGACAAGGTATTAAATTTTAATATTAAATTTCCAATAGGAAGTCAGATATTTGCACTTCAAGTACCTATACTGACTATAGCACTTATAGTTGCACTTTGCTTTTTCATTTTGTGGTTTAAAAAGACTAAGATAGGTCATGATATGAGGGCGGTAGGTCAAGATCAAAAGGTATCTTCAAATGCCGGACTCAACACTAATAAGATAAGAATACAATCAATAGTAATATCAACTGTGCTTGCCTGCTATGGTCAGATAATCTATCTGCAAAATATAGGTACTGTAAACATATATGCAGGACAGGATCAGGCTGCACTTTATGCTGCAGCATCACTGCTTGTAGGCGGTGCAAGTGTAATAAGGGCGTCTATTCCAAATGCTCTGATAGGAACTCTGCTCTTTCACCTTATGTTTATCATCACTCCTCAAGCCGGCAAGGCTCTTACAGGTGATGCAATGATAG
Organism: [Eubacterium] yurii; assembly: GCA_900167215.1. Lineage (GTDB taxonomy): Bacteria > Bacillota > Clostridia > Peptostreptococcales > Filifactoraceae > Peptoanaerobacter > Peptoanaerobacter yurii. Next base: position 95,189 of record FUZS01000010.1, read on the forward strand.
GAGAGTATTTCAGGACGTTTTTGAGCTATGGAGTCGTAACCATAGCACTTATCATGCACGCTTATGAAAGACAAAGACAGGCGAGAAATAACAGACAAAATAATATAGCCAATTCAAGAAGAAGAAAAGAGACTGGCAAAAATATTGCATAAAATAATTTTTAAAAAAATAGGCTATAAAAAGTGAAATTTCATTTTTTATAGCCTAAAAAAATACATAGTAGTCCGTGTTTAGTCCTTGTATTGAACATTTCTTTGAATCCAATTTTCCATAGGATTACTATATTTAAAAGAAAATCTAAGTTTATCGGGAAGATTATCTCTCAAAAGCCCTTGCTTTCTCAATATAAAATCAAGATTTACCAACATTTCATAGGTCTGCCAATTTCCAAAAGTACATACACTTGCATCAGCTTGCCCACTTAATAACATAGGTGTAAATTCGTAGACAAAATCCTCAGCTATTTCCTTGTGTTCATTGAAAAATGACGGCAGAACAAGACCATCTTTCCTTAACTTATTGAACAGCCGGGATTTACTCATACTTAAAAGTTCTAAACGAAGACTTGGATTAGATTCACTTGCATAATTTTGCTTAGGAAAAAGCGTAATTATTAGAAAAGCAATTATCAGCAAAAAAAGAAATTTCTTGAATTTTAATAACATATTAATCCTCCTCTCATAATAATTTAAAATCACCATATTTATTCTGTACACTTTAACAGCAATAGATTTTTTATACATTTAGTATAACTATTATTTAAGATTTTTCAACTGTTTTTATTATCATCCTTAATTTCTTCTTCATTATTTTCCTCAATATCTTCAGCTTTCTTAGAAGATATATAATCCACAATGCCTGCAATTATAATGAATGGTAGAGCTGTAATTATTAAATCTCTAATATAATTAGGACCTTTCTCAACATTGCTTATAAAACAACAAGCTATCATACTAAGAATGATAGTAAATATACTTCTTATGGAAAATAGTCTTTTTTTATATTTTTTTATATTTTTCAATATTACTCATATCTATACCTCAACTAATAATCTTAGCAATACACAAAACCTATGTAAGAGTATCTTATACTATTATACTACAAATTCAATTGAATAATAGATAAAGTATTTTTAATGCATTTTTAATAATGCAATAAATCATATACTTTTTTTAAAAACTTGGATGAAAATTATACATATATTAAGATAATTATATAAATTACAAGAATGGACATCCTTTTGCAACTTATCTTAAATAACAAGCCTGCAATCGGATGTCCACTCTATGCCTATATCAAATATTAACTATAATTTTCATATCCGATACACGACCATATTTATTTTTATTTTCTATTTTTGTCTTTATTTCTTTCTTATTCTTGTTCTATTATACCGTAATCTCCATCTTTTCTCTTGTAGATTACATTTATCATATCAGTATCTGAATTGACAAATACGAAGAAGTCGTGTCCTACCAACTCCAATTGCAATATAGCCTCTTCTTCAGACATAGGTGTAAATTCAAATTTCTTTCTTCTGCTTATCAAGCTTTCCTTAGTATTTTCTATGCTTGAATCGTCTATATTTTCAAATCTTATAGTTTCTGTTCCTCTGTTTTTAAGTTTAGTCTTAAATTTACGGAGTTGTTTGGATAACTTACTTACCACTTCATCAACCGCACAATAAAGATCACTGTCTGTAGCTTCAGCTCTTATCACATTCTTATTTACAGGGATAGTCACTTCGACTATAGAGTCATCCTTTCTTCTTGAAGCGGTTACTCTTACATTAACATCCTCGTTAAAATACTTTTCCAATCTTGACAGCTTTGTTTCCACTGTTGCTTTTTGCTTAGGTGACAAGCTTATTTGTTTTCCACTTAAAATAATGTTCATTATAAGTACCCCTTTCAGATGGTATTTTTATAACCGTCTTATGTATGAAAGACCTAATTGTTGTAGTGAAAAATCTTTGACGATCTTTCATACTTAAACAAATTATAAATTCTTTCTACCTTTATTATACTATTTTTTTTGTTTTTGTAAACATTTTTTTATTTTCAATTTCTCATATAATTCCAATATTGATATTAAGAAAAACAATATCAGAATTATATGAGATAAAATATCTGTTATATCTTGTCAATATCGTAAGGTGTGGTCTGATATACGTTGTAGTTGAGCCAATTTGTAAATAGCAGATGTGAATGTGCCTTCCAGTTCATAAAAGGCTTTTTTGTCACATCATCATCCGGATAGTAGTTTTGCGGTATCTTGATAGGCTTACCCAAATTCAAATCCCTCTTATACTCCTCATCCAAGGTATATCGGTCATATTCTGCATGTCCTGAAACAAAGACAAAGCCGTTTTCTTCGCAGACGCACATATATACTCCTGCGTCATCAGACATTGCAACTATCTCCAAATCCTTTATTTTTTGGATGTCCTCCGCCCTTGTAGTAGTATGTCTTGAATGGGGGATGAAAAATTCATCATCAAAGCCTCTAACTATAGGCTTTTTATTGATTATATCATGCTTAAATATTCCAAAGAGCTTTTCTTCCAAAGGTAGTTTAGCTATGTCATAGAAATAGTACAGACCTGCTTGAAAAGCCCAGCAGATGAACATAGTGGAATGGACATTAGTCTTGCAAAAGTCAAATACTTCTGTCAGCTCCTGCCAATAATCCACCTCTTCAAAAGGAATGTTTTCAACAGGTGCACCGGTAATTATCATTCCGTCGTACTTGTTATTTCTCACACTTGAAAAGGAGTTGTAAAACTTCAAAAGATGTTCCTTCTTAGTGTTTTTGCTCTCATGAGACTCTAAGGTAATAAGGTCTACATCCACTTGTAAAGGAGAGTTTGCCAACATTCTAAGCAGTTGTGTCTCTGTTTGTATTTTTTTTGGCATGAGATTGACCAGACCAATCTTCAAAGGTCTGATATCTTGAATACTTGCCCTGTTTTCATTCATCAAAAACACCGACTCTTTTTCCAATATTTCATAAGCCGGAAGATCTTTTGGTATAATAATTGGCATTGCTATGTCCTTCCTTATACAATAAACTTATTTAAAAGCTGTTATTATTAAATATTTAGACAAATTTCTTTTACAACGACTAAAAATTCAATCGAAATATAGAATTTTTAAAATTAAATTATCTATATTTCTCTTGAATTTCAGTATAAAAACTTCTATTAACACTTAAAATTATAATTTATGACAATACTTCCTCAAAACACTAAATGCTTGCAAGTGCTTGGTCTATATCGGCGATGATATCTTTTACATCTTCGATACCTACTGATATTCTTACAAGATTAGGCAATACTCCACCTTGTATCTGTTCCTGCTCAGAAAGCTGTCTATGTGTAGTGCTTGCAGGATGTATAGCATGAGAACGAACATCGCATACATGTGTTACCAGCGTCAAGAGTTTGAGCGAGTCTATAAATTTTTGAGCTTCTTTCACTCCTCCTTTTATTCCGACAGAAATTACCCCACTTGCTCCCTTTGGAAGATATTTCTTCGCCAGATTATATGTCTTTGAGCTTTCAAGTAAAGGATAGTTGACATATTCCACCTTATCGTGTTTTTCAAGATGTTTTGCTATCTCTATAGCATTTTGACTATGTCTTTCCATTCTTAGATGGAGAGTTTCCAGACCTATATTTGTCAAAAATGCATTGAACGGACTCATAGTTGATCCTATGTCACGAAGCAGACCTGCTCTTATTTTCAAGGCAAGGGCGGCACTTCCGAATGACTTTGTATATACAAGACCGTGATATGACTCGTCAGGTTCGCTAAGTCCGGGATATTTTCCATTTTCCCAGTTGTAATTTCCTCCGTCAACTATCACTCCACCAACTGACGTAGCATGTCCGTCGATGTATTTTGTAGTGGAATGTACGACTATATTTGCACCAAGCTCCAATGGTCTGCAAAGATATGGAGTAGCAAAGGTATTGTCAACTACCAAAGGAAGATCAGCTTTTTTTGCAACACTTGAGAGCTTTTCAAAATCAAGCACTTCAAGTGCAGGATTACCTATAGTTTCTGCGTAAATCAGCTTTGTTTTATCATCAGCAAGTGCAAATATAGTATCAGCACTGTCTGATGGAGAAACAAATCTTACTTCTATACCCAAGTTTTTGAGTGTACTTGAGAAAAGTGTGTGAGTTCCTCCATAGACATTGTTTAGAGATATGATATTATCTCCTGCCTTTGCAAGAGCCAATACAGAGAAAAATATAGCTGATTGACCTGAAGAAGTAGTAACTGCTGCAACTCCACCTTCAAGGGCAGCGATTTTTTCTTCAAGTACAGACAAAGTAGGATTACCAAGTCTTGTGTATATAGGTGTAGCCTGAGCAAGATTAAAGGCATTTGCCAATGAATCACAACTATCGTATTTATAAGTTGTAGACTGTACTATAGGCGCCACTCTCGGTGCTGTATTATCAGGTGAATATCCGGCTTGTACACATTTTGTTTCTATATTTAGTTCATTTATACTCATAACATCCTCCAAATTTATTTTTTTTATTTAAACGTCAATCTCCACTTGAAAGCCATTCAAATTTTATTTCATGTGATTTTAAAACCTTTTAAACTTTCAATAGCTTTCAACATTTATTACAGTATATTTATTTATCGATACATAAATATTTATTATTTTTTAGTTCTACACTTTATTTTCATAAATTAGTTTAAAGCATTAACTTTAAAGCCATAAATTATTCTTATATTACAACCTTCGTGTTAATAACACAAAAAATTACTAAATTGTATGACATCATAGTCGCTTATTAATACGTATTATTTAAATATCTTTTTTATTATTCAAGTTTTATAAAACTGTCTTTGTTAATCTTAGATTGAAAGAGATTATATAGGAAAATATTTCAAAAGTAAATAGGAAAATTCTTATCAAAAAAGTGAAAAAGTAAAAATATCGCAAAATTTTTAAATAAAAAACACCTCGATATCAATGGTAAAAGCATTGATATTCAAGGCATTTTTAAAAATACTTTGCTTTTCTTGTTATAAGCTTTGCTTATATATGACTATTGAACATAAGTATAGATACAGGAGCTGTAATTCATACAAAAAACTATTTAGAGAAGCATTTATATATTTTTCACAATGATTTGCTAAGGTCAATAAATATTATGTTATAAAATCAAATTGCCAGCTCTTCCTCATCGTAAAATAGTTGCGAATACTCATAATTCTTCGCCTTGTAGTACATAGAAATAAAGGGCAAAGAAAAGATTAGCATGACAGCTATACCTACAACAAGCACAAAAGGCAGATAAGTCAACATAAGTACACTGCCATCATATTTGGCATTATTATCCTTAGCCATATTGCTTAACTCTTCCAATGAAGTGACCTTTCCCTGAATATAAGTCAAACTCTTAGTATTTAAAGGCCCTTGTGTTACAAAATTTGCCCTTGTAGTAAGTGAAAAATCCTTGACATTTTGCCTCAAGCTATTGATCGGATCATAGCCTTGCAAATAATGTCTGCTAACTTGGGGAACAAATTGTTCAAAATCAGCCTTATTTTCAAAACTGATCAAAGAGCTGTTGTCATTTTTCTTATTTCTTTCCACATACATATCCTTGCTATAGCCTGATAATTGACAAATAAAACCTTCCGGAGCAGATAAATTGACACTCCCCTTGAAATTAGTATTATATGAAAATCCGCTACGATAGGCAAGAAACTTGTTATAATACATCAAATCTCCGCTGGAATCTCGCACAAGAGCATCTTTCACAAAATATATTAGCTTCAAGTTCAACTTATCGTCCAAATGAGCTAAAGATATATTGATTTTATTCTTATTTTTCCCCTTTTGCACAGTATATGTAGAATTTTGTTTCAATCCGCCTTTTTCAATCTCCTTATCATTTACAAATACATGGATATCTGATATATAATTAGTCTCATTAAATTCATATCCTATAACATTGTCGTCTAACTTGGAATTAGAGCCGTTTTTTCGTAAGCTTATGATATGCTCTACCTTTGCACTGCCATCATCTTGAAGCTCAATATTATAATCTATGTTTTGCATCTTATATATTTCATTTCTAAAATTCGGTCTTAATGTCAACCTCCTATGTATGCCTATATGTTGCATAAAACAACCTGTGACTATGGCAAAAAATACCATTACTACTATTGTTCTCTTATAATTCACCTCAAAGTCATGAGGGGAACCTTTGGAATTTTTATACAATATATGTGATATTCGTGCAATGATAAATAAGCATAAATACACAATAGGTATGATAAAAAATAAGTTTAAAACTGTAATAAAGACACTTTTAGCTATTCCAATAACAAAAGCATTCTTTGTGAGATTAAATAAGGCATAATTACCCATATATACTCCTTTCATAATATTTCTATAGCTGTCTTTATTAATTCTACATAGTAAATTTCATGGTATGTCAACACTTTTTTTGGTTAGTATTAATATATATTATACACAAAAGATAGCGCTTTTTTGGAGAACTCTATATTCAAAATCTTCTTTTCGCTATAAATATGACTGACTATCTGATTTAATAAGTCAGTTGCAAACCAAGCACATCAAAAGTTAGGCATAACTTGAAATATAGGTATGACTGTATTAATTGGGTAATATCTTCTCAAAAAAACTGTTACTATCCAAATCAAAAGCCCTAAAATTCCCGTAATATCAATAGAGCTTATTTTTAATCTTGCTTTTCCCATCTAAAGTACCACCCTTAAATTCTAATTATATTCCAAAACAGATACTGATATTATACACTATTTCAACTTGATTTTATAGCTTAAAGTCACTATTATCTTACTCTAATTATTCCTTTGTTTTCTTAGCATAATTCTATTTGCCATTTCTAATTTAATATAATTCGACTTTTTTGTATATTATGACATAATTTTATGGATAAAAACAGTATAAGACAATATCAATATGAGATTTATAATAGCAATCCCTGCAAGTGTCAACTTCTTTTTTATAGATACATTTGGAAAATCATATAGAAAATAATAAGGAACGACAGATAATGCAGGAAATATAAATATTATCATCATCGTATATACATTAAAATATGAGTTTAAGAAGAGTGTACTTTCAAGCCATTTACCCCATTTGGGAAATAAAAATCTACTTATAGTAAAAAAAATACAAATACCATGTAAACATATCAAATACAAAAGATACTTAAGTTTTATATTTTTCATTTTCCCTCCCTATTCATTCCAATCTCTTGCTATTTCAGTTGAAATTTTAAAAGCTGTCATATTATTTCTCTCATCAAAATCAATATAGGCATAGTAGTCATTCCAAAAGAGAAGAACACTTACTGTTGACCATTGAATTCCATAATGTAACTGAGTTATATCTATGGGCTTACTTGGCGGAAATAACCACAGTTTTTTGCCGAAAGTTCTTTGCAATTCATCCTTTTTCAATCGAGAAAATAGGTCAATATCATCAAGACTAATAGGATATAGAATTTGCTCTTGCTTTTATCTCCATAAAGACCTATACTCCCAAGTACAACACCGTCTTTTACAAGGAGATACAGAGCATTATACATGGAGTCATTATCTTTTCTAACACTATTATCTATTTAATCTATGGATAGTTTAATCAATAATTTTAAAAAAATAGTATATGGTTTTATGACTTTATTATGATTGCTCAGAAAATATTTTATACATTGTTTTATTATAATTCAGTATAAATTCTTTTTTAACAAGAGTACTCTTATTGGTAGAATACTTCTTAAAAACCCCCTAAGAGAGCAGTTCTTAATAATTCCTGCTTGGAATCTCATATTGCCTTACGTATATTTCAAATCCATCAGCTAATATTTCAGCAACAGTCATATGAGCAATAGAGATTTTTGTATTATTAATCTTAAAGACAGACGCTTTTACCAAAAGTCCAATTATTATATATATCATAAAAATATAAAGTGAAAATATTGAAGCTGTCAAACAGATAAAGATTGTCCTTCCCGTGAGTTTTCGTGAGTTAAAAAGCCACATTTTTCAGTATTTATCTGCTCATTTACAGCTTCTTCCATCAGTGATTTTCCGTCTGAAATTCTTTTTCATATAAAAATGCACTTTTAATATAATAGCAAAAAACAAGCCCCATAGCAGAAGGAATTCCCATAAAAATCAATCTTTCACCCAAAATAACACCTCCTTATATTAACAACTATCACCTTTGAAAATATTATAACACTTTTGATGACATTTTTTCTACTATCAGATTTCATTACTTGTGCTAACCTTATTATAAATACCTTATATCATAATAAAATATAAAAAATAAGTAAATCAAAACTACCGGCTTAGCCGGTAGTTTGCTCTGCCCCTATAAGGGGATGTTACAAGCAAGTGCCTGTAGGCACTTTGAATAGTTCGCCAGTTGCATTTACTTTCCAATTAGTGCTAAAGCACTGTTATTTATTATTGTTCTTTACTGACTTACCCGTAAACGGGTCTATATATTCTTTCATTGTTAGTTGGTCTGCTAATTTATCTTCTTCTAATTGATTTTTTATATACTCTTGGATTTTTTTCGTATTTTTTCCTACTGTATCTACATAATATCCTCTACAACAGAAATGTCTATTCCCATACTTATATTTTAAGTTTGCATGTCTATCAAATATTATTAGACTACTCTTAGCTTTTAGATATCCCATTATCTCTGATACACTATATTTGGGCGGTATTCTAACCAACATGTGTATATGGTCTATACAACATTATACCTGTATTATTTCTATTCCTTTTCTTTCGCACAAATCTCTTAATATCTTTCCTACTTCTACCTTCAATTTTCCGTATATTATTTGTCTTCTGTATTTTGGTGCAAATACTAAATGATATTTACATTCCACTTTGTATGTGCTAAACTATTATTGTCCACTGTTGGACACCTCCTTATGATTTATAATATTTGGCTGGCGAACCAATATTATTATATCATAAGGTTTTTTATTTTTGCTTTTAGCTAAAGCTTTTTTCTTCCACCTGCATAGCAGGTGGTTTATTGTTTTGTAAAAGCTTCGCTTTTCCTTGAAATTATTAAATAACACGATCTTATATTCATAATTTTTGCTCCTTCTTCAGTATCTCATTACAAAATTTTTACCCCTTCATTTTTATTTTGCAATTCTACCATCCCTTTATAAATGCCATTTAAAGACATTAGTTTATCGTGATTACCCTGTTCTGCAATATTCCCTTCCTTGATTACAATAATATTGTCGGCATCTCTAATGGTATTTAATCTGTGAGCAATAACTAATAAGGTTTTATTCTTTACCAATTCACTGATTGCTTCCTGTATATACCTTTCATTGTCCACATCAACGCTTGCTGTTGCTTCGTCAAGAATTACAATTGGAGCATCTTTTAATATGCAACGGGCAATAGAAATTCTTTGTTTTTCACCACCAGATAAAGTTGCTCCTCCTTCTCCAATCATTGTGTCAAATCCATCAGGAAGTGCCATAATAAAATCATAGCATCTTGCTTTTTTTGCAGCTTCTATAACTTCTTCTTTCGTTGCATTTTCTTTCCCCATGGCAATATTGTTAAAAATCGTATCTTGAAATAAATAAACTCTCTGGAAAACCATACTGATTTCCGACATCAATTCAGATAGTGAAACATCCTTTATATTTACTCCTCTAATCAAAATTTCACCGGAGTCTACATCCCAAAATCTTGCCAAAAGATTTGCTACTGTGGATTTACCTCCCCCGGATTGTCCAACTAAAGCCGTCATTGTATTCTTATTCATTTTGAAACTCATACCATGTAAGACCTCTTTTTCGCCATAGGAAAATTTAACATGATTAAAACAAATTTCAGGTTCTGAGGTATCAGATTTTGAAATATGTTTTTTGCCCACATCTTGCAGTTCAGTTTCATTTAACACTTCTTCAATACGATCCAACGCCGCGTTCATTACAGTAAGTCTTGTCGCTTCACCATAAAGTGTTTTTAAAGGACTGAATAAGTCAAACACAAACAAAATAAGCCCCAACATATACGAAAGTCCCAAAGCTCCTTGATAATTAAGATATAGAGCCACTGCTAAAATAAATGTAATACCAATTCCATAAATAATATTTAGACCGATTGTCCATGGTATTATTTTATTTTCAAATTTTATAGATGTGTCCTTTGAAGATACAAAATTATCTGTGAGAGATTTAGAATTTTCACCTAAAAGGTTGTAACTTTTAATAACACTTATCCCCTCAGCAAATGATAAAACTGAATCGGTGAGTTTTTCACTTTGTTTTTGTCTAATAGCCGCTTCCGATAAAGACATCTTATTCATGCTATTTGCAAGCAGTGTCGCAACCAATGTTACACACACCGCAATCAGTCCAATTCTGTAATCTAAAACAAACATGAATACTGTTAGTACAAGTGTTGATAATACATAGCTCATCATATTTGCAATCGTACTCATGGAAACTTCTTCAATAAAAGCCATATCCGAACTTAAAACAGAATTTATTTTTCCTAAATTATCTGCTGTAAAATATCCCATCGGAAGCTTTCTAAGATGATTCCCAAGCTCCATTCTTTTATCAGCAAAAATCATAAAGCCGGCTGCACTTTGTAACTTATCGCTTAAGAAGTGAACCACAGCTTGTAATAAAACCACTAAAACAAGTCCTATTCCTACATATAGAAAAGTTTGGGACGTATTAGTTTTTTCATAAAATCCAATCAAAATGGTAAATGCAATAAATATAGGCATTTTACTTAATATAGATTCAATAAAGGCAAATATAAATGCGGACTTTATTCTGTTTTTGTATTTACCTGATAAATTTAAAATTCTTGAAATTAGTCTAAACATTCATTTCACCTTCCTTTCTGCTGATTTTCCAATCTTTACTAAATAGTGTCGCATCCCATAATTTGCGATATTCTGCTGAAGATTCTAATAAGTCTTTATGTTTTCCATTTGCAACTAAATGACCATGATCCATAACTAATATCTGATCTGCATCTACAATAGATGGTAACTTGTGTGCAATAACAATTAAGGTTTTCCCTTTTACAAGTTCACGAATAGCTGCTTCCATTTTTTCTTCATTTTCAGGATCTGCATAGGCTGTTGCCTCATCAAGTACAACAATCGGAGCATTCTTCAAAATAGCTCTCGCTAACGATATTCTTTGCCTTTCTCCACCTGAAAGCATCTTTCCTGCTTCCCCGGCTAAAGAATAAATACCGTTCGGAAGTCTATTTAAGAATTCCATACAATGAGCTTTTTTAGCTGCTTCTATAACCTCATCATCGCTTGCAGCTAAATTACCAATACGAATATTCTCTAAAAGCGAAGTATTAAATAAATATTGGTCTTGTGCTACATAAGAAATTTGCTTATTGAGAGATTCCAATCTTATATCTCGTAAGTATTGTCCCCCAATACTTATGCTTCCATCTAAAACATCATAGTAGTGAATTAAAAGTTTAGCTAAAGTACTTTTTCCTGAACCTGATTCACCGACAATCGCTGTCTTTTCACCAGCTCTTGCCGTAAAACTAACATTATGAATAACATTCTTAATATAGGTTTCAGGCTGTCCATTTTCGCCCATCCTACCTAACTGATAACCAAAGGTAACATTATCATATAAAATAGTCTGTCCTGATCCCTTAAAATCATTTTCCCCCTGTTTTAAAGGAGCCATATTTAAGGCTTGTTCTAAAGCAGAAATCTTATAATTTAATTGTGGCATAGTTGGTAAAAATCCAAGAGCTTTCAGTAGTGGCAATCCTATACTTAAAGAAAGACATAACACTAATATTAAGTTAGAAAGACTTGCATAGCCCATATACACAAAGTAACCACCAAGAGGCAATGTTAAAATAATCGTGCATGGAAGTAAGGCACTATATAACGCCATCCATGGCCATGCCGTCTTATACCAAGCGAGTGCATAATCTCTGTAACTGCTTATATCTTTAGAAAGGCGTTCATAAGACTCTGTTTGCTTATTAAATACTTTTACAACTTCCATACCGTTTACATACTCAATAATGGTATTGTTCATTTTTCTACTTGCCATATAATATGGTCCCATTTGCTTCATACCTACAGAGTACATAATCATCATTGCAAGAATGCTAATCGGAATAGAAGCTAATGACATTAACGCTAATCTCCAGTCAATAAAAAACATTGAAATATAAACCATAATAGGTACAATTAGGTTCGCTATTCCTTCAGAAAGTGAATGAGCTAAAAGCACTTCTAAACTGCCAATATCATCCACGAACATTTTTTTGATTGTACCAGTACCTTTTTCTTCAACAACACCCAATGGCAGATCTTCCATTTTTTTCTGTAAGGATGTTCGAAGTCCAAGTAGCGTGTTGTATGCTGCTTTATGGGATACATTAAGACCTAAACCTCCTAAGACAGCTTGCAACACTAAACAAACTAAAATACTGATCAATAAAATAGCAAGTCTTTCAAATTCTAATTGCTCACCTAAAATAAGTGGATTGATAATCTGATATGCAAATAGAAAGGGTAGCACACCCATAATTACACTAATAAGCATAATAAAACTTGCTAAGTGAATTGATTTTTTATGCGAACCCGCATATTCAAAAACCTTATTTAACATAATTTTTCTCCTTCAACAAATTTCCTTTTTTATCCATAAAATCCATGATTAACGCTTCATTTCCCTTTACAGATATTTTTTTATAATCCTTATCACCGAGCATTAAGACGGAATGACAGGTTTTAAATAACAACTCTAAGTCATGAGTAATTATAATAATTGGAATCTCCTTTGCTTTTTCTGTCATTAAATCGGACATAATTTTCATACTTTTATAATCAAGACCTGATGTTGGTTCATCCAAAATTATCAGTTTACGACCGGATAAAAACGAAGTAATAATCGCCAATCGTTGTTTTTGTCCACCGGATAATTTCTGCGGATGATTGGTTTTTTTATGCCACAGGTCTGTATCTTTTAGATATTCTCGTATTTTTTCTAAATCACTTTCCGAGTTTTTATCTTTACAAAATATCAATTCATTTTCTACTGTGTCTAAAAAAATCTGAGCATCTACATCTTGTAACACGCAATATGAATTTTTAAGCCTTTCTCTTTGTTTCTGTCCATAGCTGACATCTAAATATTTTTCAGATAATCCGCATAATGCTTTTGCTAAGGTACTTTTTCCAATGCCATTAGAACCAATCACTCCCATTATTTCGCTCTCTCCAAGCTCAAATGTTAATTCTTCTATCAAAGTTCTTTTACCTTGATGAATGCAGGCTTTATTTACTTTGATATAACTTTTAGCAACAATAAGTTCTTTTTCTGATATCAATTCTCTTTCATTAAGTGTTCTTAACTCAAGTTCCTTACACTTATCATTACTAAGACTCCCATTTGGAAAAATATCACATATTGTACCGTCTTTTATATAAATCAATCTGCTAAAAATCTCTTTTAAATAATAGAGCCTATGTTCCGCTATAATTATTGTCTTTCCTATTACCTTCAATCTTAAAAGTATTTCACTGAAGTGTTTTATACTATCGTAATCAAGACTGCTTGATGGCTCATCAAAAAAAATAATATCCGTATCATAGATAAGAGTTCCAGCTATAGCTACTTTTTGCCTTTCTCCTCCTGATAATTCAAAAATGGATTTTTTGCTAATGTGGCTTATTCCTAACAAGTCCATTGCTTTTTCAACTTTTTCTTTTAATGTATCCCTGTCTAATCCCAAATTTTCACCCACTAAAGCAATTTCATCTTCAACTACATCACAAAAAAATTGATCTTTAGGATTTTGAAATACATTGCCAATATATTTAGCTAACTCTCCCTTTTTATATGCCGTTATATCTTTCCCTAAAATCTTGATTTCTCCGTCCAAATCACCATCATAAAAGGATGGAATAAGCCCGTTTAGTAATCTTAAAAGTGTTGTTTTTCCGCATCCGGAAAGACCTGTTAAGACTACAATTTCGCCTTTCTTTACAGACATTTTTAAATTTTTCAATATCAAATCCTCTCCATAATGAAATGATTTGATTTCTGCCTCTAAAATATTTTCCATAAACTCGCCCCCAACAAAATCATCCCTCCGACTATCATTGAGATATCAATAAATGTAATTTTCACCTCATGAAAACTTGTTTTTTTTCCATCGTATTCAATTCCTTTTGATATAATTGAACAAGTTAAGGTGTCACTTATGTCTATGCACTTATACATAAGAGGAACAAAATATAATTCAAATGTTCTAATTGGTTTGAAAATGCTTGCTTTAAATCCTCTAATTTTCATGCCGTTGTTTATTTCCTTCATCCTAATAGAAATTTCCGGAATAAAACGAAAAAATACTGTGATTCCTATACCTATTCCACCATCAATTCCAATTTTTCTAAATGCAGCAATTAGATGCGAAGAGCTATATGAAGACAGAACTCTTCCCAAGATGAAAAGTGGAGCAAATTTCAACACTATAAGTAGCATTGTATATATAGAACCAATCAAAATATTTCCTAAATGGGGTTTTAGTAAATAAATAAGTCCCCATATTATAAGCAATGAACATATCGTTCTAAATGCTTTTTTAATTGAAAATAAGGATAACAGTCCTAAAACAAAAATAAGTGAAAATAAGTATTGCGATTGTTCTCCTACTGTTAAAATAACTGAAAATAGTAAAATCAACCCAACTATAGTAAGCGGGTTGATTTTGTCTGATAGTTGGTGTTGATTTATATTCTTTTTATCATTTTTACAAAACACTTTTTTTCTTCCTATCGCTAAAAAATTTGTTGTAAATATATGTTCCAAAATAAGCACCTATAACTGAAGCCACAATTGCAATCAATAAACAAATCAAGATATTTTTAGGCGTGTAAAAATTGTAAAGGAATGTTGCGTAATCGGCTGTAAACATCTTTGGAAATTGCTTTGTAAGTCCTTCGACACCAAATACAAAAGCAAAATACATAGCATGTAAGGAATAGATAAACATACCTGTTCCAAAAGCAATCCCAACTTTCATATTTTTGTTTGTATAGTTCTCTTTTTTACCAATTACAAATTCCGCCAAAATTCCTGCAATAGCACAAACAACAATTACCGGCCACATTCCCATAAGAGCATAGAATACACCCAGCAACAGAAAGTATGAAAAAGCAGTTCCTCTCTGTCCAACCTGCTTGCACATAATTACAAAAATAGGTGCAACAATAATTGTTGGCAATGCAGATGACAAATACAAACTTGGAATCATACCAAATGATCCTGTCAAAAATCCCAATCCCATCGTCAAAACAAATCCAATAACAGAGAATACTGCTATTTTTACAATACCTTTTAAATTCATAATTTTGTCCTCCTTAATTTTTGAATATGATATATTTCTATTTTCATACAGAAACAATATTCAGTTTTATTTTTATTCTTCAACACTCTGAAATATAACTAAGTTATGTTTAGAGCAAAAAATTTTGGCTTATATTCCTCGAATCTTTTTCCATCCCTCATTAAAGAACTCTGAAATCAAAGTTGCATTCAATTTCACTTCTTCTTTACTTTTAGCATGAACTGCTACTTCCGATAAAGCATAAAAATACGCATGGTTGATTAGATGAATTCCTCTATTAGTTATTACATCATTGACATGATCTGCTCCGTATATCATGCTTAAAATTTCAAAGTGATTTTTATCTTCTTTCTCAATAATCTCATCTAGAAAGTTGTTAAACTTTGTTCCATAAGAACCAAAAACCAGTAATTCAAATACATCTTTATGTTCAAAGAAATATAGAACCATTTCAATAGAACCTTGTGCTTTTGATTCCAAAATCTTGGAAATAGTTTCTTTCTTTATATGACTTTCTCTTTTATAAACATCAAAACTCTTATCTTCATACATAGCATAAGAACTTTGTATCTGATTTACGATTGGTTCTACTAATTCTGAGAAAAGAGCTTCCTTATCTTCAAAATGACCATAAAAAGCACCGGTAGTTACACCCGCTGCTTTGCAAATTGCTCTTAAATTAGCTTTTTCAAAGCCTTGCTCTTTAAAAATTTTCTTGCCGCAATCTAATATCTTCTTATGTGTTTTTTCATAATCACCATTAGCCACTTTTTAATTCCTCCTTTTCTTAAATATAACTTAGTTATATTATAATACTTGTTATGTCAAAATTCAAGCACAAAAATTGTAATCTTTCACTTTTATATGATATAATATAAAATATACTTATACTAATCACCATTTACAAAACCAATATTGTTATTTTAGTAAATTATTAGTTTTGCTGATTATCAATAATCTTGCAGTAATAAAATTACAAGGCTTTTTGATAGGTTTTTAGTATTATACTAAACTCTAATTAAACTATGGATTTTAACAATTCTATATTTGTGATACTCTATATGATATCCTTAGTTAATAAATATTTAGTGTATAATTTTTTATGAAATATTTCCATTATTATATTAGATTTTAGTATTAACTCTTGCTACAAATTATTCTTTTGTGGTAAGCAAAGTAATACTATTATCTATTTCATTTATGGATAATTTTTATCAGTTATTTTTAAAAAATAGTATATGGTTAATTACTTTATTATAAATGTACTGAAAATACTTTATCCATCATTCTAATAGACTTTAGTATAAGTGTACGGACACCTACGAAAATAAATAAGTCGCTCTATTCGAGCGACTTATTTACTCTTATATATTATAATTTCTTTTTTAGTATAGAGATAATTTTTTTATCAAGACTATCTAACTTCTCACAACCTATAATTACAAATACCCACTATAACCAATTTAATTGACAAAAATAAATCTCAAATTTTCTTGATCTACCAAACAAATCACCGACATCTACTGTCATAAAAAATCAAACTACGATGCCGCTACCAACTTTTTTGAGTTTTCATCCGCCTTTTGTTGCACTATCGGCTTTGAATTAAGAGACATCAACAAGCTCTTGTATACCGCTCTTGTAAATCTTGTATCTCCAGTATGTCCTACCATTACTTCATAAAGTAGTGATATATTCGGATACATTTCACTTTTCTCAGAATTTAAGAATCTAAAGTCTTTTTGTGAACATCCGTTTAGGAATATTGAAAGGTTAGAGATTGTTCTTGGCGTTGTCACCTGTTTCATCCTGTCTACAGTATATATCTCTTCAGCTGTAGCAACAGCTTTTTTCTTTTCTTCCTTACAAAGTAATAATGAAGGATCTGCTTTGAGCACATCATGCACTATCTTATTAAGTGTAGGATTAACCTTTATAAATGTATCCAAATCAGGTTCCACATAGTAAAGCACAAATCTACTTATTGACGCCTCGTCAAGTATAGCTATGTGTCCTCTGTCGTTTGCAGCAATTATTATTCTAAGATTCTTCGGAACGTGTAAGTCTCCTATCTTTCTTCTTGTAGGAATTGACAACAGCTCCGATGTTACCTCAGGTGTTGTTCTGTTTATTTCATCCAAAAACAACAATACTCCCTTGTCAGGTGTTTCATTGGCTTGGCACACTGCTGCAGTTATTATATTATGCACAGGGAATTTCATTGTACCGTGTCCTTCTTTTACTGTAGAAAGTGCATTTCCTGTTACGTCTTTCTTATCTTGCAACTGGTTACAAGAAAGCTCAAAAAACTCGGCATCCATTTCATTGGCAAGGGATTCAACAAAGCAAGACTTGCCTATCCCTACCTCTCCGAGCAGCATCGGTATAACACCCGATTTCAGATTCATCTTTATTAGCGTTTTAAAAGTATTATCAAACCTCATATTTGTTCCTCATCTCAATCATTAAGAATTAAATCCGTACTATTAACTATAATTAAAAAGCCTCATAATTTTATAGTTCTATTGTACTATTTTCTTCTCTTTTTGTCAATCAAAAATATAGAAAATCATTAGATTTTTTCTTAATTTCTTAAATAATATTAAAGTAATGGTCAAACTTATCTTTCAAAAGATAAATTAACACGATAAAATATAGCTAAACCGCTAAATACTCTTTCCTTTTTTTTAATTATTATCTTCATTTTTACGCTTAATATATATACACATGAATTTAATATTAAAACACAATTTGTGTAAAAAATGTGTTTTTTATAAAATATTTATATTAAAAATAATAATATCATAAAAAATCATTTTTGTAAATACAAAAATCTATTATTATGAATTTTTATGTAACTGAAAAAACATTGATTTTTCAAAACTTAAGAAAAATATAAGAGCTATCTGTAAGTCAAATACCATTTTTTAAAACTTTTTAAATTAAGCCTACAATAAAATTACAATTTATCTTGAACTAATTATAAATCTTATTTCAAAAAAATTCAATTAATTATTAAAAATTTTCACAATTTATTTTGTAAAAAATCCCTCAAAATTTTAATTGACTTATATTTTATTACAATCATTATTTCAAGGGACGATTTTTCTTTAAAGTTTTATCACATTTTTCAGTTTTTCTTTGTCTAATTGAACTTTTTGTATAGATTCTCTATTTTCATCTTTAGCAGCTTCCACCACTTCTTTTCTTAAGACAGCTATAGATTTTTCCGCATCTATGCCCAGTTTTACTCTACCTTCTGATATCTCTGATACCTTTATCTCCACAGTTTCACCGCTTTGTGTTGTTATGATAATGGCTTCGCCGAGTTTTCTTTTTAAAACAAGCATTCTTATTCTTCCTCCTTGTTGTAAAACTCATATCTTAAAGGATAAGTATCATCCAAAACTATCTGCATTCCCTTATTATTAGTTTTGTTGAAAACTATCGGAGCCTGAAGGTTAGTTCTTATCTTGGTGATATCTTCAGGTACTACCACTACTGTCTTTATCACAACTTCATCAGCTGATTTGATATCAAGTGACTTCATCACCATATCAGGTATATCAAAGGTATAATCCTGCTTTATTATAAAAGGATCCATAACTGCAAAGGCAATGTCATCTTTTACAGATTGCAAATATTCAACAAATATATCTTCTTCTTTTATCAATACAAACTTTTCTATATCTTCAAATCCAAGCATTCCGTTGACTAAAGTGAGTATGTCTTCTTCTCTTAACTCTATTTCTCCATGATAATTTGTATTTATCTTCATTTTTCCTCCTACTACATCCAAGCAGTCTACATATCCATATCTTCAAAAGGTTTTAAAGATTCATCTATCAATTTAAATTCTTTTTCTATCTCTTTATAAATTGAATCCAAATCATCTATCATAATAGGATTGGCAATATTTCTATCGCAAAAATTTTTGGCTATTGCCAACGAATGTAAATATCCTCTTAGTTTATCTCTTCTTTGTAGTACTTCTTTTACTCTCATAATCCCTCCTAAATTATAATTAAAGTCAAGTTGCCCTACACCGCAATTTTTTTGGATACGGTGTTTTGTTGCAATACGCAAAGTTCCACATCTGCTCCCACCTTTATACCTTCTTCCGATAAAATAGACAAGACGCTTTGATATGCTAAAATAGGCATATTGTTTTGCTCTGAAAGGTGGGCAAGCATTATATTAGTCACACCGTTTTTTACTAAATCGACTCCTACATCTCCGGCAGAGTCGTTTGACAAATGTCCAAAATTTGATTTGATTCTTCTTTTGAGCTCGTACGAATACGGTCCGGCTTCAAGCATATTTATATCGTGATTTGATTCCAAAACTACAGCATTTGATTTTTTAATAAAGTCAAATACTTTTTTAGTCACTACTCCAAGATCCGTTATTATAGATAACAACCTCTTGCCGTCTGTCACATTATATGCCACAGGATCTGCCGCATCATGTTTTATCGGTATTGAAGAAATTTCCAAATCACCTATACATACCTTATCGGCATTTTCTATAATTTTTATATGCTCATCTTTAATATTTCCTATTTTATTTGACATGGCATCCCATGTAAGCTCTGTTGCATATATTGGAATATCAAACTTCCTTGATATTATCCCAGCACCTTTTATATGGTCGCTATGCTCGTGAGTAATAAATATCGCCTTTAACTTCGATGTATCTATGTCGTGCATATTTATAGCATCAATTGTCGCCTTTCCGCTAAGCCCGGCATCTATAAG
Organism: [Eubacterium] yurii; assembly: GCA_900167215.1. Taxonomy (GTDB): domain Bacteria; phylum Bacillota; class Clostridia; order Peptostreptococcales; family Filifactoraceae; genus Peptoanaerobacter; species Peptoanaerobacter yurii. The sequence continues at coordinate 115,389 of FUZS01000010.1, forward strand.
AATGCAACTGTCCTTTTTTTGAACAAGATGACAGTTCCCCTTACTGCCGGATGCTATAGAAATATATTTCATATCTTTCCTCTCATAAATGATTCCATACTAATCACAATCTATACTTGCTATTAATTAAAATTTCCTATAATACAAACTTATATTGCTAAAAATACTTATATATAATAGCTTTATCCATTATTTAATCAGATTTTAGTATAATATTGACTTACTATATATTAGATTTAAATATTGCCGTATATTCTTATCCCTTTATTAATTATAAAAACGCAGATTTTCTAAAACTTTATAAAACTGCCGAAAACATCAAAAAATATCTTTGTAAATAAAAGAACTATTACCACTATCATAGTAGGTCTTATGAATTTTGCTCCTTTTTTTATAGCAAAGCCTGAGCCCAGATAATTGCCAAGCAATCCTAATATTGCAGCAGGTATGGCAATACGAAATATTATATTGCCGCTAAATAAAAATACCGAAAGAGACGCATAATTAGACGCAAGATTAAGCAGTTTTGAGTTTCCTGATGCGGTCTTAAGGTCGTACTTCATTATAAGGCAGTAAGCCATTATGGCAAACGTACCTGTACCCGGTCCTATGAGTCCATCATAAAAACCTATAAGCAGTCCTATTAAAAAGGCATATCTATAGGCCTTGCTTTTTTCTATAGTATTCGATAAATTCTTATCTCCAAAGTTTCTCTTGGAAAGTATCACTATTGCAACTACAGGCAGGACAAACATTATCATAGCTCTAAACATCTTTTCATCTAATCTAAGCACTATTTCTGAGGCTATACGAGCAGCTATAAATGAGCCTACAGCAGAAATAGCCGCTATTTTTAAGTCCAGAGCCTTATTTTTTAGAAATCTCAAAGTAGACAATGTAGTCCCCAAAGATGAAGTGAATTTGTTGGTAGCCATAGCATTATGCGACGGCAAACCTACAAAGATATAGGCAGGTAGTGAGATAAGTCCACCACCCCCGGCAATGGAATCAATAAATCCGGCAAGAAAAACCAAAAAATATAATAAAATCAACATATGTGTCTGTATCATACCAAAACTCCGAGTCTTAAAATTTTTTATTACTCACTTTGTAATGCCTATGTTTTTTAAAATAAAAAACATACTTATAATTTCTAAGTCAAATAGAACATCAAATTATTATATCAATTAACAACAACTGAAAAAATAGCTTTTATAATATTTAAAATTTAGTGTAATTAGTCTTTTAATCTTGTTGTGTATAGCCAAACTCTCTTATATAGTTGATATTGTCACGCCAATTTTCCTTGACCTTAACCCATGTCTCCAAAAATACCTTACACCCGAATATCTCTTCCAGCTCTACTCTTGCTGATTTTCCTATACCTTTGAGCTTCCTACCGTTTTTGCCTATGATTATCTTCTTATGTGAATCTCTTTCACAGTATATTATTATTGATATCTCTATCATATTCTTTTCTTGATGGTCTACTATCCTCACAACTTCTACCGCAGTACCGTGAGGTATCTCCTGATTGGTATAGTTGAGTATTTTCTCCCTTATTATCTCACTTATCATCACCTTATTGCTCTGATCTGTGGTCATATCATCAGGGAAGAATTTTGCAGAGTAAACCAGATATTTTTTGATGGTTTTGACAAGCTCTCCCACATTTTTCTTCTTTATGGCGCATACAGGCACTATGTCGTCAAATATCCCTATTTCATCGTACATTTTAATGATGTCGAATATCTTATCCTCGCTTAATTTATCAATCTTATTTAGGACTACTATCTTAGGTTGTTTAGTCTTTTTGAGATTTTCTATTATATTATGATCCAGCCTGCCTATTTTCTCAGACTCATCCACCACATAGACTATTACATCAGCTGTACTTGACGAAAGCGATACTTCTTTTGCCATATAAGAGCCTAATTTATTCTTAGGCTTTTGAACGCCCGGTGTATCCAAAAATATTATCTGAGACTCCTCATCATTGTATATGCCCTTAATTCTTGACCTTGTAGTCTGAGGTTTATCAGATGTTATAGCTATTTTCTCTCCTATTATAGCATTAAGCAGGGTAGATTTCCCTACATTTGAGCGACCTACTATGCTGACAAAGCCGACCTTACAATTAGAGTCAGATTTAAGCAAATTTTCTATATTATTTATATTATTTTCCATTTTATCACCTGTAATTAATAGCTGTTTATAGCAAATAACAAAAGCATCTTAGCTTAAAACTCATCTATCATCCTAAGCAGTTCAGATACTATATTTTCTTCCTTTACCTTTTTGAGGCTCTTTCCATTTGCAAAAAACAGCGCTTCACCCTTTCCTCCTGCTATGCCTATGTCTGCATCTTTAGCCTCACCAGGTCCGTTGACTATACAGCCCATAACGGCTATCTTGATATCTTTTTTAATTCCCTTAGTAGCTTCTTCGACCTTGTTTGCCAGATTGATGATGTCTATATTTGTTCTGGCACAGGTAGGACAGGAAACTACCACGGCTCCGAATTTATAGCCTATATTTTGCAATATCATCTTAGCTACAGGTATCTCCTCTATCGGGTCTGCAGTCAAGGATACTCTTATCGTATCTCCTATGCCGTTGAGCAAGAGATGGCCTATACCCATGGCAGATTTCACTGTACCTCCTCTTAGCGTACCTGCTTCAGTTACACCAAGGTGCAATGGATAGTCTGATATTTGAGCAAAGCTTTCATAAGACTCTATCATAGTTTCTATTTCTGAAGCCTTTAGTGACACGATTATGTCGTTAAAATCATACTTTTCCAGTAATCTTATATTATATAGAGCCGACTCCACCATAGCTTTTGGAGTTCTGCCATATTTTTCCTGTATATTTTTTTCAAGAGAGCCCATGTTTACACCTATTCTTATAGGTACATTGTATTGCTTCGCCTTTATTGCGACCTGCCTTACTCTCTCATCTTCTCCTATGTTGCCCGGATTTATCCTTAGCTTGTCTATCCCGTTTTCTATAGATTCAAGAGCAAGCATATAATCAAAATGTATGTCTGCCACAAGCGGTATATGGATTTTCTCCTTAATCTTGGATATGGCTTTGGCTGAGTCTTTGTCAGGTACAGATACTCTTACCATTTGACAACCCTCTTTTTCCAGTTGCAATATCTGATTTACCGTAGAATCTACATCACTTGTCTTGGTATTGGTCATAGATTGAATGACTATATCATTATCTCCACCTATAAGGATATCGCCACATTTTACAGCCCTTGTCCTTCTTCTGTTTATCATATTTTACTCCATCTTATATTAGAAACAGCTGTTAATATTTATTAATTTAATGTCATTTTTACTTTTATCAGTTAATACTATTATCTATTTAATCTATGAATATTCTTCATCAATGTTTTTTTAAAAATATTTATATGATTTATTACTTCATTATAAATTCACTGAAACTATCTTATCCATTATTTTATTAGATTTTAGTATAAAATTTTATTTCTACTCATATTTATCAAATTATAGTATAAAATTAAGCAGATAAATTATACCACGATTTAACAAAAAAAGCACCTAAAAATTAGGTGCTTTCAATATTATTCATATCTAAGTGCGTCTATAGGATCAAGTTTTGATGCCTTGGATGCCGGATACAATCCGAAGAATACACCGACAACAAGTGAAAACATCACCGCTATCATTACAGCCATAGGATTGAGTCTTAGATTAAGCGGTAAGAACATACCTGCCAATGATGATATACCATATCCCAAAACTATACCGATGAGCCCTCCTGATAGAGAAAGTATTGCAGACTCTACCATAAATTGAGTAAGTATATCTCTTCTCCTTGCTCCAAGCGACTTTCTTATACCTATTTCCTTTGTACGCTCGGTAACAGATACAAGCATGATATTCATTATACCTATACCGCCTACAAGTAGAGATATAGCCGCAATAGCTCCAAGACCGAGAGATAATCCGCTCATTACCGCATTTATTTGTCCTGCCTGAGCTTCTACACTCTCCATAGAGTAAAAACCTTCTTTTACTTTTTTGTATTTTTCTATGAATCTCATGACTTGATCAGTGCCTTTTTTCAACTCCAAATTATCACTTATCTTTATATTAAGACCGTAAAAATTCTGAGTAGACAGTGTATAAGGTATGAAACCTTCTGTAGAGTCAGAGCCTGTCAAACCGTCAAAAATAGATTTTTTCCTATAATATACTCCTATTATTGTAAAAGTTCTTGGACTGCCTTCGAGTTCTGTTTCTATTTGCTCTCCTACCACATCTTCTTTTCCAAAAAGCTGCATAGCAAGATCTTTATTTACTATGACTACATTTTTTCTGCCAATTATGTCAGATTCTTTGAAATCTCTACCATGTATTATCTTATCCGCTGTCATATCCTTGATATAGGTAGCATCTGCTGAAGTAAAGCCGATTTTTGCCTTTCTTCTACCATTTTTCAACTCTTTTTCTGATGAACCGAAGGGAGCAAAATACGTAACTTTATCTCCAAGTCCCTCTTTGAGATTATCTATATCTTCAGTAGAAAATAGTTTACCCTCATCAATATCATCACTGTTTCTATAATTAATGTATACTACTATTCTGTTCTTACCGAAACCTTTAAAAGCCTCATCAAGAGAGTCAGAAACGGCATTGCCTATAGATGTGATGGTCATGACTGAAGAAATACCTATAATTATCCCCAACATGGTAAGAAAAGCACGCATCTTATTGGCTTTGACCGATGACAGAGCCATCTTGAAATTTTCAAACATTAAGCCCATATTTTACCTCTTTTCTAATCAAATTTAGTTCTGTTTTCATTTATCACATCAGACATTATATTACCGTCCCTAAATGTGATTATCCTTTTAGTATAAGCCGCAATATCAGGCTCATGCGTTACCACTATGACTGTCTTGCCCTCATCGTTGAGCCTTGTAAATATCTGCATTATCTCCACAGATGACTTGGAGTCCAAATTACCTGTAGGCTCATCCGCAAAAATTATAGGCGGATCGTTGGCAAGAGCCCTTGCTATAGCGACCCTTTGTCTTTGACCACCGGATAATTCATTAGGTACGTGATGAAGTCTGTCTGAAAGCCCTACCTGTTCAAGAAGGAACTTTGCTCTTTCTTCTCTATAGCTTGCATTCTTCTTGGCATATATCATAGGCAACTCCACATTTTTCAGTGATGAAGTCCTCGAGATAAGGTTAAATGTTTGGAATACAAAGCCGATTTTTTGATTTCTTATATATGACAGCTCATTTTCCGTCTTATCCTTGACATTTATTCCCTCTAAGAAATAATCTCCTTCTCCCTGTTTGTCCAAACATCCAAGTATATTCATCAATGTAGACTTCCCTGACCCTGATGAACCCATTATTGCCACGAATTCACCGTACTTTACCTCAAAACTCACGCCCTTCAAAACTTCCAGTTCATTGTCGCCCATTATATATTTTTTTCTTATATTCCTTAGTTCTAATAATTTGTCCGACATTTTTTTCTCCTAACATCTATTTTGATTCACTTGAGTTTTGTGATGCCTCCTGATTTGACCCAGAGTCAACATATTGCACTCCTCCTTGTTGTCCACCTTGAGGCGCACCTTGCATTCCTGCTGGCATTTGATTAGGATCCGTTACTGTCACCTTTTCACCATCCATCAATGTTTCGTCAGGATTTTTCACTACCTGCATTCCATCTTTTAAATCCTTTGAAATAATTTGAGTATCAAAAGTTGATGCCAAACCTGTCTTTATTTCCATTTTTTTCACTGTTCCGTTATCTATTACAAAGACAAAGTTCTTATCTCCTTGTGAAAGTATGTTTTCAAAAGATGTCTTTAATACATTTTTCATAGAATCAGTCTTTATCTTAGCTTTGGCACTTACACCTGTGATAAGTCTCTTATCACTCTTTGTTACCAATATCTTAACAGGTATAACTATAGTATTGTTTGCAGTTGAAGATTTTTCACCTGTAGGTGATATTCTGCTTACTGTACCCTTTGCAGAGTCTTTACCAAGCACATCTGATGTTATAGTAACTTCTTGATTAAGCTTAATATCAGATATGTCATATTGACCCACCTTAGCTACCAAAAATTTCTTGCTTTCATCTTCTATTATAAACATGGCTCTGTTATTTTCAGTGTCTTTGGCAGTCCTACCAAGCTTTGCATAGACCCTCGTAACAGTACCGGATATAGGTGATTTAATATTAAGATCATTTAATTTGTCTCTTTTTTGTTGAAGAGTTGCCAACTTTATACTTAGAGATGCTCTTGCTGATTCCTTAGGTGTAGCTTGTTTTACAGCATTGTTAATATCGTGTTGACCTTTTTCCATAGACTCTTGAGCTTGTTTGTAAGCAACTTCTGATTGTTCCAAAGAAACTTCCGCCTGTTCCTTAGCGTTTTTTGCATTTTGTACATCTTGCTCAGGCGCTGCACCTGCTGCAAACAAATCTTCCTGTTTTTTCAAATTATCTACAGCCTGATTGAAGGCTATCTTCGCATTTGTATTTCTTAACTTTGCATCATCAAGTGCAAGTTTAAGAGATTCAGTAGAAGTATAGACATTTCCCACATCTCTGTATTGCTCTTGAAGTCTAAGTTGTTCATATGCCACTTCTTTTTCAAGTATAGCTATTTCGTTTTTCAAATCCTTGGTGTCCAAGCGTGCAAGTATTTGATTTTTTTGTACCTTATCGCCTTCTTTTACATTGATTTCCACTATTTCATAATTATAATTTGATGTTATTTCTGCAGAGTCGTTAGCCTCGATATTGCCGCTAACTTCAACAAATGTCTCTATATCACCTGTCTCTATCTTGCCTGCCTCAACAGTTTTCATTACATTTTTACTTGCATTTTGTCCTTTTATCCAAAATACTGCCACCAAAATTACTACTATGGCTATTACTATCCATTTTTTCTTAAATTTTATTTTTTTCATAAGATACTCCTTAAACATTATGAATAATATTCAAATTTTTCAATCTACCTTCGTTACATAAAACTATAATGTTAAAATATTAAAAAACTATTAAATTAAATATTAATAATTTTATAAACTTAGCAAAAGGATCCAAAATGCTTATAACTAAGTGATTTTAATACTAATAGTTTCAAAAATTACCATTCAAATTTAATTTTTTGATAACAACTCATTTAAAACTGCGATATTAACTCTTTAAAATATTTATATATTTTTAAAAGACTTTGATATACATACAGTCGCTAAATTTATATTAATAATTAAATACCTTAAGATATTACCTGAAATTGTAGACATTAAACATTATATTGCTATATATGTAATTATTTGAAGATAAATAATTTATCAAAAATAAGTATATATTTAATTTTACCAAGACTATATCATTAATTATTATTTTTTGTTATAATCATTAATGTGCATGTGGAAATTTAATCATTTTTAATTTGTAAAGGAGATTATTATGATACCCATTCTTAGCATAGCAGGCTCTGATTGTAGCGGTGGAGCAGGTATACAGGCTGACCTCAAGACATTTTGCGCACATGGGCTCTTCGGCATGAGCGTAATAGTATCAGTAGTAGCTGAAAATACTGCTACCGTAACATCTGTAGAAAATATTTCAACTAAGGTTGTAGCAGATCAGATAGACTGCGTCTTTACAGACATAGTTCCAAACGCAGTAAAGATAGGTATGCTGTCAGATGTGGAGATAATGAAAACTGTAGCTGAAAAACTCGTGCATTATAAGGCTAAAAACATAGTCTTAGACCCTGTAATGTATGCAAAAAACGGACATCCTCTTATGGATGTGGAAAATATAGACACTCTTATAAATAAGGTAATACCTATAGCAGACATAATTACGCCAAATATACCTGAGGCACAGCATATATCTAAAATAAAGATAGAAACAGCAGAAGATATGAAAAAGGCTGCAAAAGAAATAATCAAAATGGGATGCAAAGCTGTACTGGTAAAGGGAGGACATCACATAGGAGATGCTGTAGATATACTATATGACGGAAATAACTTCCATTCATTTACCACTCAAAAGATAGATACGAAAAATACTCACGGTACAGGCTGTACACTGTCATCTGCAATAGCATCCAATCTTGCAAAGGGCAATGATATGCCTACATCTGTAAAACTTGCCAAAGACTATGTGACTACAGCAATCACACACTCACTTGAGCTTGGAAAAGGCTGCGGTCCAACTCATCACTTCTATGATATATACAAAACAATGGGTTGGGAATAAGTATACTGAGTAAAAAATAAAACTCCCGAATTTTTTCGAGAGTCAGGCTGAAGACAAACCCACAAAAAAATATTTTTGTGGGTTTAATTTTTTGATTAGAATTTTGATTTTGAATAAAAATTGTATTTTTTTGGGAGTGTAAATAGTTTTTAATGATTGTATTAATTTTTTTGGTGAATTTGTGTCTCTTTGAGACAACATTTTTACCAATTTCTTTATATTTAGGCATGTGAAAGTAATGGCTGCCTTTACAGTCATTTTTTCTATACCCCTTTGGTTTGTATATCTAAAGTTATGGCACTCTTTTGCTGTTCCAAATTGCCTTTCTATTGTCTGTTTCCTCATTGCATATTCGGCTTTACCAGTGTATGTATATCTGTATTCTTCACATATATCTATGTAATCTTGCCATATATGTCTTGTTATTGTTTTTTGATTTTGTTTATTTGTTGTGCAGTTTCTAAGTTTTTTACATTTTACACATTCTTTCTTGTTGCTTTTGTAATGTCTATATCCATCTTTATCTGTTGTGCTATATTCTAAACCTTTATTTTCCGGACATATGTAGTAGTCTTCATATTCATCATACACATATTCTCTTTTTGGATACATTTGTCCGTTTTTATTTTGTCCTTTTGGTCTTGTGTATGGTAATACCGGCATTATTTTATCTTCTATTAGCATCTTTGCTATTGCTGGAGTTTTGTAGCCTGCATCCATTACTAACTTTTCCGGCTTTGTTTGTTTTACTTTGCTTTGATAAAAATCAAAAAATGTTGTGCTGTCATGTAAATTGCCCGGATATGCTTTGTAGTTTAGTATCCATCCATTTTTGTCGCAACTTGTTTGTACGCTATATGCAAATACTTCCTTGTGTTCTCCTTTATGAAACAGTCCACTTTCAGGGTCTGTATCACTTATTGTTTCTTGTTTTGTTTCTTGTTTTTCTTGGACTTTTAATTCTTTTTTATCTCTATGTTTTCTGTCTAAATTAATTTCTTTTTCTAGTTGTCTTTGGTATGCTTTTGCCTTTTTTACTACTTCTTGTTTATGATTTTTATGTCTGTTTGCGTGTGCTTTTACATGTGTTGAATCTACAAATTGCATTTTGCTATCTACTAAGCCTTCTTCTATTGCTTGCATTAGCACTTTACTAAATATATTTTCAAATATATTAGTTCCTTTGAATCTTCTTGTATAGTTTTTTGAGTATGTTGTAAAGTGTGGTATTTCATCTGTTAAGTCATATCCCAAAAACCACCTATATGCTGTATTTACTTGTATATCTTTTATTGTTTGTCTCATACTTTTTATTCCGTAAAAGCATTGTATTAAAAGTATTTTTACCAGTACTACTGGATCTATGCTTGGTCTGCCATTATCAAGACAGTATAATTCTTCTACTTCACTGTATATGAAATCAAAGTTTATATATTTATCTACTTTTCTCAAAAAATGATCTTCTGGTACTATTTGTTCTATGGAAATTATTTGCATTTGTAATGTATTTTTACTATTTTTATGTAACATTTTTCTTTCTCCCATTGAAATATCAATTAATTATACTATTATTATATCACAAAATACTGAAATTTCAAAGAATTTTCTTGTTTTTTGACATGCAAAAGGGCAGAAATTTTAAAAATTTCTGCCCCTTTGTCTACACTCTGAC
>FUZS01000009.1 GCA_900167215.1 [Eubacterium] yurii
CATCCAATCTTGTATTTCTTTTATCTTTCTTTGTGATACCTTGCTTATATCCTCTCCCTTTTTTATGAATCTTCTTATAAATTTGTTGTTGTTTTCATTACTTCCTCTCTCATATGAACAATAACTGTGTGCATAGTAATAATCTACTCCCATTTCTTCTATGGATTTTGCATCCATAAATTCACTTCCATTATCACTTGTTATTGTCTTAAATCTTTCATTAAACGTTTTTGGATATTGTTTTTTCAGTTTTTGTATCTCTTCTACTACGTATTTTGCCTTTTTTGATTTTATCTTTCTTATTATCTGTAATCTGCTTAGTCTATCCGTTATTACTAATAAACAGCAACTTTTTCCCTGTCTTTTCCCTACCACACTATCTATTTCTATATGTCCTAATTCTAACCTTTCATTTGCTTGTAGGGGTCTTTTTTCTATGCTTTTTCCTCCTATTTTTCTTATTGTTTTTTGGCTCTTTGTCTTTGATTTTTTTCGTCTTTTGTATGGTAAATCTTTTTCTTCTAATTTGTAGAATAGTTTTTGCTTAATGTAGTTATATAATGTTTTTTCACATATATTTACTTCATATCCTTGAGTCCTTGCTTGTATTATTGCTGCATATGGAGAATATTTTTTCTCAAGCATTAAATATTCTAAATAGTTTGCTAAATCACGATTTTTTCCTATTTTTAGTTCTCTTTGTTTTTGAGTTATATTTTCTGTATACTGCTTTTGTGATTTTTGTGCACTATATTCATCTCTTTTTGTAAGGTCACTGTTTAAAAGTCCATAAACCATGCCTCTTTTTATTTCTCTATATAATGTCCTTTCACTTATTCCAACTGTTTTAGCAATATCCTTCATAGTAAAATTTAACTTCTTTTTATTTTTCATATAAAATTCAATTAGTAATCTTTGTTCATATGACAGGTGTTTGTACTTATTTTGTTTTTGTTGATTTTTTCTATAAATGATATTATAATATAAGCGTTTCATAAATAACTCTCCTTTGTTGTTTTTTTTGGTGAATTAATTTTAACATATGGATGTTATTTATGAAACTTTTTTATGTGGCGAAAAATTTTCCTACCTATACCTATAATATATATTTGCTACGCTTCATATATATTATAGGTATAGGTATTATTTTAAATTACTGACACTTTATTTTACAACTTTTGCATAATCCATGATATAATATATCTAAATTAAGTGATATATATATATATATATATAAAATCGAATAATTTGAGATAGTGAATTAATATTAAAAAAAGCGTCTAATTACTTATAGTAAATAGCAAGATAAGCATTGACAATATATTATTAGTATTTCAAGAATAATAATAAATTAATGAATAGTTTCTGTTACTATCTGATTAATAGTACTATAAAATTTTTGTAATTTTAAAATTAATGGAGTCAAATAGATAAAAATGTGTGATTATTGTTCTAAAATCAACTTTGTTGAGAGATTTTCTTCGCCTAAACACTATGAGAAGACTATAGAATATATTATGGAATTAGTTGAAAAGGAAGGATTTATATTTGTTGAGGGTACTTGCCCTCTGGGTGAACATATGAAAGATGGATGTTTTATTGATGATATAATCTATCATGTTATCAAATGTCCAAAATGTGAGCAGGAATTTACTTGTATTGTAAATACTTACAGAGGTGGAGGTTCATTTAGTAAAGGAAGATAAGATGGACGTAGTAAAATATATAAATGAAAATATGGTACTTATACCTGATGGTCAAGAGTTGATAAGGGATTTTGTCGATCCTGTGAAGTGGCTAAGTTCTAACTATAAGATGTCTGCTCCGGGGACGAATAAAGAAAAACTTGTTAAACAAAAGTTAGTTGATATTACTTCGTTTTTATTACTCAATACAGCGGTAACAAATGAACTGTATAGTGTTGTAATAAATGTGGAGTTTGACTTGAAACTCAAAGACTATCCTGTAGTAAATGTGAGTTGGTTAGATGCGGTCAAATTTTGTAATAGCCTTTCTGAAATGCTTGGATTGGAAAAATGCTATATATTAAATTCTGATTCAAAGAAGACTATTGTTGATGTATCAAAAGACGGATTTCGTCTACCTATAGATGAGGAATGGCAGTTTGCATGTAGAGGTGGAGAAAAAGGATATAGATATGGTGATATTGATGAGATTGCTTGGTTTGAAGAAAATTCAAATGGAAGCTTGAAGCCGGTGAAAGATAAGAAGTCAAATAACTTTGGTCTTTTTGATATGATTGGAAATGTCTGGGAATGGTGTTTTGATTTGTATGATGAAAGTCGATATGGAAACTATCGTATTTTCAGAGGTGGCAGTTTTGCAAGCGAAGAAAGAGCTTGTGGAGCCACTTCAAGGAGAAAGAGCTTTCCGGATTTTAGAATTGACGACTTGGGATTTAGAATTGCAAAAAGGATTTAGTGGTGGACTAATATGATAGATGAAGTATTTATGAAAAAAGCCATTGAACTTTCAAGATTAGCAGTGGAGCATGGAAATGAACCTTTCGGAGCTGTACTTGTAAAAGATGGTGAGATAGTCTTTACAAATGAAAATCAGGTATATACAAAGCATGACCTTACTTTTCATGCTGAGGCAGGACTTATTCGTGAGTTTTGTGCAAAGACAGGTATTAGCAACCTCCAAGAATATACTTTGTATTCGAGTTGCGAGCCTTGCTTTATGTGTAGCGGTGCTATGGTATGGGTAAAGTTAGGTAGATTGGTATATGGAGCAAGTAACATTGAGCTTGAAAATATTCTTGGAAAAGAAGGATGTAATTGTTCCAAGCTCGTATTTGACAATTCATTTTGGAAACCTGAAGTTACAGAAGGTGTATTGAGAGATGAAAGTCTTGAAGTCTTAAAAGAGTATTTCTCTAAACATAAAAAAGGCTGATAAATTTTTAGATATATGATATTTTTTGAACTGAATAACATATCAAAATAGGTGTATATTTTTATTAGATATGTTTGCATGATTAATAATAGAAGATAATTTCTATTAGATAAATTGAAATTTATATTCGTATTAATTGATACGAAAAAATATGGAGACATTATGATAGTAGTTAAATTTTTTGATTATGGAGCAGGTCAAATTGACATTGAAAAGGCGATGAATATTAATATAGATGTTATCGACTTTCTTGTAGATAAGATTGGAGAATTGGAGTTTGAGGCTATGGATAATGAAGCTGATATGGATGATAATATAATATATTATTTCTCAAGCAAAGATGAGGAGACAACTTGTTTTAAAATTGATGAATTAATATCTTCTAATCTTGAAAAAAATTCAAAGATTCAGTTTTTGGTCTATATATCAGATATCTTAACAGCCTGATTAAGATTATACTTATAAAATTAAATATAAATATGTATCAATCAGTACATAAATATTGACAAAATACTAAAAAAAGAGTATTATTATACTATGATGTGGTGATGTAATGAACTCACACTATAATCAGAACTATACCAAGCAAGAGATTGATGAAATTTTAGATAAAGTAAAAAATTGCGTTTACAACAATAGGTATACAATATCTTTAAATGAAAATCGCCAGGAAAATATTGATTTTATTAATGAATACAACATATACAGTAATAAACAAAAGAAGATTTTATTACAGCTTAAGGTAGAGGACTTTTGCCATTCATTGCAAAATACAAAACCGGGATATGAATATGAGGTCCTATATGTTTTTGTTCCACAAGTAAATTTATTTAATGCTGAGGGCGTGAAGGAAAAAGTTGATATCTATATAAAAATTAATATTATTGATATGTCTAATGGAAGTAGAACAATCGTAATTTCTTTTCATAAGAGAAACAAAGCGATAACTTATCTGTTCAGGTAAATAGGATAAAGATAGGAGGCATTGTTATGACTTTGGAAAAAGTATTTTGTGAAGAATGCAGAAATGATGTAGAATTTACTGTCGTAAATGAGAGTATGAATGGTACTGTTAAAGGGGAAACATATACTTATTTAGGAAAGGTAGCCCATTGTACTGACTGTGGCTCCGAGGTTTATGTAAGTGATGTCAATGATTATAATTTAAGGGTATTGTATGATATGTATAGAGAAAAACATAGTATTATTTCCTTAGACTCAGTTTTAAAAATACCTGAGAAGTATGCTATTGGGAAACGTCCTATATCATTGCTATTGGGATGGGGAGAGTTAACTTTTTCTCGTTATTGTGATGGAGATGTTCCTACAAAACAGTATTCAGATATATTACAAAAAATTTATGCCGACCCTGAGTACTATTGTAAAATATTGGAGGAAAATAAAGGAAATTTAAAAACTGAATCTGCCTACAAGAAAAGTCGAAAAGCAGTTGATAAACTTCTTAATAATATAATATCTGAAGAGTCCAAAATTGACTTGGTAATTAAATATCTGTTAAATCAATGTGAAGATATTACTCCTTTAGCACTTCAAAAAGCACTATACTATATTCAGGGTTTTTACTATGCATTTAATAGAACATTTTTATTTTCAGAGGATTGTCAGCCTTGGATTCATGGACCTGTTTATAGAGATATTTATTTTAGGTATAAAGACTATAAGTTTGATCCTATTAAATTTGGTAATGAAGTTGATGATTCGAAATTTTCATCGTCAGAAAAAGCTATCCTTGAAAGTGTAGTCAAACACATTTGTTGTTACAGTGGGAAGGTGTTGGAAAAATTCACTCACTTTGAAACACCGTGGTTAACTGCCAGAGCTAAGCTTAAAAGTACTGAGCCATCAGACAATATAATAACTAAGGAAGAAATTGGAAAATATTTTGACAGTGTTAGAGAAAAGTATAAGATGATTAATCCTAATGATATCAAAGCATACGCTGAAACAATGTTTAGGCAGATATAGAGGATATCAATAAATAAACTGCTTGTGATATATATGATATATACAAGATATAGTTTAAAATTAATGAGATTATACTTTATTTGATTTAAAATTTTCCAATAAGATTTTTAAGAAAGATATGCGAAGGATACAGTATGCCTATGAAGAAATGCTGTTATAATATAAATTATTAAGGCGATAGAAATATCGTCTTTTTTGTTGATAAAGTGTAGGATAAAGTATATAATATTGTAGAAAGTTATTGAAATACATCGTGCTTTGAAAGTTTTAATACTAATCACTGTTTATATTGTCAAGTATTTATGACTAATGACATTACAGTTTGTGAATTATCAACAATTTCACTATAATATAAATTCTATGGCTTTTTAATAGAGTTTTAGTATAAGTTAAAAAATTAGTATTAAATTGTGATATAGGCTTAAAATCTTGTTATACTAAAGATAAATGGGATTATTTATAATATATCTTTAAAATATTTATAATTTAGGATAATTTCCGCTGTATTTCAATTAGAATTTAGAAGTATCAATAGATTAAAGATATAGTAGTATTAATTAGTCAAGTTAATTAAAAATAAGTTTTCAAATTATAGATTTTTTTATTTATAGGATGTGTGATTATGTCTTTGATAAATTCAGAATTATTAAAATCTGCAATATATGGTTTGGCTATTGGTGATGCCTTGGGTGTTCCGTATGAGTTTAGAGAAAGAGGAAGTTTTAATTGCAAGGATATGGTAGGACATGGCACACATAATCAAGTAGCAGGTACTTGGTCGGACGATACAAGCATGATTTTGGCGACCTGTTCTTCTCTAAAAGCAAATGATGGAAAAATTAATCTTGAAGATATGTCGGAAAGATTTAAAGATTGGGTATTTAATGGTGAATACACTCCTTTTGGAAAAGTGTTCGATGTTGGAGGTACTACAATAAGAGCACTGAAAAAAGGATGTGGGGAGCATGATATTTATTCCAACGGCAACGGCTCACTTATGAGGATTTTGCCATTGGCATTTACAGATGCTAACTTTAATGATGTTGACAATGTGTCTTCCATAACTCATGCTCATGCTATTTCCAAAGAGGCTTGTAGAATATATGTTACTATTGCGAGAAAGCTCTTTGAAAAACAAGATTTAAAGAGTATTTTAGAAGATTTAACGTTAAGCGAGGACTATCAACGCATAAAAGATCTTGATAAAATAGAAGAAGATAAAATCCATTCTTCAGGCTATGTAGTTCATACTTTGGAAGCGAGCCTGTGGTGTCTGCTAAATACTAAAACTTATAAGGATGCAGTAATCAAGGCTGTCAATCTTGGAGATGACACCGATACGACAGGAGCGGTGACAGGAGGTCTTGCAGGTATAATATACGGATTTGACGCCATACCGAAAGAATGGATTGACATATTGCAAAACAAGGAATTGATAGATAGTTGTATATTTTGATGTTAATTTAGAAAAATTATACTAAATATATATGCTTGAATTAAAATTCAGTATGACAGTATAGATAAGAGGTATTTATGAAGGTTGAATTGATAGCACATACGCCAAATCCTGATTATGTAGTGGCGATGTCGGCAAAACTATGTTATTCTAAGGTTGGTGTATCTGATATAAAAGATGGACTTGACGATGAAAAGGTCGAAAAATTCATATCTCATCTGACTTCCATAGGTCATGAGAGCCCTGTTGAGCATATTAGCTTTACTTTTGCTATAGATGGTATCAGTCGTACCTGTACTCATCAGCTGGTAAGACATAGAATTGCCAGCTATTCTCAGCAGTCTCAAAGATATGTAAAACTCAATCAGTTTGAATATATTATACCTCCGCAAATTGAAAAAAATGAGAAGGCAAAGAGTATATTTATCAAGTCTATGATAGAGTCTCAAAGAGCTTATGATGATATAGTTGACGCATTGATGGAAGATAATGTCAAATTTTATTTAAGTCAGGGTTATGATGAGAAGAAATCCAAGTCCATGGCAGAGAAAAAATCTATAGAAGATGCGAGATATGTATTCCCAAATGCCTGTGAAACTAAGATAGTAGTGACTATGAATGCAAGAACATTGCTCAACTTTTTCGAGCATAGGCTATGTGAGAGGGCGCAGTGGGAGATTAAGGAGATGGCTTATCTCATGCTTGAAGAGGTCAAAAAAGTGTCTCCGCATATATTCAAAAACAGCGGACCGTCATGTGTGTCTAAAAACAAGTGCAAAGAAGGTGCAATGTCTTGTAGACATCCTGAGATACCAAAGGGCAGGATAGCTGATATAAACGAGAAAATTAAGGGTGAATTATGATAATTATAGGGAGAAATTCCATCATTGAGGCAATAAAAAAAGACAGGAATTTGGACACAATCTATATAAAATCAGGCGATAAAGATGAAAGGTTAAAATACATCATCTCTATTGCCAAAAACAAGAAGATATTGATAAAAGAAGTGGATAGGAAAAAGCTGGATACTCTTGCTCAAGGTGAAAATCACCAAGGTGTTGCAGCGTCAGTATCTGAGTATGAATATTACGACTTTGAAAAATTGCTTGATGACATCAAAGTCAATAAAGAGCAGTCAAAAAAGAACTTTGTCATGATATTGGATAAGATAGAAGATCCGCACAATCTTGGTGCTATAATAAGATCTGCACATCTATCAGGGGTGGACGCAATCATAATACCAAACAGACGTTCTGCAAATGTGGACTCTACAGTTGAAAAGGTCTCAGTGGGAGCCACTTCCTATATGAAGATTTCAAGAGTGACCAATCTCAATGACACAATAGAAAAGCTGAAGAAAGTCGGTCTTTGGATATATTGCCTTGATATGGGGAATGACTATTACTTCAATACCGACCTGACAGGAGATATTGCAGTTGTCGTGGGTAATGAGGGCAGGGGAGTCAGTGAGCTTATCAGAAAAAACAGTGACTATGTCATCTCCATACCTATGGTTGGCAAGATTGACTCACTCAATGCAAGTGTCGCTTCATCCATAGTAATGTTTGAAGTGTTAAGGCAAAGAATGATGATAAAATGAAGAGAATAAGAAAGATACTGATAATCGACGGATACAATGTAATCAATGCGTGGGATGAGCTGAAAAAACTTGCCGAGGAAAAATTGGAGCTGGCAAGGGAAAGGCTAAACGCAATGATTAGTGAATATACTCAATATAGTGGATTCAGCACAATAATCGTGTATGACGCTTATAGGGTTAGAAATTCCGAGTCGAGACAGGAAAAGATAAAAAATTTAGAGATAATATATACCAAGGAAAATGAGACTGCTGATACTTATATAGAGAGATTTATCACTGATTTGGGTCCAAAGAAGTTTTTGGATATAACCGTTGCCACTGACGATGTTTCCGAGCAACATATAGTCGCCGGAAAAGGAGGAAACAGAATATCCACGAGACAACTATATATAGATGTGTTAAATGCCAAGATTAAAATTGACAATAAGGTTCAACAGACCAAAGTAAGTAAGAAAAATACCTTGGAAGATTTTATCAGTGAAGATATTGCGAAAATATTGGATGATTTAAGAAAAAATGACTTACAAAATATATAAGTTAAAAATCATTTATTCTATTATTTATTATAAAGCTCAACTTTCTCACTAAAATTATCGTAATTGTCTTTGAAATTTAAATATTTATAGTTTTTTTAATACACTACTTGACACACAATTTTCTAAATAATATTTATTGAAATTTAGATATTTATTAAAAAAATGAAAACACTTAAAATACTATGTCAAGTATGATAATATATTTTTAAAATATACTTAAATTTCAATTTCTTTAATGTGTTTTTCATGTGGGAAAGTTGAGTTATAAAATTAAAAACTATGGTAATCAAAAAAAGATTAATGCAAATTTATCCAAAAACTAAGCCAATATCAATATAAAGGAGAATTTATGTTTGTAGATATAGCCAAGATAAGTGTAAAAGGTGGAGACGGAGGTAACGGCTGTGTAGCTTTTAGAAGAGAGATATACGTACCTGCCGGAGGACCTGCAGGCGGTGACGGAGGTCATGGGGGCAATGTTGTCTTCAAGGCTGACTATAACCTTAGGACCTTGCTTGATTTTAAATATAAGAAAAAATACAATGCACCAAACGGAGAAGACGGAAAAGGCTCCAATATGTTTGGAAAAAACGGTGAAGACTTGGTGATAAAGGTACCTGTAGGCACGATAATAAGGGATGCAGACAGCAACTTGGTAATAGCTGATTTATCTTCAAATGAGCAAGAGGTAATAGTGGCGAGAGGCGGACGTGGAGGAAAGGGAAATACTAATTTCAAATCTTCAGTTAGACAGGCACCGTCATTTGCAAAATCAGGCACTAAAGGACAGGAGCTTGACATAGTTTTGGAGTTGAAATTGCTTGCAGATGTAGGACTTATAGGATTTCCAAATGTAGGCAAATCTACATTCTTGTCAATTGTAACCAAGGCTTCACCAAAGATAGCCAACTATCACTTTACTACTCTTACTCCTAATCTTGGAGTTGCAAGTCTCAAAAACGGTACATCCTTTGTAATTGCTGACATACCCGGACTTATAGAAGGTGCATCGGAAGGTGTTGGACTTGGCTTTGACTTTTTGAGACATATACAAAGAACAAAGGTACTCATCCATATTGTGGATATAAGCGGTTGTGAAGGTAGAGATCCTATTGAGGACTTTGAAGCTATAAATGAGGAGCTTGGCAGATATAGTGAAAAGTTGATTTCTAAAAAGCAGATTGTAGTTGCCAACAAGATGGATTTGGTGCAAGACGAAAAAGTGTTTGAAGATTTCAAAAGGGAAATAGAAGAAAGAGGATATAAGGTATTTGCCATGTCAAATGCCACTACAAGAGGTATAGAAGATATACTAAATGAATGTAGTTACTTACTTTCTCAGATAGAAGACGAAGATATTTTTGAAGAAGAAGAATATTACGACGATGAAAAAGCTGTGAAAAATGCAAAAGATGACATAGTTATAAGAAAAGAAAAAAATGTCTATGTCATAGAGGGAGACAAACTGGAAAGATTGCTTTACTCTGTCAACTTCCAAGATTTGGAGTCCATGAGACATTTCCAAAGTGTGCTTGACAATATAGGCATATTTAATATGCTTAGAGAAAAGGGCATACAAGACGGAGACACCGTATCGATTTACGGATTTGAATTTGAATTTTACAATTAATATAGCTTTTTATTGATAAAAATTGTAGAAAAAGTATTTTGACTTATAATTTTGCTTTTTGAAAAAGTAAAAACATTGATAATTATATAAAAAAGTTTTGATATTTGGCACTTGGTGATTTTCGTTTTGATTTATGGCTGATTTTACCAAGTGTCTGATTGTTTGGATAGATATTTTTTATCATTTATACTATTATCTATTTAATCTATGGATGATTTTCATAAGCCTTTTTAAAAAATAGTATATGGTTTATGGTTTTATTATAAATTTCAGTGAAGATATTTTATCCATTATTTTATTGGATTTTAGTATTACTATAGTATAAGATTAAATTATAAAATTATGGCTTATTAAAGAGAAAGTGTAGTATATTATGTTGACTATTTTGACTTCACGGGCATGTGGCGGTAAGACGACGCAGATAATCCGAAAGATAAAAGAAAATATGGAAAATGGAAAACTCAGCTATGTTATGTTTCCTGAACAACTCACACTTGAAGGAGAGAAACTCTTTACATCAAAGATGGACATTCCCCTTTTTCTATGCAAGATTATGAGTTTTGACAGACTGTCTCAGGAGGTGTTGTCAAAGGTAGGCGGTAGCAAAAAGCAGTACATAGACGACATTTGCAAGCTGATGCTCATAGAAAATATACTTATGGAGCATAAGGAAGAGTTCGTATTGTACAAAAATGCCATAAACAAAACAGGATTTTTAGAAAATATAGTGGATTTACTTACTCAATTTAAAAAATACGAAATATCGCCTAATTCCTTGCAAGACTTTGCCAATCATTGTGATGATGCCATATTGCAGACTAAATTGCTTGAGATGTCAAAGATGTATATACTTCTTGAAGAAAAAACTGCTGATAAGTTTATAGATAATGAGTACAGATTGGCATTGCTCAGCGAAAAGATAGATGACTACGTAAAACTTAGAGACTTTGAGATGTTCTTCGACAACTTTGTCAGCTTTACAGCGCTTGAGATGAATGTAATAGCTCAACTCTTGAAAAATAATGTTGATATTACGATAACTCTACCCTATGACGATAGTGGAGACAGTTGCTTTGAGGTGACAAAAGACAGTCTTGAAGAGCTTATTAAGACAGCTATGTCATATAATCAAAAATATGAAATCATTAATTTTGATAAATGCTACAATGAAAATGAAGAACTTAGGCTGTTGGAAGAAAATTTCGGAAAGCTCAGTATAAAAGCCTATGACAAGCCTACAAAAGACATATCATTAACAACTTTTGACAATGTCTTAACTGAGGTATATTTTGTGGCGGATGAGATAAATAATCTTGTGCGAAATCACAATTACAGATATCTCGATATATCAGTAGCAGTAACTGAAGATGTAAAATATACAAGACTGATAGAAGAAGTATTTACAAAGTACCAAATCCCATTTTTCATAGACAGTAAAAAGGACGTAAGCGGTGAAAACCTAATAAGTATGGTGTTTTCGTTCTTAGATATGTTTGTAAAAGTACCTAATTATTCAAATATAATAAATTTTTTCAAGTCAAATCTTAGCGACATTGATAAAAAAAGCTATGAACTATTGGAAAATTTTATGATAAAGTGGAATATGGCAGAAAAAAAATATGTCAGCGAAAAGATATTTGAAGACGAGCGATATTTTGCAGATGAATTTTTAGAAAATAGAGATGAAATAGTAGCTGCCTATCAATATATTAAAAATTTGCATAAAAAATATAAGTCGGTATTTAATACTAAGAATAAACCGCAAGAATTTTCGAATCAAGTAAACAGATTTTTACAGGATTTAGATATAAAATCAAAGCTTGAGACAGAGGTTGAAGAATTTAAAAAATCAGGCAGATATGAAATAGCTTCGGAGATTACTCAAGTCTACAACATACTGATAGAGACTCTTGACAAGGTAAACTTTGTAGTGGACGACTATCTAATAGATATTGCTATGTATAAAAAAATGCTCTATCAAGGCTTGAACTCTCAAAAAATAGCAATGATACCGCCTACAGTGGATAGTGTCATAGTAATGGATGTGAAGAGGAGTAAGTCGCTTGGAAGCAAGGTTTTGTTTATGCTTGGAATGAATGACACTCTGCTGCCGTCTGTTAAGAGCAATGACATATTGCTTAGCGATAACGAGAAAATCGCTCTAAAATCAGGCGGACTCAATATAAATACCAGTATGACCGACAATATCAATCAGGAGAGAATTTCCCTGTACATGATGTTGTCAAAGATTAGAGATAAGATATATTTCTCCTTTCCAATGACTGATGTAAACGGGCTTGGTAGTAATAAGTCCATGTATCTTACGGATATAGGATATATCTTCCCTAAGATAGAAAAAAAATACCTGTCATCAAATGATTTGAAAAATCTTAGCAGTCCTACTCTTGCCATTGCCTTTGACAATATGAGAGATGATGTTAGGCAGATGATTGAAAATGACATTTTCGATGAAGGAAAAATCAAAAAATTCAAGTATTTTTCCAATATTGAAAAATTTGAAGATGATATGAAAATTATGCAAAGAGCTGTTTTTGCAGAAAATACAATAGACAAACTGCCTGAGGAATATGTGGATGTTATCTACAAAAAGCCTATAAAATCTTCAATAACCAAGATAGAAAAATACGTACAATGTCCTTTTTCCTACTATATGCAGTACGGTATAAATCCGCAAAGGAGAGCTTCTCAAAGCATAGATAATTTAAAAAGCGGAATAGTAATGCACAAGTATATGGAAGAATTTTCTAAAGAGATTTTGCAAAATGACCTGATACTTTCCTTAGATACCAAAGAAAAGGTAGATGATTTTGTAGAAAAAATATATGCTCAAAATATAATGCAGGAAGATACAAGGCTTATAGTGGAAGATTCCAAAAGACAGTACAGCATAATAAAGAAGCTGAAGAAAATATCAAAAAAAGCAACAAATCTTATAATAAAGCAAAAGACATATAATTCATTTGCAACTGTAGATACTGAAAAATCTATAAGCATGAAAGATAAAGATGTGATATATGAGGGCAAGGTAGATAGAATTGACGCTCTAAAAATAGGTGATAAAAATTATATTCAAGTAATAGACTACAAATCATCTGAAAAAGACATAAATTTTGAAGATATCTACAACGGAATTAATATACAGATGTTGTTTTATCTTTATGTGCTGACTATAAAAAATAAAGACTCTAACCTGCCTTATGCTGTACTCTATTTTCCAATGATTGACAAAAATGTCTTAATTGAAGATGAAGACATGTCCAACTTAGAGGAAAAAATAGACCAAACTATGAAGATGAGAGGACTTTTAACAGATGATGTCACTCTTTTAAAGGCATTTGAAAATGATATAGAAGGCAAGTCAAAATATACAGAAGTGAAATTTGACGGAGAAAAGCTGTCTGGTAATGTAGTGAGCAACGAGCAGATGAAAAAATTACTTAAAAAAGTTCTTAAGATAATTAGAGAAAATCAGGGTGAAATACTAAGCGGAAATATCATTCCACGTCCTACAGATAAGGCTTGTACTTACTGCGACTACAAAAATATCTGCAAGTTTGACGAAAGCATTAAGGGTTATGATTACAAAAAACAGGTGAAATTTAAGAGCAGAGACAAGAAGGCTGAGTTTTTCTCAAGAATAGAAGAAGAGGTGACAAATGAATAAGATGAATTGGACACCCAAGCAACAAGAGGCAATAGACACAAGAAATAAAAACATACTTGTATCTGCAGCAGCAGGTTCAGGCAAGACAGCAGTCCTAACTCAAAGGATAATAGACCTTATAACAAAGGAAAATGTGGACATCACTTCAATGTTGGTGCTTACATTTACCAATGCTGCCGCCAACGAGATGAGTGCCAGAATACAAAAGAAGATGTATGAATATCTGGAAGAAAACAGGAACAATAAGCATATTAAAAAGCAGATTTCCATGGTATCAGGTGCTTCCATTTCCACTATGCACTCTTTTTGCATTGATATAATCAGAGAAAATTTCAATTTTTCGGACATTGACCCTAATTTTGTCATAGCTAACGCAGCAACTGTAGCCATGATAAAGCAAGAGAGTATAAGCGAGATATTTGAAGAAAAGTACGAAAATCAAGACGAGGATTTTTTACTTCTTACAGATATTTATTCAAGCAGATATGACGACAGCAAACTTATAAATATTATATATAAAATTTATAACTTTATCCAGAGTAAGAAAGAGCCAATGGCTTGGCTAAACGAGCAGGTGGAAAAGTACAATATCAGCTCAACTGACAGCGAGTATTTTGCCTTGATAAGAGAGGACATAGCAACTACTCTTGATGATTTGATTGAAAAGTCTGAGACCATATATAAGATGAGCATTTCTACGTCTTACGAAGAAAATATAGCTGAGGATATTGAGAAGTTGAGATATCTAAGGGATATAGTGCTAAAAAAAGGATATGATGATTTTGTTGATGAAATAAAGGCTTTTTCACTTTCAAGACTTAAGACAAAGAAAAAGACTGATGATGTCCAAGTTACAGATGTTATAAAAGATGTACGAACAAATATAATCAAAAAAATCATAGATAAAAGTTTGAAAAAATACACTGTAAAATCTGACAGCTATATCAAATATATGAATAAGTCATATAATGCAGTGAGAGCGCTATGTAATATTGTGGCTGAGTTTGAAAAAGTCTACAGACAGAAAAAATATGAACAAAATACATTTGACTTCAATGATTTGGAGCATTTTGCCCTGGATTTGTTGAAGAATGAAGAAATAAGTGCAAAAGTAAGGAAAAAATACAGCTATATATTTTATGATGAGTATCAGGATTCCAACGAAGTGCATGACAGCATAATAGAAAGTATTGCGGGTGATAATAATCTTTTTTTTGTAGGAGATGTCAAGCAGTCGATATATGGATTTAGACTTGCAGATCCAAGTATCTTCATCAAAAAATACGAAGATTATAAGCAAAATACTGAAAATAATGCAAAAATGGATCTTTCTTCAAATTTTAGAAGTAGCAGACAGATACTTGATTTTTGCAATCTTATATTTGAAAATATAATGGTGAAGAGTACGTCAGATATGGACTATGACGAAGACTCAATGCTAAGAACAACAGATACCACGCCCTATGATGAAAAAAATATAGAGATTAATTTTATTGACAAGTCCAATGACGAAGAAGATGACAAAGTGGAAGAAATGTTGTTAAATTCGACTGATGACGATATAATGGCGACTCTTACAGCCAAGCAGATAGTAAAGATGATGGAAGATGACAAGTCGATAAATTTCAAGGATATAGTGGTGCTTAAACGCTCGTTTGCCATCGGTACATCAGCCTATTCAAAGGCGTTTTTGCAGTATAATATACCTGTTTTCATAGATTATCAAAGCTCATCATTTGATGTTCTTGAAGTGTCGGTATTTATAGACATGCTCAAGATAATAGACAATATAAGGCAGGATTTGCCTTTGATTTCTACTTTGATGTCAGGAGTTGGCGGATTTTCTATAGAAGAGATAACTAAGATAAAATCGTCAAATTTGGAGGAGAAGTTTTTCTATAATGTCCTTTTTGCTTACGAAAGAGAATACGAGGATGAACTCTCTGCAAAAATAAAGAAATTCAGAAAAAAAATTGAGGAGTATTCCAAACTTCAAAATTACATGAGATTGGATGAGTTTGTTGATTTTGTATTGATTGACAGCAGGTATAAGGACTATGTATCTTCTCTTACATCAGGTGATATGAGATTGCAAAACCTCAGCATAGTAAGGGAAAAGGCGACAGAGTTCATGCAAAATGAAAATAAGAGCCTATTTAATTTTTTGCTATATCTTGACTCCATACTCAAAAATAAATCTGACAGGATAGAGCCTCAAAAAGTATCTGAAAATCAAAATGTCGTTCGCATAATGTCAATGCACAAGTCAAAGGGACTTGAGTTTCCAATTGTGATACTCAATGACATTCAAAAAAGATTTAATATGCAGGATACAAAAAGTGAAGTCATCATAGATTCTAATCTCGGTATAGGAGTTGATTATGTAGATGTTGATGAAAACTACTATTTACCGACTTTGTCAAAGAAATGTATTATAGCAAAGTCGAAAAAAAATATACTCTCAGAAGAAATACGTATATTGTATGTAGCCTTGACCAGAGCAAAGAAAAAACTGATATTAAATGGTCATGTAAACAGCAATCTTCAAAAAACTCGTTCATACATGGGTAGCGGGCTTTTTCCGAAAAATTTGAATACTATAGACAACTATCAGGATTTGATTTTATATGCTTTTAGAAATGACATGGAATTTTTTGAAGAAAATGCGGAAGATATTGGAAAAAATAGGATTTCTTCTGTAAACATTGTAAATATTGACAGCTTGACAGATAATATATTGGAAAAAGAAGATGTAAAATTTAAATTTTATGAAATGCTTAACAATATCAGTATGACTGAAGAAGAAAAGAAGGCATTGGATGAAAAGTATTGCTTTGACTATAAATACAAGGATGATGTTGATAAAGAAATTAAGATTAACGTAACTTCACTGTCAAAGGAAAAAAATAAGTATAGGATTGAAAAACTGCTGACTTACAGCGAATATATCGATAAAAGTCATTTCTCACCGGAAAAAATAGGGACTTTAAACCATATGTTTTTGCAACATATTGATTTTAAAAAGTCCTATAATTTAGAAGATTTGAAAAATCAACTTGTCTATATGATAGATAATGAATTTATCACAAAAGAAGAAGCTGAAGTGATAAATCTGAGTCGTATATATGATTTCTTACAAAGTGAATTTGGTCAAAGGATAAGAAATGCTCAAAAAATCTACAAGGAAGAGTCTTTTGTAATGAATTATGAGGGCAGCGTCTTAAGCGGTACAGTGGACTTGTTTTTTGAAGAGGAAAATCATATAGTGCTTGTGGATTATAAGACAGATCATATTCCACAATATGAGATGACAAACAGGGCGTCGTACTATAAAAGTCAGCTTGACTTGTACAAGGATGCCATACAAAAGGCATTTGGCAAGAAGGTAAGCCAAAGTTATATATACTTTCTAAGTTTGGGGAAATATGTGGAAGTAAAGTAAGTTTTTCGCTTTATAAATAGACAGTTTTGTAAATATGCTATTAACTTCTTATGACATATATGGTATAATTTTACTTTGGTAAGAATAGAAAAAAGTGAAAAAGAGGTTGATAAATGATGAATCCGGTAGCTTTCAACTTATTCGGTGTAAGCGTAAGATGGTACGGAGTAATAATAACCATAGGGATTTTAATATCCGGTTATATAGCTATATTAAATGCAAAAAGGGTAAATATTAAGTCTGATGATATTACGGACTATATGCTTATTGCCATGCCTTTTTGTATTATAGGTGCAAGGTTGTACTACGTATTTTTCCAATGGGAGTACTACAAGGGAGATATATTAAAGATAATAAATACAAGGGAAGGCGGATTGGCGATACATGGCGGAATAATAGCAGGTATTTTGGTTGCTTATTTCTATTGTAAAAAGAGACAACTGAAATTTCTGGAGTTTTTCGATATAATATGTGTATCTATTCCACTTGGACAAAGTATAGGGCGTTGGGGCAATTTTACTAATTCAGAAGCCTACGGAACTGCAACAAATCTGCCTTGGGCGATAGAAATAAACGGCAACATGGTACATCCGACATTTTTGTACGAATCATTGTGGAACTTTATACTGTTCATATTTTTGATGAGATTATTCAGACGTAAAAAATTTGATGGACAGATAATATCGTTGTATCTTATCATATATTCTGTAGGAAGATTTTTCATAGAGTATCTGAGGACTGACGCCTTGATGATAATGGGGTTGAGAACAGCTCAAATTACAAGTATAATCTTGATATTATCAGGTGCTTGCCTATATCTATTTTGTAAAAAAAGAAAAAGAGATTAAGAATTTATTCATAGGAAATTTAGTAATAAAAAGATAGTTTTAACAGGTGTAAGATGGAATATAATCACAAGAGCGTCCTACTATATGAAACGGTGGACAGCCTGAATGTCAAAGAAGGCAATACCTATGTTGATGCGACATTTGGCGGTGGAGGGCATAGCGGATATCTCTTATCCAAGGCAAATAATATTAATTTGTATGTCTTTGATCAGGATGAAGAAGCTATAAAAAACGGTATGAATAATTTTACAGGGAATAATAACATTCATTTTATTAATACAAATTTTGTAAATATAAAATCTGCCTTATATGAGCGTCAAATTACGAAGATAGACGGACTTATAGCAGACCTTGGAGTATCTTCATATCAGCTTGACAATGCTGAAAGAGGCTTTTCATATATGAATGATGCTCCTTTGGATATGCGAATGGATAAAAATTCGGCTATGACTGCTTATGATGTTGTAAATAACTATAGCAAAGAGCAACTTTCCGATATAATACGCAGCTACGGAGAGGAAAACTGGGCAGATAAAATAGCTCAGGTTATAGTGGACAGGAGAGGGCAAAAGCCGATAGACACAACATTTGAACTTGTTGATATCATAGAAAAAGCCATACCAAAAAAACTTAGAGATAAGAATAAACATCCTGCAAAGAGGACTTTTCAGGCTATAAGGATAGAGGTTAACAACGAAATTAGGATTTTGGAGAAATTCCTGCGTGATGGCTTTGAACTTTTAAGCCCTGGAGGTAGACTGTCAGTGATTACATTCCATTCTTTGGAAGACAGGGCTGTAAAAAATATATTCAAAGACTTGGTAGGTGGATGTATATGTCCTAAGGAATTTCCTGTTTGTATGTGTAATAAGAAGGAAGAGGCAAGGATAATTACTAAAAAACCTACTGTACCTACAGATGAAGAATTGAAGAACAATCCGCGTTCAAGAAGTGCAAAGCTAAGAGTAATAGAAAAGATATAGGGGATAAGTGTCATGAAAAACGGTGGTAAGAAAAAAGTGCCTGCATATAGGCAGGCTATGAATCAGGACGCTCAAAAGAAGAAAAATACGAAGCAAGGTGCTACTGCAAAAACAACTAAAGCTGCTGCAAAAAAGAACCAGTCAAGAAAAAGTACGACGGTATCCAAGGTATCCAACATACCCAAAAAAAGTAGGAGTGAAGTAAAAAAAGCCAAGGTCAGCAAAAAAGAAAAGGAATTGGCAAAAAAAGAGAAAAAACTTTTAGAAAAAGAGGAAAAGTTAGCAAGAAAATTAAGAAAACAAGAAGAAAAAAAATTAAAAAAAGAACAGAAGAAAGAAAATAAAAAGAAGAAGATATATGCAAAAAAACATAGAAATTTCAAAGAAAGGCTTAAGAGGGTATTTACAAAACAGGGTATTACCGTTATGTCTTTGTTATTTGTTGCTATGGCTATGTTTTCTATCATAATGTACAGATATTCAATAATTGCCGACCTGAGATATGAGATAAACAGCTCAAATAGAAAGATACAGGAAATTGATAACGAAATAAAGGTCGAAAAGACGAAGATTGATGAGGCAAGCAGAAGTGATATTATTGAAAAAAAGGCTATTGAAAATTTGAATATGACGTATAGAACTTCACAACAAATCGAGTATGTGACAGTAGATTAGGGGGGATGAGTTATGAGTTCATATACCAAGGACAAGTTTTCAAACTTTTCCAATATCAAAAAAACTATGATATTTGACGGTATTATTGTTGGAGTAGGTGCAGGTTTGGTTTCTGTATCCTACAGGTATTTATTGAAATATCTAGAGAAACTTTGCAGATATATCTACTCTTTTACACCTTCTCCCTTGTATATTTTAGGGCTTATTTGTCTATTATCGCTGTTTGGACTTATCATAGGATTTCTTGTGAAATGGGCGCCGCTAAGTAGTGGTAGCGGTATACCTCAGGTACAGGGAGAGCTTATGGGCTTATTCAATATGGATGAGAAAAAAACCATAGTAGCAAAGTATATAGGAGGCTCTCTTGCAGCAATTGGAGGCTTATCACTTGGAAGAGAAGGTCCGTCGATACAGCTTGGAGCATGTAGTGGAAAAGCTATATCAAAATTTTTGAGAAGAGACGTAAATGAACAACGTGCTCTTATAAGTGCAGGAGCAAGTGCAGGGCTTGCAGGAGCATTTTCTGCGCCAATATCAGGGACTATTTTTGTTCTTGAGGAGATGTACAAAAGTTTTTCTCAAATAATACTCATTCCGGCAATCATAGCCAGTGTAATAGCTGACTACATAAGTAAGCAAATGTTCGGATTGTCGCCGGTATTTTCATTCTCTGTAAAAGTACCTCTGTCGCTGAGTGAGTATTCTCATGTCATATTTTTAGGGGTTATTATAGGAGTAGTGGGAGTGAGTTTTAACAAGACTTTACTTTTTATACAGAGTTTATATAAGAAGCTCCCTATAAAAAATGAGTTTAAACCTATTATTGCTTTTATGTTTGCGATAGTTTTCGGATTTACATTCCCTTATGTATTAGGGGGTGGGCACCATGTGATAGAAGGTGTGGTAGAACACAGGACATCAACAGTTTTGTTGATTGCAATATTGGTTTTAAACCTGATTTTTACAGCAATAAGTTACGGCTCTACGGCTCAAGGCGGTATATTCCTACCGGTACTTGTTATAGGAGGAATTGGTGGAGCTATTTATTATAACATAGTAAAAGATTTTGCACTTATAGATGTAAGTCATGACTATTTTGTTAATTTCATAGTTTTGGCAATGGCTGGAATGTTGTCGGCGGTCGTTCGCTCTCCTATTATATCCATAATGCTTGTTACAGAGATGACAGGTTCTTTTGAGCATATACTTACCTTATGTATGATTTCCATAGTTTCATATTTAGTCGCTGAAATGTTGAAATGTAAGCCTATTTATGAATCCTTGCTCGAAAGAATGCTCGGTACTTCATTACAAGAAGATAAGGACAGTTTTTTAAGTGAAAAAGTACTGCGCCAGTTCGTCTTAAGCTACGACTCCAAAATAATAAACAAAAAGTTAAAACAGGTATATCTTCCGTTGAAATCATTGATAGTATCAGTAGAAAGACTTGGAGAAGAGATAATTCCAAAGGGGGATACCGTGTTAAAAGCAGGAGACAGGATAACTGTAATAACTGATAATAAAAATCTGAGATATGTAACTGAGTATTTTGAAAATAATTAATACTTGTATTGAAATAAGCATAATGTAAGGACTGTTAGAAAATGAAAACTCATTTTTTGCAGTCCTTTTTAACTGAATCAAGTTAATATTCAATTAATACTAATATCTATTTAATCTATGGATAATCTTCATCAATAGCTTTTTTAAATAGTATATGATTTGTTACTTTATATAAATTCACTAAAAATATCTTATCCATTATTCTATTAGATTTTAGTATTAAAATAGATACTTGCTATTACATGATTAGTATAAATAAAGTGGAATTAAGTTTTTCACTTTACAATACATATTTTTTATAAAATCTAAATTGAATTTTTACTTCTCAGGTGCTATAATGGTGATAGAAGCAAGTTACATATTTCTCCTGGTACCTGTTTAACAAGAGGTATGCATTTTACATAAAACTTATTTTATACAATTTAATATTTATACCTTAATTATAGGTATCGGTATATGATTTATATAGGAGGTGGATACCAAAAATAACATTTATATTTTTTTACATAGAATTGATAATATTTTATTTTAATTTTTTACTTAAGTGGAGGAAGATATGAAAAGGCGATTTTTAAGTATTATATTATCTTTGTGTATGATATTAGCAATGTTTTCATATACAACTTTTGCAATATCTAATAATTTAAATGATTTAGGTAGCAAGTATTTAGTAAAATCTGAACCGGAAGAAACAGACATCCGGACAGAAAGTCTCACTGAAGTCTCTTTTACAAGTTCTAATAAAATTTTTTTTAGAAGTTCGAAAGATAAAAATGATCCATATACATATAATGAAGAAATAAAAAAAGCTGTTAGAAATATTTTTCTCATTGGCCGGTACATACGTAAAAATGACAGGTTAACTCTTGAAACTTTATGGCAAGGTAGTGACAGCATAGCACAAGGGCACTATCCCGAGATATGTTTGGCTTGGCTTAAGTCAGAAGATCCAAAGTATAGTCATAATGATACTGTAGTTGAAAGCACGAGAATAAATTCCGGTATGGATAGGACAGTTAGAATAAATTGCCCTGTAGATGTGGAAATTTATGATAAAAACAATAAACTTATAGGAAGTATAATCAATGATGAAAGAGTAGTGACAAGTGATTATAAACTTTTTGGACTAAGCGAGGATGGAGAAAAACAAGCTTATTTACCTTTAAATGGCTCTTATACTATAAAAATAACAGCTACAGATAAAGGTACTGTAAGTTATGGAGTTGTTGAAGAGCACCCTTATAAAAAGGTACTGCAAAGATATTAAACTTTGACAATATACCTATAGAAAAAGGAACTGTATTAAAGGCATATATACCTGAGTTTTCTAAAGAAGATTTGGATAATAATGATGGACTACCTTCATCAACACATTATACACTTTTTAATGAAACAAAAAATAAGGAGATACTCCCTACAAGTGAATATCTTATGGATGATGCCAAAAACTATCGAACAATGATAGATGTTGAATCTGAAGACATAAAAAAAGGAAGTGCTCAAGGTGGAGGTCAGAGAATAACAAATGCTCCTGCCAAGGTATATGCTATACCTGCAAAAGGATATAGGCTTGAAGGCTGGTATGAAAACGGGGTCAAAGTATCTGAAGATTATGAATATAAGACAAAGGCTGATAAATATAGAAAATTGACAGCAAAATTCATAACTTTTGAAGAATATAAGAAGAAAGTGGAACAAGAAAAAAAAGAAGGTAAAATATCATCTTCTACAGGTGGTGGAAATAGTCAAAACAAGGATAGTGATAAATCAAAAGATACCAAGCCACAAAAAAATACAGATGATAAATCAGGTATAAATGTAAAAAAATCAAGATATGCAGATATAGATAATCACTGGGCTAAAAAATACATCACATATCTTGAAGATAAGGATATACTAACAGCATTTAAGGACGATGTATTTAATCCTAACAAATATATTACAAGAGCTGAACTTCTAACTATGGTAGTAAAGATGAAAAATCTTAATACTATAAATTACAAGGGAAGTTTCAAAGACGTCAGCAAAGATTATCCTTATGCAGATATAATACAAACAGCGTATGAAAATAAGATTATAAAAGGATATGGAGATGGGACATTTAGACCTGATAATGAAATAAGTAGGGCTGAGATGTCTGTAATGCTCATATCATTGGCAAGAGGTAAAGATGTTTCAGATGATGAGATAGATACTTTACTCTCAATATTTAAAGATAAGAGTAAAATACCTCAGTGGTCAAAAAAATATATGGCTTGGTCAGTAAAAAACAAACTCATCGAAGGATATGATGGAAATGTAAATGCCAAGAAAAACATATCAAGAGCTGAGATTTGCACTATACTCTATAAGATAATGACAGCTGATATGATAAAATAGTACGATATTTTAAATGCTGACATTACTTCCATTTATAAAATTACTTGAAGAAGATAAGGTTTTAATATGACCTTATCTTTTTTGATTTAGTGAATATCTAAACTAATACTAAACTTTATTTAAATTATGGATTTTATCAATTCTGTACTTATGATACTCTATAGCCTATCTTTAGTTAATAAACTCAACTTCCCCACTAAAATTATAGCAATTTTAGTTGAAATATAAACATAAATTGATTTTTTAATATACTACTTGACATGAAATTTTCTTAATAGTATTTATTGAAATTTGCATATTTATCAAAGAAATGAAAACACTGAAAAAACTATGTCAAGTGTAATGTTATATTTTAAAAAGATACTCAAATTTCAATGTTTTTAATCTGTATTTCATGTGGGAAAGTTGAGTTTATAAATGTTTTGGTGTACCATTTTTTATAAAATATTTCCATAATTCTATTAGATTTTAGTATTAGAATATATTTTGTTTATAAACTTTGAGTTAATAGTCTTTTATAAAATAATAGATAAATTATTTACAGTGAATCTATAAAAAAGTAATAAATCATATATTATTTTTAAAAAACTATTTATAAAAGTCATACATAAATTAAATATAAATTAGGATCACTTATATAAAAATCAATAAAATTTTATTCAATTCCATATTGAATTTTTTGAAATTTTGTCCATATCTCTAAAGTTAGCATTAAAACACTATATAAATTATCAAAAGAAAAAAATATCAATAGTTTTATTATTTTTTGTTACCAGTATTTCTGTCCATAACACATACATAAAATCCATCAGTATTATCTATATTGGGATAGTACTCTTTTTGATAGCTTATCTTAAAATCAGGATTGTTTTTAATAAAGTCCTCAGTTATATTTTGGTTTTCTTCTTTGCCTAAGGTACAGGTTGAATAAATTAATTTGCCGCTTTCTTTGACATATTTTGAAGAGTTTTTAAGGATTGTTTTTTGTATTTCCGGTAGACTTTCAATTTCATCAGTATTTTTATATCGTATTTCAGGTTTTCGGCGTAAGATTCCTATACCTGAACAAGGTACATCGGCAAGTACGACATCAAATTTTTCTTTATAAGATTCATCGTAAATCGTAGCGTCATTGACTTTTGTGGTAATTATATCTATTCCCAGTCTTTTGCACTGTTGGCTTAAAAGATTGAGTTTATTTTGCGAAATGTCCATACTTAAGATACTACCCTTATTTTTCATAAGTTGAGACATAAATATTGACTTTCCTCCAGGGGCAGCGCAGATGTCAAGTACAGTTTGATTTTCTGTAACTCCGCTTGCTATAACACAGAGCATACTGGAATAGTCTTGAATGGATATAAGTCCATCTTTGTAGATATTAAGATTTGCAATATTCTTCAAATTTTTAAGTGAGAATATCATATTTTTTTCGTCAATTATTTCATAGTTTAGCTTATTTTCATCCAGTAGGCTTTTAAGAGTATTAAAATCTGTTTTAATTAAATTTCCACGAATAAAAATTTCGGGAGTCTTGCTCATAAAATCCATAAGTTCATATGCAAAGTCAAAGCCATAATTTTCAATTAATCTATCAGAAATATATTTGCTTATACTGAATTTGACTGATAATCTCTCAGACTTATCTTTAATATCATCAAATTCATAATTTCTTAGATTAGAGGGGTTTGAAGATGATATTTTCCTAAGAACTGCATTGACAAAATTCTTAGCTCTAAAATCTACTTTTTTGCACAAGGCTACAGACTCGTTTACAGTAGCATAGTTTTGAGAAGAATTCATAAAAATAAGCTCAAAAAAAGACATTTCCAATATTATTTTAGCTTTGTTTGATATTTTTGAAAAGGCTATGTCGCTATATTTTTTTATAAAATAGTCAAGGAAGTATATATTTCCCAAGACTCCATAGGAAAGATAAGTTATGAAGTTTTTTTCCTCATCTTTTAAATTTGATCTAGCAAACACTTCATTTATTAGTATATTAGAGTATTTCTTGTTATGTTTTACATCATATATTATATTGTAAGTTATATTTCTAAGGTTCATTTTTTTCTCCATCATAAATTATAATAATTTTATATAAGTTATGGATAAATTAATACGTTATATTCCATCATTATATCACAAAATTCTTATCTTATAATAAAATAATTAAGGCTTGAGAAATATTACTTAAAATTATGAAACTGTAATAATTGTAAACAAATTGTATTAGAAAAGATATTGATTTATTTTTACTTCTATGGTATATTTTTTAGTGTAAAGAGATAAAGTTGAACAGTACAAAGATTATTTATAATTTTTGTGATGAGTATTTAATCTCTAAGTTCTTTTAGACTTTGTCACTTAAATAGTATGAATATATTTATGTATTTTATACTAAATACGAATGTTCGACTAATTTATTTGAGATTTATCTGTGGATTTTAGTTTTTTTAAGTTGAATTTCAAGAAGAAGTGTAGTTTTGTAAATTATTTTAGTTATATATTTAGTCAAATAGTTATAATTAGTTGATGTCACTTAAAATTTCGCTTTTTAGTGATTTGTGTTTATTGCGGTCTAAAATATATACTTTTTCAAAAATAAGCGAATAATATTTATTAAAGTATCTAATTTAATGAGAAATAAATGATGGTATTAGGATAGCATTATGGATTTTTGATTGGTAAAGTATTTATTAAAATGAAACATGGGGATGTACCGGTTTCGACAGGGTTTTGAAGTATATGGTAGCGAGTCGTGGACTTTTTCTCTTAATCACACGTTAAACTAAGGGATATTAAATATAACTGCAAAAAAACCTAGTTTTGCATTAGCTGCCTAATAGCGCAGCTTCGTCTTACTAAGAAACCTGCGACTTGGATAAGGCGTCATGAGCAGGCAACCTTACTTGGTGCTAACCGGAACAAGTATTGCAACAATTCGGTTGTAGAAATAAGATGGTTGTGGTAACAAGGCAGTCTTATTTTGAATAAAATATTGATACCTACACTCGTAGAGGCTGTATATGAATGGATTTTGGACATGGGTTCAACTCCCATCATCTCCACCATACATAAAAATAAAGCGTTGATATTAACATTAAATCTGTTGATATCAACGCTTTTTAAGTTTTATATAATGTTATGAAAATTCTTTTTTTACGGTGTTTTTTGTTTAATACTAATAACCTATCAAAAAGCCTTGTAATTTTATTACAGCAAAATTATTGATAATTTGCAAAACAAATAATTCAGTAAAATAATAATCTTGGCATAATAAATGGTGATTAGTTTAATAAGGTACACTTAAGCTGTACTAAAACACCTAAAAATGTTTATAGACTATGAACTCATACTAAATTTTTAAAAGTATTTTATAATATGAGTATTTTATAATAAAAATTTGTTATTTTTATAAAAAATAGTGTATATATCCTATTGAAATATAAATTTTAGATTTTATGTAATGTCAAAATAGGACATTATATTAACAAATAGATTAGTAAATAGTTTTTATGCGGCAATACTTATATTTATTTGCTACAAAAATAGTATAAAATAATTCGGAGGAAGAAATGAGTAAAATAGTTGTAGTAGGAGCAAATCACGCCGGTACTTGTGCGATTAACACAATTACAGGTTTTAACGAAGGAGACGAGGTAGTGGTTTTTGACCAAAATTCCAACATCAGTTTTTTGGGATGCGGTATGGCACTTTGGATAGGTGGACAAATATCAAAACCAGACGGACTTTTCTATTCAAATAAGCAAAAGTTGGAATCTCAAGGTGCAAAGGTAAATATGAATAGCAAGGTGGATAAGATATACTTTGACAGAAAAGTTGTTTCTGCAACTTTGGAAAACGGTCAAAGAATAGAAGAAAGTTATGATAAACTTATACTTGCTACAGGTTCTCTACCTATAGTACCTCCAATACCTGGAAGAGATTTGGAAAATGTGCAGATGGTAAAACTTTTCCAAAATGCCCAAGAAGTAATAGATAAACTTAAAAATCCTGATATAAAGACTATTGCAGTTGTTGGAGCAGGATACATCGGTGTTGAACTGGCAGAAGCATTTGAAAGACATCACAAAAAGGTAATATTGGTAGATGTTGCCAAGACTTCACTCTCAAATTATTATGATGCAGAATTCAGCACTCTTATGGATAAAAACTTATCTGACCATGGAGTACAGCTTGCATTTGGTGAAACCGTAAAGGAAATCAAGGGAAATGGCAAGGTGGAGTATATAGTAACAGATAAAAACCAATATCAATGTGATATGGTAATACTTGCGATAGGATTTAGACCAAACAATGAGCTTGGCAAAGATTATCTTGAAACTATGCCTAATGGTGCATATATAGTAGATGAAACTCAAGAAACAAGTATGAAGGATGTATATGCTATAGGTGACTGTGCTACAGTTCAGTTCAACGCTACAGGGGAAAAATCTTACATTGCTCTTGCTACTAATGCTGTACGTTCAGGTATTATAGCAGCTCATAATGCTTGTGGCAAAAGACTTGAAACTGTAGGAGTACAAGGCTCAAATGCTATTGCTATCTATGATTTGAAGATGGTGTCTACTGGAGTAAGCGAACAAAAGGCAAAACAACTTGGAATGGACGTACTAAGTACTTCATTTGACGATTTGCAAAAGGCTGCATTTTTGGAAACAACAAATCCTAATGTAAAACTTAAGATAGTTTATGATAGAAATACAAGAGTCATAGTAGGTGCTCAAATGGCTTCAACTTATGATATGTCAATGGGTAT
Source organism: [Eubacterium] yurii (assembly GCA_900167215.1). Taxonomy (GTDB): domain Bacteria; phylum Bacillota; class Clostridia; order Peptostreptococcales; family Filifactoraceae; genus Peptoanaerobacter; species Peptoanaerobacter yurii. The sequence continues at coordinate 28,486 of FUZS01000009.1, forward strand.
TCATATGTTCTCTCTTGCTATACAAGAAAAAGTTACTATAGACAAACTTAAATTACTTGATATATTCTTTCTACCACATTTCAACCAACCTTACAACTATATAACTATGGCTGCATTGTCAGCAAAATAATAAAATTAGGCTCTTTGAATATGAAGTTTCATAAACAAAGAGCCGTTTTTTTGTATTTATACTAATCACCATTTATAATGCCAAGATTATTATTTTACTGACTTATTGCTTTTGCAAAATATCAATAATCTTGCTGTAATAAAATTATGTGGTTTTTTGATAGATTTTTAGTATTATACTATTATCTGTTTAATACATTGACAATAAACATATGAAATTTAAATATTTATTTTTTTAATACACTACTTGATACGTAATTTTTTAATTAATATTTATTTAAATTTGCATATTTATCAAAAAATGAAAACACTGAAAAAACTATGTCAAGTATAATATTGTGTTTTTAAATATACTCAAATTTCAATATTTTTAAATTATTTTCCATGTGCGAAAGTTGAGTCTTAAACAAATAAAAATGCTTATTTTAGCTTAGTAATTACAAATACGCTTCCCATATCACTTCCTGAGACTTCAATAGTATCTCCAATCTTTATAAATGCAAGTCTTGGATCTATGTTAATTGAAGCGGAAAGTATCTTTTCTTCATCCTTAGCCTTGATATAATATAGGGTATTGCCGTCAATTACAACACTTTGTATATCTTCAATCACTATGGTTTTTTCTGATGAAGCACCTACATTATTCATGATGTCTGATGTTATCTTTTGATAATTTTCAACAGTTTCTTCAACAGTGTTTCCAACAGCTACCTTTTGGTAGTTTTGAGCATCTACAAGTGAGTACATCTTTATCAGCGACGCCTTGTCTTTAAGTGACATAAAGTAAGTTGGTCTATTATACACATTGATAAGTAGCGGGAAGGTAGCATCATAACCCTTTTCCTGTACAGCCCCCTTGGCACTGTCCATAACTGAAAATTCTTCAGCTGAAGATACAGGATAAAACTTAGTTTCCTTAGTTCTCATATTTACAATTACAAATCCTATGTTGGATTCGTCAGCAAGGACTGAGGTAATCCCTGTATAAAGTGAGATATCATTTCCGCTTATCAGATAGTTGTATCCGTCAGTAGTTTTAGTAACTCCTTCCTGCTTTATCTTAGAATTGAGGAAGCCTCTCTCAAATTTGCCGTTGTCATCAAGTTGAGTTATTATCATATTAGCAGGATATACTCTGTCCACCCACTCAGGCACATTTCCTACCTTATACTTTTCCATCTTACCACTATGAGCATCTACGATTATGATATATTTCGTATCCGGTGCTCCAAACAGACCTATGGTCGGCTCCACAGCTGTAGCTATAAAATAAGGCTTGCCTTCGTCGTCGGTTTCAAAGTTTATATCATCTATTATGGCAGTAGGATAAGAAAATCTTATGTGTCTGTACAAATTTCTGGAAAATTTGTCACTCATAGAATACATTATGGGCTCGTCAAGTTTTACAAGACTCGCATTTTGTGTTACCATGTCAATTTTTATATAATACGGTATACCCTTGTCCTTGTTTAAAAACCATTTTACAAAATCTGCGTAAACAAGTGGAGTGACTCTCACCGGTTTTTCTCCAAGTGCTATTTGCGAGTAGGTCTCATCTATATTGTATTGACTGACCAAATCTCCCATCTCACCCATCTTTCTTGCACCCAATTTTATGGCGGTATCCCTATCTACAACAGGCAGTTTTGTAAAATCTGCTTGCTTTATATCCTCTTCAAAGATAGAAGTTTGTTTTTTTATTAAAGAAGCATATCTTTTCGACTGCAATATAGGAGATGAATATATGTTTGATATTATTGTCGCAACTATCATAACTATAATAATCTTAAGCAGAGTCTTGTATATTATCTTGCTCTTTTCATTGAAAAAAGAATCAATGAAGAATATGAATGCCAAAACAAACAACATGAAAGTTGCATATCCATAAAACTCAATTGACTTTAGATTAATTGGAACAAGGGTAATATAATACGATATGATAAGCAACAATACATATAAAGTCAGAGTGATTTTCTTAAAGTTCTTTAAAAATCTATTGTTGCCTACTTCTACAAATTTTCTTTCCTTAGTTTCGTTAGAATTTTTGAAAAAGCTGAATACTTTTTTCATATACTTTCTCCTTAAATCAGTTCTAATGTATTTGTAATCATTGGAACTATCTGCTTTTTACGTGAAACAGTCATAGGCGAAAATGCGCCCTGAGATTCATCTAAGTCAAATGACTGCCTTATTATAGACTTGTCATCTGAAATATAGTACATATACGAGCCTTCTTTGACCATATCTGTAACTGCAAGAAGCAGGATATTATAATTGTTTTGCTCATATATATCCTTCATATATTTCAGTAGTTCTTCCTTTTTCTCCTCAAGTTCTTCAATATCCATGGTAAATAACTGAGAAATAGCTATCTTTCTGCCTTTTAAATTGAACTCTTTGAGGTCGTTGTAAAGAAGTTCTTTCAAAGTCATACCTTCTATAGAAGAGCCTGCTTTGAACATTTTTTGAGTATAATCGTCCAAATCCAGATTCAATATATCGTTTATGGCGTGGACAGCTTCTATATCTTTTTTAGTACAGGTAGGTGATTTGAAATACATAGTGTCTGACAATATTCCGCTTATTAAGCATCCTGCAATATGTCGAGGTATCTTGATATTGGAGTTTTTGAACAGTTCATACACTATGGTACATGTAGAGCCTACCGTCATATTGATAAAGACTATGGGTTCGTTTGTTGTTATACCGCCTATTTTATGATGATCCACTATCTCCAGTATATTTGCTTCTTCTATACCGGTAGCACTTTGTGAAAACTCATTGTGATCGACTAATATTACTTTTTTTCTGCCGGGTTTTAATAGATGTTTTCTGCCAAGCAGTCCCATATAGTATCCGTCAGTGTCTACAAGAGGATAGTTTCTAAAGTTAGTTTTGAGCATGGATTCCTTTATATCTATGAGATAGTCTTCCATAGTGAAGTGTTGTATCTTGTCTTTTTTCATTATGCTGGCTATGCTGTCAGTCTGGTGCATTTTTTTGATTATCATAGGTGATGATAAATCAAGTGATATAGTTGTGATATCATATTTTTTGAGTAAGCCCAACTCTTCTTCATCAAGCTCATCATACTGTGGCAAAATTATCATATTTACTCCAAAATTTAACTTTTGGAAAAATTCTTTCTTGTGATAGTGTTTGAGTATAATGACATTATCCTGTTCTATTATAGAGTCTTGAGGTATGTGGGGGTTAAATACTTTAAGCAGTCCTTCCACCTTGTCAATAGATTTGCCCTTCATAATCATCTTAGGGCTGTAATTGGAAAATACGTTGATAAAAGAAGCAAGAGTAGTATTTACAATATTATCGTGAATATTTATCAAAGCGCTGGCTATATCTTTCATAGATACTATTCCAAGCAACTTTCCAATATCATCTACTATAGGAAGTGTATGTATTTTTTCCCTATCCATATTCATATAGGCTTCATATACTGATGAGCTGACTGTCAGCGGTATTATTCTGTCAAAGTTCAAATCCTTTGCCTGTACTTTTACATCTTCAAGAAATTTTGGAGGAGTTATATTGAAATAATTAAGGACAAAGGATGCTTCTTTTCTCAAATCTCCAAGTACTCTTGGATCGAGCATTTCTCCAAGCTCCTGCTTATAGTAAGCATAGGCTATGGATGAGCATACACTATCTGTATCAGGGTTTTTGTGTCCGAAAATAAAGGTGCCCATAGCATTCTCCTTTTTATAAAAATAAAGTCTTATAAAATATAACTTTATTATAAGTTTTTGCAATGTAAAAGTCAAATCATAAACTCAACTTTATTTATGAAATATATGAATTTATGTGGGTTAAATTAAATATAATTAGGATTAATAAAATTTTACAGCTTATGTATGTATTTGGACTTAATTTAATACCTTAATTCTTTTTAAAAACTACAGCTGTTTTTTGTCATAGGATATTGATTTTATAAGGTGAATGTTATATAATACATTAACTTTTAGAAAAACATAGTAGTATAATATCTGTTAAAAATATAAATGCTATAATAAACTTATTAATTACTAATGAGTATTAAGATAAGTCATAAAAATATAATTATATTATATAGAAAGATATTATTGAGAATATTAAAAGCAAGGAGTACATTATGAAAGCTGTTGTAACTGTTGTAGGAAAAGATATGGTAGGAATTATACACAAGATTTCAGGGAAGTTGTTGGAATATAATTTGAACATACTTGACATCAATCAAAGTGTAGTAGGTGAAATTTTTACCATGATAATGCTGATTGATATTTCAAATATCGGAGAAAGCTTTGGTAAATTCTGTAATGAGATTGATGATATAGGTAAGCAAATGGGACAAAAGATAATGGTACAACATGAAAATCTGTTCAATGCCATGCATAACATATAAAAGAGGTGCATTATGCAATTTTTAAATAGAGAAAATATATTGGAAACAATAAATATGCTCAGCAATGAGAAATTGGACATAAGAACTGTTACCATGGGAATTTCTTTGCTTGACTGTATTGACGAAAATTCTCAAAAAGCAAGAGAAAAAATCTATGATAAAATATCATTTAAAGCGGAAAATCTTGTCAAATATTCTGAAATGATAGGTCAAAAATACTCAGTGCCTATAATAAACAAGAGGATATCAGTAAGCCCTATATCATTGATAGCAGGTGCAACTAAAGATGATGACTATACTGACTTTGCAGCTACACTTGACAAGGCTGCAAAAAATGTCGGAGTAAATTTTATAGGAGGATTTTCAGCCTTAGTCGAAAAGGGAATGACAAGGGCAGATGAAATATTGATAAGATCCATTCCTAATGCTCTTTCATCTACAGATATAGTATGCTCAAGCATAAATGTAGCATCATCAAGAGCAGGTATCAATATGGACGCTATAAAACTAATAGGAGAGATGATACAAAAACTCTCATTTGCAACTAAAGACAATGGAAGTATAGGTTGCGCAAAACTTGTGGTCTTTGCAAATTCTGTTGACGATAATCCTTTTATGGCAGGAGCTTTCCATGGTGTTAGCATGGGAGATACAGTGATTAATGTAGGAATAAGTGGACCTGGAGTAGTAAAATCAGCCTTAGAAAAGATAAGAGGTAAGAATATCCAAACTGTATGTGAGGAGATAAAAAAGACATCTTTTAAGATGACAAGAATGGGAGAACTTATAGGTAGGGAGGTTGCACAGTCACTTGGCTATCCTTTTTCGAGTGTAGATTTGTCTCTTGCACCTACTGCAGATGTAGGTGACAGTGTGGCAAGAATACTTGAAGAAATAGGAGTTGACGAGGCTGGGGGACATGGCACTACATTCGCTCTTGCACTTCTCAATGACTCTGTAAAAAAAGGTGGCATAATGGCTTCTTCAAATGTAGGCGGACTTAGCGGAGCCTTTATTCCGGTTAGTGAAGATGAGGGTATGATTAATGCCGTATCAAAGGGAAGTATGTCCTTTGACAAGTTGGAGGCTATGACATGTGTCTGCTCAGTAGGTCTTGATATGATAGCAATACCGGGAGATACTCCATCATCAACCATATCTGCAATAATTGCTGATGAATGTGCGATAGGAGTGATAAACAATAAGACTACTGCAACAAGATTAGTGCCTGTATACGGAAAAAATGTCGGTGAGACTGTAGAGTTTGGAGATTTGCTTGGTTACGCTCCTATAATAGATATAGGTAATGTAAAAAGTGATAGACTGATAGAAAGAGCAGGATTTATGCCTGCGCCTGTCCATAGTTTTAAAAATTAATATCAATATTTTGCCAAAAAGTAATTTCTATTTTTAATAAACTTGACTTCCTCACTGAAATTATCATTATTCTAATTGAAATTTAAACCAATATTATTTTTTAGTATATATCTTGACATAAAAATTTGAATAAGTTTTATTGATATTTACCTGCTTATAAAAAAACACCAAAAACTATGTCAAGCATTATATTATACTTTTGGAATATACTAAAATTTAATACATTCATAATAAGCTTTATTAGAACTATGGAAAATTAAAAATCATTATCTATAGTGTAAGTATAGTATATAACTTGCGAATACTAAATATGTAGTAAACTTTATCCATTAATCCAATAAATATTTAGTGTCAATATGTTTTTTATAAGAGGGAGTTGAGTAATTAACTTATCTTAATTGCAAAGATACAAGAGATATGACTGAATTCAAAATTGCAAAACATTAATAAATTATAGTTGACAATCTTAGTTTTATATTATATAATTACAAATTGTAAAATAAAATTTAAGAGAGGTTTGCAATGGAAAATATTCAAAGAAAAACTGAAACAAAATCTATAGTATTGTGTTCGTTATTTTCAGCTCTTGTATGTATAGGAGCTTTTATAAAGGTGCCTCTTCCACCTGTTCCTTTTACAATGCAGTGGTTTTTCGTAGCTATGGCAGGACTTATTTTAGGCTCAAAACTTGGATTTACCAGTGTTGCCATGTATATCTTCATAGGTCTTGCAGGTCTTCCTGTATTTACAAAGGGAGGAGGAATAGGCTATGTATTTCAGCCGACATTTGGATATATTATAGGATTTGCAGTAGCAGCCTTTGTAATAGGTAAAATCAGTGAGAAAAGAGAGAAGAATTTTCTAAACTTTTTCGTATCAAATCTTATAGGACTTTCATTGGTTTATTTAATAGGATTTATGTACCTTTACTTTATAATGACTAACGTATTGGGAAAAGATGTAGAGCTTTTTAAACTTTTAAAATCTGCAGTAATAATATTCATACCTACCGATATATTGTCAGCAATACTGTCAGCAAAGGTAGCGTCAAGGATATATAAAAGTATAAAAAATAATATATAATTTATGAAAAGAGATATTTTATTTTTAATATAATTATGACAAAATAATGGATTTTATGAAGTTTAAAATATATAAAGTAAATGAAAAGGCGATATAAACACAAAGGAACAAAAAGTTTTAAATATAAAGTGAAATTACTTGACATAAAGCATAAATATTTAGTATAATATGGGATGTTATTGTGGTAGGGGTGTTTTATGCGAATTTTTATTAATGATATTCTTACAAGTTCAAAAAGCAACTTTGTATATAAGTTTGAATTGGATAAAGACTTTTGTGAGATTTCGGGGAGAAAGGCGGTTTTTAACGAGAAACCGACGGTAGTTTGCGAGATAAACAAAACGCAGGATAATAATTTGCATGCAAAAATTGACATACACCTTGACACTGTAATTAATTGTGTGAGATGCCTTGACGAGATGCGAGTATCTGATGATATAACAATATCAGGTATTTTGTCAAATCATGATGATGATGTGGACTATGATATGATTATAGTGGATGAGGATTATCTTGATATTGATAAGATACTGGAAGATGCTGTATTTGAACATCTTAATAACAATTTGTACTGCAATGAAAATTGTAAGGGACTATGTCATAATTGTGGAGCAAATCTCAATAAGACTACTTGTAAATGTCAAGATGGAGATTTGAGCAATATAGACCCGAGGTTGGAGAAGTTAAAATCTTTTTTAGATTAATAAATCGTCTAAAAATAATAAGGAGGGATAAAGCATGGCGGTACCTAAGAGAAAAATGGGCAAGTCTGATACACGTTCAAGAAGAGCGGCAAACATGAATATGAATGCAAAAAATCTTGTTGAATGTCCTAAATGTCATTCAATGAAATTGTCACACAGAGTTTGTCCTGAATGTGGCAGCTACAATGGAAGAGAAGTTATATCAGCTGAGTAGTGAATTTAAAAAAGCCTATTGATTGATAGATTAAGAGCAAAATTTTTGCTGTAAACTATTGATTGTAGGCTGTTTTAATTTATAACAGGAGAAAATATTGTCAAGCGCCAGAACAATTAGTATGCTAATATGGGCTATTAATTGTTGACGAGGATTGGGATTATCGAAAATTCGGCGGGTGTCCCAAAGGCATGTGACTGTCTAAAAATATATAACAAAGAAGACTTACTTTTAAAAAGTTCAAGTCTTACAAAAAGTATATTATGTCACTCTCCTGAAATAGTATTTTATATTGATTTTAAGTTTTAAATAATTCATTTTATATGCTTTTTAAATTATTATGTTAAAAAATGATAAAATAATGAACAAAATATTATAGCTACATTTATTGTAAAATTATAAATCATATATTATTTTTTAGAGCTGTAGATAAATATAGTCTATATATTGGAAATATAGAGCTTTTAATCATTGTATAAAAAAGTATAAAGAATTATTTAGAGGCTTTTAAATTGATTATTAAAATACAAGGTATATATTCAAAATACATCCCATAAGGTATGTATTGTTTTTGATGTAAAAATAAAGGAGAATAATATGTGCGGAATAGTAGGTTATATAGGTTGGCAAAAAGCTCAAGATGTCGTGATGAACGGCCTTGAAAAGTTGGAATATAGGGGGTATGACTCTTCAGGTATAGCGACCATATATGATGGACAGTTGAAACTGTCAAAGTATAAGGGAAGATTATCTGTGTTGTCAAAGCATCTTGAAAAAGATCCACATCCGGGTCATGTGGGTATAGGTCATACGAGATGGGCTACTCACGGTCAACCATCGGATGTCAATTCACATCCGCATATTAACGAATCAAACTCGGTAGCAGTAATACACAACGGAATCATAGAAAATTATAGAGCATTGAAAAAAGAACTGACTGATGAAGGATATGTATTTAAATCACAGACTGACACAGAAGTGGTAGTACACATGATAGATAAATATCTCAAGAAGACAGGCGATATACTTTCAGCGGTAAATATGGCAGTATCAAGACTTAGAGGTGCCTATGCGCTAGGTATAATATCTAAGGCTGAACCTGACAAGATAATAGCTGTAAGAAAAGAGTCACCGCTTATAGTAGGTATAGGAGAGGGAGAAAATTTCTTTGCATCAGATATACCTGCCATATTGGAGTATACAAGGCAGATATATTATGTTGACAATGATGAGACAGCTGTAATTACAAAGGATGACATAGTATTCTATGACAAGGATAAGAATGTAATAAATAAAGAGAAGTTTACTATTACTTGGGATATGGATGCGGCAACAAAAGGAGGCTATCCTCATTTCATGCTTAAGGAGATAAATGAGCAGCCTAAGGCTGTCGCAGATACCATATTAAGAAGAATAGATGAAGATAATAATCTCATACTTGACGATATAAGAATAGATGACACACAGATACAAAATATAAATGACATATATATAGTTGCCTGCGGTACAGCCTACAATGCTGGACTTATAGGTAAGTATGTTATAGAAAATATTGCAAATATAAGAGTAAGGGTGGATATTGCCTCAGAATTCAGGTATAATAAGCAATTTATAAATGAAAAGACTCTTGTGATATTGGTTAGTCAATCAGGAGAGACAGCAGATACTCTTGCAGCACAAAAACTTGCAAAGACTAAGGGTTGTAGGATACTATCAATTACAAATGTGGTAGGTTCTTCAGTTGCAAGAAACTCTGATGATGTATTTTACACTCTTGCAGGACCAGAGATAGCTGTAGCATCTACAAAGGCATATACAACAATGCTTGCAGCCTTTTACATGATAGGTGTGGAACTTGCAAAGCTTAAAAAAGAGATAAGTATTGAGGAGTACCACGAGATAGTGGAAAGACTGAAAAAACTTCCTCAAAAAGTAGAAGACACGCTAAAAATTGAAGATAAGTGCATTGAAATTGCAGAAAAAATTAAAAATTCAAAATCGGCTTTTTATATAGGTAGAGGACTTGACGACAGTGTCGGCAAAGAGGGAGCGCTAAAACTCAAGGAAATTTCCTATATTTATACTGAATCTTTTGCAGCAGGAGAACTAAAGCACGGTACTATAGCCCTGATAGAAGAAAATACACCAGTAATTGCCGTTCTTACTCAAGATAAATTGTTGGAAAAGACAATGTCAAATATTCAGGAAGTCAAGGCAAGGGGTGCGTATACTATAATAATTACTGATAAAGACAGCAAGGATATGGCAAGTTATGCAGATGAAATCATAGTAGTTCCTAAGGTATACGACTTGTTTTCATCAATACTTGCAGTAATTCCTGCACAGTTTATAGCTTATCACACATCTATAAAAAAGGGAAATGATGTGGACAAGCCTAGAAATCTTGCAAAATCCGTAACTGTTGAATAAAATCAAAAATAAGGATATAATTAGACTTGCATGAATTTGTAAGTAGTAATTTTATTTATAAAAAATTCGATGTAGCTATGAAAATTTAAGATTAAAAAGGAGATGTAAATTAATGAAACTTGGAATAGTAGGACTGCCTAATGTTGGAAAAAGTACGTTGTTCAACGCAATTACAAAAGCCGGTGCTGAATCGGCAAACTATCCGTTTTGTACTATAGAACCCAATGTAGGAGTTGTAGCCGTACCCGATTTTAGAGTAGACAAGTTGTCGGAGATAAATCACTCCAAAAAAACTGTTCATACTACTATCGAATTTGTCGATATAGCAGGACTTGTAAAAGGTGCAAGTAAGGGAGAAGGACTCGGCAATAAGTTTTTGTCTCATATAAGAGAGGTTGAAGCTATAATCCATGTTGTAAGAGCGTTTGAAGACAGCAATGTAGTCCATGTGGATGGAGAGATAGGACCTCTTAGAGATATTGAAACTATTAATTTAGAACTTATTTTTTCTGATATGGAAGTATTACAAAGAAGACTTTCAAAGGCGCAAAAGGCTATGAAGGCCGATAAAAAAATGGCAGTGGAAGTAGAGCTGATTGAAAAAATACTTGCAGTATTAGAAGAAGGTAAATGTGCAAGAACCATTGATTTTACAGAAAAAGAATTGGAGATAGTAAAAGATTTCAATCTTCTTACAGACAAGCCTGTAATTTATGTTGCTAATGTAGCTGAGGACGAAGCGTCAAGCGACGGTGAGGGCAATGATTTTGTTAAACAAATCAAAGACTTTGCACAAAGTGAAAATTCACAAGTAGTTGTTATAAGTGCAAAAATCGAAGAAGATTTGTCTCAACTTTCAGATGAAGAGAAAAAAGAGTTTTTGTCAGATATGGGTATGGAGTATTCAGGACTTGAAAAACTTGTAAAGGCAAGTTACTCACTTCTTGGACTTATAAGCTTCCTTACTACAGGAGAAGATGAAACAAGAGCTTGGACTATAATCAATGGTACTAAGGCGCCGGTTGCTGCCGGTAAGATACATTCTGATATTCAAAGAGGATTTATCAGAGCGGAGACTATTTCTTACGAAGAGTTGGTAGAAATAGGCGGCAATATGTCAGTAGCAAGAGATAAAGGTCTTATACGTTCAGAAGGAAAAGACTATGTAGTAAAAGACGGAGATGTAATCTTGTTTAGATTTAATGTATAATAGATATTTGTATTAATTAAGATATATTTAATAAGAAAAATAAGATATATTTTTTTGAAACACTTATAATTTATTGTATAGTATCTATGATTAGCTAAATCTGAGAGTAGAATTATTGGATTGAAATAAGAAAAAGTATATTAAATAAAGTCGATAAGTCAATATCAGGTAATGGAATTGATTTATCGACTTTTTATATTCAAATTATACAAATATATTTTAATAAGTTGAAAATTAGACTGAAACCTTGTATAATTATTTGGGATTTATTTTAATTAAAATAATAATTTTATAAACGAATTTTTGTTTTTCAAGGGTGCTTTATGAACAAAGAAATATTTAATGCAAATAATTTAAAAAGATTTTTTAAAGTGACTTTAGGTTCTTTAATATTGGCACTTGGGCTACACTTTTTTATTGTTCCGACTAAATTAGTAACCGGAGGAGCGTCAGGATTTGCTTTACTCATATCTTTGCTTACCGGTATCCATATGTCTGCCATATATTTTGTTGTTAATCTATTACTTATAATCTTAGGAATAGCCACACTTGGTATGATATTTGGCGTACTGACAATATATTCATCTATGGCGACATCATTTTTTTTGTATATCTTGGAACTGGTGTTTTACATGAATGCACCGATTATAGACGATTTATTGATAAGTTTACTTTTTGGTGTAATTATAGGCGCAATAGGTATGGTTCTTGTACTTAATAGTGGGGCTTCTACAGGTGGCACAGATATACTTGGCAAAATAATAGAGAAATATACACATCTGTCTTTTGCAAACGGATTACTTCTTTGTGACGGATTTATTACAATTTGTGCATGGTTGATATTTGGACCTAAAATAGGTATGTACGGTATAATTGAAGTGGTTTTAAACTCAGTACTTATAGATAAGATGATATCAGGTTTTAATATAAAGTACAATGTATCTATAGCTTCGGAAAAAATAGATGAAATCAATAATTTCATACTTAATGAATTGGGAAGAGGTTCTACCATATATCATGCTCAAGGAGGATTTTCAGGTCAAGATAAGAAGATACTGACTTCAGTCTTAGACAAGAAACAATATATTCAGGTCAAAAACTTTGTGAAAAGCATAGACCATAGAGCCTTTTTTTACGTCTATACGGTATCTGAAATTGAAGGTGAGGGTTTTACTTTTGAACCAGACTAATACAAGTATTGCAAAAATATTTAAATAGTGCTAAAATTCAGTATCTATAAATATTTTGAGATTTATATTGTAAATTTATTTTTAAAATAATGAAGTAAATAGCCTAAAAATTTTGTTGATAATGAAATTTCTACGAGCAGTGCTATTAATAATCTACTTTATGATAGTCAAATTAATTTATAATGCTTTGTAAGATTTTAAGAACTTATGAAAATCTCTGACTTTTCATAAAGTTAAACTGCTTTATATGGATTTATAAAGCCTTTGGACTTGTACAAAAGTGAAATAATATTTTGAAAATTTTATATTAAGGAGAACTATATGGATAGATTAAACGGACTAAAGAGAACTGCATATTGCGGAGAGCTTAGAATAGGCAATGTGGGTGAAGATGTAGTGCTCATGGGATGGGTACAAAGGTCAAGAGATAAGGGAGCTTTGATATTTACAGATATAAGAGATAGGAGCGGTCTTTGTCAGATAGTATTTGATGAGAATACTAAGGAAGAAGTATTTAAAAAAGCAGAAACTTTGGGAAGTGAATATGTTATAGCTGTGGAAGGAACTGTAAGAGAAAGAAGTGCCAAAAACAGTGAGATGGAAACAGGAGATATAGAAGTTTTTGCAACTAATCTACTGATATTAAACGACTCTCAGACTCCGCCGATATATATCAAGGATGACGATGAAGTTTCTGAAAATTTGAGATTAAAATACAGATATCTAGATCTTAGAAAACCTAAGATGCAAAGAAATTTCGTGCTTAGACAAAAGGTTACAAATGCGGTAAGAAATTATTTGAGTGAAAGCGGATTTATAGAAATTGAGACACCTATACTTAATAAGCCTACACCTGAGGGTGCAAGAGACTATCTTGTACCAAGCAGAGTAAATAACGGCAAGTTCTATGCACTTCCGCAATCACCGCAACTTTTCAAACAATTGCTTATGGTTTCAGGTTTTGACAGATATTTCCAAATAGCAAGATGCTTTAGAGATGAGGACTTAAGAGCAGACAGACAGCCTGAGTTTACTCAAATAGACTGTGAGATGTCTTTTGTTGAGCCTGAGGACGTAATGCAGATGGTTGAGAAAATGGTCCAAAAGATATTCAAAGAAACTTTGGATGTGGATGTAAAACTACCGCTAATGAGGATGACATATAAAGAGGCGATGGAAAGATTTGGTTCTGACAAACCGGATTTAAGATTTGGTTTTGAAATACAAAATTTGAGTGACGTAGTTAAATCTTGCGGATTTTCAGTTTTTGAAAATGCTGTAAACTCTCCCAAATCATCAGTAAGGGCCATAAATGTAAAAGGATATGAGGATAAGTTTTCAAGAAAGGCTATAACAAAGCTTGAAGACGTAGCCAAGACTTACGGTGCAAAAGGTCTGGCATATATCAAATATACAAAAGAAGGTATTAACTCACCTATAGCAAAGTTCATCTCTGAAGAAAAGATGAATGAAATACTGCAAAAAATGGATGCAGCAGAGGGAGATCTTATATTGTTTGTAGCAGATAAGGACAAGATTGTCTTTGACGCATTGGGACATCTTAGAATAGAAGTTGCAAGACAACTTTGTCTAATAGACGACAATGAATACAGATTACTCTTTGTAACTGAGTTCCCTCAGTTTGAATATGATGAGGAAGAACAAAGATTTGTAGCAGTACACCATCCGTTTACCATGCCTATGGATGAGGATATAGAGCTCCTTGATACTGATAGAGAAAAGGTGAGAGCAAAGGCTTACGATATAGTACTTAACGGAGTTGAGCTTGGTGGCGGAAGTATAAGAATACATGATTCCCAAGTTCAGGAAAAGATGTTTGAATGTTTAGGATTTTCAAAGGAAGATGCTTGGGAAAAATTCGGCTTCCTGCTTGAGGCATTCAAATACGGAACGCCTCCTCATGGCGGTATAGCTCTTGGTCTTGACAGATTTGTCATGTTGCTTGCAAAGGAAGATTCAATAAGGGAAGTAATAGCATTTCCAAAAAATCAAAATGCTATATGTCCTCTTACATCAGCTCCCGGCATTGCTGACTACAAGGCGCTTGCAGAACTTGGTATCAAAGTGGCGGAAATAGACTAATGAAGACTTGCAAAATATTTTTTGCAAAATTGAAAAAAAAATTAAATTCTCAAGATTTTATCAAATATATTCTCTATAAGTATTATGGCTATGACTTTGAAAAAATTGATATACCAAGGACAAAAAACGGTAAACCCTATATCAAAGATTCAAAGTTAAGCTTTAACGTATCTCATAGTGCAGATGCTATCATAGCCATAGTAGGATTAGGTTATGACAGTGTCGGTATAGATATGGAAATCATACAAAATAAGGATAGGGAAAAGATAATTGAAAGATTTTTTCAAAAAGAGGAGATAGATTTTATCAATTCTTCATATGAT
The DNA here is from genome assembly GCA_900167215.1 of [Eubacterium] yurii. Classification (GTDB taxonomy): domain Bacteria; phylum Bacillota; class Clostridia; order Peptostreptococcales; family Filifactoraceae; genus Peptoanaerobacter; species Peptoanaerobacter yurii. Next base: position 43,648 of record FUZS01000009.1, read on the forward strand.
AAAAACTTGGAGTTTTACAAGATTTGGACAAAAAAAGAGGCATATATCAAGAAGAATGCACTAAATATGACATATATAAGTAAAATTAATATTCTAAAAGAAAAGATATATACATTTACTATAGAAGATATGCTTGTATCTATTTGTATATAAGACTATAATATGTAGTTTATCTTTACTTTTAAAATGATGTGGAAGTTAAAAAACTTAAGAAGATAAGAAGGGGTCAATATGGCTAAACTTACATTTGAAATAGTGGAATCATTTGGAGAGCTCTCAACTGCAGCTAACGGATGGACAAAAGAGCTAAATCTTGTATCTTGGAACAAGAGAGAGCCCAAATATGACATCAGAACTTGGGATGAAGAGCATGAGTCAATGGGTAAGGGTATAACGCTTGATAAGGAAGAACTGATAATATTAAAGGGTATACTCAATAATATGGAACTTGAATAGAAAATATTTAATCGAAGCATAAGAAAGGGGTGAGTAAGTTAAGAATAGATACAGGCTCTATAGGCTATACATCTGATTTTTTGAGACAACAAAGCGGCAAAGAATTAGGAACATCAGCCAATAATGGCGAAAATATCAAAGGTCGTATAATTGATGTGAATCAAAGTACAGTCTTGATACAGACTGCTTCAGGTGCACAAATCACGGCAACAAGCGTGATTCCTATGGAAAATTTTATAAATCGTGAGATGAATTTTGACCTTATACTTGGTGAAAATGGAGAGCTCATACTCTTACCTCAGATAGATGATAAGAGTGAAAATAATCTCAAGCAAATTAAAATACAGGATATTCTTGTGAAATTAGGCAAGGATGTCAATAGCAGTAACAGGGAAATCATAGAAAATATGATGAGCTCATCAATACCTATCAGTAAGGAAAATTTTGAAAATGTAAAAGAGTTGAAATTTGCACTTGAGATATTGAAGGGTGAAGATTTTGCTGTGGAGCTTGAAGAAAATGAGCAATCTCAAGATTTGATGAGCGTATTAAAAGACATTCAAAATAAAAAAGATTTTGGCATTGCTAAAAAATCGGACAGTCCGGTGTTGAGTAAGGATGTATCTCTTAAAGACTTGCTCCTGCTCAAAAACTTGGATGTTAAAATCAGTCCTGACAATATAAAGGCTCTTGAAAATCTGATGAAAAATATCAGTGATAAAAAGATAGACATTGCAGATATGTCCAAGCTTATAGAAGATTTTCAAACTTTGGAAGATTTTAGTTTTGAAGGTACGACTTTTGTAAGTAAAACAGATGCTTTGAATGAAAAAGCAGATTTGAAGAATATAGAGTTCTTACTTGAAAATGCTGAAAATCTCTCTATTGAAGATATGGAAGAGCTTAATAGTCAGTTTAAGGATGTTGTATTCGAGGAATTTGATGAAAATATAAATAATTTAGAGAGTAAGAAAAATATAAGTGAAGCTGCTATTACAGCTAAGGATATAATATCTAAGGATGAAGTAATAAATACTCTTAGAAATATACAAAACAGAGCAGTAAAAACACTAAATGTCGAAAAAAATACTTCTAAAGAAAATTTGAAAATAGACTATAATCAGCTCAAGGAAGAAATTAAGACTCTGTCCAATATGACTCAAAATAAGGCTCAGTCACTTAACATAGCTGAAAAACAGCTCATTTCAAAAATGGATATACTTGCAAATATGGCTGAAAAGTATAATTACAATATCATTCCTTTTAAGACAGAGCAGGATTATGAAAATATATTGCAGTATTACGTAAAAAAAGACAACAAATCACTGAAAAAACAAGATGATATCAATGTAGGGCTTTCACTGGATACTATAAATAACGGTAATGTTAAGGCAATGGTAAATTACAATACAAACAATAATTTGAAGTTGGAATTTTTTACTGAAGATAAAAAGGTAAAGTCTCTTTTTGAAAATAATATGTCATCGCTGACTTCAATATTGAAAAAACTGGGATTTTCTGATGTAGATGTGAATGTTAAGGTGAAAACTACAAAAGAGACTTTGATGCAAGAAGCATTATACAACGACAGTTTAGCAAAATCGTTGGAGTTTTATGTATAGGAGATAATATGAGAATCAACAAATTTATAGCGACAAAGACTGCCTATTCCAGAAGAAAAGCAGATGAGCTGATAAAGGAAAAAAAAGTTAAAATAAATGGAAAAGTATTGGAAAATCTTGCCTATACAGTAAATGACGACGACGAGGTGGAGCTTGATGGAAGAATAATCTCAGACATAAAGGTAAAAAAATACTATTATCTTTTCAACAAGCCCAAAAATGTAGTATCTACAGTTTCAGACGAGTTCGGCAGATATTGTATTACAGATTTTTTCCCTCCTGATATCAGTGTATTTCCAGTGGGAAGACTTGACTATGACAGTAGAGGTTTAATAATAGTTACAAATGACGGAGACTTGGCAAATAAGATTGCACATCCAAGTCACCATGTAAAAAAGACGTATATAGCCACTCTTGACGGCAGATTAAGTGAAGTTCAGATGAAAAAATTCAGCGAGGGAGTGGTAATAGACTCCAAAAAGACTTTACCCGCAGAAATAGAGCTGTTTGACTTTTCTGAGAACCAGTATAAAATATCCATATATGAAGGAAGAAACAGACAGATAAGAAAGATGATAGAAGTCTTGGGAAGAAATGTAAGGGAACTTAAGAGAATTTCAATAGGAAAAATCAAACTTGGCAGGATAGTTGAAGGAAAATATAGAAAACTTACTGAAGAAGAGAAGAATTATTTATTTGATTTATAGGAGGACGTCATGGCAATAGAAAATTTTGTTTATAAAAACCCTGTAAAAATAATATTCGGACAAAACCAAATACCAAAACTTTCTAAAAACATAGCTAAGGATAAGAAGGTATTGATATTGTATGGCGGTTCTTCTGCAAAGAAGTATGGTACTTTAGATAAGGTGAAAGAGGCACTCAAGGGGTATAATATCGGAGAGTTTGATGGAATACCTGCAAATCCTACTTATGAAAAGTGCATGGAAGCTGTTAAGCTTATAAAAGCTGAAAATTATGACTATCTTTTGGCTGTAGGCGGTGGCTCGGTAATAGACGCTACAAAGTTTATATCAATAGCAGTATTTGTTGACAATCCTTTAGATTTTTTCTACTGGGGAGATAATGAAGTAATAATAGCTAAAAAAGCCTTGCCTTTTGGAACAGTGCTTACTATACCTGCCACTGGCTCTGAGATGAACAGTGGTGGAGTCATCACATTTATAGAGAGGAAGGCAAAGTATTCTTTTGCTTCAAATGTAACTTATCCTGAATTTTCCATACTTGATCCTACATTGACTTATACTCTACCTAAAAGACAGCTTGCAAACGGAATTGTAGATACTTTTGTCCACGTGATGGAGCAATATTTGACATATCCGGTGGATGCCAGAATTCAGGATTATTTTGCCGAAGGTATACTAAAGACCTTAATAGACATAGCTCCTGATGTAATAGATGAGTCGAAAAGGCAAGACTATGCTACAAGAGCCAACTTTATGTGGGCAGCTACAAATGGACTCAACAGATATATTGCTTGTGGAGTGCCTGAAGACTGGGCAACACATAAGCTTGGTCATGAACTTACCGAGAGATTCGGCATTGACCATGGCAGGACACTTGCAGTTGTACTACCGTCACTTATGAATGTAATGAGAGATGTCAAAAAAGACAAGATACTTCAATACGGAAAAAATATATTTGGAATTACTGACGGAAGTGATGAAGAAAAGATTGACAAGGCGATACAAAAAACAAGAGAGTTTTTTGAATCTCTGGAAGTAAGTACACATCTTTCCGATTATAATGTTACGGAAAAGGACACTGAAGAAATAGTGGACAGACTTGTACAAAGAGGAAGGACAGCCTTTGGTGAAAATAATGTAGTGAGCGTAGACAAGATGAGGATGATATATAAGGGTGCTATGTAATAATAGTATTATAAGTTGAATAACATTGTAGTAAATAAAAAAGCAATTATAAAATTTTATATATAGAAAAAACTAAACTTTGATTTTAAAATAAGTAAAAAAATATAAAAATAAAGAGGTTATTATTATGAGTATTTTAGATATAAGACAGGTTTTTCAAAAGTCTGAAGATTTTTTGGGTAAGGAAGTGACAGTCCAAGGTTGGGTAAAAACGATTAGAGATTCAAACAAATTTGCATTTATAGAGCTTAATGACGGAACATTTTTCAGTAATTTGCAAATAGTATTGGAAGCAGAAAATCTTGAAAATTTCAAAGAAGTTGTAAAATATCCTATATATACTGCAATAAAGGTAAAGGGTGAATTGGTCAAGACTGAAGGAGCAAAACAGGCATTCGAGGTAAAGGCTAATGAAATCACACTTCTTGCAACATCTGACAGTGATTATCCGCTACAAAAGAAGAGACATACTTTTGAATATCTAAGAACTATAGCCCATCTAAGACCAAGGGCAAATGCTTTTTCAGCTGTTTTCAGAGTACGCTCTATAGCAGCTTATGCAGTACACAAATTTTTCCAAGAAAAAAACTTTGTCTATGCACATACTCCTATAATAACTGCCTCAGATGCCGAAGGTGCAGGAGAAATGTTCCAAGTGACTACCCTTGATATGAATAACCTTCCTAAAAGTTCGGAGGGAAAGGTGGACTATAAGGAAGACTTCTTTGATAAGGAAACTCACTTGACTGTAAGCGGACAGCTTGAGGCGGAAATATTTGCAATGGCATTTAAGAATGTATATACTTTCGGACCTACATTTAGAGCTGAAAATTCCAATACTGCAAGACATGCTGCAGAGTTTTGGATGATAGAGCCTGAAATGGCATTTGCAACTTTGAAGGAAAATATGGATGTTGCAGAAGAAATGGTAAAATTCATAATAAGATATTGTCTTGAAAATGCTAAAGAAGAAATGGAATTTTTCAACAATTTCGTAGACAAAGCTCTCTTTGAAAGATTGAATAACATTTTGGAAAACAAGTTTGAACGAATAACTTATACAAAGGCTGTAGAACTTCTCCAAAATTCTGGTCAAAAATTTGAATATAAGGTGGAATGGGGCATAGATTTGCAAACAGAACACGAGAGATATCTGACTGAGCAAATATTCAAAAAACCTGTATTTGTAACGGATTATCCGGAAAAAATCAAGGCATTTTACATGAGAAGTAACGACGACGGCAAGACAGTAGCTGCAATGGATTTGCTCGTACCGGGAGTTGGTGAGATAATAGGTGGTTCTCAAAGAGAGGAAAGACTTGATATATTGGAAAAGAAAATCAAGGACAACAACTTGGATAGAAATGCTTATTGGTGGTATTTGGAGCTTAGAAAATACGGTGGAGTAAAACACTCAGGCTACGGTCTTGGTTTTGAAAGGATGATAATGTATCTGACAGGAATGCAAAACATAAGAGATGTAATAGCCTTCCCAAGAACTGTTGGAACAGCTGAGTTTTAATTAAATATATACAATGATAAATTAAGTTGAAAATAATTATTTTATTAACTAGACTTATTAACAGTATTTCAAAAATAATAAATTTAGATGACTATTAAATGTTAATTTGCTGTAAATATAAAAACCGTAGAGATTTTTAATTTCTACGGTTTTAAAACTTTATTGAAAAATTACACTTATACTAATCACTGTTTGTAATATCAAGTGCTTATTTTAAATTACTCTATATATTGTAGAGATTTTTGATACCTTTTTTGTAACATAAATACACGGCTTTTTAACAGCTTTTCAGTATTGGACTATTATTTGTTTAATCTATGGATAGTTTTCACTAATAGTTTTTTAAAGAATGCTATATGGTTTATGACTTTATTATAAATTTATTGAAAATATCTTATCCATTGTTATTAGATTTTAGTATTAGACTTATAATCTTTAAAGTTAAAGTTTCTAATTTTTGTTAAATTTCTTAGCAATAACGGCAATTTTGCAATATCTACAATAATTGATTGCAAATAAGCAAATCTCCTTTTAAAATCATCGTGTCTCCTCTTGGGATTATAACTTCAGACTGCCGTTTAATCAAAATTATAAGATTTATATTTTCTCTTGCTATATCGGAGATCTTCTTACCTACATAGTCATGTTTTTCAGTAATATTAATTTCAGTTAATTTTATTCCTCTTACATCTTCCACATCAAGAGCGCTTAGGACGAGCCTATCTCCTGATTTTAAGAGAGTGTTTCCATCAGGTACATATATGTTGTCGCCGTCATCCTTATACACTATTAGAGTTTCAGGAGGAAGTTGAATATCTTTTATTGCCTTTCCTACCCAATAGTGATTTTCAGGTAGACTTATCTGTATGAATTGTATAGGTAATTCATCAGAATAATCAGAGAAAGTCTTCATTATATCTTCTTCTATATCTATCATATCCAATTTTTTTGATACATAAGGTAGTAATGAACCTTGGAATAAAATAGACATTAAAACTATGAAAAAAACTATGTCAAAAATTTCATAACTTTCACTTCCACCTGTCATAACCAAGATTGCAAAAACTATTGATGCGGCTCCTCTAAGTCCGGCGAAAGCAACAAGTAATATCTGTCTCATACTGCATTTGAAAAACTTTAATATCAAAAATACAACTAAAGGTCTAACTATAAATGTAAGAACCAGCATTATACTTATAGCTTCAGGAGCAATATTGGCAAATCTTGACGGAGTGGCAAGTAAACCAAGCAAAAAGAAAATCAACATCTGCATAAGTCCTGTTATACCGTCAAAGAAGATAACCAGATTCTTCTTAAATTGAATTTTAGAATTCCCCATTATAAGCCCTGCAATATAAGCACTTAAGTAGCCATTTCCACGAAATATTGCAGGTAATGAATAAGATGCAAGAGCAATGGCAAATACAAAAATTATATTAAATCCTTCTGTTTCAAATTTAATCTTATTGAGGAGGTAAGTACCTGAAAATCCTATAATTAAGCCAAGTACAGCACCAACAGATATTTGTAATAAGATTGTTGAAATTATAAATGATGTACTCATATTTCCTTCCAAAATCTGTATCAGGACTATGGTTAGCATATATGAAGTAGGATCATTACTACCGCTTTCGACTTCCAATAAGGAAGCGGTATTATATCTTAGTCCAAGTTTTCTCGAACGAAATATTGAAAAGACTGACGCAGCATCTGTCGAAGATATTACAGCACCCATAAGCAAGCTGTGGATAATGTTCATCTTAAGTACAAGATGACAGAAGATTCCGACCAAAAAAGCTGTCATTGCAACGCCTATAGTTGCCAGCAATCCGGCTCTTATCATTATAGGCTTTGCAGTAGAATAATTTGTACCAAATCCTCCATAAAACATTATAAAAATCAATGCCACACTACAAATATCAGCAACAAAAGAATAATTGTCAAGCTCAATCTTCAATATGCCGTCTGTTCCAAATAACATACCAAGTATTATAAATGCAAGCAGCATAGGAATACCGAATCTCATGGAAAATTTATTTAAAAAGACACATAATATTATTACTACTGCAGAGCCAAGTATAAAAAGGTTCATAGTTCTCCTTTCTAAAGATATTATTCACTAAATATATTCAAGACATATCAATATGCAACTATCAAGTGATTAAGATTAGAAAGATAACTTACAATACATTATAAAATTTTCAAATCCATACAAAAATCTAAATAAGTTATCAATAATTTTATTAACATCCATCTTTAATTATAACAGCTTATTTTAAAAAGTATAGACCAAAAATTAAAATACTATCTTTCAGATAAATATTTTTCCACCTCATCAATGCTAAGTCTTTTTACTTTTGTATTAGCGAATTCTCCATAACTATCCATAGAAAATACTGCCTTCATCTTTTCACATGACTTATCCTTATTTTTCTTTAAAAAAGTATTCAAATCATCATCATCTGCAAAAATTTTGTAGAAAACTCTTCCTTTTGTACTTTTTATCTCATATATTCCACAAGCTTTTTTCATGGTAAAATCAGCAGATCTCAAATATAGCTTTGCAATTTCCAAGGATTTAAAGGGAAAGTTCCACCTTTGAAGACCTTTTTGAGTATGCTCTATACAAATACATCTACCACAAGTACCGCAGACATATTGGGTATGCTCTTCCAAACACTGTCTTGGATTGAGTAGTGGAGTTATTCTGTTTTGTTCGACATAACATTCTTTGCACAACATTATAAAGCCTCCTTTAAAATTATAAGATAGAAGAAACATTTGAAAATACAGTTTTTGACTTAGTTACGACTAATTACATTATAACATCAACAACTGTTTTTTCTATAGAAAAATAAATTTTTTTAAAAAAATTTTAAAAAACTATTGACAAGTATTACGAATTATGATATATTACGTTTAACGATACAGATAAAAACGTAATAACATAAAACGTAATATCTAAAATCGTAATAGTAAATGTAAAAGGAGGAGAAAATATGGGCAGGTTAGCAAACAGCGGTGCTTTGACAGAGAATATCTATTACATCCTACTTCGTCTACATAGTCCGGCACATGGATATGCATTGATGAAGGATATAGCGGAAATGACTGACGGACGTGTCAATCTTGGAGCCGGAACACTATATGGAGCACTTGATACATTACAGAAAAAGAAATGGATAAAACAGTTGGACGAACAGTCAAAGGACAGAAAGATTGAGTACATCATCACAAATGAGGGCAAGGAGAATTTTGAAAAAGAAATTTTAAGACTTGAAGAGTTGCTGTCAAATGCAAGGAAAATATAAGACAAACACATATATAATAAAGTTTAAAATTATACTCTCAAGAGTTTATAAATTTAAAACAAAGGAGAAAAAAGATGAAAACTACAGTTAAAAAGAGTTTTTTAGATATAACTCAAGAAGAACAATGGCTTAATGAACAAGGGGAACAAGGCAAGATGCTTATCAAATATTCTAACGGAGAATATGAGTTTGAAGATGTTTCTCCTGCTAAATATCAATACAAAATTGATATTCCAAAGTACATGGGACAAAATAAGAAAGAATATTTTAAATTTTTAGAGCAGACAGGAATTAGTGTTATTACAGAGTATGCAGGTAGAGTATATTTAAGAAAGAACAAGGCAGATGGAGAATTAGAACTTTATACAGAAACTGAGGAGGTAAATAGACAAATGAAAAAGCGTTATTCATTCTTTATAAATGTTGGGGTATCACAATTTATGATTGGAGTATTTTTCCTATTACAAATGAAAAACTATATAGAGCAAAAGAGTGCACCGTTTTGGATATTGCTGGTATTTGGTTTAGGATTTGTCATTTCAGGAGTGATATTTTTCATCACGGGTATTCTTAAACAAAAGAAAAATTTAATATCAAAAGAAGACAGAGATATATGGGAGTAAAAATAAGTATGCTACAATCAAATTAAATACTTCATATTAAAAACATTAAAAACATACAATATATTAGCTTTTTAAGTAATTTTAGTCAAAGGAGGTATAGAATAGAATAAATTTAGAGCCATAGTTTTATAAAAAAATATTAGTATAGAATAAAATTATAAAAAATCTGAAATATCTATGAAAGCAATACAAAATTAAAAGTCGTTGAAAATCTTATTATTGAAATTCAACGACTTTTTTTATAAAAATATAGAATTAGAAAGCTGTTTTATTTACAATTGCAATTATACAAAGTATAGCTGCAAGTGGAACATATACATATTTACCTATGTTGTACCATAGTGGAGATATAGGTTTTTTTGCTCCCTTGTTTATTTCGTCTATCAAATCTTCTTTCTTCATTATCCAGAACCATGAGATAGCACCAAGTGTAGCTCCTATAGGTATGATGTAGATAGAAACTAAATCCATCCAAGGACCCCATTTAGAAATAGGCTCCATAAATACTCCTATACCCATACAAATAACGAACAACAATCCCAATATATATCCTCTTTTAATTTTAGGGAAACGGAAGTTCACTGATTCCAAAACAACTTCAAGCATGTTTTGAAGTGAAGATATACCACCAAAAACAACTGCAAGATACAATGCTATTGCAAATAATTGTCCACCAGGCATACTTTGAAGTATTGTAGGAAGAACTACGAAAAGTAGTCCAGGACCGGCTGCCGGGTCATGGTTAAATGCAAAGCAAGCAGGTAACATTACCATAGCTGCAACCATAGCCGCTATAGTATCAAATATCGCAGTATCTCTTGCACCGGCAACACAGTCTTCACTATCTGAAAGATAAGCACCGTATACTATCATACCGCTACCTGTAACTGAAAGTGAGAAGAAAGCCTGTCCCATAGCTGCTACCCAGATATTAGGGTCAGCAAGTTTGCTCCAATCAGGTATGAACATATATTCATAGCCTTTTACTGCTCCAGGAAGCATAGCTATTCTTACAGCCATAAATACAAATAGTATAAAGAATAGAGGCATCATCACCTTATTTGATTTTTCTATACTTTCAGCACCAAATACAAGAGTAAGTAATGTTATTACTACAACTGCAAGGTGAAGAGGTACAACTCCAAAATCTTGTGATGAAAATTGTTCAAACCATGTCGCAGTATCTATAGTCATGATACTTCCAGTGATAGATTGGAGTAAGCCTTTTAGAACATAAGATATAATTACTGCATAACCGATTGCAATACACATTGAACCGGCCAAAGGTATCCAACCTACATTTCTTCCTATAACGTTATCTTGTCCACCTGATTTCCAAGCCATCTGATAAGCACCTACAGTACCTGTCTTAGCTCTTCTACCAACAGCATATTCTGTAGACAATCCTGTATAACTGAATATTACTATAAATATCAAATATGCTATCAAAAATGCCGAGCCACCACTGCTTCCAAGTTTGTAAGGAAATCCCCAAACATTAGCCATACCAACAGCAGAACCTACGCAAGCAAGTATGAAGCCTATTTTCGAGTTAAACTTTTTTTCACTTCCACCATTATTACTACTCATTAATTACACCTCCTAAATTTTGAAAAGGTTTTTGTAAAGCACATGATTTTCAAAACACATAATTCCAAAAAAAAATATCGTGGACTCTATAAATTTTTCAATATGTACTTTTTTAAGAAAATAAAGAAATCTATAAATTTTTAAGGGGATATGACTCTTCTTAGAAAAACCATATCCCCGATTTAAACCAGTGCGGTTTTTAAAAATATTATTCAGCTATATCAAATTTTGCTGTAAAGAAGCGAAGTTGTTTAGGTTCGTAAACAAATTTCAAAGGTTTGATATCTTCTTTATGTTTGAAAAGTTTTATACAAGCTTCAGCAACTAAATCCATGTGAGCATATGTGTAAACTCTTCTTGGTATTGTAAGTCTTACTGTTTCAAGTTTAGGTTTATGGTTTTCACCTGTAACGGCATCTCTACCTGCAGAAACTATACCTCTTTCCATTGAACGAACGCCAGCTTCAACATAAAGAGCAGCTGCTAAAGACTGTGCAGGGAATTGTTCTTGTTTCAAATGTGGGCAGAATCTTCTTGCATCAAGGAATACAGCATGTCCGCCAACAGGCTCAACTATTGGAATTCCGGCTTCTTTCAATCTATCTCCCAAGTATCTTACTTGTCTTACTCTGTGTTGAATATATTCAAATTGCATAGATTCTCTAAATCCTATAGCTATTGCTTGCATGTCACGTCCTGCCATACCACCGTATGAAGGCATACCTTCAAATACAACAACTATTTCTTTAGCTTTTCCGAAAAGTTCATCATCGTTTATAGCCAAGAATCCACCTATGTTTACTATACCGTCTTTCTTTCCTGAGCAAGTAGCTCCGTCAGAATAACTGAACATTTCATGGCATATTTCTTTTATAGTCTTATCTTTGAATTCCGGCTCTTGTTCTTTGATAAAGTAAGCATTTTCAACGCAACGAGTAGCATCATAGAATACTTTTACACCGTATTTGTCAGCAACTTTTCTTACTTCTCTCATGTTTTTCATAGAAACAGGTTGTCCTCCGGCAAGGTTAACTGTAACTGCCAAGCAAACATAAGCTATGTTTTCAGGTCCTTTTTCCTTGATTATGCTTTCCATCTTTTCAACATCTATGTCACCTTTGAAAGGTATGTCTATTGTAGCGTCATGAGCTTCAGGACGGATGATATCCATGAAGATACCGCCGTTTCTTTCTTGATGATAACGAGTAGTAGTAAAATACATATTACCAAGTACATATTGACCGGGTTTGATAGCTATTGTAGAAAGTATGTTTTCTGCTCCACGACCTTGGTGAGTAGGCACGACATGTTTGAATCCGAAAAGTTCTTTTATTGTATTTTCCAAATATAACCAGTTTTTAGATCCGGCATAGGCCTCATCACCTATCATCATTCCTGCCCATTGAGCATCAGACATAGCATTTGTACCGCTATCAGTAAGCAAATCTATGTAGCAGTCCTCAGATTTCAAGTTGAATGTATTGTAACCTGCTTCTTTTATAGCAGCGATTCTTTCTTCTTTAGAAATCATTTTTACAGGTTCAACAACCTTAATTTTAAACGGTTCAGCAGGGTACTTTGAAAAGTCCAACATTAAAATTCCTCCTTAGAATTAAATACAAAAAAATATAATAGTGTATACACGTTGTAAACACTTTGTTTGAACAAGAACATAATAAAACTTTTTTTTTCATTTGTCAAGTAGGAAATTATTTTTTTTTGAAACTTTTTGCCTATTGAAAAAGTGGTTTTTATCTGAATAACGTTTCTGAAAAAACATGGTAAATATTATACTTCCTCTCAGATAAATTTAAAAAAGATGAAAACGATACAAAATTTATAATATGATTATAAGTGGTAATGCTTCAAAAAATAAGAAAAATTTATTAAAAAAATTACTTAACTCATCTCTTACTTTCTAAAATTTTATGAAAATTAGACGGAAAACATATGTATTTACATATAAAAACAAATAAAGTTTTTAAAAAGTGCGAAAAAATTTGCAAAAATTTTATGATATTAAATTTATGATATTAAAATAATATAACAATAAATAAATATACTTGATTTTTGCTGTAAAATCTGATAAAATATAGCAAAACCGAATATAAAAATTTATATCGGAGTGGGGAGACCCACTCTTTGTTTTTATATAAATACAAAAAGGATGTTTTTAATACTACTGATAAAATAGATTTAATTATAGTAATTATCTATGATTACAATTTCGTATTATGGCTTAGATTAGTTCTAAAAAGATTTATATAAACAAGTTGAATATATCTTAGTTTTAAAATTTTTTGTATTTTAGAAAAATCGTAACTTTAATAATTTAGAAATATGCGACCTTTAATTATGGATAATATTTTTGTTTAAATTCGTATGATATTAATATATTGATTTTATGGGTGTATTTTAATATTGATATTAGTGCTTGCTATAACAGACAAAAACAGGAGGAGAAGATTCATGTCAAAAAAGATTGAGCAAATTACCGAAGAACTTGTGCTTAAGGTCTTACCTAAGGAATATGAGATGGTGGATGTTGAATATGTAAAAGAAGCCGGTGAGATGTATTTGAGGATACTGATTGACAAGGATAGCGGTATGACAATAGATGACTGTGTGAAGCTAAGCGGTATAATAGGCGACGAGATAGATAAAAAAGACTATATTAAAGATGCATACAATCTTGAAATTTCTTCTCCGGGACTGGATAGGACATTAAAAAAAGACAGGGATTTTATCAGAGAAAAGGGAAAAGATGTTGAAGTTAAACTATTTAAGAAAGATGAAAAATACGGCAAGGAATTTATAGCAATTCTTGATGGTTTAGACGAAGAAGGGAATGTAGTTTTTATAATTGACGAAGATGTAGTGAGTTTTGATAAAAAAGAAATAGCTAAGATAAATTTATATTTAGAGTTTTAAGAGGAATAAGGAGGAAGACAAAAGATGAATACAGAGTTTATAAGAGCTCTTGATCAGTTGGAAAAACAAAAGGGAATAAAAAAAGAAATATTACTTGATGCTATAAACCAAGCTATATTAAATGCATATAAGAAGAATTACGGCAGCAATGCTGAAGTTGAAGTTAGCATAGACACTAAAAAAGGTGATATCAAAATTATCAATCCTATAACTATAGTGGATGATGACAAAGTGGATATACTTGATAACGAAATGACTGTTGAATATGCAAATCAATTTTTCGGGAAACAGTACAAAGAGGGAGATATTGTAAGGGAAGAGGTAACTCCAAAAGATTTCGGCAGAATAGCTACTCAAGCGGCAAGACAAATAGTGGTACAAAAGATAAAGGAAGCGGAAAAAGATATTCAATATACTGAGTTTAAGAAGAAGGAAACTGAAATAATAACGGGTATGGTTTCCAGAATAGCCAAAAATACCGTGTATGCAGATATCAGTATATTGGGAGAAAATGATATAATGATAACTGCCGAGGGAGTATTGCCAAACGGTGAGCAGATGTCCGGCGATACTTATGAGCTTGGACAAAATATGAAATTTTATATATTGGAAGTGAAAAGGACTAATAATAAGACTCAAATAGTCTTGTCGAGATCTCATCCTGGGCTTGTAAAAAGATTGTTCGAAATGGAAGTACCGGAAATTTTTGACGGGACGGTGGAGATAATTTCCATTTCAAGAGAAGCAGGTTCAAGGACTAAGATGGCAGTCAAAACAAATATGCAAGACGTTGACCCTATAGGAGCCTGTGTAGGAACAAGAGGGCAAAGAGTCAAGAATATAACTGATGAGATAAACGGAGAAAAAATAGACATAATAGAATATAATGATGACCTGGCAGAATATATTACAGCCTCATTGTCACCTGCAAAGGTAGTTTCAGTAGAAATAGATGAGGAAGAAAAAGTTGCTAAGGTGATTGTGCCTGATGACAAATTATCCCTTGCCATAGGAAAAGAGGGGCAAAACGCAAGGCTTGCAGCTAAACTGACTAACTGGAAGATAGATATAAAATGTGAATCAGAAATGTTGGGACAAGTATAAGGTGGATTATTGCTATGAAGACAAAGAAAATCCCACTTAGAAAATGTATAGTTTGTCAAAATCAGTTTGATAAGAAACAGCTCATAAGAGTGGTCAAGAACAAGGAAGATGAGATATTTATAGATAAGACATTCAAAGCAGGCGGTCGTGGTGCCTATGTATGCAACAGCAAGGACTGTATAGAAAAACTCAAAAAGACTAAAGCGCTTGATAGGACTTTCAAATGCAAGGTGGATGTCAAGATATATGATGATATATTATCGGAGATAGAAAAAAGTGAATAAGAAGAAGATATCAGCACTTTTAGGCTTTGCCATGAAAAGCAGAAAATTGGTATATGGAGAGCAGAACACATTAAATGCGATAAAGTCAAATAAAGCAAAGATTGTATTTATTGCAAGTGATATATCAGATAATACAAGGAAGAGACTTGTAGACAAGTCAAACTACAGAGATATCCCAACCATTGATACGTTTGACAGGTATGAATTGGGTGGGATAATTGGAAAAGAATTTGCCGGCTGTTTGGCCGTAACTGATAAAAATTTTTTTGAAGGAATAATTAAATATATTGGAGGCGAAAATATTGGAAAAGAAGAGAGTTTACACAATAGCTGAAGAATTGGGTATACCAAGTAAAGAACTGATAGCAAAACTCGAAGAACTTGACATCAAGGTGTCCAGCCATATGAGTACTCTTACCATTGAAGAGGCTGATATAATAGTGGAGATGTTAAGAGAGGAAAGCAAGCCTAAGACAAAGCCGAAGGAAGAAGCTAAAAAAGAAGAAAAACATAAAGAAACTGAAGAAATAAGCTCTAAAGAAGAAAAACATCAACATACTCTTAAAAATGAAAAAGTTGAGACTAAACAAGATTCTGCTGAAGAAAAAGCTAAGGAAAAGATAGAAGAAACAGCTGAAGATAAAGGCGAAAAAGTAGGACATAAAGATAAAAAATCTAAAAAAGATAAAAAAGACAAACACAAGCAAAATGTAATAATAAATGCTGAGTCAAAAAAAATGGATACAAAAGAAAGCAAGGAAGAAAAAAGCGACAGTGATGACGGAATAATCCAACTTGACAATACGGTTGTTGTAGGGGAATTTGCAAATTTAATAAAAGTCCCAGCAACTCAGGTTATAATGAGCCTTATGAAGATGGGAATAATGGCAAACATCAATCAAAATATCAAGTTTGAAACGGCTGAAAAAATTGCTTATGAACATGATATATTGGTAGAGTTAAAACCTCAAGAAGAAGAAACTGAAGATATAATAATAGAAAACGATCAAGAAGAAGACTTGAGTCCAAGACCTCCTATAGTTACGGTAATGGGTCACGTTGACCACGGTAAGACATCATTGCTTGATGCCATAAGAAATACTAAGGTGACTGACAGAGAAGCAGGCGGTATAACTCAACATATAGGTGCCTCAGAAGTCTATGTAAATGGGAAGAAAGTCGTATTTCTTGATACTCCCGGTCATGAGGCATTTACTCAGATGAGATTAAGAGGTGCTCAGGTAACTGATATGGCTATATTGGTCGTTGCAGCAGACGACGGCATAATGCCTCAAACAGTAGAGGCAATATCACATGCAAAGGCAGCTAATATACCGATTATAGTGGCTATAAACAAGATAGACAAGCCAACTGCAAATATAGAAAGAGTAAGACAGGAGCTTTCAAACAACGGGCTTTTGGTAGAAGAATGGGGCGGTTCTATAGTAGATGTACCTGTTTCTGCTAAAAAAGGCGAGAATATAGATAAATTACTTGAAATGATACTGATAGTTGCCGAACTGGAAGAACTTAAGGCTAATCCAAACAGACCGGCTGTAGGTACGGTAATAGAGTCAAATCTGGACAAGGGAAGAGGAGCAGTCGCTACAGTAATCGTTTCAAACGGTACTCTTAAGGTAGGGGATCCTGTAATAGCCGGAACTGCTTATGGAAAGATAAGAGCCTTGTTCAACGACAAGGGTCAAAGAGTGAAAAAGGCGACTCCTTCAACACCTGTTGAGATACTTGGACTTAATGAAGTACCACTTGCAGGAGATCAGTTTGTCGTAATGCCAAGTGAAAAGGCTGCAAGGGCAATCGGGGAAAAGAGACGTGAAAAACAAAGAGACGAGCAGATGAAAGCAAGCTCTAAGATTACTCTTGAAGACTTGTTCGACAAGATGCAAGAGGGAGAAGTTAAAGAGCTAAATATGGTCTTAAAAGCTGACGTTCAAGGTTCGGTTGAGGCGATAAGACAGTCTGTCGAAAAGATTTCAAATGAGGAAGTACAATTAAAAGTAATTCACTCCGGAGTTGGAGCTGTAACAGATTCAGACATAATGCTTGCCTCAGCTTCAAATGCTATAGTTATAGGATTCAACGTAAGACCTGCTGCAAGTGCAGCTGCCATGGCTGAACGTGAACAAGTAGACCTAAGAACATATAGAATAATATATGAACTTATTGAAGACATAGAAAAAGCCATGAAGGGTATGTTGGAGCCTGAATATAAGGAAGTTGTCATAGGACAGGCACAAGTCAGAGAGCTATTCAAGGTATCAGGTCTTGGTACTATTGCCGGTTCTTATGTAACTGACGGAAAGGTAAGCAGAAATGCTAAGGCAAGACTTGTCAGAAACGGTATAGTAATATATGACGGGGCTATATCTTCCGTTAGAAGATTCAAAGATGACGTAAAAGAAGTAAATCGTGGTTATGAATGCGGTATAATGCTTGAGAATTTTAACGACATCAAGGAAGAAGATATTATAGAAATATATGAAATGCAAGAAATAGAAAGATAACGAGGATACAGATGAAATTTGAAAGAACTCAAAGAATAGGAGAGGAAATAAAAAAGACGATAACTAAGATGTTAATTGAGGGGCATATAAAAAATACTGTGCTTCTCAATACGCATTCTTTGATATCTGTCGTTTCTGTCGACGTCGTAAGAGATCTCAAATACGCCTATGTATATATCAGTGTACTTGGTCAAGGTCAAGAAGAGATTATTGCTTCACTGCAAAAATCTGCAGGCTTTATCAGGAAGGAAGTTGGAAGATTTACAAAGCTGAGATATACTCCGGAGCTTATATTTCTGGAAGACAATTCAATTAAAAACGGAGTTGAGATGATATCCAAGATAAATAAGATTGCTGAGGCTGAGCATAGGGAAGAGGTCTTAGAATCGGAAGATGAGGATTTGTAAAAATGAAAAATATAGTTGATTTTATTAAAAAAAACGACAACTTCATAGTGACAAGTCATGTAGCACCCGACGGAGATAATATAGGCTCAAGTATTGCAATGACACAATTTTTAGTAAACAATGGCAAAAAAGCCCATCATTTTTTGGATGATAAGATACCAAGCAGCCTTGCATTTATATCAGATAGAGTCAAAATCCACAAAAGTGAAGACTTTGATAAAATTAAGGATTTTGACAAATATACAGTGATAATACTAGACTGCGGAAACAAGAACAGGGTAAATGTAAAAGAAAGTATATTAAACAATGCTTTTCATACCATCTGTATAGACCATCACGAAAGCAATGACTTTTTTGCCGATATCAACTATGTTGATGATAAGGCTTCATCCACTTGTGAATTGGTGTATGATTTTGCAAAATTATATGATGAGACTAAGATAGATGAAGTTGTAGCCACAGCTTTATATACAGGACTTGCAACAGATACCGGACATTTCAAGTTTGATTGCACTGCAGTAAGCTCATTTTACATGGCTGCCGACTTGTTGAAAAAAGGTGCAAAAAAGCAGGAAATGATAAAAAGTGTCTATCAAAGTGATGAGTATAATTACAAAAAACTTGAAGCTCATCTCATAGTTAACAATATGGAAAAGTTAGATGATATCTGTATTATGACCATGCCAAGCGACGTATTGAAAAAGTATAAAGTAGAGCTCAAAGATACTGAAAATATGGTAAATAATACTGTAAATATTAAGGGTGTGGAAGTTGGCTTATTGCTAAAGGAAAAGGAAGGAAACATTGTAAAAGGTTCACTTCGTTCTAAAGAAAGGGTAAATGTGGCAAAGATTGCACAGTGCTTTTCAGGTGGAGGACACGAGAGAGCAGCAGGATTTACAATGGAAAATACAGATTTGGCTAAGGCGAGGGTTGAAGTGCTTAATAAGATTAAAGAGTTTATGTAAGAGTATAAAAAGAGTAAATTATAATGAATGAGCAATTGAACGGCATAATAAATGTACTTAAACCAAGCGGTATGACCTCACATGACGTGGTGTACAAGATAAGAAAGAAATTTAACATCCAAAAGGTTGGTCATACCGGAACCTTGGATCAAAATGTATCAGGAGTCTTGCCAATAGTTATAGGTAAGGCTACAAAACTGTCTCAGATCTTAACTGACAAGGATAAATCCTACAGATGTATGATGACATTTGGCAAAAAAACAGACACATCTGACACATACGGTCAAATAATAAACGGCTTTGATAAGGTCATAGACTATGATGACCTAAGATTAGTATGTGAGAAATTCATTGGTGTTATGGAGCAAACACCATCTATGTACAGCGCAATAAAGGTAAATGGGCGTAAATTGTACGATATTGCAAGAAA
Organism: [Eubacterium] yurii; assembly: GCA_900167215.1. GTDB lineage: Bacteria > Bacillota > Clostridia > Peptostreptococcales > Filifactoraceae > Peptoanaerobacter > Peptoanaerobacter yurii. The sequence continues at coordinate 63,313 of FUZS01000009.1, forward strand.
AGGACAGACTATTGACAGCGTACCTATTAGAACAGTAGTTATTAATCAGTTCAAGATATTGAAGTATGAGAATAACAGCTTGACTTTTGATATTGACTGCTCCAAGGGAACCTATATACGCAGTGTGGTGGAAGATATAGCAGAAAAGCTTGGTGCTATATCATATATGAATATACTTATACGCACTAAATCAGGTCAATTTACCATAGATGACAGTGTCCCTATAGAAGATATAGAAGAAAAAGATATACTGCCAATAGATAAAATAGAGATAAAAGGTTCGAGAAACATTGTATTAGATGAGTATCAATTAAAGAGATATAAAAATGGACTTAGAGTCACAAAGGAATATATAAGAAATTTTGTCGAAAGTGAAAAAAATATCTACAAAATATATGATGAAGATAAAAATCTGATATCCATAGGAAATTTTGTAGATGACAAACTCAAAAATATGCTGATGATATAAGAGTTATAGATTAATTTTTCAAGTGAACAGTAGCTAAGTCAAAGCTGATGTAATTTTTAAAGATAGGCTGGATTTTAATTGCTATCAGTCTTAGTTTAAAATGGTAAAAATAATGAAGATTTATGAAAATTTTGAAGTAGAAAAAAAATATAAAAGGTCGATAACTATAGGAGACTTTGACGGATTGCACAACGGTCACATGCCGCTTATAAAAAAGACCATAGAAATGGCAAAAAATAAGGGTTATGTATCTTGTGCTTTGACATTTAGATTTAATACGGCGAATTTGTCAAATAATAAGGTAAAATATCTCTGTGATATAGATGAAAAGATTGAACTCTTTAAAAAAAGCGGAATAGATGAGCTTTTTATTATAGAGTTTTGCAACGAGATAAAAAACACCAACGTTTATGACTTCATATCTAAGATATTGGTAGATAAACTAAATGTGAAATATCTACTACTTGGAGATGATGCAAAGCTTGGTAGTGACAGACTGGATATTCATGGTATAGAAGAAGTCTGTAAGATATGTAAGGTTGATTTTTATTCATTATCACAGGTTCAAATAGATAATATAAGGGTAACAAGCTCTCACATCAGAAACTTAATTGCAAACGGAGTTGTAGATGAGAATTTAACCAAATTTTTGGGAAGAGACTATTGTTTTAGCGGAGAAGTAGTACACGGCAACGGATTAGGTGTAAAGCTTGGATTTCCAACGGCAAATATAATGCTTAATTCATCTTTAGTATTACCTAAATTTGGGGTATATTATGCTGTATGCGAGATAGACGGTAAGAAATACAACTGTGCTATAAATATAGGTGATAAACCTACAGTAGATAATAATTACCTTGGTTTGGAAGCATTTATATTTGATTTTAACGAAGATATTTATGGAAAGAAAATAAAGATATATTTAAAAAAATTTATAAGAAAAGAAGAAAAATTTAAAAACTTAGATGAACTTATAAATCAGATGAAAAAAGATGTAGAAGATATAAGAAAATTGATGAAAAATGCAATATAAAAACTGAAAAATGGGTATACTAAGATAGGTAACATTGTTTTTAGCAAAAAAAGGAGAATAGTTGTGAGAAAATGTAGTGAATGTAAAGAAAATGCAGCTGTCCTTTTCATACAAGATTTAAATGATAGGACTAAGCTCAGAGGTTTATGTCTCAGTTGTGCTAAAAAACTTAATATACCGGGAATAGACAATATTTTGAATAATGCAGGCATAGATATAGATAATGTTGACGATATAACTGAACAGATGAATGAGATAAGCCAAACTATGGAAGAACAGTTTGGGGATATGGACTCACTTAAGGTAAATGAGATACTTGGAAAGATTTCATCATCCAACGAGTTTAAGTCAATGATGAAGAAAATGGGGGATATAATTATGAACCAAAACAATAACTATCCTCAAGATAAGGAAGAAAACAAGGACAATGATAAGGATACTCAGCCAAAAAGTGAGGAAATAACAGATGCTGAGATAGACTTTTCAGATAATCTGTTCGACAATAAATTCAATAAGTCTGAAGAAAGCACAGCTAAAGATGGAAATACTCAAGATAACAAAGATAATCAGATAGAATCTGAGAATAAAGATGCAGATGTAACAGTAATAAAAGATGATGATGCTCAAGTTGTTAAAGATAATGATGATGACGGTTTGATAGACATTGCTTCTTTTGAAAATGAACTTAAAAAGATGTTTGGTGGAAAAAACGGCTTTTTTGAGATAAATGTATCATCAATGCCAAATATGTTCGGTGAAGGAGACGATGTTTTTTCAAACAACTCATTCCAAGAAGATACTGCTGAAAGAAAAAATAGTGAGAAATCAAATTCTAAAAAGAAAAATTTGAAAAATATTGAAAAGTTCAGCATCAATCTTACACAACGTGCAAGGGACAATCAGATAGATCCTGTTATTGGCAGACAAAAAGAAATAGACAGGGTAATCCAGATATTAAACAGAAGAACTAAAAATAACCCGGTGCTTATAGGAGAGCCCGGAGTTGGTAAGACAGCTATTGCAGAAGGATTGGCATATAAGATAGTAAAGGCTGAAGTACCTCAAAAACTTCTTGACTATGAGATAATGCAGCTTGATATGTCTTCGATAGTTGCCGGAACACAATTTAGAGGACAATTTGAAACAAGGATGAAGAACATCATCGAAGAGGCAAGAAAAGCAGGCAATGTAATACTTGTGATAGATGAGATACACTCTATTATGGGGGCTGGAGATTCACAGGGCACTATGGATGCAGCAAATATCTTAAAACCTGCCCTTGCAAAAGGTGATATTCAAATAATAGGTGCAACTACAATCAATGAATACAAAAAGCATATCGAAAAAGATAAGGCTCTTGAGAGAAGATTGCAGAGTGTATTAGTGGAAGAACCTACAATACAGGAGTCAATAGACATAGTAAAAGGTCTTAAAGATTACTATGAAAACTACCATAAGATATTGCTTTCTGATGAAGTAATAGAGGCAGCGGTAAAACTTTCAAGCAGATATATAACAGACAGATATTTGCCTGATAAGGCTATAGATATAATAGATGAGGTAGGCTCTAAAGCTAATCTGTCTAATAAGGCTATATATGAAATACAGTCAATCAAGGACAGCATAGAGACACTCAAGAAAAATCAGGAAACAGCAACAGAAAACAACGACTATGAAAAGGCTGCAATGTACAAGACAAAAGAACTTAACCTTGAAGAAGAACTAAAAAACCTACAAGAAAATGAGTATTTGAAAGTAACTGTGCAAGATGTGGCTGATGTAATAGAACAGTGGACAAAGATACCTGTAAAAGAAATCAGTGTGGAAGAAACTCAAAAACTGATGGATTTGGAAAAGAGACTCAAAGAAACTGTTGTAGGACAAGATAGAGCTATAGAAGTCATTGCAAAGGCAATAAGAAGAAACAGAGCAGGAATATCTGCTGTAAAAAAACCAAGCTCATTTATCTTTGTAGGGCCTACCGGAGTTGGAAAGACACAGTTGGTAAAATCACTGGCTAAGGATATGTTCGGTTCCGAAGATATGATAATAAGAGTGGACATGAGTGAATATATGGAGAAACATTCCGTATCCAAACTTGTAGGAGCTCCTCCGGGATATGTAGGTTTTGATGAAGGCGGACAGTTGACAGACAGAGTAAAGAGAAAACCGTACAGTATTATACTTTTTGATGAGATAGAAAAGGCACATCCTGACGTATTTAATATGCTCTTGCAGATATTGGATGAGGGTAGACTTACAGACTCACAAGGCGGAGTAGTCCACTTTGAAAACACTGTTATAGTTATGACATCAAATATAGGGACAACATTTAAAAATCAATCTTTGGGCTTTGGCGCTCAAGAAGAAGAGTACCAAAGAGAAGAACAAAGAGTCCATGATGCTATGAAAGAAAACTTCAAACCTGAGTTTTTAAATAGAATTGATGAAATAGTAGTATTTAACAGACTTTCAAAGGATAACCTAAGAAAAATAGTAGATATAATGATAAGTCAACTCCAAGATGTAGTAAAAGACAAGGGAATTAGCATCAAGATAACAGATGAAGTAAAAGACTTCATCGTTGAAAAGGGCTATGATGAAAAATATGGAGCCAGACCGCTTAGAAGAGTGATACAAAAATATATCGAGGATGAAATATCAGATATATTTATTATGAACGACTTAAACAAGTTCAATGTCTTAACTCTACAGCTTTTAAACAAAAAGATAATGGTTGAAAAAGGCGTATAAATAAAATATATAATAAAAAAGAGAAGTGGAAAATCTACTTCTCTTTTTGTACTAATACTTATATTTCTACTTAATTAATTCTAATTGAGATTATTCTCTTCATTATACTCTTTATAATACTTATAAGAGGTTTTCAAGCAGACAATAACCCATATAGCTGTCAAAATTAACATTAAAAACAAATTCCATATTCCTGATAAAAATACAGCCTCAACAATAAGAATAAGGCCGAGGGCAACAGATGATATACCCATGAATCGTTGAGTTTTTTGCCATACCACGTCATTTGCCATACTCCATTTTGTTCGAATTCCTATAAGAGAGTTTCTCCTTAGTTTCGGCATTATATTTCCTGAAACTACGTGAAAAATACCTATACATATACTTATAAATTTGAAGGGATCCACAGAAACTGACTCTTGTGAAGCATAAGTTAAAGCTTTGTACTGAAAGTAAAAACCTAAAGAAGCAAAGAAAACTATTGTGTAAATGCTCATTAAAAGTAAGTATTTTTCACTATTTTTTCCATTTTTCTTACTTTCTCTTTTTGCAATCAATATAAATGCTGATATCACCGGTAGTGCTATGATAGGCATGAGAAGAAATTCATACTTACTTCCCATTCTATCCACTTCTCCTGCAAAATTATAGTGGAGAGGAACAGTATCAGGCATAAATATAAAAAATAAGGCAGTACCTAAGATAAATATAAAAATTAATGAATATAAGATAAGATACAATTTTTTCATATCAATCACCTCTTAAATCTTTAATCCAAAGCAATGCCTCATCAAGTACAGAGGCATTTAACTCATAAATAATATACTTTCCTTCACGCTCATCCCTTATCAAATCTGCGTCTTTTAATATCGCCAGATGTTTTGAAATAGCTGGTAAGCTCATGTCAAAATTTTCTGCTATTTCTCCGGCAGACAATCTTCCTTTTTTCAGCAGATTTAATATAGTTCTTCTTGTAGGGTCAGCAAGTGCTTTCATGGTATTTTGCAGAGACATTTTATCATCACTTCCATCATTTAACCTTTTGGTTAATTATAATTCCATTTTTATAAAAAGTCAAGAAAAATAAAAAAGGACTTCTACTTACACATTATAAAGTCCCAATATTGATTAATAGAAGTTTATTTATTTTTCAATATATTTGTAAATTGCATTATATTTTACACTTATACTAATAGTTAATAAAACTATGAAAAAATTCACTTTTATACATTCTGTATCAAACTGTATTGATACAATATTAAAAAAAATTTTTATTAATACTATGGATAGTAGTATAAAATTTATCCTATAAAAATCCTATTTTAAAGTATTTATGGTTATTTTATGCTAACTAATTTTGACTGTTTAGCCGTTGATTTTTCATTTTTGAAATGATATAATTAATTAAAATATAGTTAATAAAAGCACTTTGAAATAAAGATAAAAATTTTTAAAAAAGTTATGAGGGTAATACTATGGCTGTAAAACTTACATCTGTTAAATGTCCTGAGTGTGGAGCAGCTTTACAGATTGAAAATGGGAGAGAGCAGATTTTTTGCTCTTATTGCGGAGCGAAGATTTTAATTACAAATGAAAATGAATATATTATAAGACATGTAGATGACGCCGGAGTAAAAAAGGCTGAAACTGAACGTATAGTTGAAATGAAGAAGTTGGAAATCATAGAGAAAAATCGTATTGACAATGAAAAGAAAAAGAAGACTAAGATAAAGATTATGGCTATATTAGCAATATTGGCCATGATTTTTCTATCAATAAGTGATAGTGACAAAGATAATGAAGCTTATAAAACTATAAGCGGTTTTTTTATTCTTGCTATTCCATTCGTATGGTTTATCAATAGGGGAAGCGAAGAGGACTTAGGTTTTGGAGATAAGATTAGATTTCCGCATTCTTTAAAGGAATATAATACAAAAAGCTATTTGTTTGTTGAATCCATATTAAAAAGTGTAGGATTTACAAATATAAAAACTGTTCCACTTAATGACTTGACTTTAGGCATAATGAAAAGACCTGATATGGTTGAATATATAACCATTAACGGCAAGATGCCTAAATTTGCGTTTAAAAAGTACCATACTAATGCATCAATTGTGATTTCATATCATAGCTATAGAAAAAGCTAGTTTGATTTTAATAGTACTTTGAAAGTTCTGCTCTAATATAAAAATATTAGAAAAAATAGACTATATCAAAAAAACAGTTGAAATTTATAATATTGTGTAATATAATTATTGAGCTTTGTTTTTTAGAAAATGATGATAAATTAAATTTATATTATATAAAAAAGTTTTATTAACTTACAATATAATATTTATATCAAAAATTAATATCAAAGATATTGCAAGATGAGTAGGTCATATGTATTTTTCAGAGAGGGAATGGCTGGTGTAAATTCCCATTTAACTTTGACTGAAGGCTACCTTGTATCTCCAAGTTCCAATAAAGCTTGGCGTTGATTACGTTATAATTGTTGAGAGTATTTCGTTATAATATTATATGCGATATACAAAACAAGGGTGGTACCACGATAATTCGTCCCTAATGCTGATTTGACTGCATTAGGGATTTTTTAATACAATAATATATCTATTGAAAGGGAAGAAATTATGGAATTTATGAAAGCAAATGACATCAGAAAATCATTTTTAGATTTCTTTAAATCAAAGGAACATTATGTGAAAAACAGTTTTTCACTCGTTCCAAAAAACGACAAGAGTCTACTCCTTATAAACGCAGGTATGGCACCGCTTAAAAATTACTTTTTGGGAATAGAAACTCCTCCGGCAAAAAGAATGGCAACATGTCAAAAATGCGTTAGAACGGGAGATATAGAAAATATAGGTAAGACTGCAAGACATGCTACTTTTTTTGAGATGCTCGGCAATTTTTCATTCGGAGATTATTTCAAAAATGAGGCTACAGCCTTTGCTTGGGAATTTGTAACCAAGGTACTTAAGATGGACGAAGAAAAACTCTGGGTTACAGTATATGAAGAAGACGAAGAAGCTCTTGGAATATGGAGAGATAAGGTAGGAGTCAATCCTGACAGAATAGTTAAGCTTGGTAAAGAGGATAATTTCTGGGAAATAGGCAACGGTCAAGGACCTTGCGGACCATGTTCCGAGATATATATAGACAGGGGAGAAGAATTTGGCTGCGGTCATAAAGACTGCAAGCCCGGTTGTGACTGTGACAGATTCTTAGAATTTTGGAATCTTGTATTTACTCAATTTGACAAGCAAGTTGACGGAAGTTACAAGAAATTGGAACATCCTAACATAGATACAGGAATGGGCTTGGAGAGAATGGCTTGCATAATGCAAGGTGTTGACTCTATATTTGACATAGACACAATGAAAAATATCAGAGACAAGGTATGTGAGATTTCAGGTAAAAAATATCAACAAGACGAAAAAACTGATGTATCTATAAGAATAATCACTGACCATATCAGAGCTATAACTTTCATGGTAAGTGACGGCATAGTACCGTCAAATGAAGGTAGAGGATATGTGCTTAGAAGATTGGCAAGAAGAGCTATGCGTCATGCTAAACTGCTCGGCATTGAACAAAAATTCATTGAGACTCTTGCAAACGTAGTTATAGACGTATATCAAGACGGCTATGAAGAGCTTGGACAAAACAGAGACTATATAAACAAGGTACTAAAGATAGAAGAAGAAAAATTCGGTGAAACTATCGAAACTGGAATGAACATCTTAAATCAATATATAACAGATGCTCAAAAAGCTAATAACTCTAAGATAAATGGACAAGACGCATTTAAATTATATGACACTTACGGTTTTCCACTTGAACTTACCCTTGAAATAGCAGAAGAGAAAAATTGCTCAGTAGACATAGAGGAATTTGAGAATCAAATGGAAATGCAAAGACAAAGAGCGAGAAACGCAAGAGCAAAAGGCTCTGACATTGGCTGGAAAGATGAAATATCAAGCCTTGATTTATCAGTGAAAAGTTCAAAATTTATCGGATATGAAAAACTTGAAGATACAACTGTTATAGCTGATATAATAATTAACGGTAAACTATCAGACCAGGCAAATCAAGGTCAAGAAATCATATTGATTTTTGACAGGACTCCTTTTTATGCCGAATCAGGCGGTCAGGTAGGAGATACAGGTCTTATTAAAAATGCAGATATTGAAATACAAGTAAATAATGTTACTAAATCAACTAACGGTCTTTTCTTACACCATTGTAAGTTAAATAAAGGAGAGCTGAAAAAAGGCGATAAGGTCGAGCTTTTAGTAGATGTGAAAAATAGATTTGCCACAATGAGAAATCATACAGCTACTCACTTACTACACAAGGCGCTTAAGATTGTACTTGGAGATCATATACAACAGGCAGGTTCATTGGTATCACCTGATAGACTGAGATTTGACTTTAATCACTTCGCACAAGTGAGCAAGGAAGAGCTCATGAAGGTGGAACAACTTGTAAATGAACAGATTTACAATGCTATAGATGTGCAAACTCAGGTAATGGACATAGAAGATGCTAAGAAAACAGGTGCCATGTCACTATTTGACGAAAAGTATGGAGAAACTGTAAGAGTGCTCAGCATTGGCGACTTTTCAAAAGAGTTCTGCGGTGGTACTCACGTTAAGAATTCCAATGATATAGGTATGTTCAAGATAGTATCTGAGGGTGGAGTAGCATCAGGAGTAAGAAGAATAGAGGCAATTACAGGATATAGCGTATACAACTTCATAGTTGAAAAACAAGAGCTCATTGAAAATGTATCTTCTACATTAAAGACTTCTCAAGATAATTTGCAAAAGAGAGCCTCAGACCTTATGGCTGAAAATAAGAATCTGCAAAAGAAGATCAAAGAAGTTCAAAGTGCAGGAGCAAAGACTGATATAGACTCTGTAATAAAATCTGCAAAGAAAATCAATGATGTAAACTTAGTTATCTCATCTTTTGAAGATATGGAAGACGACATATTGAGAGATTTTGCACAAAATATAATAGACAAAGTGGAAAATTCGGTAGTAGTATTTTCAAATGTAAATACTGAAAATCAAAAACTGACATTCCTTTGCATGGTCGCTAAAAATCTTATACCGAAATACAATGCAGGAAAGATAGTAAAAGAAGTGGCTATGGTAACAGGCGGTAATGGCGGCGGAAAGCCGAATATGGCTATGGCAGGCGGAAAGGATGTTTCAAAGATACAAGAAGCGCTGTCAAAGGCTGAAGAAGTATTGGCAAATATATAAGATTAAATAAAAAGTAGTATAATCCCCCTTTTTCAAAAAATAAGGGGGGTTTTACATTTTTGCAGATATAATTTATAATAATATTAACAGTTGATATTTTTTACTGTAAATTATATAATATTAATGTTTTAGTCATATCATTATATGATTATAACAATATTCATTTGATTAATGGAAAAATAATTGAAATTAAAAAATCAAAAATAATAATTAAGTATTTTAAAATAAAAAGGGGGCAAACTTATGAAAAAAACTGTTGCGATAGTAGGCAGACCTAATGTGGGGAAATCGACTCTTTTTAACAGATTGGTGGGCGAAAAAATCTCAATAGTGGAAGATACTCCCGGAGTTACAAGAGACAGGATTTTTGCAGATGTCAACTGGCTGACATATACTTTCACATTAATTGATACAGGCGGTATAGAGACAGATACCGAGGAGATGATACCTGCTATGATGAGGAAACAAGCTCAGGTGGCAATTGATATGTCAGATGTCATAATGTTTGTACTTGACGGTAAAAATGGACTTCATCCACAGGATTTTGAAGTGGGAACCATGCTTAGAAAGTCGAAAAAACCTGTAATATTGGTTGTAAATAAGGTTGACGGTTCAAAATTGCCTGATGATTATTACGACTTTTATCAGCTTGGATTTGATGACATGTATGCAGTATCAGCGTCACAGGGACTTGGAATAGGAGACTTACTTGATGAAGTGGTAGGGCTTTTTCCAAAAGACGAGCTTGAAATTGAAGAAGATGACTCAATAAAGGTAGCGATAGTAGGTAGGCCTAATGCAGGTAAGTCATCAATACTAAATGCCATCATAGGAGAAGAAAGAACCATAGTATCTCCTATAGCAGGTACTACAAGGGATGCAATAGATGAAAAATGCGAAATTGATGGCAAAAGCTACACATTTATTGATACAGCCGGTATAAGAAAGAAAAATAAGATATTTGACAATATAGAAAAGTATTCAGTGCTAAGGTCATACACAGCCATAGAAAGATGCGACGTAGTGCTTATGGTTATAGATGCTACTGAAATGGTATCAGAACAGGATACCAAGATTGCAGGTCTGGCACATGAGGCAGGCAAACCTGTCATTATAGTCATAAATAAGTGGGATTTGATAGACAAAAGTACAAATACCATGAGAGATTATACTGCAGATGTGAGAAATGCCCTCGCCTATATGCAGTATGCCAAGATAGAATTTGTATCTGCAATGACAGGCAAGAGACTAAATAATATTATAACTCAGATTGATTATGTACTTGAACAGTCAAAAAAGAGACTGTCAACAGGTGTACTCAACGATGTTATCGGTGATGCTGTACTTCACAATCAACCGCCGTCAGACAAGGGCAAGAGACTTAAGATATACTATGCTACTCAAGCTGGAGTACAACCGCCTACATTTGTCATCTTCATCAATGACAAAGAATTATTTCACTTTTCATACAAGAGATACCTTGAAAACAAGATAAGGGAAAACTTCGGCTTTGACGGTACTGTAATAAGGATAATAGCAAGAGAAAAGGGCGAAAACAAGTAAGTTTATATTTGCATTACAAGATTGCGAGAAAAATGTATAAGATATTAAAAATTACAAAAAAACTCAACGGCAATTTCAATTTATATATCAAAGACTACAAGGATGAAAAGTTGGAAGTACATCTCGAAACTCTCTACAGTTATGGACTTTTGTCAAAAAAGGAGATGGACGAGAAAGAGTTTGAAGATATGTTGGCAGAAAATGAAAAAAAACTTGCTAAACAAAAGGCATTAAAGACTCTAAGTATGGCAAACAAGACTAAAAAAGAGATGATATTAAAGCTGAAACAGTCGAAGTTTTCAACTGAGGCTATAGACTATGCCATGACTTTTGTGGACAGGTATGACTTCATTGACGAGGAAAATATTGCTAAGACCTTGGTAGAAGGCAAATACAGCAAGAAAAGATATTCAAAAAGGGCAATGATGTCAAAACTAAGACAAAAAGGCATCAGCTCGGATGTTATAGGAGACTCCGTAAAAGATATAGGAGACGATGAAGAGTTTGAAAATGCGATGTATTTTGCTCAAAAAAAGCTGAGAACTATAAGAGATGACGATAAGTACAAGGTCAGAAACAAACTTATGTCAGCCCTCAGCTACAGAGGTTTTTCCTATGATATTATAAGAAGAGTGAGCGAACATTTACTCAAAGACTTTGGGCAAGAAGATGAGTATTATTATGATTGACTTACTTACTACTGTAATAACATATGGAAAAGCAAGGATGAGAAAAGGGGAATAAATGACTAAGAATATAGAAAAATATGAGATAAGTCCTGAACAGATGACTTCAAAAATAAAGATAAGTAATCTTGAATTTAAAACTACAAAGGATCTCAAGCCTTTTGAAGAAATTTTGGGACAGGAAAGAGCAACTCAGGCGATTAATTTCGGCGTGAATATGAAGATAAAAGGATATAACATCTATGTATGTGGCTATACAGGTACAGGCAGAAACAGTTATATCAAAAAGGTAACTCAAAGCTACGCTAAAGAGAACTTTGACAAGAATAAGCTCAAAGATTATGTTTATGTATATAATTTCAAGGATGAATACTCGCCTATAAGTATTTCCTTTCCTGCGGGCAAGGGTAAGGAATTCCAAAAAGATATGGAAGAAATGCACAAGGCAGTAAGAAAAAATCTTATAAAAGATTTTACAACGGTAAAATATGCAAATGAGTCCATGAAGTTTTCCATTGACTATGAAAACAAGGTGGAAGGCATAATTGACAGACTTAACGAAAAAGCTATGAAAAAACGTGTAATCTTCCATATAGGTGAAGACGGTCTTGTCAGTATGCCACTTAACAAAGACTATTCCATACCTACAGAAGAAGACATAGAAAATTTTACAGATGAAGATTTCGTAAAATTCAAAACTGCTTCCAATAAGCTACACAAAGAGCTTACTAAGGCTATGGACGAGATGAGAAAAGCTGAGGAAGAATATAACTTACTGATTGAAAACTATGACAAAAAGCTTGCTCTTAATACGCTTGAAATTATCTTTAAGAGATATTTTGGAGATTGCAAAGACGAGAAGATTCTTTCTTACCTTTTTGATATGAAGGAAGATATAATCAAAAATCTTGATAAGTTCAAACAGGTAAACTCAAAAAATAAGGTGATTTTCACTGCAATGAAGGTCAATAAGGCATTTTTTGACAGATACAAGGTCAACCTATTCATAGATAATTCTCAAAAAGACACATTGCCGGTAATAGAAGAGACTAATCCGACATATTACAATCTCAACGGTTATTTGGAATATAAAAATAGACAGGGCTCATTTATCACGAGTTTTTTGGATATAAAAGCAGGAGCGCTCCAAAAGGCAAACGGCGGATTCTTAGTGATAAATATAAACGACCTGCTCAAAAATCCGTATTCTTGGGACTGTATAAAAAGGACACTCAAAACAAGGACAGCAACTATAGATTCGCTTTCAGAATACAATAACTACATCCTTACCACTTCACTAAAACCTGAAAAGATGGAGATAGATGTCAAGGTAATATTCATAGGTGACTATGAAACCTACGAGTTGTTGTACGATTTTGATGAGGACTTCCAAAAATTATTTAAGATATTGTCTGAATTTGACATAGAAATGGACAACACTAAGGCAAATCAGGAGAAGTTTGCCCGTTCGCTTAAGACTCATTGCGATAAAAAGGATATAAAGCCTCTCACGAGGGATGCTGTATTTGAGATGATAAGATATTCCAATAGATTGGCTGAAGATAAGAATAAGCTTTCATCAAGATACAACAAGATAATGGAATTGGTATACGAGGCTAACTATCTTTCTGAGTCAAAAAATAAAAATATAAGCCAAAAAGATATACTAAAGGCTTTGGAATTTAAAAAGTTTAGAAATAACAGATATCAGGAAAAACTCTATGAAATGTACAAAGACGGTACTTTGCTAATTGATATTGAGGGAGAAAAGGTAGGACAGATAAACGGTCTTGTCGTCATATCAGAGGGAGAGTATTCCTTTGGCAGTCCTTCCAAGATAACAGCATCGACTTATATAGGCAAAGAGGGAATAATCAATATAGAAAGGGAAGTAAAAAATACCGGTGCCTCACATGACAAGGGTATAATGATACTTTCAGGATACCTTGGTGAGAGATACGGTAAGGATAAGTCACTATCTTTCACTAGCTCCATAACATTTGAGCAAAATTACGGATATATAGATGGAGACAGTGCCTCATCTACAGAACTATATCTGCTTTTTTCATCCATAGCGGATCTCCCTATAAAACAATATATCGCAGTGACAGGCTCTGTCAGTCAAAAGGGTGAGATACAACCTATAGGCGGAGTAAATGAAAAAATAGAAGGCTTCTTCGATATATGTACTGCCAATGGATTAAACTCAAAGCAGGGTGTAATAATACCTAAGCTCAATGTACAAAATCTAATACTCAAACAGGAGGTCATAGATGCGTGTGAAAAGGGACTCTTCCACATCTATGCAGTATCTACTGTTGATGAGGGCTTGGAGATATTGACAGGTCTTAACAAAAAACAGATAGATGAAAAGATGAACAAGGTTCTTCAGGAATACACTGACTATTTCGAGGGTGAAGAAGAGGAATAAAAAGAATTTGTTGATATATCAATAATGTTTTTAAATAGTCTTTGATGGTGCAAGATAAGAAATCTTAGCATTATCAAAGACTATTTTTTATTTTTAAGAAATAAGAAAAAAATTTTATAAAAACACTTTCCTTGATTGTGAAAAATTAATATCAGTGCTATAATTAACATAAGTTCAATTATCTGAAATTATACAAAATTATTATTTTTATTTTACTTATACTAAACTCTATTTATACTATAGATTTTATCCTAATGATACTCTTTAGTATATCTTTTGTTAATAGATTTTTAGTGTATCAATTTTTATAAAATAATTCATTTATTCTATTAGATTTTAGTATTAATTACCGGATAGATTGGTATATACTGATTTCTAATAGTATATTGATATTTTTATAATGAAAGATGGTATTAAAAAGTAAAACTATTGATTATCCTAATAAAATTTAGTATAAGTTCAAAATTTTTCACGCCAGCTATTTTATTTTCAAAGAGGGGTTTAAAATGGATGATTTAATATTGTTATTTGTAGCATCAGGAGGAATTGAGTTTTTTCGTGTAGACGCTTTCTTTATGTGTCTTGCTTTTATTAGTTATGTAGTAAGAGTTTTTGCTTATAAGAAATTGTTAAATACATATTTTGGACTTATACCTGTTTTTGGTGATATAGTATGTATGAGAAGAATTGGCTTAAAATTTAATAACAGTTATACATCAAGATATACGATATTTGGGGTCTTATCAAAGATATCTTTATCATTTTTTACTATTGTAATAAGGCTACTGATAGGATTTTTAGCAGTATATTTTTTCATGGGAATTATAAGTTTTTTTAAGCCTAGTGAAGATGTTCAAAATCATTCTTATTTTAATTTATCATTAGATCAGATAAATATTATTATATATGTATTGTTTGTTTTTATTATAATCAGTATAGTGTCAATAGGGCTAAATATATATTATAGAAATAAAATTATAAAACCTCTTATTCAACTCAATGTTGATGTTAAAAAACAAGGCTCAATAATATTTTGGTCTACTTTAATACCTTTAGTATTTTATATATGGATACTAAGAGCTAAATCACTGATTAAATTAGATGAAATGATTGAATAAAGCTTATATTGAAATAACATTTTTCTTGGTAAAGGGTTTAGAATCGTGAAAATAATACAATAGATAATTGCTAAAAGGGGATTTCATATGATGTTTTTATTTGATAATGTGCATATTTTGGGAAGATATATTCAAATAAAAGATTTAATTTTTATTATTTTCTCTATAATATGTTATGTATTAAGAGGCTTTGCCTATAAAAAACTTGAAAACAGTTATTTAGGTTTTATTCCTATTATTGGCGATATTATATGTATGTTGAGCATTGGGAATGAATACGGTTTTAAACATAAGGTCAAATATGTTGTTTCTTCTTTGATATCAGTAGTTGTAAAGCATATAATTCCTAAAATATTACATGCTTTTTTGATATATTCAGGGATGGTTGCCATGGCAGCATATGCAGATATAATGCTTTATTTACGAAAATCTAAACCAGTACTGTTAAATTGGCTTTTAGGTGCTTCATGGTGGATAGTACTCATTGCATTAATTATTGTTTTAATATTTATGCTCTTTCTTCTCTTCAACTTTATTTTTAGATATATGATATTAAGACCTTTAATTGGAGAAATTATTCCTTCTGGAAAGGTAATACTATTTACTTTTATATTTTCTCTCTTTCCTTTTATATTCTATATTTGGATATTAAAAAGCAAAGCACTTGAAGAATGGGATGAGATTAATACTTGAAATATATTAAATGTCTATAGTCAGTATAAATATTTGTCAATAAAGGTTTGAAATTTTAGAATAAAGGAAATAATAAAAGTTACTATATACTGTTTAAAGCTGGTGTTATATAAATATTTTGAAAAAAACTCAAAAGACAAGGAGGTTTTTAAAATGTATGATAAGACGATAAAATTGTCAAATGGCATTGATGTTCCTGTTCTTGCACTTGGGACTTGGCTTATAGATGATGACTTTGTAAGCGATGCTGTAAGACAGGCGGTAAAAATAGGATATCGTCATATAGATACGGCTCAGGCTTATGGGAATGAACGTGGAGTAGGCGAGGGAATAAGAACTTGCGGTGTAGAGCGAAGCCGGATGTTTGTAGCTTCAAAGGTAGCAGCTGAGCATAAGACTTACGAACAGGCAGCTAAAGGCATAGAAAATACACTTAAAATAATGAATATTGACTACCTTGATATGATGATAATACATTCTCCTCAGCCTTGGATGGAAGTAAATCAATCTGACAATCGCTATGTAGAAGGCAATAGACAGGCATGGAAGGCTCTTGAGGATGCGTATAAAGCAGGAAAAATAAAAGCTATAGGGGTATCAAATTTTCTTCAAGGAGATATTGAATCCCTGCTTGAGACTGCAGAGATAAAACCTATGGTAAATCAGGTGCTTTGTCATATTTCAAATACCCCTTTGTCGCTTATAAAATATTGTCAGGAAAATGGCATAGTAATGGAAGCTTACTCTCCAATAGCACATGGGGAAGCTATGAAAAATGAAATAATAGCAGACATGGCAAAAAAATACAATGTAAGTATACCGCAACTTTGTATCCGTTATGACATCCAACTTGGGATGATAGTTCTTCCAAAAACGGAAAATCCTGAACATATGAAAAGTAATGCGGATGTGGACTTTGAAATAAGTAAAGAAGATATGGAAGAGTTAATTAATATTGAAAAGATAAAAGATTACGGAGAGCATGGATTCTTTCCGGTATTTGGAGGTAAACTTTAATGGCTAAGACATTAGTGGCATATTTTTCTACATCAGGAAACACTGAAAAATTGGCAAAAAAGCTGGCAGATTTGATAAATGCAGACTTACATGAAATCAAACCTTTAGAAAAGTACAGACCTGCAGACTTGGACTGGACAAATAAGAAAAGTCGTAGCTCCATAGAGATGAATGATAGAAAGTTCCGCCCTCAAATTGCAAACAAGGTAGAAAACATGGAAGAATATGATAAGATTTTTGTAGGCTTTCCAATATGGTGGTATATTGCTCCTACAATAATCAATAGCTTCTTAGAGCAATACGAGCTTAATGGTAAGGTAGTTATACCCATAGCAACATCAGGAGGAAGTGAAATAGGAGATGCAAGCAAAGAACTCCAAGCCTCTTGTGTAGGTGCTGAGCTGAAAGTTGGAAAGGTATTTTCACCAAAGGTAGACGATAACGAGCTTAAAAAATGGGCTCAAAGCTTTTAGGATAGTATAGAAAACAGGTATTTGATGATACAACATCAATACTCAACAATAAATAATTAAAAGCCATCACCTTTAAAGTAAGTAAATTAAGACTTTGAAGGTGATTGTACATTTACATACTATTTTTTAAGCTTAATAACAGTTTTAAGATTATAAAGATTAAGTTCTTTTGTGCTCTTTGCTATTTCGTTAATCTAATCATCATATTAAAAAGCTATCAAAAAGCTGTGTAGGTTTATTACGGTAAGAATATTGATAATCTGCAAAACAAATCATTTGCTAAAATAACAATCTTGGCAGTATAAATGTTGCCTATACTAATCGCCGTTTATAAGACCAAGAATCTATTTTAAACTGACAGTATAAATTATATGGATTTTCAATAACTTTGTTGCAATGAAATTATATGCCTTTTTAAAGAGTTTTTAGTATTAATATCAGATCACGATTTAATAAATTAGTATTTGATATAATTATAGTATCAAATACATAAAAATAAAGTAGGAAATTACCTGTTATTTAGACAATTTCCTACTTTATTTTTAAATTATATTTAATATTTAGAATTTTATATTTTCCAAAAATTTCTTAACTAATTCATTATCAAGCATCTTTTCTCTTGCTTCCGGAGTATTAGCTTTTTCATCGTTGATATCGGCGATAATATTTACAGTTATAAGGTTCTTGTCATCTATCGGAGCTACTATGATAATAGCTTGTCCATTATCACTTTGATTATAGACAATACCTTCTTTTCCATTTAGTGTAAAAGGTTTTACGTCGTAAATTTCTTTAGTACGTTTAACAAGAGAATCCCAATTCTTAGGTTCATCAATTATAGGATAGCGATCAAACTCATAGTCGATGATGCTTGCACGCCATGGTTCACCTTCTTTCATAACTGCCCAAAATCCTTGGAATTCTGTAGCTTTGAGTCCCTCAGGAACTGCTACTTTTATTAGTTCTGTTACCTCTACTTCCTTAGCTGTAGTTTCGCTTTGAGCCGAGTTGCCGGCATTTCCTCCGGTGTTTTCCTTACCATCGCTTTTCGAGTTTCCTCCACCTGTACACGCCGTAAGAAGCATAACGCTTGCAAGTACTAGCAAAAATAACTTAAACTTCCTCATTTGTCTTGCCTCCCTTTCATAATAAAATAAAAACATTTGCCTATATCAATGAAAAAAATTGAACTTTATTTTTCTCATGATATAAAATAAAAACACTTTTCATAAATTATCCTATAAAATAGAAAAATATACTTCTATCTTGTAAAGACTAAATTAAGTATATCACAAAATATTAATAAAGTCAAATTTAAGGATTATATGAATTGTTTGATTATACTACAATCTGATACGGGTTTGAAATTATTCTCTTGATAATAAATTACGTTTTCCTTTAAATTAAAAAATTTACAGCAAGAAATTTATATTAAAAAGCAATTAACAGTCATAAAAATATATTAAAGATAAATTGTTTGAAATAACAAAAATTATACTTTAAATAAATTTGAATATTTGACATTATAAATAGTGATTAGTATCAATTTTACAAGTTATTCATGGAAATTTAAATTTTATAAAAAAAGAGTCGAAGTAAAATTCGACTCTTTATAATACTTACTATGATAGCACCAATTGTGATGCTATATTGAAATATATTACAAGTGCAAAGGTATCTACTACTGTAGTTATAAGCGGTCCTGCCATAATAGCAGGGTCCATCTTGAGCCTTTTTGCAAGTAGCGGCAATACTCCGCCAATGACTTTTGCAAGTATTACAATCAGCAACATACTTATACAAACTGTAAGCGATACATTTAGTGACATTTTTTCAAAGAAATACAATCTTAAGAAGTTGATAGATGATAGTATAACGCCTACCAAAAGGCTTATGCGAAATTCTTTCCATATTATCTTCGCAAAATCTCTAAGCTGTAATTCTCCAAGAGCAAGCCCTCTTATGATAAGAGTAGATGCCTGTGAGCCGGCATTTCCGCCTGTATCCATCAGCATAGGTATAAAGGATGCCAATATAACCACCGAGTTAAGCACTTCTTCATAACGTCTTATGATTATTCCTGTAAAAGTGGCTGATATCATCAAAAATAAGAGCCAGTATATCCTTTTTTTTGCAAGGTCGACTACACTGCTTGATAGATATTCTTCGTCAGACGGAGCAAGGGCGTTCATCTTTGCAAAGTCCTCTTCATTTTCCTCTTCGATTACTTCCAAGACGTCATCGACAGTTATTATACCTACCAAGCGATGTTCGTTATCTACGACTGGCATTGACAGATATCCGTATTTTTTGAAAAGAGCAGCTACATCTTCCTGATCGTCAATAGTTTTTATATATACATAGTTGACATCCATAAGAGAGCTTACAAGGGCACTTTCATTAGTCAACAACAGTTTTCTTATTTCTATTATTCCCTCGAGTCTTCTGTTGTCATCTATGACATACATGGTATTGATAGTTTCTCTGTCGAATCCTATATGACGAATCCTTTCTATTGCCTGCTTTACCGTCAATTCTTTCTTCAAGTCTACAAACTCTGTCGTCATTATACTTCCGGCTGAAAATTCCGGATAGCTTAAAAGTCTGTTAATCA
Source organism: [Eubacterium] yurii (assembly GCA_900167215.1). GTDB lineage: Bacteria > Bacillota > Clostridia > Peptostreptococcales > Filifactoraceae > Peptoanaerobacter > Peptoanaerobacter yurii. Next base: position 83,437 of record FUZS01000009.1, read on the forward strand.
GCTTTCGTCTGTCAGGAGTTGTGTTTTTAAGCACTTTTTTCACAACATTTGCAGGCATTTCTTCTATGAAGTCCACGATGTCGTCCATGAAGATATTTGGGAGCATTCCCTCTATTTCCTTATCGCTCATTATTTCAACGATGTATTTTTGTCCGTCAGGATTCATATATGAGAATACTTCTGCCGCAATATCCTTTGGTAGTATGCGGAATAATATTATAAGGTCGTTGCCATGTATTGTATCAAAAAACTCTGCAATGTCTACAACATTGTATTTGAGCAATTCATTTCTTGCTTCTACCTTATTGCCTTCTTGAATAAGTTTTAGAATTTTTTCCATTTTTACCTCCTTTTTCTCGGCACACAAAAAATGCCGACAAAAAAGATGTACGGTATTTTCTATGCACTTTTATAATTCAATTTTTTCCCACTTCCGTTCGGTTTAGGATACGGGTCTACCATGACTTTCTCACCACTCCTTTGAAATACAGTCAAGTCATTAAAAAATCACCTTATACAAATTCAAATAATACTAAAAACCCATCAAAAAGCCTTGTAATATTAATTATTGATAATCTGCAAAACGAATAATTTGCTAAAACAATAATCTTGGCAGTATAAATGGTGATTAGTATAAAAATCAATGAATTAATAAAACTCATCAATAAATTGTTCTTCATTTATAGAATTTAACAATGTTGCAGATAGTTTATCCACTGTTAATATTTTTGAAAATTTAAAAATTATTATAAGTAAAGAAAAGCCCTACAATAATTTATCAATAAAATTTACACAAATAGTAGGAAATAATATCAGTGCAACTTGCATTAGAAGAAAAATTAATGATATTATTCTATAGCTAAGAAAAATATCATCATTTTATAATTTGAATTTTAAATATTTTTGATATAAGATGAAATATAATTTAAAAATAAATCAAATTCATTATAGCATATCCAAGAAATTATAGCAATTTCTAAATAAAAAAACTTACATAATCCGTAAGTGTTATTTATGTTAAAAATATAGTACAATCTTCTTAAGAAAAATAAAAGTGTAAATTAATACATAAAAACAATATATTGTATTATAGGAATAGGGGGTTATAATTATGGAAACAGTACTAAAGGTTGAGTCACTTAAAAAATATTATGGAAGTGAATCAAATCTAACAAAGGCATTGGACAACATTTCCTTTCAGGTGCTAAAAGGAGAGTTTCTCGGTATAATGGGAAGCAGCGGCTCAGGCAAGACTACTCTGCTCAACTGCCTTGCGACTATCATAAGTCCTACAGAGGGTATAATCAAGATGATGGATGAGGATATAAGCAAACTGAAAGGAGATGAGCTCTCAAATTACAGAGGTAGAAAAATAGGCTATCTATTTCAAAATTTTGAACTTTTGGAGAACTTGACAGGAAGAGAAAATATATTGCTTCCGCTTTCACTGCACGATGTTTCAGAAAGAGAAAGTATGAAAAGATTGATGATGCTTGTAGAGTATTTGGATATCAAGGATGTACTTGACAAATTCCCATCTCAGATGTCAGGAGGTCAAAAGCAGAGGGTGTCTGCAGCACGTTCATTGATATTGGATCCGCAGATAGTATTTGCAGATGAGCCTACAGGAGCATTGGACTCAAAAAATGCAAATATCTTAATGCAAAAACTCTCAGAGCTTAATCAAAAGGAAGAAACGACTATTCTTATGGTTACACATGATATTAAGGCGGCAAGTTATTGCAATAGAATACTATTCATCCAAGACGGTAAGTTATTTCACGAAATAAGAAGAGATTTTCAAACTGAGAGCCAAGAGGACTTTTATCATAGAATATTAAAGTTGATGTCTACACTTTCAGGAGGTGAAAGGGATGTTTTTTAAGCTTGTAGGTGCAAACAGCAGGAGAAATAAAAAAGACAATGCACTATATTTTTCTTCAATGCTTATTTCAGTCATTGCTTTTTACATCATCTTATCAGTGTCAAATCAAGATGTCATGATATTTTTGTCAAAAATGGAAAGCGATGCTGTACAAAGACTGCTTAGTATAATACCTGTTTTATATATTACTACCTTGATTATCTTATTTGTCCTGGTATACTTTTCAAGCAGTATCAAGATGGATAATAGAAAACATGAATTAGGAATGTATATGACCTTGGGCGTGAAAAAAAGAAAACTGTTTTTAATGCTCTATCTTGAAGATATGCGCAATGACTTGCTGGCACTTGCAATAGGTCTTCCTGTTGCCATCATGTTGTCAGAGTTGATAAGTCTTGTTACATCCAAAGTTATAGGCATGGGTATTATAGGGCATAGATTTTCTTTATCCTTTAGTGCAATTTTATTTACAGTTATAGGATTTTTGACGGTAAAATCACTTGCTACAGTTATAATAACTATAAAAACTCTAAGAAAAGAGATAGGTGACTTGCTAAACTATAAGCCTATAGCTGTAAAAAAACAACATAGTAAATTTGTCTACATTTTTTCACTGCTCATAGGGCTAATAATGCTTGCAAAGGCATACTATTACGGTATTACAAAATGGGCATGGGAAGACTTTGCTCAGATGATGATTACAGTTGCACTTGGAACAGCAGGCACTGTACTGATATTTTACGGAATGAGGCTAATCTTAGAGTTCTTTATAAAAATGAGAACTTCCAAAAGACTGCATAGCTTTAATTTCAGACAGATACAGGAGATAGTCATCAATCGTTCGACTATTATAGCACTTTGTTCATTACTTATTTTTGTATCTCTTAGTCTGTTTTCAGTTGGGGTTGCCACATATGTGGGGACTACAAAGGATACACCTCATATAATGGACTATACCTTTATCAATTACAGTGAAAACAAAGTGTTTAACAAAGAATCGGTAAGAGCTGAATTAAAAGAAAACAATCTAAACTCATATTTTACAGACTTGTTTGATATAAGATTAGGACAAACAGGAGAAGAAGCCTTCTTATTTAAAGAGCTGATTTTCGCTCTTGAAAAGGAAGAAAAAAGTAGAGAAATTGAGATATTACTGAGTAATTTTAAAGGACGTGAAAGCTGTCATCTGATTTCACTTAGCGGGTATAACAAGATAAGAAAATTGGCAAATCTTCCTCCGGAAAAACTGGGAAATGATGAAGCAAATTTATATATTGGGGCAGGCTTTTTACTTGATAAGAATGTGATTAACAAGATATTAAAGTCAAATCCCAAGGTAAAAGTAGCAGATAAGAACTTAAAACTTGTAGGAGATGTGCAGTATCTACCTATAGTAACTGATCGTGCAATAACTCTTTCCTATGCTATTGTTGTAAATGACGAAGTGTTTGATTCTTTGACAAAGGGAAATGATTTTAATTATGTAAACGGAGTCTTGGATGTAAAGAAAGTAAAAGAACAAGGCTTGATGAGAGTCATTATGGATATCAATCAAGAGCTTGACAAGACAAGTCTTAAATATGAAAGCTATATACAAAATATAGGAAGGCAGTTGATTCACATCATATCAGCAAGTTATATCACAATTTATTTGTCAATAGTATTTTTAGTAGTGGCTAATACCATAATCGGGGTATTGTTCCTTATGAGCCAAAGAACGTCATACAAGAGGTATCAGACCCTTGTGTATCTTGGAGCTACCTACGATGTAATATGTAAGTCATCACAAAAACAGATAAACAACTTCTTTGGATTGGCGATTTTTGTTGCGGTGATAAACAGCTTTTTCGGTGTTCTATCGCTATTTAAAGCCACTTTACCTTCGAGTGTGAGGGAGGATATAGGCCGTTTAATTATAATTAGCCTGCTTCCTCTTACCTTGCTTATACTGTTTGAATTTATTTACATCCATGTAGTCAAAAAAAGCGGAAACAGCTTTTTGATGACATTGATGGAGCCCAAAAGAGAAGAATAGATTAGAAAAGATAAAGGGATGTGTCCGTATGAAACGTGTATTGATAGTTGAAGACGAGGTTTTGATAAGAGATGAGCTTGCTTTGATGTTGAAAAAATCAGGATATAAGGTTGATGTGATAGTTTCGTTTAACAATACCACAAGGCAAATCTTGGATTTTGAAACAGACCTTATTTTGCTTGATCTGAATTTGCCTGGAGAAAGCGGATTTCAGATTTGCAGAGATGTTAAGTCGAAAAGTTCTTGTCCTATCCTTGTTTTGACTTCACGTGATAAACTTAGTGATGAGATTTACTCACTTAAATTAGGAGCAGACGAGTATCTTACCAAGCCTTTCAGACGGGAAAAACTACTTGCTCGTATAGAAAATGTACTCAAGAGGTACGAGGGTAGGGCGAATTTGTTGGAGAGAGACAATTTTCTCCTTGACAAAAACACCTATACCCTCTATGTAAACGGCAGTTCAGTAGTATTGCCCCAAAATCAGGGCAAGCTGTTGGAGACATTCTTGACATCAGATAGGGACATAGTATCTAAAGAGGAGCTGAGTCAAAAACTGTGGGGCACAAGTGAGTTCATAGATGAAAATGCTCTACAGGTCAATATGACAAGGCTAAAAAAGGCTATGAGTGATGCTCAGATGTCGCATAAGATAGAAACGGTAAGGGGACTTGGCTATAAATTGGTCAAAGGTGAAGATTTATGAAAAACAAGCTCAACTATCTTAGACAGTACATCCCTTGGCTGTTAATAATTTTCGGGATTGAAGTATTTAGTGCTATCTTGCTGTGGATAGCTGATGTGAGAGCATTTTATTCAATGCTTGCCTTGATGACTTTATTTACTGTTATTGCCATAGGATTAAGCTGTTATATACTGATAAGACTTGAGATAAAAAGAGAAAGGGCATTTGCCATATTTCTTTCAAGACTTGATGAAGACTCAAAGCGAGGATTATTAAGTGCATACGGAGACACACATAAAAAAACTGTAGATATGATAATAAGCTCTGTTGAAAAAATGCAAGCCCAGATAAAAGCAGAGAGCATGAAACTAAGTGACTATGAAGACTATGTAGAGATATGGGCTCATGAAATGAAGGTATCACTTTCTCTACTTACTATGATATTGGACAATAATCAAGAAAGTCTAACAGGGGATGTAAAATTCAAATTAGACTATATAAGAAATCAGATAGGGGATAAACTTGCTCAGATTCTATACTATTATAGAATAAGGGGAGAAAAAAGAGACTTCCTCTTTGAAGACTTCAATGTGACTGAAAGTATCAAAGAGATTTTGGAAGACTATATGCCACTACTGAGAGAGAAAAATTTCGATATTAAGATAAGAGATTTGAACACAAATATCTACAGTGACAAAAGAGGCTTTGAGTTTATAATAGCACAAATACTAAGTAATACTATAAAGTATGCAGGTGATAGCCCAAGACTTGAAATAGTGATTGAAAAGCAAGACAACTATACAATGCTCAAGTTTACAGACAATGGCTGCGGTGTCAAGGACTGTGATATCAATCATATATTTGAAAAGGGATTTACAGGAGACTCAGGAGATATAAGAAAGAAATCTACAGGAATGGGATTATATCTTGCAAAGCATTTGGCTGATGATTTGAAAATTAAGATTGATGTAAAATCAAAGTGGATGAGCTACTTTGAGATTTCTCTTTATATTAGTTGTAATAACGGATAATGATTTTATGTTGTAATACCAAGCTCCTTTTAAAAAGTCAAGTAAAATATTTTATATTGCAATTTGTATTCAAATTGTACAAACTCTATAATCAAAATACTTACATGCTAATTTAAAAGTTTTTTAGTATAAAAAAATTGCTGATATAACAATCGCTATATCAGCAATTTTATGATAAAACATGTTGTGTATTTAGACATATTTATTAAAATATGAATTGTAAATATTTAATGAATTTTTATAATAGGAAAAATTGTTTAATAATTATAGACCTTGTAAACTCTTATTTTTCTTGAGCCTACAGTACTGAGCCAACGTATGCCTGTAATTTTATCATCTTCACGTCCGGAATGATTTCTCATTCCTACATTTTTTAAGCCTGTAAACTTATTTTTTTTAAGTTCTACTATTATCAATGTATGGGTAGCTGTTGAAGTTTTATCATTATCAATAAACGAAACAGGTGAGCCAAGTTGAGCATATTCATATACTTCTGAGACAGCACCTTTTTTGCTTAAGTCAAAGTCCTTATAGTCATATGACCTAGCATTCCAGTGCCACTTAAACATATTAGCACCTCTCCAAGTTGATGAAACTTTATTAGTATTGGCTTTATTCCCAAAAGAAAACCAATTAATACTACTCCCTATATCCTTAGATTTATTTCTCATCTCTTTTTTACCGGCAAATAGACATTGTGAAATAAAGTTTGCACAATCTGCATTCTTCCATACAGGATAATTTTTATTATAATCCTTCCAGTATTGTTTTGAATAAGCTACAGCCTTCAGTGCATTTTCTTTCTCTTTCTTTTTATCTACAGTTGATGTGCGTAATTCTGTCTTTTTTCTAAAATCGCTTTCTTCTTCAAGCTCACTCATCTTTATATTTAACTCAATATCTTCAATATAAAATAAGGCATAGTCTTTTATATCTTCAGGTAGCTTATCCATATTTTCTTTTAATATAGCGACATTTCTCTCAGCAGTGCCATCACCGGTAGCATCATAATCCGGATTTAAATTTTCGTTTATATAAATTGCGATATATTCATATCCGTCGGGTTCATTGGAATGGGAAGTTACAGCTGTTGCACGATTATATTCTTCATCATCTACAACAAAGTCCAACTTAGATAGGATATTTGATGTAGACTCTTCAATAAGCTCCTTTTCAGACATTTCAGGATGATCTTCTTTGTACATCTTATAGACTGAGATAAAATCATCCATATTTTCATTAACTTCTTTGATATCTCTTTCAGGTTCCTGAATTGCAGCCTCTTTTCTTATTTTGTCTTTTATCTCAGCTATTTGAGCAGGTGTAAGCTCCAATGCGAAAACATTTGAAGTAAAGATAAAGAGCAGAGCAAAGACAGGTAAAAAGGTAAAAACTCTTCTTGTCATAACAGACCTCCTTTTCATCACAAATATCATAATAAACATCAATAAATACGAGTTAAGAACAGATTATACTTAACTTGGTACCATTATAATATTTGCTGAAAGAAAAGTCAATAAGAGCTTTTATTTTTTAATAAAAAAGTAATATTTTTGTGATAATTTTGTTAGTTAAATGAAATATTTTTATAGATAGCTTCAATTTATCGCATTTAAAAGTTGTTCCATTGAATATTTTTCCTTTGTTGATATGTCTTTCATAAGCTTTGATGCATGTAGAACATATTTTTTATCTTATTTTTATCCAATTTATGGAGGAAGTTGAGTTATAAGAAAAATTTCAAAGTTGCTTAGAACTGTAAGCATGGTTTTCAAATAACAATAATATGATAAATCGAAATTTTAATTATTGAATTGACCATATTTTCTAATTGTTTCATATACTTTATTATTTCGATGTGGTATACAATCCTCCACCCAATTCCACCAAAAATATCCTCCAATAAATCGCTTATGATATTTAGGCATGCTGTAATATTTTTCAGCCATTTCAATTTTACTCTTTTCACTTGCATTTTTTGCTATATTACCACATTCTCCTATACCAAGAGAAGCTGATGGGAAAATCTCTCCAAGGCTCTTAAATATACTTTTCCATTGGGGAACATAAGCATTATTATCGTCTTCATAATAACTTACAAAACAGTAATCTACAGAATCTGCTATTTCTTTAGGAACATACTTCTTCGTCCAATCTATCATATCTTTTTGTGGCGAATCAGTGCAATATAAAGTTAATGAGATTTTTCCGCCCTTACTTTTAATGAAATTTGATGCTGAAGATATTTTGTCAATAATAAGTTCAGGCCTTTGATTTATCCATTCTGTTCCGTTAATTTCATTTCCAACTTCCCAAATGCTTACATATTGAGACAAGTGCTTATAAGAATCTTTAAACCTTTGAAGATAGCTTTTTTGGTCTTTAAAATTTTTCATTTCAAAAGAATCGACAGGGCATGCCATTATATCTGCATACGCTTTTATGCTTTTAAAAAGTTTAACATATTCTGATGGCTCTATTTCTTTTGACATAACTATTCTTACGGTTGGCTTTATTTTCAGGTTTTTTAGACCCTGTAGTACATCTTCTAATTCAGTAGTGTCGTACCATGCATCATCTATGGTTAATCCATATATCATATTGTGATTTTTCACATCTTTCTTAACAGCTTGTTTTCTTTTATCATTTCCCAAAGCGCAAAAGAAAATAAATGAAATAATTAGTATCAACACATAAGTTATTATTTTGTAAATTATAGGCTTTTTTAATACCATACTTTTATCTGACATAATATTTCCATATTATTATATTCAATTTTTAAATCATATTCCATCATATCATTTACTTCAAAGAAAATACAATAATGTTATGTTTTTTTGATTTTTACTTATTAAAAGACATCTCTATGCTCTTTTTCATATCATCATAATGCATTATTTCTTTAATTCACTCTCTTATTTTACCGTCCTTGTCAATAAAATAAGTAGTAGGGTAGGTACGAATATCATAAGATTCAAAAACTTTGCCGTCTTCATCCATAAGAGAAGGAAATGTATAGTTATTTTTCTGCATAAAAGCGGTAATTCCTTTTATATCAGTTTCTATCTCACGATTAGGAGTGTTTATCCCTAAAATAACTATATCTTCATTTTTTTCTTGTTGATATTCTTTGTAAAGTCTTTCTATATCCGGCAATTCTTCCAAGCAATCAGGACACCATGTAGCCCAAAATATCAATAGCACAGTCTTTCCCTTATACTTGGAAAGACTGTGAGAATTACCATATTGATCTTTAAGCGAAAAATCCAAAGCGGATAATTCTTTGCTATTTTCAGTGTTATTACTTATTATTTCAACTTTTTGTATATTCTCTTTACTTATATCTTGCTTATTGCAAGCAGTCAATGTTAAGACGAATATGCTTAGAACTATAAGATATGAAAGAATCTTACTTCTTGTCATTTTTCATGCTCTCTTCCTTATCAGCATTCAATTTTTCTCCGTCTTTTTTTGAATCTTCTATATTTCCACCAATTCCTCTAGCACCTACATAGTAATCACTGTGAGGATTTACACGACTTGTCGTTGTGAAAAGAGCAATTTGTTCACCTTTTCGAGACTTCACATCGTCTAAATATTTTTTAGATTCGGCTTCACGTTTTGCATATTCTTCTCCTAAGATTTGTTTTATCTTATCTCGTCTTTCTTCAATCTTTGCTTGTAGCTTTTTATATACTCCATCAGAAATAATTTTCTCATTTTTTGCATAACGGACCGCATCTGATAAGGCTGAATGTTCATCTATCTCAGATCCTGAAAATGCCATTTTATTATATAAAAGACAAGAATTATGCCATGATGTTAATAAATTTAAATTAACTTGTGTAAAAGGCTCCCAGTTATAGGTATTGTTGCTAACTTCAGTAATTTTGTAAAGCTCAGAAGTCAAGGTACCTGCATCATTTGCATTAGCATAATGACCTCCACCAGCCTCAGCTATTTTTTTAAGCACTGCATCTTGAGTAGCATTTACGTTAAAGCCTATGATTCCCAAGACTACATTTGTTCCACTATTTTTTAGTGTTTGTGCAGCTTCTATAGGGTCACCACCACAAGTTTCTATACCATCTGTAACAATGTATAGGATATTTACAGCACCTTCTTCTTTAAACTTACTTAGGTCTTCTCCGCCATTTTTGATAGAGTCAGCTATTGAAGTCCATCCTGTAGCCTCTACAGATGATAGAGCTTTGATTATAGCGGAAGTATTTAATGTTTCTATAGGATGAATAAGCTCATTTGCAGAGCAAGACTCAGTTTTTCCTGAATCGGTATTATTGCCCTTGTGACCAAATACTCTCAAACCTACCTTAGCATTTTTCGGTAGATGTTTCAAGACTTCAGTGATAGAGTTTTTAGCTATATTCATCATGCTTTGACCGTTAATTTGCTTTGCCATAGAGCCTGATGCGTCAAGTACAATTTCAACATTTACCTGTTTATTTTCATTGACTTTTTCACCTGTGAAAGGGTCTTTCATATCTTTTTTGAAAATAACATAACCAAAGCGATTAATCTCTTCGATAGCCGGGTAGTCAGAACCGACAATATATAGTAGCTGATTGAAAAAATGATCTATTTCCTCATCTGTAGCATCATCAGTCAGATGTTTTTCTATTTTTGCTACTTCTGATTGCATATTACTTCTCCACTCATTTGTGATATTAACCCATTGACTAACAGAATAACCTTTCTTTTGATGAGGAGCAGGGCATATACCTACAGGACCATTTACAATATCCTCATAAGTATAACTTGGAGAAGGAATATCTCCATTTATTCCTTGTCCGATTTGATTTTCTTCTTCTGTCTTGCCGTTTGAATCAGATGAATCCTTATTGTCGGAAGACTTATCTGAATCAGAGTCTTTATCAGGTTGAACAATAGTATCTGTTTTAGGAGCAGGATTATCATCCTTTTTGGAACCGCAAGCTGTTAAGGCAGTTGTAGTCAATAGCATACACATAACAAAGGCTAAAATTTTTCTTTTCATATTAAATAATCTCCTTAACTAAACTAACATAGTTTTTAAATACAGCTGTTTAAAAAGGTACTTAGCAAAAAATCAAAGATTAACTCTTTGATTTTTCACTAAATGGTATATTTATTATAAACTAAAGTTATTAAAAAAATCTTATAAATGACTAAATTCCATTTTCTTCGAACATTTTTTTAGTCCTTACGTCTAAAAATGTATCCCAAAGCATAAATAAACTCTTAAATAGTGGTACTGCCAATAACATACCAAGAGGTCCTGCGAAACTTCCTCCAACTAAGATGGAAAAGATTATAAAAAGCGGTTTTGCTCCAACAGTATCTCCAAGTATCTTTGGACCGAGGTACCAACCGTCAAACTGTTGCAATACAAGTATGAATAGTGCCGTCCACAGTGCCTGTATAGGGCTGTAAATCAAAGTGATAATGACAGCAGGAACTGCGCCCATAAAAGGTCCGAAATAAGGAATCATATTTAATACGCCGACTATTATACTAAGCAAGAGAGCATATCTTAGTTTCAAAATAGACATTCCGATGTAACATAGTATTCCTATTATAGTAGAATCAATCAATTTTCCAACAAGGAAGTTGTAAAAATATGAATTTACCTTGGAAAAATAATCTATAATTAAATCGGCCTTTTCCTTCTTTGAAAAAGCTCTAATTACTTTTTTCATATAGTCAATGAGCTTTTCCTTTTCATATAAGAAATATATTGATACGAAAAGTCCAAGTACAAAGTTCAACAATTTTGAAGTGAAACTGAAGGCAGTGCCTAATATGGAACTAAGTGTACCGTTTGAAAAGTTGATTAGCCACTTGGTGATATTACTACTATTTTCTTCAATTAACTGCTCTATACCTGATATTCCAAGCAAGAGATCTTTATTTGGAATTTTTTCAATATATTCATAGATTATTTTGGGAAAAGTGGATGATTTATCATATAAATCTTTAATATTTTGAGTTATTATAGGTATTACAAACAGAGCAAATACTGTCAATAGACCAAAGAAAATAATATATACTAAAAGCAGAGATACCACTCTGTTTATCTTCTTATTTTTTTTCTCTATAAAAATCATCAGAGGATTGAGTATATAAGCAAAACCAATACCCCAAAAAAATGGAGTAAGAGTATCTAAAAGTTTTTCTACATATTTAAAGAAAAAAGCGTAATTTTCTATGAACTTGTGTAGTAACAGACAGATAAAGATGAAAAGTATCATTTTTCTATAATCTCTATTTTTAAAAAAGTTATTCAATTTAACCCCCGATATTTTGACATTTTACTTTTTTGACTATTTTATAAAATAATGGTAAAATACACCTTAATATTTACAATATGGATATCAAAACAATTTTAACACAAAAAATTAATTTTTAAAATAATAATAGCAGTTTTTTTATTAGGGAGTTTTTATGGAAAAAAAAGTTATGATACTTACAGTCTCAACCGGTGGTGGACATAACAAGGCATCAAAGGTTATACAAAATGAATTAAATCTTATGGGGATTGACAATGAGATAGTTGATGCCTTAAAAGATGTAGGTACAGTGGGAAAGGTTCTGGATGTATTTGTATCAGGAGGGTATGAAAAGTCAGCACAATATATACCTAAGGTCTATGGTAAAGTCTACGATGTAGCTGACAAAAAGATAATGAGAAAGACGTTCGATTATAATTTTATTATTACCTATATGGAAATGACGATAAGAAAAAAGATAGAAAATGACAAAATAACTCATATAATCTCAACCCACCCTTTTACAGGCATTGCAGTGTCAAGACTTAAGGAAAAAGAAAAAATTGATATTCCTATTTATTCTCTGATTACTGACTACACTGTACACTTGGCTCATGTTACTAAGGAAATAGACAAGTATATAGTAGCACATGAAGATACTGTAACTATGCTTGAAAATGCAGGAATAAGCAGTGAAAAGATATTCCCTTTTGGCATACCTACAGATATGAAAGACTATAGTGAAAAAGATATTGAAGAGTTCAAAAGAAAAAACGAGATAGATGATAGATTTACAGTATTGGTGGTAGGTGGAAGCTTTGGAGCTGGAGACATCAAATCAGTTTACAAACAACTGCTCAAGGTCGATGATATAAATATAATAATAATTTGCGGAAGAAACGAGTCATTGAAAGAGAAGCTTGAACGCAAGGTAAAAGAGACTAATAAGAGCGATAGGGTGAAAATAGTAGGATTTACTGATGAAATAGAAAAATACTATCAGTCTTCCGATATCATAGTGACAAAACCTGGTGGACTTACAGTTACTGAATGTGTTCAAAAAGGACTGCCTATGATAATACCTTTTTTTATTCCGGGGCAGGAAGAAGGAAATAAGGATTTTGTTGTAAACAATCAAATGGGACTTTATTCGAGTAGATATTATACGGTGAGTTTGCTTGTAAAAACTCTGATGAAAGATAAGAGCAGGTTGCAGGTGATGAAAGAGGCTATGAGGAAAAATCGTAAGGAAAATTCAGCTAAAAATATAGCAAGTCTCATACTATAAGAAATAAAATATTGTTTTAAATTCCAAAAATTGAGTATATCTTACTTATTGATAATTAATTTGAATTTAAGGAGACATCAATGGATAAGAATACAATTAACGTTACATTTGCGGGCACACCAATGACTTTGCTTGGAAAACAAGCTAAGGTTGGAGAAAAGGCTGAAAACTTTACACTTACTACACAAGACTTACTACCATACAGTTTGTCTGATTCTGCCGGAAAGGTAAGAATAATATCAGTAGTTCCTTCTTTGGATACAGGAGTATGTGAATTACAAACTATAGACTTTAATCAAAGAGCTTCTAAACTTGATGACGTTGTAATAATAACTGTAAGTGAGGATCTTCCTTTTGCAATGAGCAGATTTTGCGCAGCAAAAGACATCAAGAACATAGTAGTTGCTTCTGACTACAAAGAAAGAGAATTCGGATTAAAGTACGGATTTTTGATAGATGAATTAAAACTTCTTGCAAGAGGCATAGTGGTAATAGATAAGGATGACACTATAAGATACGTGGAATATGTAAGTGAAGTAACAAATCATGTAGATTATGATAGAGCAATAGAGGAAGCAAAAAAACTTATATAGTTCAAAAAATGTGATGCAAAACTTACAGTACGAATATTAGACTAAAAACGGTTAAATATCAGTATCTTCTGAATTTGTAATGATATATGCATATATTAATAGCATAATTAATATATGCATGATGTTATAATCAATTATTGTGCAAAATACAGATTATCACATTAATGTATAAAAGTTTGCATATAAAAAGGGCTGTTAGAAAATGAAATTTCATTTTTTAACAGCCCAAATTTTTTTATGCCGGTGAATGAACTATATTCTTAGCTATACAATGAGAAATCAACATGCAAGAAAGCATATTGACTGCCTCTATAGTACTTACAAAGTCATTTTCGTAAGATACGCCTCTTTTTTCATAATCCTCATGTAATTTGTCAATCAAGGCCTTTACACTTTCATAGTTAAATCTATCGACTGAAGGTATGTCAATTTTTTTTGCACTTTTCTCTTTTGCGAATAATAAATGCAGCTTAGATTCAAATTGCATATGTTCTATAAAGTGGTTTTTATAATACTCTCTGTCATTATGTGGAGTGCAGAAAAAATCTGAAATATAGTGAGTTATTATACCCAATCTTAGAGAAAATTCTTTAATGCTTATTTTGTTGCTGTCCATATAAAGCTCTTGAATTTTATTTAAGATATAATCGTATGATACTGAAAAAAGTGTTTTTGTCTCATATATTTTGGTACTACGTCAGGTAAAACTGAACCTATTATTATATTTTTTCTGTCAAGTTCGAATCCCATATTTAGATTTACTGATTTGAAGATGTTTTCGCCTATCAATCTGTGTGTTTGGATTATCATTTTCTATCCTCTTGCTTTTATCAATAATTTTTCCATTTTAAAACAACGATAGGGAGTTTATACCCCTATTATTTTAAAATATCGTCTTATTTTTAAAAAAATTCAAAAAAGTTAAGAAAATTTATGACTATTATTTAAAAAAGAGGGTATCAACTGTAACGTTATTTTAGAATATTTATATAATACTGATAAGTTCTCTTGTTTTACAAGGTTAAGTAATTTTTTGTTTATGATACTTGTATCAGTGTTGAAATATATAGATTAGCTTCTTTATACATTGTTATAGCTTTGTATAGACTTTGGGGGGATTTTTATTTTTAAATCAGATTGCTTATGTGATTATCAAGTAATTGACTTATCACAGAAAAAAATGATGAAAAGTTATTTTGACCTTGTAGATTATAAGGCTTGTGAATATAGTTTTATGACACTTTATATGTGGCAACATATCTATAACACTCATGTTATGGAAAAAGATGACACTATGTATGTTTTTGGTCATGATGATAAGGGATATTTTTCTATAGTACCTGTTTCCAAGAAGAAAAGATGGGAGAGAGACTTGATAGAGCTTGAAAAAATCTTTCAAAGGTGTTTTAATTCAAGCAAAATAGTAATGCGTGCAGTACCTGAAGAGTATGCAAAGTTTATTGAGGAAGAACATCCTAACAGATTTAATATATATAAGGAAAGGGATGCCTATGACTATGTATATGATGCTGAAAAACTCAGAACTCTATCAGGAAGAAAACTCCATGCCAAGAAAAATCACTTCAACTCATTTATTAAAGAGTATGAGGGAAGATATGAGTATAAGAGGCTGACTGAAAAGTCTCAGTTTAGTGATGCTATGGATGTTATGAAAAGATGGGCTGAAAATAAAACTATTGATGACACTATCGAGATAGAAAGCGAAATGGTAGAAAAGATATTTAAAAATTATGAGCAACATAAGGATACTAAAATAGGCGGAATATACATTGACGGAAGACTCGAAGCTTTTACCTTTGCTGATATGCTAAAGGATGATATGGTGTGTGTCCATATTGAAAAGGCAAATCCTGATATAAGAGGACTATATCCTGCCATAAATAAAATCTTTCTATGTGAAGAGTTTCCGGATGTTAAATTTGTCAACAGGGAGGATGACTTGGGACTTGAAAATCTAAGAAAGGCTAAGATGTCTTATAATCCTGTAGAACTGATTGAAAAATATACTATTGTTGAAAAGTAGTTTAGTTAAAAGATGAAGTTTGAAATCAAAGTATGATTTTAAAAATAAGATGAGAAATTTAATATAAATAAATTGTCAAAAATCCATAAATTTTGTATAATTAGTTGTACAAAATTTATGGATTTTGTATTTTTAAATTTATTATATAATACAAATACTAAAATTAAATAGCTTAATGTACACTATGTATTTAAAACATTTATAATGAGTTCCTAAATCATATGATATTTCAATTAAATTCTCAATAAATATTATCCATATATAAAGATATAATGTTGTAATTATTGTCTTATGACTTAATAATAAGTATATATTGAGTTTTATTGTTACTGATTTTAAGGCTTGTACTTTTCAAAATATAAATATAAATTGTTAAACTATTTGATTTCTTATTAAGAACAATAAAAGGTGGGCAAATGGAGTTTTTGATTTCAACGAGCGAAAACGAAAAAACACAGGTTAAGAATCTATGGAAATACTGTTTTAACGATACTGATGAGTATATGGACTATTATTTTACTAAGAGATATGAATATGAAAATAACTATCTAATTAAGAATGCTGACGAGGTAATCAGCTCTCTTATGACAAATAAATATAGGCTTAAGATAAACGATGGAATAAAAAATGTCTCTTACATAGTAGGAGTTTCATCTTCTCCTGTGCATAGAGGGGGAGGTTATGCAAGTATTTTAATCAGTAGAACTTTATCTGACTTGTATGAAAAGGGCGAAGATATTACAATGCTTATGCCTATTGATAGCTATATTTACACAAGATATGGATTTGCTAATATCTATAATATGTTGGAGCTTGAAATTCCTATAGATAGAATTAAGTTTAATAAGACAAATTTAAGAGCTGTTTATTACGAAGATAATAAGATGTCGCATCTTATAGAGATTTACAATAGATGTATTTCAAATATTGCTTCATATTTTGTCAGAGATGCTTCTTATTTTCAAAATATAATTGATGAAGTCAAACTTGAAGGTGGGAATATAATAATATGCTATGAAGATGACAAACCAATCTCTTACATGATATTTTATCCTAAGCATGAAGAGGATGAAACCGGCTTTGTAAGAGAGATTTTTTCACTTAAAAAATCAGGCCTTGATAAACTTATAGAAATAGTAAAATCACACTATACTCAGATAAAAAAAGTAATTGTTCATAGTTATGAAAATTCAAATGTTTTCTACTATTTCAATTCAGATAATAAGATAACATACAAAATCAAGCCTTTTATGATGAGCAGAGTACTAAATACTGAAAGGATTTTCCAAGAGCAGATAAATGCTAATTTAAGAGATGTAGATTTTGAAGCTGAAGTTCTGAAAATTAAGATTGTTGATGAGATTATATATGAAAATAACAAGGTTTTTGAGATAAGAAGTAATAAAGATAATGGCTTTATTTTAGATATTTCAACTTCAACAGAGGATTTTGAGATAAGTATATATGACTTTTCAAGGCTTGTATTTGCTTATATTGATGTGGAAAACTTCATATTTGAAAAAAATATTGAATTGACTGATGATAAGAAATCCTTGCTTAGTCTTCTTTTTCCAAAGAAAAATTCATATTTTAACGATTATGTATAACATAAAATAATACTCAAAACTCATATAGTATATTATACTGTGGCTAAATAGTTTAAAATGCTTATAAAATTTAAATAATCAGAAAGAACAATATGGAAGAAATATTTACCCTACAAGAAGATGAAAACTTAATAAGATTAGATGTTTATCTAAGCAACAAATTGGAAATGTCAAGGTCTAAGATACAAAGTCTTATAGAAAATGAAAATATAAGTCTAAATGGTAAGAAGGCAAAGCCAAGTGTCAAGTTGAAAACAGGCGATACTATATATGTAAATATTGAAGAAGAAAATGAAGCTGAGGTAAAGCCTCAAGACATAGAACTGGACATAGTGTATGAAGATGAAGATGTACTTGTGGTAAATAAGCCAAGGGGAATGGTAACGCATGTTGCAAACGGAAATCATGAAGGAACTTTGGTAAATGCACTTTTATACTATCTAAAAGACAATATTTCTCTACAAAACGGTATGTACAGAGCAGGTATAGTGCATAGAATAGATAAAGATACATCAGGGCTTTTGGTAGTAGCTAAAAATGACTTTTCGTTAACGGAACTGACAAATCAGCTCAAGGACCATAGTATGACAAGGGTATATACTCTTATTTGCAACGGTATCATAGATGAGGAGACTGTAATAGAACAAAACATAGGTAGAAATCCTAAGGATAGAATGAAATACTGCGTTTTATCAGAGGGAAAATACGCTCATACTACGATAATTCCGCTTGAAATTTTTGATAAATACACCTATGCCAAGGCTATATTAAAGACAGGGCGTACACATCAGATAAGGGTGCATCTAAGATATATAAATAGACCCATAGTTGGAGATAGACTATATTCCAATTATAAGGAAAAAATTGACGGACAGCTGTTACATGCCGGAACACTTGGCTTCATACATCCAAAGACCAAGAAATATTTGGAGTTTAGCGTGGAAGAGCCTGAAATTTTCAAGAAAGAATTAAAAAGGCTTAGGTCTATAACTTAGACCAATGATAAGCTGTATACTGTTTGGCAATTTAATATAGTTATACATCATTACTAATAAAGTTGTAAATTTACGGAGCAATTATGAATTTAAAAGATATAATCAAGGATTTGAAAATAAAAAAAATATTAGGTCAAATTGAATTGGAAATAGAAGATATTGTATATGATTCCAAAAAAGCAGTAGAAAAAACTCTATTTACTGCTCTAATAGGCATGACTTCCGACGGACATAAGTATATCAAAAACGCATATTTAAATGGAGCAAGGGCCTTTGTAATTTCAAGGGAAGAATTCTTGGAAGAAAAAGAAAATATTGAAATAATACAAAATTCAACATTTATTTTAGTCGAAGATACAAGAATTGCCCTTGCTGCTATGTCAGCAGAGTTCTTTGGACATCCGTCAAATAAACTTACTATAATAGGTATAACCGGAACAAAGGGTAAGACTACCGTTTCAGGCTATATAAAGTCAGTCTTGGACAATACCGGTATCAGTTGTGGTGTCATCGGAACAAACGGAATATATTTTGCAAATCAGTATTTCAAAACGGTAAATACAACGCCTGAAAGCTATGAGATACAAAAATATATGAGAAAGATGGTAGATAATGGAGTCAAAGTTCTTTCAATGGAAGTATCTTCAGGCGGTATAATGATGAACAGAGTATATGGAATTAAATTTGACTATGCAATTTTTACAAATTTATCTCATGACCATATAGGTGAAAAGGAACATCCTACATTTGATCATTATAAAAATTGTAAGTCTATGCTTTTTGCAATGAGTAAGCATAGTATAATAAATATTGATGATGAAAATTCAAAAGCCATGATAGAAAAAACTTCAGATTGCAAGACTTATTCTGTTGATTCAAGTTCAGATTATCAGGCAAAAAACATCATATACCCAAGCGATATTTCCGATATGAGGACTTACTTTATGCTTAATGATGAAAAATATGTAGTTAATTCTTTTGGAAAATTCGGAGTATACAATGCACTTTGTACAATCATTCTTTGTGAACAATTGGGACTAAGTTATCAAAGTATATATAGCGGTCTTGAAAAAGCACATGTGAAGGGGAGATTGCAGGTTATAGAGGGTTTCAAAGATATAAAAGTAATAATTGACTATGCACATAATGAAGTCAGCTTGGAAAATATATTGCAAACAGTAAAAGAGTTAAAGCCGAAAAGGCTGATTGTTCTTTTTGGTTCAGTGGGTACAAGATCCCAAAAAAGAAGAGAAGAATTGGCAAGAGTAGCTTCAAAATACGGAGATGTCATTATAGTTACATCCGACAATCCTGATACTGAAGATCCCCAAAAAATTATAGATGAGATAGTATCGCATATATCAGCTGACAAAAAGGGACATACTTACTGTTTTCCTGATAGGGCTGAGGCTATAAAAAGGACATTGGAGATGTCAAAAAAAGGTGATGTGATTGTAATTGCAGGAAAGGGGCACGAAGAATATCAGCTTATAAACGGTGTTAGAGAGCACTTTTCAGATGAAGAAGAGGTAAAAAAATACATTTTCCTAAATTCCTAATAAGAGAAAGATGTAATAAATACAAATAAAAATATTCATATTTATAATTTTGTGAAATTTTTATACCAAATATTTGATTAATTGAAATTTAACTTTCATTTTTATTAGAATATAATTAGTTGATTTCAATGTTTTTTTATTTCTTAAAGGCTTTTTAAAAACTTTCTATTGAAATATTTAATTTTTTGTATTATAATTTAAGACGTAAGAAATGTTTTCACATTCTTTACATAGTTAGGCTTTTTTGTGTATATTTTTTTATTTTCATTTAAGAAAGGTGGAATTATCTTATGGATTATCCTATCACATTAGAAAGCTTTAAAGATGTCGGGCCAATATTAAAAGACCTAAATCTTGCTACTCACCAAAATGCACTTTATCTTGAAACAGGCGAAATGACAACTCTTAAGCTTGATTTGATGCAAAGCTTTGCAGTCGCATTGCTGGTTTATTATTTAGGTGTATTGTTGAAAAAGAAGATAGCAATACTTAATAAGTTTTGTATACCTGCTCCTGTTGCAGGAGGTGTTGTATTTGCCTTGCTACATCTGATAGTAAGAGAGACAATGCATTTCTCGCTCGGTATAGACACAACTTTCCAAACTCCGTTCATGTTGGTGTTCTTTACAACAATAGGTATGACAGCAAGTATACAACTTATTAAAAAAGGTGGACTTGGTGTTATAATTTTCCTAATAGTTGCTTCAGTACTTTGTGTAATACAAGATGCTGTGGGTATGGGACTTGCTAAGGCGTTAAACCAAAATCCTCTACTTGGATTGATATGCGGTTCTGTTACTATGACAGGTGGACACGGTACAGGTGCAGCATTTGCCCCTACATTTACTGAAATGGGATTGAAAGGTGCCAATACATTTGCGGCAGCTGCGGCAACATTTGGTCTTGTTGTCGGATCTTTAATGGGTGGACCTCTCGGGGCTGCTCTTATAAGAAAAAACAATCTTAAATCAAAGGGTGAAGAATATACAGATAAGAAATTGGAAATGGAATCTGAATCTGAACAAGTGAATTTTGAAGAAATATTTAGAGCTACTGCTATAATAGTAGTTGCAGTTGCTGTAGGTTCACTTATATCTATACCTCTTAAGAATGTACAATTACCTATAATTGGGCCTACAGGAGATCCTATGAAACTTAATCTTCCTGCTTACGTTCCTTCAATGATTATAGCATCTATAATTCTGAATGTAGGTGAAGGTACTGGTGCTTATCATATCAACCAAAAGGCTACAAACATAGTTGGAACTATAGGACTTAATGCGTTCTTGTCATTAGCACTTACAGGATTGAAACTTTGGGAACTTGCAGACGTTGCCGGACCTATGCTTATAATCTTGGGCGTACAAACAGTAGTAATGTTCTTGTTTGCATACTTTGTAACATTTAACATAATGGGTAAGGATTTTGATGCAGCCACTATAGCAGGTGGACACTGCGGTTTCGGTATGGGTGCTACTCCAAACGGTGTTGCAAATATGACTTCAATACAAGAAGAATTTGGACCTGCTCCAAGAGCATTCTTCATACTTCCAATAGTTGGAGCCTTCTTGATAGACTTTACAAACATGCTTGTAATAACAATATTTATGCAATTTGCCGGCTAAACATAAGAAAAATTTATAAATATCTAATATTAAAAAAGTATAGAGCTAATAATTCTATACTTTTTTTAAAATATATTTTTCTCTGAGTAGAAATGTCCTAAGTTGGATATGTATTACTTATACAAAATCAATACTGATGTTGAAATCGGATAAAGTTATTGAAATATGCCATTGTTTTTTGAAAATCTATTTAAATTTTTGAACATCTAAACTAATAAGATTTCAAAAAAACAAAAAAATCCAAGTTTATACATAAAATTATTTAAGTCAAGATATTTATTATTTTTAATGAAATTTAAGGATTTTGAGCATTTTAAGCATTAAATCAAATGATTTTTATGTATATTTAGGGAATAAATATTATAATAACTTATACTAATATCTGTTTAATCTATGGATAATATTAATCAGTGGATTTTAAAAAAACATATGATTTATTGATTTATTATAAATTTGCTGAATATATTTTATCAATTATTTTATTAGATTTTAGTATTAAAGCTTATAAAGGATGTTTTGTAATAAAAAAAATAAGCTAAAATATTTATGGGTGGTGGCATCGGTAAGATTGTTATAAAATTAAAAGGGAGATGATTTGCTATGGATAACAGACCTATAGGTATATTTGATTCAGGAGTAGGAGCATTCTCGGTTTTGAACAAACTTGTGGAAGTAATGCCAAACGAAAACTACATATATTTTGGAGACAGCGGACATAATCCTTATGGTCAAAAAACAGCGGAAGAATTGCAAAAATTATGTAGTTGTATTGTCGATTTTTTGGCGAAAAAAGAAGTAAAAGCGATAGTAATAGCATGTAATACTGCTACAGTGGCAGCAATTGATTACTTACAGGAAAGATACTATCTGCCTATAATAGGTGTTATAAAACCTGGAGCAAAAGAAGCTTTAAAACTTACAAAAAATAATAAGATAGGTGTTTGTTCTACTGTGTTTACTGCAAAAACTCATGGATATCTAAACAATATTAACAAGGTATCAAATAATGATAAGTCGATAAAGGTGTACGAGGAAGGTAGTGCAAACCTTGCAAACATAATAGAAAACGGCTTTGAGTATAATGATGAAAATGATGCTATAATCAAAGAACTGGTAGGAAGATTTACAGACGATATAGATACACTCATCTTAGGCTGTACCCATTATCCACTGGTAGAAGACTTGTTTGCAAAATATTTTAAGGGGAATATAGTTGATCCCGGCATGCAGACAGCTATTGAGACAAGAGAGCTACTCAAAGCTAAAAATATGTTGTCTGATAGAACTGACAATTACAAGGTTCAGTATTATGTTACTAAAGATATACAAAATTTTAAGAATGTTGCAAAAAACCTTACAAAAATTGATATAGACGATATCTATGAAGTAAGCATTGAGGCAGAACTTAATAATTAGTGTGTAAAGACAGGATTTACTTATATTAAAATTCAATAAAAATTATAATAAATTTTTTACTTAGAATTTCTTTGTTTTGAATTTATACCAATATCTATTTAATCAATGGATAATAGTCATCAATGTCTTTTAAAAAACAGTATATGGTTTACGTTCCATTCTAAATGTACTAAAAATATTTCATTCATTATTATATTAGATTTTAGTATAATATGATGTCATTAGAGTTCCCTATATTTTTATAGCTCTTACAAAGATATTATAGTGCCTAAAAATAAAATCCGAAATTGTAGCACTTCGGATTTTATTTTTTTAAATATACTATTGTTTTAAGAATATAGAGATTATTTTATTTTTTCACTAATCTCATATTATATTATTTTATCGTTTCTACTCATTTCTCAAACTTTCAAGTGCTGAAAGCGACATTGCTTTTTTAGCAGGAATATATCCTGCTATTATGCCTATTAAGGTTGAGAATAAGATGCCGAATATTATAAGCCAAAAAGGAATATACGAAATATAGGGCTCAACAATTTCGCTTGCACCGTCCATAGCCATTCCTCCGCCAATGTAACCACCAGCCATACCCATCATAGAATCTTCGCCCATTCCGTTCATGTTCATACCACGATAGACCATATTTACTACGATGGATAATATTATACTTATAGTTGAGCCGATTATTCCTCCAAGCATACCTATGATTGCAGCCTCATACAGGAATAGACTCTTTATATCTCTTAGGCTTGCACCAATTACCTTCATTACACCGATTTCTCTTGTGCGTTCATATATTGACATTATCATGGTATTAGTTATACCTATTGCCGCTACAAGCAATGATATACCGCCTATACCTCCAAGAGCACCTTGTATCATGGCAAATTTTTGTTGTTCTCTTTTTATATCATCCATTACTGAATAGAATTGAAATCCGTCCTCTTTAAGTACATTAGTAATATCCGATACCTTATTTACATCTTCAATATATATGAGGAATTGACTGTATTCTCTTGAATTTGTATACTGGTCATCTCTTTTTCTACCTACATCAGCCTCTGCTTTTGAATTGGATTTTTCAATTTCTCTTATAGTGTCAAGAGTAGTATATATAGAAAATCCTTCTTCCGATTCACTGTTGATGAGACCAATACTTTCAACTCTAAATACTTCATACTTAGGTTTTGTATCACTGCTACCTGATTCTCCTCCATTACCGCCGTAACCATAAGTGTTCTTTGATTTTTTGTATTCAGTATCAGATGTAAGCTCAACTTTATTTGATATAAGTTCAATATTGTACTTGCCATCAGGAGAGTAACGCATATATTGACCATTCTTATAATTTTCCATCATAGCAGGGATTTGATTACCTACCATTATCTTCATCTTATCGCCGGATTTGAGAAAGGTTCCCTTGGAAAGTTTAATGCCCTTTTTTTGCAGAAATTCAGGATCAAGTCCTATGATATCTGTAAAAGCAACATAGTCACCTATAATAAGCCTTGTATTAACACGTTTTACAGGAGTCACCTTAGTTACTCCTGTAATATTGGCAATTTTCTTAACGGACTTGTCATCCATTTTGAGATTGTTGGGCTTATTTGGATTGCTACCGCTTCGTCCTACTCCAAATATTGTGATAATGTGCAAATCAGGATTTTTCTTCATCTCGTCATTGAAGTTTTTGCTCATCCCCAAACCTATAGATACCATGGTGATGATAGATGCAGTACCTATCAACACACCAAGTATCGCAAGTATACTTCTTGCTTTTCTTCGAAACAGATTCGTAAAAGCCATCTTAAAAATTTCTATTTTATTCATCTAACTCAAGCTCCTGAAGTTTTTTCTTCTTTGCACGCACCTTAACTATTATAACAGTCAAAATTATTAAGGAAGCAACAACTCCACCTATAATAAGAGGTAGATTATTATTAGATTTTTCCTGTGGTTGCGGATTAGCATCAGGTTGAGACGGCATTGATATAGGATTAAGTTTAAAGTTAAATTTTTTCTCCATAGTATTTGTTTTGCCGTCAAGTGTTTCATAGCTGAACATTATGACTCCGGAGATTTTTTTAGGATCATTAGGCATGGCTGAAAATGAGAAAGAATCACTTTTTCCCGGATCAAAAGTTCCCACGAAATAGTTAGCACTTCCTGAAGGTGTAAAATCTCCTTTAGCAGTTACTTTTACGTTTGATATCTGTGTTTTACCAAGGTTATAAAATGTAGTGCTTATAGAAACAGGTTCACCATCCATAGTATCTTGAGGTTGAGCCACATCATCTACTCTAAATAGGGTTTTTTGCAATACAGGAATTGATATTGTATCTTTAGCAGTAAGTGGATTTGCCTTTGTATCCTCGTATGAGTAGTCTATATTCATTCCTACAGTCTTTGTAGTAGCATCAGGTTTTACAGAAAAGTTTAGAGTCTTTGACACTGATGAAGATGGACCCATACTGTCAATGTAAAAAGAGTTTGATGAACCTACAGCAATGAAGGTACCTTCATCTGCAGTAAGCGATATTTTAATATTTTTTAGAGTCTTTTCCTTGCTTGTATTGACAAATGTCATTGAAAGAGGAAATTGTCCGTTAGGCTGTACAGGATTTCCTCCGTAGCTGTAGCTTGTTATCATAATTTGAGGATTTTTTACACCATCCGGTTTCTTATCTTCTTCCTCTTTTGGAGGTGCATTGTAGAATATGCCTGTGTACTGTGTAGCAGAAGGCAGAATTTTCTGTGTCTCATTTTCAGTATTATCTGAGCTTGTCGGAGGAGCACCTTCAGTAGAGTTTGTTGGTTCCACTGTCATTTTTATTGAGAAATTTTTCTTTTCAGCCCCATCTTTAGGAAATAACCTTACAGTGTAAGACTTAGATCCATTTGCTGGAAAGTTGTTTTCTACAAAAGTGCTTTGACTTTGGTTCACTATACCATCATCCGGTACAACTGTTACCTTGATTGAGCTTATAGGCTTGTCGTTGGGATTTGAAATGGTAAAGCTTAAGTTTGCAATGTCACCCTTATTTACAATTGCAGGATGCTTTATATTGTATATATTGAAAGGTTTATATTGTTTTTCATCCTTTTTCTTTTCAGGTTTTACTATATTTACGTAGAAAGTTTTAGAAAAAGTATAGTCTTTATAGTTATCCACAGAATATCCATATTTTCCTGTAAATTCAAAGGTAACAGGATAGTTAGCTGTCTTAGCATCCTTAGATACTTGAACCTCATATGTTACATACACAGGATCTCCGGATACTTTTACACTGTCTAATTTTTGTATTGGACTTGTATTTGACAACAAGGTAAGTTCTGATGGAAGTGTGGCTTTTAATGTTGGTTTTGCTATTTGCACTCCTCCTGTATTTTTTACAGTTACTATCAACTTACCTTTGGTGTCAGCTGTTAATTCTGAAAAGTTTGCTGATATATCCACTCCAACGTTAAAATCTCTTTCCTTTTGTTCCTGATCCTTTTTTTGTCTTTCACGTTCTCTTTCTTCTTCTTCTCTTTGGTTAGAACCGTCGTCCATCGAGGCATAAGATACTGTATAGGTCATTGGTCTTAGTACGAACACTATCATACATATAAGACATATTATCTTAGTTTTCAACTTCATGTTTCTTCTCCTTCTGTATTACATTTATTATATTTCCGTCTTTTATCTCGACTATTTTGTCAGCATAGTCAGCTATTGAGTTGTCATGAGTTACAAGTATTATAGTTTGATTATTTCTCTTGCTTATTCCAACTATCAGATTCATTACATCCAAGGTAGTATTAGAGTCAAGGTTTCCTGTAGGCTCATCAGCAAATATTATCTTGGCTTTGTTTACAAGTGCCCTTGCAATACCGACTCTTTGTTGCTGTCCTCCTGACATTTGGCTTGGTTTTCTCATATAGTATCCCTTTAAGCCTACATCGTCAAGACATTTTTTTGCAGCCTTTTGTGCATTTTTTACAGGTATACCTCTAAAAACTAAAGGAAGTGCCACATTTTCCAAGGCAGTAAGTGAAGGTATGAGTTGATAAGACTGAAAGATAAATCCTATATTTTTTTGTCTGAAAATTGTTATTTGCTCTTCAGTTAACTTCTCTATATGTATACCTCCTATTATTATCTCTCCTTTTGTAGGTTTTTCAAGTCCTGCTACCATGTTCAAAAAAGTAGACTTACCTGACCCGGACTTTCCCAAGAAACATACAAATTCACCACGATTTATGTCCAATGACACATCGTCAAGTGCAACTATTTTTTCACTTCCCATTCTATATATTTTTCTAATATGGTTTATTTTGATAAACGGAGTTTTTTTTGAATTATCAGACAATATATCACCTCTTTCTTAGGTAGGAATAATATATTAATTATCTCACAAAGTAAAAGTAGAATAATTATATAAAGCAAGATCATAAAAAATTCTATTTTTTAAAAATATATATCAGACAATAAATATAATCCTATTTTTATCAAAGTATACTACTTTTAACTTTAAAAATATTTAATAAAAAGTTAAATTAGCGTTACAAATATTTACATAAATTTAAAGATGTGATAAACTACTTAAAGAATATTTTGCAAGGTTTGTGGTTGAAAGTCCATGCCAGACGCAGGCAAAGGGATCCACGTAAGCTGATATAAAATATATCAGTGAGCATAGTGCGTTTTAGATGTAAGTCCTACCGCAAAAAGCGAGAGAACTATTAGTGAGGCAAACCCGAGCAAAACTTCCAGTAGGCGAGTGTGGGGGGAAAGACCAGTGTCAACTTGCAAAATATCGGTTTATATTTTCAAATAAAATATCTTAAAAGTTGGAAAAGTTATGGAATATCTCTATAAAGGTCAGTATTTAAAAGGGGAATATGGGAATAACGCTTTTTCTTATAATAAGAGGAATAATCAGGAAATCTATGTAGCCCCGATAAAAAAGATTCCTTATAATGTCGATTACATTCTAAATAATCTCCAGATATCAGATAAGACAGCATTTAGCGAGTATGATAAAATAACAAAAGAGCAGTATGATATCAAGGGAATTGAGAATTTTATTTTTTGTGATGACAATGATAAGAAACTGTATATATTTGATAATCATAATCATAGCTTTTATTTTATAGCAGGAAATGTCATTAGGGACATGGGAAGACATCTTCAAGACTGTGAAAAAGAGCAGTTATTGTCAGCTTTTCTTGAGGGAAGATACTATATTAAGAAAAGCCTTATGATACATTTTGATCAACATAAGGATATGAGAGTTCCTGAGTTTACTTTATTGCAAGCTATAAAAAAAATCAAAGAAGGCAAGAATATTCACAAATTAATATATCAAGACTCTTATTGTGATTACGACATTTTATATGGCTATACTAATTATTTTTTAAATGTAGGTAACTTTATAGTACCGCTTTTAGAAAACGGCTTTATAGAGGATGTAGTAATAGTAGACTCCACTTATTCTATGGGAAAACTGGATAAGGATATTGATTCTTATGACGAGGTCATATTGGATATAGACCTTGATTTTTTTAGCCCTGATATGGACTATATAGATGAGGATAAAAAGTTAAGATTAATCCAAAGATGCTATGAAAAGGCAAAGATTGTAACTATATGTACAAGTCCATATTTTATCGATTTTGAACGTGCAAAGAAAAAACTTGAAAAGATATTGAAAAACAGTGTAAGGTGAGATGAAAAATGACAGATATTATTAGGGTAGTGATTTTATCATTTGTTGAGGGATTAACGGAGTTTATACCAGTAAGTTCTACGGGGCATTTGATAATAGTAAATGAGTTTGTAAAATTAAAACCTGAGAATTTTGCGAATATATTTAATATAATCATTCAACTTGGGGCTATAATGGCTGTTGTGGTACTGTACTTTCATAAACTAAATCCTTTTTCAAAAGACGAAAAGCACAAAAAAGAAACTCTAAATATATGGAAAAAAGTTATAATTGGAGCACTTCCGGCAGCAGTGCTGGGACTTTTGTTTGATGATATAATAGATGCACATTTGATGAATGCAAAAGTTGTTGCAACAATGCTTTTCTTATGGGGCTTAGTGATAATCTATATAGAAAAGAGAAATATCAATAACGGAAACACTATAACAGGTATGACATATATGACTGCTTTTATGATAGGTATAGCTCAGTGTTTTGCTATGATACCGGGAACATCGAGATCAGCTGCGACTATTATAGGTGCTATGTTACTTGGTTTGTCAAGGGTGGAGTCTGCAGAGTTTTCCTTCTTTTTAGCTATACCAACTATGCTTGGAGCCACATCATTAAAAATAGTCAAGCTTTTTGTAAAACATACTCCTATAACTTCGTTTCAGATTATGTTGATATTGTTGGGGGTAGTATTATCCTTTGTCTTTGCACTGATAGTAATAAGAAAGTTTATGGATTATGTTAAAAATCATGACTTTATAGTATTTGGTGTATATAGGATGATACTTTCGCTTGTAGTGTTGACATACTTTTTTCTAAAGTAAAATAAAGTCAATAAAAAAAACAATTCGGTTAAATTTTTGTAAATATATTTTTTAAATTTAAAGAAATTTTTTGCAAAGTTAGTAAGATGTCAGATTAAATTTGCTAATGAAACAGAATAAAATTTTCAAAAGTCTTTGTATATTTTTGTATACAAAGTTTTTTTTACATATTTTTGGCAAAAAAACAGACATTGTTTTAATTCTAAAAACATTGGGTAAAAAAAAATCGTAATGAATTTACATAGTTTTGTAACGGTAGGGGTTTAAATGCAAAATTCCAATTATTTTGATGAAAGATTTGTAGAAGAAGTCAAAAATGCCAATAACATAGTTGATGTCATATCTAAATTTGTGGATTTGAAGAAAAACGGAGACAATTATAAGGGGCTTTGTCCTTTCCACAATGAGAAAACTCCATCATTTGTAGTTAATGAAAATAAGCAAATTTTTAAGTGTTTCGGTTGCGGAGAAGGAGGAAATGTCATATCTTTTCTTATGAAAAAGGAAAATATGAGTTTTGGTGAAACCGTAAAATACCTATGTGAAAATGCCAATATACCGTATAAGCAAAGTCATACTTTCACTGAAAAAGAGAAGATAGAGCTCGATGAGAAAAAGAAGATGTACAAACTTCATGTAGATTTGGCTAAATACTATCTACAAAATCTTCAAAATAACATGGATAATTCAAAAAGATATCTCTTAAACAGAGGTATCGACGAAAGAACTATGAAAAAGTTCGGCCTTGGTTATGAGGACAGGAACTCAAACTCGATAAATTATTTAAAAGAATTGGGATATACTAAGGATGATATGATACATAGTATGGTTTTTAGGGAAAAAAACGACAGGATGTATTCAATTTTCTTTGGAAGAATAATGTATCCTATAATTGACAGGAGAAATAGAGTCATAGCTTTCGGAGGAAGGACTATGAGTGAAGCTCAGTCTCCTAAGTATCTCAACTCCCCTGAAAGTATGATATTTAAGAAAAAGAACGAACTCTACGGTATGAATCTTGCAAATAAGTATAATTCCAAAAGATTGATACTTGTTGAAGGCTATATGGACGTCATAAGTCTGATAAAAAACGGTATTGCCGGTGGCATAGCCTCACTTGGTACATCTCTTGCCAAGGAGCATGTAGAAGTTATAAAAAGGCAAAATAAGAAGGTGTTTATCTGCTATGACTCTGACAATGCAGGAAGAAAGGCTACTTTGAGAGCCTTGGAAATGTTTGATTCAGAAGGCATAACGGCAAATGTAATAAGAATAAGAGGTTATAAAGATCCGGATGAATTTTTTGCAAATAAGAAGTCCTCAGATTTTATGAGCCTTATTAAAAATGCAGTTTCTCCACTGACTTTTATAATTGATGATATATCCTTGAACTATGATCTTAGTGTACATTCTCAAAAAGTGGAATTTATCGACCTTGCCTGTGAAAAGATAGTTAACTGTAAGGATGAGGTGGAAAAAGAGTATCAAATTAAAAGACTTTCTCAAATTACGGATACTTCGATTAAAGCTATCGGGGTTAAGGTATACGGCGAGTTCTTTTCTCCGAAAAGATTCAAAGATTATGAACAAGGAGAGAGGGTATTTCGTAAAGAACAGGACATTCCTAAGAAAGTGATGCCTGTTTCTAAAAAAACATTCAATCCTAATGAGGAAAAATTGAAAAAAATGTTAATTGAAAATCCTTCGTATATAAAACTTGTTGATGATATATTGGAACCTGAGGATTTGAAAGGCGACGACATAAGACAAATCTACATCAAAAGATTTGAATATGAGATGGGAAATATTGACAGCGAAAGTGAAAAATTACTTAGAAAACTTGCAAAATCTGTAAAGTTATCAAGTATACAAAAGCAGATAGAATGTATAGATATTTTGCTCAAGGATGAAAGGGACATTGAGAAAACTTTGGAAAATGCAAAAAAAAGGATAGAGCTTTTGAGAAAAATGTCTGAAATAAAGGAAAGTTTGAAGCTTGATGTTTAAAGTCAGGGTAATTGTGTTATAAATTATGAAATAAACGTATAGATGTTAAGTATTTTACCCTATATTTTAAAAAAAGAGGGATGAACTGTGAGTAAAGAAATAATAGATATTGATATTATAAATGAAGAAAAGCCTAAGAGCAAAAGAGGAAGAAAACCTAAGGACAAGAGCAATGAAGTTGCCTTGACTAAGGAAGAAAAAAAGAAAAAGTCAACATCAAAGAAAAAAGATGATGACGAGATGAATCAAAAAGATAGTGACAAGACAAAGAAAAAAACAAAAAAAGAACTAAACGTGGACAAAGAGGAAGCTAAGACAAAAAAGAAAAAGGCTAAAGATGAGCTTTCTGATAAAAAACTTGAGAAAAAGTCAAAAAAATCAAAAAAAGATGGGGATTTTGAAGACGATAACTTTGACGACGATATTGATCAATACATTGGAGTGATAAATAAACCTGTTGAAGATGATCCCGAGTTTTTTGAAGATGAGGTTATGGAAGATGATATTGAGCCTTCTTTGGAAGATTTATCCGAGGAAGAACTTATAGAAGATTTTGACGAAAACACAGATTTGTCAGTTTATGATGATAAAGAAGATATATTAAGTGTCATGGAATATGAAAAAGCCGTACAAGGCCTTATAGAAAAAGGAAGAAGAGACGGATATATAGACTATGACACTATAATGAATACGGTTGATAACTATGATATAGGTAAAGAAAAAATAGAAGATATGTATGACAGATTCGCAAGTTTCGGTATAGATATCATAGACGATATGGATAAGGATGCACATAATGATGAAACAAAAGTTGGAGAGCAAAAGAGTGAAGGTGACTTTGACCTCTTAAGTCTTGAGCTTTCATTGACTAAGAATAATGTTGACGATCCTGTTAGAATGTATCTAAAGGAGATAGGAAAGATACAGTTACTTACAGTGGAAGAAGAGCATAGATTGTCTGAGCTTATGGTAAAGGGTGATGAATATGCCAAGATGAAAATAGTTGAAGCAAACCTTAGACTTGTAGTATCAATAGCAAAGAGATACGTGGGTAGGGGGATGCTCTTCCTGGATTTGATTCAAGAAGGTAACCTTGGATTGATTAAGGCTGTTGAAAAATTTGATTATACAAAAGGCTTTAAGTTTTCAACTTATGCTACTTGGTGGATAAGGCAGGCAATAACAAGGGCAATTGCAGATCAGGCAAGAACTATAAGAATACCTGTGCATATGGTGGAGACTATCAATAAGCTCATTAGGATAAATCGTCAGTTGGTACAGGAACTTGGAAGAGATCCAAGACCTGACGAAATAGCTGAGCAAATGGGAATGTCTCAGGACAAGATAAGAGAAATAATGAAGATTGCTCAAGAGCCGGTGTCTTTAGAAACTCCTATAGGAGAAGAGGAAGATTCACATTTGGGAGATTTTATTCCGGATGACGATGCTCAAGCTCCATCAGAAGCAGCGGCATATTCACTGCTTAGGGAGCAGATTGAACAGGTGCTTTGTACTCTTACTGATAGAGAAAGAAGGGTGCTTAAACTTAGATTCGGACTTGATGACGGTAGACCAAGGACACTTGAAGAAGTGGGCAAGGAGTTTGATGTAACCAGAGAAAGAATAAGACAGATTGAGGCAAAGGCGCTTAGAAAATTAAGAGGACCTAAAAAATCGAATAAACTCAAAGATTATTTAGACTAAAATATAATCTGTATTAAAATGTTGTAAAAAAATTCATAATGTCTTGGAATATTTGAAAAGTTTCGATTAAATAAAGAAAAAGTAAGGGAGAAATCTCTTACTTTTTTTAAAATTTTGCTGGAATACTTTTTAATTATGTTATATAATAATGCTGATTGGTTTTCATTTATAGAATAGCAATCAGCTCAATAATGTAAAAGAAAATTAATTTATAAATATTTGGAGTGTACTTATGAATTATGAAATTATTATAGGAATTATTGTTTTTTTATTCGGTACAGTGTTTGGAAGTTTTTATAACGTAGTAATATATAGGCTACCTGCCGAGATGCCTATATCAAAAGGACGATCGATGTGTTTTTCTTGTAAACATACTCTTGGAGCATTGGATCTTGTTCCTCTATTTAGTTATATTTTCTTGGGAGGAAAGTGCAGATATTGTAAAACTAAGTTCTCTCCAAGGTACTTTTTTGTAGAATTACTTACAGGGCTTTTATTTTTGCTGGCATATTACAAATATTCCATAAGTTTGGAATTTCTTTTGATGTGCATATTTTTCTCCATGCTTGTAATAGTAGGATTCATAGATTGGGATACATTTTACATCTATGATGATGTATTAAAAATTTTTGGAGTCTTGCTGGCTATAGTACTTGCGATATCTAAAAAAACCGATGTTGTACCCAATATACTTGGAGCGGTGATTGGAGCAGCAATATATGCTGCGATTTACTTTTTGAGTAAAATAGTATTTAAGCAGGAGGCATTTGGTCAGGGTGATATATATTTAAATGCGGTAATTGGACTTGTAATAGGAAGCCCTTACATTGCAATTACTTCTATTTTTTCTTTCTTTGTAGGACTTTTCTTCATAATAATATTTAGAATCTTAGGAAGGAAATTTGAGATGAGGCAGGAGATACCTTTTGGACCGTATATGTGTATATCAGCAGTTATAATAAGCACATTCGGCAGTGATATGGTAAGATTTTATGTAGATAATTTTCTATATATATAATTGATTTTTTTCTTTTAGTGTAATTGTAGTAAATTTTAAAATTAGGCTGTGAAAAGCAGTTTGGAGGCATTATTTTGATATATTTTGAGAATGTATCCAAGATTTATGACAAAAGTGAGACCTATGCCGTAAGCAACATAGAATTAGCCATAAATGAAGGAGAATTTGTTTTTTTAGTAGGGATGTCAGGAGCAGGTAAGTCGACATTAATAAAACTCCTACAAAGTGAACTTAGTCCCACTTATGGAAAGGTAGTTGTAAATGACACGGATACCTCTACCTTATCCGGTAGAACCTTACCTCGTTATAGAAGAATGATAGGAATGATATTCCAAGACTTCAGATTGCTGACAAATAAAACTGTATACGAAAATGTGGCCTTTGCCATGCAGATACTCGGGAAATCCGGTAAACAGATAAGACAGGATGTTCCATATGCACTGCAACTTGTAGGACTTGAAGATAAGGAAGATTCTTATCCAAATCAACTTTCAGGCGGTGAACAGCAAAGGGTGGCAATAGCAAGAGCTATAGTAAACAGACCTCCTATTCTTATTGCGGACGAACCTACAGGAAATCTTGATTTACAAAACTCTATTCAAATAATGAAACTATTAAACGCCATAAATGAGCAAGGAACAACAGTAATAGTTGCAACTCACGACAAGGAAGTGGTTGATGCCATGCAAAAAAGAGTTATAAGAATAGAACAGGGCAGGATAGTAAGTGATATTCAAAGAGGAAGGTATATGAATGATTAAGATAGGATTTTATATAAAAGAGACATTTAAAAGTGTCTTTAGAAACAGAAATACTTCCATAGCGACAATTATTTCTATGACGTTGACACTACTTATTTTAGGCATTACCTTACTTATAATACTAAATCTTGATAAGTTTGTACTCACAGCAAGAAAAGAATTTAGCGGCATACAGATTTTTCTAAAAAATGAAGTAGATAAAACTCAGATGGACAGTTTTGAAAATAAGCTTAGAGAAAATCAGCAACTCAGGGATGTTGTTTTTGTAAGTAAAGAAGAAACAATGGAGAGTTTCAAGAGTAACATTGGCTATGAGACAGATATATTTTCAGACTTGGAAAACCCATGTGAAAATTCGTTTATTGTCTATCCGACAGATGCGAAAAATTCAGCTTTAATAGTTGAAGATTTGAAAAAGGATACAAGAGTCTCAAGCATTTCTTTTTATCAAGATACAATTGATAAGTTGGTTAAAATTTCAAATATAGCAGGAATAATAAGTATTGCAGTCATTGTAGTACTGTTTGTACTTTCACTCTTGATAATAGAAAATATGATTAAGATTACTATTTTTTCAAGGATGAGAGAGATTAACATAATGAAGGTAATTGGAGCTACAAATTGGTTTATAAGATGGCCCTTTGTTCTTGAAGGGGCTTTGCTCGGATTTATCGGTTCTTTTTTAGCTTTTTTGATTACTGATTTTGCTTATTCAAAAGTATATTCGATATTGTCAGGAACTGCATTTTTTTCAAAATACATTGTGGATAATGCGACAATGTCATCACTTCTTCTTTCACTGTTTGTACTCACAGGAATAGGAATAGGTATTTTGGGATCAGTAAGTTCTTTGAGAAAATATTTGAAGGTATAAAAAATGTCAAAGAAAAAAATTATATTTTTTCTGCTTTTTATCAGTTTTTTTTCAGTTTTGATTTATGCAGACAAACAGAGCGAGTTGGATGCAATAAATCAACAGTTGAAGGAAATTGAGCAAAAAAAGATAGAAAATAACAAGAAGATGAGTATCCTCAATCAAAATATAGTGATTTTAGATAATGAGATAGCTATAATTCAGGCAAATCTGGATTACACCAAAAGGGAAATAGATAAGACGCAAGCGAGGATAGATGAAAATACAAAAAAGATAATCTCAAAAGAAAAAGAGATATATGAAATTACTTCAAAGCTTAAAACCAGAATAAGAGTAATGAGTAAGATTAAGTATATAGACTATCTGAAAATAATTTTTTCTTCCAAGAGTGTTAAGGACTTTTTTTCAAAGTATACTGTAATTAAAAAAATAGTCGACCAAGACAAGTTTGCTATAGAGTATCTGGAAAATACCAAGAAAGACTTGGTATCAATATCGGATGATTTGGAAGAGTCAAAATCGGTGCTTGACACCTTAAAAACCGACTATAACATACAAAACGATAATTTGGAGTCAGCAAAACTCATGCAACAAGCCAATCTTGCTAAGGTGGAAAAGGACAATGCTCAACTGCAGGAGCTTGAAAATCTGAAACAGCAAGAGGCTGCACAACTTGCAGAAGAAATAAGACTGATGGTGATGACAAGCAACTATCAAGGTTCATATACCGGAGGAAGATTGGGTTTGCCTGTGGCAAATGTACGAATCACATCGCCGTTCGGCTATAGGATACACCCTATTTTAAATACAAAAATGTTCCATAGCGGAGTGGATTTTGCAGACTCTGCAGGTACTCCTATATATGCGGCTGAGGAGGGACAGGTAATATATGCAGGTCCTAAGGGTACTTATGGAAACGCAGTTATGATAGACCACGGTGCCGGGATAGTTACCTTATATGGACACTGTTCTTCTGTAGCGGTACAGGTAGGTCAGATAGTAAAAAGAGGAGAGTTGGTAGCTTATATGGGCTCAACGGGAAGGTCAACAGGACCTCATCTCCATTTTGAAGTGAGATTAAACGGAGAGTTTGTTGATCCAATGCCATATTTAAGAGGAGAGTAATTATGAATGGTAACACAAAATCAAGAATTATAAATGTATTTTTAGGATTTTTTATAGGACTTGCAGTATTTGCTGCTGCAGGAATGTTAGTTGTAAAAGCTTCAGGCTTTTCTTTTGAAGAATACATGGAAATTAAGCAGTTTGAAAATCTGATAAGACAAACTTATTACAAGGATACTGATAATATAGACTTTGTAGAAGGTATGAAAAAGGGAATGGTAGAACAACTTGGAGATCCATATTCCAAATATCTGAACAAAGAAGAGTTCAAAAGAATGATGGAAGATACTGCAGGTAATTTTGTGGGGATAGGTGTGTATATAGCTCCAAATAAAAATGGAGAAATAGTTGTAGTGAGCCCTATAAAAGATACCCCTGCCGAAAAAGCAGGTATAAAATCCGGAGATATCATATCTACAGTAGACGGTCAAAACTATGATGCAAAGACTATGAATGAGGCTGTAAAGGCTATGAGGGGAGAAAAGGGTAAGACTGTAGTAGTAGGTATACTTGATTCAAAGAGACAATATAAGGAATACAAGATTGTAAGGGAAGATATAAAGACTGAAACGGTATTTTCAAGGATGTTGGATAATAATTTAGGGTATATTCAAATAAAAGCTTTTGAAGAAAGAACAGCAAGTGAATTTAGAGAACATCTTACAAAACTTAAGAAAAATAACATTAAAGGCTTAGTTTTAGATTTACGTTCAAATCCAGGAGGATTGGTAGATCAAGTTACAAGTGTAGCCGATCAAATTCTTCCTGAGGCTCTAATAGTATATTCATCAAACAGAATAGGTGAAAAACAGTATGCAAAATCTGATAATAAGGAAAGTCTTAAAATACCGATTGTAATGTTGGTAAATGAAGGCTCGGCATCAGCTTCCGAAATACTTTCAGGGGCATTGCAAGATAATAAAAAAGCAACTATATTGGGAGTCAACACTTTTGGTAAGGGAGTTATACAATCCGTATTGGAAATGGATAAAGGCGGATTGGTAATTACTACTGCTCAATATTTTACTCCTAACGGCAATGTTGTAGACAAAAAGGGTATTAAACCTGATGTTAAGGTGGACTACAAGAAAACAGGAGAAAATAAAGATTCACAACTTGATAAAGCAATAGAAATATTAAAACAAAAAGTGAAGTAAAAATGATGAAATTACTAAAAAAAGGTGATATTGTAATAATATTATTGATATTGATATTTTCTTTTGTACTGTTAAATATTTTAAAGGAAGATATACAGGCTCAAGGACAAAAGATAGTTGTAACTCAGGATAATAAAGTTATTGGAAACTATGTTCTAAATAATAATCCTACTTCAAAATACATCGACTTTGATTTTTCTGTTGATGGTAAAAAATACAAGGGCAC
This sequence comes from [Eubacterium] yurii, assembly GCA_900167215.1. GTDB lineage: Bacteria > Bacillota > Clostridia > Peptostreptococcales > Filifactoraceae > Peptoanaerobacter > Peptoanaerobacter yurii. The sequence continues at coordinate 121,864 of FUZS01000009.1, forward strand.
TTTGGAGACAAAAGACTCTAAGGTAAGATTACACAGACTGCCTGAAGAAGTGGTACCCAAATCAATACATGAAGATATGTCATGGATATCTGACAGTAGCAAGATAATAGTGGCACTTCCTGTAAAGTTGGTGATTTCAATATCCGGCGGAAGTACAGACTCTGAAGTCGATACTATATCAAATTAAATGTAATTACTGATATGCACTTAACTTACTAGTAAATGTTATATATAGTGTAGTTAGGGTTATTTAAACTAATTTATAAAATATCTTATATAAATATAGAATATATTAATAGACAAATAATAGGGACAGGTATTTAAGTGAACAATCTTAAAGCTTGTCCTTATTTTATTCTTATTATTTTTATAAAATGTAATATGCAAAAAAAATTGTACTGTTTTTATTTTTATAGTATAATATTTGTAGAAATTCAATATTTTATGTAATATCAGGAGCTAATAATGGATATAAAACAAATTCTTATGAGTGAGTTTTCACTTAAGAATACTCAGGTAGACAATATAATAGAACTTATCAATGACGGCAAGACTATACCTTTTATTGCCAGATATAGAAAAGAGATGACAGGCGGTGCAAGTGACAGCTTGCTCAGAGATTTTGACGAGAGACTTAAGTATCTGAATTCGTTATCGGAGAGAAAAGAAAGTGTACTTAATCTTATTGAAGAACAGGGAAAATTGACTGACAATATAAGAGTCTCACTGGAAAATGCGATGACTTTGCAAGAGGTCGAAGACATATATGCACCGTTTAAGCAAAAAAAGAGAACAAGGGCAAGTGTAGCCAAAGAAAAGGGCTTGGAAGCTCTCAGCCTTGTTTTGCTTGAAGGTGTTGAAAAAGTTGAAGACAAGGCAGGAGAGTTTATAAATACGGAGCTTGGTGTTGAAAGTGAAAAAGATGCTATTGACGGTGCCAAGGATATAGTAGCTGAGATTATAGCAGATGATTTTGAACTCAAAAAGACCCTTAGGAAACTGCTCTTTGATACTGCTGTAATAATGACATCAGCTAAAAAAGACGCAGAGGAAAAAGAAGACTATCCTGTTTACAAGATGTATATGGAATTTAGTGAAATTTCATCCAAGATGCCATCATATAGGATATTGGCGATAAACAGAGGTGAGAAGGATGACATATTAAAAGTTAAAATAGACTATGATTTTGAGAAATTCGTAGAAATAGCAAAAAATTCTTACATCAAATCAGAAATTCACAGAGAAATAATGACAGACACCATAGAAGATTCATTGAAAAGATTGATGCTGCCTTCACTTGAAAGAGAACTGCGCTCAGAGATGACGCAAAGAGCGGAAGAAAAGGCAATATCAGTATTTGGAGAGAATTTATCAGCACTACTTATGCAATCTCCACTTAAAAACAAGGTTGTCTTGGGCTGGGATCCGGCTTACAGAACAGGATGTAAGATAGCTGTTGTAGATGAAACAGGTAAGGTGCTTGACACTACTACAGTATATCCGACAGCACCTCAAAACAAGGTTGAAGAAACAAATAAGGAAATTACAAAACTAATTGACAAATACAAGGTAAACATCATTTCTATAGGAAACGGTACAGCCTCAAGAGAGTCAGAGCAGATAGTGGCAGACATAGTAAAGCAAAAGGGAAATGTCTACTATACCATAGTAAGTGAGGCAGGTGCGTCTGTATACTCAGCTTCAAAGCTTGGTGAAGAGGAACTTAAAGATATGAACGTATCTTTGCGTGGAGCAGTATCTATAGCAAGGCGTATACAAGATCCAATGAGTGAACTTGTAAAAATAGATCCTAAATCAATAGGTGTAGGTCAATATCAACACGATGTCAATCAAAAAAGACTCAGTGAAGTATTGTCAAATGTTGTGGAAGACAATGTAAATAAAGTAGGAATAGACTTAAATACAGCATCTTACAGTATACTGGGCTATGTAGCGGGAATAACACCGTCTATAGCAAAAAATATAGTTAAATATAGAGATAATGCAGGAAAGTTTAAAAACAAGGAAGAATTGCTTAAAGTTACAAGATTAGGTCAGTCATGCTTTGAACAGTGTGCAGGATTTTTAAGAGTAAAAGAGGGAGATAATATACTTGACAACACAGGTATACATCCTGAGGCTTATGAAAAAACTTATAAACTTTTGGAAATTTTGGACGTTGATATCCAAAGTGAGAATTTTATAGAAGACTTTACTAAGAAAATAGACAAGACTTCTCAAAAAGATTTGTCAGACAAACTTGATATAGGAATGCCTACTCTTATAGACATTATAAAGGAACTTAAAAAACCGGGACTTGATATAAGAGATGAAAAAAATATTTCTCCTGTATTAAGAAGCGACGTTTTGAAACTCGAAGACCTTAGTGAAGGTATGGTACTCAAGGGTACAGTTAGAAATGTACTTGAATTTGGAGCATTTGTAGATATAGGAGTGAAGAATGACGGATTGGTACACATATCACAATTAAGCGATAAATTTATCAAAAATCCTATGGAAGTTGTATCTATAGGAGATATAGTAAATGTCAAGGTTATAGGTATAGATCTTGATAGAAAAAAAGTTAGCCTTTCTATGAGAGGAATATAAATAAAGAGAGATTTTAGTCTAAAGTTTAAGTATAGATATTATGAAAAGGAATCTGTTGTAAGTATTAAGTATAAGAATTTTAAATATATTATTTATTGTTGATTTATATATTGGAATTTTTAAATCCCAATATATATCAGCAGTAAATAATATAAGATTTGAAATTATAAGAGGGGATTAATATGTTTATCAACGGTATAAAATCAAAAATAATATATAGTATTCAAATTGTTAAGATATTTTTTACTGCTTTACCTGCATTGGGTTTTACTTGGATGGTTTTTGCCGCATTGTCTGGAAATCCTGAATATTCAGAACTTACCGGGGGGTATATAATTTTAGCTCTGATTTTTGATTATATTTTTGTATCTTCAATTATGAAGATTATGCTATTATCTAAGGCTAAGGTATATGAGAAAGTATTTTTGATGGATAAAGAGGGATTTATAGAAATACAAAAATTAGCTCTAAATGTCAATACAAAAGAGGATAAGGTTATAAAAGAACTTACCGCTCTTATAAAAATGGATGTTATTAGAAAAATTGCCATAGATAGAAATGGAGTACCTAGGGTATTGCTTGACAATGGAATTGCACCAAAGAAGCTTGAGTACGAAACAGTTATTTGTCCATCTTGTGCAGCGAAAGTTACCAAGATAGTCGGAGAAATAGTAGAATGTGAATATTGTGGTAATGATATAGTGTAGGATATAAAAAAGCTATGAAGATTGAGATAGATAAGAAAGCTCAAAAAGTCATATCTATGCTTGAAAATAAGGGATATAATGCTTATATAGTAGGTGGATGTCTAAGAGATATCTTACTTGGTCGAAAATCTCAGGACATAGATATTACAACTGATGCCTTGCCAAAAGAAATAATAGATGTATTTAAAGATAGCTATAAAGTCATAGAAACAGGAGTAAAATATGGTACGGTAACAGTAATTATAGAAGCTTCACCTATCGAAATTACAACATTTAGAAGTGAGCAAGACTATGTTGACGGTAGGAGACCTGAAAAAGTAAGCTTTGAAAAAGATATAAAAGCTGATTTGTCGAGGCGAGATTTTACTGTTAATGCCATGGCGTATAATGATAAAGACGGACTTATTGATTTGTTTGACGCTAAGAGAGACCTTGAGGATAAAATCATAAGATGTGTAGGCAATCCAAGACAGAGGTTCAAAGAAGACAAACTCCGTATGCTTAGAGCAGTAAGATTTGCGACTACCTTAGATTTTAAAATCGAAGATGAAACTTTTAAAGCTATAAAGGAGTATTCTCAATATTTAAACGAAATATCAATAGAGAGGATAAATGTAGAGCTTAGCAAGATGTTACTTGTCCAAAAACCTTCTAAAGCTATGCTTTTGCTCAAAAAAACAGGACTGCTTAAAAATATTTTACCTGTAATTGACGATATGTATGGCTTTTCTCAGCAAAATCCCTATCACGAAAAGGATTTGTTCTTTCATACTATGGATGTGCTTGACAGTGTGAGAGATGATTTAGTATTAAGACTTGCAGCACTTTTCCATGATAGTGGAAAGCTCTATACTAAGACAGTGGATGAAAACAACATAGGTCATTTTTACGGTCATAGTGAGCTAAGTTTTGAAATAGCAAGAGATAATCTTAGAAGACTAAGGTATTCCAATAATACTATAGAACTTGTAGCACTTCTTTGCAAGAAACATATGATAGATACAAGGAATATAACAAAAAAAGGCATTAGAAAACTTATATCACTCTTTGGAAAAGAAAATATATGCTATCTGATAGAATTGCAAAGGGCTGACTCTGCCTCTACTACTCTTGGTGGAGATGACACTCTGAAAAATAAGGTGGATGAAGTGTTGGCGGAAGAAGATATATTTTCTCTAAAGGATATGGATATAGATGGAAATGATGTCAAAAACTTGGGATATAAGGGCAAAGAAATAGGGGATATATTGAAGTATCTCTTTGATAAGGTGATGGAAAATCCTAAGATTAATGAAAAAACAATACTTTTAGAAATAATTAAAAGAGAAATTGCAGATAAAATTTGATAAGAAGGTATTAGAAAAATTCATATCAAAATAGCTTTTACCAGCAGTTTCTCTTTTTTTATATTAAAATTATA
>FUZS01000023.1 GCA_900167215.1 [Eubacterium] yurii
CTGACTAACATATGAATGTGGTCTGGACATGCTTGAGCTTCTATTATTTCTACTCCTTTTTGTTCACATAACTTTCTTAATATTTTTCCTATATCACTTTTTATCTTTGCATATATTTCTTTCCTTCTAAATTTAGGTGCAAATACAATATGATACTGGCATCTCCACTTAGAATGTGATAAACTATTTATGTCTTTCATTAGACTTTCCTCCTTTTGCTTTTTATTATAGGTTGGCGGACCTATATTTATTATAGCAAAAGGAGGATACTTTTATCTAAAGAATTTTATTCCCCCAGTTGAACTGGGGGTTTATTTTCGCTAAAGCTACAAAAAATAAGCACTCGAATAAATACGAGTGCTTATTGCTTTATTTCTTATTTTCTTATTTCTATCATTATCTCGGTAACAAAATTATTAGTGTTTTTAGTAGTCCAGTAATCTGTAACATATCTTTCTACACAATAATCTCCCAATTTATAATTCCAGTCTTTTGCCCATTTTATTATTTTGTCGTAAGTTTGATTTATACTTTCGTGAGATCCTATGTGATAACATGATATTACCATATTCCCGCCAAGTTTTATACTGTTTTCTTCACCAACACTTTCAAATGTCCTTTGCACTATCTTAACATTCTTCGTAGCATTGTTTATCTTGTCTTTATATGACGGAAAATAGATCATCACAGGTCCAGTTACAGCAGTTCCCTTTCCTTCAACAAAGTTTGTAAACTCAATATTTACTATTGAGCTGTTGTAATTGTAGTTAAACTCCTGATCCATAAAAGTAAATTCTTCAGTATTTTGGAATTTTACAAAGACATTTGTTATATTATTTTCTATTACTCCGTCTGCTTCCAATATCAGTTCATGCCAATCCTTTACTGACTTATATTTTATAAACAATTCTCTTTCTTCTATTTTTATCTGCTTTATCTTTTCACTAAAGGCCTTTTCCAATACATTGTATGTAGAGCCTTCTATTAAACTTCTCATCTCTTCAAGAGTAAATCCCATTTGTTTATAGTATTTTATTACCGGAACTGATAAAAGTGTTGGCATACTATAAAATCTATATTGATTGTCTTCCACTTTATCAGGCTGTATAAGACCTATCTTATCGTAATACCTCAAGGCTTTAGTTGACAGATTAGCTATTTTGCTTACTTGCCCTATCGAATAAAATTCTTGCTGCCTCATAAGTCCCTCCTTGTATTATAAAAACTCTACTGCTTTTTGTCTTAGACTTCTTTCAGCGTCTTGTATGTCCTTATAACCATAGAAAAGCGAAGTTTGATTTTGTATTTTTTCTACTGTTGTCATATTCTCATTTCTTGAATACAATACATCATTACGGTATAAAATAAGAGTTTCATACGAATATGTCTTAAGTTCACCATAATTATAGATATATATTGTAGTTACATGAGAATTTGAGATTTGAGGTCTTCCTACCTTCGAAAAATATGGATATTTCACTGCAAAGTCATCAAAATCTTCTTCAAGCAAGTCAGCTATCTCTTTTACCAAGTCCAGTTTTTTATTTGAACAAATTGGAAACCTATCTTTTAAAAATTCATCATAGTAGGCCTTATCTGTAAACTCCATCATATATGCATACTTTTCAGTGATTAGATTTCTGCCTTCATAACTTGCATTAAGAAGGTCTTTTTTATATGAAAGTAGGGTTTTCTCGCTGAAAGCATTGTGTTGAGAATATCTCATCGCATAGAAAGTCTTAAAATTATTTTGACATGGAGCTCTTCCGTTCATACCCTTCACCTTATCAAACATGCTAAACTCAATATCTATTATCTCATTAATTAAGCTGTCTTTATCCGTTTTTTGATATGTCATGTCCTAATCCCATCCTTTTAATCAAAATCAGCCATAATATGAAGATTTCTAAGTCTAAAATCTGAAATTGTACCCATAATTTGTATTGCATGTGATTCCAAAAAATCACTTTGGCTTACACAATAAGCCTGTTTTTCGAGTTCTTTTGATATATCAAGACATATATTTTCAATTATTTCATTTTTTTTATTAAAATTTCCATAATCATCAGTTATCAATACAAGTGTTTTTAATTTTTTAACAGTATCACTAAGTTTTATAAGACTTTCAGCAGACTTAAAAGACCATTTATAAAAAGGCATATACTTTTTATTTAGTAAAAAAATAGTGGATAAAGCATTCTTGACAAACTCATTACAGGCAAGATATGCTGCATAAGAATCATGTCTTTTCATGCAACGTGGATAATTATACTGTCCACTTTGTGCCATTGTTGCCAATCTTGCAGAAAGTTTCTTCTTAAGTACATCCAAAGGATAAAAGTTAAGTAGATTTTCTCTTGCAAATGAAAATTCACGCTTTAAATCTGTAAAAACTTCTCCGTTTGTCGCCATGGACAAAAATCTCTCCGGTATCTTCATCCAATCTACATTATCTTTCGGTCTGGAACCACAGTTTGTATACTTGTTATAAAAAGATTCTATTTCAAATACTCCCGTCCTATCTGTTGCTATTTTATTTCTATTATCATAGCCCATAAAACTTTGAGGTAATTTTTCATATTCTCTTTGTAATTCAAAACCTATTTTATCATATATATCTTTAGAAATCCATAGGCAAAAATCAGGTCCGAAGTCATGATCTGTAGAATATTCATCATCAAAACCAAAACATTGTGAACCCTCACCTACCAAGCCAACCGCAATCTCAGCTACATAAGAGCTGAATTTGTCCTGAATCATTTGCTTTCCATAAGTTTCATAGTACAGTTTTGACAATTCCATACCCTTCATTATCTCACCTCAAAATAAAAATATGTAAATGTATTAAATAGCATAAAAGGTCAAGCATACGCCTGACCTTTTATGATGTTAGATAGTTATGATATTATTCTTCTCTTCTTTTTGGAAGAATTTCTTCTACTTCAGTATGAGGTCTTGGTATAACGTGAACTGAAATAAGCTCTCCTACTCTTTGAGCTGCTGCAGCACCGGCATCTGTAGCCGCTTTTACCGCACCTACATCTCCTCTTACCATAACAGTTACAAGTCCTCCACCCACATGTTCTTTTCCTATTAGGTACACATTAGCAGCCTTAACCATAGCATCTGCAGCTTCTATTGAACCTACCAAACCTTTAGTTTCTATCATTCCCAATGCATCATATTTAGCCATTTTAATTTCCTCCTAAATTTTTAATTTCTAATTTAATTTTTTTATTTATTTTTTTATAATTGTTACCTTTGATGACGAATCCAAGCCCATAGCATTGGCCTCTTCAGTATCTACGTGTAATTCAAGTTGAGACATTTCAGTTGCTCTTATCACAACATTACTCAATATGCCACCTCTTTCGCCTTCGACTTTTACATCGACAATCTCTTTGTCTTTAACATTGAATCTTTTAGCGTCTTCAGGAGTCATATGTATATGCCTCTTGGCAACTATAGCTCCTTGAGTAATCTGTAATGATCCTTTCGGACCTACTATGGTAAGTCCAGGAGTATCAGCTATATCTCCGGACAGTCTTACCTTTGCAGTTATACCCAATTTAATACAATCAGACTTGAGTAATTCAATTTGAGTATCTTTTCTGACAGGTCCTAAAACTCTTACCTTTTGAATCACACCTCTTGGTCCGCAAATTGTTACTGTTTCATTAGCAGCGAATTGTTCCGGTTGAGACAAGTCCTTCATATTGCTACAGTCAAATCCTTCGCCAAATAAAACTGACTTATCTTTCCTTGAAAGATGAGCATGTCTGTTTGATACTCCCACAGGTATTTTTTCAGAAGACTGATTTTTTTCCACTTTTAGTTCATCTCTGACAGCTTCCGCTAATAATCTTATGACAGCTTCATAACCTTCAGCCATCTTTATGCCCCCTTCATTGCATCCATCATTGCCTGAATCATGTCTTTTAATTGTTGAGGGCTTACACCTTCATTTTCAAAATCAAGACCTCTACCGCAAGCATCACATTTTCCAAGTGGTTGTCCTGATCCACAAGGGCATAGTACCTCACCTCTATCATTTAATGTTGTAGCACCTGCTCCGCAATTACCACAAGGTAGTAATATCTGACTTGACGCTTGGCTTTGTTCTTCCTTAGCTGATGACATTGCACCGTACTCCGCAGGTGACTTATAATCTGAACAAGAACCATAGTTTGTAGGTACTTTATATCCTGCTGTTGGAATATAGTCCTTAGACTGACAACCTTGATTACAACTTTGATTTAAAATTTCAAAGCAAGAGTTTACAGCTGGTGTTGCTTGATTTGCAACGGTTTCTGTTTGCATTGAATATAGTTCAGGATAATTAAATGTAGGATCTGCCAAATCAAGAGTTGTTACATCTTTTATTCCATAAGCTATTCTCTTAACATTTATCAAATTCATCGGTCCTACATTATCTGATACAGAGCTTCCCCCCCATGTACCGCAACCTAATGTAAATGATGTTAAAAGACCTGTGCTTGCTCCTGTACCACCCATAGAGCTACCTGTGTTTACAAGTATTCTTGAAGCCGGTTTTTTAGTAAATTCAAGAGCTATATTTCGGTCTTCTGTATGAAGACTCATTGTGTGTCCTATACCATTTTGCAAAAGTTTAATACTTAGCTCGCAAGCCTCATGCCAGTCTTTAACTGTATAAAACGCTAAAACTGTAGTCAATTTTTCATAAGAAAGAGGATATGAAGGTCCTACTCCGGCTTGCTCTCCTATTAGAACAGTAGTACTATCAGGTATTGTTATGCCTGCAGCTGATGCTATAACTTGAGGGCTTCTTCCCACAAACTTAGCATTCATAGTATGTCCATTTTTAAAGAGTAATTGACAAACCTTATCAGTTTCTTCCTTATTCATAAAGTAAGCACCGTTTCTTTTGAATTCTTCAATAACAGCTTCTCTGTTACATTCTTCAACTACTATTGATTGCTCTGATGCACATATTGTACCATAATCAAAAGTCTTACTTGCTATTATATTTTTTACAGCCTTGGGTATATTCGCAGTCCTTTCAATATATGCCGGAGAGTTTCCTGCTCCAACTCCAAGTGCAGGCTTTCCTGCTGAGTACGAAGCTTTTACCATTCCCGGTCCGCCTGTAGCTATTATTACTTTTACCTCATCAGACTTCATAAGGGCATTTGTACCCTCAATAGACGGTATTGATATACATTGTATCACATTTTCAGGTGCTCCAGCAGCTAATGCTGCTTCGTTCATAAGTTTTGCCGCCTTTAGCGTACATTTAAGTGCTGAAGGGTGTGGTGAAAATACAATTGCGTTTCTTGCTTTTATAGCTATAATAGATTTGAATATCGTAGTTGACGTAGGATTTGTAGAAGGAACTATACCCATCAAAAGTCCCATAGGTTCTGCAATATCCATAACTTTGTTTATACTGTCTTCCCTTATTATTCCTACTGTCTTCATATTTTTGATTTCTTCATACAACAATACTGATGCCATGTGGTTCTTGTAAGTCTTATCTTTTACCTTGCCGAATCCTGTTTCTTCAACAGCCATCTTTGCAAGACTTACAGCATTTTCTCTTGCCACCTTCACCATATTTCTCAATATAGCATCAATTTGTTCTTCAGAAAATTCGGCAAGCTTTTTTGTTGCTACATCCCCTAATCTTGCAAGTGTTCTGGCTTCCTGCATTGATCGTAAATCATTATCTATCATCTCCATTTAAGCACCTCCTTTTTATCATTTTACCAGAGACATAATATGCTCTGTAATCATCGCTTTACTTAATTTAGAAATATTTACGCCCTTTACTTCATCGTCATACTCTTTGATTAGTTTTCTAAGCTCAGTCAAGTTTAGACTTTCCAAAACTTTTTGAGCTGCATCACTTCCATAAGTTGAAACTATCTTTTCAAAATCTGACCTTGTAAAGTTCTTCTTGTCTATTGACTTTATATTGAATTTTTCTATAACTTCATTTTTTTCTTCAGTTTGTTGATTGTACTGATTTGTATCTTGAGGTAACTCTAATTCTTCTTGAGTTTCGTCTTCTTGACTTTCAGATATTTCACCTTCATGACTTTCATCTTCTACACTTTCTGATATTTCATCTTCATGGCTTTCAGTAATTACAGTTTCTTCCTCAAGTTCATCTTGTTTTATTATATCATCTTCTATGATATTTTCACAAGATGTTTCTGTATAAACCTTGTCTTTTTCATCAAATAAATCTCTTATACTATCAACAGGTCTTGGAATTACGTGATTAGAAATAAGAAGATCCATTCCAAGCCTTTCAACTGCCGATACTGCCGCATCCACAGAAGCTTTTACTGCTGCTACATCACCTTCTACAGTTATCGTAACTAATCCGCCTCCAACAAGAGTCTTGCTTATCAGCTTTACATCAGCCGCTTTAAGCATTACGTCAGCACTTTCAATAGATGCGATTAATCCCTTAGTTTCAATTAATCCGATAGCTTGCAAATGTTCCTCCTTTCTGTTTTATTTATTATTTTAGCATTGATTAGTAAGTAACATAAAATACTTTTACCTTGTCAGGAGAGCCCCAAGCAACCTTTGATCCCTTAGGAGCATATATGCTGTCTCCAGGATAAGCTGTATAAACTTTTCCGTTTATAGTAACTGTGAGGGTTCCCTCGATAATATAGTATATCTCATGAATTGCTACATCCCAATCGAAATTGCATCTTTCTATAGTCATAAATCCTGCGTTCATAGGCGAACCGCTGTCTGCTCCGATTAGTTCCTGATAGTATACCTTGCCTGCATCGGCAGGATTCCCTGTATCAAGTGCTTCAAATTTTACAGTATTTCCTCTTATCACCTTGAATCCGCAAGGATCTGTTTCACTTAGATAATTTTGTTCTTTCATAAATTTCCCCAAAAATTCATTGAAATTTCCATTGCTTATCATTTTTTGTAAAACTGAATAAATAAGTTCAGAATCTATCGGAGTCTTACTTTCACTGTTGCATGCAGTATTTTGCGGTGCATTTTGTACCGAATTGGAGCATTGACAGCCTACAATAAACTCTATGGAGTTATTCTTTGCAAAATCCTTTGCTGAAGGAGTTATTATAGTGCCTTCTTCTATGTTGAAAACTTTTAATCCCTTTTTGCAGAGCTCTTCAACTTCCTTCAAACAAACTAATTTCTTCATCACTATCACATCCTTTCAATGTTATAATTATAATAAACTTGATATCAAGAGTCTTGACGGTGAAGGTATTATCTCACTGTTTATAAGTAAACTCTTATCTGCCGCCACTTCATTTCCGGCATCTATCCCGGCTTGTACTGCTGCAACATCTCCTGTAAAAACAAACAGTGCCTTACCTCCAAGCCCGTTTCCAAGCCTTAGCTCTATAGGTTGTAAGTCCGCTGCTTTTAATATTGCATCTGCCATTATAACCATAGTGGCCATTGAAAACGACTCTACTATTCCTACAGCGCTTATATCTTCAGGCATCGTAGTACCTGTTATTGCCGGAAATACTAAGGGATGAACATTAGGTATAACTATTGAATCTACAAGATATTCATCTGCGTTTTTTTCCCCTGCTTTGACAGACGTTTCAACTGCTGCTACATCACCATGTACCACAGCAATGTACTTTCCGGGACAGGTAGGAGAAGATGTTACAATCTCAACTTCAGAAACTTTGACCATCTGATCAGCCGAATATATACCTCTTGACATACTGTTAAATTCGACCATTCCTATTGCATTTGCCAACTTAATCCCTCCTTATAGTTACATAATTTTCGTCTGCATTTACCACCGTTCCGTCGATGCTTGAATGTATATTGGCTCCAAGAGCATTTTCTTGAGCAAGTCCTATAAGTTGACCTTTTTTTACAACATCTCCAACATTGACTATCACCTTTGCAGGTGCACCGATATGCTGTCTTGTAGGTATCATCACTTGCTCAACATCCATTACCTCGTCTATCAGTGGTGCCGGTCTGTCATATTTATACAGTCCCAGTCTTGCAATCAGACGTTTGCTGGGGACAAGTCTGAAATCTCTATTTTGTCTTACTTTAAATTCAGTTTTTGAAGGAGTGTATTTCTTTCCTTCGTTTAACAACCTTGTTCTAAAATAGTTGTTAGCATACATAGGATGAATACCTATAGGGCAGGAAAACAAATCGCATAGATTACACTGTACACATAGTTGCGCAGCTTGTTGTCCTTCAAAATCATCCAAGTTATATGCCTGCATTCTTATATTCTTATGCGGTTGCATATTATGTCCCAAAAGATATCTTGGACATAAATCAGTACACATTCTACATTGTTCACATGATCCTCTGTTTATCTTTTTTGCCTGAGCTTGAGTAGTTGATTTTTTTCTAATTAGACTATGTTCTTTCTTTAAGAAAACATAACCCTTGCTTTTTTTAGTGACGGATGCTTCCAAGTTTCTAAGCAAAGGTCCCATCATAGGTCCACCGTCTATAATTCCGTAATCTTCCGGATTTTCTATTCCTACTTTTTTGAAAAGTACTCTAAGCGGAGTTCCCACAGGTACCCTAAGAGTTACCGGGTTTTCAATATCTCCTGCCAAAGTTACATAACTTTCAGTTACAGCAATATCATGCATAGCATTATATACGTTAAGAGCTGTTTCTGAGTTTATTACTACACATCCGACATTTATAGGTATTCCCATTTCCGGAACTACTCTACCGGTAAGTTCATATACAAGAACCTGTTCATCTCCTGCCGGATATACATCTTTAAGTTCTCCCACCTTGACATAGTCATCAAGATTAAGATTAATAATTTTTTCTTTTAATTTTTTTATTACTTCTTTATGTTTATACTTTATTCCAATGATAGCTTCTTTTGCCTCTATAAATCTGCCTGCTGCCGCAAAACCCTGAATTATTTCAGCAGCGTGTATATCCATCAATTGTTGATCTACCCTCAGTAAAGGCTCACATTCAGCAGCATTCATCAAAATATATTCCGCCTTTGATGCCAGTTTGACATGAGTGGGGAATCCTGCTCCACCTGCACCTACGATTCCGGCTTGTTTAATCTGTTCAAGAAGGCTCATTTTCTATCCTCCTTCCTAACGTTCAAATGTTACACAGTCTTCATCTATGATACCGACTATCACCGCATCTACAGGTATATCGTCATTGCTCAGCATCCTTCTTGCGGAAGATCCTGTCGTAACTATGACTCTGTCTCCGATTCCCGAGCTTATTATATCCGCTACTACAAGCCTTTGACCTGAGTCTATTCCTCCAATTATCTCCACAAGCATAAACTTGAGTCCGCTTAAGGATTCTGCCTTCCTTGTAGACCATATATGGTCTATCACCTTAGCCGTCAGCATTTGTTACTACCTTCTTCCAACTTTATTTTTATATCAGATAATGCCTGTTCTACAGCCGCAGTGTCTCCGAAAATCGCCAACAGTATCATATTTTGAGGACAAGAGCCCTTGATGTCTTCAACTGTAACTCCAACTGATTTTTGTGCAATATCTGCAGCTACAACCATATCTATCAATTTACCTTGAACAAGACCAATTGCATCCACAGAGTCCGGAACAACCGTCGATGAAGAGCCTTTTCTTCTCATGAGTATATCCAATGTTCCCTTTGACGGAGATTTTATTATTCTTATGTCCATGAGATATTCCTCCAACTTTTTACATCTCTTCTTGTTTACAGCTTAATGCAATCCCTAATGGTGTAACGAACATAGGATTTTTAGGCTTTCTTGTTTTTATCTTGGTATTTTTTTCTATAACCTTTTCGATACCTGCAAGACAGCAAGTACCTCCAACTATTGAAATTTCCTCAACTTCATAGCCTTTTATATGTCTATTTATTATTCCTGATACCTTTTCAATTACCGGAGTCAGTACACTGATAAGTTCCTTGTGATTCTTAGGATCTCTCTTATAAAGTTCCGCTTCTTCAAATGTCTTAGAATAGGCTCCTGCAACAACCAAAGAAAAATGAGTACCTCCAGTAGGCTCGTCTGTAACATATACAACTTTACCGTCTTTTAGTATTGATATTCCGGTAGTTCCTCCACCTATATCCACAACTACTCCGTTTTTCATCTTAAGTAGTTCATTTGCCGCAGTAGGCTCGTCCATAATATTAGAAAGTTCGAACCCTGCACCCTGTACCACATTTTTAATTGCTCCGGAATCTAATTCATCAGTACCAGGAGGTATTGCTGAGGCGGCATATATAAGCTCAGTGCCAAGTTTTTCTTCAATTTCCTCTTTCAATTGTTTTACTATTCTGACTGCTCCAATGTAATCTACCACCATTCCGTCTCTAACAACGTCGGCATATCTGTAAGCTCCTGCCACAGGTTCAAAATTTTCATCAAGAACAGCTATTACCACACATGCAGTACCTAAATCAACTCCAGTATAATACACTTTGGATTTCGATTTTATAGGGTTTTTTATAACCTTTTCGAACTTATCTATAAACTCATCACAATAAGTATAATCTAAAATCTCTGACATTGCTTACTCCCATGTATAGTATAAATCAGTCTTGAAAGAGTATTTATAGTCTGACACAAGTATTCTTTTAGCTTTGTATTTACATCTTCCGATTCAAACTGATAATCTTCCAACTCCTCGTAAAAATTAACATACAACATACGCAATCTATGAAGAGTTATTATATCTTTGCCATTTTCCACTTGTATATAAAAATCATTTATTTCCAGACATTCTGGAAGTTCTTTTGAAAAATTATCTTCACTTATTTTATCACATATTTTATACTCCAAATTTTCTGTCATTATTCCGCATTCTATGTATTTCAGTATGCCAAGAACAAATCTACTTACTTTTGAAATATCCTGAATAATATTTATATCTCCTCCGATAAAATTTGTTGCACATAGTAAAGTTTCACTATGAAGGAGCTTTATTTTTGAAGATAATCTCGAAGAGATTTTTAGACCCTTATCTTCTTTATTTTGTACTTTTTGCCTTTTTGACTTGAAAGAGTCGTTATTTTGATCTTCATCATACAAGTCTACTCCCCGATCCAACAAAAACTGTCTGGCTCCCGGAGTAAGTTTTGTATCGGGCGGTAGTTTGAATTTTGTAATAGGTTGCAATTTAAACTGATCTCTCAAATCAGCTTCCGTTATAAAAAGCATCCCTGCTACCCCCTTTCATCATCTAAATCTAAAAATTTTATTAATTCTTCCACCCCATATCCATTTGCAAGATTGACCTCAAAATACGGTTCATTTACTCCAATTTGTTTTAAAGTTCTTACCGCATCTTTATAATGACTTACATCACCTTCAATCACGTTTATTACACCTATTACCTTTTTAGAAAAAGCTCTGGAAAATCCATGTGAATAAATGTCATCCTGCTTTCTCGTATCAACCACCACTATAATACAGGAGGCGTCTTGAGATATGGATACGAGATATTTGTACATCCATGTGTTTTCCAGATATGCACTGGGGACATCAATGGTATTTTTCCCATATATTACATCCGGGCATCTTGAAATTGCCCTATTATCTTTGTTAATTTCATTGGCTATACCGCTTTTTCCTACGCCCTTCGTACCAATTATCATCACTCTTTTTCTCATGTCTTTGTAATTCCGACAGTATCAAAATCAAGTAAAACTGACAATTTTTCTATTACTGCTCTAAGCGAAGTCTCTACGCTTTGTACATCTCCACTTATCAAAACTGATCCGGTGAATCTGTCCAAAAAACCTATCTCCACATCAGCAGCCTTTGTAGCTATATCAGCTGCTATTATAGCAGTTTCACAAGGGGTTAAAGTCAGTATTCCTATTGCACCTTTTTCATCAATTCCGAGTCTTTCATATATATCATTTACAGGTGATGCAATTATATGCGCCAATGTTACCTGCTTGCCAGGGACAGATTCCTGTATGACTCTTTGGATGTCTTTATCAGAAACTATGCTCATCTCAAGTCCTCCTAATGTTTCATAACAGTTACACTAAACCCTGCTTCATCAAAGTAAGTTTTTATCCTGTCCAAATCCTCATCACTCAAAGCAACTTCAGCTTCAATTTCATATGTCATATCAAGCTGCTTGTATTTATTTACACCAAGTTTATGATAAGGCAGTAAATCTATACCTTTAAAATTCTTATAGTCCTTATAAGGTTTTAAAAATTCTATAACACCCTTTATATCTTTTTCATCATCATTTACTGTTTTGAGCAAAGGCATTCTTACCTTTACATTAAATCTGTTTTCAAGTAAATATTTGAGGTTGTCCAGTATTCTTTCATTTCTAACTCCTGTCCAATAAGAATGTTTTTCCGGATCTATTTGCTTAACATCAAACAAAAATAAATCAACAAATTCTGCTATCCTCATCAAAGACTCTTTTTTTACATATCCGCAAGTCTCAATCGCTGTATTTATTCCTGCCCTTTTGCAAATCATCAACAGATTTTCCGCAGCCTCAACCTGAACTGTAACCTCACCACCACCAAGGGTAACTCCACCACCTGATATTTCATAGAAAGTGCGATCTTCTTCAACATATTCCAAAAGCTCGGATATTTTTACCTTATCTCCTACAATTGACAATGCCTTACTCAGACATGCCTCTTCACATTTCCTGCATCCAATGCACTTGATATTTCTATCGATTATATGTTTTCCGCTTTCATCCATCTTATGAATGCCCACTGGACAAGCTTGGACACATCTTCCGCAATCCACACATAAATCTCGCTTATACATCACTGAATATCCGGTCTCCAGTCCTTCAGGATTGGCACACCACTTACATCTCAGTGGACAACCCTTAAAAAAAACTAAAGTTCTGACTCCCGGCCCGTCATACATGTTGTACTTTTGCTTATTAAATATCAGTGCCGCTCTTTCTATGCACAAATCATTTTTAGCACTCATATTTTCCAACTCTTTATTTGTTTTATATATCAGCACCAAAGTTCGGTGCTGATATAATTTGATTTATAATTAGAAATTCTTAAGAACAGTACGGCTTATTATTTCATCTTGAACGTCCTTGCAAAGTTCAACAAAGAATGCACTATATCCTGCAACACGAACAACTAAATCCCTATACATTTGCGGATTCTTTTGAGCTTCAATAAGATTCTTATTATCAAGATAGTTAAATTGCATTTCCCCGTTTCCGAATATACTTGCTGTACGAAGTAATGAAATTATACCTTCTTCTCCCTCAGGAGTATCAAGCAATCCTGCCATAAGTTTGAAGTTGTGAACCATACCGATGTTCATATTATCATTTGCAAGTTTTGAAACTGATTTTATTATAGCAGTAGGTCCTTTGTAGTCAGCACCTTGCGTTGGGCTTATACCGTCAGACAACGGTAACCACGCTTTTCTTCCGTTAGCGCTTGCACCTGTCAACTGTCCAAAAGGTGTATTATTTGATATTGAAAGTGTTCCATGGCTTAGTACAGAATACAATGTTTTGAATTTTCTATGTTCCATTTCAGTAAAGTAGATTATATCAGATGCTATATAATCTGCATAGTCATCATCATTACCGTACTTAGGAGCATCCAAACAATCTTTTCTCACTTGTTCATAGCCAACAAAGTCAGCTTTCAACGCCTCGTTAAGTTGAGCAAGAGTATATTTCTTATCGTCAAATACAAGCTTTTTAATAGCTGCCATAGAGTCGGTATATGTTGCCAATCCTGACCAAACAACACCCGGTCCGAAGTTGTACATTGCTCCACCTGCTGAAACGTCTCTTCCATTTTCCATACAACCTTCATACATCAAAGACATCAAAGGCTTAGGTGCCATATCTCTGTGTACTCTTTGACTTATAACTGTTGCAACTGAAGTCCATTTTGTAATATATTTTATCTGTTCTTTAACAGCTCTGTCAAATTCTTCAAAAGTCTTATATTGTGAAACATCACCAAAATCAGGAGTAACTTGCTTTCCATACCATAGAGGTACACCGTGATTAAGTGTAAGCTCTATTGCTATAGGCCATTGAGTGTAACCTGTAGATGTCCATTGGTAAAGTCTACCGGATTTTTGCGGTTCAACGCAACCCATCAAGCAATAGTCTCTTGCATCTTCTATTGAAACGCCTTTTGCAAGCATCATCTTAATATGTGTATCATCGAAGTGGCAAGCCGGGAATCCCATACCTGATCTTACAACATCCACTATTTTCTTCAAGTATTTTTGAGGTGATTTATTGTGTATTCTGGCAGCAAGAGACGGTTGATATATTCTTACATGTCTTACCGCATCCATCAATAGATATGTCAAGTCATTAGTAGCATCTCTACCATCTCTTGTAACACCGCCCACGCACATATTTACAAATGGTTGGTATCCTGCGAAGAATTTTGATCCGCCTTCACTTGTTATCCACATCATTTCTGACATCTTTATAAGCATACAACCTGCCAATTCAAAAGCTTCAAAATCATTCATTCTTCCTGATTCTATATCAGCTTTGTAGAAAGGATACATGTATTGGTCAACTCTACCTATAGACATACCTGTTTGATTTTCTTCAACTACAAGTAATGATTCTATTGTCCATACTGCTTGTATAGCTTCCCAGAACGTACTAGGCTTGTTTGCCGGTACTCTTGCATTTATTTCAGAGATTTTTAGAAGTTCAGCTTTTCTCTTAGGATTAGTTTCCTTTTGAGCAAGTTCCGCAGCATATGCAGACAATCTTCTTGCATAAGCCATTACACCTTCAGTAGTATCTATTATTGATTTGTAGAAATATATCTTGTCTATATCTTGAGGATTAGCATAATCCAAGCTTTTAAGATGTTCTCTAGCTTCATTTTGTATGTCTATCATACCTTTTTTCATCAATATGACATCATATCCAGGGTTTGAGTCTCCACCACCGTTCACGGCATGGTACGAGCAATCTGAAACGAATGATTCACCTGACATTTCCCAAAGTCCTGCTTCTCTATATTGGTCTTCACAAGTTTCATCAAGAGATTTTCCTTCCCAATATGGGAATAGTTCTTCTCTCATTATTCTCTTGTCTTCATCAGAAATGTAGAAAGGGTCTTGAGGTCTTGAACCTATTGTATCTATCTCATCTTTCATCCATCTCCAAGCTATATCAGGAGAAAAGGCTCCTGCTCTTGGCTTTCCGCAAGGAGAACCTACTATAAGTTCATTATCTTGAATCACTAAAGGCGCAGTTTCACAGCAATATCTGAAACATTTAGCTCTTAAAAGTATCTTAGGCATACCGGGATTTTCTTTAGCTATCTTTGTTATAGCTCTTGCTCTGTAAGTAGTTACAGAAGGTACTTGTTTCAAGAAATTTTCTTTTAACTTTCTCAATCTGTCAGTAATTCCGTCAGGTACACCTGTTCCCTCAGATGCTGTATAAGTATTATTTGTACTTGGTCCTTCATTTTTTGTTATTTCTCCTGAAACACTTTCAAACATCTTCATCAACGAAGCACGTTCTTCATCGCTCATGTTCTTAGTAGCCTCAGCAAGCTTATTTGAAAACTCTCTTATATCCACTTTATTCCCTCTCTTCCATATTATTTGTGACTAAAGTCATTTAAAAAAATCTAAGTCTTTTTCCAGCATTTTTCCGGACATATAGTACATAAATTAAATTATTAAATTTAAGATTGGCACTGTTATTATTTTATTATCTACTATTTTTCATTAAGTATCTTATCCAACATATCTTTTAAAGTCAGCATATCAACAAAAGAATCTTCTCTTACTATTCCACAATCATCCATATTCTCAGTATTTAACCCACATTCTTCCCTAACATCCTCGACAGTTCTCACTCCATATCCCACTTTTCTTATATAAATAAGGTTCTTTGGAGATACATTATCTGATGTTATTCCTGTTCCGGCAGAACCGCTACCGAGTGTCATTGCAGGAAAGATATTTGTAGTTGCACCCATACTTCCATAGGTTGCAGGTGTATTGACCAATATTCTTCCAACAGGTTTCTTCAAGGCAAATTGTTCGATTACCCATGGATCTTTAGAGTGTATTACCAATGTATGCCCCTTGCCCTCACTTATGAGCAATTCTATACATTTCTCACAGGCAAGTCGCCAGTCATCCTCAATGTAATAAGCTATGACCGGACAAAGTTTTTCTTTTGAATAAGGATTGGTCTCTGATACATATTTTTGAAATGAAATAAGCAATTTCACATCTTCTCCGACACTAAATCCGGCTTTTTCAGATAAGAAAGATGCAGATTTACCTACCAAGTTATGATTCAAACTTCCATCTTGATTGTACAACAACTCTCCCAATCTTCTTTCTTCTTCTTCATTCATAAAATATGCGCCATTTTTAATAAATGCTTCTCTAACCTTATCTTCTACTACCTTATCCACCACTACTGACTGTTCTGCAGCTGATAAGATACCGTAATCAAAACTCTTAGAATCTATTATATCTTTAACAGCCTTATCTATGTCAGCAGTCCTTTCAATAAAGGCAGGACCGCTTCCTACACCGCCGTATATCAATGGCTTTCCTGATTTATATGACATATCAAGTAATTTATTTATACCTGTATTCATTATTAGTGATACACTGCCATGGCACATGAGTTCACGTGTTCCCACCTTTGATATGGTACTCATATAACTCAAGGCACCGCTTGGAAGTCCATTTTCTTCTGCAGCCTTTATTAAAATGTCCAATGTTTTTTGCATTACATCTTTAGCTCTAGGATGAGGAGAAAATACTATTGCATTTCCGGACTTTATAGCTATTACAGCCTTATAAATTGTGGTTGAAACAGGACTGGTAACAGGGCAAATCGCAGCTATTACACCTACAGGAATACCTATATCCACTATAGATTTCTCCTTGTCATAGTCTATTACTCCTACGCATTTCATATTTTTTATATGCTTTATTATGTACTCGCATACAAATTTATTTTTCAAATACTTATCCTGCCAACGTCCATAATCAGTTTCTTCACATGATAAGACCGCTAATTCCTTTATATGATTTTTTATTTCTTTTACCATAGCTCCCACTATAGTATCCAACTGTTCCTGTGTATAAGCGGCAAGAACAAGTTGTGCTTCTTTTGCTCTCTCCGCAAGAATCCTCGCCTCTTGTATAGAAAGCAAATCATTATCTATTATATTCATATTTACTTCCTTCTTTGACGCATACCTTATTCTTCAGTAGTTGGTAGAAGTTTATCAAAAGTATATCTCTTTGTAATTTTTTCCAAATCCTCATGTGGTCTGGCAATAACGACAGAGCTATATACTTCTGCTCCCATTTCGTTTACTGCACGAACACCGGCTTCAACAGCAGTCCTACAAGCTCCTACATCTCCTGTTACAAGGACAGAGATATATCCTGAAGCCACGTTTTCAAAACCTATTAACTCTACATCTGCAGCCTTACACATTGCATCTGCAGCTTCAAGCACAAATACGATTCCGAAAGTCTCTATTAATCCGAGTGCCTCATAATTTTTCATACTCATAAATATCACCCCTATCTTTTACTCTGCATCAATATCGTAAATACTAACTACATTACCGACAGCTCTTATTGGTCTTGGCATTACGTTTTTCGCAGTAAGTTTTCCTATAGCAGCTGCAGCTTCAGCTCCTGCTTCAACAGAAGATCTTACTGCTGCAACATCACCTTTTACCATTATAGTAACAAGAGTTGAACCTACGTTTTCATACGCTATTAATTCTACATCTGCAGCTTTTAACATCTTATCTGCAGCTTCTATAGCAGGTACCATACCAACAGTTTCGATAAGGCCTAAAGCCTCTCCACCCTCATACTTCATTGTCATTCTCCTTTCAATATTAATCCGGAATATATTTATTTATCGTATCCGCCCCATCTTGTGGAGCATGATAATATACTCTTAATTCACCTGCATTATCAAGCTCAAATCTTGTTTCAGCCAAAAGACCATTGGCTTCAGCAGTCATCAACGCCTCGATTACAGACTTCTTATTAAGCGCTTTAAAACTTCCGTAAGTAGGTTTAAGAGCCTCAATTACATCATCTGCAGAAGCTTCCTTCACTGAAGTAAAATATTTCAATATTGCATAATTCAAAGGTTTCATATATCTTAATCCTCCTTATTCTTATTGATAAGTTCTAAAGGATTGACAGCTATAAGTAATATACCAATGACCATAACTATTGCTGCTATCCATACTCTTCCAGGAGGCATAGTATCAGGCGTTCCCATTATAAGACCTAATATAATCCAATAGAAGAAAGGTCCCCAGAAAGAATATGCACCGTTACAAGCCATGCCAAGTGCTGCACCGCACATAGAATTGCCTTTATACCACAAAGAAAAAGCAAAAAGAGCAAAAAATCCGCTAATTATGAAAAACTTTATTGATTCTATATCTGATAATGCTCCACCTATAAGATTAGGAGCATAAGAAAAATCACCTGCCATTAAGCTAAGTACAGGCACCAAGATGATTAGATTGACAAGCCCTGATATGGTCTGTCTTATCATTATTCCTATTTCGACATCTATAAGAGATGTACCATATCCTGCTATTACTCCTTCAAATCCCCATCCAAAGGCAGCAATCAATGCTATAAGCATTCCTATTATCATTTCTTTGTTTATTTCTCCACCTGTAACACTTGTACTTCCTATTATAAGACTGGCAATAACACAAGTTATAACTCCAGCTATCATCCTCGAATTAAGCTCCTGCTTAAATATTATTCTTCCAAGTACTGCACCTATAGCAGGACAAAGAGCCGATATAGGGATGACTATAGATCCTGCTTTTTGAAGTGCTATGATATATGCAGTACCGGCAATAGGTCCACCTACTATCGCAGCAATTATCATCATTCTTCCAGGTTTCGAATTCAAACATCTGAAAAAGTCTGATACCTTTCCATTGACACCTCCGAATATCCACGCCCATATTGCACTCATTGAGTCATTGAGAGCACTTCCCAAGGCTCCAAGTATGTAAACTGAAACAAAAACAGGCAATGCACCTTCGGCACTCCATTTCTCCCAAATACCTTTTCCCATCGCAACAGTAACGAAAGCAGAATATAACCCATAGCTCATACCTGATATAATAGCAACCGTTATACCCTTCTTAAAAAAACTTGATGCCAACTTTTGCTTAGCACTTACTGCAGCAACTGACGGTTGAGAAGAAGTTTTACTTCCAACAAAGTTTTCACTCACTGACTATCCCTCCTAATTTTTTAAATTTCCCAGAAAAAGTTTTCTTAAATATATTTTAGCAAAACCTCGAAAACATTTTCTACTTTTCACAAGGCTATTTTATCATTTCCCTTTACAGCAATGTCAATATTTATTTAGAATTTTTTTTGAAATATAAATTTCATTTTTTTATGAAGAATTTTTTTATTTTTTTTCTAAATTTCTTATTATATCAAACAAAATCCTATGTAAAGCAAGTTCGATAAATTAATATTATACTAAAATAGTGAAATTTAAAACTCAACATAATTTACTTTTCATATGTTTCCCCTAAGGGTAATGTTTGCAAAAAAAATCATCGACTTTATCGATGACTTTACAGTTTTTCTTACTCAAAAATATTAGATAAATGACATTTTTATTTTTCCACAGTATACCAAGGACTAAATTCTTTTTGCTTATCTATATCAAGCTTACCATTTTCTGCAAGAGCTATCTTCATCATGAAAGTACGTTGTTCCTTTTTATTTGAGTTAAGATTTCTTCTCTCAAGTCCTAAAATATAATAATAATTACTGTCTGTAAAAATTAAATTTGGAGATGTCAATATTTCATTACTTGTATAAGGGTTAGTTTTTAAGAATGCTGAATAAATTTGCTGCCTCTTATCTTTTGCTGTTTTAAATATATTTTCTTTTGTTGTATCTCTATTAAATTTTAATGAAGGGATATTACTCAGTACAAAATCATATCTCTCTTTTGTAAGATATTCATCTGTTTTTGACACGTCAAAGGCATCATTAAGCGTCTTTTTCGAATTACTCAAATTATACACTATAGCTATCGCTTCTTGCCTGCTTATCTTTTTTGAAGGTGAAAAGGACTTATCTGGATAACCGTTAATTATATTTGTACTTGAAAGATACTCCAAGCTTTCAGTTGCCCAAGAAGGAATGAATTTGTAATCTTTGAATTTTTTTATATCACCTTTTTTTAGAGTGTTTATCTGCTTTTCTGTATTATAGACTATAACTGCAGCCTCACTACGTGTCACAGGCATATACGGTCTGAATGTTCCGTCATTATAGCCGCTTATGATTTTTAAGTAAGTGGCAAGGTTTACGAAGTTATCATTGACATCTGAATACTTTGCCGTTGGGATATTCTCCGAGTAATTCTTGTTTGACATCAAATACAGTACCATCAAGTGGGTAAACTCAATTCTTGATATACTTTCACTATAGTCTATGTCTTTTTTCATTATTGTAGGTAAAATCTTTTTTGCATTCAGTTCATTATAATAAGGTATTGCCCATGTATCCATCTTAGAATATGAATAAATGTAATTACTAAATAATATGCACACTACAAATAAAAAACTCAAAAGTCTTTTCAATGATATTCACTTCCTTTCATCTTCATACTTATGACACTTAGATTATATCATAAATTTGGAAAATTACTCAAAAATAACAAATTTGTAATGTGAGTATCTATATAATAAGTTTCCCTATTAGTCTACCATCTTCAAATCCGTTTATTTTAACATCAATCAGTTTTCCGGATAAGTCCTTTTCAGATTTTACATATATCTTCACATAATTTTTAGTATAACCATGATAAAACTGATCCTCTTTTTGCTCAAACAATACATCAAATATTTTTCCAATCAGATTTTGTTCAAAGTCATTTTTATTTTTATTGGCAAGAGCTATCAATTTTTCAGATCTCTTATGCTTTGTATCATTATCAATCTGATTTTTCATATCGTATGCCTTAGTACCTGAGCGCCTTGAAAACGGGAATATATGCATTTCATAGAGATTGATGTCACTTAAATATGAATAAGTCTTTTCAAATTCTTCTTGAGTCTCTCCCGGAAAACCTGTGATTATATCTGTAGTTATAGCAGGTGAATCAAAGTACTGTCTTATCTTTAATACTGCATCCTTATATTCATCTGTTGTATATCTCCTGTTCATCCTTTTTAAAGTACCATCACAGCCACTTTGGAGTGAAAGATGAAAATGCGGACAGAACTTTTCTATCTTAGTAAGCCTTTTCAAAAAATCATCTGTAACTATAATCGGCTCTACCGAGCCTATTCTTACCCTGTGAATATTTTTTATCTTAGATACTTCTTCTATTACATCTATAAGAGAAATATCAGCTTGAATAAAATCACTTTTTTGAGAATCTATAATTGGAATAAGTTTATCCTTTGACTTTTTTAAATCCTTACCATAAGACGCTATGTGTATGCCTGTAAGCACTACTTCCTTGTAGCCGTTATCTGAAAGACTTTGTACCTCTCTTACTATATCGCTTATATTTCTGCTTCTTATTCTACCTCTTGTGTAAGGTATAATACAGTAACTGCAATATCTGTCGCAACCGTCCTGTATTTTTACAAAGGCTCTTGTATTTTTGGTGTAACTTGTAACGCTTAGGTTTTCAAATTCAAACTCATCCATTATATTTGTAACCCTTACCACCTTATCATGCTTGCTTATTTTTTGTACCTCTTCAAAAATCTTGTTCTTATCCTTAGTACCTACTACAAGATTTACATCCTCTATCTTTATTATCGCATCCGGATCGTTTTGTGCATAACATCCCATAACAACGACAACTGCATCCTTGTTATTTTTCTTAGCACGCCTTATCACCTGCCTTGACTTTCTGTCAGACATAGATGTGACTGTGCACGTGTTTATTATATATATATCCGACTTGTCGTCAAAGTCCGTCAAAGTATATCCGTTTTGGGTAAATATCTCCTCTACGGCATTTGTTTCATATTGATTTACCTTGCAACCAAGTGTATAAGTCGCAATAGTTTTGTTGTTCATCTACTCTCCTGTTTTTTAGCCTTACTTTTATACTCCAAAGCTAAAATAAATTTTTCCAACTTTAAGTTCTATACCTTACGTCTATACATTAGACTTATTCTATTTGTCACTTTAAATATTTCAAAGCAAAACTTATATTAAACGCAATAAAAAAATAATAGAAGTTTAATTTTGTATATTCCTAAAATCCTTATCTACTATTTTCCAATTCATAGGTCAATATGCTCTTGGCAATAATAGGTGCTATTTCCGTACGAAGTATTCTATTTCCTAAAGATAATATGTCTATATCCCCTTTCTTCATCACTTCAAGCTCTTTTTCATCTATTCCGCCTTCAGGTCCTATTATTATTCCTATTCTTTTTATATACTTCAAAGCTCTTATTCTTTGAACGAAATCCCTGATTGTATGATTTCTTTCATCTTCATAGAACAAGATATTTGCATCATTATCTTCCAAAGCTTTCATCATTTCATCAAATGAAATAGGAACTCTAATCTCAGGTATTTCTGTTCTCTTGCATTGTTTTGCAGATTCATCCATAATTTTTTGCAATCTTTGTATCTTTTTGTCATTTACATCAGTTGCAACACATCTTTTAAAACGCACCGGAACAACTTCATAAATTCCTGCTTGAGTGGTATTTTTACATATATCTTCTAATTTACTTCCCTTAGGTATACCTTGATACAGTATTATCTTTATCTTATCTTCTCTTTGAATATCAACAGACTTGACTTTTTCAAGGCATATATTGTCATTTTTTATATAGACAATCTTCATTATATATTCTTTTTTAGCACCATCCACTATTTCCACTTCATCATCGATATCCAGCCTTAGTACCTTTGAAATATGCTTGATATCTTCTTTATCTGTAATACTATTAGTATCTCCTGCAAGCTCGTCAATAAAAAATCTGTTCATTAATATCCCCATTTTTCAAACTTATATAAGTATTGACACATAGACTTACACCAAATATAAAGTAATCTCTTTTTTTCTATACTTTTAAATAGTTATCTGCTTTTTACTTTTGAAACTATACAGTTCCACTCTCCATCATTATTCTCTTCTATTATGTCAAAATTATTCTCTTTCAGTTTGCTGATTACAAAGTCTTTTTTATCGTTTATTATGCCTGATGATATGAAATATCCACCATCTTTTATAAAATCAGCTATGTTCTCGCTAAGCTTTGCTATTATGTCTGCAATTATATTTGCAACTATTACATCAGCTTTTTCATCTATTACATCTGTTAAATCTCCGTATCTTACATCTATTGTATTAGAAAATCCGTTTAAGTCTACATTTTCCTTGCTTACCTTGACAGCAAGTTTATCCAAATCCACTGCAATTACTTTTTCAGCTCCAAGATGAGCAGCTGCTATAGACAGTATTCCGCTGCCACAGCCTATATCGATTAAGCTATCACCTTTATTCATATATTTTTCAATAGCATTGATACACATTCTTGTAGTTTCATGAGTACCTGTACCAAATGCCATGCCAGGATCTATATCTATTATCTTTTCTCCTTCTTTGGCAGTATATTCTTCCCAAGAAGGTTTTATGACTATAGAGTCAGACACTTTTTGAACATTAAAATACTTCTTCCATTCATTTTCCCAATTTTCTTGCTTTACTTCCCTTTTATATATTTCAAGTGTTCCTGTGTCTAATCCTAAACTTTTCACATAGTCAAGTCTTTTTTCAATCTCAGAAATTTTCTCATTTATATCTTCTTCTGATGAAAAATAACCTATTACTCTGACATCCTCATGTCCAAAGTCAAATACTTCCTTTTCCATATAATCCCAAGCAAGAGGATCTTGACCTTGAAGGTGAAAATCACTGGGATCTTCAATCATAACTCCCTTTGAACCTGATTCTATAAAAATATTTGATATTATTTCTACAGCTAATGTAGTGGTAGATACAGATATTTCATTCCAATTCATAATAATCTTGTGCAAATATCGCACTTCTCCTTTTCAAAAAATTTTGTTTCATGCCAACATCTATATAATACCTTAAATCTTCTTACATAACAATACAAACTTATCAAAATTAATATTAATCAGTTATTATTCAAAAAAATATAGGTTTTATTACAAGCATTTTACCAATTATTATATCATGACCGTAAATTTTTACCTAAATTTTTCAATAAAATTCAAAAAAAATTACGAAATTTTTCATTTTTATTAAAAACTGTACTTTTTATTGGGGAAATCAAAAAATTATTATGGTATACTTAAGTCATAAATTTATGAAATTGTTTTACTATATTTGTACTTCTATCAAAGACACATATCAAATTTGGGGCAGAAAAATATAGGGGATAAAACTGAAATACTCCCCAAATAGATATATCAAATATAGTTTATCAGTTTTAAATTTTATCACTTTATATAATCTTTTTAATATTTAAGGAGGAAATGTCATGCGTTATCAAATCGAAGGCGGAAGTCTACCTGCAGCTGTTATTCAACTAGAAAGAGGCGAAACTCTTGTAAGTGAACTTGGTGGTCGTACATGGGCAAAGGGACCTATCACTACAGAAACAAAGGCTCCCGGTGGCATAGGTAAGAGTATAGGTCGTATGTTTTCAGGAGAAAATCTTTTTATGAGCTACTATACTGCTGAAGGACCTGTTGAAATAGGATTTGCTTCTTCTTTTGCAGGAAGCATTGTTGTAAAAGAATTGGCAGCAGGACAAAGTATTATTTGTCAAAAATCTGCATTCTTATGTGCTACAAGTCAAGTAGAATTGTCGATTTTCTTCCAAAAGAAATTGGGAGCAGGATTCTTCGGAGGAGAAGGATTTATAATGCAAAAGGTTACAGGACCCGGAACAGTATTCCTTGAACTGGATGGATATGTAAAAGAATACGATCTTGTGCAAGGAGAAGAACTGGTATGCGATACAGGTGTCGTAGCGTTGATGGATGAAACTTGTAGTATGGATGTTCGTATGGTCAAGGGACTAAAGAACAAACTATTTGGTGGAGAAGGCTTGATTGATACAGTTATCATAGGACCGGGTAAGGCATATATTCAAACTATGTCTCTTCCAAGACTTGGAGGAATGTTATCACCATTTATTCACATTGACAAGAAATAATGTGGTAAGATTAAGAATTTAGAATAAATATTTCAATTTAATCTTTGTGATGTTTTTAGACAGATTTAATATAATACTGCAGGATGATTTTATTAAAAGTATCAATAGTCAATTAACATATGTAAGTAAATATTTAAAAATTTACCAATAAATTAATAAAAACTAGGTTAATACTATTAAGAAAAGTAAATTATATTATATATCCATTTTTATATCAGCTTTCACTCTCTTGTTTTCAATGACAGCATGCACTAATAAAAATGCAAAATTAGACTATGTTAATATGAAAGCTGAATAATTGATAAAAGATTTTAAAGACAAGAAAGAATCAAGCCATGAATATTTTGTATGGTTAGTATCCACATATCAATATGTACCTATCAATGAAAAATACTTAACTATGTTAAATGAATGGCACTCTCAAGCATAAGTAATATATCAAATAATAATTTTGATGAATGTAAGAAAAAAGCCACATATTATAATGCTAAGGAAATTATAGATACAATGACTGAAATCCTAAAAGATCCTAAGGCGGACTTTATAACACTTAAAGAGACTTTGTTTTGTAATCAAAACTCATGACAGCAAAAAAGCATTAGAGGCACTTAAACCTGTTGTTGACAAATTATCAGATAATAATATGTTGTTCTAAAAGGGGGTACTGCAGATATATATCGCCTTACCCCCATAAATTTATAAGAGGAAATATAGGTAAAAATGATTTACTAAATTTTAATATAATTAATAAGGTTACGATTTTAATTAAAAATATACCTACATACTATACTTTTAAAATTAAGAAAGGATGTTTAATATGAGTAAAAGATCAGAACGTGGTCAAAGAAAAAAAGATAATATTAAGAAAGAAATCCGAGACTATTTCTTTGTTGTCGGAGTAGGTCTTATTTTTTTGATACTTGGTATAGTAGGAATAACAAGCAATCATAAACAATATAATGAATATAGCAGCTCAAGTGATATTCTTAAAGTATCTGCTAAGGTTAACTACGTCAGTATACATCATAGAAATGACAGTTACGGAAGACGTGAAGATTATTGGAATGCAGATCTTACTTATTCAGTAAATGGACAGGAATACAAAGGAAAAAAAGAATATATGACACCGACTAAAGTTGGGGATGTCAAAGAAATTGAGGTGTACCTTGCAAAAGACGGTAAATATAAGATACCAGAAATAAGAAAGGGTGATACTCTTATCGTAGCAGATTTTATGCCTATAATTTCCATGGCATTTGGGGCATTTCTCGCCATTATATCCCTGTTTATGGCAAATGGTGCAAGGAAGGAATTGAAATAATTGAAAATTACTATATACTTTGTATTATGATAGAATTTGTTTAATTATATTTGGCAATTTTTTGTTTCTTATAAATTTAATATTGAAATAAATTGCTCAACTTTCCCAAATGAAAAATACATTAAAGGCATTGAAATTTGAGTATATTTTAAAAATACAATATTATACTTGACATAGTTTTTTCAGTGTATTCATTTTTTTGATAAATATGCAAATTTCAATAAATATTATTCAGGAAATTCTATGTCAATTAGTGTGTTAAAAAATCGATAAAAAGTTAAAAGATAAAAAGTATCTAAAAATCTTTTTAGATTGTATTTTAGAAATATAGATTGTAAATATAACAGTTAATACTAAAAACTAATTAAACAGTCCTAAAAATATATTAAGGGTGGCTATTGAAAACTAAAAAATAATATTTCAATAAGTCTAAATATATGGACATTATTTTCCAAATCCTTATAACTTAAGTCTAATAAAATAATATATAGTTCTAATAAAGCTATGAATGATATTAATATTCACTTAAATCAATAATACAGATATAATTTGAAAAAATTTAAAAAATTAATAATTTTTTTTTAAAAACTGTACTTTTTATTGGGGATTTTTTAATTTTATTATGTTATAATAGCGACATAATAAATTTATGTTATTTGCTATACTTGTATTTTACAATATTACACATCGAAATTGGGACTGACTAAAATTGTTGATATATTTTGTAAAATATAAGTTAAGGTAAAAAATTAAAGGAGGAAGAATCATGGGATTAATTAAGGCTGCACTTGGATCATTACAGGGAACTTTAGCAGATCAATATAAGGAGTTTTTCTATTGTGACTCAATACCAAATGACATACTTGTAATGAGAGGTAGAAAACGTACAAGCGGTCGTTCTTCAAATAAGGGCGATGACAATATCATTACTCAGGGCTCCATAATCGCCGTAGCTGACGGTCAAGCCATGATTATCGTGGAACAAGGCAAGATAGTTGAGTTTTGTAACGAACCTGGAGAATATACTTTTGATGCTTCTACAGAACCTACAATATTTAATGGCGGACTTAACAAAGAAACATTAATGAGAACTTTCAATGCCGTAGGCAAAAGATTTACTTTTGGCGGTGAACCTGCAAAAGATCAAAGAGTATATTATTTCAATATGAAAGAAATCTTGGACAATAAATTTGGAACTCAAAATCCTGTTTATTTTAAGATTATAGATAACAACATTGGGCTGGATATGGATACTACGGTAAGGTGTAACGGAATGTATTCTTACCAAATTACCAACCCTATGACATTTTACACAAAACTTTGTTCAAATGTTACAAACACTTACGACAGATCTGAAATAGATGCACAACTTAAGAGTGAATTTATGGACGCTTTGCAACCTGCATTTTTTAAGATATCTGAACTGGGAATAAGACCAAGTGGTATTCCTGCTCATACTAAAGAGCTTTCACAAGCGATGAAAGAAGAACTTTCAGAAAAATGGACTGAGCTTAGAGGAATATCTATAGTTTCTGTGGCAATAAATTCTATTTCTATTCCAAAAGAAGATGAAGACGCTCTAAAAGACGCTCAAAGACAGGCTATGTATGCAAACTCGAAGATGGCTGCAGGAAGTATGGTGCAAGCACAAACAGAAGCTATGAAGATAGCTGCAGGAAATGCCGGTGGAGCAATGATGGGCTTTATGGGCATGAATATGGCTACACAACAAGGTGGATTGAATGCACAAAATCTGTTCAATATGAACCAACAACAACAAATGCAACAGCAACAACAGATGCAGCAACAACAAACTGATGGATGGACTTGCTCTTGTGGTACTACCAACCAAGGAAGATTCTGTGCAAACTGTGGAAGTCCAAAACCTACTCCTGCTCAAGCCAGTGGATGGACTTGCTCTTGTGGTACTACCAACCAAGGAAAATTCTGTGCAAACTGCGGAAGTCCAAAACCTGCTGGAGCACCATTGTATAAATGTGACAAATGCGGTTATGAAATAAAAGATCCTACACATCCTCCAAAATTCTGCCCTGAATGTGGAGATATATTTGATGAAAATGACATTGTAAAATAGATATTTATTCTTATTTTAATACCAATATCTGATTTAGTTTGAATTACTGTAAATCTCCTATCGTTTGGCTTAATCAGATTTACAAATATACTAAAGCTTATCAGATATTGGCAACTTGATATAGACTTTATATCGAAGGTGGTGTAAAATGAGTGAATTATTAGATTATAAATGCCCTTCTTGTGGGGGCAGCATTGAGTTTAATAGCAGTACCCAAAATATGAAATGTCCTTATTGCGGTTCAGAGTTTAATGTTAACACGCTAAAAGATATGGATAAAGGCATATCAGATGAAGTATCACAAGAAGATTTAGAATGGAAGAAAAATTTTAATGAATGGTCTGGAGAAGAAACCCAAGATATGTCTGTATATCGTTGCGAATCTTGTGGCGGAGAAATAATAGCGGATGATACTACCAGTGCCACAATGTGCCCATACTGCGGTGCAAATGTAGTAATAAAAGGACAGTTCTCCGGTGATTTGAGACCAAGTTTCTTAATTCCTTTTAAAATCGATAAAAAAACAGCCATAGAAGGACTGCAAAGACATCTTAAAGGAAAGTATTTTTTACCTAAAGCTTTTAAAGATGAGAATCATATAGATGAAATTAAGGGAGTCTATGTTCCTTTTTGGATATTTAACTGTGATGCCTCCGGAGACGTTAAATATAAAGCAAGTAATATCAGATACTGGAGTGACTCTGATTATGAATATACTGAAACTACTACATATCTGGTAACAAGAAATGGAAATGTAGCTTTTGAAAAAATACCTGTGGACGGCTCTTCAAAGATGGATGATGACCTTATGGAATCAATAGAACCTTATTATGCTTGCGATATAATGGATTTTCAAACTGCTTTTCTTGCCGGATATATAGCGCAGAGATATGATGTCACATCAGAGCAGAGTATAAGAAGAGCAAATGAAAGAGTAAAAGAGAGTGTTGAAGATGCATTCAGATCCACTGTAACAGGATATGATAATGTAGAAGTATCAAGCAGTGTGGTAAGTACCTATAATTCTACTGTGGACTATGCTCTTTATCCTGTTTGGCTTTTGCATACAAGTTGGAACGGAGACAACTATACTTTTGCAATGAACGGACAAACCGGTAGATTTGTAGGAGATCTCCCTATAGACAGGGCAGCTTATATGAAGTGGTTTTTTACATTTGGCATTGCTATTTCAGCAATAGTCAGTATAATAATTACACTTGTATAAGGGGGGATTGTTATGAAAAATATAAAAATTTTAATATTATCACTTTTTATTTGCATAAGTTTTAGTCTCCCTGTGTTTGCAACATCAAGTAAACCCCTTGTAATAGATAGTGCCAATATAATCAGCAGTAATACTGAGGCAAGCCTTATAAAAAAAGCTAAAGAAATTCAAAAAAAATATAATATAGATGTGGTCATAGCGACAATACCTTCAAATGAGGGTGTAAGTATCGAATATTACGCTGAAACCATATACTCTCAAGGAGGCTATGGACAGGGAAGTCTAAAAGACGGTATGCTACTCTTACTTAGTATGGAAGATAGAGACTATGATTTTTATAAAAAAGGAAAAGTTAATGACAATATGACTATTTCCGTAGAAAATTCAATACTTGACCCAACTCTAAGCAAATTAAAAAATAATGACTTTGATGGTGCTTTTAATACTTTTCTTAATAGAGTAGATGAAGTTTATTCCAAAGTAAAACCTGACGGTTCTTTCTCTAAGGAACCTAAAGGACATGTCCCATATCTAATCGGCATATTAGGAAGTTTTTTCATTGCATTTATCATAGTTCAAACAGGAGCAGCTACTTTGAAATCTGTAAGATTCTCCCGTACTGCTAACAGCTATATAAAACAAAATAGTATGGTGATAAACGAGGGCTTTGACAAATTCCTCTATAGAAACGTAACACGAAGGTCAAAATCTAAGTCAAGCAGTAGTGACGATAAGGTAAGAAGCAGTGGAAGTAGCCCACATTCAAGTCATACATCAGGTAAGTTTTAAAAATATCTCTTTGTCTTTTTATAACAGACTGTACTATATATTAGGCAGTCTGTTTTTTTACATCCATAATTAAGATTTTATATTTTAGTAATATTAAATTAAAAAGTTATATAAGGCATTTATATATGACATTTAGATTTTTTTGTTAATTTTTCAAAATTTGACTCAATCCTATAATGCTATTGACATTATTGCTAAAAATATTTATAATTGTAGAAAAATCTTAGGATAATGGCACTTAATCATATCTTTAGTATTGATATTTGATTAGGTGCTTGATTATATCCAGTATTTAATATATCGTCAAATAATTTTTCAATCTTATTTATATCATGTCCTTATTATCAATACTACTTGATATAAATTTTGTAAAGATGTAAAAATATATTGTGAAAAGAGGATTTTATGCAAATTAGAAATTTTAAAAAAATACTTGTAGCAAATCGTGGAGAAATTGCAATAAGAGTATTCAGAGCCTGCAAGGAACTTGGTATCAGGTCTTTAGCCATATATTCAGAACAGGATAAAACTTCACTTTTCAGGACAAAGGCAGATGAATCTTATCAAATAGGAAAGAATAAAACACCTGTTGAGGCTTATCTTGCAATTGATGAAATAATAAAGCTGGCAAAGAAAAAAAATGTTGACGCCATACATCCAGGCTACGGTTTTTTGTCGGAAAATGCTGAATTTGCCAAAAAATGTGAAGAAAATGATATAGTTTTTATAGGTCCTACATCCAAGATAATATCATCAGTAGGAGACAAAATCAGCTCTAAAATAGTAGCCCAAGCAGCAAAAGTTCCTACTATACCCGGAGTTGAACAGGCTATAAAAACAGATGTTGAGGCTTTAAATTTTGCCAATTCATGTGGATATCCTGTAATGCTCAAAGCTTCAGCCGGCGGTGGCGGTAGAGGTATGAGGATAGTAAAAAATGAAGAAGAGCTTATAAGAAACTTTCATGAAGCAAGATCTGAAGCAAAAAAGGCATTTGGAATAGATGACATCTTCATTGAAAAATATATAGACTCTCCTAAACATATAGAAGTACAGATCTTAGGAGATAAACACGGAAATATAGTTCATCTTTTTGAAAGAGACTGCTCTATACAAAGAAGACATCAAAAATTAATTGAGTTTTGCCCTGCAATCTCATTAAGTGAAGAAAAAAGATTGGAAATTTGTAACGATGCAGTAAAACTTGCAAAATATGTAGGATATATAAATGCAGGTACAGTAGAATTTTTGGTAGACAAGGATATGAATCACTATTTCATTGAAGTCAATCCGAGAATTCAGGTAGAACATACAGTAACAGAAGAAATTACAGGTCTTGACATAGTACAAAGCCAAATACTTATAGCTCAAGGATACAGACTTGATTCAAATGAAATTTCCATTAAGTCTCAAGATGATATACATCCAAGAGGATATGCTATACAATGTAGAATTACAACAGAAGATCCTATAAATAATTTTGCTCCCGACACCGGCAGAATAGAAGTGTATAGAACAGGATCAGGCGCCGGTATAAGATTGGACGGTGGAAACGGATTCACAGGCTCTATAATATCTCCATACTATGATTCTCTACTTGTAAAACTTACAGCAAGGGCTCGTACTTTTAAAGATGCAATAAGAAAATCTAAACGTTCAATAAGCGAACTTAAGGTTTCCGGTGTAAAGACCAACTCTTCATTCTTGTTAAATGTACTGAATACTAAAGAATTTGAACAAGGTATATGCTCTACATCATTTATAGCAGACAATCCTCAGCTTTTTGAAATATCACATAAGGGTGATAAGGAGCTGAAAGTCCTAAATTATATAGGAGAAAAAATAGTAAATGTAACAAAGGGAAACAAAAAAGATTTTGACAATATTTCAGCTTCAAAACCGAGATTACCTGAAGACCTCAGTGGAACAAAACAAATCTTAGATTCTCAAGGTGTTGACGGTTTAATCAAATGGATAAAGTCTCAAGATAGACTTTTGCTTACTGATACTACAATGCGTGATGCACATCAGTCACTGCTTGCTACAAGAGTAAGAACTATAGATATGCTTAGAGCGGCAAAATCCACAGCTCTGTATGGTAAAGATTTATTTTCTTTAGAAATGTGGGGAGGGGCAACATTTGACGTTTCATATAGATTTTTGATGGAATCTCCTTGGAAGAGACTTATGGAACTTAGAAAGAGAATACCTAACCTACTCTTCCAAATGCTATTTAGAGGCTCTAATGCTGTAGGATATAAAAATTACCCAGACAATGTCATTAAGGAATTTATCGTACAGTCAGCTAATGCAGGAATAGATATATTTAGAATATTTGACTCTCTCAACTGGCTTGAAGCTATGAAACCGTCAATAGATGCCGTAAAATCTGTCGGAAAAGTAGCTGAAGGTACTATGTGCTATACAGGTGATATAAGTGATGAAAAAAGAGATAAATATACTTTGAAATACTATGTAAATCTTGCAAAAGAAATAGAAAAATCAGGTGCAGATATATTGGGAATAAAAGATATGTCAGCATTGTTAAAACCTTATGCTGCACATAAACTTATCAAAGCACTTAAAGATGAGATATCTATACCTATTCATCTTCATACTCATGATACTTCAGGCAATGGTGTTGCAACAGTAATAATGGCTGCACAGGCAGGAGTGGATATTGCGGACGGAGCAATAAGTTCAATGTCAGGACTTACTTCTCAACCTTCACTTAACTCTATCATTGCAGCACTGGAACATAGCCAAAGAGATACTAAGATTGACCTTGAAAAATTGGAAAAAGTTTCAGCTTATTGGAGTTCACTACGACCTATTTACGAACATTTTGAATCTGATTTAAAATCAGGAACTACTGAAATATACAAATATGAAATTCCTGGAGGACAATATTCAAATCTAAAACCTCAAGTAGACAGTTTCGGTCTATCAGATAAATTTGGCGAAGTAAAAGAAATGTACAAAGAAGTAAATGAAATGCTTGGAGACATTGTCAAAGTTACGCCTTCTTCAAAAATGGTAGGGGATATGGCAATATTTATGGTACAAAACTCTCTAACTAAGGACAATATCTTTGAAAAAGGTCAAAACTTGACCTTCCCTGACTCAGCAATAACATATTTTTCAGGGATGATGGGGCAACCGGAAGGAGGATTTCCGGAAAAACTTCAAAAAATGGTTTTAAAAGATACTAAGCCCATTACTGTAAGACCCGGTACACTTTTGGAAGATGAAGATTTTGATGCTATAGCTAAACATCTTGAGGAAAAATTTGGCTACAAGCCTACAATGAGAGAATGTCTAAGCTACGCCTTATATCCAAAAGTTTATGAAGATTATAGAAAGTCTCTTATTGAATATGGAGACCTATCACATATTAACAGTGATGTATTCTTCCATGGACTAAAAGTTGGAGAAACTTCAGAAGTTGAAATAGAAGATGGTAAAATTCTAATTATCACCTTACTTGATATAAGCAAGATGGATAAAGAGGGATATGTAAAACTATCATTTGAAATAAATGGAAATAGAAGAGATATTAAGATATATGATAAGAACTTCGGTGAAAGTAATACAGATATAATAGTAACTAAATTTGCAAATCCTAACGACACAATGGAAATAGGAGCATCAATCCCCGGAAATATACTGAAAGTATACGTTCAAGAGGGAGACAGTGTAAAGATGGGACAAAGTCTGATACTTGTTGAAGCTATGAAGATGGAAACAAATATAGTAGCTAAGGAAGACGGAGTTATTGAAGAAATCTTAATATCACAAGGACAAACTGTTAAATCAGGTGAATTGCTCATAAGAATGAAAAAGTAAGTAGTTTTATAAATTATATAAGACATTATAGTATGTCAGATTTAGCAGCAACATAAAATTATAAAACAATAGTAAATTTATTAAAAAAAGAGTCTTACTTATAAGCTGTCAAATACAAACTATAATATTGTATTTGGCAGGTAAGCTATGCCCCATAATACTACTTTATATTTTCCTTTACTAAATATAGTTAATTTTACGTATTTTATTTGCAAATGACATTTTTTATAAAGGTGATGATTTCAATAGATAAAAATTATAGGCTGTTATATGAATTAATATTTACTCTGCTTGCAATCATTGCAGTAATAATAACACTTCTATAACTAACAGAAACAATAGTAGTGAAAGTATTTAATCCATTATTTTATTAGATATTAGTATAAAGCAAAAAGAGATGTTGTGTTTTCAACATCTCTATAATAATTGGTGTACCTAGAGGGATTCGAACCCCCGATCTCATGGTCCGTAGCCATACGCTCTATCCAGCTGAGCCATAGGTACAAGATATTAATTTTAGGTAAAAAAATGGAGACGACAATCAGATTTGAACTGATGATCAGGGAGTTGCAGTCCCACGCCTTACCACTTGGCTATGTCGTCTCAATTGGGGTGGATAATGGGATTCGAACCCACGGCCTCTAGAGCCACAATCTAGCGCTCTAACCAACTGAGCTATACCCACCACAAAATATTTAATTAAAAGTAAAAGCAAAACAAAATATGGTGGGCCTTCAGGGACTCGAACCCCGGACCTGCCGGTTATGAGCCGGACGCTCTAACCAACTGAGCTAAAGGCCCCTATAAATGGTGCCCAGAGACGGAATCGAACCATCGACACGAGGATTTTCAGTCCTCTGCTCTACCGACTGAGCTATCTGGGCAATTATGGCGGAGGGGGTGGGATTCGAACCCACGGCCCCTTTCGGAGTCGCTGATTTTCAAGACCAGTTCCTTAAACCACTCGGACACCCCTCCATAATCATAAACATTTGAGAAAAAATATAAACGCTTATATTAGAATAAAAAGTCTAAAAAAATGGTGACCCATCCGGGATTCGAACCCGGGACACCTTGATTAAAAGTCAAGTGCTCTGCCTACTGAGCTAATGAGTCATATTAAATACTTTATAAAAAATGGTGACCCATCTGGGGCTCGAACCCAGGACACCTTGATTAAGAGTCAAGTGCTCTACCAACTGAGCTAATGAGTCAACATAAAAAATGGCTGGGGATACAGGATTTGAACCTGTGGAAATGCTAGAGTCAAAGTCTAGTGCCTTACCGCTTGGCTAATCCCCAAAAAAAATTTAAAGTATTAAAGTCATAAATGGAGCGGAAGACGGGATTCGAACCCGCGACCCTCGCCTTGGCAAGGCGATGCTCTACCACTGAGCCACTTCCGCAAAAAAAGATAATTATGGTGCGGATAGAGGGAGTCGAACCCCCACGGTTGCCCGCTAGATCCTAAGTCTAGTGCGTCTGCCAATTCCGCCATATCCGCTTAATTAAAATTCCTATGGTATTTTACTATAAAACTAAGCATTTGTCAATAAAAATTTTAAGTTTTTTTATGGAGCTGGCGATAGGAATCGAACCTACAACCTGCTGATTACAAGTCAGCTGCTCTGCCAATTGAGCCACGCCAGCAAAGAACATATATTAATTTGAAACCATTATTTAAAATGGCGATCCGGATGGGGATCGAACCCACGACCTCCAGCGTGACAGGCTGGCATTCTAACCATCTGAACTACCGGACCGTTTATTAAAATGGTGGACCCAACAGGGCTCGAACCTGTGACCCCCTGCTTGTAAGGCAGATGCTCTCCCAGCTGAGCTATGGATCCAAAGAGATAATTCTTTAAATCTAAATAAGATAAATGGTGACTCCTAGGGGAATCGAACCCCTGTTACCGCCGTGAAAGGGCGGTGTCTTAACCGCTTGACCAAGGAGCCAAAATGGTTGCGGAGGAAGGACTTGAACCAACGACCTTCGGGTTATGAGCCCGACGAGCTACCAACTGCTCCACTCCGCGTTAATATAAATTACTTGGTGCCGAAGACCGGAATCGAACCGGTACGAATATCACTATTCGCAGGATTTTAAGTCCTGTGCGTCTGCCAATTCCGCCACTTCGGCGTGGCTCCGAAGGTGGGATTCGAACCCACAACCTACCGGTTAACAGCCGGGTGCTCCACCTTTGAGCTACTTCGGATTAACAATTGGCTATGACCTACTCTCCCAAGACCCTTCGGTCTAAGTACCATCAGCGATGAAGAGCTTAACTTCTGTGTTCGGTATGGGAACAGGTGTATCCTCTTCTCTGTTATAACCATATTGTT
>FUZS01000005.1 GCA_900167215.1 [Eubacterium] yurii
GTAGAATACGGCAAATCTATTGGAAACAGTGGAAGAGAGTATCTGCGAGATTCGAGAACCTAAAACGCTTGTGTAAAACTAAACAAAAGGCGTGGGAATGGGCAAACTCAAGGCTTGGTTATTGGAGAGTGGCAGGAAGTTTTATACTATCAACAACCCTAACAAATGAATATCTCGTATCCCAAGGATATGATGACATATCTTTAAGATACGAGAGACTTCACTTGAACTATTGAACCGCCGTATACGAGAACCGTACGTACGGTGGTGTGAGAGGTCGGCTACTCAAATAATGGGTAGCCTCCTACTCGATTATCAGAAAATTTCATATACCTAATCCAACTTGGTATTTCTCTTAGTAAATAAGTATATTATAGCTATAGGTGAAGTAGGTGGTATTGCACCAAGAATCGCTATTAATATAGCAATAGACTTGTCAATTCTACTATAGAAGTTAAATAGGGCTTGCAATTGTATTATTATAAAAACTATCCAAAGCAAAAATCCTATAAAAGGAATTCTGTCTATAATTAGAGGTGTAATTGCAAGGATTAATCCAAGTATATTTCCATTAATCTTTTGGACGCCTACAAAATTGATTCCACCGCTCATAATTCCTACCAAATACATATTGATAAAAGGAATCCAAGCCAAAGCGGCAATATCTTCATATCCGTTATTTTTTGCAAGTTCAAAAAGTGCTATTGCGTTTAAAATGTGTAATGTCAGAAAAATTACAAAAGATACGAAAAAAATTAAAGAACCTAAAAAGGCAAGAGGTCTTACAAAACTGATAAAATTCCAAAGTGTATCCCACATAATATCAACCCTTTCATAATATAAGAAATTAGTATCTGTACATTAATACCTATAAATAATATAACTATTCAAAAAGGAAGCTTATATTAACATAAATGTAATATCAAGATTTAAATTACCATATTAATATTACATTTATGCCTTATTTATCTTAAATTATATTTTTCTTGTATAATTTTCAAGCCATTTCTTTTCTTCGTCATTTAGATATGGAGACACTTTTTCATAAACTTTTTGGTGATAGTCGTTGAGTCTTTGTCTTTCTTCCTCAGACATTATATCGACTTTTATAGCATCCAGGTCGAAAGGTACAAAGGTCATAACTTCAAAACGCATAAAATCGCCATAGTCATTTTGTTCGTCTTTTACTACAAGCAGTTCATTTTCAAGTCTGATACCGTGAGAGTTTGCCACATAAATTCCGGGTTCATCAGTGATTATCATACCTTCTTCCAATTTATACAAGCCCATTTTTTCCTGTTGCCATCTCAGGCTCATTGGTCCCTCGTGTACGTTTAGTATATATCCTACGCCATGACCTGTACCGTGGTTGTAGTTAAGTCCTCTATCCCAAAAAGGCTTTCTTGCAAGAATATCGAGGTTAGAACCTGACATTCCGTACATAAACTTTGCACTTGCAAGACTTAGATTTGATATTGCAACAATTGTAAAATGTTCTTTTATTTCATCGCTGACATCTCCAAGAGCATAGGTTCTTGTAATGTCAGTAGTACCCTCAAAGTAATGTGCGCCTGTATCTGTCATAAACAGGCTTCCTTTTTCCAAAAAGGCGCAATTGTCCTTATCTGCACTATAGTGGATTATTGCACCGTTTGAGCCAAATGCAGATATAGGAGAAAAGCTTGGCATAATATAGCTTGGGTTTTGCTTTCTGAATTCATCCAACTTGTCACTTGCATCCACTTCAGAGATTTTTAGCTTTCCTACATTTTCTTTCAGGTATTTCATAAATTTTACATGAGCAACAGCATCAAAAAGCTGAGCTTTTCTTTGGTTTTCTATCTCAGTATTGTTCTTCATAGATTTGAGTATAGAAGATGGATTTAGAGAGTCTATTTTTTTGATATTTTTATCTATATTGCAAAATAGAGCATAGTTTATTTTAGTCTTATCTAATAAAATCACTTCATCTGAGCTGATTTTTTTGACATCCTCGTAAATTTGGTTATATTCTTTAAATTCAAGTCCGCAATCTTGCAAATTCTTAGCTATTTCATCAGAAAATTTGGCTTTATCAGTATATAGATTCACCTTGTCCATAGTGATTACAGCGTATGAAAGCACAACGGGGCAGTATGCAACGTCATCTCCACGCACATTGAGTATATAGCTGATGTCATCCAAAGTGGTAAGAATGTGATAAGTTGCTCCCTTTTGTTTCATTGCCTCCCTTATCTTTGAAAGTTTGCTTCTTGTATCTTCACCGCAGTATTTTAAATCAAGTGCAAAGACTTTTTTATCAGAAAGTGGAGCTCTTTCTTGCCAAATCTTATCTACCAAATCATAATCATAGATT
Source organism: [Eubacterium] yurii (assembly GCA_900167215.1). Taxonomy (GTDB): domain Bacteria; phylum Bacillota; class Clostridia; order Peptostreptococcales; family Filifactoraceae; genus Peptoanaerobacter; species Peptoanaerobacter yurii. The sequence continues at coordinate 2,357 of FUZS01000005.1, forward strand.
ATCTTGCAGTCTTTTTTTAGTAATAATTCAAATACCTCGCCTTGGACGGCAGGTACTACTCTACCGTCAAATCCTACATTTTGTCCTTCTTTTATATTTGATTTTACATATTCTACTATTGTAGGTACGTCCTTTTCTCCTGTTTTCATCAGCTTGACTTCACTGCCCTTGAGCTGGATATCAGCCTGCAAAAAATATCTGCCGTCAGTCCAAAGAAGTGCCTTATCCTTTGTGATAAGAGCTGTACCGGCTGAGCCTGTAAAGCCTGTAATATATTCTCTTGATTTGAAATAATCTCCTACATATTCACTTTGGTGAAAATCCTCTGACGGTATCATATAAAAGTCTATATTTTTTTCAGCCATTAATTTTCTAAGTTTTGCAATTCTTTCGTTGACAGTCATAACTCCCCCTAAGTATAAGCATACTAAAAACCTGTTAAAAACAATAAAAAATCTATCCTAAAAAGCCATAAAGACAGAGTATTATAGTATAAAAGACATCAAACTTTTCTCTTAGAATAAAATAAAGCTACAATGCTTCAAGTTATATACTATTCCAAAATAAAGTAAATAATATAGTTTAACTTAGATTGTAGAGATATAAAAATATCACTTTGGATTAGTTGCATTAGCTATATTATATAAAAAGTAAAACAGTTCTCTCAAAATAAGTTGCTATAGCTTTTTTATACTAATATTTATTTGAATAATGTAAAAATCTTTGATTATCTCTTAATTATACTTATATTAAGAATAAAGATGTCCATTTTTTTATTAAGTCTTAGTATAATGAGATTTTTTGCCAAATATGTTTAGGCTAAGTCTTGTAAAAGGTGATTAGTATTAATTTATATAAATGATAAAAAGCAAAATAGTGTTATTTGATATAAATACACGCTTTTAAAAGTATACTTCAATTTGGAAAAATTTTCAACAAAATAAAAGGACCTGGATGACCAAGTCCTATTTTAATAATTTGCATACTATAGTTTTCAAGAATTATAAGAAATACAGCTTTATTATCTTATAATGCAAGTAAGTTAGTAATAAATAGATAAGCTCATATTGAACTTAATATTATGGAAGCGACATTTTGTTATAAAATACTTTTTGAACTATCTACACACAACTTCAAAAAAGATAGCAGATATGAAATAGAGTATCACTCCAGATAAGAAAATAAAAATATTTTTTTTCATAAATAACACCTCCGAAATGTAGAACAATAAAATTAACAGCTACAATGTGAAGTTAAGTTATATTTTTGTACATAGAGTTTTAAATTATGAAATTATATAATGAATAACATTTAAATAACACTTAAAAGAGATTTTTAATACTAATCACCATTTATAATGCCAAGAATTCTATTTTACTAAATTACATGTTTTTCATATTATCAATAATTTTAATGAACTGGAATTACATGGCTTTTTGATAGGTTTTTAGTATAACATAATAATTATAAGGTCTTGCTATGATTTAATTATAAATTGTTTTTATGATTTTGTCAATAAGAGTAAATAAGAAAAGAACTGTAAAAATGAAATTTCATCCTTACAGTTCTTCTATTTTTTATAATTTTTTAAACATTATTTCATAGCATTTACTATATTTTGTCTTCTTTTTAAAACACTGTTTGCATATTTTGTATTGTAGTTGCCTCTTTTAACATTGCCTGAACCCCAGTTGTATGCTGTAAGTGCCAATGTAGTATCTCCAAACATCTTGAAGTTGCCTGAAAGCTCATATACTCCTGATTTTATGTTCTTGTCTATATCATATACTTCGTCCATTGTTATCCCGATGTATGGGAATGTTGTATGATATAGTTGCATCAGTCCGTATGATCCTTGGTATGTTGTATATTGATTAAATGTACTTTCCTGTTCCATTACTGCAAAGACCATATAAGGGTCAACCCCGTAAACTTTAGTATACTTCATAACGCTGTTGTATATCTTTGTGGCATTTGCCTTTGATAGCGAGCCATTTTTGCTCATCATATAGTAAATCATGTTATTAGCGTTTTTTGAAAGTACAGGACTTACTGCAGTATCTTTTTTTGCAGTAGTTGGTGTAACTTTTTTTGCTACAGGTGCAGATGATTGAGGAGCTTGTACTTCAGGTTCTTCCACAACATCTGTAAGCATAGCGGCAATTGCCGAATCCATAGAATCTATTTGAGAATCTCCACCAAATTCAAACATATCATTTTTTTTACCACCCAAATCTTCATTGCTTTCAGCAATATCTGATTGACCAGCCACTAAATTTTGTACCGGTGTCTCGTCAGCCATTGATAAGGTAGGTAGAGATACAATAACGGCACTTAAAAAAATTACAAACAGTTTTTTAAGCTTTATCATATTTCCTCCGTATAAATTAAGATAAATATTGATTTCAATATTTTAAAAATAAAATTACAATTTGTAACAATTATACTACAATTTTTTACAAATTGCAACTATTTTATTTGAAATGCTTGTAAATGTGTAAATAGTCAAACTTTGTAGCTATGACATAATCAAGATTTACAGCATTATAAAATAAAATCTATAATAATATTTCGGTTACAAAATTAAAAAATTAAATGTAATTTTTAAAATTGTAACATTAAATATCATCTTTTAAAAACTTGACTAATGTTATATAATAGAAAAATAAATTTAAAAAGCTAAATCGGAGAAGATTATGTTTGAAGATAAATTGATAGTTGTAAGAGGCGCAGGAGATATAGCAAGCGGTACGATAAACAGGCTTTTTAAGTGCAAGTTCAAGATACTTTGCCTGGAAAGTAAAACTCCGTCGTCTATAAGACGTACTGTATCTTACAGTGAATGTGTCTATGATAATAAATGTACCATAGAAGACGCTACAGCAGTGTTGGTTAGCAATGTTGAAGAGATGAAAGAGGCTCATAAGAATAATCTCATACCTGTAATGGTGGATGAAAACTGCGATATTTTGAGACAGATAAAGGCAGATGTGCTTATAGATGCTATAATTGCCAAGAGAAATCTCGGCACAAATAAGTCTATGGCAAAGCTTACTATTGCTCTTGGGCCCGGATTTGAGGCTGGAAAAGACGTGGATTTTGTAATAGAAACTATGCGTGGACATAACTTGGGCAGAGTTATAAAAGAAGGTACAGCTCTGCCAAATACAGGTGTACCCGGTCTTATAGCAGGTAGGAGCGGTGAAAGGGTAATACACGCACCTGTATCTGGAGTCATAAAAAATATAGCTAAAATTGGCGATATAGTAAAAAAAGATGACATTATAGCCAAAATAGATGATGTAGATGTCATTGCAAGTATAGACGGCTTGCTCCGTGGACTTATCAGAGATTCTTATAAGGTAAGAAAGGGGCTTAAGATTGCAGACATTGATCCGAGATATGAAGAGTATGAAAATTGCTTTACAATATCAGACAAGGCAAGAACTATATCTGGCGGAGTATTAGAGGCGATTTTAAGTAATATATGGTAATTTTCTAAAGATGAAAATTAATAATAAAATCTAATAAAATGATGGATAATCTTTTTCACTGCATTTATAATAAAGTCATAAATCATATGCTACTTTTGTAAATCATTAATGAAAATTATCCATAGAATTAGATAGATAATAGTATAAGTTAAACATTAAGGAGAGATAAATGGATTTTAAGAAAATCATCAAAGTAATCCCTTTGATAATGGGCTTGTTGATAATACCTGTATCCATGAGGATGATTAAGATAGACATTCCTTTTGAGGTACAGCTCCACTGGAAGGGTGTTTCTACTGAATATGACATTTTCGGTTATTACAGGTCTATACTTTTGATAATAAATGCTGTTATAACTTCTGTTATATTATTTTTTTCCTTTACAAGTGATACTTTCATTAGGGTAAAAAAATTAAAGCCTGTATTTATAGCTTTTGGAATATTAGTGCTTTTTAGTATTTTATCTACATTTTTTGGAGGAAATACCGTTATTTCGTATGGAGGAGCGCCTACAAGATATGAGGGACTCTACAGCTTTATAGGATACTACTTTTTGTTTTTATATGCTGTAACTTTGGACTATGATGACAAGACTCAACATATTATAATAATAGCACTTGCTGTTTTTACCGTTGCTTGTAGTATAGTGGGATTTTTCCAATATATAGGAAAAGATTTATTCTTAACTCCTACAGGAGCTATGTACTATATACCTGATTCGCTAAAGCAGTTTAGGGAATCTATGAGCACTACTCAGTTTTCGTTCAGCACCATGTATATATTCAACAGTCATTATAACTATTCGTCATTTTTGATGGGTATATTATCTTCATTTTGGATAGTATATACAATAGTTTCAGCTGAGAGATTTTACAAGATTTTATCTGCCGTTATGACTGTTTTATCCATACTAATGTTGCTGGGAACAAATGGACGCTCAGGTATAGTGGCTCTTTTTATAACTGTAGTTTTTATGATAGTTATATTTTTTAGCGACATAAGAAAAAACAAGGTATTAAGTATAGCTATACTTGCTGTATTGCTTATTTTTATTGCTGTTGCCGTAAAATTAGGTATGATGTCGAGAATTACGGATTTGTTTGCTGATATACAAAAGGTAGGAAAGACATCTTCTCAAGACGATAATTATATAAGAAGTCAGATTCCACTTAAAAATATCACAACTACAGACAACAGCTATACTATTGAATATGATACATTCACACTTAAGTTTGACAAGTCTGATTCGCAGTTTTTTGATGAAAATAATAAACTTGTAGAATTTACTACACCTACTCAAGGACAAATAGTATTTTCCGATCCTAAATATGCTGATGTAAGAATATCAGTAGTACAAAGGAGAAGTAACACTGACTTGGAAAAGACAAATATGTACCATGAGGTTAAAGTAAGAGGTATATTGTTCAATTTTGACATCAGTGATAAAGTGACTTTGGTCAATCATATGGGACTGCCTATCTATCCGGAAAAGGCGACAAGAATAGGTTTTAAGGGAATGGAAAAACTTGGCTCAGGAAGAGGTTTTATCACTGCTTCCACTATTCCGTTGATACTCAAATCTCCGATAATAGGATATGGACCTGATTCATTCTTGCAAGTGTTTAACCAGGATGATATCTATACCAAGATGTATGTATATGGAAATCCAAGTGAGCTTGTGGATAAGCCTCATAATTTATATCTGCTTTTCGCTATAAATTTTGGCTTGTTGGGACTTGTAGCCTTTTTGTTCATTGTCATCTATCTCTTGGTTAAAGCTAAAAAAAGATATAAAGATGAAAGTCTTTCTAAAGAAGCTCTTTATGTAGCGTCAATAGCAGCTGTAGTTGCTTATATGGGCGGAGGGCTTTTCAATGACTCTACTTCATCAGTATCGCCTATATTTTGGGTTTTGCTTGGAGTGGCAATGTCAAAAATAGGAATAAAAGAGGATTAGTATAATATAAATAATGCTAAAATCTAATAAAATAATGGATAAATAACTTTCAGTGCATTTATATAAAGTAACAAATCATATACTATTTAAAAAAGCTATTGATGAAGATTATCCATAGATTAAATAGATATTAGTATAAGTATAATATACAAAAAAAGAGACTGTTAAAGAATAAAATTTTAATCTTTACAGCCTCTTTTTTTATGATTTTCAGATTCATGAGTAGACGACGTACCTTCTATACTTAAGTGTCTAATGTAGGCACGTAGCGAGCCTCTTCTACTTCATAAAACCTGACTTACCCGCTTTTTTATATAAGAATTAATTATTTTTAGTTTGAACATAGAGAATTGCAAAATATCTATTGCAATTTAAACTATTTCATATTTCAATTGTACAACTTATAAGTATATTTTTCAAGTGTATTTACAAGAAAAAATTTATTACTGCCTTGTAAAAAAATTGATATATCTATGAATTGAAGATTAATACATACTTTATCAAATCTACAATTTATGTTATAATAATTTTTAAGAGATAGTATACAGCTGGTTTGCTCCAATCCATATAGATTGGGGGTGATGAGTATGAGTATATTCGAAATTATAACTATAGTTCTGATGACTATAGATATAGTCATACAAGTCATAGCCCTTTTTCTGAACAATAAGAAAAATTAGGCACGAAAAAACCACTGTATTGCTACTACAGTGGTTTTAAAATAACTTAAACCAATGGGAGCAAACCAATATGGTTTACTATCTCTTTTAATGTGTCTATTATACAACTAAGTGAGAAGTTTTTCAAGAGTATTTACAAGAAAAAATTTATTACTGCCTTGTAAAAAAATTGATATATCTATGAATTGAACATTAATACATACTTTATCAAATCTACAATTTATGTTATAATAATTTTTAAGAGATAGTATACAGCTGGTTTGCTCCAATCCATATAGATTGGGGGTGATGAGTATGAGTATATACGAAATTATAACTATAGTTCTAATGACTATAGATATAGTCATACAAGTCATAGCCCTTTTTCTGAACAATAAGAAAAATTAGGCATGAAAAAACCACTGTATAGCCCTACAGTGGTTTTAAAAATTATTTAAACCCATAGGAGCAAACCAATATGGTTTACTATCTCTTTTAATATGTCCATTATACAACTTATACGCATATTTTTCAAGAGCTTTTGACTTTATTTTCTCTTTTTTTCTATAATAAATTATATTGTAACTTTATGCTTAACTAAATATGTTATTTTTCAGTTTTAAGTTATATCAGTATAATTTTTCTGTTTTCATGAGATAACTATATACTTACAATTATAAAGACATAATGGCAATAATATATCAAAATTAGTCTAATGTAAAATTTGCCATAAATCTACTTAGATACAAGATAAGCTATAGTCATTATTATCCATAGGTGTGCAGGATAGAAGATATAGAAGAAGTATTTGCTGAACTTTGAATCTCCTCCTCTTTCTCCATTATAAAGATATATAAAAGGTAGTACAAAGATAAACATAAAATCAGAGTTAAATGCCAACATATCTAAGGTTGATGAAATATCTCCATAGTCATTAAATGATGTTAAAAATAATAGTATAGATAACACTATATAGCTGATATTTCTGGTTTTTCTCTTATTATAAGTCAAATAAGTTATAAGCATAAATGGAAGTATAGTCAAACCGCCTTCAGTAAATAGTGCTCCTGCTAAGAATATAAATGCTGTAGATATATAAGATATAGGCTTATTGTTTATTTTTCTTAAAATAACTATCATAAGTACACCTACAGCAATAGTCATAAAAATATTATTTGTTATATATATTTTTTTTACGCTATACATATTATTTAAAATTTGATTGCCTATCAGCATAATTCCTGCCCAAGTAAACAGCCTTATAGAGTATTTTTTTATGTTGTGTGTGTGCATTACTCCCTCTACTGCACAATATGCAAACCATACACCTACTATTCTGGTAATTACGTGGAAGATGCCAACCACCGGTTCAGGCAATAAGCCCGGTATATAGTGAATATGGTCAAATACCATCAAAAATGCCATTAGTATTTTAATTTGAAATTGATTTAATCCACTTTGTGTTCCTTTTTGATACTCAAGACTCATGTTGTTCATCATAATATTCCCTCCATAAATATTTAATATTGATATTTAATTTTAGCGAAAAAATTAAAGGTATAAAAAGCTATTTATAAATTTTTATTTTAATTTACTACGCTTTTTAAAAAGTGTTTCAATTATGCCTATATAGCTTTTATGTCTTGCTTAATATGGATTTATTGTATCAAAGTTTTTCAAAATAAAAAATCCAAGAACATTACTTAAACTTACATTTTTGTAATGTTCTTGGAAAATTAAATTATACTAAACTCCATTAGAATTATTATATTGTTTTATTCTTTACTCATAGCAATCTCTTCTTCTGTCCAAGTAGTACATTGCTTTTCGACTTCAAGAGGATTGTTCTTTTGTTTTATCTTAAATTTCCCTCTGAATTTTGTTGAGATATTGTCGAATATCAGATATAAGAGAGGTATTACTATAAGTGTAAGGAGTGTAGATGTAGCAAGTCCTCCTGCTATTACAAGTCCCATACCTCTTAGCATTTCGGCATTATCTCCGTTTGATATTATTAGAGGTATCTGACCAAGTATAGTTGTAAGAGCTGTCATGAGTATAGGTCTAAGTCTAGTAGGTGCAGCCTTAAGTACAGCGTCTGTAGCTGCATAGCCGTCTCTATGTCTCAGTGTGTCGATATATTCAATCAGTACTATACCGTTATTTACAACTATACCTACGAGTACGAGAGTACCTATGAGTCCCATTACGCTAAGTGGAGTCTTAAATAAGAATAAGAGTACCCACGAGCCTGTAAAAGCGAGCGGAATGGAAAACATGATTATAAATGGATTTATCAGTGACTCAAATTGACTTGCCATTACCATGTAAACAAGTATTATGGCTAATATTATCGATAATATCAATGATGAAAAAGACTCCATCATGACTTCACTCATACCTGAAAATGAAATATAGTATCCGCTTGGTAGTTTTATCTGATTAATCAGCTTTGTAATATCACTTGTCACTGCTCCGACATCTCTACCATATACGTCCATTGTTACAAGAGAGTATCTTGCTTGGTTTTTTCTACCTATTGATTGCGGTGTATCAGTTATTCCTATATCAGCTATAGAAAGTAGGGGAACATATATTCCTGAATTTGTCCTTATCTTTATATTTTGAAGTTGTTGCATATTAGTAGAGCCACTTTGAGGATATACTATTCTTATATCAGTTTCCTTACCTGCTTTTTTCAATGTTGTGGATTTTATTCCGCTAACATTGTTTTTTATTTGTGAGGCTACTTGGAGTCCGCTCAGACCGTAGCTACGGATTTTTTCTTTATTTAGTTTTACATATACTTCATCACTTGTAGTACTTATTGAGCTTTTTATCTCCCTTGTACCTTGTATATTTTCAAGCTGCCTTACAAATTCATCACTTATATTTCTCAATACTTCCATTTCATTTCCTGTTATGAGCAGAGATATGTCGGCAGAACCTGTACCGGAACCCATTGAGCTGTTTTGTGCTGATACACTTATTTCCACTCCGGCTACATTTTTAGCTTCCTTTCTTATTTCTTCAACTATCTGAGCTACAGAGCGTTTACGCTCTTTTTTTGGAGTCAGTTGCAACGATATACTGCTTGTTTCATTTCCGCCACCTGACATAAGTGATGACATGTCTACTTCACTACCGTATAAGACTGCTGTCAATGATTTTAACTCAGGAATCTTACTTAAATACTCTTCAAATTTTGTTGATTCTGCATTTGTAAGGTCAAGATTACTGCCACGAGGTGTCCTTAATTTTACGTTTATTACACCTTCATCACCTTCCGGCATAAATTCCATACCTATCATAGGTAATAAAAATGAGGAAGCTATTGATATTAGGAGCGCAAATAGGAGGATTCTTTTTTTCTTTCCTATTGCAAAGCCTAATAGCTTTCCATAGGCATTTGTAAGTTTTTTTATGAACTTGTCGAATGAATTTAAAATTTTGTTTATAAAATTAAGTTTTTTGCTCTTATTTCTATGAAGATTGTCAACATAGTTTGCTGCAAGCATAGGAACTACTGTCATGGCAACAAATAGTGACATGACAAGAGAAAATACTATCGCAAGTGCCAAGTCTTTCATCATCTGCAGTACTATACCTTCAGAAAATAAGAAGGGTACAAATACGACTATGGTAGTAAGAGTAGAACCTACTATAGCTGACAAGACTTCCTTAGTACCAAGATAGGTTCCACGTATTTTTTCGTAGCCAAGTGTTGTTCTGTACCTGTATATATTTTCCAGTACGACTATAGAGTTGTCGACAAGCATACCTACACCTATTGATATACCGCCCAAAGCTACTGTGTTGAGTGTAGTATTTGAAAAATACAAGAGTACAAAGGTACCTATGATTGAAAGTGGCATTGAAATACCTATTACTCCGGTAAGTCCGACGTTTTTCAAAAATACAAATAGCACCAATATAGATAGGAAGGCAGCTGTAAATATGTTTGAGATTACGTTACTTACAGAGTTTTCTATTATACTTGCAGACTCTGATATAAGTTCCAATTTTGCGTGTGGGTTTTCTTTATTTATAAGTGCTATTTCTTTTTTTATTGCATTTACTGCAGATACGACATTACCGTCGCTTGATTTTGAAATATTTATTACTACTGCTTGTTCTCCGTTATGTCTTACTATAGAAGATACTTCCTTTTGTTTTTCGGAAATATTGGCTATATCCTGTAGATTGACTACCTGTCCTGAGTTTAGCATTATAGGAGTCTTTTTGATGTCGTCTATGTTTTGGAGTTTCAGCTTACTGCTTATAGTTATGGTCTTATTGCCATAGTCTATACTTCCTCCTGCTTGGTTGGTATTTTCACTCATCAGCACCTGACTTACAATGTCCATATCCACTCCGAGACCTTCCGCCTTTTCCTGATCAACTTCTATAACTATCTCATTTTCCACTCCGCCGTATATGTTTGCAGATGCTACACCTTTTTGACGTTCAAGTCTGTTTTTTACAGTATCTTTGGCAAAGGAGTTAAGTTGTGCTATATCCATAGTATCAGAAGATAAGGATATGCTGGCGATAGGCATGGAGTTAAGCGAGAATTTCATTATAGTAGGCTCACTTGCGTCGCTTGGAAGATATTTTTTTATCTTACTTATACTTTCTCTCATGTCGTTTATTGCCTGATTGAGGTCAGTACCGTAGTTGAACTCAGCTTCTACAATCGATGTACCGTTTTGAGAAGTAGAGTATACATTTTTTATGTTTTCAACTCCTGATATTGCACTTTCAATTGGAGATGATACAAGGTTTTCGACTTCTTCAGGCCCTGCATCCTTGTAAGTGGTCAAAATAAGTGCATAAGGAAAATCCATTTCAGGCATAAGAGCCTGTTTCATCTTGCTTAATGATACAAAGCCGAGCAACAACACTATAAACATTACCATTATTACGGCAATGGGTCGTTTTATTGATAATTTAGTTATATCCATATTTTTCTCCTGACTTTTTAATACAAGAAATTATTTATTTACTACATTTACCTTGCTATTATCATCAATAAATTGTTGACCTTTTACTACTACCTGCATTCCATCGCTCAAGCCGTTTTTTATCTCAATTTGACTCTCATCCTGTACGCCTGTAGTTACAGTTTGTTTATGAGCTACATTGTCCTTGTCGAGAGTATATACAAAGTCTTTGCCGTCTTTTTTCATAACAGCGTCAAGAGGTAGTGTAAGCACATTTGTCTTGTCTGATAAGACAAGTCTAACATTTGCAAACATACCCGGCTTTATCTTGTTAGTTGAATTGTCTATTTTCACTTCAACAGGATATAGGGATGTCATCTTATCTGCTACATAGGATATATTGCTTATTTGAGATTCAATGGGCTTGTCAGATATGGAGCTGATGGTAATATATACCTTAGAACCTTTTTTTATCTGATTGATGATGTCTTCAGATACTTGGAACTTTACTTTGACACTATTCATATCCGATATTACAAAAGCAGGTGATTGCATTGACACCATCTGACCGTCGACTACATTGTCCGCTGATATTACACCGCTAAGTTCGGCTCTTATAACAGTGTTTGAAAGTTGATGTCTTGCAGTTGCTACACCTGTTTCAGCCTGTTCAACAGTGGCGCTTGATACTTCCTTGGTATTATTTTTTATAGTATCTTTGGTTAAACTAAGATTTTTTTGTGCAGTGTCAAGCTGAAGCTTCATCAAGTCAACATTGTTTTGCAGATTGTCCAAATCTTGCTTTGCAACTGCTCCCGCCTCATAAAGCTCTTTTGTGTCACTTAGTTTTTTTAGCAGGTCATTATACTGTATTTTCAAATTCTCAACATTAGCTTCCAATTGTTGGATTTGACTGTCAATGCTTCCGTTAACAGTAAGCTTGTAGTTTGCCTTGGCAAGATTAAGTCCGGAATTTGCCTGATTAATCTGCATTTGAATGTCTGATGAGTCGATTGTGAAGAGTACATCTCCCTTGTTCACATAGTCACCAAGGTTTACATAGGATTTTTTGACTATGCCTGCCATCTTGGGCACTACAGAAAGCTCCTCGTTCGATTCGACCTTCGAAGAGGCTGTAAAAGTATTTTTTATGCTCCCTTTTTTTACCTTTTGAGTTTCCACTGCTACCAAGACTGTATTTTCTTCTTCTTTAGCTGTTTGCTTTGAAGAACAAGCGCTAAGTGCCAAGATAAGTGACATGGAAAAAATCAAAGCCTTTATTTTCTTAGATTTCATAAATTTTCTCCTTTTGCATATTTTATGAATTTTTCTGCATATTTGATTAAGAGATCTACCTCCACATCTTCCATCTTAGCTAAGGCATCATCTATATGAGCTTTGAAATGCTCATCTTTTTGTTTTAATCTTTGTTCACCTTTTTTTGTAAGATATACATAGACCACTCTTCTGTCATCGTTGTTGATTTTTCTTTTTATATATCCGCCCTGTTCCAGTTTTTTAAGAGCCTGTGATATGGCAGGTTTTGTTATGCCTAATAAATCACTGATGTTGGAAGTAGTTATTTTATTGCCCTGTCTGTTGTGTATCCATATCATGGTCAAAATACAGCTATCTCTCTTTGTAAACTCGTCATAACAGTCCCACGTGGAAAATAAATCAGAAAAGTCATTGACGATTTGCATAAGTCTGCTTGAAGATTCACCTCTTTGCATATGGCTTCCTCCTAAGTTGTTCAAAGTAGTTAATATACGTAAATTGTTTATTAATAAAAAAAGATTAATTCAGAAAAATAGTTTATTAGTATTAACTATTTTACTTTCGTATTTTTAATATGTCAAGACTTTTTTTGTTTGCATATTAATTAAATAAAATGAAAAATATAAAAAAACTTTATCAAAAATGCTTCATAGTATGTAAGAAAAATTGAAAAAATTTTCAAAATTATCTTATATTATTTTTGAAAAACTTTCCACTTTATTTTTATAAGAGGTATTATTTTCGTATCAAACGGTAAAAACATCAAGCTTATATCTTAGTGCAAATTGGTTTTATTAAAATATTTTCTTAAAAATACTTGAAAAAATCTTAAAAATATATATAATATTAAAATAAGCTTAAAAATATATAGAAAATTTTAATTTTTTTAAGTAATTTATATAATATAACTGTTTTTAAATACTAAAATTTTGAATAAAATGATAAAAATTGGATGTTTTTCATAATTTTATCAGCTTTTAAGTATAAAATATAATTTTAGAACAAATTTTTGGGCTTTATAATTTAAGTAATGTATAGTAGATAAAAAACTATAATCTTAAATCTTGCTTAGAGTTGATTGAGCTTAAATTAATAGAAAAATTTGGGAATATTTCAAATACTAAAAATTTTAGACTGTTTTGTAGTAAAATTCTGTCAACTAAAGCCTATATAATATGAAAGTAAAAACAGGAAGTGATGATATGAACTATATTGATAATATAAAAAAAAGTATTAAAGACGCCTCAAGGGCACTATCTATAACTACTGCCATGGACAAAAATGACGCATTGAAAAAGGTAGCTACCGAGCTTAATGTCATGAGGGACTATATTTTGGAGCAAAACGAAGTAGACATTGAAAATGCGAAAAAATCAGGAATGAAAGAATCTCTTATCGATAGATTGACACTGAATGATGACAGGATAAATGAGATGATAGGCGGTATAGAAACCGTAATAGCTATGACTGATCCTGTAGGGAAGTCCAATCAACTCTGGACTCTTGAAAACGGACTGGAGATTACAAAAATCACTGTGCCTTTAGGGGTAATCGCAATAATATACGAGGGCAGACCTAATGTGACTGTAGATGCCTTTGCTCTTGCTCTAAAGTCAGGAAATGCAATAATACTTAGAGGTTCAGCTTCAGCCATAAATTCAAATATGGCTCTTGAAAAGGCGATAATAAAGGGTCTTTCAAAGTCGAAGATAAGCGTTGATGTAATACATCTGGTAAAAGATACTGACAGAAAAATAGTAAATGAAATACTGACAGCTGACGGCGTGGTTGATCTTGCCATACCAAGGGGCGGACACGATCTTATCAGCATGGTGATAAAAAATGCTACAGTTCCTACATTGCAAACAGGTGAAGGTAATAATCACATCTATGTAGATGAATCTGCAGATATACAAATGGCGGTAAATATCATAAAAAATGCCAAAATGCAAAGGGTAGGTACCTGCAATACTGTAGAGAAATTGCTTGTACATGAAAATATTGCTGAGAGTCTACTTACTGCTTTGCAGGAGGAAACTGCTGACAAACTTGAGTTTCACGCAGATGAAATCTCATCAAAGATTTTGAAAAATGTTAAGAAATTGGAAGATGAAGAGCTTTACACTGAATATCTTGACTATATCTTGGGAGTAAAAATTGTAAAAAACATAGACGAGGCGATAGAGCATATCAACAAATATGGAACTATGCACTCCGAGGCTATAGTGACTAATAATCTGGATAATGCGATAAAATTCCAAAAGGCAGTCGATGCGTCAGCTGTATATGTCAACGCCTCTACAAGATTTACCGATGGAGGACAGTTTGGATTTGGGCTTGAGATGGGTATCTCAACACAAAAAATGCATGCAAGAGGACCGGTAGGACTCTCTGAGCTTGTCACTACTAAATATCTGATAATGGGTAATGGACAAACAAGAAAATAAGGGATATCTTCGATTATAAAAAAGGAAGTATAAGCATGAAACAGGAATTGATAGATAAGGCGAAAAAAATAGTAATAAAGATAGGTTCATCCACCGTCACTACAGCAGACGGCAAGGTAGATGTAGACTTTGTTACAGATCTCTGCAATCAGGTCAAGGCATTAATGGATGACGGTAAACAGGTGGTCATAGTGTCATCAGGTGCAAGGATGACAGGAGTGTCTTCTATAAATAAGTGGTCGAGAAAAGAAGATATGACCTACAAACAGGCTCTATGTGCCATTGGTCAGGTGGAGCTTATGGGAGAGTATAGAAGGATTTTCTTGACTCAAAACTTACATGTAGCTCAGATTTTACTAACAAAGGATGATTTTGGCAATCAAAACAGGAATTTAAACATCAGAAATGTACTTTTCACTCTTATAGATGAGGGCGTAGTACCTATAATCAATGAAAATGATACAGTTTGCGTCGAAGAGATAAAAATAGGGGACAATGATGTGCTTTCTGCCAGAGCAGGAGTACTTTGGGGGGCAGATTTAGTTATACTCTTATCTGATATAGACGGAGTCTTCGACAAAAATCCAAAAGAAAATCCGGATGCAAAACTGATAGAATTTATAGACAATATCTATGACTATGAGAAAAAAATCTCTGTTGAAGGCAAGGGAAGTTTCGGCACAGGCGGAATGAAGACCAAGATAGAGGCTGCAAAGCTGGCAAATGACTACGGCTGTATGCTGATGATAACAGACGGTAAAAACAAAGGAGCTGTATTGTCTGCCTTAAAAGGTCAGACAAAGTCAACATTGATAGCTAAAGTATAGAAGATTTATAATTTATACGATTAAAAAAGCTAAATTTGAAATATAGAATTTTAAAAACTTTGCTAATTATAATATATTAATACGCAATACTATAATTTGATTGAAAGATAGTTGTATTCTTTTGCTATAATTTGAAAAATTTAAATTTTTAGAAATCAAAGAAAGTACATCATAATTTATCTTTGTATTAGTCAAATACTAATATAGTTTGTTGTTTGAGTCGTTGTTTTAATTGGCGTAAGCAGGTGAAATATGAACTATAAATTAGGGATAATAGGAGCCGGAAATATGGCTAATGCCATAGTAAAGGGCATAATAAAATCAAAAATCTACGATAAGAGCGAAATAATAATCTCAGACATCAACGAAATCCAAAGAAAAAAAATAGAGGATGACTTTGGAATAAAAACCACTGATAACAATGAAGAACTGGCTCAAAAAAGCGATGTAATACTCTTTGCGGTAAAGCCCCAGTATTTTTTAAGCAGTATAGAAAATATAAATAAGAAAAATCTAAATAATAAGCTGATAATATCAATAATGGCAGGTCTTTCAATAGAAAAAATAGCAAAATCTCTAATGACAGATGTGCAAATTTCAAGGATAATGCCAAACACTCCTGCACTTGTAAACGAGGCTATGAGCGTAATATGTTTTGCTGATAATGTAAGTGATGAAAATAAAAAGCTGGTAGTTGAAATATTTGACAGCATAGGAAAGAGCAAGATATCTGAAGAAAGTAAGATAGATGCGGTAACAGCCATATCAGGCAGTTCTCCTGCATATGTCTTTATGATGATTGAAGCTATGGCGGATGCCGGAGTATTGCTTGGCTTATCAAGAGATGACGCATATTTTCTTGCCTCTCAGACTATAATGGGTAGTGCCAAGCTGTTTTTGGAAACAAATACCCATCCTGCAAAGCTCAAAGATATGGTATGCTCACCTGGAGGTACTACCATAGAGGCAGTAAGAATACTGGAGCAAAAAGGCTTTCGCTCTGCATTAATAGAGGCAATGATAGCTTGTGATAAGAAATCCAAGGATATGGGCAAGATTGAGAAGTAAATTTTTATATATTTAAAATAAGTAAATTACTATTATAAATGAAAGTTAATTTACGAATATAAATAGGGAAAATAATGGATGATCAAAAGAAATATGCCGTACTTATAGATGCGGAAAACATAGCCTACAAATACGTAAAATATATAATGGGTGAGATGGCAAACTATGGAGTCGTTACCTACAAGAGGGCATATATGGACTGGTCGGCTCAAAATGCTACCGGCTGGAAAGGAGTCCTGCTTGAAAATGCCATATCTCCTGTACAAAGTATAGCCTATACCTCCGGGAAAAACTCTACAGACTCAACAATAATAATAGATGCAATGGACATACTCTATTCCAAAACGGTAGATGGTTTTTGCATAGTATCCAGTGATTCTGATTTTACAAAGCTTGCTACAAGACTTAGAGAATCAGGTATGACAGTAATAGGTATGGGAGAGTCTAAGACTCCTAAGGCATTTATTGAAGCTTGTAACAGTTTTAAGGTCCTAAATCTCATTGCAAATAAGGATGAGATTGAAAAAACTGAAAATTCAACTAAAAATGAAAACTTGCAAGAGGAAAAAGAACAGGCTAATACTGAGAAAAAAGCTATTACGCCTATCTCTGAAATAAAAAATGCAATAAAAAATATAATAATAAGTAGAGAAGGGAAAGGCGGAGTCTTAGAAATCGGAGAATTAGGTAGACTGTTAAATAACAGATACTCCGAATTTGATACAAGAAACTACGGTTACAGCAAGTTATCTGTAATGCTTAAGGATATGGATTTTCTTGATTTGACTGAAACAAAGAATAATCGCATAAATGTAAAGTTTAAAGGTAAAATCAAAATTGAGAATATCAATCAAAAAATAGTGGAGATACTGAAAAATAGCGGTGGTAATATTCCATTGAGTAAGTTGGCACAACTTACTATGACTAAATATCCAACATTTAGCCCTAAAGATTACGGTTATTCTCAGTTTAAAAAGATGATAGAAAGTATACCGCAAATCAGTATTAATAAGCAAAATGCAAAGATAATAAAAATAGCTGATAAAAATAAAAGTAAGGAAGATATACAAAAAACTATTATAGGAATACTTAATGATAATAATAGGATGATGCATATTAGTCAGGTAAATCAAGAACTTGTAAAGAAATATCCAACATTTACCGCAAAAGAATACGGCTATTCAAAATTTTCAGAAGTGTTAAAGGACATTCCAAGAATTATATTGAAAAATAATAATGCTATCTTATCTGATGAGGAAAATATTTCAGAGTCTAAGAAAAAGATAGAGGAAGATATAATTAAAATAATAGAAAAAAATGGTGGAAAAATAAAGATAGGTTCTATTAAAAATGAGTTAAAAAAAGATAATCCTAATTTTGACCAAAAAAACTATGGATATTCAAAATTTACCAAATTTATTGAAAGTTTAGAGAATATAAAGCTAATCGATGAGGGTATAGTTTTAGTGAAAAATTCTGATATAGGGAATATCAATACTGAAAAAATGGAAGAAGAACCAGATGAGAAGATTGATACTATAAGTGAATTTTCAATTAAAAATTTGATAAATGCTAAAATTAATGATGATTCAAATAAAATATCAAATATTGAAAAAGTTGATATTAGACAAATAAGGGACTGTATCGCAAATATCTTATCTCAAAATAACAATGTGATGAATATAGGGCTGATAAAGCAAAATCTTATGAAAATATATCCCGGTTTTAATATTCAAGATTATGACTGCAGTTCTTTTAAGGTTTTTTTGGAAAGCATGGAAGGTTTCAAAATTATAGAAAACAATGCAAATATAGATTGATATTTTATAATAAAAACAGAAATTTATGTGTATATAAATAGATGTTGGATGATAATGTAAATTATATGACAAAAAATATAAACTATTGCATTTAATCATAGTTCTATGATAAAATATCTATATAAAGCTTAAATTAAAATTAAAAAATATTATGGAAGTTTGGAAATGTTAACTATATAAAAAATTACTTGATTATTAAAATTACTTATAAAATCAAGTTGGGACAAAGGTGGGTAGTGATAAATGATTAGTGAAAAAGATTATATAATCCTGAAAAATAGACTTGTGGAGATATCCAAAACTAATATAATGGAAAGGCAGCTTAGAATATATTCTCAATCATATTCTCCTGAATTGATAGAGGCAGTTATAAACATGAATGTATTTTGCTTTCAAAATCAAAAGCCGTTTGCCTCATGCCTTATAACAGTAGCAAAAGATAAGATATTGATAAATCTATACGGAATGAAATACAGCGGTAAGGTGCTAAATGTTATAATGGATCTTGAAATAAGACCCGGTAAGGAATTTAAGTTCAAAAAGTTGGGTAAGTCCAATAACCTTATATTTAAAATCCTCTATACATTTTTTATGAATAGAGAGCTTACTATGGCAAGATTGCTAAAGCTTGGCTTTTTCAATATAGAAGAGATAGTTCAGGCACAAAAGGACTTTTATCATGATTCTATAGATGAGTTCAACATTAAACATAAGACTTTGATGTCTTTAAACTCAAGGTATAATAATGACTTTTCCGTGTTTGAAAGATATATCGTCAAAAAGGCGACTACGCCGAAGATTGAAATCAGTATGAACAAGATATACATTATAAATGACGGTCTGTTTATAACTATGGAATTTAGAGATGACACGATACTTTTTATCAATGAGGACAATCTTATATTATACGATGTGATAGAGCTGGATCATAATGTTGCAATACAATATAACGACGACTACTGGGCTGTGCTTTATTGTCTTGACTTGGTACTCAATGCACTTGAAACTATAAGAATGCAAGAAATCAAAAGAAGTAAGTTGGTAGAAAATATAATAAATATAGGCGAAAAAAATCTATATATAAATGCCTATGACGTAAATATGAGAAAAAATATATTGCTTGAAGAATTAAAGTAAAATATCTCATTATTAATAATTTGTTATAAATCTATTGTCAAAAATGATATTTTCTGTTATCATATTTCAAAGTTATTTATCAGCAGTACAAATTTGTATTTTTTAAAATACAATATAAAATTTAATATGTCGATGTAGATGAGAGGCCGCAGTCATTATGAGTATCTATCTTGTAGAAAAAGGGATGATTGCCGAAATACTTTTTGTATTGGGATTGCATTTAATAGATGTAATACTGTCAGGAAAGATTGCCCGATCTTTTTTGGAGCACTCGCTGCATTGGGGCAAAAGGAAGAGTTTTTTATTTCGTAAGCATACTGCGATGACCTTTTGTCATTCGTGGTATTTTTTTATAAGCAGGAGGTAATCAAATATTCAATGAACAAAGTTTCACTTTTGTCATTCGTGGTATTTTTTTATAAGCAGGAGGGTCAATGGTAGTAGTACAAAAATACGGAGGCTCGTCGGTAGCCGATATTGACAGAATAAAAAACGTGGCAAACAGGATAAAACAAAGGAAAGATAAAAATGACGACATAGTTGTCGTGGTATCTGCCATGGGCAAAAGCACCGACAATCTTATAGCTATGGCAAAGTCGCTGTCTCAAAATCCAGATAAAAGAGAGATGGATGTACTTTTATCTACAGGTGAACAAGTGACCATATCATTACTTTCGATAGCTTTAAATGAAATGGGGATAAAAGCTGTATCTCTCACCGGAGCTCAAGCCGGAATAAAAACAGATGGAATACACACGAAAAATAAGATAGTGGATGTTGATGATGAGAGGATAAGGAAGTATCTTTCTCAAGGGAATGTCGTGATAGTAGCAGGTTTTCAGGGGATAAATGAAAATGACGACATCACCACACTTGGTCGTGGTGGCTCAGATACTACAGCTGTAGCCTTAGCTGCAAAATTAAATGCAGTCTGCGAAATATACACCGATGTGGACGGAATATACTCGGTAGATCCAAGGCTATACAAAAAGGCAAGGAAGATTGACTCTATAAGTTATGAAGAGATGATGGAAATGGCATGTCTCGGTTCCAAAGTGATGGAGAGCAGATCTGTAGAGATTGCTGCAAGATACAATGTGAATTTGTACGTGGCATCAAGTATGAACGATGAAAGAGGCAGTTTTATAAAGGAGTATGATGAAACTATGGAAAATAATCCTATAACAGGTATGTCGATAACAGACGATGTGTTGATGGTAACATTTGAAAATATTGAAGTAAAATCGCACTATGTATCAAAGATATTTAACTATCTGGCACTTGAAAATGTAAATGTTGACATGATATCTCAGACATCTCCGGTAAAAGATAGGGTCAGCGTATCATTTACCATACCTCAATCAGATGAGATGACCATGGACAAGATAGCAAAGGAATTTGAAAAGCTTGATGACAAGATAAGCTATGACAAGAATGTTGACGTTACAAAGCTGTCAGTTGTAGGCTATGGAATGAGAAACCAATCAGGTGTAGCTGCCAAAATATTTGACATATTTGCACAAAACGACATAGACTTCATGCAGATAACTACTTCTGAAATCAGTATATCCTATATAATTGAATCAAAGGATAAGCAAAAAGCTGTAGAAATACTTTCAAAAGAATTGGAACTGTAAGATATTTTATAGAAATAAGGCTAAAAAATTCTAATAAAAGTTAAATTAATGGAAGAAATTTACCAAGTATCATAATATTACTGCTGTTATATATAACTTTTAATATAAACAGCATAATAATATCCATAATTCCACATTTAGTATAAATCAGATTTTTACATCGTAATAACTTGTTATAAAAAACAATATAAGTTTAAAAGCTGTTTGTATCAGCTTTCAAAGTTAAATAATATTTATAAATAAAACCAATTATATACAAAAGTAAAGGAGATAAGGATGTCAAAGAAAGTAAATGTAGCAGTAGTAGGAGCAACAGGAAAAGTAGGAGAAACATTTAGAAAGGTATTGGAAGAAAGAAACTTTCCAATTGATAATATATACTTCTTTGCCTCTGCAAAATCAGCAGGAAAAGAAATAGACTTTGCAGGAAAAAAATACAAGGTTGAAGAATTGACAGAAAAGTCTTTTGACGACAAAGAAATAGATCTTGCATTATTTTCAGCAGGTGGAGGAACAAGCAAAAAATTCGCTCCTATTGCAGCATCAAAGGGCATAAAGGTAATAGACAACTCAAGTCAATGGAGGATGTACGAGGATATAGCGCTAATAGTACCTGAGGTGAACTTTGACGATTTGAAAAAATACAGCTCAAATATAATTGCAAACCCTAACTGCTCGACTATTCAGTCAGTCTTACCGCTTAGAGTATTGGATGAAAAATTCAAGATAAAAAGGATAATATACTCGACATATCAGGCAGTTTCAGGTTCAGGATACAAGGGAGTAAGAGATTTGGAAGAAGGAATGAAAGGCAATCCTCCAACTAATTATCCGCATCCTATATATAACAACTGCCTTCCTCATATAGATGATTTCTTGGACAACGGATATACTAAAGAAGAAGAAAAGATGATTAATGAAACAAGAAAAATCCTAAGCAAGCCTGAGCTTAAAGTTACTGCAACTACAGTAAGGGTGCCTGTATTTAACTCACATAGCGTAAGTATTAACATAGAATTTGAAAAAAGCTTTGAAATGAGCGAAATCTTCGATGAACTTTCAAAGGTGGAAAATCTTGTAATAGTGGATGATGTAAAAAACAATAAATATCCAATGCCTATTGATGCTACAGGTTCAGACTCTGTGTTTGTTGGAAGAATAAGGAGAGATTTTTCAGTGGACAACGGCATAAATCTATGGACTGTAGCTGACAACGTGAGAAAAGGTGCAGCATCAAATGCAATTCAAATTGCAGAAAAATTATTTCAAACAAAATAATGGGTAAAATATAAAACTTTGCTTTAAAATCTGATACAAGTTTAGATTAAAAGAGCAAAAATAAGATATTGCGGAGAAAATGATATGAAGACGAATTTACGCAATTGTATGGCGGCGATGATAACACCGTTTAAAGATGGAGAAATAGACTATACATCGCTTGACAAACTGATAGAAAATAATATAAAAAATGACATAGACATACTTGTATGCGGTACTACTGCTGAAACTGCCACTCTTGAAGAAGAGGAATACAATGCTCTGATAAGATATGTGGTCGAAAAAGTGGGCAAGAGAGTAAATGTCATAGCAGGATGTGGGACAAACAGCACCAAAAAGACTATAAAAAATGCAAAATTTTGCGAAGAAGCAGGGGCAGACGGACTGCTAATAGTTACGCCTTACTACAATAAGACTACACAAGAGGGATTGTATCAGCATTACAAAGAAATTGCGAAAAATACATCTCTGCCTATAATACTGTATAATGTACCTACAAGGACAGGGCTGAATATGGCAAGTGATATAGTAATAAGACTAAGTGAGATAGACAATATTGTAGCCATCAAAGAGGCAAGCGGCAATATAGTAAAGGCTCAAATGATAATAGCAAATACAAAGGATGATTTTATAGTATTTAGCGGAAATGACGATATAACAGTGCCTATGATGTCGATAGGAGCAAAGGGAATAATATCGGTAATATCTAATGCCTACCCACAATATGTTAAAGAAATGGTGGATAGCTTTGACAAGGGCGAAGTTAAAAAAGCTGCCAAAATGCAGGTGAATATGGTGGCATTAAGCAATATGCTCTTTGTAGAGACAAATCCTATACCTATTAAAAAAGCCTGCCATCAGCTTGGACTATGTGAAAATGAACTGAGACTTCCTCTTGTACCTATGACAGAGCAGAACTCAAAAAAACTTATTGAGATAATGGAAGAATTTCAAAAACATATTTAATATCAAAACTCAACCTTCCTATTGATAATATAGTGATTATAGTGGAAATTCATACTATTATTTATTAAATATATGAAAATCTTCATTAATAGCTTTTTTAATACTATATAATTTATTGCTTTACTCAACTTTCCTACTAAAATTATCGTAATTTTTATTGAAATTTAAGTATTTGTTTTTTTTTAATACACTACTTGACATACAATTTTCTAAATAATAATTATTGGAATTTGCATATTTATAAAAAAATGAAAACACTGAAAATGCTATGTCAAGTACAATATTGTATTTTTTTAATATACTTAAATTTCAATATCTTTAATGTGTTTTTCATGTGGGAAAGTTGAGTCAATAGATAAATTTAGCAAGCATTATAATATTACTGTTGCTATATATCGCTTATAACATAGGTATCAACAGTAATATTATCCATAAAAAAGCTATGGTATATTAAAAACATACTTAAATATCAATGTTTTTAATAAGTAAAAGTTGAGTGTAAAAAAGGAGTTTTTATGAATATAGCACTTTGCGGAATACACGGAGCAATGGGCAAGATATTAAAAGAAGAGATAGAGCAAAGTCAAGAAAATAAGTTGGTGGGATACTTCTCTCCAAGAAATGATATCAAAGGTCAGGACATAAGTGATAAAATAGATGTTATAATAGATTTTTCAAGACCTGAAAATATCGACTTTTTACTGGACTATGCTCTAAAAAACAATGTAGCACTTGTAATTTGTACCACAGGCTATACGGATGAGCAAATAGAAAAAATAAAAAAAGCTGGAGAAAAACTAAGGGTATTACTATCATCAAATACAAGTATAGGAATAAACATACTTAGAAAAATGGCTATGCTTATATCGCCTGCGATGAAGGATTTTGATATAGAAATAGTGGAATCTCATCACAACAAGAAAAAAGACAAGCCAAGCGGTACAGCCAAGACATTGAAAGCTGATGTAATTAATGCAACAGGAAAGGCTGATATAGCTGTACACTCTCTAAGAGCCGGAAATATAGTAGGAGAGCATGAGATAATATTTGCGAAAGATGATGAAGTAATAAAGATATCTCATACAGCTCTATCAAAGAGGATTTTTGCGCTTGGAGCTATTGACTTATCAGAAAAGTTGCTAAGTAAAGACATAGGATTTTACGATACTATGGAGCTTATTTAATACTAATCACGATTTATAATACCAAGTATTTATAATGACTCTATCTATGTTAGATATTGTCAATAACTTTTTTGTAACATAAATACATGGATTTTTAACAGTTTTTTAGTATAATAGCAAAATCTAACAATTGAACTTATATTAAAAATCGACTGAGATAATTTCAGTCGTTTTTTATTGCTATCATAACTTAATAATAACTGATACTAAAATCTAATAGGATAATAGAAAAGCTCTTAGAAATTTGTAATAATTACATAAAAATTAGCTTATTTCAATAAAATTCTCAAGAGTATTCTCCATAGATAAAAAAGAGGATAGTATAAATATAAACGAGAGCAAAAGTATATATATTTATGATAAATTTTAGATAAAAGATATTGGTATTATTTTAAAATGTGATATTTTTTTCAAATAACATGTTATTTTTCTTTCTTATAACAAATATAGATATAAAACATACATAAAAATAATTTCAAAAAATATAATGAGTAGCTATAATAATTGGAATATAAGGATTTTAGTTCTAAAATAAAACTTTATTTATGCAATAATACTATAAAAACTAAAATTAAATTTTTCTTCTCATACATAAAAAAAGCCCATATTCTATAGCTTGACGGATTAAAAAATATAATCTATAATGTGCAAATCTTAAAAATGGTATATATCAAAAAGGATGAATAAAATTTTTAATATATTATGTAAAGAGGAGCAATGATGAGTGGAAAAGAAAATTATGCTCATGATCATAGACATAGAGCTATAATAGGATTTGATGAAAATGGAGTTCCAAGGGTGTTAAAACCTGTGGAAGGTCATAGCCATACACATACTGACGAGGATGGACATGAATATGAACATAGTCATGAAGAATCATTTACGCAGGATTATATAAAAGCAGTGACTGCTTACAGAAAGACATTTCCGTCTAAACAGGATGTACTTGATAATACACCTGATCCTGCTGTAAGAGAAATGATGTTGCGTATGGAACAACTCGGTATAGATACCGCTTTTGACAGATTTGACAAACAGCAGCCTCAATGTGCTTTCGGAATGACAGGTGTTTGCTGTAGAATTTGTAATATGGGACCTTGCAAAATCACTCCTAAAAGTCCGAAAGGTGTCTGTGGTGCTGATGCTGATTTGATAGTGGCGAGGAATCTTCTGAGGAGTTCAGCAGCAGGTGTAGCTCAACACGGAATGCACGGAAGAGAAATAATACTTAACCTCAAATGGGCTGCACAAGGGAAATTGAAGGTTTCAATAGATGGTGAACAAAAGATAAAAGCAATGGCAAAGGCTTTTAATATCCCAACAAAACACAGACAACTAAAAAATATAGCTATAGATTTGGCGGATGTCCTACTTGAGGACATGTCAAGAACAGAACCAGATACTTTTAAGACTATAGAAGCCTGTGCCAATGAGGAAAGAAAAAAAGTTTGGAAGGAACTTGATATCATACCTATAAGTGCCTATCACGAAGTATTTGAATCGTATCATAAAACAGGAGTTGGTACTGACGGAGATTGGGAGTCGACGATGAAGCAATTTTTACGTTGCGGACTTGCCTTTACATTTTCGGGAGTAGTTGCTACATCTATTGCTACAGACTGCTTGCTTGGAGTAGGAGATAGGGTTACATCCAAGGTCAATGTAGGTGCTTTGAAAAAAGGCTATGTAAATATAGCGGTACACGGGCACCTGCCTATGCTTGTAAGAGAAATAGTCAAGACAGGGCAATCTAAAAAATACCTTGAGCTTGCAAAGTCAAAGGGAGCAAAGGGTATATCTTTCTATGGGATTTGCTGTTCAGGACTTTCTGCAATGTACAGATATGACGGTGTTATTCCTCTTTCTAATGCTGTGGGAGCTGAGCTTGTGCTTGGAACAGGTGCCTTGGATCTTTGGGTGGCAGATGTTCAGGATGTATATCCTGCAATTATGGATGTTGCAAGATGTTTTAAAACCACGGTAGTAACAACAAGCGACTCCACAAGACTTCCCGGAGCTGAACATATAGGATATGATCACCATCACTCAAATATTGAAGAGACTCAAGAAATTGCTGAAAAAATTATACAAAGAGCTATAGAAAGCTATGAAAGCAGAAAGGGAATACCTGTATTTATTCCTCCATACGAGGTAGATGCGGAAGTCGGATTTTCGCTTGAATATCTTTCTAAATATTATGGCAGTATGCAGCCGCTTGCAGATGCTATAAAAAACGGAGAAATAAGAGGTATAGTAAATCTTGTAGGTTGCAACAATCCAAGGATAATTTATGAAAAAGGAATTATAGACTTGGCTGATATACTTTTGAAAAACAATATTCTAATCCTGACTAACGGTTGTGCTTCCTTCCCTTTGCTTAAGTTAGGATACTGTCAAACAAGTGAGCTTGCTTATGGAAAATGTGGCGATAGTTTAAGAAAGTTTCTTGAAAAGGATAATATGCCTCCTGTAATGCATGTCGGAGAATGTATAGACAATACTCGTTCTTCAGCTATATTCGGAGCGATTGCATCCCTACATGGGAAAAATTTAAAGGATATGCCTTTTGCATTTTCATCACCTGAATGGTCCAATGAGAAAGGGATTAATGCCGCCTTAGGATTCAGACTCAACGGTATAAATTCGTATCACTGTGTTGAAGCGCCTATACACGGTTCACCTAAAACAATAGAGTTTTTAAAAGAAAGCACACGAGGAATTTTAGGTTCTGTTATGTATGTTGATGTCAATCCTAAAAAACTTGGCGAAAAAATAATTGAAGATATAAAGGAAAAAAGAAGAAAACTTTCGTGGATAGAGTAATATCAAATAGATGTCAGTGATATAATTTAAAAGCATTGTCTATCTTTGATAAGGCAAGATATCTTTGTCATGATATAATACTAAAAATCAATTAAATAGTCCTAACAAATGTATTAAGGATGAGTGGTTGAAAGCTAAAAAAATAATATTTCAATAAGCTTAAATATATGACATTATAAATGGTGATTAGTATAAGTCTTATTCAGTAAAAAAACACAGCTATATGGTTAATATTATAATTGTATGGCTGTGTTTTATGTATTCAATAAAATATAAGATTACAATTTATTAAACTAAAGTTATTCTATGAACATTTTAATAGGATAAATTATAAAAAGCATGAATAATCTAAAAAAATAAAATTGCAATTCTAAATAAGAGACTTAAAAGAAATTAAAATAATGTTTTCATAATACAAAATTTAAATTTTTTATTTTATTTTAAAGAAATACTTGTAAGAGTTTTAAAATTGAGATATAATTAAAAAAGACTTTTAATTATGCATAAATACATAATGAAAATGCCATATTGTAAGACTTTTACTTTGTTTAAATTTTGTAGGCTTATCTAAGGAGTTTGAAGTCTTTTACATATTAAAGCTGATATAAAAGGTCTATTTGAAGTGATATAATCTTTGTTATTGCCTAATTACTTAGATTTTTAGATTTAATGCTAATCACTGTTTATAATGTCATATTTTTGAACTTATTGTAATATTATTTTTTAGTTTTTAATAACTTATCTTTAATATATTTTTAGGACTGTTTAATTAGTTTTTAGTATAAAAATCATACTTCTCAATATAGTAAAGGTATATTATCGTATTACATTGTATTTAGAAAAAATATGCTGTGTTATCTGAGTATTTCTAATGCTATAGTTGAGAGCTTTTTTATCGAGTTGCTTTTTATAAAAAATTAGTATTCCAACTTAATTAAGTAGTATCATTTCGTATATGATGACGTTTGATATGATACTTTGCTAATGGATATAGAATTATAAAATTTGGAAAAAGATTTCTTATGATTTAAGACTTACATAATTGATTAATACTAAAATTTAGATAAAATAGTGGGCAAAAAGTTTTCAGAATATTTGTATAATGAAGTCAGAATAATATACTTTTTTAAAACTATTAACAAAATTATCCATATAATACTGAAAAACTGTTAAAAAGCTGTGTAGTTATGTTATAAAAAAGTTGTTGAAAATCTCTACAATGTATAGAGTCATTTAAAATAACTGCTTGATATTACAAACGGTGATTAGCATTAAATAGACAATAGTATAAATAAGGATTTTTGGAAAATTATTTTGATAAATTTGATACAATTGGGTTAATTTTGTCATATTCAAAGTTAATTTAAAAATTTTACTTTGTATATGACTTAATATAAAATAATAATTATATTTATTGATATTTAGAACAAATATAAACTCTTGTCAGGATTAATAGCTATACTCTATCTTAAGTTAAGAGGGAGTATGAATTTGGACAAGTACTAAGTGAAGAAATTATCTAAGTGTCAAAAATTATAGGAGGTAATCTAATGGAAAAACGTAAATTACTCGAAGGATTAAAAGTCATTGAGTATGCAAATTTCGTTGCGGCTCCAATTAGCGGACGTGTTTTGGCTGATTGGGGTGCAGAAGTTATCAAAATCGAACCGGCTTTTGGGGATACTACTCGTGCTGTAGGAATGCAATGGAATTTCCCTACAGGAGAAGATGAATGTCCATTGTTTGAAATGGAAAATTCAGGTAAAAAAGGTATAGTTGTAGATACAAGTTCTCCTGAAGGTGCTAAGGTAATATTGAAATTATTGGAAGATGCAGATATCTTCATTACTAATACTCGTCAAAAAGCATTAGTAAAGAGCGGCTTGGATTATGAATCAGTACATAAGGTAGCCCCTCATATTGTATACGCTCACCTACTTGGATATGGAGATAAGGGACCTGCTAAGGATAATCCTGCATTTGACTATACTGCATATTTTGCACGTGGTGGTGTGGCAGCAAGTTTGATGGAAAAGGGAACTTCTCCTTGTAACTCTGCAGCGGCATTTGGCGATCACTATGCCGGAATGAATTTGGTTTCAGGTATTATGGCTGCTTTGTATAATAAATCTAAAACTGGAGTCGGAGAAAAAGTAACTGTTTCTCTATTCCATACTGCAGTATTTGGATTGGGATTATATGTAAACGCTGCTCAATATGGTTATGATATGCCTATTTCTCGTCGTGAACCGCCTAACCCTTTGAATACTTTCTATAAATGTTCAGATGATAAATGGATTCAATTAGCCTTTTTTCAATATGATAAATGGTTCCCTGGATTCTGCGATATCGTAGTTGAAAGACCTGATTTGAAAGGCTCTAAGTATAGCACTATGAAGAGTGTTGTGAACTATGTAAGTGAATTTGTTGAAATGATGGAAAAAGAATTTATAAAACGTCCAAGTGCTGAATGGTGCAAGAGATTGCAAGAAGCCGGAATACCTTATGAAATTTTGCAACAACCATCTGATATTATACAAGATGAACAATGTTGGGCGAATGACTTCTTAATTAAGATTAAATATCGTAATGGTAATGAAAGAATTATGTTTACAAATCCGGTTCAATTCCCTTATAGAGAAGCTCAAGAATATGTGCTTTCTCCACTTCTTGGGGAGCATACAGAAGAAGTATTGAAGGGCGTTGGTTATACTGACGAACAATTGAAAGAATTAAGAGATAAAAAAGTTATTAATTAATATTATTCAGTGAGGTAGACAGGTGTATACATTGGGATTGGACTTCGGCTCTACAGCTTCAAAAGGTGTAATACTTAAAGATGGTCATGAAGTTGTTGAGACAGTGACGATTCATGCAGGTACAGGAACAAGTGGTCCTAAAAGAGTTAAAGAGGAATTAACAAAGAAAAGCGGATTAACAGATGATGATATCAAAGCTACAGTTGTAACAGGCTACGGTAGAACTACCTATCAAGGAGCAGACAAACAGATAAGTGAACTGAGTTGTCATGCAAAGGGAGTTAATTTTTTGGTGCCGGATGCTCATACAGTCATAGATATCGGCGGTCAGGATGCAAAAGTGCTTAAGCTTGATAAGACAGGACATTTAAGTAATTTTGTAATGAATGACAAATGTGCCGCAGGAACAGGACGTTTTTTGGATGTTATGGCTAATGTTTTGGAAACGGAGGTTTCCAAGTTAGGGGAGCTTTCAGAAAAATCTACTAAAGAGATATCTATCAGCAATACTTGTACGGTATTTGCAGAATCTGAAGTCATATCCCAGCTGTCTTCCGGAGAAAAGATTGAAGATGTGATTGCAGGAATCCATGCCTCAGTTGCAAAACGTGTTTCCGGTTTAGCCAAGCGTGTCGGGGTTGAGGAGAAAGTAGTGATGGTAGGTGGAGTTGCAAAAAATTCGGGTGTTGTACGTGAGATGGAAAAGTCTTTAAATACTAAAATAATAGTACCTGAATTGCCTCAACTTACCGGTGCTTTAGGGGCAGCGATTTTTGCATATGAAGAATATATTAAGAAAAACAAATCAGAAAGGAGTTTATGATGGGAGAAGAAGTTAAAAAGCCACAAGCAGAAGAGAAAAAGCTAAATGCGATGACATTAATAAATAATTTGCTTGCCCAGTCTTATAAGGAAGCGTGGGATGCAAAGAAAAAAGGAATACCGGTAGGATGGTCTACATCTGTATTCCCTCAAGAATTGGTAGAAAGTTTCGGATTGCCATTACTTTATCCTGAAAATCAGGCTGCCGGTCTTGCAGCCAAGAGAGAGGCTCCAAAACTTCAAGAATTAGCGGAAGCAAAGGGATATTCTATAGACTTATGTGCTTATGCTCGTACAAACTATGGTGGATTGATTAACGGCGGAACTGAAAATTTAAGTATGCCGGAACCTGATTTTTTATGTTGCTGTAACAATATCTGTAATGAAGTTATCAAATGGTATGAAAATATAGCAAGAGAACGTAACATTCCTCTAATTCTTATTGATACCGCTTACAATGATGATGACAATGTCAGTGAAAGCAGAATCAAATACTTCATAGAACAATTCAATTACGGAATCAAACAGTTAGAAGAGATTTCAGGGAAAAAATTCGATCCGAAAAAGTTGGAAGAAGTTATGGAAATTTCTTCTAAAAACGGAAAACTTTGGAAAGAATCAATGCAGATGTCTAAGGACGTTTATCCTGCTCCAATGAACGGTTTTGATTTATTTACTTATATGGCTGTCATTGTATGTTACAGAGGCAAAAAAGAAACTACTGAAGCTTTTGAAATGTTGATAGAAGAACTCAAAGAACGTATTGCAAACAAGACCACGTCTTTTAGAGGTGAAGAAAAGTACCGTATTATGATGGAAGGAATACCTTGTTGGCCTTATATAGGTTATAAGATGAAGACTTTCACAAAATATGGAGTAAATATGACAGGTAGCGTATATCCACACGCATGGGCTTTGCAATATGAAAAAAACGACCTTGAAGGTTTAGCTCGTGCTTACTCAAGTATGTTCAACAATGTCAACTTGAAGAAGATGGTTGAATACCGTGTAAATGCACTTAAAGACGGTAACTGCGAAGGTGCATTTTATCATATGAACAGGAGCTGTAAGTTGATGAGCTTTATTCAATATCAAATGCAAAGAGATGTATTTGAAAAAACAGGTATCCCTTATGCGGGATTTGACGGATGTCAGGCTGATGCACGTGCATTTTCTGAAGCACAGTTTGAAACGAGGTTACAAGGTTTGGTTGAAGTTATGGAGCAACATAAGGGGGCGAATAAGTAATGGAACAATTATTGAAAAAGTGTGAACATATTGCACTAAATCCTAAAGATACTGTCAATGACTATGTAAAAAATCATAATATGAAGGCAGTGGGTGTGTGCATGCCGATTGCTCCTGAAGAACTTGTAGATGCTGCCGGAATGCTTCCTGTAGGGCTTTGGGGCGGATATGATGTGGAATATGATTTGGCAAAGCAATATTTTCCTGCTTTTGCGGCATCAGCGCCGTTTGCCATAATGGAGCTTGCTTTAAACGGAACTTATGATATGCTAAGTGCCATCATAGTACCGGGATTGTCAGATACTTTGAATTGCTTGGCTCAAAATTTGGAATCAGGTGTTAAGAAATATCCTACACTATTTTTTGCCTATCCTCAAAACAGACTTATTCCAAGTGGAATAGAGTTTTTAAAGAGCGAACTTGAAGTAATTAAGAAAAAATTGGAAAAAATCAAAGGTGGAGAAATTACTGAAGAAGATATACAAAAAAGTGTAAAAATTTACAACGAACACAAAGAGGCTATGAGAGAATTTTCAAAATTGGCTGCATCTCATCCTAACACTGTCAACAACAGACAAAGAGCGTTTGTATTCAAGAGTGCATGGTTTATGCCTAAAAAAGAACACACAGATATAGTTAAAGCTATTAATGAAGAGTTGAGAAAACTCCCTGAAGAAAACTTTGACGGAAAACGCATTGTAGTTACAGGGCTTCAAATGGATGATCCTAAGCTTTTGGATATATTGGAAAGCAACAAACTTCGCATTGTAGGAGATTATTTGGCACATGAATCTGTTCAATACAATTCTGATATACCAAACGCTGCTGACGGTATTTCAAGATTGGCGGAATATTGGGGAGTTATCAAAGGATTTTCTTTTGCATATGATCCAAAAAAACTTAGAGGTAAATTGATGGTGGAATTGGCTAAGGAAAGAAAAGCCGACGGAGCCTTGTATGCATTGATGAAATTCTCAGATAATGAAGAATATGATATGCCTATTTGTATGAAAGATATTGAAGAAGGCAAGGTTCCTGTAATATCTTTTGAATTTGACCAACAAGACGGTGCTTCTGAACAAGTTAAGACAAGACTTCAGACATTTGCTGAGATTCTTTAGTCTAATAGATGTATAGTTATATTAAAAAGGGGCAAATTATGATAAAATTGTTCTTTTTGCTCCTTTTTTCAAATATATTATAAATGTAACTTAATATTAAGTGGAGGAAAGCATGATATTTAAAAAAGAACATGAATTATTAAGAAAGACTGTTCGTGATTTTGTTGAAAGGGAAATGGCTACATATCCGGATGAAGTTGATGAGGTTGGATCACTTCCCAAAGAAGTTATTGCTAAATTGGTGAAGCATAAATTTATTTCAACTATTATTCCTAAGGAATATGGCGGTGCAGGTGCAGACTACGTTTCTTATGCTATTGTAATGGAGGAAATCAGCAGAAGATGCGCTTCTACAGGTACTTATATTACTGCAGCCTCTTCATTGGTAGCACTTCCGCTCGTTAACTTTGGAACAAAAGAGCAAAAAGAAAAATATTTAAGACCTTTAGCTGAGGGAAAATACATCGGTTGTTTCGGATTGACAGAGCCCGGAGCAGGATCTGATGCAGGTGCAGGACAGACTATAGCTATTGACAAAGGTGACTACTATGAACTAAATGGTAGAAAATGCTTTATTACCAATGCTCCAATATGCGATTTTGCAATTATTTCAGCTATGACTGACAAGAGTAAGGGAACAAAAGGGATTTCTACATTTATTGTTGAATCAAAGTGGGAAGGCTTTTCACACGGCGCTCATGAAAATAAGATGGGTATTCGTGGAACTGAAACAGCAGATATAATATTGGAAAATGTTAAGGTTCCTAAGGAAAATCTGCTTGGAAAAGTTGGTCAAGGCTTTAAGATTATGTTGAACACCCTTGACTATGGTCGTATAGGAGTTGCTGCTCAGGCTCTTGGCGTAGCTCAAGGTGCCTTGGATGAAGCCATAAAGTATGTAAAGGAACGTGTACAGTTTAACAAGCCTCTTGCAAAATTTCAAAACACACAATTTACAATAGCTGATATGGCAACAAAGGTTCAGGCTGCAAGACTATTGGTATATGATGCTGCCGAGAAGAAGGATAGCGGACAAGTTCCCGGATTAGAATCAGCTATGGCAAAATATTATGCGGCTGAAGTTGCTAACGAAGTTGCATATAAGGCTTTGCAATTACATGGAGGATACGGATATATAAAGGATTATCCTATAGAAAGAATCTACAGGGATGCAAGAATATTATCCATTTATGAAGGTACATCTCA
Source organism: [Eubacterium] yurii (assembly GCA_900167215.1). Taxonomy (GTDB): domain Bacteria; phylum Bacillota; class Clostridia; order Peptostreptococcales; family Filifactoraceae; genus Peptoanaerobacter; species Peptoanaerobacter yurii. The sequence continues at coordinate 37,031 of FUZS01000005.1, forward strand.
AGTGCAACAAATGGTAATAGCAGGTCATGTTATTAAGTAAAGTGATGAAATATATAGATTAAAAGAGTATATATGGAGGTTTATTTTGAGAATTATAGTTTGTGCAAAACAAGTACCTGATACTACTGAGGTACGTATAGATCCTGTAAGCGGCACTCTTATAAGAGAAGGTGTGCCAAGCATTTTGAACCCTGACGATGCAAATGCTTTAGAAGAAGCTTTAAAATTAAAAGATACTAATCCCGATATTACAGTTTCTGTAGTAACTATGGGACCTCCTCAAGCAGAAATTATGCTAAGAGAATGCCTTGCTATGGGAGCTGACGAAGTATATATGATTTCTGACCGTGCATTTGGCGGTTCTGACACATGGGCTACTTCAAATGCGCTTGCAGCGGCTATTCGTAAAATAGGAGATTATAAATTTATTTTTGCGGGTCGTCAAGCTATTGACGGAGATACTGCTCAGGTTGGTCCTCAAATTGCGGAAAAGCTGGATATTCCTCAAGTAACTTATGTACAGGATTTTTCTTTAGATGGAGATACTGTAACAGTTCAAAGACAATTAGAAGACGGATATGAAGTTATTAAGGTAAAGACACCTGTGATGTTGACAGCAGTCAAAGAATTGAATGATCCAAGATACATGAGTGTGGATATGATATTTGATGCTTTTAAAAAAGATGTTACAATTTGGACCATAGATGATCTTGACATCGACAGTACAGTTGTAGGTTTGAAGGCTTCTCCTACTCGTGTGGCTCGTTCTTTCACTCCAAGTCCGAAAGGAAAAGGCGTTATGCTTGAAGGTAGTACGCAAGATAAGATTGAAAGACTTGTTGTCGAATTAAAACATAAGCATATCATTTAGTTGGGGGAAAAGATGGATAATAAAGATATAAAACAATTTAAAAATGTTTGGGTATTTGCCGAACAGAGAAATGGAATTTTGACTCCTGTGGTTATTGAACTTCTTGGAGAGGGAAGAAAACTTGCTGATGAAATCGGAGTTGAGTTATGCGCAATATTAGGTGGATATAATGTAGATGCTTTGGCTGATGAGCTTATACGTTTTGGAGCTGATAAGGTCTACTATGCGAATAATGAACTGTTGAAAAATTATACTACTGACGGATATACAAAAATAATTATAGAAGCAGTGGAAGAATTTAAGCCTGAAATAATTTTAATTGGAGCGACACATATAGGTCGTGACTTGGCACCTCGTGTAGCATCTAATTTGAATACAGGACTTACTGCCGATTGTACTAAACTTGAGATTGATCCTGAGGATAAAAAATTAAAGCAAACTCGTCCTGCATTTGGTGGAAATATTATGGCAACTATAATTTGTCCTGAAAGAAGACCACAAATGTCTACTGTAAGACCGGGAGTTATGGACAAGGCTGTTGAAGATGCAAATCATAAGGGAGAAATCATAAATCTTAATACTAAATTGACAAAAGCTGATATTAGAACTGAAGTTGTTGAAATTGTTAAGACTAAAAAAGATTTAATATCATTGACAGATGCAGAGTTCATAATATCAGGAGGTTTAGGGATTAAAAATGCTGACGGATTCAAGCTATTGCAAAAATTAGCTGACAGATTGGGCGGTACTATTGGGGCATCTCGTGCCGCAGTTGATGCAGGATGGATAGATCATTCCAGACAGGTAGGTCAAACAGGTACTACAGTTAAACCTAAGGTTTATGTTGCCTGCGGTATTTCAGGAGCGATTCAACATTTAGCCGGAATGCAAAACTCAGATATAATTATTGCTATTAATACTAATGAAAATGCGCCTATATTTGAGGTGGCTGATTATGGTATAGTCGGTGATGTATATGACGTTGTTCCAAAACTTATTGAACTTTTAAATGATGACAAGAGATTGGTAGATTTATTTAACTCAAATAGGATAGATGTTTCTCAGTTACAATAATTTTAGTTTTCAAAAAATACTAAGTATATATAAGTACTTACTGTAAAAAACTCAAGTAATTAAAAATAGTTATAGTTATAAGAAAAGATATTATTTATTTTTTCTTATAACTTGTAACTGTATTATTTAGAACGTATTTTGATTACCATACATATATAAAGCTGGCTATGTAATGAAGAAAGATAGTCAATGTGATAATGATGGAATGATGATGGTATGTGTGGAAATTAGTAATAATTTTAACAAAAAAATGGAATATTAAAATTAGGAGGAAACAATGGATAATAAGACTTCTAAGGCATCGTTTGGAGCGATGTTTGCTGTAGCTGCGGTATGGTTCGGATCACATGTAGGCGGGGGATTTGCAACAGGTAATCAAACTGTTCAATATTTCGTTAGATTCGGTTGGCCTACGGTGTTTATGCCGGTATTAGTTATAGGATTGTTGGGTTGGTGTTATTATAATGGAACTGTTATGGCAAAAAATCATCAGATATTCCGCTATGATGACTTTGCAAGAGAGTTATATGCTCCATTTTCAAGCGCAGGAAAGATTTTTTTTGATATAGCTTTTTTCGTATTGGTAACTGTAGCTGCAGGTATTGCAATTGCAGGAGGAGGCTCATTATTTGAAGAGTTATTTAAGCTAAACTACTATGTAGGCATTACTATTACAGGTCTAGTATTCTTCCTACTGACAATTTTTGGAGCAGATGTAGTTAGAAAGGCGTCTTCATATATTACAATATTTATTCTAATATTTTTGATAGTACTTTTGGTGCCTGGTCTAAGTTCAGGAAGTAAAAATATAGCTCACTTAGTAAATACAAGATATATGGAAGGTAGTTGGGGACAAGTTTTATGGATGGGACTAATATATGGCGGATTCCAAATATTGGTTGTGGCATCTATAGTATCTACTTCTCAAAACCTAAAGACAACAAGAGATTGTGTAGGATTTGCTCTTATAGGATTTATACTTAATGCTGTAATGACAGCTTTGTGTGCTATTATGATTTTAGGTTATATGCCTGACATAGCTTCAAATAAGTTACCTATTCTTACAATAGCAAAAAATCAAAACAATCCGTTTCTACTATATTCTTACTCTATAGTATTATATTGTGCCTTTGTATCTACAGGTGTAGGTGTTGTATTTGGATTAGTTGCACGTTTTGAAAATGCTATACTTTCTAATATGGACATTGGTAAACGTCGTGCGCTTATTTCTTTCTCTTGCCTGCTAATATCTGTAATATTCTCTTTGGTAGGATTGACAAAACTTGTTGCTGTAGGTTATGGCTGGATAGGAAGAGTCTGCATCTTCTTGTTGGTTATTCCTCTTGCAATAATTGCGCCTATAAAAAATGCAAAATTTAAAAAAGAACATCCTGAAATCAAATAGCTAATACTTTACTGCCATTTATTTTTCTTATAAAATAATGTCAGTCATATATGAAATTTCTATAGTTTGTATATGACTGACATTTTTTATATTTTAGGTTTACAATATAAGTGCAATACTTAATAAAAAAACTATGTTAGACTTAAGTGCTTCAAAATTCTAAAAAATTGAAGCGAAATCTTTACTTTTTTATATTTATATTCTATAATAAGTAAAGATGTGGAGGGCTTTATTATGTATGATTATACCGGGCTTTATAGACAGCTAAAAGAAAAAAATCTAAATAAATCAGATCTGATACATATACTTAATATATCGTCTCGTACTATCGCCAAAATCTCAAGGGGAGAAAAAGTTTCAAAAACTGTACTTACAAAGATATCAGAATATTTTTCCTGTTCTTATGAAGATATTTATAAGTTAATATATGACAATGTTATACTGCAAAGACTTAGGGAAGAAAAAAATCACAAAATATCAGGTGGACTTTATCATGAATTGCAAATAAGGATGACATATAATTCTAACCATATTGAGGGAAGCAGATTGAGCGAAGAACAAACTCGTAATATATTTGAGACCAATACAATTACTGCAGGAGATGCTATTTATGTAGACGATATAATTGAAACAGTCAATCATTTCAGGGCAATAGACTATTGTATTGATATTGCAGAAGAAATTTTGACAGAGGAAATCATTAAAAAACTGCAGTTTATATTAAAAAGCTCTACAAAAGATGAAAGTCTTTCTTGGTTTAAGGTGGGTGAATATAAGGAAAGTCCAAATGTAGTAGGAGGAAAGGAAACTACAGCTCCAAAAGATGTGCAAAAAAGTATGGCTGAATTATTAAGAGGCTACAATAAAAAGAAAGATATTGGCTTTGAAGATATAGTATCTTTCCACTACAGCTTTGAAAAAATTCATCCGTTTCAAGATGGCAACGGTCGTGTAGGCAGGCTCATTGCATTTAAAGAATGTCTAAGACATAATATAATCCCCTTTATAATAGAAGATGTAAAAAAGTATTTTTATTATCGAGGACTTGATAAATTTGAAGATGAAAGGGGCTATCTGATAGATACTTGCTTAGATGGACAAGATACATTTACAAAATTGCTTGAAATATTCAATATAGAGCTTAAATCCTAAATTTTTTTTAAATTAATTTTAATTGATTATTAAAATAATTGAATTAATAATCTTATTATTCTTTTATAATATGTGGACTTTTTTAAACATATTATAATATAATTAGAATATGGAAGTTAATACTATTCTAATTGTGTGTCGTGGTAAATGATATTATTCACTTCTTTTTAAAAAATCTAAGATAAGGGCATAATTTAAATTTTATGCAAGTGATGATTACAATATTTTTGCAGAATTATTACCTAAAAAAGTGGTGTAAGTATGTTTTATTTCAACAAATCTTTTAAAGTTTTAAAGTATTTACTTGTGTTTTTTCTTATGCTGTCATTGGTAGTGGCTTGTGAAAGTCAATCTAATTTAGGGATGAAAGATGCCGGTATTGATTTTCCAAAAGATGAAAAGGGCTACCCTAAGAATGATATAGTAATGATAAACGGTCAAAGTTATGCTATAAATATTGCAAAAAGTCCCGATAAAAAAGTCGAAAAAGAGCATGAAATGGAGATTGAACTCAAAGGGAAGGATGATATTGTTGATGTAGCACTTCCTCAGTGGTCGGTAATTAATAATTGGAGTATGGAAGAAAGTCTGAGTTTAATTTCCAATAATGTAATAGAATTTCCGATTGATACTAAGGATATGCTTGAAGGTACTTCTAACAGAGTGCAGAGCTTTAAAATTAAGGTAGCTGATGATGAAAAGACGACATTGATTTTCAAATGGTCAAATGTAAATGAGATGGGAAAGGCATTTAAGGATAAAAAAGCGGATTACATTTTAAAAATTACAGTATCACACGAAAATTAAACAGAATCATAATTACTGTTGCTTTTATAAATATAATAATGAATTCTTAATGACTCAACTTTCCAGCTAAAATTATCGAGAATTTACTTGAAATTTAAACGAAAATTTATTTTTTAATATACTACTTGACATACAATTTTCTAAACAATATTTATTGAAATTTGCATATTTATCAAAAAATGAAAACACTGAAAAAACTATGTCAAGTATAATATTATATTTTTATACTAAACTCTATTTAAAATATAGATTTTATACTTCCTATACTCTTTAGTATATCGTTTTTTTATAAACTTTTAGTGCATAAACTGGTATAAAAATAATTCTATTATTCTATTAGATTTAAGTATTAAAATAAAATCAAAATTCAATTTTTTTGATATGTTTTTCATGTGGGGAAGTTGAGTTAATGACTAAAGACTGGTGTTTTGCTATATTTACCCGTTAAGTAAAGGGGGATTAAGTATAAAAAATTCTAACAAATTTTTAAGGAGGATGGAATGATTAATTTAAACAAGAGAAATAATTTAAAAGAGTATTTTAACAGGAAATTTGAAGCGGAAACACTGTCTAAAAGATTTTCAAGTATTATGTTTTTTGCTCTTATGCTATCTACGTTGTTGGCATTACAGACAAATTTTGCGTCAGCAGACAGTATATCTTTGGCAGAAAAAATTAAAAAAGCTGAGGAAAATGTAGTTTGGCTTGATAAGAAGTATAGTGAGTATTTTAATTTTGAAGACACTATTGTTGGGGTTTTAATTGATAAGAACAGTAAATACTATGAAACATGTTTTATGGATAAGAATTTAAAAAAAATAGTATCATATAATGTTGACAAAGAAGAGCCTTGGGATATTGTTCCTAATTTATTGGATACTCCGGAAGGCATTGCACCTATTATGATTAACGGAAAATATGGTTATGTTAATAAGAAGGGTAAATTAATAGTAAAACCTAAATATGATAGTGCGAGTAAATTTTCAGAAGGAATTGCAATTGTAGAGTTAAATAAAAGAGATGGAATGATAGATACAAGTGGAAGAGAAATAGTTAAGACTAAGTATTATGCAATACATCAATTTAAAGAAGGGGTGGCATCATTTAGTTTAACTGGAAGAAAATGGGGCTTTATGGATAAAACAGGTAAGGAGGTAATAAAAGCAAAGTATGATTATGCAAATGACTTTTCAGAAGGTATGGCAAAAGTAGAAATAGGAGGAAAATGGGGCTATATAGATAAAAGCGGTAGAGAAGTGGTAAAGCCAAAGTATAAAGGTGTAAATGATTTTAAAAATGGTATGGCAATAGTAAAAATAGGTAAAAAATATGGTCTTATAGATAAAAGCGGTAAGGAAGTTGTAAAGCCTAAGTATGATGATATGGGTAATATTATTGAAGGAATGGCAGTCGTACAATTAGGTAATAAATGGGGATTTGTTGATAAGACCGGAAAAGAGATAGTAAAACCGCAATATGATAAAGTCACTTATTTTTCAAGTGGGTTGGCAGGCGTACAATTAGGTAATAAATGGGGATTTATTGATAAGACCGGAAAAGAAGTAGTAGAGAAAAAATATGACGATATTGATCCGTTTTTTGAAGGAATGGCAGTAGTAAAAATAAAAGATAAAGATGGATATGGAGATAAAGAGGGATATATAGATAACACAGGAAAAGAAGTGGTAGAACCCAAATATGATTTTGCTGCTTTCTTTGAAGACGGAATGGGAGAAGTAACAAATTATGAGATGGGCATTATGGTCGGATATGTAGATAAAACAGGTCAAGAAGTTGTAGAGGTTAAGTATAATGGTGTAAGTAAGATTAGAAATAATACGATAGTATTAGTAAAAGATGATAAGGTTGGATTGTTAACTATAAAGTAGTTTTTTATTTTGTGCTTTAGAAAAATGATATATGTAAAGTTGACAAAATAATTCTTGTTTGATATGCTTTGGATGTAGGATACTTAGCTTTTTGAATAAGTTTATTTTAAAATTTTAAAAATCAGTTCAGCCCTTATTAAAAGTACTTGAAAAAATTTGATATTTATAATATAATTGTAAAAGTATTTTTAAGTCTTTAAGATTTGTCGTGATAGATGGGAAAGTAGCGGAGTCCTGTAACCTGCAATCCGCTTTAGCAGGATTGAATTCCCGTATTGAGTGTATTGTTTTGTAAGGCTGGAGAGCATGGTAGGTGTTGAGATCGGGGTCTTGTGCAATGTAGATTTACGAACCCCGTCAGGTCTTGATCGAAGCAGCGGTAAGTAAAACCCTGCATGTGATACAAGGGTGCCTCGGTTGAGTCTTAAGTGTTAATACCGCTTGGAAGGCATATGCGAAGACGGGTTCACGACTTAATTTAATATAAATTTGATTAAGTAGAAAACTCTATTTAATTCATTGACAGAGAGTTTGCACTCTCTTTTTTTTGATTTTATACTGAAATTTAATAGAATTATAGATAGTATATTTTTAGAATATTAATAATTATGTCATAGATAGCATGCTTTTCAAATGAAATGCTAAGTGACATATCCAATATATTAAACAAATTGTAGTATTATGCTGATATTTTTGATATTAACTATAGTAATATTAACATTTATCGAAATATTTACTATAATTTAATAAAATCGTGTATATTTTTACTTTTCTTTGGAAAGTTGAAATTTTTCATAATCAAAGAAAAGTCCTATAATATTTATCCATAAATAAAAATATTTGCAATAAACAGTAGATTAAAAATATATTGATATTATCTAAAAATACATGAATTTTAGTATGATTAGCAAAAATTAATAAACAAGTATAAAATTTCAGGAAATAATATTGGAGATATACTATGTCCACTGCACTATACAGGAAGTACAGACCTGATAATTTTGAAAATATAATAGGGCAAAGCCAAGTAACTGATGTCTTGAAAAATCAAATCAAAGAAGATAAGATTTCTCATGCCTATGTTTTCAGTGGTACTCGTGGAACCGGCAAGACATCTACAGCAAAGGTCTTTGCAAAGTCTCTGAATTGTCAAAACTACAGTCAGGAAAACGGACCGTGCAATCATTGTGAAAGCTGTCTAAATGACTATGTGGACACTATAGAGATAGATGCGGCATCAAATAACTCGGTAGACAATATAAGAGCCTTGAAAGACAATATAATCTACAGACCTTCATTTGGAAGGTACAAGGTTTATATAATCGACGAGGTTCATATGCTTTCCATAGGCGCCTTCAATGCCTTACTCAAGACTCTTGAAGAACCGCCGGAGCATGTAATTTTTATTTTGGCAACCACTGAGATAAATAAGATTCCTGCTACCATTTTGTCAAGATGTCAAAAATTTGAGTTTAAAAAGGTAAGTATAGAAGATATCAAATCAAGGCTGAAATTTATAGTGGAAAATGAAGATATTCCCTATGATGTTGACGCCATAGACTATATTGCGACCATGAGCGACGGTGGGCTAAGAGATGCTATATCCACTCTTGATCAGGTGGCATCGCTTGGTCGTATCACTATGGAAAATCTTGATTTTGTAACAGGTATGACGTCTATAGCAAAAATAGATGAGTATTTAAAGAGTGTATTTACAAAAAATACATTTGAATCTTTAAAGACAGTTAATGAGATGACCTCAGATAATGTAGACATCAAAAAACTTCCGTCTCAGATAATATCAAGATTGCTGGATATAATTTATCTGCAAAATAATGTTAAAACTGATGTAAAAATGCTTGATAGCTTGGAAGAATTGCTAAGCTTGTCAAAAGACGAGGATATTTCCGGCTTGATTGTGGAGATAAGTGAGTTAGAAAGCGATATGAAGTATGCCTCCTTTCCTGATATTTTATTCCAATCTTTCACAGTGAAAAAATGTCAAAATGTAAGTTCAAATCAGGATATATCAGCTCTTGTAAAGGAGATAAGTGCTCTTAAACAAAGAATTGAAAATCTTGAAAAGGGTATTTCATCCAATGTAGGTGAATTAAAAACTTCAGATTCCAATCAAGATGAGACTAAAGAAAATAAAGATGAAAAATCACAAAGCGCAAGCGATAAGAAAAGTATAGAAAAGATAAGTGATGAGATTAGCGAAAAGGAAAAGGCTGATATAGACTTTGTAAAGTCTATATTGGGTGATGTGCATAATGTGCTTAGAAGTAAGAGTCATATGCCTGTTTCCGCATTTTTGATAGAGGGAAATATCAGAAGATATGTAGAAGACACAATATATATATCATATGACAGCTCTCACGGTTTTCACAAGACCAAGATAGAAGAAGAAGGAAACAAAAATTTATTAAAAGAGGCTTTTGCACAAATACTGTCCAAAGATGTTGAAATTTGTATAGTATTTGATGATGATATAATAAAGAGAAATGTCGAAGAGGAAGACGCAAATATAAAAAAACAGATGCAGGATTTGCTCGGAGATGTAAATGTAGAAATAATAAATGATTAAAGGAGACTAAAAAATGGCAAAAAAAGGTGGCTTTCCGGGGATGATGCCGGGAAATATGAACAATATGCTAAAGCAAGTTCAAAAAATGCAAAATGATATGCAAAAAATGCAAGAAGAACTTTCAAATAAGGAGTTTGAAACAACTTCAGGCGGTGGCGCTGTTACTGTAAGAGTAAACGGTAAAAAAGAGCTCTTGTCTATAAAGATTAAGGAAGAAGTAGTGGATAAGGATGATGTTGAAATGTTGGAAGATTTGATATTGTCTGCTGTCAATCAGGCTATGTCACAAGCTGATGCAAGCATGTCATCAGGACTTTCATCTGTAACAGGCGGTATGAATATACCGGGCTTATTCTAATAGTAAAATTTCTTAGAAACAATATAATACAAAAATACCCGAGTTTTGTTCTCGGGTTTTTTGCGTTTAACATTTTATATTTTATTTAGAGTATGCTTTTAGCATCCATACTGTCTTTTCATATCCAGCAAGCATTCCTGTAAACATATCTTCGCTCACCTTATCTCCTGCTTCTTCAGCAAGTTTGAGTCCGTCTCTTAGGCTTTTTTCCATATATTCATAGTCTGCAAGCACAGATTTTACAAGAGCTTCAGATTTTATTCCTTCACTCTTTGCTTCTTTTATCTTAGCGTGTTTTAGATAGTCCTCAAGTGTTGCAAGAGGTCTTTCACCAAGTTGCAATACTCTTTCAGCTACTACGTCAATTTGCTCAGCTATCTTATCGTATTCAGATTCAAGAGCTGGATGTAATGTGAAAAATGCATTTCCTTCAACATTCCAGTGATAGTTGTGTATCTTTGTATATAAAACATGTAAATCGCTAAGATGATTGTTTAAAAATTCTACTAATTTCTTTGACATAATAATTCTCCTTTTTAAAGTTTAATATCAATTGATATTGATTGAAATATAAAGCAAAACTAAAGATTTCACTTTGAAATTAACTTTATATTTTTAGTTTGCAACTAATACATTTATACGTTATAAATAATTTTCTAAACATAAATTTTAAAGAATTATAAATTTTCTCTTAGCCAAAGTAAAATCTGTTCCAGTCTTGATACTCTTGACTGTACCTTGCCGCTTCTTGAGAGGTCGTGATTTTCACCCTTGTATATCAGCATCTTGCTCTTGACCTTATTTATTTTTAATCTTGTGAATAACTGCACAGCCTGTTCAAGTGGGCATCTGTAGTCTTGATCGCTGTGTATTATCAAAAGAGGAGTTTTAATCTTGTCTACATTTTTCATAGGTGACTTATCCCATAGTTTTTCAGCCTCATATTCGCAGGCATTTTGGTCTGTTCCAAAATAATACCCTATGTCGCTCGTTCCGTAGAAGCTGACCCAGTTACTTATGCTCCTTTGGGTGATTGCCGCTTTAAATCTGTCAGTTTGACCTATGATGTGGTTAGTCATGTATCCACCGTACGAACCGCCCATTACGGCGAGTCTGCTCTTATCTATTGACTGATATCTTTTTAATACTTCATCTGTTAAGTTCATCAAGTCATCATAGTCTATAGTGCCGTATTTTCCCCTTATATCTGCAAAGTCGTTATTTCTCCCGCAAGAGCCGTGAGGATTGGTGTAAAATACGAAATATCCGCTTTGAGATAAGAGATACATTTCGTAGAAGAAATTTGACGAGTACACTGTCTTAGGCCCGCCATGTATACAAAGTACGCCGGGATATTTTATGCTTTTGTCAAAGTCTTTAGGGTAGATCACATATGCTTTAAGCTTATCGTCATTTGATGAAAATTCAAATTCGTCTAATTTATATGATGAGATGGCATTTTCAAATTTTGATGAAAAATCTGTAATATTTGTCTTGCTTTTTAAGTCATAAGACATATTTTTAAGAGCATATGTGTAAAGTTCCTGCATATTATGCTTGTCAAAACCGCAAATTAGCAAAGATTTGTCCAAAAATTCAAAGTCGTCTACTATTTTTACATCATCAAAGTATTTTTCTATTTTTTGATTAGAAAGGAGGTAGATGCTTGATTTATCATCTCTTGTAGTCAAAAAGTAGATTGAATCTCCTACCTGTTTTGTTTTGCTTGATATCTTGTATCTTAGGTCGCTGTTAGTGGAATTGCCAAGTGAATATTCGTTATCGCAGTAAAGCTCCAATTTTGCACCTTTAAGCTTGTAAAATTTTGGATTTTCGTTTATACCGTAGCTTTTAATATCACTGGCAAGGGTGATGATATCTTCTCCAATTTTATAAATCTCAGATATTTCAAAGTCCATCTTATCGTAGATAGCTCTTGTGCTATTTTCATCTATATTATGGATGTAAAGCTTGGTATAAGGTGTATATACATCTGATTTTTCGTTTGTTATGAAGTATATATCTCTATCGTATATATTGACAAAGGATATAGATTCATTGACATTGGAAATAAGTTTTAGTTTGTTTTGTGCCATATCATATACATAGGCTCTTGAGATGTCGTTGTAAGTGTAAGAAGCTCCATTTTCGACAAAATTCACCCTTGTTATTTCATGTTTAAATTCTTCTTTTTCAATATTTTCATCAATTTTTTCAGATGTAACTATTACAAGATATCTGTTATCTACTACATGGAAGTTACTTATTTCAAATGGAATATTGAAGCTTTGAGAGTATTTTCTTGAATTTAAGCCCTGGATGTAGATTTTTGTATAGGATTTTTTCTTTATTTTCTCAGATTTTGCAGTGTAAATCAGATGATTGTTGTCGATAAATTTGTATATTACAGGGCTGTTGAAAAGTTTGAGTCTTGAAATTTTGTCTCCGTCATATAAGAAGAGTTTGTTATCGTATTTATTTTTCTTATAATTCATACTTGCTACACTAAAGACAAGCTTGTTTCCCACCTTGTTCTTTTGTAGATTATTCACAAATCTCATCTTTTCAAAATCTCTTATTATCTTATCTTTCATCTCAATCTCCTTAAAAAAGTTGTACACTAAAAATTGTTAGAATTATTGAAGAACTATTTAATGCTGAAAAACTATCAAAAAGCTTTGTAAGTTTATTACAGAAAGATTATTGATAATCTGCAAAATAAATAATTTGGTAAAATAACAATCTTGGCTTTATAAATGTGATTAGCATAAAATATTTATAATTAAGCCGGAATTTCTAAATCATTGTAATTAAATACTTGATAACTAATCCATAGAATAAAAAGTAGTATTAGTTATTCTATGACGAAAAAGTAATGGGAATCGCAACTTTTAATTTGTTCAAAAAAAGCACAGACCTTTCGGAATGTGCTATAAATATCTTTTCTATTGCGGACTTTTGACATCTGCCGCATTCATTATTACCTTGAAAGTAGTGCCTTTTTCTGCTGAACTTTCCACTGATATTTTCATATTGTTTTCGTCAGTGATTTTTTTCGCTATTGAAAGTCCCAGTCCGTATCCTCCATGCTCTTTGTTTCTTGACTTGTCCACTCTGTAGAATCTTTCAAATATATGAGCTATCTCATGCTTAGGTATTACAGGTCCAAAGTTGTTCAGCTCAAATTTTATCTTTGATTGCTCTTTTTTTAGTTTTGCTGTTATACATGTCTCTTCATAAGAGTATTTACAAGCATTTTCAAGCAGAATTGACAGTAAACTTACCAGCTGTTTTTCGTTTGCTGTGGTATAGAGATTTTCGTCTATCGTACTGGCATAATTTATGATTACATTTTTTTCAAAGGCTATGACCTCTATGCTAAGTATAAGCGAAAATAGGGTGTCGCTGACATTTATAGTCGTCTTTGAATTATCTATTCTATTTGCATCTGACTTGGCAAGGAAGAGCATCTCTTCAATGAGGTTTTTCATCTGTTTTGCTTCCTGTTTGCTTGCCTGTATCCATTTTATCTGACTTTGTATGGTGTCAGACTTGTTATTTTCCAGTATATCCATATTAGCAAGCAGGACTGTAAGCGGAGTTTTGAGCTCATGTGATGCGTCAGCTATAAATTGCTTTTGCTGGTTCCATGTTTTTTCGACAGGCATAAGAGCCCAATTTGATAGGAAAAGCACAATGAAGAAGAAAAACAATAGCGTGATAGCTCCGGTCATTATAAAGACTACAAAAAGATTTTCAAGGTTTTTGTTGTCCCTGGAAATATCTATGAATGATATTTTCTCATAAAGTGAATAATGCTTTTTGTAATATCTTATATCCATACTTTTTATGGTACCGATATCTTCCTGAGACTCGTGTGCCGCTTTTACAATAGATTTGAAACTCTCGTCATCCATGGATATATTACTTTTTATCTGAGACAGTATTACTCCGCTTTCGTCTATATTTACTATGAAAAGCGGAACAAACTGCAATTCCTTGAGTACTTTATTGGTCTGAGGCTCAGAAAATTTTGTTATGTCAAGAGTGGATATGGTCTTTAAATCCTCAACGCTCTTGTCATAGGTTGATTTAACGTTTGATTGATACATCAGTGTAAATACAAAAAATAGTATTATGCTGACAAGTATCATGGTAATTGCAATAAATTTGATTTTCAGTTGTCTAAGCATTATTCAAAATCCAGCTTGTAGCCGACCTTTCTAATAGTTTGGATTACTACTTTGGATTTTAAAAACTGCAATTTCTTTCTAAGGAATGAAATATACACTTCCACATTGTTATCTGCGGCATCTGAGTCTATTCCCCACACTTTTACTATGATATCTTCCTTTGTAGATATTATTTGAGGGTGAGTCATCAGCATCCTCATTATTTCAAATTCCTTATATCCTAATTGGATAGATTTTGTACTGCTTTTTATTTGATTACTGTCAAGGTCTAATGACAGGTCACCAAATGAAAGCTCGTTTAATACTACCTCACCTTTTCTTCTTGTTATCGATCTTAATCTTGCAAGCAATTCTTTAGTTTCGAAAGGTTTTGTCATATAATCGTCAGCACCGAAGTCAAGGCCTCTTATTATGTCATCAGTTTGACTTAGGGCTGTAAGCATTATGATTGGAGTTTCTATCTTCTCGTTTCTGAGCTTTTTTAACACTTCAAAACCGTTGAGTCTTGGGAGCATCGCATCCAATATTATGGCATCGTATGAAAAACCGCTGGCAAATTCATATCCTTCTTGACCGTCATTTACCACGTCTACGAGGTATTTTTCCTTTTTTAAAAGCTCGCCAATGGCATCCGCCAATCTTACTTCATCTTCTACAACCAGCACGTTCATGCTCATCATCTCCTAAAACATTAAAACTACACAAAAATATATAAAATTACATCAATTATCCAGTAAAAAACAGTTTTCCTTACTTCTATTATACCGCTGTTACTTAAATATAAATTAAACATTAGAGGAATTTTTCCTTTACCTTCTTCCAAAATCTGTACTTTTCAAGTCTAAGCAGTTTAATTTTATAATTTGAATATGTTATCTCTATATCGTGCAATTTTTCATACTTGAACTGTATGGCATCCGCCAAGAAAATTGTAGTATTTTGATATTGATTTTCCGGAGTTATCTTTACCTTTGATTTGTAAGGCAGGATGATACTCGATGTAAGTGAGCGATATGCGTTGGAATTAAGTGGAGCAATAGGTGTCACTTGGATGACATTGAGCCTTGGATCTATGATACTGCCTGAAGCGGAATAGTTGTAAGCTGTAGAGCCTGTGGATGATGATATTATGATACCGTCTCCTGAAAATGACTCTATATGATTGCCATCTATGGACAAATCCACATGCACTGTCTTATTTTTATATCCTTTTATTGCAAACTCGTTTATGGAATGCAGCTCAAAATTTCTTAGGCTGGTCTTTACCATAGCTTTAAGAGGTATTATTTTTTGTATTTCATAATTTGAGCTTTTGATACAGTTAATAAGATAGTCTATTTCTGACGGCAGAGAGTCTTGGAAAAAACCGAGATGTCCTGTATTTATTCCGGTGAAAATGCACTTTGGATATTGCAATTCGTGTACAATTTTCAAAAAAGAGCCATCGCCACCTATTGATATTACCATATCGCAAGTCTCATCAAACTCACGCATTATTTCAAAGCCGTTTTTCAAGAGCTTATCCATCAAAGTAGGGTAGACTTTTTTTGATGAAAAGTTGAAATTGGATTTTATATATATTTTTTTAATAGTTTTTGTAACTTTCATATAAATCTCCTGAACTTATTTTTGCATATTATATCATAAAGTTAAAATATTTTATATAAATATGTCAAAATAAATGATTTTGTTATAAGCTTTAATATTATTGAAAATGTCAATACTTATAGTTGCTTAAATAATATATATTGTAGATAGGGATGCTTTCTATTTATCTTTGATATTAAAAGCTAATAAAATAATTGATATAATGTTTCTAGTGCAATTATAATAAGATCATAAATTATATACTGTTTTTTTAAAACTATCTATGAAAATTATCCACAAGATTAAATGGATTATAGTATGAAATTTGATTAATATTATCTAAAATATTATAAAACGCTTGACAAAACACAAAAAAGGTTTTATACTCACGATGAGAATATAAATATTTTATGAATATAATTTTGTAGAAAAATAAGAACTTAATTAAAAAAATTTTATAACAATTAATATGATGGGGGGCGATTAAAATCGAATTATCAAAGGGAGAACTAATGGTGATGGAAATGCTTTGGGAAGGTAAGTGTTTGGATGAAAACGGAGAGATACAGGCTTTACCGCTATCTAAGTTATTATTTGAAAAACATGGCTTAGGCAAAACTTCTTGTTATACTTTTTTTAGTAGATTACTTGAAAAAGGAGCAATTACAAGACGTTATCCAAAGTATACATTAAAGCCTGTTGTTTCAAGAGAAGAAGCACTTAAAAAACAACAAAAAGATGCAATAGATACGCTATTTCAAGGCTCAATCATAAACTTATGTCGTGCTTTTTTAAGTGAGAAAAGAGTAAGTAAGAAAGAACTTCAAGAAATGAAAGCTTTAATAGACCGTTTTGATGTAGAGGAATAATCCAATGACTGTAGCGTTTGTAATGGTCTCAGGCTTAGAAAAAAGTGTACGGAGTATATTTGTAATAGGTCTTATACTTTTGCTAAGAAGAAGATTAAATATCAACAGCACGAAATGGGCGAATATCATCTTATGGACTATACTCTTTATATATCTACTTTTTCCGTATTCACTTTTTATCCAAGTTGATGATCCAAGTAAGTATGGCTTGCTACAGTTAGTATTAATGCCTATGATATTTTTTAGTAAAGTAGCAGTTTTTATATTAGAAAGCTGTGGAGATATTTTGGATAGGACAAATAGGACAGTTGTGGCGAGCTTATTCCTTATATATTTAGTAGTACAACTAATCAAAAGAAATAAGGCGATGAAAAATTCCGTATTAATGGAGCAAAACAAGCAAATAAAAAAATACATTGATTTATTCAACCTAAAAAGAAAGGTGCAAGTATTTGTAAATGACGATATATCAACACCTATAACCTATGGAGTTATTCATCCTAAGATAATAATACAAAGCCATATATTAAAAGATGAGCAACTTTTAAAATATGTGATAATACATGAGATGACACATATTAAAAAATTCGATATTGTGTTTAATCATATAAAAAATCTTATAACCTGTTTGCATTGGTTTAACATATTTATCCTTGTCGCTTCAAGATATATAGAAGATGACATAGAAGTACTTTGCGATAAGTTAGTTATCCAAAAAGTGGGAGATACAATGCAAAACAGGAAAGATTATTGCCTATCAATGCTAAAACTTATTGAACAAAAAGAAATAGAAAAAGAAACAGCATTAAAACTACATCCAACTAAAGAAAGAATGATAATAATGAAAAAATGGAAGAAAAGTTTCTCAGGAGTCTGTATTTTAGTAATGATAGCAACTTTGTCAATGACAGTATTTGCAGATGTTATTATAGCAGAAAAAGACAGGGTGACTGTTTCTGATGTTATTGAAGATGAGGCTGATGAAGAAGTAATATCACAAGATAGGATTTATGAAAAGGACAAAGTAAAAGTAATTAGCGATGTAGAATATGATAAATTAACACTTGGTGATATACAGTTGGACGGAGTCAGAGCTGCAAATATAGATGATAAAGTTACGTTGAGTGACTTAGAACATAAATCATATAGTTTTAATATGTCATCCAATACACAAAAAGACCATGACAGTTTTGCTATAAAGATGAGTGAAATGAAATGTGGAGACGGTTTAGATTATGCATTAATAATAAAAGAAGATGGTAAATCTGTTTACAAGACAAGTTTGAACAGAGCAACAACGTTAACGGTTAAAGCAAATCGCAACAGTAGTTATGAAGTTATTATAAATAATCTATCAACAAGTTCATTAAAATATAGAGTAAGGATAAATAGTTATAAAAGATAAATAAAGTAGATCGAGATTATGAGCTATATGAATCCTCAGAGGTAGAAGAACGGAGATATGAGTATAACATAATATTGGTGGTTTTAAGTCTTTTATTTAATGTTATCCATATCAGAAAGGAGAATTTGAAATGAAAAGATATGGTCCTATAATTTTAATTAGTTTTATAATATTTTCTTGCTTATTTATAGTGCTGTTTTCTGAAAATCATCCTAATTCAGGTACCAAAGAATTAAAAAATGAAGAAAAGGTTATTGGAGATGTAGTAGAAGAAAAAGAACACGACAGCTTAATATCAGATATATTTGCTACTAGTAGAGATGCCGAAGGAAATATATATGGACCAAAAGAGTTTATAGGAACAAGTAACGGATTTTATCTGTTAAATACTTTTTCTAAGAATATATACATAATTAATGATGGAAAAGTATTTTCAAAAATTTTCTTGGATGATATAAATCCTGATAAAATAGCTATTGATGGCAATATTCCGTATGTCTTGGATTTATCACAATTCTTAATAGCAAAAGTTGTAGATAAATCAAAAATTGAAAAGTATCCAATAATTGGCTTAGACGATGAATCAGTTTCAAATTTCAGTGTTTCCAGGAACAAAGCATATATTTCAATTTACAAGGATGATAAAGATGTTACATTGATCTTTGATTTATCAAAAGGTGAATTCGTATATGAAAGTGAAATCGAAGGAATAGTCAATGGAGATGAAGTTTATTCTTTTGTAAGTAATGATGATACATTAAATAGTTCCGGAGTTTTAACTATAAAAAATATCGTTTCTAAAGCTGTAGATAAAATTCCTGTAGCAACTAATAATACACTATTAGGAGTAAAGTATTTAGGAAAAGATAAAGATGGAAATATTTTGTTTTTTTCCAATGAACTTTTAAGAGAAGATAGCGATAAAAATGTAAAATATATTAAATCATTAAATTTGAAAGATTCAAAAATAAAAGAATATGTAGTTGATGATAATACACTATGTTGTTTTTATAATGGTGATATATTTCAGTTTAATCCATCTATAAAAAATGTTGATTTTAGACCTTTAAAGTTTTCAGATAACAGTACAAAGGTTTATCAGATGAAGAAATAAATAATGAGCATTCAAATGACTTTGATCCATCTGCTTTAAAGTTAGAAGAAAGGTTAGCGGTATCACCGATAAGCAGAAATACCATTATAGAAAATGCAAAAAAATACCATACATCTTTTTCTTGGTCATGTAAAGCTAATAATCTAAGTTATCTAAAAAACTATACAAAACCAAGATATGTTTCTAAAGCAGGAAAATATAAATCTATGCCATATTGTTGGGGAGGATTTAATACAACGGCTCAATTTGTCAATGGTCTGAGCAAAGGAGGTAGAGTAGGTAATATATATACAGGAACAGATTCACATGTCCCAAATACATTTGGTTTAGATTGTTCAGGTTTTGTTTCAAGGTGTTGGAATTTATCATCTCATTATGGGACAGGTCAACTTCCTGAGGTTTCAAACAATATAGCTATGGATAAGCTACAAAAAGGAGATGCATTGCTAATGGATAAACATGTGATTTTGTTTGACAGCAAAAATAGTAATGAAGATTTTGTTTTGTATGAAGCTACCAAATACAATAGCTATGATAGGGTTTCTCATACTATAAGGACGGTTTCGTATTTAAAAGCAAACGGATATAAGGCTATTAGATTTAAAAATATGAGGTAAGGATTATGTCTATATCAAAAAAAAGAAATGAGATAATAATAGTACTATTATTGCTAATATCTATTATAATTCTATTTTCCTATGTATTATCAAAAAATAAAGAAAAAGATTATATCGGTAAATTAGCATTGGTTGTAAGTACAGATTACAAGATAGATAAAAGTGTTTTTCCAAAAGATAAAGATGATATAAAAACTCCGGAGGATGTTTCTGTAGGTGAAGTTGCATATATACGCTCCATATATAAAGACTATGCTTATGTCGACTTGATGCGACCTATGCAAGTATATGCCGAAATAAATTCCGGTTACATTCACCTGAATAACTTGAAAGTAGACTATTCAAACGAAGAAATTTCTTCTATTTGTAAATATTGTAATATAAAGGGCGATAAGGTTAAAGGATACGATAAGCCCAATGGACGAGTTGTGGAAGAGCAAGTTTCAGATTGCTATGCAGAAGTTTTAGAAAAGAAAGATAATTGGATTAAAGCCGGTTTTCCTGGTGGCGCAGATGATTTATGGGTACGCTCAGAAGATATAGACTATGACTTTTCAGTGTTTGCTGAGGGTAGGAAAAATTCTAAACCGGAAACAGAATAAGTTATAAGGATTATTTACTCAACTTTCTCACATGAAATGCGTATTAAAAGCATTGATAGTTAAATATATTTTATAAATATAATACTATACCAAGTATTGTATAGAAAAAATCGATGTATATTTAAACTTCAACTTTAAATTACGATAATTATAGAAGGAAAGGTGAGTAAATTAGTTTTTTAATATTTGATGTTTAAGTATTATATTTACAATCAAGTTAAAGACAATGTTAAAACAGGATATTCTAAAGCTTATAAATTATAACAGACTATTCTTTAAAATAATTAATCTATTTTTCGATTCAAATAATTTACTTTATATTTGAGGTAAGAAATGAAGATAATAAATATTGCTTTCAAGTGTATTTATCTTCTATTATTATATTTTGTATATAATCTTATATTTTTAAAATTATGTTCAAATTTATATTTAGACTTTGAACTTAATCAGTTGATATATTACACTGTAAATCTTGTTATTTTAATGATTTTAATTCTTTTAACCTTCAAACATATAAATATTAATATTAATGTACTTTGAAAAAATACCCTTTTCAATAATATTAATATTCTTTTAAAATATGGTTGCATAGGCTTTTTTATAAGTTTTCTCATATTTTTTTGCTCTATAAAATTACCTTTTTTTCATAGTATTATGGATATTTCTATTAAAAGTGACATTAATTCTTTTGTAAAAAATCAGTTTATAGCAATTATATGCGTATTTGTAGGTGTACTTACCGAGGAGTTTTATTTTAGGAAAAATATACATAAAAACGAATAGTATTATCTACCCGATAATAGTTCATTTTATTTTTAATACGAAGGAGTTTTATGTACTACCTATTGTAAGTTTATTTGTACCATTAAAATCTTTAAATGAAGATATTATTTATGTGACATTGCTTGTATCCGGGATTATATTTCTTTTTGTATACTTACTGTTAGCGATTTTTAGGAATATGAAATTTAATAAGGGATGATGTTTGCTTATTTTATATTTGCAGAGATGATGTAAGAGATATAGATTCTGCTATTGTGATAAGAGTTATAATATTCCTTAATTTCCAAAGTAGTACAAATAAAGAAGAATGTTTAATATAAACAAGACTTGCAATGAGTAAAAAAATAACAAGATATTAACGAAAAATCTTTACATTATGCAAAATTTGTGTATAATTATATCTGAGGAACATTATCTTAAATTTAAGAACTGTATCTGGAGGAAAAAATGAAAAAAGAAAAGTTGAGAAAACTCGTGGTATCTTCGATGCTCGGGGCGATTACCGTTGTACTGGGATTGACTCCTCTTGGTTTGATACCGCTCGGGATTATTAATGCGACTACAATGCATATTCCCGTAATAGTAGGTGCAATTTTGGAGGGACCGGTGGTAGGTGCGTCTATAGGACTGATATTTGGAATATCATCACTTGTAAAAAACATCACCACTCCGAATTTACTTTCATTTGCATTTTACAACCCGCTGATTTCAATACTACCTCGTGTTTTAATAGGTATTGTCAGCTACTATGTATTTAGCTTTTTTTCAAAGAGAAAAAGCTCTACTCTAAAAGCTGTAAGTTATGTAGTATACGTGCTTTTAACAATTTTTATGTCGTATCTGTTCTATACTAATATAACTGCTGCAAAGACGCTCAATGCTTTTTTGAGTTTGATACTTTTAGTATTTGTGCTTGCAACTGCTTATCTGACTCATAAAAAGAGCTATGACAATTTTGCTGTGATAATCAGCAGTTTTGTGGGCTCACTTACTAATACCGTATTGGTGCTTGGTGGAGTGTATTTGATGTATGGCTCTATGTATATGCAAAAATTGAATAAAGCTCCGTCAGAAGCCGGAAATGTACTATTTGGCATAGCTTTGACTTCAGGATTGCCGGAGGCTATCATATCAGTCATTTTGACGACTGCCGTAATAAAAGCTCTAAGTTCACAACTAAGTCATGTCGCTCAGATGGATAGAATTAAGAATTGATTTATAACTCCTGCTTATGCGGGAGTTTTTTTGGAAATATATGTAATAGTATGAAAATAAATTTTCCATTGTGTTATAATACTAATACTATTATCTATTTAATCTATGGATAATTCTCATAAGCAGTTTTTTAAAATTAGTATATGGTTTATGATTTTGTTATAAATTTGATTAAAATATTTTATCCATTATTTTATTTGATTTTAGTATAAGTAGCTATGTGGATTTTTAATAAGTCAGTTATTTTAATAGGAGCTAAGTATGTCAAAATCTTTTAAAAATAATGAAGAGTTTATTAAATTTATTAAATTCATAGTGGTAGGGCTTATAAATACAATCTTTCAATTAGGTATTTACTATTTTCTATTATTTGCAGGTGTTAATTATAACATATCTTTTGCCATCAGCTTTATATTCAGCGTATTGTTTTCATATGTATTTAATAATAAAATAGTATTTAAAGTTGATAATGTCAACAGCAAAAGCTCCCTGATTAAAATATACATTTCTTACGGTTCTACTTTTTTATTGGGACAGATAATGCTGTATTTGGGAGTAGAAAAGCTTGGCGTTTCAGATAAGATAATGCCTATAATAAATATAATATTGACTACTCCGATAAATTTTCTCTTAAATAAATATTTTGTTTTTAAAAAAGAAGAGTAATTGTAAAAAAAACGATATTATCAAGATATATTTCGTTTTTACCTATGTTTTCTTAGCAAATTTATTAAATTATCACAGAAATTTTGCAACAAAAATTTCAAAAAATAAATAAAGTAAAAAAAATTAAAAAAATACTTGCAAAAATTCGGCTTTTAGTATATAATTATTGCCACAGGAGAAATCATTTGCACTAAAGTATTGAATATCTTCTTATTTTGTGAATGTTGTCACTTTTTTCTTTATTTTTCAACATCACAGGGTTTAAGGCTTTCAGGTATGTTTTACTTTTATTTATTAAGAAGAGAGTTCTTGCTGTATTACATAAGATTCTTCTAATAATTTAGCTAAGTTTATAATATTTTATATTTTAAAATTTTAAGGAGTGGATTAAAAATGGCAACAGAATCATTAAACCCTTTGGTAAACTCACAAAAACAACTTAAGAGTGCTTGCGATTTATTGGGAGTTGAACCTATAGTTTACGAATTGCTTAAAGAACCCCAAAGAGTTATAGAAATAACTATACCTGTAAGAATGGACAACGGAGAGGTAAAAGTATTCAAAGGCTGGAGATCTGCTCACAGCTCTGCGATAGGTCCTTCAAAGGGCGGAATAAGATTCCATCCGGATGTTTGCTTGGATGAAGTGAAGGCTCTTTCACTTTGGATGACATTTAAATGCGGTGTCGTAGGTATCCCTTATGGTGGCGGAAAAGGTGGAGTAAGTTGTAATATTAATGAACTTTCTCAAAGAGAATTGGAACAAATATCAAGAGGATACATCAGAGGAGTATACAAATATCTTGGAGAAAAAATAGATATACCTGCTCCGGATTCAGGAACAAACGGTCAAATAATGGCTTGGATGACTGATGAATACATCAAATGCAACGGAGATAAGATGGAAATAGGTTTCATCACAGGTAAACCGCTTGGATTTGGTGGATCAAAAGGAAGAAATGAAGCTACAGGATTTGGTGTTGCCGTTATAGCAAGAGAAATGGCTGCTAAAATGGGAATAGATATGAAGAAAGCTACTGTTGCAGTTCAAGGCTTCGGTAATGTTGGTAGATACACTGTTAAAAACGTTGAAAGACAAGGTGCAAAAGTTATAGCTGTTGCTGAGTTCGATCCTAAACAAAAGAAAACTTATGCTATAGTTAAAGAAGACGGTATAAACTTTGCTGAACTTGACAAATATCAAGTTGAAAATAAGACATTGATAGGATTCCCTGGATCAAAAGAAATAACTTTGGAAGATTTCTGGAAATTGAAAGTTGACATATTGATACCTGCTGCTCTTGAAAATGCTATAAAAGAGCAAGAAGTAGACCTAATCAATGCAAAATTGATATGCGAAGCAGCTAACGGACCTATAACTCCAGAAGCAGCAGCTAAGCTTATCGCAAAAGGAATAGAAATAGCTCCTGACATATTGGCTAACTCAGGTGGAGTTCTTGTTTCTTACTTTGAATGGGTACAAAACCTATACGGATACTACTGGTCAGAAAAAGAAGTAGAAGAAAAACAAGAAATAGAAATGGTTAAAGCATTTAACAATATTTGGGAAACTAAACAAACTTACAAAGCTCCTACTATGAGAGATGCTGCATTTGCTTACTCAGTTAAGAAAGTTGCAGAAGCTATGAAACTTAGAGGCTGGTACTAGAATATCTTAAGGATAAGGTAAAAGTGATATTACAGTTTTTTTAATATAAACATACCCTTTCCAACAAATAAAAAATCTCACTTAACAGGTGAGATTTTTTATTGTTTTTTATTAGTAGTAAGTGTATAATACAGTAAAAGAATTTAAGATGGGATATTATACTAATCACCATTTATATTGCCAAGATTATTATTTTAGCAAATTATTCGTTTTTCAGATTATCAATAATTCTTGCTGTAATAAAATTACACAGATTTTTGATAGGTTTAAGGTGAGCTTTCCCTGTATTAATAACTATTATTATACAATGATCTTGTTAATCTATGGATGGCTCATCAGGTATTTTATTTATAAAATATTGAATTTCTGAGTAAATCATCAATATTTTGTAATTTATAATTTTATTGAATTTTTGGTATTATACCTTGTTTATACTTAAAATGGGGGTGTTGTAATGGATAGATTTAAGTTTAAGCTCTTGCTTGCTTTTCTCATGGTGCTTGATCATATAGATTTCTTTGTGCCTGAAAGTTGGAGTATAGTGTTTGGAATTGCATCAAGATGTGTTGCTGTAGGCTTTGCCTACCTCGCAACTGAAGGGTTTATGCGTACCAAAGATGTTAAAAAATATTTGATTCGATTGTACGGCTTTGCAATTTTTATGCTTGTCGGCAATTACATACTTAACGGCATTTTTGCTGATAGGGATGTGGTAATACGTAATAGTATTATAATGGAGCTTGCAATAGGTGTAAGTGTCTTATATGCAGTTAGGGATATTAAAAATATTGCTATAAAATTTATAGTCGTAGCAGCACTTTTTTATGTTTCGTTGCATTTTGAGGGTGGTTTGTTTGTCCCGGGATTGATGTTAATAAACTATATGAATTGGGACAATGAGCTAAGGAGAAATATAATCTACTTTGGAATTTCACTCTTCCTTTTTTTAAGTCTTATACCTTTTGTCAAGAAGTTAAATGATTTTTCTATTTTACTTAAGTATAACAACTATCTTTTTATAATTACAATTCCGATTTTAAAATTATACAATGGCAAGGTAGGGCTTAACAATGCCTTTTCTAAGTATTTTTTCTATGTTTTTTATCCTCTTCATTTATGGATAATTGCAACAATAACATATTTTATGAAAAATTAAACCGCCTTTTTAGGCGGTTTTATATGATATTACTTATTTGATTAATATACTATTATTTCAAAGCCATAGGAAGAATAATCCCCAAAACCATCATAGAAGAAGCAAATATATTAGCTAAAATACATAGTGTTAAAATAACAGAAGAAACATGTGTGCGGACCTGAATGGAAAATAAGCTGTAGTCAACCGGTTTTCTTATTATAACATTTGCTAAGAAGTTGCTCATCTTATCCCTAATACTTCCTTCTCTATCGAATGAAATAAGGTATTCTCCTTCTTCTGCTTGGAATGAATACAACATCATTCTTCCTCTTTTAAAGAGGTTTACACCGTCTCGTAAAAAATTTTCTGATAGCTGTACATTTTCTCCTGTAGTTTTATTTATCACGCTTAAACCAAATTCACCTAAGGGGGATTTTGTAAATTTTTTTCCACTGAGCCATAGAGCATAGCTACCATTGTGGACAATTGTAAAAGTTCCCTGCTCATCAGTAAATGGTAGCTCATATATCACTTCACTATCAGTAAAACGAATTATATATTTAATGCTTATGATGAACAAGGGCAATCCTATAGCTATCAACAAGAAGAATAAGTATTTCATATTTTTTATCTCCGCAAATTCTTTAATTCAGCAATGTGTTTTTTTCAGCTACAAGTAGTATTTTGCTTAGATTCTTATTATAAAATTTATTTGTTTCTTGAATTATAAGCTTTTAATCCCTTATCTAATATATTAAATGCCTTTCTCAGCTTATCACTGTCAAGTACATAGGCTATTCTAACTTCACTCTTGCCATCTTCAGGATTGCAGTAAAACCCATTGGCAGGTGCCATCATCAATGTCTCTCCGTCAACATCAAAGTTTTCAAGCAACCATATGCAAAAGTCCTGAGCGTCTTCTACCGGAAGTGTTGCCATCATGTAAAAGGCTCCTAATGGTTTTTTACAAAATACTCCTTCTATCTTGCTGAGACATTCATAGCATACATCTCTTCTTTTCTTGTATTCCTGATTCACTTCTTTGAGGTAGCTTTGCGGTGTCTGATATAGCTTTGCAGCTCCTATTTGACCAAGTGTTGGTGCAGCAAGTCTAAGTTGACAAAGTTTCATAAGCATTTGTTGGGCATCCTTATTTTTTGTTGCAAGTATACCTATTCTTGCACCGCAGGCACTATATCTCTTTGATATGGAGTCGATGATTATCACGTGCTCCCTTACATCTTCCATAGTTCCAAGTGAAATATGCTTTACATCGTCATCATAGATGAATTCTCTATATACTTCGTCAGCTAAGATATAAAGTCCATGTTCCTTTGCAAGAGTACAAATATCTCTTAATTCTTCATAAGAGTATACAGCTCCTGTAGGGTTGTTAGGATTTGTAATCAAAAATGCCTTAGTTTTTGGCGTAATGAGTTTTTTCATCTCTTCATAGCTTGGCAGTTTAAATCCGTCTTCTGAAAGAGTAACTATAGGCTTTATTTCAATTTTTGCCATCTTGGCTACTGAGTTGTAGTTTGTGTAAAAAGGTTGTGGCACGAGCAATTCGTCGCCCTCGTCCATAGTAGCAAAAAAAGCGAATAGAAGTCCTTCGCTACCGCCATTTGTGATGAAGATGTCTTCATAACATAAAGGCACGTTTATATTGTCATAGTATTTTATCACTGCATCAATGAGAGATTTTTCTCCACGTGAGTCGGCATATTCAAGAGTTTCCTGATTAAACTCACGCATTGCCTGATAAAATGCTTGAGGAGTTTTGATATCCGGCTGTCCTATATTGAGATGATAAACTGTCTTGCCTTGTTTTACAGCCTCTTTTTCGTAAGGAACAAGTTTTCTTACGGATGAATAAGGCATAGAGTCCGTTCTTTTGGATATGTTCATAATAAATCTCCTTACATATAAAAAATAAGGATTAAGCTGTCCGCTTAATCCTCTTGGAATATCGGATTATTCTTCTTTTAAACCGCAACACTTTTTGTATTTTTTTCCACTACCGCAAGGACATGGATCATTTCTGCCGATTTTTTCAGCATGTACTATGATTTTGCTTCTCTTGTAGTTTTTAGTTATTTCTTGTCTTTTTTCATCTGAAAGTATGTTCTTCCACGCTTCAAGATTGTAAAGCCATTCAGCTGTAGCGTCAAGCATATTGAAATATAGCTTTTCAAAGTCTATATCCAATTTAACTTCAGAATTTTCATCCAATTCGTCCATTACATAGTCTTGCTTAAGGCTTGAGTTTATACCATCTATGAATCCTATGAAAGTCAAAGGTTCAACCTTGAATTTTGTAGCAAGTTCTGTTACAGTTCCTGAATATACAGTGTCTTTATTTGTCAAAAGTTCGTTGTAAATATCTTTTTCTATTGGTAGATACCAGTTCCAAAATTTGTCGTATTCTTCCTGAGTACTTATCTCGTAGGCTTTTTTAGACCATTCCTTGTACAAATTTGCCATTTATATATGTTCTCCTTTAAAATCAATTTTATCGCAAAATAAGACAGCTTTATCAGCCAATACCTGTCAGTTTAAAAATATCTTACAAACTTTAGCTTACTCATAAAAAGTATTTGGCATAGCTATTAGAGTGTAAATTATTTCATTTTAGGCAATATTTTATATAAAAACAATTTAACCTTGATATTTTACAACATAATGATGATTTTTTCAAATGATTTTTAAAAAAATTACAAAAAATTAATATTATTCCACACTTATCAAGTAATAATATACAGGTTGTCCGCCATAGTATACTTCTACTTCTACATTTTCAAGTTCTTCGCTTATTAGTTCTGCAATCTCATTTGCATCTTCCTTGCTGACATCCTCGCCGTAGAACAATGACACTATCTCACTGTCTTCATCCACCAATTTTTTGATAAGATTGACTGTAGCAGTTTTCAAGTCTTTTTCAGCAGAAAGTATTGCCTTGCCTGTAAGACCTATAAAGTCATCTTTTTTGATGTCAAGACCGTCAGATTTTGTATCTCTTACTGCAAAAGTCACTTGTGCACTTTTTACCTTTTCTATTGCTTCATTCATCAGTTTTTCATTTTCATCAAATGAAGAGAAGGTATTCATTGCAATCAGTGCTTGGATACATTGAGGTATATTTTTAGTAGGTATTACCCTTATGTTTTTGTCGCTCATATCCTTTGCCTGATTAGCTGCCATGATTATATTTGAGTTATTAGGGAAGATAAAGATGTCATTTTGGCTTATCTTTTCTATTACCGAAACAAAATCATTAGTACTTGGATTCATAGTCTGACCGCCTTCAATGATGTAGTCGACTCCTGAATCTCTCATTATAGTATCAAGTCCCTTGCCTGCAGATACAGCTATTATTGTAAAGTCTTTCTTGTTTTCGTACTTTTCTTCCTCATCTTTATTAACATGAGCCTTCTTATTTTCAGCAAGTCTTTCTCTAAATTCAAGCCTCATGTTTTCTATCTTCATCCTGTCAAGCTCACCGTAAGATCCTGCAATCTCAAATACTTTTCCGGGATTGTTTGAGTGGATGTGTACCTTTATTACATCATCAGCACCGACAACGATGAGAGAGTTACCGAGGCTTTCTATCTTTTCCTGTAATTCTTGTGGAGAAAGTTTGTCAGTTATAAGCATAAACTCTGTACAATATCCAAATTCCGGCTCTTCATCAAGGATGTGTATATCTTCTTCGAAAAGTCTTTCTGATGAAGTTGATGAAGTTGTATGTGATACAAGTTCTTCTCCTTTGAAAGTCTTTACCATACCTTCTATGAAAAATACCAGACCCTGTCCGCCTGAGTCAACAACTCCGGCATTTTTCAGCTCTTTCAAAAGATCAGGTGTCTTTTGCAAAACTTCGTTTGCCTTAGCAATTATATCATCAAAAAACACGTCGTAATTATCATAGTTGTCACATACTTCTCTTGCGTAGGTAGCTGTTTCCCTTATTACTGTCAGTATAGTACCTTCAATAGGTTTTATTACAGCCTTGTAGGCTACCTTTCTCGAATTATCAAGAGCATAGGCGAAATCTTTTATTTCAAGTTCATCTTTTGTTTCTATATACTTAGAAAAACCTCTTAATATTTGTGACAGGATTACTCCTGAGTTACCTCTCGCACCCATCAGTGAGCCCTTTGTTATGGCATCTCCAAGAGTTTTTAAGTCAGTGCAGTCAGATTTTTCGACCTCTTCTATGGCTGACTTGATTGTTAGGGACATATTTGTACCCGTATCACCGTCAGGAACAGGAAATACATTAAGTTTATCCACATAGTCCTTGTTGTTTATAAGATTATTAGCTCCACCCAGAAACATATGTTTCAGAGTTTGTGCATTTATTTTTTGCATTGAAAGCTCCTTTACTCTAATTTGATACTCTAACGCCTTGCACGTTTACTGATATTTTCTTCACCTTAAGTCCGGTTTGGCTTTCCACATCATATTTTATGCGGTCTATCATATTTTCTGCCACAACGGATACCTTTGTGCCGTATTGAATTATCACAAAAAGTTCTATATATATCAAATTGTCTTTTATTTCAATATTTATTCCCTTACCTGAATCAAAAAAACTTAGCAATTCAACTATGCCGGTAGATTTATTTTTTGAAGCCATACCGACCAAGCCGTAACATTGCTTTGAGCTATAACTTACTATTTTCTTTATAACTTCTTTATCTATTACTACTTTTCCGTAATCATTTTTGTAAGACATAGACATTACTTTTACACTCCTTTTCATATTCAGTGTGCATGACTTGATGTTTTTATCTTAGAAACATACTAAAATCATATAAATTACATAGATGAGTATACCCCATAAACAACAAAATATCAAGAAGAAATTCAAAAAACGCTGATATTGAATAAATAATTATAAAATGGGAATAAAAATCGCATTTAAATTTTAAAAATTTATTTTTGACTTATAATTCCTTAGAAAACTTAATATAAAAGATTTTAAGAACTGTTATGAAAATTTGATTTTAGAGAAAAAATTTTCTCTATTTATAATATACTGAGGTAAGAGATGAAAAAAGAACTTGATTATTTTTATATAGGTAGTAACTTAGGTTGGAATCAAAATGACTTTAAGACTTATTGGATGAAGATAGGAGGCTGTGGAGCAGTTACAGCCTGCGACAGTTTTGTGTATTTTAAAAAATACTTTGGCAAGGACAGACTTTATCAGCATAATGTAGAAAAAGTGGACTATGATGAGTATTATGCCTTTACAAATGTGATAAAGCCATATCTAAGACCGAGGATTACAGGTATAGATAGGCTTGATATCTACATCGACGGTGTAAGGCAATATTTTGATGATGTAGGTGAAAATAGCTTGGAAATCTCAGGATATGAGGGTGATAACAAGTATGAAGACGCAAAGTTAATACTGAAAAATCAGATAGACAAGCACTATATAGTACCTATGCTTGTATTAAACAACAAAAATACAATTGTAAGAGACTATGTGTGGCATTGGTTTTTGCTTGGAGGCTATGAGGAGATAGAAGCTAAACTTATGGTTAAGGCAATAACTTACGGTTCATATAGATGGCTGGATTTTGCCGACTTGTGGAATAGTGGACATAGGAGAAAGGGCGGACTTATAATTTATAGTGAAAAATAAAAAACTTAATGCAAGTTATTATTGAAAAGACATAAGAATAATGATATAATATAGTAAATTGCAAATCAATTGCGAAGTTATATCTTAAAAGAGAGGTAATAGTTCAATGAAAAAAAATTTTGTAAAAATTTTTGCTGCACTGATTTCAGCATCTATGTTGCTTGCTGCATGCAGCTCAGCTCCTACAAATCAAAGCAGTGGAAAAACTGGGGAAAACAAGAAACAAACTACACAAGAAGAAAGTAAAATCAAGGTACTTACAAGTATGTATCCGATGTATGATTTTGCTAAAAAAATTGCCGGCGATAAGGCTGATGTAGAAAATATCATACCTGCAGGTACTGAAGCTCACGGTTGGGAGCCAAGTGCAAGTGATATTGCCAAGCTGGAAAGTGCTAATGTGTTCGTATACAACGGTGCAGGTATGGAAATGTGGGTTGATGATGTTCTAAAATCTCTTTCAAACAAAAATTTGCTAGCCGTTGAGACTTCAAAGGGATTGGAACTTTTGGAAAATCATGATGATGATGATCATGATCATGATGGAAAAAAGGAACATGAACACGATCATGAAGGAAAGAAAGATAATGATAACAAAGATGAGCATAAAAAGGATGCGCATAAGACTGAAGATAAAGACCATGATGACAAAGATAAGGATCACGACCATGACGAACACCATCATCACCATGGAAAATATGATCCTCACGTATGGTTGAGCATCAAAAATGCGAAAAAACAAATGGAAAGTATAAAGGATGCCTTGGTTAAGGCGGATGAAAAAAACAAGGCATATTATGAAGAAAATTATGAAAAATATGCCAAAGAATTTGACACATTGGAAGAAAAGTATGCTAAAACTTTAAAACCTTATGCAGGAAAAAGTATAGTTGTGGCACATGAGGCTTTCGGCTATTTAGGAAAAGACTATGGCATATCACAACTTGGAATAGAAGGCGTATTTGAAGATTCTGAGCCGGATCCTGCAAAGATGAAAGAAGTAATAGAGTTTGTAAAGAAAAATAATGTTAAGGTTATATTTTTTGAAACTTTGACATCTGACAAGGTATCAAAGACTATAGCATCAGAAACAGGAGCAAAAACTGACGTTCTTAATCCTGTAGAAGGACTTACAAAGGAAGAAATGGATGCAGGCAAAGATTATTTGTCAATAATGGAAGAAAATCTTAAAGCTCTTGAAAAGAGTTTTAAATAAGGATATTAAGTTATACTAAAAACCCATTAAATAGTCCTAAAAACATATTAAGGATGCTTGTCAAAAACTAAAAAAATGATATTTCAATAAATCTAAATATATGAAACTATAAACGGTGATTAGTATAAAATGACAACAAAGGGCTTGTGATAAACACAAGCCCTTAAATTATTATAAAACTTAGTAAAATTTTCTTTTTAATAAATAATAGTTTATAGTTTATTATGAAAGTTTTCCTAAACTATTGCACATAATTCATAAAGTTATTTTTTATTATTACAATATTTCAGCTTTTCTTTCAAGTAGTTCAACTCCTGCAGTACACGCCGGACAAAAGCAATATTTTCCGCCTTTAGACCTTACTTCTTGAGCCTGTTTTGCAAGAGCTGCCGCTTTTTCTTCGCCAAATACTTTTTTTCCTGCATCTGATTGGAAGAATTCAAGCACATCATCAATCTTTTCTACACATTCTTGTGTATATTCTATAAGTTTTTTTGTAGCTTCTTTTTCCTTGTCGCTTCCTAAGTACTTAAGGTAGTCTTGAGCAGCTTCTCTAAGAGCAGGATAACAACTTGGTGCATCTATTATTTCTTGTACTACTGTCTTAATTTCTTTCATATCAAAATCTCTCCTAATTATAGACAATTTAGCATTATATCATTTATGCCTTGTTTTTACGTTGTCTTTCTTCAGTTATCTTGATTGCTTCCATAGATGATATTATGCAAAGCTTGTATACATCTTCTTCATTACAACCTCTTGAAAGGTCATTTACAGGTGAATTAAGACCTTGAAGTATAGGTCCTATAGCTTCAAATTTTCCTAATCTTTGTGCTATCTTGTATCCTATGTTTCCTGCTTGTATGTCAGGGAAGATAAATACATTTGCCTTTCCAGCAACAGGAGAAGTCTTTAATTTTTTTGCTGCAACTTCAGGGACGAAGGCTGCATCAAATTGAAGTTCACCGTCTATTACAAGTTCAGGATATTTTTCTTTTGCAATCTCGTATCCACGTCTCACCTTGTCAACCATAGGTCCTTTTCCTGAGCCTTTTGTTGAGAAGCTAAGCATTGCGACCCTTGGTGTAATACCGTAGTTTTTAGCAGTTTCTGCTGTTTGCTTTGCTATTTCAGCCAAATCTTCAGCAGTAGGGTCTATATTTATTGCACAATCTCCAAATACATATAATTCCTTATCTCTTATTAGCAAAAATCCGCCGGAAACCTTTGAGTATTCCGGTTTTACCTTTATAATTTGAAGAGCGGGTTTTACAGTTTCGCCTGTAGTGTGAATTGCCCCTGATACAAGTCCGTCAGCTCTTTGAGTATATACGAGCATTGTTCCGAAGTAGTTTTCATCTTTTATAAGCTCTCTTGCTTCTTCTTCAGTAAGTTTACCCTTTCTTCTTTCCACCAAGGCTGAAATCAGTTCTTCTCTTTCTTCATAAGTATCAGGATCTATAATTTGTACTCTTTCCATATCTATCCCGTTTTCTTTTGCTATTTGTAATATCTTATCTCTTTTACCAAGTACAATCGGCTCCATAATGCTGTTATTTTTCAGTCTTGCAGCAGCACCTATAACTCTTATATCATTACCTTCAGGCAATACTATCTTATGTTGATATCTTCTGACTATCCTCTCAGCATCATAAAAAAATGACATCTTTTCCTCCTAAGTTATTTTAAATATCTAAATATCGTGTGAAATGTGACGGTATTTATTAAATAAATAGTTGATTAATATAATGAAACATAGATATATCAATAGTGTACATATGTTTTTCTGCTCCACTTTCTATTTTAGTAGCTTAAAAATATTTGTCAAGTATAAATTTATAAAGATATTTATGATTTTTAGATAAAACTATGTGTGAAATTCAATATATTTGCTAAATCACATTAGTAAAATTCTCTTTATTAAAATTAAGCTATAATATTATAGATTATGTGCTTATATCAAATTTCGTCTATAAATTCTATCTGTCTTTTTATCTGTCTTATCTCTTCTTCCAATAACTGTACTCTAAGCTCCAAATCCAAGTTTTTATTTTGACCCTTGTTTAAGAATTTTATGAGAAAAAAAACAAGCATAAAGGGAATTAATACTATCATCAATCCGATGAATATGGACGTTATGGGTATCATCATATATGGATATCTCCTTTATAAATGATTGTAAATATAGAGGCTCT
Organism: [Eubacterium] yurii; assembly: GCA_900167215.1. Lineage (GTDB taxonomy): Bacteria > Bacillota > Clostridia > Peptostreptococcales > Filifactoraceae > Peptoanaerobacter > Peptoanaerobacter yurii. The sequence goes on from FUZS01000005.1 coordinate 72,098, forward strand.
TATAGCAAAATCACTGTTTCCATATAATTGGACAGTTCTTCTATACCGTTTTTGTTTAGGGAAGATACAGGGAATATCTTCATTTCATCTTTTATCTGCAAGAATTTCTTCATTAGAGAAAAGGACTTTTGATAAGCACCTCTTGAGATTTTATCGGATTTAGTTGCTATTATATCCACTGGGATGTTGTAATATTTACAATAGTCATACATTTGTTTATCTGAAGCCTTGGGCTCGTGTCTTATGTCAAGCAGCAAAAAGACATGCTTTAAATTCTTACTTTTTGAAAAGTAAAGCTCCATAGTTTTACCCCACGATTCCTGCTCGGTTTTCGACAGTTTTGCGTAGCCATAACCGGGCAGGTCTACAAGGTAAAAACTATCGTTGATTATGAAGAAGTTGATAGTCCTCGTCTTTCCTGGAGTACCTGAGACTCTTGCCAGTGATTTTCTGTTTAAAAGTGAATTTATAAGCGAGGATTTGCCCACGTTAGAGCGTCCTGCCAAAGCTATGCATGGCAGATTGTCATCTGGATAAAATTTCGGATCTGTGGCGCTTGTTTGTATCTTTGCACTTTTTATTACCATATCTCTGCTTCCAGCTCCTTTTTATCATAAATTTTTTGCACATCCTCCGTATATTTACCGTCATCTTGGTGCACAATAAGCGGAGTTAACATGCGTATCTCAGGTTTTGCATTTTTAACAAACTTTAAAAGAATCATATTTGCGCTTTTTCCAACGCAAGGGTATATCATCTGCAATTCTTTGACTTCCAGTTTGTTTTTTCTGCCCTCGTAAATTATATCAGACAGCCTTGAGGGGCGATGTATCATAAACATCTTGCCGTTGGGCTTGAGTAAGTCGCTTGATACTTTCATTATATCAGCAATATCGCAAAAAATCTCATTTCTTGATATCATCATACTTTCATTACCGCTTAACAGTTTTTCTTTGGGCATATAAGGGGGATTGCTTGTTATTATGTCAATAGAATGTCTTGGGATAAAGTCAAGCGAGTCCTTCAAGTTGATATTGAGAATTTCAATGTCGCCTTGAAAATTATTAAGTTCTACACTTCGCCTTGCCATGTCAGCGATATGCTCCTGTATTTCTATCGCATAGACCTTGCCTATATTTGACTTTGCCTTTAGCAATATGGGTATTATTCCTGTACCTGTACCTAAATCTGCAACTGTATCATTTTTCTTGTATTTTACAAAGTTTGCAAGAAGCACAGCATCAATTCCGAATTTGAATCCGCTTTTTTTTTGTATTATCTTACAGTTTTTAATCTGCAAGTCGTCTAAAGTTTCATCTTCTAATATCATCTTTAATCTTCCAGTTTTTTCAATTCTTCTTCGCTTATCTGTTCATCAGAGTCATGTACAGCTCGTGCGAGTTTTAGTACCTTTATGTCACTTAAGTGAAAGTCTTTAAACTGTACATTGCCATCTTCAGTTTCAAGCAGTACCTTGACTTTTTCAAGTAAGGTAGCTCTTTGTATAACCTTCCCCTTGCCTTCAGGAGTCATCACTATGGAATTTTCTGTAGGCATCTTCTTTATTATTCCTTCGTAATTTTCGTTTTCGTATTTCAGACAGCAAAATAATCTTCCGCAAGTGCCTGAAATCTTACCGGGATTTAGCGATAGACCTTGGTCTTTTGCCATTTTTATGGTTACAGGCTCGAAGTCTCCCATCCATCTTTTACAGCAATACTCTCTTCCGCATGGACCGAAACCTCCCAGTTTTTTGGCTTCATCACGTACGCCTATTTGTCTTAGTTCTATTCTTGTTCTAAAGACAGATGCCAAGTCTCTGACAAGTTCTCTAAAGTCGACTCTTCCATCAGCAGTAAAGTAAAAAATCAACTTTGTCTTGTCAAAGGTGTATTCATTGTCGATAAGGTTCATATCCAAGCCGTGCTGAGCAACCTTTTGTCTGCATATCTCCATTGCTTCACTTGCATCCCTGAGATTTTTTTCGTATGTCTTTATATCATCGTAGTTGGCAAGTCTAAGTACAGGCTTTAGCGGGTGAATGAGTTTTTCTTCACTCATAAGTTTTTGTTCCACTGCTACTGTAGCATATTCTATACCTCTTGCGGTCTCAACTATTACCTTGCTTCCTACCTCATATTTTTCGTTATTGCAACATTCAAAGTGGTAAATCTTACCTACTTGTTTGAATTTTACACCTACTACTTTTTTCAAATCCTAACCTCCATAATATTAAGCAACATGGTCTCCATAGTCATTGAAAAACTGCAATTATTATTGAGTTTTATCCTTGAGCGTTCTACCAAGTCCAATATTGCGAGGAGTTCATAATATGTGAACTTTGAAACTATGTCGTGAATATATTTATTTTGTTTGCATTCGTTTTGAATCAGACTTACACTTTCCTTTGCCAACATCATATTTCTTAGGCTATCCAGCAGGAAAGTCAGATAGTCGTCAACATCGTCTTTGAGTTTTTTAATATCTTGGATGTATTCTATCATCTGTACCTCATCTTTTGAAACCAGGATGTCAAGCAATTTTTTTACAGACAAGAGTATATCATCGTTTTGGTATATATCCTGAACATCTTCATCGAAAAAATAAGTGATACATCTTGAACGGATGGTATCCAGAAAAGTGGAAGCATTATAAGTAAGCAGTATGAATATAACATCTGAGGGAGGCTCTTCCAATGTCTTTAAAAATGCGTTTTGCATTGAGATATTAAACTTTGATGAATCTTCAAAGAGATATATTTTCTTTGATTTAAAAGGTTTTACCCTACAATTTTTTATGATATTTCTAATAGTATCTATGCTCATTTCCTCTTTTTTTATGCTCGTAAAATCAGGGGTATTTTCAAGATTATCAGTTTGTAAAATATATTCACTTATTTCACGGGCAAGTTTAAGAGCTGAATTTTGATCCTTGCTCTCAAAGATATATGAGTTTTTTAAATGATTTTCGTCATATTCTTCCAAGAGTATTTCTTTTATTCTTTCGATTTTCTTCATAAAAATACCTTTATTACAGATTATTTAATATAAGGCGATGTATGTCATCTACAGATTTAAGATATCCATCTTCTTCACAATCTATATGACACCATCCGTATTTTTTTGCGACAAATTTCGCATTTTCGTAGACTTTTTCAAGATAATCTCTGCTGTTTTCATGTATATCCACATCAAGATCAGTTTTAGCAGATCTTTTTTTCATTAATTTATATGAAATTTCAAAAGGTAAATCTAAAAAAAAGACCTTGTCAGGTTTAGGCAGTTTGTACAAGTTGAATTCAAAGTCGTACAGCCAGTCCAAAAACTGTGATTTCTCATCTATATTATCGTATTTTCCTGCCTGATATACCATGTTTGAAGTGGTGTACCTATCAGCTATTATAATGTAGTCATTATTGTAATATTGTTCTATCTCAGTCTTAAATGTAGCATATCTGTCAACTGCAAAAAAAGTTGAAGTGATATAGGGATTTACATCTTCCGGATTTTTGCCGAAATCTCCTTTAAGGTACATCTTGACAAGTGACGAAGTGGCACTTTTATAATTTGGGAACTCTACCTTAAGTACTTTATTTTCTTTTTTTAGATGTTTATAAAGCAAATTGGATTGAGTTGCTTTACCGCAGGCGTCACTGCCTGATTCTATAACATAAAATTTTCCCATAAAAACCTACTTGTATTTTTTATTGATAGCAATTAAATTTTTAAATTAGTCAATCTTTTTCAAATATTATTATACAAAAATTATATAAGTTTGTAAAATATTTTAATAAATTTTTAAGTCTATGTTTAATAAATTTTTAAACACTTGGGTGTAAAATATCAATTCATAAGCTTTTATGATAAACTTTGTATCCATATCTTTGCTTTTTAATTTTAGACTGCTTAAATTTGGGTATAAACAAAGCATTCAGGAAGATTTTATCAAAAAAATATTGAAAATTATCATAAATTGATTTATTATACTGAAAGGTGATTAAATGAAAAAAGACGATGGAAGAAATAAATTAATAAAGTTTTTGCGAAAAAACATGGTTTGGATTGTAATTATCGCATCAGTGTTAGTCTATGCTTATATCAGTGGTGGCGGTGTTACAGGAAAAACAACTGAAGATAAGAGCCAGACAAAATACGTTTCATATGAAGAATTCAGCAATATGGTGGCAAATAAGGAAATAAGCTACGTATTTTCAAGTTCAGGTTCTTCAACGATTCAGTTTTTACCGACAAATGAATATTTACAGAAAAAAGGAGTGGTTTTGACGGAAGAATATCTTCAAATGATAGATTCCTATTCAAAATCAAAAGAGACATCTATTGATGAAAAGTTGCTGCCTAAGGAAGGCAGATTCAAGTATGTTACAGAAAATCCGGGCTCTGATACATTTAGAGAAAGCCTTTTGAAACAAGGTATAAGGGTTTTTTCTGTAAGAACTTCTCAAACTATGAGTATAATACTTTCTCTTGTGCTCAACTTATTGCCGTTTATCATACTATTGGGATTTATGTTCAACTTCCAAAGAAGGTTGGAACCGGCAGACAACGAACTTGTTACAGATGTTCCTGATACTAAATTTTCAAATATTGCAGGATATGAAACTCTTAAAAATGACTCAAAGTTCATACTTGACTTTTTGAAAAATCCGAAAGCTTATGAAAAAATCGGTGCAAGACTTCCTAACGGTGTGCTTTTCTACGGTCCTCCGGGAACAGGTAAGACATTGATGGCAAGAGCGATAGCTGGAGAGGCGAGTGTGCCTTTTTACAAGGTAAACGGCTCTGACTTTGTGGAACTTTATGTAGGTTTAGGTGCAAGAAGAGTTAGAAATCTATATAAGACAGCAAGAGAAAATGCACCTTGTATAGTATTTATAGATGAGGTTGACTCAATAGGTGGAGCAAGAGGCGGATTTAAGGGATCATCTGAAGATGACAAGACTCTTACAGCTTTGCTCAACGAACTTGACGGATTCTCTGCAAAAAAAGGTGTAATAACAATAGCTGCGACAAACAGATTGCAAGACTTGGACCCAGCCTTGGTACGTCCGGGAAGATTTGACAGACATGTGGCTGTACCTCTACCTAACAAGGAAGAGAGATTGGAGATTTTGGATCTTTACAAAAACGGTAAGAAATTGTCTCCAAGTATAGATATAGAAAAACTTGCTTCTAAGACTATAGGATTCAGTCCGTCTGAGCTTGAAAATCTCTTGAACGAATCAGCAATAAAGGCTGTTACTCGTGGCAGTGAAGTGGTTGAACAACAAGACCTTGACGATTCTTTCTTAAAGATAATAATCAAGGGTGATAAGAAAGAAGATAAGTATCAAAGTGAAAAAGAAAAGAAAATCATAGCATATCATGAGGCAGGACATGCAATAGTCGGTCATATGCTTGGTAAACCTATACTTGAAGTAAGCATAATAGGTACTACTTCAGGAGCAGGTGGATATACATTGTCTCAACCTAAGGAAGGTTTGAGAAGTAAGATGGATATGAAAAATGAAGTCAAGGAGCTTTATGGAGGTAGAGCAGGCGAGACTATGATAGTTGAGTCTGATGACGAGATAACTATAGGTGCTGTAAGTGATATAGAACAGGCTACTAAGATAATATCGAATTATATAAAGATACTGGGACTCAACGGTTCTTTGATAAACCTTGAAGAATTAGGTATGAGAAGACCTAACGATGAGATAATAGAACAGGCTAAACAGATATCAAGCGAACTTTTTGAAGAGACTGTTGCTATACTAAAAGCAAATAGGAGAAAACTTGATAAATTGGCTGAGATATTGCTTGACAAATCAATAGTGGATGCAGATTCATTCCTTAAGATTATGAATGAGACTAAAGAAGACGGTGAAATTGAAGAAGTACTTGAAACTATAGAAACATCTAATGTAATCGAGGAAGATATTGAAGATGGCGACAACTCTCCAAGTAAGTTACAAGGACTTAAGGATAAGCTGTCTAACTTAAATGACGATTTACTTTCTCAAAAAAAATTATTTTAAATAAATTTATTATAAATGTTATGTATTTTAAGGCTTAATGCAAAAGTATTAAGCCTTATTCTCGGTTATAAGGGGGATTTATGGCAAAAAATAAGAAGGAAGAATTTGTAAAAGATATTACCAATATGGAAGATGATTTTGCACAATGGTATACAGATGTAATCAAAAAGACTGATATGGTAGATTACTCACCTGTTAAGGGCTTCATGGTTATAAAGCCTTACGGCTACGCTATTTGGGAAAATATTCAGTCTTATTTGGACAAGAGGTTCAAGGAGACAGGACATAAAAATTGCTACTTCCCATTGCTTATACCTGAAAGTCTATTGAATAAGGAAAAAGAACATGTTGAAGGTTTTGCTCCTGAAGTTGCATGGGTAACTCACGGTGGTCAGGAAGAGCTCGGTGAGAGACTTTGTGTAAGACCTACATCAGAGACTATAATATGTTCAATGTATTCAAAATGGCTAAGAACATATAGAGAACTTCCATATCTGTACAATCAATGGTGCTCAGTAGTAAGATGGGAAAAGACTACAAGACCTTTCTTAAGAACATCAGAATTCTTGTGGCAAGAAGGACATACTCTTCATGAGACGGAAGCTGAGGCTCAGGAAGAGACACTTCAAATGCTGGAAATATATACAGAACTTGCTGAAAAAGTGCTTGCAATCCCAGTGGTAACAGGTATAAAATCTGAGAGCGAAAAGTTTGCCGGAGCTCATGCAACATATACTATAGAGGCTATGATGCACGACGGTAAAGCTCTGCAATCAGGGACATCTCATAACTTAGGTCAACATTTTACCAAGGCTTTTGATATAACGTATCAAAGCAGGGAAGGAAAGTTGGAAAATCCTTACCACACTTCTTGGGGAGTAAGTACAAGGTTAATAGGTGCTATAATCATGGTTCACGGAGATAACAGAGGTTTGGTTTTACCTCCTGAAATTGCTCCTATACAAGTTGTAATCATACCTATACAACAACAAAAAGAGGGAGTACTTGACAAGGCGAGAGAAATATATGCTACACTTAAAAATCTTGGAATAAGGGTGGAATTGGATGACGATTCTAAGAACTCTACAGGTTGGAAATTCAACGAGTATGAGATGAAGGGTGTACCTTTAAGAATAGAGATAGGACCAAGAGATATACAAAACAACATTGTTTCAATATCAAGAAGAGACACACTTGAAAAAGATCAAATCAACATAGATGAAATAGAAAAAAGTGTGCCAAATTTATTAGCTGACATCCAAAGAGGGCTTTTTGAAAAAGCACTTAAAAACAGAGAAGAAAAGACTTTTATATGTAAAGATTATGATGAATTTAAAGTGCGTATGGAACAAAATCAGGGATTTGCAAAGGCAATGTGGTGTGGAGACGCCTCTTGTGAGAAAAAGGTAAAGGAAGAAACAGCTGCAACTATAAGATGCATTCCTTTTGAACAGGAAAAAATATCTGATGTATGCCCATTCTGTGGAAAAGAAGCTAAACATATGGTATATCTTGCAAAAGCATATTAATTTAAGTAATTTATATTAAAATAGATTTATAAATTGCTGTAAAATCGTATTTTAGGCTTAAATATAATATATTTTATAAAAAATCTTCGCTATTTAAAATTAAATAGATAGCGAAGATTGTTCTTTTACTTTACAAATACATACAATATGATTATAATAAAGGTATACTATAGAATCATAATTATCTCAGAGATAACTGTACTTTTAATAATTTGATTTGTCCTATAAAATTATAATCCAAATTAGATAGATTTTATATACTTTCTGCTTAAGTAGATATTTTTATAATATGTTATAGTTGTATTTAAATTCAATAGTAGTTTTATTTAGTGGATATCTTTATATATAATAACTTTCCTATAAATTTTAATAATTACAGTAAATGTTAATAAAGTAAAATTATCCATGTTTTATAATAAAGTTTAGTATAACAGTTTATTTTTTATAAATTAAATCTTGTAAATCAAAGGAGAATTTATGACATCCAAAAATAAACCAAACTACACACTCAAAGACAGTTTATTTATAGACCTGTTCTCAGACAAAATGAGATTAATACAACTATACAAATCACTGATAGATGATCAAAAACAAATAAATCCTAAAGATATAGAAATACTGACCATACAAAACATAATACTAAGAGGAATATATAATGACCTTGGATTCAGGGTAAAAGATGAAATAATAATACTGATGGAAGCACAAACTAGCTACACAACAAACATAGTGCTAAGAATACTGTTTTATCTATCAGAAACACTAAAAAACTATATAATAGAGATTAGTGAAAACAAAAATCTAAATGAACTCTACAACACAAAACCAAGAATAATACCCAAGATAAAGCTCTTTGTAGTATATACAGGAGACAAAGTAATGCAAGACCATGACCTATATCTCAAAGATGTAATGGTAGAAAACGACATAATCTCAGATATAGATATGAAAGTAAGGGTACTATGTACAGGAAATAAAAAAAGTATCTTAGGACAGTATATACTATTCACAAGAGTTTACACAAAACAGAAAAAAGAATGTAAAGACATAGAGACAGCAGTAAAAAACACGATAGAAATATGTATGAATGATGAGATATTAAAAGAATACTTAGACTATAGAAAGATGGAGGTGCAAGAGATGATAACAGCATTTATGACACAAGAAGAGGCATTTGAAAGTTTCTTAAAGGATGAGGTTAAAAGAGGGAGAAAAGAAGGAAGAGAAGAAGGAAGAGAAGAAGGCAAGATGGATACACTAATAAACTTCTTTAAAAACGGAGCAGGTTTAGATTTAATAAGTAAGGCTGTAGGTATGAGTATAGATGAAGTAAAAAGCATATTAATAGGTAGGGGTTTTGAAGTATAAAATAACAAATATCTTCTGCGTCTTGAATTTGGAAGTTGTGACATAAATTTCACTACTTATGTCACAATAAAGTATGATTTACAAAATTATATTAATATTAAGAAATACTAAGGCGCAGAAGATATTAAAATACTTTATATAGTATAATATCAGTTTAAATATTTTTATACATATTGAAAATTTTAAAAAGTATTTATATTTTATTTAATTTATATTACTATGATACCGATAAATAAGAATAATAGGTAAAATTACCTATAAATTTGTTTGAAAAAAGCACATATTATAAATGAAAAAGAGGAGATAATGAGCAGTTTTTATATAAAATCAGATAAAATATTTTTGGAAAATGAGGTATTTGACGGATATATTTTGATTGAGGACGAATACATAACCGATATTACAAAATCTTTGAAAAAAGATATTGAAGTCAAGGACTATACTTCAAAGATTGTGGCACCGGGATACTTTGATACCCATGTGCACGGTTATGGAGGTCATGATGTAATGGATGCGACAATTGAAGGCTTGCTTGAAATTTCCAAAGGTGTGGTCTCAACAGGAGTAACATCATTTTTGGCTACAACTCTTACAGATAGCTTTGAAAGACTTAGTAATGCTTGTGAAAATGTAGGGAAATACAAAAACTTATGTCAGGGAGCAAAAATTCAAGGTATATTCCTTGAAGGTCCATTTTTCACAGAAAAATACAAGGGTGCGCAAAATCCACAATATATGTCAGCTCCAAGCATGGAAAAACTTAAATCTTGGAATGATATCTCAGGAAAGCTGGTAAATAAAATAGCTATTTCTCCTGAGTATAAAGGAGCACCAGAATTTATAAAAGAGGCAGTAGAACTTGGTGTATATGTAGCATTGGCACATAGTGATGCGACATATGAACAGGCGAAAGAGGCTGTAAAAAGTGGAGCAAGTATCTTTGTACACACATATAATGCTATGAGTCCTTTGCACCACAGAAATCCAGGTATGGTAGGAGCTTCTCTTACCACAGATACATTTAATGAGGTAATTTGTGACGGTCATCACGTGCACCCTGGGGCAGTAGATGTAATTCTAAGGGCGAAGTCACCTGATAAGACAGTGCTTATAACTGACTGTATGATGGCAGGAGGTATGAAAGATGGAGATTATAAACTTGGGGAATTTGATGTAAAAGTCGAAAAAGGCACCGCAAGATTGTCTTCGGGATCTTTAGCAGGCTCAATATTAAGTCTGAGTCAAGCAGTAAAAAATGTGTATGAGTGGGGATTGGTTTCAAAATTGGAAGCAGTAAAAATGGCAAGTCTTATACCTGCAAAATCTGTAGGTATAGATGACAAAATTGGAAGTATAGCAATAGGAAAATGTGCCGATATAAATATACTGGACGACAATTTAAATGTCTTGGAGGTATTTATAGATGGAGATAAGAAATTTTAAGAGCACATTGATTAAGTTGAATTATATTTTTTAATACTATATATAAGAAAAAAGAAAAAATATAAGAATAATTCAAAATAAGGAGAAGAAGAATGAAAGTAATAGGAGAAAATCAAGAACACGAGGAAATGCAAAACCCTCTATATTTGCAATTAATTGATAAGCTAATAGAGAGAATAAGCGGGATGAATGTAAATGACAGACTACCTTCAGAAAGAGATTTATGTGTCATTTATGAAGTAAGTAGAACCACAGTAAGACAGGCAATGTATGAATTGGAGCTTAATGGCTATGTTACTAAGATTCAAGGAAGCGGAACTTATGTATCAAAGTCTAATGAAACAAAACAGGATTTGGCAGATTATTACAGTTTTACTAAACAAACAAAGGCAATGGGGAAATCTCCAAAGACAAAAACACTTGAATTTCGTGTTGAAAATTCAAATAAATCAACTCAAGAAAAGATGAAGTTGGCAGAAGGAACAAAGGTAATAAGATTTGTAAGACTTAGACTTGCAGATGATATACCTATGATGTTGGAAACAACATATCTACCTTATACAGAGTTTGAGACTTTGAAAAAAAGAGACTTATCAGCTCAACCTCTTTATGATATATTTGAAAATGTATATCATAAAAAGGTTTCAAGAGTTATTGAACAGTTTTCAGCAAGCAATTTGACACAAAAACAATCAGATATTATGGATGTAAGTGTCAATATGGCGTGCTTAAAGGTTACAAGATTCAGCTATGATGCCAAAGGAAACATAATTGAAATGACTCATTCGCTTGTAAGACCGGATCAATATGTATATCAAACAGAAATTAAAGTTGGAGAATAGTAATTCGGTTATTTAGCAGAAATGACTCTATCTATAGAGATAGAGCTGTTTTTGCTAAATGGTAATTACCTTTTCGTCTCTAAAAACATAGTAAAGGTTCAAAATATCAAGAAAAAATTAAAAAAATTTCAAAAAAATATTGAAAAAAATTTAAATATAGTATATAATGTTAATATAAGTTTTAAAAGACATCGAATTTTATTTTTATATAAAAATAAAAAAATAATAAAAAAAACACTAAACTTTTTTTAGAAAATTTCGATATAATTAGTGTAAAACATCTACAAAATATTTTAGGTAGATTTTAGCTTTACAACTTATAATTTTTATACTAAATGTTGTTTCCTTAGGTAAGACATAATAGGAGTTATAAGGAGACAATATTATTACTAAGACAGTACGATTTTTATAATAGATTAACTTTTCATAATAAAAACATCCGCAAAAAAACCACTTAACGGTGGTTTTTTTGTGCACTTTTTTCAAAAAAACATCTACTTTTCACTTGATATACTTACAAAAAATTTAAATTTATGATATTATATTGTGTAAATTCTTGATGACTTATATAAATATAATAATATAAAATTAAATAAGAATAATATAATTTTTTTAAATGTATTTTATTTGTAAATACATGCTGTATTTTACCATGGATAAAAAAATATATTTTTCATAGTTTATACTATTATCTATTCAATCTATGAATAATCTTCATAAATAGTTTTTAAAAAAATATGTATGATTGATGATTTCATTATAGATTCGCTGAAAATTTATTATCCATTATTTTATTAGATTTTAGTATTAAATTGACTTTAGTATAAAAATTACATGAGGCTTAGCTTTATGCTATATATCTATCAAATTTATGGATAATGTTTATAAAAAGTAAAAAAAAGTATACGACTTAATTATAAATGAACTGAGAATATATTATCCGTTATATTATTATATTTTAGTATTAAGTGAAGTTTTAGCTTTTATATTATAGATTATAGGAGAGAAAATGGAAACAATAGCAAGTTTTATGGTTGATCACTTGAACTTATTGCCTGGAGTCTACGTTTCAAGGAAAGACAGGGTTAAGGATGCTGTTATTACAACCTTTGATATTCGCATGACAAGACCTAATTTTGAGCCCGTGATGAATACTGCAGAGATGCATACTATAGAGCATTTGGGGGCAACTTTTTTGAGAAATCATCCTCAAATTAAGGATGATGTCATATATTTCGGACCTATGGGTTGCAGAACCGGATTTTATCTTATACTTGCAGGAGATATGAAGTCAGACGATATAGTTGAGCTGCTCAAGGAATGTTACGAGTTTGTAAGGGATTTTGAAGGTGAAGTACCGGGAGCTACAGCTATAGGTTGTGGAAATTTTAGAGATATGAATCTCCCTATGGCAAAGTATCTTGCAAATAAATTTTTGGAAGAAGTTTTGTACAATATCGATGAGACAAGACTTAAGTATCCAAATTAGTATACAGATTTATTTATACAAATGACTAAAATATTTAAATATCTATTCAAATAATTCAAGCGATAACACCTAAAGTCATTAAAATTCAATATATAATAAAAAAAATTTTAAACTTTTATCTAAATAACTCGTGTGAGAAAGTTATTAAAGTATTAAATATTTTGTAAAATTAAATATATTAATGTTTATGCTAATTATAGTAATCTAATGATTATATATACAGAGTTTTAGCTTTTAAATAAATTAAAAATGCTTGAAACTTTAAACAGTTGATTAACAGTAAGCAAAAAATATTAATTATAAAAAATAAAAATCTTGGAGGAACGCAATGTCCATAGTTCAAAAATCAATTAATGCACTTAGAATTTTATCTGCAGATCAGATACAAAAGGCTAACTCAGGTCACCCTGGCTTACCTCTTGGAGTAGCACCTACAGCCTATACTATATGGTCAAAGATGAATTTTAATCCGAAAAATCCGAATTGGATAAACAGAGACAGATTCATACTTTCTGCCGGTCACGGCTCTGCGCTTTTATACTCATTGCTTCATCTCTTCGGCTTTGAAAATATGGGCATAGATGAGCTGAAAAATTTCAGACAACTTGGCTCTAAGACTCCTGGGCACCCTGAATACAAGCATACTGCCGGAGTGGAAATATCAACAGGCCCTCTTGGTGCAGGTATGTCAAATGCAGTCGGTATGGCTATGGCAGAGCAACATTTGGGAGCTATATTTAACAAGGATGGCTATAATCTAATTGACCACTATACCTATGTACTTGGTGGAGACGGATGTATGATGGAAGGTATCACTTCAGAGGCTATGTCTCTTGCCGGCACTCTCAATCTTTCAAAACTCATAGTATTCTATGACTCAAACAAGATATCTATAGAGGGGGATACTGATGTTGCATTTACTGAAGATGTACAGAAAAAATTTGAAGCCTTCGGATTTAACATTATAGTAGTTGAAGATGGAAATGATATAGACGCAATAGCAGCTGCAATAGATAAGGCTAAGTCACAAAATCAAAAACCTACTCTCATCACTGTGAAAACTACAATAGGATATGGAGCAGGTAAAAAAGCAGGCACAGCATCAGTTCATGGTGAGCCTCTTGGTGAAGAAGCTCTTAAGGAATTAAGAAATAATCTGAACTGGGACAGCAATGAGCCTTTTGCTGTAAGTGATGATATATATGCACATTATAGAGAATTAGCACAAAATGGAGCAGAAAAAGAACAAAACTGGAATAAATTATTTGAAGAATACTCTCAAAAATTTCCACAAGATAGAAAAAGTTGGGATGAGTTTTTCTCAGATAAATATATTGAAGAGCTTGAAAACAATGAAGAATTTTGGAAATATGAAGACAAGAAGAATGCAACAAGAGCTTCGAGCGGTGAAGTTTTAAATAAATTAAAGGACATCTTTCCTAATCTGCTTGGAGGTTCAGCTGACCTTGCACCGTCTAACAAGACTTTGATGAAAGATGTTGAATATTTTTCAGCCACATGCAGAGAAGGAAGAAATATACACTTCGGCGTAAGAGAGCTGGCTATGGGCGGAATAATGAACGGTATAGCTGCACATAGCAATCTTAGAGTTTTCGGCGGAACATTCTTTGTATTTTCTGACTATATCAAACCTATGATGAGACTTGCAGCACTTATGGGACTTCCTTGTATATATGTGCTTACTCATGATTCTATAGGCGTTGGTGAAGATGGACCGACACACGAGCCGATAGAACAACTTGCGATGCTAAGAGCCATTCCTAACTTTGATGTTTTCAGACCTTGTGATTATACAGAAACAGCAGCAGCTTACTACTCGGCAATGAAATCAAAGGACAGGCCGACAGCTATAGCACTTAGCAGACAAAATTTAAGACAAATAAGTGAGTCAAGTAAAGAAGCCTTAAAAGGCGCCTATGTGATCAAGAAAGAAAAGGGAGGAAATATAGACCTTATACTGATAGCTACAGGATCAGAAGTTTCTCTTGCCATAGATACAGCAGAAAAATTGGAACAAGAGGGTAAATCTGTCAGAGTAGTTTCTATGCCTTGTATGGATATATTTGACAGACAGGACGAAGCCTACAGACAAAGTATACTTCCAATAGAAGTTAGAGCAAGAGTGGGAGTGGAGGCAGGTAGCAGACTTTGCATGAGCAAATATGTAGGACTTGACGGAGAAGTTTTGGGCATGGATACCTTTGGTGAGTCTGCACCGGCAGATGTATTGTTCGAAAAATTCGGCTTTACAGTAGATAATCTACTTGAAATATCAAAAAAAGTAGTAGATAGACAAAAAAATTAATATTTTTAAAAGATTGAATATATTTAAGTATTAAGTAATCAAAATTATTTAATTAGTAGTATGATAGCAAGAGTTATAATTAAAACATATAGACTTTTTTCTTAAATAAAATTGACTTATAGCGATTTTATCAAGTGTTAAATTATACTAAATTCTATTATAATTTTGGAAATATATCTTTATAAATTTAAGTATATGTAAAGCACAAGATTAGTTAAAACCAAGATAGTTTCTAATTTTTCCAATAGTTTAATTAATATTAGCATTATAGAAAAAAGTCTATATTCAAAAATTGAAATTACAAAAAGAGGTATATCTTATGGAATTTAAGTTTGCACACAATAACTTTAATGTCTTAGACTTGGAAAAGAGCATGAAGTTTTATCAAGAGGCCTTGGGATTTAAAGAGGCCAGAAGAAAAGAGGCTTCAGACGGCAGTTTTATCTTGGTTTATCTAACAGATGGACAAAGCAGGCACGAGTTGGAGCTGACTTATCTAAGGGACAGGACTACTCCTTATGACTTAGGGGAAAATGAGTTTCACCTTGCAGTTGAAGTGGACGACTTTGAAGCTGCCCACAAAAAACATCAGGAGATGAACTGCATAGTGTTTGAAAACAAAGCAATGGGAATATATTTCATAGCAGATCCTGACAACTATTGGATAGAGATTATACCTGCAAAATAATAAGTAATGCTAAAATCTAATAAAATAATGGATAAAACATTGTTCCTGTATTTATAATGTGCAATAAATGATATTTTTTAATATAATTGATGAATATTATCCATAGATTAAATAAATAATAGTATAAATCAGGATTAAAATGGGAGAAAAAATGAATTACTATACTATGAATCTGGCTTTAAATGCCATAGCAAAGTCTAAGTCCAAGGACTTAAGTAAACTTTGCAACGCCATAGCCGGTATTTGGGAAAATGCCACAGATATCAACTGGGTGGGAGTCTACATCTTGGATGAACAAAGCGATATTTTATACGTCGGACCTTTTCAAGGTAAGATAGCCTGCGCCAATATCAAGATGAATGACGGAGTATGCGGAAAAAGCGCCTATGAAGACAGGGTGATTAGAGTTCAAGATGTTCATGAGTTTGAGGGTCACATAGCCTGCGACAGTGCAAGTGAGAGCGAGATAGTCATACCGCTTAAAAAAGATGGCAAACTCTGGGGAGTGCTGGATATAGACTCACCAAAAAAGGGCAGATTTACACAAGAAGACGAGGATGAGCTTGTAAAAATAGCCAAAGTCCTTGAAAAATGCCTTATATAAGTATAAAAAATGAAAAATTTAAATCTTATTATGTAATTAACTCGATTTTTCAATGAGAAAAACTCATTACAGATATTGAAATTTTGGTATATTCTAAAAATATAATAATATTCTTGACATAGTTTTTTAATTTTTACATTTTTTTGATAAATATTCAAATTTCAATAAATATTTTATAGAAAACTTTGTGTGAAACAGTATATAAAAAATCACTATGTTTAAATTTCAATTTAAATTGTAATAATTTTATTGAAAAAGTAGAGTAAGCAAAGTATACAATGGATAATAAAAGATACAATACTTTTAACAATGAACTGAAAAAACACTTCGGACAAAAGGTTATAAAGCTGTCGCTTGACGGCGGCTTTACCTGTCCGACAAGAGATAAGAGCAAAGGGAGTAGTGGTTGTATATTTTGCTCACAAAGGGGATCGGGAGAATTTGCCGGTCTTTTTGAAACTATAGACTCAAATATAAATGATAAACTTGAAAAGATAAATATTGAAGCTCAGATAGAAAATCAGATAAACTTAACATCTAAAAAGTGGAGCAATGTAAAGTATATAGCCTACTTCCAAAATTTTACAAATACCTACGAAAAAGCCTCATATTTACAAGAACTCTACCAAAAAGCCCTATCACAAAAAGATGTAGTGGCTCTGGACATAGCTACAAGACCGGACTGTCTTGGAGATGACATACTTGAAGTTCTTGACTATTTCAACAAAAAGACTTATCTCATTGTGGAACTTGGTCTGCAAAGCATACATGAAAAGTCTGAAAAATTTATAAGAAGAGGCTATAATATAGATGTATTTGAAAAAGCTCTTGAAGACCTGAGCAAATTAAATATAAAGACAGTAGTTCATACCATAGTAGGGCTCCCTACGGAAGATAGGGACGATATGCTTGCAACTTATAAATATTTGAATAAGAAGAATATCCACGGGGTAAAAATCCAGCAACTTAATATCCTTAAAAATACCGACCTTGAAAAATACTATGAGAAAAATAAGTTTAATCTTATGACAGCTGATGAATATGTGGACTTTGTCTGCGACGTTATACAGCTACTAAGAGGCGATATAGTCATACATCGTCTTACAGGAGACGGAGCAAAGGAAGAACTTATTGAGCCGAGGTGGATATTAAATAAGAGATATGTACTCAATGCCATAGACAAGGTCATGAGACAAAGAAATGCACATCAAGGTGATAAGTATTACGGATTTTAAGTAATAAAAAAAGAGATATTAATAAATTAACTTTATTTGTGTATTTAGTAGTGATATCAATATTTTAAAATACTTATGAAATATGATAGGACTTAGGATAACAGTGTTAGTATAACAATCTCTGAATTAAGGAGAACTAATGAAAAAAGATGTCTACAAAAAAATTCAGTTTATTTTATTTATAACCTTTGTTGCAAATATGTTAGTGGCAATTTTTAAGATAATAATAGGTATAGCTACAAAATCTACATCTATTACAGCTGATGCCTTTACATCTGTAGCAGACGGACTGTCAAATGTAATAGCTGTATTAGGAATATATTTCGCATCCAAACCGGAAGATGAACATCATCCCTACGGTCATGCCAAGATAGAGACAGTGGCAAGCTTATTGATAGGACTTTTCCTTGCATATACAGGAATCAAAGTAATGATGGAGGCTATAGATAAGATTAAAAACCCGGTGCATCCTGATATAACTGCTGTAAGCATAATAGTGATGATATTTACCTTGATAGTAAACGGCTTTGTATCTTATTATGAACAGAAAAAAGGAGAAGAATTAGGCTCCTCAATCTTGGTTTCAGACGCACTTCACACGAGGTCTGACATCTATGTCACTATAGGTGTACTTATCACGCTATTTTTGATAAAGACAGGAGCCCCTGTAATTCTTGATTCCATAGCGTCAATTATAATATCACTACTGATATTTAAAACAGCCTACGATGTCTTTGTAGAAAATACAAATGTACTCATTGATGCAAGGGTAGTAGATAATGAGCTTATAAAAGAGACAGTGTTCAAAAACTACGAAAGTGTTAAAGGAATACACAAGATAAGATCAAGAGGAACGCAAAATAATATATTTATAGATATGCACGTTCAGGTGGATCCGGATATGAACGTAAGACAAAGTCATATGCTAATGCACGAAATAGAGAAGACTATTCAAAAAGATATAAACAGTAATGCCCATGTAATTATTCATATAGAGCCGTATTCCGGCAAGGACGATAACAGTATTTAAGAGATATACTGTTATTTTTTGACTAAAAAATTATGCTAATACTAATCACCGTTTACAATGCGGAGAATGCTATTTTACTAAATTATATGTTTTTCAGTTTGTCAATAATTTTGCTGATACTAATATCTATTTAATCTATGGAAAATTTTTATTAATATTTTAAAGAAATAGTATATGACTTATAACTTTATTATAAAAATATAAAACATAATTTATCCATTATTCTATTAGATTTTAGTATGAAATAGAATCACATGGCTTTTTGATAGGTTTTTGTATAAAGAATTATGATAATCTATATTTCTAAGAAAGTTTAGTATTAAATATTATTATATAAATTTGGGGAGTTTATGAATAAACACGACAAAATAATAAAGGCTTTAAAGACTGCCATACCATATACATTACCGATATTTGCCGGGTTTTGGTTTTTAGGAATGGCCTACGGTATTTATATGAATTCCTTAGGATTTTCTTTTTTCTATCCTATAGTGATGAGTATGACTATCTTTGCAGGCTCTATGGAATTTGTAGCGGCAGATTTGCTTACTCAATCCTTTAATCCACTGTTAGCATTTCTAATGACATTGATGATAAATGCAAGACATCTCTTTTATGGTATAGCTATGCTCGATAAGTATAAAAATACAGGGCTGAAAAAAATATACCTGATATTTGGTATGTGTGACGAGACATTTTCAATAAACTATAGTGCTAAAATACCTAAAGATGTGGATAGAGGGTGGTTTATGTTCTTTGTAACGTTGCTCAACTACACTTTTTGGGTATCAGGAGCTGCTATAGGTGCAGTATTTGGAGATGTAATAAACTTCAATACTAAGGGAATAGAATTTGTAATGACTTCCATGTTTGTAGTGATTTTTTTGGAGCAGTTTTTAAGAGAAAAAGACCATACATCCGCATTTGTAGGTATAGTAATAACTGTAATTTGCAGAGTCATATTTGGAAGAGATAAGTTTATAATTTTGTCTATGATAGGTATTTTGCTTGTACTTACAGCGTTAAGAGGAAGAATTGAAAAAAATATAGTATAAATTAATTTTGAGGAGAAAGTAATGACATTAGTACAAAGAATAATAACAATAGCTGTAGTGTCTCTTGGAACAATGCTTACAAGATTTTTACCCTTTCTGATATTCAAATCTGAAACTAAGACTCCGAAATTTATAGAATATCTGGGAAAAGCTCTGCCATCAGCAGTCTTTGCTATGTTGGTTATATATTGTCTGAAAGATGTAAATATCTTTGTGGTAAAAAATGTAGTGCCTGAGATGATAGGAGTAGGAGTAACAGTTATAGTACATCTGCTTAAGAAGAATTTTCTTCTTTCTATGCTTTCCGGTACTGCAATATATATGTTTTTAGTTCAGGCCATATTTGTATAAGTCTTAAAATTTAAAAACTTTTTCACCTAAAAAACATTAAAAATATTGAAACTTGAATATATTATATAAAAACCATACTATGTTTACTTAGCTATTATTTATTAGAATTTAGTATAATATGTTTTTTTAGTATTTTCATTTTTTGTTTAAATATGGAAATTTTAATAGATATTATTTATAAATATATACATAATATTTGTATTAAAAAAACAATCTATGTTTAAAATTCATAATATATTCTATGATTTTGCTTGGAAGATTAAGCTATTTATAAATAGTAGTTATGGATTAAATATATAATTGTTTTACATCAATATTAAAATATAAAAAGGAAATCAAAATCAAGTATTGAAAAATAAGAAAAATTATTTTATAATATGAGTTGTTTAACTATAATTATCAATTAGTTTTTATTATTTTTAAGGTGAGTAAAATGCTTGGTGTGGCAAGTTTCATATTGCCTATTTTGGATGTTGACATAGGCTGGTCTTTTAAACAATCACCCAAAAAAGGTAATCATATAAGAGTAAAAAGGCAGTTATACTATCATCACGGCATATATGTGTCTGATAATGAAGTGATACATTTTTCAGGTAGAAATAGTGACAGTATCTTGGACTGGGAAAATTGCGAGATTATTGTTACTACTCTTAGAGAATTTTTAAATGGCGGAAGACTTGAGGTCAGAAGATATCTCAAATGTGAAAAATGTAAAATCAACGATGAAGAATATATAGTGAAAAAGGCGAAATCTTACATAGGTAAAAAAGGGTATAACTTATTTACAAATAACTGTGAACATTTTGCAAACTACTGTACTATGGATAAGAAGGTAAGTGAACAAGTAGATAAATTTGTTAGCTTGCACTTACCTAAGACTCTTGCCCTTTCATTTATGCCAAGAGCAATTTTCTTTGGTGGTAACTTAGGGCTATCACTTATATTTGCTATCCTGCTTTCAACTATATCAAAAGGGACTGATACAAAGAGTTCAAAGAGCAAAAAAATAATAGAGACAACGCTAAGCAAGCCGTGTATAAGTAATAAAAACAAAGCGACTAAATCAAAAGTGGGATTTGAGAAAAAATATCCGAGAAAAGAGGATATAAAAGTAAGTATAACTGTGGAAAAAGACCATTCTTCAAATTCTCAAAATCTTTACAGCTATACTTATATAAGTGATGGGGAATTTGATATTTAGTTGTACTTTAAAAATTTTTAAGATAAGTATATTTAAAAGATAATTCAAACTATATTTTTATATATTTGGTAAAATAATCTGAAAAGCGACAAGTTACAGACCTGGTCGCTTTTTTTCGTGATATTTATTATAAGGTTTTATTATTGTAAAATTTATTTTTTTATAGTATAATATCCAAGTGATTGTAATTTTAAGGTCGTACAAGAATTATAGAATTATGTAATTTATAATTTGCATTGAAGGAAAGAAATTGTATTATATTATAAACAATACAGGGTATTACAGTACGAAATTATGATTAAGTAAGATTTATTTACCAAATACGAAAATAAGAAATTCTAAAGATAGGTGAATTATATGGAAAAAAATGTTCTATGTGAGGTGAGAAATCTTCACACAGCTTTTAGAATCAAGGATACATACTATGATGCCATAGAAAATGTGAACCTTAGTCTCTATTCCAACGAAGTGCTTGCAATAGTGGGAGAATCAGGCTGTGGGAAGTCAACTCTTGCTACAACTATAATGGGCTTGCATGATTTTAACTATACCAAAGTTTCAGGAGAGGTGATTTTTGAAGATAAAAATTTGCTTACACTGAACCAAGATGAGTACAATAAAATCCGTGGAGGAAAGATAGGGATGATATTTCAAGATCCTCTTTCTGCTCTTAACCCCTTGCAAAGGATAGGAGAGCAGATAGAAGAGGCGCTTACTTATCATACAAAGTTTTCTAAGGAAGAAAAAAAGGCAAGAGTATTAGAACTCTTGGAAAAAGTCGGCATAGAAAACCCAAGCAGGGTGTACAGACAGTTCCCACATCAATTGTCAGGCGGTATGCGTCAAAGAGTTATGATAGCTATGGCTCTAAGTTGCAAACCTAAGATGATAATAGCGGATGAGCCTACTACAGCTCTTGACGTTACTATTCAAGCGCAGATACTGGATTTGCTTACAGATTTGCAAAATGAAATAAAGGCAGGAATAATCTTAATTACTCATGACCTCGGCGTAGTGGCTCAGATGGCAGACAGAGTAGCTGTAATGTACGCAGGTCAGGTGGTGGAACTTGCAGACAGCATGGAGCTATTCAACAATCCATTACATCCGTATACAAAAAGTTTGCTGAACTCAATACCTCAGATAGATGTAGAGGATGAAAAAGATCTTCATGTTATACAAGGAATGGTCCCTTCACTTAAAAACTTACCAAGACAGGGATGCAGATTTGCTCCGAGGATACCGCATATAGCTGAATCTTCTCACGAAGAAGATCCACAAATGCACGAAGTAATTCCGGGGCATTTTGTAAGATGTACTTGTTATAAAGATTTTTATTTTGAAGAGGAGAGCGTATAGATGAGTTTGTTGGAAATAAAAGACCTCAAGGTGTATTATCCTATAAGAGGCGGTTTTTTCAATAAAATAATAGACCATGTCTATGCAGTGGACGGAGTGTCTATGACAATAGAGCAGGGCAAGACATATGGACTTATTGGCGAGTCAGGAAGTGGCAAGTCTACCATAGGTAAGACTATAGTGGGGCTTGAAAAGGCTACAGCCGGAGAGATAATATTCGATGGACAAAATGTACTTAAACCCGCTGTCAGAAAGAAGATAAAGTACAATCAAGACGTACAGATGATATTCCAAGATTCCATGTCAAGTTTGGATCCAAGAAAGAGAGTTTTGGACATAATAGCTGAGCCTATAAGAAACTTTGAAAATCTTGACTCAAAGGCTGAAAAGCTAAAGGTATGTGAACTGCTTGAGATAGTAGGTATGCCTATTGACTCGATATTTAAATATCCTCATGAGTTTTCAGGAGGTCAAAGACAAAGAATAGGTGTGGCAAGAGCCATAGCCTGTAAGCCTAAGTTAATCATTGCTGACGAACCTGTATCGGCACTTGATTTATCAGTACAGGCACAGGTACTAAACTATTTGAAAAAAATTCAAAAGGACTTTAATCTTTCATATATATTTATCTCACATGACCTTGGTGTGGTAAAGCATATGTGTGACTATATCTATATAATGCACAGAGGCAGATTTACAGAAACAGGCAACAGAGCTGATATTTATAAAGATTCAAGACATATATATACTAAGAGGCTGATAGCTTCCATTCCTCAGATAAATCCTTCTTTAAAACAACAACTCAAAGAAAATAGAGAAAAGGTTGAAAAAGAATTTGATGAGAGCTACAGTTCGTATTATGATGAAAGCGGAAGAGCATATCCGCTTGAAAAATTGTCTGATACACACTTTGTAGCAGGAAGGAAGGGGGCATAATTATGTGGAAGACGGTACTAAGAAGATTGCTTATAATGATACCTCAGCTTATCATCTTGAGCCTGCTTGTATTCATACTTGCCAAGATGATGCCTGGTGATGCTCTTACAGGACAGGTAGGAGGCGGTGTCGATCCAAAAGTTATTGAAGAGATAAGAAGACAGTCAGGATTTTATGATCCTTGGCATGTACAATATATAAGATGGATAAAGGGAGTCTTGCATGGAGATTTCGGCAAGAGCTTTACTTACAAGCTACCGGTGCTTGCTACCATAGGGCCAAGGGCTGTAAACAGCTTTGCACTTTCATTTATGGCACTTATAATCATGTATGCCTTTGCCATTCCCATAGGCATATTCGCCGGAAAAAATAACGGTAGCAGATTTGATAAGATAGTTGTGTTCCTAAACTTTGTCAACTATGCAGTACCTTCATTTGTAATGTATCTTTTTGCAATACTTATATTCGGATACAAATTAGGCTGGTTCCCTACTATAGGTTCAGTAGACTCACAGTTTACCGCTGGGACTTTTGCTTATTATATGAGTAAACTGCACCATATGATAATGCCGGCTACCTGTATAGCCATCATCAGTTCCGTAGGTACGATACAGTATCTTAGAAACGAAGTCATAGACGCCAAGACTCAAGACTATGTCAAGACTGCCAAGAGTAAGGGCGTTCCTATGAGAAAAATATATACTCATCACATCTTTAGAAACTCGCTTTTACCGATAGCAGCATTTTTCGGATTCCAAATTTCAGGCTTGCTTGGCGGATCTGTAATTGCAGAGTCAATATTTAACTATCAGGGCATGGGTAAGTTCTTCCTTGAGGCAATAGGTTCACGTGATTATTCAGTTGCAATTGCACTGATACTTATATACGGATTTTTGTTTCTACTTGGCTCATTATTGTCAGATATTACCATGAGTATAGTAGATCCAAGGATAAGAATAGAGTAGGAGGTGCAAGATGGAAAATAATCAAAAACAAATAGAGCTTGAGAAAAAATTGGATGAGCTGGAAGCCATACAAAAAAAGGAAAATCCTATAGGCTTTGCAGTAATAGTAAGAGAGTTTAAAAAAGACAAGCTTGCAAGTTTTTCTCTATATGTTTTGTTAGCATTTTTTGCTTTTGTCTATATAGCTTCAATGTTTATAAATACAGAGGCTCTCAATACGGTAGACATATTCAGGAAGTACGATCCTCCTTCTTTTAAAAATATATGGGATATATTCGGTCGTGATTCCGGTGGTAGAAGTGTACTTGGACTTTTGATAGTAGGAGCGAGAAACTCTATTACCATAGGTATAGCTATAACTATAATAACATCAATTGTAGGACTTATATCAGGACTTTGTATGGGCTTTTATGGAGGCAAGGTAGACTCATATATCATGAGAGTGGTTGACTTTATAGGAGTATTACCTACCTTGATGATAATCATATCTTTCGTTTCAATGGCGAAGACTTACAATGTATTTACACTTATAGGCGTAATGTCGGTGTTTTATTGGACAGGTACAGCCAGACTGGTAAGATCCAAGGCGTTGTCGGAGTCAAGACGTGACTACGTATCTGCATCTAAGACTATGGGTACAAGTGATATCAAAATCATGCTAAGAGGTATACTTCCCAATATTTCGTCAATATTGATAGTGGACGGTACTCTTACACTTGCTGCTAATATCGGCATAGAAACAGCGCTTTCATATCTAGGATTTGGTCTACCTATATCGGTACCTTCTATAGGTACACTTATATCACTTGCATCAAAGCCTGAGATAATCCAAAGTAAGATGTATGTATGGTTACCTGCAGCACTTACACTGCTATTGATGATGCTTAGTATCAACTATATAGGACAGGCTCTAAGAAGAGCATCTGATGCAAGACAAAGATTAGGATAGAATATTTATTAGTTAATTAATTATTGTAAGGCAATAATTATTATAAATATTAATATTTTTGGAAGGTTAAAAGGAGGAAAAAATGAAGAGATTTTTGAAGACACTGTCACTGGGATTGGCAGTCAGTATGCTCTTGGCAGCCTGCGGTTCTCCGTCAGGTGGCGGAAGTACAGGAGGCAATACAACAGGTGGAGATAAGAAGGATGTTGCTGCTGCTACATCGGCAATAGAGCAAAAACATCCGGCTAAAATTGAAAACGAAGGAACAGCTGTTGCTGATGCTACATTAAAAGTAGGAGTTGTATCAGACTCAGCTTTTAAGGGAATCTTGCATCCTTATCTTTATTCAAATGGTATAGATAATTACTTCTTGAAATATACTATGGCAGGAGCCTTCCCTACAGATTCTGACTTTAAGCTTTTGCTTGACAGTGATGAGACACCTATAAAGATGAGCGTTGATAAGGAAAATAAGGCAGTAACATACAAGATAAATCCTAAGTTCAAATGGTCAAACGGTGAACCTGTAACTACAAAGGACATAGTAAAGACGTATGAAATAATAGCAAACAAAACTTACATCAAATCTTCAGACTCTATAAGATTCAGCGAAGATATGCACATAATAAAGGGTATTTTGGATTACCACAACGGTAAGGCTGACAAGATATCAGGTCTTGAAGTAATAGATGATGCCACTATGAAGATACATCTTACAAAGATGACTCCGGGGGTATTGTGGGGAGGACCTTTCGTAGGTGAATTCGTAAACGCCAAGCAATTTGAAGGTATAGCAATGGATAAGATAGTACAATCTGATGCCCTAAGAAAAAATCCCCTATCTTACGGTCCTTATGTAATAAAATCAGTAGTACCTGGGGAAAAGATAGTGTATGAAGCCAATAAATACTACTATAGAGGAGAGCCTAAGGTTAAAAAACTTGAAATGGAAATACTTCCTCCATCTCAACAGGTGGCAGCTACAAAAGCAGGTAAATATGATATAATATTAGGTGCTCAAGCTGACTCATATCCTCAATATGCAGAGCTTGACAATATCAAGATTGCTACAAGACAAGACTTGTACGAATCATATCTTGGATTCAAACTTGGTAAATGGGATAAAGACAAAAATGAAGTCGTAACAAATCCTGAAGCAAAGATGGCTGATGCTAAATTAAGACAAGCTATGGCTTATGCTATAGATAATGACAGCATAGGTGAAAAATTCTACAATGGATTGAGATTTAATGCTGCAGGTCCTATAGCTCCGGTATTTAAGAGCCTTTACAACCCTACTGTACCTAACTTCAAATATGATCTTGAAAAGGCTAAAACTCTTCTTGATGAAGCAGGATTTAAGGATACTAACGGCGACGGCATAAGAGAAGATAAGAAAGGCCAGACGCTAAAAATTAACTTTGCAATGATGAGCGGTTCTGAAATATCTGAGCCACTTTCTCAATACTACCTACAACAATGGAAACAAATAGGTCTTGATGTATCTTTGGTTGACGGAAGACTGTTGGAATTTAACAACTTCTACGAAAGAATAGAAAATGATGACCCGGCAATAGACTGCTATTCAGCAGCATGGGGACTTGCGTCAGATCCTAATCCGTCAGGATTCTATGGTAAAAATACAAATGCTAACTACCCAAGATATACATCTGAAAAGTTACAAAGCATACTTGAAAAGATAGAATCAGAAGAAGCTATGGATCCTACAAAGATGAAAGCATTCTATGATGAGTTCCAACAAATTGCATTTGAAGAAGTACCTTTCATACCTTTCCTTAACAAAGTTGACTTCATACCTATAAACAATAGAGTTAAAAACTACGACTTTGCGTATGACACAGAATTTACTTGGGGCGATATAGAGCTTACAGCTGCTGAACCTGTAAAATCTACAAAATAGTTAAGAGAAAATTGAGATAAGAGCGAAAGCTTATAAAATCATCATTTGCTTTATTATATTGCTGTATACTAAAATTGATTAGAAATGCAACAAATATGTTTTATTATCCATAATGCAAATAGAGTATACAATGGATAATGTATTTAACAAAATTTATACGTTAATCTAAGAAATATTAGTATTAAGTTTCCATATAAAGACTCTATATTTTTATAAGTGTTGCTATGATAAAATGTAGATGACGGCTTGGATTATCAGGCCGTCATTTGCTATATTGGGAGAAAGATATGAAAAAGAAAATACTATCACTGTTCTTTGTCTTTGTACTCTTGATGGGTCTTGCAAATGTATTTGCAGCAAATTATTCAAAGACAGTAAAAAATCCTACAAATAAAAAAATAACAATTCAAAACAAGTATAAGCAAAAAAATAGATATAAGAAAACTCAAAATTATAAAAAGAAAACTGTAATAAATAATAGTAATAAAAATGCAAGTAATACAAATAAAAAGCAAAATATACAAGCTGTAAATTCTGATAGAACTAAGAGCAGTGACAAGCTGAATAAAGATATCAAAGCAGCTGTAAACAATAAACAAAGTAAGAAAAATACTAAAAAAGAAGATACTCGAGCTAAAGATAAAACTACAAATAAAAAGACTCTAACAGAAAATGGAAGCTATTCTTCAAAAGAAGATGTTGCTCTATATATACACACTTATGGCAAGCTACCGTCTAATTATATCAGCAAATCTCAGGCTTATGATATTGGCTGGGAGCCAAGATTAGGCAATCTTTGGGGAGTTGCCAAGGGCAAAAGTATAGGAGGAGACAGATTTTCCAATCGTGAAAGAACACTCCCTTACAAACAGGGTAGACAGTATTATGAATGTGATATAGACTATGACGGAGGTCATAGAGGAGCAAAGCGTATAGTATATTCAAGTGATGGGCTTGTATATTATACCGAGGATCATTATGCAACATTTACATTGCTATATGGACAGGAGAATATGTAATGGCTGAGAATAATGAATACACGAATACTATAATTCTAAATGCGAATCATATTAAGACTAAGGGACAGGCTCACAAGTATTTTATAGAAAAATTTGACCTGCCGTCTTACTATGGAAAGAACCTTGACGCTTTGTGGGATGTGCTTACAGAAAGAAGAGAAAAGACTCATATAGTAATTCAAGGACATGAAAAACTGCTTGAAAATCTTGGAGATTACGGCTCTGCCATAATAGATTTGTTTGAAGATTTGGAGCATGAATATGACAACTACACTGTAGAAATGAAGTAGTTTGATTCTCAACAAAATTAATTATTAATGCATAACTTAGTAAGCTATAGATATCCATTATTGGATTTGCTTTTAAGTGATTTATATTAATTACCATTCATAATGCCAAGACTGTTATATTAGCAAATTATTCGTTTTGCAGATTATCAATAATATTGCTCTAATAAAATTACAAGGCTTTTTGTTATTACTCATTATTGATGAAACAATCCAATCAATGTAAGACTAATAATAAGCCCGATATTAGAAAAAATAACTATATTAATTCAAAAAAGGCATAGTATATAACACCATGCCTTATTTTTTATATTTTCTTTCAGTGTAATTATAGTAAATTCACAAATAATATACTATTTTTTTAAAACTATTTATGAAAATTATCCATAGATTAATTAGATAATAGTATAAAACTTATAAATTCCGAGATTACATCATTATATCAAGCAACATACCCCTGATGTCATCCATTTTTTTGAGTACTCCCATGTGGTCGATTTGACCGTTGATAAAATCTCTGGTAAGTGTCTCCAACTCCCTATCTATAGTCCTTACAGTAGAGTAGTTGCGGAATCTGCCCTTTCTGTCCAAGAAATTCTCATTGCTGAACTGATGAGAGTTGGAAGTGGCAACATTCAAAAATTCCTTTACCAATTTTTTGTACTCTATTATGTCTTTCAGATACACTTTTTCACCAATCTTGTCAGATTGGGCGCTAATCTTGTCAAATATCTTTTCCAGCTCTTCTTTTACCGACTCTGACTTTATCTTTTCAAATTTTTCCAAGAATTGAGTTCTTGACTTTTCTTTGGGGCTGAGTTTATCAAAATTGGCAAGCTCGTTAGCCTTGAGGTTTTTTATATTCTTGATATTGTCCTTGCTTTTTTGAATGGGAGCGATATTGCCTTGATTGCCCACTTGCTTTGTTATTTCCATATTTTTCTCCAAAAATCAATCTATAATAGTTTTGAGATATTTTAAAATATATAAGTCTTTATTTTGAAAAAATTTTTAAGTTTTAAATATAATATTGAAAATTCAACTTATGCGTGATAATATTAATTAGCAAATCATATTGAAATTTTCTTTTCTTTTAAAATAAAATCACAATTTGTAAGCCCTATATTTATTAGATAAAAGTAAATAATTGGCGTTACTATGGTTTCATATCACACTATTAGTATGATAATTCTCTATAATATATCGTAAAAATCTTAATTTTCTTTAACTCTCATCATTTATACTACAATATATTCAAAGTGTCAAATTAAATCTGAATTTTTACAAAAACTTTGTTCATATAATCAAAGTTTTGGATATAATATAAGAAATATAATTTAAAAGAGGAATAGAAATGGCAAAAGTAGTATCAATAAATATATCTGAAAAAAAGGGAGAAATTAAAATCCCTATAAAACAAGGCGAATTTATAAAAGACTTCGGGCTTAAAGAGGATTCACATGCCGCAGCATGGCATAGACAGGTATCACTTCTTGCTAAGGAGTCAATTGACTATATGCGAGATAAGAGCAGAAATGTCGAGCTTAACTTTGGAGATTTCGCAGAAAATATCACGACTGAGGGAGTAACTCTACACAAACTGCCTGTAGGTACCATACTTGAAATAGGTGAAGTAATCCTCAAGGTATCTCAGATAGGCAAGGAATGTCATCATGGTTGCAATATCATGGAAAAGACAGGCTCATGTATCATGCCTACCCAAGGTATATTTGCAACTGTAGAGCAGGGCGGAATAATCAAAGAAGGCGATGAAATAAACATAAAGGTAGCTGCCAAAGATAAGTTCAGCTATGCAATCATAATAGTGTCGGACAAGGGCTCACAAGGTCTAAGACAAGACGGGTGTAAACAAAAGATAGTAAATGTCTTGGATAGGGAATATGTATATGAAATGGTGGACTATGTTATAGTGCCTGATGAGATTGAAGATATAAAGGCGGCTATTAAAAAGAACATAGACAATAATACATCGTTGATACTGACATCAGGCGGTACAGGATTTGCTAAGAGGGATGTAACTCCTGAGGCTACTTTGGAGCTGATACAAAGACAGACCTACGGCATAAGTGAGTATATCAGAGCAAAGAGTCTGGAAAAGACAAATCGTGCCATACTCTCAAGGGCAGTATCCGGAATAGCAAACAATTCGCTGATAATCAATCTGCCCGGCAGTCCTATAGCGGTGGAAGAATCTCTTAACTTTATCATTGATCCGCTTAAGCATGGGCTTGAAATACTGCTTGCAAAAGACGCAGAATGTGCAAGATAATATATTAATGAAACTATGTAAAACTGCACTTAAATACATTACAAATTCAGCTATAATTGTAAGATAATCAAAGAAAAAAGTTTCCGTTAATTAATTGGATATTTGTGTAATACTAATCACCATTTATAATGCCAAGATTGATATTTTAGAAAATTATTCGTTTTACAGATTATCAATATTCTTGCTGTAATAAAATGACATGGCTTTTTAATAGGGTTTTAGTATAAATACAAAAGACAAGGTGGATTCTTACTTTACCTTGTCTTTTAAAATGCCATATAGTATTATAGTATTTTTTCAAATAGCTCTTTTGCTTTCTCTCTTAACTCCAACTCTGACTTATCATCAGTATTATCCAAGACTATGCCATGATTTTTCTTTGCCTTGCTTTCCTCATCCACTGTTACATAAGTTGCATATCCATGGATGTGCTTAGTATTTTTCAGCTTGTTTACACCCTCTACATATACCGTTACACTATGATTTGTAACACGCACTATCTGTCCTTGAAATGTAATAACATTGCCTTTTGGTACAGGTGAGAAGAATTTAAAGCCTTCAAGTGAGTAAAATACGACTTCATCAGGATTTTTATGTGCCATACATACAGTGATAAATCCTATTTCTGCAAGATGAGTTAGAGCTTTTCCTACAAATAAGGTGTTGTGATGATTAAGTTCATCCGATTTTACAATTATTGATAATTCATGTTTTTCCATAATTTTAACCTCTGTATAATAATTATAGATGGTCAAAAACTCTTTGTAAACTTGGAATTACTCTGACTATGTTTACAAAGAGTTAATTATAAGAGTATATTTTATAATAAATTTTGATAAACTTGTATTTTGTAGCAATTAACAAGTCTGCTTTTATTTATTTAGAAAATAGATATTTTATATCTTCTTCATCCAAGTCTATCTTATAGTATTTCTTGTAGAAGTCTTTTGACATTTTTTCCAAATCAAAATCAGCAAAAAGTTCAGGTTGTAGAGACTTAGCTATAAAAGGCATCATAAGATATTCTTCAGGTCCATGATATCCCCAAGGCATCAAACCTTTTGGCATTATTAGGATGTTTTTGTTTTTAACAGCATCGATTTTTGCCCATGCACTATCCTTTTCTATGGCTTCTTTTATATCCTTGCTGTCAACTATAAGATATGACGGATTCCATTGAAGTACCTGTTCCATGCTTACATTAAGTCTACCTGATGTTCCTACATCACCTGTAGCGTCTTTTGCTACGTTGATACCGCCTGCAAGAGTCATCCATTCTTGACCTATGCTTGAGCCGTTGATAATAGTTATAGGATCAGCAGAAGTTACTGCAAGTATAGTTTTCTTCTTAGAGTCTTCAAGTTTTGATGTCTTTTCGTTTATCTTATTGTACATTTCGTCGAAGTCTTTGGCATATTCTTTTGCTATGTCAGAAGATATTCCGCCTATAGCATCACCGTAGTATACGAGTTTTGCCTTTACTCTGTTTAAGAAAGTGAAGTTTTCATCTTCCTTAGGATCGCATATATAAGATATTTTCAGGTCTTCAAGTTGTTTTCTGAAATCATCTCCATAACGTGTTGCATATATTACAAGGTCAGGTTCAGTTTTCAATAATTCTTCCATATTTACCTTATTACTTGCAAATACTACCGGTAGGTTAGCCCATTGTGGGAATTTTTTTACAACCCATTTATTCTTGCCATAGCCTTCTTCCAATGCTACAAGTTTGTCACTTGCGCCAAGAAGTGCAACAGATGTCCAGTGAGCAGCTGCAGTAGTAGCTATTCTCTTTGACTCTTGAGGTACTGTAAGCTCTCCCAAAGTGTCTATGACTACTCTTTTTCCGTCTTGAGTTTTTTTCTCAGTAGACTTTTGCTCTGTTGCTTTTTGCTCCGTTTGAGTAGGCTGAGTGTTGTTATTTTGATTTGCGGTATTAGTATTTCCTCCGCAAGCCGACAATGTAAGCATTGTAGCAACAGACAATAATGCTATAAATTTGTTTCTTAACTTCATTTAATCATCCTCCTGATTAGTTATTGCATGATTTCGAAATCTCATGCGGAATTTTGTTGATACTGAAATTTTTAAAGTTCGTATAAGAAAGAAATATCAGTAAATAAAGATATAGTAAAAATTCTTGTATTGATATTTAGTCAGCTACAAGTCATAATTATATCTATGAGAATAATACTGAAATCTTATAAGAGCTTAAATAAATTCAGCATAAAATGATCTATAAATTGAATATTTGAAAAAAAGACTTATTAATATTAATAAGATTATAAAATATACATAATAGCAGTATTTAATCTTAGCTTTTAAATCAATAGGTCAATTTTCAATATTCATATTTAGTAATGAGATTTTTAGCCTTCGAGTATGGGCATACAAGTGATGAACTCTCTTTTTAAGTCTTGTTGGTAGCTTTTGATAACCCTTATATTCATATGGTATATCTCACTTAGACTCTCATCTGTCATGACATCTGCTGAGCTACCGTAGGCTATCATATGCCCCTTTGACATAAGTGCAGCCTTTGTATCATACAGCCACGCCTGATAAGGCATGTGTGTAGTCATGATTACGGCTATATTTGTCTCTTCAGACATCTTTTTTACAGTATCAGATACGAGGATTTGGTTGTGAAAGTCAAGGTGAGAGCTGGGCTCATCCATGAAAATCACCTTAGTATTTTGTGCGATTGCCCTTGCGATAAGCACAAGCTGTCTTTCGCCACCGCTTATCTTGGTATAAGGCTTGTCTCTCAGGTGGAAGAGTCCTACTCTTTTTAAGGCTTCATCTGCTATTTCCTTATCCTCTTTGGACATTACGCCTAAGAAACCTATGTGCGGAGCTCTACCCATTCTGACTACTTCTATAGCTCTAAAAGGAAAGGGTGCATGGTGTTCCTGAAATACTATGGCTACAATTTTTGAAATATCCTCAACCTTCATATGAGAAATGTCTTTTCCGTCTATTAAGACCTTTCCTTCATCCGGAGGTCTTTGTCCTGACAATATGCTAAGTAATGTAGTCTTACCGCAGCCGTTTGCACCGAGTATGCAGACTACCTCACCTGAGTTTACTGAAAAACTTATGCCTTTTAGTACTTCTTTTTCTTTATCATAGGAAAATTTTATATTTTCTGCGCTGAGTATTTGCGACATTATATCCACTCTCCTTTTGTCTTTCTAAGGAGCATCGCAAAAAACGGTGCGCCAACCAGTGAAATTACTATACTAAGTGGAAGAGACGACTCCGAAATCGTCCTTACTATATCATCTATCAAAAGTAGGAACATTGCTCCAAGCAGTGCTGAAGTAGGGAGGAGTTTTTTGTAAGAAGGTCCTACAAGCATCCTTGAAATATGAGGTATGATTAGACCTATCCAACCTATAGTACCGCAGATATAAACCGACATTGCACTTATAAGTGTAGATGCCATTATGACAAGAGTCTTCAATCTCTCAGGTCTTACTCCCAAAGATTTCGCCTCATTTTCTCCCATGCTTAGCAAATCTATTCTGAAAGCGAGCAAAAATAGGGTAAATAGGCAGACTGAAATGACAGGTACGCAAATTAGAGCCTCTTTAAGCCTTACTGAGTCAAGACTTCCCATCAGCCAAAAAGTGATGGCAGGTAATTGCTCCAAAGGATCAGCAAAATATTTCAAAATAGAAATTCCTGCATTTGCAAGAGAGCTGACTACGACACCGCTTAGTACCATCATGACAGTAGGGGTGGTCTTATGAACCCTGCTTAGAAAATAGGCACTGCCAACCCCTATTATTCCGAAGGTGAAGGCGAATATACTTACAAGTGAGCTGGTTTGAGAGCCTATTATGATGCCAAGTGCAGCACCAAAACCTGCAGATGCTGATACACCGAGTATGTCAGGACTGACAAGCGGGTTGTGAAATATGCCTTGAAATGAAGCACCGGCAACGGATAAACCTGCACCTACAAAGATGGCGACTATAATTCTGGGCATTCGTATAGTAGTTACTACCGACTCTTGTAAATCAGTCCATGTCTTTTTTATAAAAGGAAGCCTAAGTTTATATAGTAATATCCTAAATGATTCATAAGGAGAGATATTATATCTGCCTATCAACAAGGATACTACAGCAAAGAGTATCAGCAATATTATAAGTAAGCTGATACAAAGTTTGAAATTAATTTTCTTCTTCATAAAATGTTTTCTCCATTTCAATCAAAAAGATAAGGCTCTTGTTTTATACTTCTTAGAGTCTCGTATTTAATACTTAGTGTAAATATGGAAAATCGTTTTTATACTTTACAATAAAAATAATATCATGAAATTTTAAATCAGAATCTTACTTTATTGAATCTATAAATCTAAAATCGACAGTATTAGCAATTTACACCCAAAAAAATGCGACCTTAAATAGAGTCGAAATAATAAAAAACAAGAAAATACTTAAAAGATGTCAAATACAACAAGATATCTATACATGATAATGATTATTCCAAACCATATTCTAACATAAGTAAATATTATTGTAAAGAAGAAAAAAAATAGAAAAAGGTAGGAAAGATATCCTACCTGAAAATTAAAAACTTCTAAGTAAAAGGTTTATAAGTAAAGTAATTAAAATTAACTTAATGCCAAATACTTTGGATTTATGATCTATATGTGTACTTAGCCACACTGCCAACATCATTCCTAATGTTGAAAAAACAGGCAACAACCAAAGAACAAAGGTGTTTTCTATTTTTAAAAAATTTTCGATGTATGGTATAAAAAGGCTGAAACCAAATAGGGCTCCTGTAAAAATATATCTAAGATGATTTTTCATATTTCAAACCCCCTTTAGTGTTACTGCTTAGCTTAAATAATTAATCAAGATAGTATATATTTATTTATAAGCTGATTATACTACTTTTAAAAAATTATGTCAATAGATTTAAAATCAGATAATAAAGCTAATCATTTGAATAGTGTATTAAAAATTATCTTATTATCCATTTAATTTCACAATCTAACTAATATTAAATTTATAAAAAAATCATTGACAAATATAGTAATTAAAAGTAGAATTGTATCTGTTATATGAGTGCCTTTTCTCCTCTTTTGCAAGGCACGAAACAAATGAAGTTTAAGTTGGGTAAAACATAGGTTTTATCAAGTATTAAGGGGGTAGTTAATTGGAAAAAAAAGACATCATTATAGATTTGAAAGGCATCAACAAGTCTTATGCAGGCAAGGATGCCGTTAAGGATATGAATCTCTACATCAGGGAAAATGAATTTATTACTCTATTAGGTCCAAGTGGTTGTGGCAAGACTACTACACTTAGAATTATTGGCGGTTTTGAATACCCTGACAGTGGCGATTTATTTTTTGCACAAAAAAGAATAAATGACGTGCCGCCTCATAAGCGTGCAATTAATACTGTCTTTCAAAAGTATGCACTTTTTCCGAATATGGATATATATGACAATATCGCCTTTGGTCTTAAGATAAAAAAGGTAGATAAGAAGACTATAGATGCTCAGGTCAAAAAGATGCTTAAATTAGTTGACCTTGAAGGATTTGAAGATAGAGATATACATTCCCTGTCAGGCGGTCAGCAACAGAGAATTGCTATAGCAAGGGCTCTTGTAAACAAGCCTAAGGTTTTGTTGCTTGATGAACCTCTTGCCGCTCTTGACTTGAAGCTGAGAAAAGACATGCAGTACGAGCTTAAGACTATGCAGATGGAGCTGGGTATAACATTTATCTATGTAACCCACGATCAGGAAGAGGCTCTTACCATGTCTGATACCATAGTGGTTATGAATCACGGTGTCATTCAGCAAATCGGTACTCCGGAAGATATATATAATGAGCCTAAGAACAGATTTGTAGCTGATTTTATAGGAGAGAGTAATATCATTGACGGAGTGATGATTAAGGACTTTTTGATTTCCTTTAACGGGGCTGACTTTGAATGTCTTGACAAGGGCTTTGCCGACAATGAAAAAGTCGATGTCGTTATAAGACCTGAGGATATAACTATAATTTCACCGGAAAATGCGAAGATAATAGGTAAGGTGACAGATGTCGTATTTAAGGGTGTGCATTACGAAGTAATAGTAGTGGATGAAAAGACAAATTTTGAATGGATGATACACACTATTCACATAGCAAAGGTTGACAGTATAGTGGGTCTTGATTTCATTCCTGACGCCATCCATGTCATGAAAAAGGGGGCAAAAGAAGATGAATAAGAAGTCTCTTTTGTCTACTCCTTATATATTGTGGACTGTACTTTTTACCATAGTCCCACTTATAATAATACTCATATTTTCTCTAAGTGCATCTTCAAAGATAGGCAGTTTGTCTACAGATTTTACCTTGGACAGATATGTACAGTTTTTTGAGCCTATTTATGCTGATGTTTTTTTTCGTTCTATAAAGCTGTCGCTTTATTCTACGGTTTTTTGTCTGATATTGGGCTATCCTGTGGCGTATATTATAGCTAATAAGAAGATGAGAATAAGAAATTTTCTGATTTTGTTTATAATTTTGCCTCAGTGGACAAATTTTTTGCTCAGGACTTATGCATGGATGTCTATACTCAAGGACAACGGTCCAATTAACTCATTTTTGATAAATATAGGGCTCATCAAGGAGCCACTTACACTTTTATATACAGATGGTGCGGTATTAATGGGTATGGTATACAATTTTTTGCCATATATGATACTTCCTATTTATACTGTCATACTCAAGATTGACAAGGCATATGTGGAGGCAGCAAGAGATTTGGGAGCCTCAAGTGCTATAACTTTCAGGAAGATAATATTGCCGCTTAGTATGCCTGGTATAGTATCAGGTATAATAATGGTGTTTATGCCTGCCATATCTACCTTTGTAATTTCAGATTTGCTTGGTGGCGGTCATAGTATGCTTATGGGTAACCTTATACAAAACCAATTCCTGGCAGCGAGAAACTGGCAATTCGGTTCAGCTATATCTATGATACTGATAGCTATAATTCTTATTACCATGCTTGTACTCAACAGATATTCTTCTTCTGATAAGGGGGGTGCATTATGGTAAAAAAGGGATATTCAAAGATTATATCAAATATTTATATAGTTTTGATATTTTTATTCCTGTATCTGCCTATAATAGTGCTTGTGATAAATTCTTTCAACAAGTCAAAGTTTGGCGGAGTATGGAACGGATTTACTCTTGATTGGTATATGCAGCTTTTTAAGGATAAGTCTATAATATCGTCATTGTACAATACTATAATAGTTGCTACCTTGGCGTCGGTGATAGCCACGTCCATAGGTACTATTGCGTCTATCGGCATACATTCGATGACATCAAGATATAAGAGCGTGATGCTCAACCTAAGCTATATATCGATGATAAATCCGGATATAGTAATAGGTGTATCGCTACTGTCGTTTTTTTCTCTGTTCCAATTCCTGAAATTGGGATATGTTACGCTGATATTAGCTCATATCACACTTTGTGTGCCTTATGTGGTATTTGCGGTACTGCCGAAACTCCAACAGCTCAATCCGAATTTATCGGAGGCGGCTCAGGATTTGGGAGCTACACCTACCCAGACGTTTTTTAAGATTATATTGCCGGAGATAAAGCCGGGCATAATCAGCGGTATGATAATGTCATTTACTCTTTCACTTGATGACTTTATCATAAGTTTTTTTACTACAGGCGCAGGTATTTCGACCTTGTCAATCAAGGTATACTCCATGACAAAAAGGGGTGTGTCGCCTAAGATTAATGCACTCACAACATTGATGTTGCTTGTTATAATAATTTTGATGATAATAATACAGATTCGTTCATCAAAGTCTGAAAAAAACAGATATTGATTTTTATAAATTGCAGGAGGAAAAATAATTGAAAAAAATTTTATTGGCTTTAGTTCTTTGTATCTTTGCGCTTGCAGGATGCCAAAGTTCAAACAATTCTAACAACGCTACTGACAACACAAAGGAAAATACTACGCAAACAGCGGAAAAATCAAATGTAACACTTAATATCTACAACTGGGGCGACTACATTGACCCTGAAGTCTTGGAAGAGTTTACATCTAAGACAGGAATAAAGGTAAACTACGAAAACTTCAACAACAACGAAGAACTGCTTGCAAAGATAGAAGCCGGAAGTACTGAGTATGACGTGCTTTTCCCATCTGATTACATGGTGGGTATAATGAAGCAAAAAAATCTATTGCAAAAACTTGACTACTCAAATATTCCAAATGCTAAATATATAGACTCAAGATTAAAAGGGCTGAACTATGATGAAAAGGATGAGTATTCAGTGCCTTATATGTGGCAAACTGTAGGTGTGGTCTACAATAAAAAGAAGATAACTGAAACTGTAGATTCATGGAACATACTTTGGAATGAAAAGTACAAGAGAAAGATAATAATGCTTGACTCTTCAAGGGATACAATAGGCATTACACTGAAGAAACTTGGCTACTCTTTAAATTCAAAGAATGACAAGGAGATAAATGCTGCTAAGGAAGAGTTGATAAAACAAAAACCGCTTGTAAACTCATATCAAGTAGACTATTACAAGACTGCACTTATAGGTGGAGAGGCTGATATGTCGCTTGCTTGGTCAGGAGATGCTTTTTATATCAAGTCAGAAAATCCTGACTACGAATATGCCATACCTAAGGAAGGTACAAATGTGTCTATAGACTGCATGGTAATACCTACGCAATCAAAACACAAGAAAGAGGCTGAAATATTTATAAACTTTATGAACGAGCCTGAAATTGCAGCAAAAAATGCAAAATATA
This sequence comes from [Eubacterium] yurii, assembly GCA_900167215.1. GTDB lineage: Bacteria > Bacillota > Clostridia > Peptostreptococcales > Filifactoraceae > Peptoanaerobacter > Peptoanaerobacter yurii. The sequence goes on from FUZS01000005.1 coordinate 111,829, forward strand.
TAAAATATTCTTCACCTAATACTGAGGCTATTAAGCTACTACCGGAAGAAGAAAGAAACAATCCTCATATGTATCCTCAAGGCGAACTTTCATCTTTGGGAGAGATATTTGTAGACCTTGGAGATTATAACGAGGTATATGACCAAGTTTGGACAGAAATAAAAACTGCAAACTAAGATTTATAAGTTAATAAACTAAGAATTATAATGATATTTAGTTAAAAAATATAGTTATATTAATTGAAATAAAGAGAGTTAAGTTGAATTTTATATGAATTAATAAAAATATAAATATATAAATAAAAAAATAAAAGCCATAGTAGATTAAATAGCTTTTATAATATCTGTTGGAGGAGACTCTAACAGATATTTTTTATGTAAAAGATTGCAATATTATTTAAAATGTAGTACAATTCATATACAAATTATTATGAAATGGAGGTTTATCATGGCTACTTTACAAATTCGTGTTGATGACAATCTTAAAAAAAATGCGGATACTCTATTTTCAAGTCTTGGATTAGATACATCTACAGCTGTTCGTATATTTTTAACTGCGTCTATTGAGCATAACGGTATTCCGTTTAGGGTAAATCACATAAAGTCTGATACTTTAGAAGCTATTGAAGATGCAAGACTTGGCAGAAATCTACATGGTCCTTTTAGTTCAGCAGAAGATGCGATAAAAGCGATGTTGGAGGACTAAATGTATCAAAAATATACTTGAAAAAAATCTTTTTTTCTTGTATAATAAAACTAATAAAAAGAGATAGTAAACCATATTGGTTTGCTCCTATGTGGTTATTTTATATTAAAACCACTGTAGTCGCTATACAGTGGTTTTTTCATGCCTAACTTTTCTTATTGTTAAGAAAAAGGGCTATGATTTGTATGATTATATCTATAGTCATAAGAACTATAGTAATAATTTCGAATATACTCATACTCATCACCCCCAATCTTTTAGATTGGAGCAAACCAACTGTATACTATCTCTTTGGATTTTATTATATCATAAAGTTTATTTTCTTACTATAACTAATATTGCAAAGCTTTTAGCTTTGACAGATTTTCATTTACATCATCACCAAGGCTTATATCGTGGATGAGCAGACCGTCTTTCATAAACAAGACTCTTTGAGAAGTTGCCGCTACATTGATGTCATGAGTTACCGTTACTATAGTTTTGCCCTCTTTGTGAAAAGTCGAAAACAGATTGAGCACATCTTTGGTAGTGCCTGAGTCCAATGCCCCTGTTGGTTCATCTGCAAATAGAATCTTAGGATTGTTGATAAGTGCTCTGCAAATTCCGGCTCTTTGGAGTTGACCGCCTGATACCTGAGATATCTTCTTATTAGCTATACCTTCTATCCCTATCTTTTGCATTAGATTAGTTGCAGCTTCTATAGCTGATTTTCTATCCTTTTTATATTGCAGTGAGGGTAGCAATATATTGTCCAATATACTCAAGTTTTTCACCATCTTTGGCAGTTGAAATACAAAGCCGAAGGACTCTCTCCTGAGTTTTGAAGAGTCGTCATCGCTTAGATTGTCTATTTTCACATCTTCAAAATACACCTCTCCCTCGCTTGGAGTATCAAGTGTTGATAATATATTGAGCAGGGTTGATTTTCCAGAACCTGATTTGCCCATTATAGTTACAAATTCTCCAACTTGTATATTTATGTCAATGCCTTTTAAAATTTGCAGCTTAGTCTTGTCAAGGTCAAAATTCTTTTTAATATTGACAGCTTTTAACATCATCTTAGACATCCTCCTTTAAAATTTGAGAAATATTCATTTTGCTAAGTCCTCTTGCACCGAGATATGTGGCAAGAACTGTAATAATAATCATTGAAATCGGAACAGATACATATGAAAACAAAGTATCTCTTAAAAATTGCACATTTGCTATGCCTATGATATTAAGTATAGTTGATGCCAATTTATCGCCTATAGTAAGAGAAAATACATTGCCAAGTATCAGACCGAAAGATAAAATTAGGGCAGATTTTATAAAATATTGGATGTATATATCCTTGTTTGTAAAACCTATGGATTTTAGCAGTGCATTTTCACCGCTGTCCTTGAGATACAACATTCTTATAAACAAGACAGTTATTGTGAAAATCAAAAATAATGATGCAAAAAATCCTACCCACGTTATATTGTATACTGTTGCTATAGTATTTCCAAAGATTTGATTTATATAGACCTTTGTATCTGAAAATTTGGCAAAGGCAAAATCATCTTGGTATTTTTTTATAAATTCTTCACTTGCCACCTTATCCTTGAGTTTGACAGGTATAATCATCCATATCATGTCATTATCATCTGTCTTAAAACTTGCTCTTGCAGTCTTACCGCCATTTGTCAAATCTGAAAATATGCCTGAGATTTTCACCTTTTTTCCCTTGTTTCCTATCATTAAAGTCATTTCATCACCAACTTTTTTGGACAAGTCATCAGCTTTTATCTTGCTTAGTGATATCTCATCATCTTTTAAAGGCATAGAGCCGTAAACATATTTTATAGGAAAGGTAGTTTGAGTAGAAAAATCTATCCAGATTTTTTCTATATTTCCTTTACTTGTCTTATAATCTACTAATTTGCTCTTTATAATGTCGTATTTTTCAATACTGTCATCATTTTTTATCTTTTCAAGTAAGATATTCATCTTATCTTTATTATCGGCAATTTCAGATATATCTATCCTTACATCGTATGAGCCTATACCCATATAGTTGATAAAAGACTTGTCCGAAATTGTAGTATATACCGACATAGGTAAGATAAGGATGAAGACGGACAAAATAGTAACGCTGATCATGGTAAAGTAGATTTTTTTCTTGGATAATAGGTCGCTAAATGCCAAAAACAATCTTTGTGGCAGGTATGAAATACTTAGATTGCTTTGTTTTTCGTCTTCAAAAGGACGATTTATACTCAAGAGTCTAAGTCTTTTTGATATCTTGCTCATGCTGAAATACACTATAGCAAAAACTATGAAACAAGCTGTAAATCCTAATACATAAGTCATCATATCCGCCTTGGCACTTCCAAAAAACATCTTCATATTATTTAAAAAAGGGGCTTTAATTAAAAATGAAAGTGCAAATCCTATCAAACAAGATAGAGCTCCGATAAATACATATTTGTACAAAAATACTTTTTTGATGTCTTTATGCGCTATTCCGATGGCCTTTAATATCGACAATTCCTTATAGTCTTCTTCAAGTTTTGCAAGTAAGCTAAGTCTAATGCAAAACAGTGAAATCAAAATTACAAGTAGGCTTATAAATGCCGAGGCGGCAATTGAGATTCCGTCTGAAAGGGCATTTACCATCTTAAAAAGTGAGAAAGTTATTATAGGAGGACCGCTTGACTCCAAGTTTTCGCTATTATAGGCTGATTGCACCTTAGAAGTCATATCAATATCGCTTAAGTAAAATTCAATGAGATGTTCTACTAAGCCAAAAGACTTGATATTATCATAGTCAAGCTTATTTACTACAAAGCGTTTTGATGATGATATGGAAGAATTCATCTGAGAATCTCTTACAAAACCAGCAACTTTTAATTCATAGTCCTTGATTTTAAGAGTATCTCCGCTTTTTACAAGCCCTGATATAAAATAAAATACAGGTACATATACTTCACCTTTTTTAGCCTTTATTTTTTCATTGTTCATATCGAGCAAAAAGTCGAACTTTTCACTTTGAGTTGAAAAGCCGTTGTCATATACCAAGTCCTTAAGTGAATTGTCATTGAAAGACATTATAGAGTTATCTATATTCAAAAAATCAAGTATCTGATATTCTTTAATTTCTTTATTTTTTGCTACAAATTTTTCCATTCTCTCAAGGTCTATATCTCCGCTATGCATCTGCAAAATATGGGGTGTCTTAGCTTTTTCAAACAATTCATTGATAGAGTTTGAAAGCTGTACCCCAAGCTGGGCAGCACAAGATAAAAATGAAGAAGATAGAATTATGAAAAAGGCTATTGCCATTGTCTGCAATATATTATTTTTAAGGTCGTTTTTCAACAGTTTCAGATACATTTTTTCCTCCTTGAACTTATTTACAAAACTTTGTTTATGCTAAATTAGAATCTGAATTTTATACTAATCACTGTTTATAATGTAATATACTTATATTTATTGAAATATTATTTTTTTAGTTTTAAACAAGCATACTTAATATATGTTTAGGACTTAATTGCTTTTTAGTATTAGATATTCTTGTTACAACAAAGGTTAAAATTTATAATAGCTAATTATATAAATATCAGCATTAGGCTAATACAAAATCTAATATAATAATGAATAAAATATTTTCATTGTGTTTATAATAAATTTATAAATCACATAGTATTTTTTTAAAACTATTGATGAAAGTTATCTATAGATTTAATAAATAACTCAACTTTCCCACTAAAATTATCCTAATTTTTATTGAAATTTAAATATTCACTGATTTTTTAATACACTACTTGACACAAAATTTTCTGAATGATATTTATTGGAATTTGCATATTTATTAAAAAAATAAAAACACTGAAAAAACTATGTCAAGTATAATATTGTATTTTAAAAATATACTCAAATTTCAATGTCTTTAATATGTTTTTCATATGGGAAAGTTGAATAAATAATATTATAAGTGATTGATTTCTCTTCTCTTAATAAAATAACTTTTATAGCATTGAAAATATAATTAATTAGAAAAAGAATTTTTAATATAAAATTTTATTAAACTGACGGTCGGTCTATAAAATATTATAATGATTTTTTTAAAAAAATCAATAGTATTTTTTAAAAATTTAATCATTAAATAAAATTAGTAATGAGGAGATAAAGTTAAGATTTTATAAGTAAGTGATTAAAGCTTTAAATAACTTGCAAATTTGTAAAAAATGTCTTACAATTTACATAGTATATTATCAAAATACTAAATTACTTTAAAATATGATATATAGAACTATATCTACCAATAATAAAAACATTGTCTAATGTATTTTATACTAATCACCGTTTATAATGTCAAGCAATTATTTTAAACGACTCTATACATGGTAGAGATTTTCAATAACTTTTTTGCAACATAAATACGTGGATTTTTAAAAGGTTTTTAGTATTAAATGGGAATAGCGTAAAATTAAAATTTTAATTTTAAAAGGAGAATTACTTATGAAAAACTTATTTTCCATATTATTGTCATTATCGCTTATTTTCGGTATGGGAGTAACAAATCAGGACTATGTTGAAGCTGCAAAATCAAATAATTCAACATCTCTGATAAGCTCACAACAAGACAATTCGTTACAAAAATCATCACATGTAAGATTTGCTAAGAGAGCTAAGTCTACAAAATCTAAGAGTACAAAAAAGAGTGGCACTAAAAAGAGTACTAAATCTAAAAAAAGCACAGGTACAAAAAAATCAAAGAAAAGTACTATTAAAACTAATAGAAAATCTTCTTCAATTACAAAAACTAAGAGAAACAGCTCAAAAGGATATACTGCTGACACTACTCAAGGTAAGATAAAGGGAAATAAAAATTCTATGATATATCATGTTCCCGGTGGAGCAAGCTATGATAAGATTTCAGTGAATAACGTAGTGTATTTTGACACTGAACAGGACGCTATAAATGCAGGTTATAGAAAAGCTAAGAGATAGCAGAAAAAATAATAATTAGAAGTCTTTAAAAAGTCATCTTAAGTTTAATTTTGTATATAAAGTTTAAAAAATTACAGATATAGTAAGTTTATAGATTTATACTTACTACATTGTATGTTTTTTACAAAAGCTAAGTAAAATTAAAGGGTGAAAAAATATAATGTATGTGTAGTTTATTCTGATACCAATATAAACTATTGTACAAAATATCTTAAGCGACAATTTAAAGGCTTTTTTTATTTATACTATTATCTATTTAATCTATGGATAATTTTCATCAATATTTTCTAAAAAATAGTGTATGATTTATGATTTTATTATAAATTCACTGAAAATATTTTATCGATTATTGTATTAGATTTTAGTATTAAATTGTAAAAGGAGATGTTATGAAAAAGTTATTAGCGATATGTCTATCTCTTTGTTTTGTTTTTGCTTTGGGAGGAACAAGTCAATCGCATGTAGAGGCTGTAAATTTAAAAGATTCAAACTCTAAGCTCAGCTTAAATATTTCCTCTTATAAAAGATTTGCCAAAAGAATCAAAATAAGAAGATCCAATATTAAACATAAGAGAATCAAATCACATTCCAATATAAAAAAGTCTACATCAATTAAAAAGAGTAAAAATCGTAGAAAAAGCACAGGAATAAATATATTTAATAATAATAAGATAAAACACCGCAAAGCTTCAAATACAAAAAAATATAGTACCATAATTTCCAAGATAAAGGGAGATAAGCAGAGCAAGTTGTATTATTTACCAAGCAATCCCTTCTATAATTCTCTTCCGCTTGATAAACTTGTGTATTTTAGCACTGAGCAGGAGGCTATAAATGCCGGTTATAAAAAGGCTAAGGGTTGGGGAGAGTATTTGTTGAAAAATTTACGAGTGAAAAAAGATAAGAAAAAATGATAGTTATTTCTTTTATGTGCTTTTAAATTGATAGTTTATACAAGTGAAGTTTTCTTTTCTTGTATTGAAATTATGACTTAAAATAGTTTAGGCTCTGTTTAGTATACAATAGAGAGTTGGAGTTTATTATGAAAGAAACAATAAAAATAGATAAGGATGTGTCTATAGACTGCTACTACCTTGCTGCTGATAGTCAAAGACCGACAGTGATTATATGCCCAGGAGGCGGATATGGTTATCACAGTGTTAGAGAGGGTGAGCCTGTAGCATACAAGTTTTTGTCATACGGCTTTAACAGTATTGTACTGCATTACAGGGTAGCTGAAAAGGCGAAATTTCCCAATCCTATGGTAGATTTGGCAAAGGTGGTTGAGCTTTTGAACTCAAAGGATGCACCTTTTGAAAATAACGGCAAGTTTATAAGCATAGGATTTTCAGCAGGGGGCAATCTTGTATTGGAATACAATGCTCATTGGAAAAAAATATGCAAGGAGTATTTCCCGCATCAAAAAGACCTTGATATATTTAAGCCACAGCTTACTATTTGCGGATATACTCCTGTTACCTTTGATATGGATGACTTGGATAAGATTGATGAGAGTTTTGCAGATGATGTGTTTTACTTTAAAGATTCCAATCACATAGTAGAGATTGCATTAAGCAAGACCAGAAGACTAAGTGAGGGTATCAACTATGCGATATTTGGCTCTCAAAAGGTGGACAAGAAGATAATGCAAGAATATGATGTACTTAGAAATTCAGATTTTGCAAATATGTCTCCAACTTTTTTATTTGCAAACAGAGGGGATATAATAGTAAATAATAAGGATATATTCAGACTTGCCATAGAATTTGAAAATCACAAAGTTCCCTTTGAGCTTCACTTCTTCCAGTGGGGCGCTCACGGTCTTTCCTTAGGTGACGGATATACGGCAAATACTGTTGAACAGATAGATTTGCACTATGCAAAATGGTTTGACCTTTGCATAGAGTGGATAAATCGTCAAATAGATGATATATAAGATAAGTTTTATAAGTATAGGTTTTAGTATAGGTATTTGAATAAGTATAATGATTTAGCGGAAGTTTTATTTATGGATGTAATCTTTTAATAAATAGGATGTTTAGTTGATTAGCTTTAATTGATTTTACTATTGTTATGAAAAGAAGAGGTGGAAGAAATGAATAAAAGTGAAAAAATTATATTTCCGTCTATACCAAATACTATTGAGGAGTTTAAAGCACTGCCTCAGGCACAGATGATGACAGCCTTTGATACAGCGGCAATGACAGTGCTTGCCTTAAGTGTTTATCCGAGCAATAAAGTTTTGTCGCTTGGAATGATTGATTTTCTAAGAGGACCAAGACCGTTAAGTGTGTATGAAAAACAATTTATTGCAGACAGATTCATGGATAAAGACTATGTAGCACGTTCATATTTTGTAGGGGCAATACCTGACAATGACTATACACCCGATACCCCATATACTGTAGTGGTAAGTGAAGAGCCATATTCCTATACTGAGCAGGGTTATGTAAAATTGATGATACGTTCAGGAGGTGCAGATTCCCCAAGATCAATTAAGATGAGAAATGCCAAAGACGGTAAATGGTATTTGTGGGAGCAATTCCTACTCGTGGGAATTCGCCCACCGGAAAGCACAAATCCATGGGCATAGTGCCATAATATAGTCTATTTATGGAAAATAAGAAATTTGTTCAAATACCTAAAATTAATTTACTCAACTTTCCACTAAAATTAGCATAGCTTTAGTTTAGAAAGTTGAGTAAATAATATAAATGCCTATTATATAAGTTCATAGATATCATCATCTCTTAGGGCTTGGATATATATTTCGTCATCTTCTATTGATGTTGACATAGAAGTTATGCCCTTCATCTTTGCAAGTGATGAAGAATGTTCCGATATGAAAAAGCCCATCCATTTTGCCATGCCTCTGTCAGCATATTCTCTTGCCGATTTGAATGGCAAGTAAGTCCTGTCAATCATGTTATCCCGTCCATTCCTCCGCAGTGTCCTCCGATGAGTTTGCTTCTTTGCCTTACTCTTGAGCCCTCCATAAGTGAAGTTGCCCTTTGTATCGAAAGATAGCCGAATTTTTCTCGTATCTCATCAATAGTATCTTCCAATTTTTCTATTTTTATCTTTTTTTTATCATCATCAAAAAAAGTCAAGACCTCGTAATTTTGCTCTATAAGTTTGTCATATCTTACGCCTATGCTTCTTACATTTCCTCCTGTATATTTTTGGCGGAAAAGAGAAAGTACATGTTTTGTGAGCTCATCTATACTACGACTGGGATTTATCTTTATACTTGCGTTTATAGATTTTTTGCCCTCGTAAGAGCTGAATCCTATGTGTATTGCTACAACAGTTGCATACCTGTTTATCTTGCGTATTCTTGTGGCTACCTGTTCCGCCATTTCTCTAAGGACTATCTCTATCTCTTCTTTATTGCTATAGTTTCGAGGGAGTATTTGAGAGTTACCCAGACCTTTTGACTGTGGAGTATAGAGTATTGACACCTTGCTCTCATCTACGCCGTTAGCGTGAAACCATAGCTGTACACCGACTATGCCAAATTCCCTTTTAAGTATATCCGGATTTGCATTGGCAAGGTCCTTTATGCTAAATATCCCAAGTCTTGTCAGCCTTTTTGCAATTCTGCTTCCTATTCCCCAAAAATCTGTGAGATTTCCTATAGACCATACTTTGTTTTCCACATCTTCGTAAGACCAGTTGGCTCTCATATTTTTGTTTTGTTTGGCTTCATTGTCAAGGGCGAGTTTTGCAAGCAAGGGATTGGCATTGCTCATCCCTACTGTTGAATAAACTCCTGTTTCCTTAAGTATTTCACATTGTATCTTGGTGGATACTATGTCGAGTTTTTCTTTTTTTGATAGTCTTGAATCCTTTATAAAGCAGTCAAGGGAAGAGGTCAAATCCACAAAGCCCTCATCTATGGAATAGGGGCAGATGTCTTGTCTTGGAGCGAAGTTTTCAAGTATTTTTTGTATCTTCATATTTTCCTGTATGTAAAGTGCCATACGAGGAGGAACTATATATGTTCTTTTTGCCCAATATTCTATAAAATCTACATATTTCTTCGTTATGATTATTCCCTGTCTCTTTGCCTTTTCAAAGCTGAACTTCCTTGTATTTATATCAAAGGGCAGCTCTCTGCTCCTTCCTACATTTCCTTTTCCAAATACTTTTTTAAATATGGGGGAACTTGCAAGTATGAGTCCGCTTGAGTTATCTGCATTGCTCATGACGCATAGGGATTCTCTAAGCGGATGCAGTCCTCGTTGTACACATTCCACACTTGCATAAAAGGACTTTATATCAATAAAAGCGATATCTGAACGTGGCTCTTTTGTATAGTCTATTATTGCCATAGTCTCATCCCTGTTCTTAACAGCAATCAGTGTAATATTGCTTAGTTTATTTCTATATTTAGATTATTTTTATCAAAATATGCTCCATTCATCGTCTAATGGTTGATAGTTTTTCAAAAAGTCTGATTTGGGTCTTTCAATTTTTGATACATCTATGTCCAGTAGGTTCATCTTTGCCATTTCGGAGATTTTGAGATTTAAAAGGTTGATGTCTACGCAAAGTCTGTTTGCCAGCTCCTGATCGCTTTGCTCATATCTTATCATCTCTATGACTTCTTCATCAGGTATCAGCAGATGCGCCGCAAAGATATTTGCCTCTAATTCATAGTGATTGAGTGGAGAAAATATCCTACTTTCATGAAAAGACGCACCGTTGACACATTCTTTCCTATGGAGTTGGTCGTGACCTATCTCATGTGCAAGTACCATCTTTTTCAGACTTCCCAAGTTGTCCGGGATAAAGATATATCTATTTTTTAATATGACACGATACATTCCAAGTAAGGCTGATGTAGATGAGATGTATTGAAGTTTAATATTAAGTTTCTTGATTAATATCTCAGGATTTCTGCTTTGGTGTTTTTTTATAAGAGCTGCAACTTTTTTGTATATAGTGCCGTTTCTCATACATCACCTTTTTTACGCCTTCCATATTTCTTATTTTCGAGCTTTGCCTTCCAATATGCCTGTTGTATTGCCTCAAACAAGGCGTCCTTATCTTCATCAGGCAAATCTCCGCCGGCAAAAAGTCCTGCCATAGACTGAGCAATAGTCTTTGCATCCTGTACACCCTTGTAGCCGAAGTCCTCTCCTGCCTGCATTATGAAGTAGTCTTCTTCTGTAAGGAGATAGTTGATATTGACATCGAAAAAACTTGCCATTTTTTCATACATCTCCATCTTTCGAGGACGCATATCCTTTGTCTCGTAGTTGCTTACAGTCTTTAAGGTAATGCCCAAAATTTTTGCAAGCTCGCTTTGAGTCAGATTCTTGCCTTCCCTAAGTGTCTTTAATTTTTTCCCAAAACCCATTTCATACCTCCTGTTAAACTCAATAATATAATTTAATAGTATTAAGTAAAATTTTTTATTGATTAGTATTTATAATGTCATAATGTATTGGATTTGTAATGTATTCAATCTCTTAGCTCAATATAGCTTTGCACTTGATTAAATCAATAAAAGTAAAATCTAATACTAATAGAACTCAGATTAAAGTTTGTTTAATATCTTATATTGTAAAATCATGATTATAAAATTAGTATTATAGCTATAAATTCATTAATATAAAGATAGAATTTAATGAAATCCAACTACATAAATTTTCTAAATTAGAAATTTAATTACTAAAATTATAAGATGAAATTTAAAAACAGTCAAGAGAATTTTAAAAAAATTTTGTAAAAATTAGTTATGGCATAAAATTTTTTTTGTACTGCCTCATGGCAGATTAATTAGTATAGAATTAAAATTTATATTTTAGTTTTTTTTATTGCTATGAAATTTGATATTGCAAAGATAGTAAGAAAATAGTTATAATTAACTAAGATAGAGGAGGAGTTTAAGATGAAATATGAAGAAAATATTAGGCTAAAAGACGGGACAAGCTGCCTTTTGAGGAATGCTATAGGAGAAGATGCTAAGGCTCTATTGGAAAATATGAAATTAATTTATTCTCAAACTGACTACTTGACTACCTACAGTGAGGAGATGGATTTATCTGAAAGGGAAGAGTATGAATTTTTAGAAGATAAAAATCAAAGTGAAAATGAGCTAATGATTATAGCAATAATTGACGGAAAGCTTGTAGCCTCCGCCGTAATAAGAGCTGTAGGTTATAGATACAAGATAAAACATAGGGCTACATTTGGTTTAACTGTGGATAAGAGTTATTGGGGGCTTGGCATAGGAAAGGCTCTTACCTTAGCTTGTATAAACTGTGCCAAGACGGCTGATTATAAACAGATAGAACTTGATGTAGTATCAGAAAATAAAACTGCCATAGCACTTTACAAACAAATGGGCTTTGTAGAATATGGTAGAAATCCTTTGGGCTTCAACTCACGCACAAAAGGATATCAGGAACTCATATATATGAGGCTGGAAATCTAAGCTGAGTAAGGCTGTATCTAAAGTAATATAAAAAATTAAAGAATAATAGTTTTTATAACCTTAGACTAAAAGCCATTAAATTTTCGTATGATTATATTATGAAAAGTTATTGAAAGTAACAAAGACTTCTAAGTTTAGATAAAATAAAAAACTAAAACATTATAAGTGCTTAGTAAGAAAATATAAGTATATTTATTGTGCAAACGACTAATATGCATAAAAATGTTACTATTCTAAGCATATTTACAGTTTTTGTTATGTCGTCTACATCAGCTTTTCTCAAATCGTCACCGATTTTTTGTTTTTCAACCAATCTTCCGCCGTAGTAGTGAGAGCCTCCCAACTGTATGCCCAGTGCTCCTGCTGTAAGGCTCTCACTGTAGGCGCAATTGGGACTTAGGTGATTTTTTCTATCACGCATACATATCAAAAAGGCATTTTTATAGTCAAGTCTAAGTAAGAATGCAGAGATAGTAAAAAATATAACTGACAATCTTGCAGGTATAAAATTTGCAACATCATCAGCCCTTGCTGATACTTTTCCAAATTCCTCGTACTTTTCATTTCTATAGCCTATCATGGAGTCCAAGGTACTTATAGCCTTAAATGCCATTGCAAGAGGAACACCGCCTAAGCAAAGGTAGAAAATCGGACTTATGACTCCGTCTACCGTATTTTCAGCAACAGTCTCTATTACAGCCTTGATAATTTGTGTAAAATCAAGCTCTTTAGTATCCCTGCCCACTATATATGACAGAGATTTTCTGCTGTTTTCCAAATCTTTTGCCCTAACTTGTCTTTGCACTTTTGCAGCTTCAACTTCCAGACACTTTGCTGATAAGACTGTATAAGTCAGTAAGATTTCAACAGCGATTCCAAGGTAGGAATTTAAGCTGTAAGAAATGTTTATAAGTAAAAAAGTTGCACAGTAAGTAGTAACAACTACAATTAAAAATGTTATAAAACCGCTTAGTAATTTATTTATCGAGGTTGCAAAAAATAGTTTTTCAAGCCTTGCTATCATATTGCCTATGAATTTAACAGGATGTGGAAAAGAGTAGGGATCTCCAAAAATCAAATCCAAAACATAGGCAAAAATGAGGATAAAATATGGAATCATGCTATCTCCTAAAAAAACAATTTTAAAAAATCGGAATTGGTAGTATAATATACTTAAGTAATATAGTAAATATAAAACAGAAACGGAGGTTCTTATGAATAATTTAGAACTATCTTTAAAACAAAGACTCAGTATCTCCAATAAAATCATAACTTCTCTTGAAATAATGTCACTTAATATGATGGAACTTTATTCTTTTTTGGAAAAAGAAAGTGAAGAAAATGTATTTATAGATTATGACTCATTTTTTGAGGACAAACTTTTCAGAGACTATATTAAAAATGACAATAATATCATAAAAAAAGATTATACCACAGATGAAGAAGAAATTGAAATATTTGACAGGGATAAATATGAGCCTACTCTCTTTGAGATTTTGCTTGAGCAATTAGGTACCAGCGATTTGTCTGAGGAAGAATATGTTGTGGGCGAATTGATAATACATAGTTTGGATCATGACGGATATATGAGAGATGACCTTGGCTATATAGCTGAGCTGGTACATACTGACGTAGCTACTGTCGAAAAAGTGCTGTCTCTTATCAAGACTTTCGAGCCTGTCGGAATAGGTGCAGGCAACTTGCAGGAATGTCTTATCTTGCAAGTTCCGGAAGATGAAGTGCTTATGAGAAGGATAATTCAAAATCACATCAACGACCTTTACAAAAATAATCTTGACAAGATAGCTAAAAAGGAAAATATCAGCATAGAAGAAGTAAAGGAAGTCTTTGAAAAGATAAAAAAACTCAATCCAAGACCTTCAATAGGATATAAGAGTAATAATTACGAGTCCATGTATATATATCCGGATATATTTGTAGAAATTGTGTCAGGGGAGCTTAAGCTATCTTTCAAAGATAGCATATCAAACATCCATGCCAATAAGTATTATCTGAGTCTGCTTGATGGCGATATAGACGATGAAACAAGGGATTATCTGAAAAAGAAACTTACAAGAACCATGCTCATAATAGAAAGTATAAATAAAAGAAAAGAAACAATAGAAAAAATTGCAAACTTTATAATAAATAGCCAAAAAAATCACATATTGTATGATGAGCCTCTACAAGACTTAAATATTAAGGATATATCTACAGCTTTGAATTTGTCAGAGTCTACAGTATCAAGAGCTATCAAGCACAAACATGTGCAGACCCCAAGACATATGTACAAGCTTAGAAATTTGCTTTCACTTCACTGTCAACATACTGCCAATGCAGTATCTAAAAACTACATCATGGACATGATAAAAAATATGATAGAAACAGAGGACAAAAAAGCCCCTCTATCTGATGAGAGGATAACAGAAATGCTCAATGACGAGGGCATAAGCATAAAAAGGAGAACAGTTTCTAAATATAGAGGAAAACTGTCAATTCCTACTGCAAAACTTAGAAAGGAATATTAAAAAAAATAGATTTTTAGTATTGAAATTAAGTTGAAAAAAACATATAATATTTCAGATATAATACTTTTATAGTAGCTTATGATATTTCGTTAAAATATCAGTGTTAGTATCTACTGGAGATATGGAAATTTACAATGCTGTAATATTGTAAATACAGCTTTATTTTTATCCGATATATTAGGGAAAAATTCTCTGGAAATATAAAAAATAAATTTAGTTTAATTAAAAAATTAAATCTTAATATTATAAATCAAAGTATAGATTGATTCTATTCTTAAGTTTTAATAAAATAGCTATTGAATCAGCATAGGAAATCATGATATATAATCTTAAAGATAGGGGGTGAGATATTGGAAAAGCATTGTGATTGTGATTTGCATTTGTACAAGCGTACTTTCGATGCTACTGAGCAATTTATAACTGTACTTGATAATATGATGTGCATAAAAACTGCAAACAAGGCCTTCCTTGATCTCATTCACGAAGAAGAGATTGAAAAAATCTACAATACTCCATACTGGGAGATACCACTGTGGTCTCACAGCTATGATGTACAAAACAGAATAATGTTCGCTATTGAAGAGATATATCTTGGATCTGAGGTAAAGTTTGAAACTACATACTCAACACCGGATGATGAAGTGAGATACGTAGAATTTACCATAAAACCCATCTTTGATGAGAACGGAGAAATAGAGTTACTCATTGCTATGGGCTATGATGTTACTGATATAAAATCAGCAGAGAGTGAGCTGGAGAGAAAAGAAAGAGAATTGGAAATATTTTTCAATGCCAGCTTGGACGGATATCTTATTCGAAGACTGGAAAAACCTGTAAGGTTAGACTATTTAAATTTAGAAGATATGTTCGAACTTACCTATCCTTATGAGAAGGTAAGTAAGTATAATGAATCATTTGTCTATTTGACTGAGGTATCAGCTGAAAAATGTAACGGATATGACCTTTTTGATAATTCCAATATCTATACGAATAGGGAAGAACTCAAAGGATATTTTCCTGATTTTGTGACAAAGGGAAATAAGAAGTTTGAAAAGAATTTCGTGTTGAAGGACGGGACAAAGAGGTATCTTGAATTTACCTCAGTAGCGATAATAAATGATGATTTTTATGCAGGTGCTTTTTATATAGTTAAGGATATTACATCAAGAAAGAAATATGAAGAAAAACTCTTTAATCTTGCCAACTTTGATATGCTCACTTCCATTTCCAACAGGAGATACTTTATCTTCCAAGTAGAGCAGATTATGGAAAGTGATGATTTTTCTGAAGCTACCATATGCACCTTTGACATCGATAATTTTAAGAGTGTAAATGACAACTATGGACATGATATAGGGGATAGGGCACTTGCAGATATTGCCAAGCTTATGAATGATAAACTTGAAGGTATAGGCATAGTGGCAAGAATGGGTGGAGAAGAATTTTCAGCATTTTTAAATTGCAGGCTTGAGGATGCAGGGGACATGGTTGATGACTTACTCCATGCAGTGAGAAATATAAAGATTGAGCTGGAAGACTATCATGCATCTCTGAGATTTACATTGAGTGGAGGTATAGCAAGGGTAAGAAAAGGCGATAAGTTGGATAAGTTTTTGAAAAAGGCGGATACGGCTCTTTATGATGCCAAACATCAGGGAAGAGACAGGTATTGTATAGCCAAGGAGGATATGGATGAGATATGAAGGGATGGTCTACAGACCGCCAAGTGAGGCATATAGCCTTATAGTACAAGTTACTACAGGATGTTCACAAAATACCTGTACTTTTTGTGCAATGTACAAGGAAGCAAAATTTAAGATAAGAAGCCTTAAAGATATAAAGGAAGATTTTTTATATGCAAAGGCTCATTACAGAGGAATAGATAGGATATTTTTGGCTGATGGAGACGCTCTTATCATGCCGTTTGAAGATCTGCTTGAGATTTTAAAATTCATAGAGGAGCTTTTTCCAAATCTGGACAGAGTATCACTTTATGCCTCACCACGTTCTATATTAGGTAAGACAAAGGAACAACTTGAGATATTGAGAGCTCACAATCTTAAGCTTGCCTATCTGGGAATAGAAAGTGGTAGCGACAAGGTGCTCAAAGACATCAAAAAACGTGCGACAGCTGATGAAATAATACGTGCCGGAAAGATGATAAGAGAAGCAGGTATAAAACTTTCAGCCACTTTGATAATGGGACTTGGAGGTGTAAAAGACAGCAAAGAGCATGTAAGAGGTTCTATAGAAGTATTAAATGCAATTAATCCTGACTATCTTGGTCTTATGACCTTGCTTGTAAAATCAGGCACTGAAATATATGATGACGTACAAGAGGGCAAGTTTATACAACTTAAGCCTGAGGAAATACTGCTTGAGACTTTGGAGCTGATAAAGGGAGTGGAATTAAATGGCACAGTGGTAAGAAGTAATCACGTGTCAAATTACGCACATGTAAGTGGAGTCTTAAATAAGGATAAGGCGAGTATAATCAGACAGCTTGAAGTAGCGCTTGAAAACACTGATTTTGCCATGAGCAAATTGATGAGAGACAGATATGCCAGACAGACGGGTCTATAATTGATAACTCCTGCATGGGAGTTATTTTATTAGCTATCGACAAGGAGAAAATATGAAACTTATCTTAGCCTCATCCTCACCGAGGAGAAAGGACATATTAGATTTATTTAGAGTAAAATATACTATAGATACTACAGATGTGGAAGACAATCTAAAGCTCACATCAAAGTCATATATCAATGCTATGACAAGTGCATTTATGAAAGCAAATGCAGTATTTGAAAAAAACTTAGAGTACAAAGATGATATAATAGTGCTTGGAGCAGATACCATAGTTACTATAGGAGATTATGAATTCGGCAAACCAAAGGATGACGAGGATCAGATAAAGACACTTAAGTTTTTGTCAGGCACTGTACACGATGTAATTACAGGATTTGCCATAATAGGAGAAAAGTTTAAATACACTGATTATGTAAGGACAAGGGTGAAATTTAAAGAAATTTCCGATGATATGATAATAAACTATGTCAGATCAAAAGAAGGAGTGGATAAGGCAGGTTCATATACTCTAAACGGTATAAGCTCAGTGTTTGTGGAAAAGGTGGATGGAGATTATTTCAATGTGATAGGGCTGCCTATTTCTCGTATATATGATGTCATGAAAGAAAAATTTGACTTTGACTTGTTGCAAAGTTTGTAGGCAGGTGAGTCATGGAAAACAAGACCATAAAGGAGATGGATAAATCTTTAAGACCGAGAGAAAAACTCTTATCAGGCGGTGTCAGTACATTAAGTGACGAGGAACTGCTTGCAATATTTATAGATAAGGGTACAAAAGATTGCAATGCCATAGAAATAGCCAAACAATTGATAGAGCTTGCGGGTGATTTGTCCAATCTTGCCAAGTTTGATGTCAATATGATGACCAGGATAAAGGGCATAGGAGTGGCAAAGGCTTGTAAGATAGTGTCTGCCATAGAGTTTGCAAACAGGGTGGTCAAAAACTCCGCTAAGAAAAAAGATGAGTCCATAACATCACCAAAGCAACTTATAGATATGTTCAGCATGGAGTTTGAGACCTTAAATGTGGAAGTATTTAAGATTATATGCTTAGATACTAAAAAACATATAATCTATGATAAAAACTTGAGCGTAGGAGTGGCAAACGCTACAGCAATTACTGCAAGAGAAGTATTTAAAGAGGCTGTATTAAGACATGCTGTGTCAGTCATAGTAATGCACAATCATCCAAGTAAAAATCCTTCACCAAGTGATCAGGATATAGCTCTTACAAGGAAATTGGTCGATGCCGGAAGATGCTTGGACATAGATTTGACTGACCACATAATCTATGGCTCTATTGAAAACTACTATAGTTTTAGGGAAAACAGCAGGATTTGAAAAATATTGGCAAAATGGAAAATAGCACTTTAATTTTACATGATTATATTATATAATTTTTTGTAAATAGATTTTGAATAATTATTACAGGAGATAGACATGGAAAATCAAGATATATTTTCAAAAATAGATCATACGGTATTAAAAGCTTTTACAACATGGGTAGACATTGAAAAATTATGTGATGAAGCCATAAAATACAAGACAGCAAGTGTATGCGTACCGCCATGTTATGTAAAAAGAATAAAGGAAAAATACAAGGAAAATCTTAAAATATGTACAGTAATAGGCTTTCCTTTAGGCTACAATCCTACTGAAGTAAAGGAACTTGAAACTGTATGTGCTCTAAGAGATGGAGCAGACGAGATAGATATGGTGATAAATATCTGTGAACTTAAAAACGGCAATTTCGACTATGTGGAAGATGAGATTGCAAGACTTAGAAAATTGACAAAGGGCAAGATACTAAAGGTAATAGTGGAGACTTGCTACCTGACTGAAGAAGAAAAGATAAGACTTTGCAATATTGTAAGCAAGGTCAAAGCTGACTTTATAAAGACGAGTACAGGATTTGGAAGTGGCGGAGCTACAATAGAAGATGTCAAATTATTCAAAGAACATATATCAAAGGACGTACAAATAAAGGCATCAGGTGGAATAAAGACTAAGGAAGATATGATTTCGTATCTAAATGAAGGTTGCCAAAGATTGGGAACAAGCTCTGCATCGGTATTGGCAAATTAGAGGTAGTAGATGAGAAAAAAGTTGTTTATATTCTCTCTCTTATCTATAGTTTTGATTATGGTAGGAGCGTGTAGCTACAACAATACTAAAAAACAAAGCAAGTTAAAAGTAAATATGGATGATAACGGCTCAGCTGAAATAGCTATGCTTGTTGATATCGGTGATGTTGATGATAAGTCTTTCAAAGAGGGTATATTTGATGCTGTAAGTAAATTTGCTGGGGAAAAAGGCAAGACTTACAACTACTATATTCCTGAAGAAAAAAGTGATTACTCCGTGATAAAATCCATAGAAAATGCGATAAATCACGGAGCAAAGGTAATAGTCGCACCCGGATATTGGTTTAAGAAACCGATAGATGTGGTGCAAAATAAGTATAAGGATGTAAAGTTTATAATAACCGACACAGCCCCATACTGCGAAGACATAAAAATGTATGAAATAGGCGAAAATACCTTTGCCTTCCTATTTTCAGAGCATGAAGCAGGATATCTTGCAGGCTATGCAATGGTCATGGAAGGCTTTGAAAATATAGGTTTTATGGGTGGTATTAAATCACCTTCCGTAGAGAACTTCGGCTACGGATATATACAAGGCATCAATGATGCCGCTAAGGAGAAAGGTCTTAGGAAAAAGTCCATAAAATTAAAGTATACGTATTTGGAAAGTTTTGAGGAAAGTGCCGATCATGAGTATAACGCATCTTCATGGTTTGCAGGGAATACTCAGGTTATATTTGCCTGTGCAGGTCAGGCAGGCTTATCTGTTATGAAAGCTGCTGAAAAATACAAGGACAAGTATGTGGTAGGAGTAGATATAGATCAATCTTCTCAAAGTGACAGAGTAATAACATCAGCTATTAAAGATTCAAAAAGAGCTGTATATGAAGAACTCAAAAAGATTTACAATGGTGATTTTGAAGGTGGAAAATACACAAAATACGGTGTTAAAGAGGGATATATATACTTGGAAATGGAAAAGTCAAGATTCAAAAACTTTTCAAAAAAACAATATAATAAACTTGTAAAAGAAATATCTGTTGGAAAGATAAAGGTTAAGAACAAGACTTCAGAGGATAATAATCAAAAGGATATTATGGCTCTTGATTATGTATCTGTAGATTTTGAGTATTAGCAGTACAAGTCGATTTAAGCACAAAAGATGCTTAGTGTAAAAAAATTTTTTATTTTGACTTACACTTTTGTTATAGCACAGGACTTATTGAATAAGTCCCACTATACTGATGAAAAGAGGGATGTTTTTATTAGAAGGAGTGTTTTAATTTGAAAAAAATAATTGAAAATTTGTCAGGTCTATTGTCGGGTAAAAATCATCTGAAAAAAGATTCACAGTATATAGTTTTGGAAATATTGCCGATAACTATGTTAATAATGTCTTTTTTTTACAATTCGCCTTGGGAAATAATCAAGGGCTTATCAACTATAGTAAGAGCTAACGATGTGTTTGCTACCGACTATACACATATAGCAAGTGTTGGCTCTGCGCTTTTTAATTCAGGCTTGGTAGTTTTGATTAATATATATATATTAAGGAAAATGGACCTGAAATTAAACGGTATGATAGTTTCTGCACTGTTTTTGCTATGTGGATTTTCCTTTGTCGGAAAAAATATCTACAATATATGGCCTTTTTATATAGGCGGATATGTGTATTCCAAAGTTCACAAACTGGATTTTAAAAATACCATAGTAAACTCAATTTATACAACATCACTGGCGCCTGTTATTTCAGTAGTCGCCTATACTTTTTCTGCCAATTCAATTGCAGCTGTGATACTGTCATATCTTTGTGGAGCTTTTATAGGATATATCATGCCTGAGCTTGCTGCCAGAATGCTTACAGCACATGCAGGATACAATCTTTACAATACAGGATTTGCAGCAGGTTTTGTCGCAATTACAGCCAATTCTCTATTTAATATGTTCGGTATGCCTGTAGATCCCAAAAATATAGTAAGTCCTGATTTTAATATGCCACTACTTGTATTATTTACTATTTATTTCCTGATATTGATAATACTTGGATACGAACATAATAACAAGAGTTTTGAAGGTTACGGTAAGTTGATGTCTTACTCAGGTAAGCTGATTACAGACTACACAAGACTGTGCGGATTTCCTGTTACAATGGTGAATATGGGAGTGACAGGTCTTATAGCCTTGGCGTACGTAATATTAATGGACGGAAGTTTTAACGGTCCTACTATAGCAGCACTTTTGACCTTGGTAGGTTTTTCGTCTTGCGGTAATCATCCGAGAAATACTATATCGATATTAATTGGGGTGGCAGTAGCATCAAAACTTGTAAATATAAATATGACTACTACTGCCATAGTAATTTCAGGGCTTTTCGGTACTACTCTTGCACCTATAGTTGGAGATTTCGGACTTGTATGCGGATTTTTCTTAGGACCACTGCACCTTGCATTGGTTTCAAACATAGGCTCATTGCACTCAGGACTTAATTTATATAACAACGGACTTTCAGGAGGTATAATAGCAATGCTTGTTGTACCTATCTTAGATGCTTTCAGTTTTAAGGAGATAAAGTAATAATGTATGAAAATAAAAAAATATCTAAAATTGTTGACGAAGCGGTGACTTATCTGCTGGGAAGAGAAGCAACATATGTAGGGGCTTCAATAGAAAGAGGAAATGACAAGGTAATAATAACACTTGTTGCAGAAAATGTAAATATAAGCAATGAAGCACTAAATGATCTCAAAGATTATTTGAACAGTACACACAGAGAGGCTGAAACGGAAGAATATTACTGGTATCTTGCCGGAGAAGGCAGAAAATCGGAAGAGATGTCACTAGTGGCAATAATGGTGGATGAAGCTCAGATATACTATGAGGATAAAAAGCTCAAGATGGTATTTTTAAGAAAGTTATAATCTTATATAGAGGTGGATATGATACAAAGTATTCAAAGAGCGGTACAGATAATGGATTTTATGAAAGAGCCGGACAAGACTTATTCCATAAAGGACATATCTATTGCCACTGCCCTTTCGTCAAGTACGGTACATAGGATATTGGCAACATTGGTGGACTGCGGTTATGTAATGCACGACGAAGTAACTCATAACTACAAATTGGGCTATGCCCTTATATCATTGGGCATGGCTGCAATTCACAACACTAAACTACAGGAACTTGCAAAAACTATGCTCAAAGAGCTGTCATCTTTGACTCAGGAAGATGCCTTCTTGATGATAAAATCAGGAAACAATGGCATAGCTATACAAAAAGAGCAGGGACCGAACAACCTCAAGGTAGTAGAAAATTTTGGCTATGAGATATCATTGCACTGGGGGGCAATTAGGAAGGTCTTACTTGCATTCCAAAGTGAAGAGTTCATAAGCGAATATATGAGGACAAATTTCAAGCCAACGCCTACAAGACTGGTCTTAAATCCTGAAAAGTTTATCAAAGAGCTTGAAGAGATACGCAAAAATAAGGTAGCAATATCAACAGGTGACTATATACCAAACGGAGTCGGTATAGGAGCTCCTATATTTGATCACAATGACAAGATAGTGGCGTCTATAGGTATTATAGGTACATCTACAAGAATAAATAGGAACAATATAGACGATATGGCAAAAATAGTATTTGAAATAGGTAAGAGGCTGTCAAGAATGATGGGATATACAAGGCAGTATTGATTTTTTCAACGATTTGTGATAGCATAGGATAGAAAAAAAGCTTAATTTTTAGTTTAAAGAGTAAAATAACTAAATATAAAATATTAAAACAGAGGTAGATTAAATGAGCGATACCATTATGAATAACAACTTTATCCATATGATAATTGATAAGGATAACGAAGAAAATACCTACGGAAAAAAAGTATATACGAGATTTCCGCCGGAGCCGAACGGTTATTTGCACATAGGTCATGCAAAATCAATATGCCTGAACTTTATGACTGCACAAAAGTACGGTGGAAAATGCAATCTTAGATTTGACGATACCAACCCTACTAAAGAAGAAGTTGAATATGTGGAGTCAATCAAGGAGGATGTGAAGTGGCTTGGATTTGAATGGGATGAGCTGCGTTTTGCGTCAGATTACTTTGACAAGATGTACGAGCTTGCGGTATTGCTTATAAAAAAAGGTAAGGCATTTGTCTGCGAACTATCTGTAGAGAAGATGAGAGAGTACAAGGGAGACTTCAACACTCCCGGTAAAAATTCTCCATACAGAGACAGACCTATAGAGGAAAGCTTAGACCTGTTTGAAAGAATGAAAAACGGGGAATTTCCTGACGGAACACTCACACTTAGAGCTAAGATAGATATGAGCTCACCTAATATGAATATGAGAGACCCTGTAATCTATAGAATTGCACATGCCTCTCACCATAATACAGGCGATAAGTGGTGCATATATCCTATGTACGACTATGCACATCCGCTGGAAGATGCTATAGAAGGCATTACACACTCAATTTGTACACTTGAATTTGAAGAACATAGACCTTTTTATGACTGGGTGGTAAGAGAAACTGAATTTGAAACTCCACCTAAGCAAATAGAGTTTGCAAGACTTGAGCTTACAAATATGATAATGAGTAAGAGATATCTCAAAAAACTTGTAGATGAGAAAAAAGTTGACGGATGGGACGATCCAAGAATGTCTACAATATGCGGTATCAGAAGAAGAGGTTATACTCCTGAGGCAATGAGGAACTTTGCAAGGGATATAGGTGTGTCAAAATCTAACTCTATGGTTGATATATCAATGCTTGAAAATGCTATAAGAGAAGACCTTAAACTCAAGGCACAAAGAAAGATGGCTGTACTTCATCCTCTTAAGCTCGTTATCACAAACTATCCTGAAGATAAGGTGGAATATCTTGACGCTGAAAATAACTCTGAAAATGAAGCTTTAGGCTCAAGAAAGGTAGCATTTACAGGGGAATTGTATATTGAAGCAGATGACTTTATGGAAGAGCCGCCGAAAAAATACTATAGATTCTTTGTAGGAAATGAAGTAAGATTGAGAAATGCATACTTTGTAAAATGCACAGACGTTATAAAGGACGAAAATGGAAATATAGTTGAGATACACGGAACTTACGACGAAGAGACCAAGTCAGGTAGCGGATTTACAGGAAGAAAGGTAAAGGGGACTATACACTGGGTAAGTGCTAAGGAAAATGTGAAGGCTGATGTCAGAATCTATGACTATCTGTTCAAACTCAACGAAGAGACAAATGAGTACGAATACAATGAAAATTCTATGACTTTGCTTAAGGACTGTATCTTGGAAAAGAGCTTTGAAGAAGCGAAAAAGGGTGACAAGTTCCAATTCAACAGACATGGATATTTCTGCGTAGATACTAAGGATACTACTGATGAAAAGCTGGTATTTAACCAAATAGTAAGCTTAAAAGACAATTTCAATAAAAAATAGAAGATTATGGCTGGCGATTTAAAAGTTTTTTTGAATTAGTATTATACAAAGTTTGAAATATAGTGGGGAAAATCATAAGAAAAAGACCTGTATAGAAATTTTCATTCTACACAGGTCTTATTTTAAACTCAATATTAAATTAAGCTACTGTTATATCCAAAGAGTTTTCCCAAAGTCCGTGGATGTTGCAATAAGAAACAGCTACCAATTTACCGCTCTTAGGCAATTTTACATTTGCAAATAATGTTGGTTCAGTGAAGCATTCCAATTCTCCGTTTGCAGCGAATTCACTGTTTGCAAGTTCAACCAATACTTGAGAACCTTCAGCAACATAGAATAATTTTATCCATGCTATATGGTGTTCCAAAGTGTTAGGATGTGCTATTTCTTCCCCAACACATACCTTTATTTGAGCTACTTCTCCGGCTTTTACACTTGCAGGTGCTATTATTGCAGGTACGTGTTTTTCGCCTTTCCAATCTCCAGATTTTACATAGTTTGCTAATATTGACATATTGTCCTCCTAAAAAATTAAATTTAAAAATTTTATTGTTATTTAAAATAAATCTTACACGATAAAAATTATCAATACAAGTAATTTCATATTGTATAGACAAATTAGTTATACCCATAATAAAAATATTAAACAAATTTATACTAAATAAGTATAAAAAAATTTGTGCTTTTAGGATAACATATTCATTGCAAAGCTTGAAAATATATGTTATCATAGTAAATATGTGTAAAAAATATTTTTTTTGATAACAGCTAAAGCATTTATACTTATATCTGTTTAATTTTTGGATGCTATTCATGGAAAATTAAATTGAAAGAGCAGAATAATTATGACATTATTACAAATTCTCTAAAATATCCTATACATTATTCTATTGAATATTAGTATTAACTTATAAAATAAAGTGATAGTTCTTGATAAGCTATAATAAAGGCTAAAGTTGTAGAAAATATAAAGTATTGGCATTATAAATTATGATTGATATAAATTTTTATAGAAATGGAAAGCAGGATGTACAAACTTAGTGAAAAAGAAGAGAGATTGTTTGAATACATAAAAAAACTCGCTGATGAAAAAGTGCTGATTGCATTTTCAGGGGGTGTGGACAGCTCCTTAGTGCTGAAAATAGCAAGAGAGGTGACTGACAAGTCAAATGTTATGGCAGTTACTTTCAATACCGTACTCCACCCCAAAAATGACATAGAGATAGTGAAAAATCTTGCTCAAGACTTTGATGTTACTTTACAGATAGTGGAAATAAATGAGATTACAAATGAAAAGATACTATATAATGACGTAAAAAGATGCTATTACTGTAAAAAAGACATATTTGAAAAGATTGTGTCTCTCAAGGACTCTCTTAACTTTGCTCATATACTGGACGGCTCCAACTTTGACGATGTATTTGTCTATAGACCCGGAAAGATAGCGTTAAAGGAGCTAAATGTAATAAGCCCTTTGCAGGATATGAAATTTACTAAAGTTGAAGTTAGAGAACTTGCTAAAAAACTGAATATATCAGTGGCAAACAGACCTTCAAAACCATGTATGATGACAAGGATGCCTTATAATAAAAAGGTGGATATGTCTAAGTTTTCATCACTTGAATTAGCGGAGGAATACCTTACAAGTCTCGGCTTTGCCAATAATAGAGTAAGGCTTTACGATGAGGTAACTCGTATAGAGGTGGAAGTAGATAAATTTCCTCTGTTTTTTGAAAAAAGGGAAGAGATAATAGAAAAATTCAAGGAATTGGGCTTTGTCTATATCAACTTGGATATGGAGGGCTTTCGCTCAGGAAGTATGGATATAGTAATTAATCAAGGAGAGATATAGCCTAAATTTCTTCTATTAATAAAAATTGAATATTTGAATTAAATATATTTTCATACATTTTAAATTAGATTTTTTATTGATATTATAATCTTTATAAAGAATCATATAATATTAATTTCTGTTTAAAAAATCATGTAAAATATTTTATATTGTGATTGGATATTAATTTATATACACTTTGTAATCAAAATACTTACATGGTAATTTAAAAGGTTTTTAGTATAAGATTTATAACTATATATAAAAAAATTAATAAATTAATAAAATATATATTTTTTACATTGATATGAGCTTTGCTCACAACAATAAATACTGAGGTTTAAATATGGATGACAGACAATTTTTGCAAGATATTAAAGACGGAAAGATTTCAATAGATGAGGGACTTACACATCTGAAAAACTCGAATTATACTGATTTAGGCTTTGCAAAAATAGACTTTGATAGAAAAAAAAGAAGAAAACTGCCTGAGGTAATCTTTGCACAAAGTAAGGAAGATGAACATCTACTTAAGATTTTTCAATTATTTTGCGATAAAAAGGAAAATATACTTGCCACAAGGATGAGAAGAGAGCAGTATGAGTTTTTGAAAGACAAGGTGCCAAATCTCATATATGATGAGATTTCTATGACTGCAAGGGTAGAGTTTGAAAAGATAGAAAAATTCGGGAGCATAGCCATATGTTGCGGAGGAACAAGCGACATAAGAGTGTGTGAAGAGGCAAGGATAACAGCAGAGTTTTTCGGAGTAAATGTCATGACCTTTTACGACATAGGAGTGTCAGCAATTAGAAGACTGTTAGACAATATAGATAAGATAAGAGAGGCAAATGTCATAATAGCAGTAGCAGGAATGGAGGGAGCCCTTGCTACAGTAATAGCAGGACTTTGCGACAAACCTATAATAGCCGTACCTACATCTGTAGGATATGGAGCAGCATTTTCAGGACTTTCACCTCTACTTACTATGATAAATTCATGTGCAGAGGGTATAAATGTAGTAAACATAGACAACGGATATGGAGCGGCATATAATGCTGTTCAGATAAACGCATTGATAGAAAAAATATAGTATAAAAAAAGAGGTATTTTATGAAATTATATTTTGAAATGTACTCAGGAATATCAGGAGATATGATAATAGGAGCCTTGCTTGATCTTGGAGCGAGCAGACAAAAGCTGGTAGATGCAATCGAGTCTTTGGGGCTTGAAGGATATAGACTGAGATTTGACAGGGCGATTAAAAATACCATTTCCGCATACAAGTTTTCTGTTGAAGTGGATAAAGAAATGGAGCAACATCTCACATTTGATAAGATGAAAATAAAGAAAAAACTTGCTAAGGCTCAGGTACCGAAGTTCTTTTTACAAGTCAACAAACATGAACACTCACATGATCATAGTTGCTCTTGCGGTCACGACCATGGAGAGGGATGTTCATGCTCTCACAACCATGAGCATGAGCATGAACATGTTCATGGAGATTCTTGCTCTTGCAGTCATGAGCATGTGCACGAACATGGAGAGACTTGCTCTTGTAACCACGACCATGAACACGAGCATAAATGCAATCATGATCATAGTCATGACCACGAGCATAATCATGAAAACAGCAACAGCTTTGAGTTGAATTATGGCCCTATGTATAATAATATTCAGGATGAAGACTTGCACTATCATTTACAAGATGAGATAAAACATGATTTACATCATCATGAGCACCATCACGACCATCACCATCATCATAATGATTTGGCACATATATTTGAGATAATAGACAGGGGAAAGTTCAGCTATATCGCAAAGGAAAATGCAAAGAGAATCTTTGACATCATAGCGCAAAGTGAGGCAAAAGCCCACGGTATTGCAAAGGATGAGGTGCATTTTCATGAGGTGGGAGCTATAGACTCTATCATAGATATAGTTGGGACTTGCGTTCTTATAGATGATTTGGGAGTGGAAGAGATATATTTTTCTGATTTGTATGAGGGTATAGGAATACAAAAGACTATGCACGGTAATATGCCTGTACCTGTTCCTGCAGTGCTCAATATCATCAATGCTTATGGACTTAAATTAAATATCATTTCTGAACAAGGAGAGCATATTACACCTACAGGAGTTGCAATAGTGGCAAACTTCATAGATAAGAAAAGACCTGAAAGTTTTGAAGTTAAAAAAATTGGTATTGGAGCAGGAAGCAAAGATTTTAAAAAGACTACCAATATCCTAAGAATTATGCATATAGAAACAGGGGATTCAAACTCTCTTGAAATGATAGAGAGCAATATTGATGATGTTACCGGTGAAATGCTTGGATATGTTATGGAAAAGTTAGAGCCTCTTTCACTGGATACCTTCTTCACACCTATTTTTATGAAGAAAAACAGACCTGCCTATAAACTATCAGTGCTTTGCAAAAAAGAAAATGTGGCTGAAGTTGAGAGACTTATATTCAAGCATACTACTACTATAGGAGTGAGAAAATACAAGGTAGACAGGACTGTCCTTGATAGAAGGATACAGACGCTGGGCATTGGAGACATAGATGTACAAGTCAAGATAGTGGAAAATGAGGATGAGGTATATGTCTATCCTGAGTATGAAAGTGCAAAAAAACTTGCCGACACTATGGGCATACCTATAAAAGACAGCTACAATGTAATAATCAACAGCTTTATAAATTAGTTTAATACATCTCTTCAACTTTGGAGAGATGTTTTTTTAAATTCCAAGATAATCAAATAAAGATTTTTCAATAGATTAAATGAAGTTTTGCCTAATTATATAAAAATTCACAAAATTATAAGGGTTAATTAGAATTAGACTAAAAAAATATAATACTATGATAGAATTAAAAAAACAATATTTAGCTTTTTTGCTATGTATAAAATACTGTAAAAAATAGCATTAAATTTTGTACATTCATTATAGAATAAAAAAATTAAAGCTACTATACATTGCTGAGGCTATCTATTACAATACTAAAAATTAAAAGAATTATGGATACTTATATTTCTTTATTATTTATTTTAATAAATTTACCTAAAGATATATATCCAATTATAAAATATTGCTATACAACACGAAAGATAAGATTATGAAGAAGATAATTATACAAAAAGGAATGTTTTTGGACAAGATAGCCTATGTCCAAGATGAGGTTTTACAAAAACTGAAAATTATAAACAAGAGTCAAAAATACTTTGAAAATGACATATTTATAGCAAAAAAAAAGAGGCAAAATATCTCTATGAAGTCTTCAGCACTGTCACTGGACTTAGAAATTACAGGATTTATGCAAGGGCAAGACGGCTATGATGCTGATATGTCGCTTTGTCAGATAAAAAAGATATTTGCCAATGAAAAAAATCCAAAGCTAAGCCAAGAGATAACACTTAGCGGAAGATATGTGGTATTTATCGGGGGGAGCAGGGGGCTGTCAATATCCAATAAGTCAGATGATAAAACCATGCTTGATGATTTAAAATCTAAGATTGAAAATAAGACTATTGAAAAAGCAAAAGTCATAATAAGAAGTCAGGCGAGCAGTCAAGATATAGCTGCAATACTTTCTGAAATTGAAGAGTTTGAAAAAATATACGACGAAATCTTGAAAAAATCAAGTTTGATATCCAAGCCTCAACTTATTTACAGACAATATCAAAGCGAAGAGATGTTTTTGTCAAAGATTAATACTCAGGTTGATTTGCTCATAACTAACGACAAGCAAAGTGTAAAATCTTTGGAAAAATCTCGTTTTGCACCAAGAGAAATAGTATATGAAAAAGATATGGACTTATTTATAAAATACGGCATAGATACTGAAATAAGGAAGTTATTGGATGAAAAAGTAACATTGAAAAACGGAATAAATCTATTCATCCAAAGTACAGAGGCAATGTCTATCATAGATATCAATTCCGCAGGATATTTTAAATACAAGGACTTCTCTCAAAACGCATACCATGTCAATAACTTAGTCTGCGAAGAAATTGTAAGGCAAATTTGCCTAAGAGATATATCAGGAGTGATATTGATAGACTTTATAGATATGAGAGATGAAAAGCTGTCCAAAAAATTACAGGAACATCTGAGCAAATGTCTGGAAAAAGACGACAGGAAATCCACTCTTAGTATATTGAGCAAATCTGACATCATGCAGATAATCAGGAAAAAAGAAGATATCACCATCGAGGAAAATCTTACAGACACTAAGATAGCCTTGAAAAATATCGAATATATCTTTGAAGCAATTGACAGCAAAATAGCTAATGTCATAAGTGAAGATACTAAGAAAATTACTATAGATATACCTATATTTGAAAGTGTACAGGCAAATAACTATCTGTCTGTTTTGGAAAAAAAATATGCTGTTAAGATAAATGCAAAATTCCTGAAAAAAGACGATTTTAATGTGAAAATAAAGATAGAAAGTTAATTTATAACTTTTATAACTCAACTTTTCCGCTAAAATTACTCTGATTTTACACTAAAAACCAATTAAATAGTCCAAAAATATATTAATAGTGAGTTATTGAAAGCTAAAAAAAGATAATATTTCAATAAGTTAAAATATATGATATTATAAATGCTGATTAGTATTAGTTGAAATTTAAGTATTTATTGATTTTTTGAAAAAACTATAAAAAATATTGACAAAAATGCAATTTGGTATTAATATGAAGATAATTTATAGATAGTACCAAATTGCATTATTTAGCTATATATAATAAGTTTTATATACAGCTTTCTTTTGTTTTTAATTCTTTTGCAAACGTTACATAAATATGTATAATACATCATTTTTCTTGATGAATTTATAGATTTGTTAGTGGTATTTTCAAATATAAATCAGACTTTGGAGGTGCAAGATGAACATAAGGGCTATATGTTTTTCGTTTTATTGACCCTTTACTTTTCTACAGAGTGATTCACCCTTATACTTAATTCATTTAATACTATTATCTATTTAATCTATGGATAATTTTCATCAATAATTTTTAAAAAATAGCGTATGATTTATAATTTTGTTATAAAAGTACTGAAAATATTTTATCTGTTATTGTATTAGATTTTAGTATAAAATCAGCTTTTAGGCATTTAAAAAATCAATGATATTTAGAATTTAAAAACACGATATTTAATAGACTTTGTACTAAGGGTAATAGTTGTAAGTAATATTGCATGTAATATTGTATTTATAAATGTATAATAACTTAAACTTAATATTTATTGTGGGAGGAAAATCATGAGAAAGCTTATAAGTAAGATGCTGATAACTTTGCTTATTGTAACATCGATATTCCCATATTTATACTTGTAGCAGAGACTCGTAGTAATAGGAAGTATAGATTTTAGTGAAAAGCCT
The DNA here is from genome assembly GCA_900167215.1 of [Eubacterium] yurii. Taxonomy (GTDB): domain Bacteria; phylum Bacillota; class Clostridia; order Peptostreptococcales; family Filifactoraceae; genus Peptoanaerobacter; species Peptoanaerobacter yurii. Next base: position 143,822 of record FUZS01000005.1, read on the forward strand.
GAATTATATGATGCTCTAAAAAAAGCTACTTTGAATGATGACAAACATAGAAAATATATGTTTTTTGATGATGATAATATTAAATATAAAGATAAAAAAGATAAGGAAAAGAAGGTGTGGATAGTATAGTGGGATCAAAGTCTAAATATATAACTATATGTGCCTCTTTAATATTAATTATGACACTTAGTGCTTGTGAAAAATATATTGATGCAAATATTGCAGGAGAAGAAGCAGGAAAAATAATAATAGAATGTCTAAGTAATGATGATAAAGAAACACTTAAAAGTATGTTTTCAGAAAAAGAAAGAAATCGTAAAGAACTTGACTTAGAAATAGATAAGGCAATGAAGTTTTTTGACGGCAAAGCTGTAGATGGTTGGAAAGTTCAAGGTGGTAGTGGTGGAGCTGCATATGATTATGGCAAAATAACATATAAAGAAGCAAATCCATATATATACCCTCTAAAAACTAATACAGGAAAGGTGTACGCAATCTATGGATATAGTTATATTGTAAATAAAAAAGAACCTGATAAGGTGGGTTTAAATGCAATAACAATAATTGAAGCTCCTGATGATAATTATACAGACTATAGTAATGCACCTGAAGTCACTATAGGAACTCCTTGATGTTTGTATAACGCTGCTACTATTATTGTAAAATTAATCCATCTAAAAGATAATTCTTTTTCTTTAAAAACTAAAGGTTTGTTATATCTATATATCATCTAAAAAATGTTGATAGGATGTACTTATACAAATTAAAACAATGAGTACATCCTATCACACAATATAACTTACTTTATCGAAATTATCCATCTACCTATGAGATTAAACTTGTATGAGTGTGAGTACTCATATAAATATAAACATGATAATAAGAGTGTAAACAGAAATAGATTTAAACCGCTGTTCTTGTGGAGACCTACTGAGCCTCAGTGGTGGATAACAGGATTTAATGGAGATATTAACCATCCTGTAGCAGAGAGATTGGTAGTAATAGGAAGTATAGATTTTAGTGAAAAGCCTGAATTATATGATGCTCTAAAAAAAGCTACTTTGAAAGATAAAGATCATAGAAAGAATATGTTTTTTGATGATGATGATAATATTAAATATAAAGATGAAAAAAATAAGGAAAAGAAGGTGTGGATAATATGGTGGGGAGCAGACAGAAGTTCTTAATTTTAATAATATCTTTTATTACATTACTATCTTTAGTTTCATGCGAAGCATATCCAGCATACTATACTACTACAATAGAAGATCAACTTGAATATAACTCGGAAGATAATCTAAAAAGTCGATGTGCAAAGATGTTAAAAGCTCTAAGTGAAAATGACAAAGAGACAGTTAAAAGTATGTTTTCCAAAAAAGTCAAAAAGAGAAAAGAATTAGATAAAGAGATAGATAAGGCTATGGAGTTTTTTGAAGGAAAGGTATTGGAATATTATTCAGGTGTATCAGGTGGAGATGAATTGGAGGTCGATAATGGTAAGACCACATACTTTTCATTAAGTATTCAAATAAAATCTATAAAGACTGATGCTAATAAAACCTACTCTATCTATGGTCTATACTATGTTGTTAATGATGATGACCCTGATAGTATAGGTTTAAGGTATATAAGTATCTATGATGATACCAATGAAAAAGAGAATGAGATAAGCACATCTGTAGTTAAAGTAGGAGATACTAACTTCTAATAAAAAGCGGTCAAATAGTAGCTAACAATATTTCAGCTTATATTAAAATAAGATATTTAATATAATTAGAGATTAATATATTATGCACTTGCTTACAGCAAGTGTATAATATAACTACATAACTTATTAATTTAATATTTCAGTATTTCAAAGAAAAGTTAATACAAGTAAGAAGTCAAAACTTAAGAAGTATATGTTATTTAATGATAATGAAAAAAATAAAGAAAAGAAGGTGTGGATAGTATGGTGGGACAAAAATCTAAATATATAACTTTATGTGTCTCTTTAATATTAATTATGATACTTAGTGCTTGTGAAAAATATATTGATGCAGATATTGCAGGAGAAGAAGCAGGAAAAATAATAATAGAATGTCTAAGTAATGATGATAAAGAAACACTTAAAAGTATGTTTTCAGAAAAAGAAAGAAATCGTAAAGAACTTGACTTAGAAATAGATAAGGCAATGAAGTTTTTTGACGGCAAAGCTGTAGATGGTTGGAAAGTTCAAGGTGGTAGTGGTGGAGCTGCATATGATTATGGCAAGATAACTTATAAAGAAGCAAATCCATATATATACCCTCTAAAAACAAATACAGGAAAGGTGTATGCAATCTATGGATATAGTTATATTGTAAATAAAAAAGAACCTGATAAGGTGGGCTTAAATGCAATAACAATAATTGAAGCTCCTGATGATAATTATACAGACTATAGTAATGCTCCTGAAGTCACTATAGGAACTCCTTAATCTTTGTATAACGCTGCTACTATTATTGTAAAATTAATTATTTTCAAAATAAGTCTCTTTCTTTAAAACTAAAAGATTGCTTATATATCACTTAAAAAATTCTGATAGGATGTACTTATACAAATAAAAACAATGAGTACATCCTATCACACAATATAACTTACTTTATCGAAATTATCCATTTACCTATGACATTAAGCTTATATGAGCATGAGTATTCATATATAGAAAAAATAAAAAAATGAACAAATTCAAAGCGTTATTTTTATGGAGAATGGAACAGTATAGATGGGTGAAAATGGATTTAAAGGAAGTACGGCAGAAAAAATTTTAAAAAACTGTTGACAAAAATTAAAAAAAAGAGTATCATTACACAAAATCAAATATGCCCTATTAAATGCGTTGATAAAGAGAAAGATATCATTAGAGTTTTCAGAGAGCCACGGTAGGTGTGAGGTGGTAGCGATAAGATATGTAATATTCACTTTTGAGTAGCCAAGTTCAAAGATGTGTCGAGTAGACTTGAGACGGGAACTCCCGTTACAGAGCAAGGAATTGATTGATTCCGATGAGTGATGGATTTTTTCCATAATTTGGGTGGTACCACGGAGAACTTATATCTTCGTCCCTTTGTTATTACAACGGGGCGGAGATTTTTTTATTGTATTTTTATTAAAAATTATTTGAAAGCCAATTCTAAAATTCAATATAATAGCGGATAGTCTGTTTTTGGAAAATCTATACTTTAAATATTTATAATTTTGTTATAGAAAACAGGATGCTTTAATTGAATTATCAAAGAATAACTTCTATAAATCAAACAGATATTAGTTTAGTGAGAGCTAGTATAAATTATTTATAGCTTTCAAATAGAAATTTTAAATAAGGAGAGAAAAATGAAAAAACTGTTATCACTTATTATGGCATCAACACTCTTATTGGCAGGATGTAGCTCGGCAGGGGGAAATTCAACAACAGGAAAGCAAGATAATAAGCCGGCTCAACAAGAAGCTGAAGCGACAGGGAAAAAATATAAGATAGGGATTACTCAAATTAGTGAACATCCGGCTCTTGACAGTGCAAGAAACGGATTTATCAATCAGCTCAAGGCTGACGGCATAGATGCGGAAATAGTATATAAAAATGCTCAAGGAGATATGTCAACAGCTACTACCATAGTTCAAAATTTGATGGATGAGAAGGTGGATTTGATTTATGCTATTTCCACTCCGTCTGCTCAAGCGGCAAAACAGGTGACATCAGAAGTGCCTATAATCTTTTCAGCGGTTACTGATCCCAAAGCCTCAGGCATAGAGGGTGCAAATATAACGGGTGTATCGGATAAGACTCCGATAGATGAGCAGTTGTCACTATTTAAAAAACTTGATCCTAATATAAAGAAGATAGGTATCATATATTCGACAAGTGAAACTAATTCCAAGATACAGGTAGAAGAAGCAAAGGGCTTGGTTTCAAAACACGGTCTTGAACTTGTGGAAGTAGGTATCAACAATATCAACGATATGTCTCAGGCAGTAGATGCTCTTATAGGAAAGAGTGACGCTATCTACGTAATTACAGACAATCTTGTAGCAAAGTCGATAGATCTTTTGACATCAAAGGCAAATGCAGCTAAGAAGATAGTAATACTCGGCTATGTGGACAGCTCTGAATCATCAAAAAACATACTGTTGTCTAACGGTGTATCATATGAAGATTTCGGAAAGACTGCTGCCGATATGGCTAAGAAGATATTGAAAGATAAGGTGAAACCGTCTGAAATACCTGTAGCATATCCTGATAAGACTTACAATACTGTAAGTATGAAGGTGGTAAAAGAGCTTAATCTTGATGAAAATAACGAGATAATCAAGGGCGCAACTAAGATAGAATAATAGAAGAAATAAAAGCAAAAAAATAAAATAAACCAATCTTGAACATAATCCATAATTTATAGTCAAGATTGGTTTTTATACTAATCACCGTTTATAATGCCAAGCAGTTATTTTAAATGACTTTATATATATTAGAGATTTCCAATAATTTTTTTGTAACATAAATACATGGCTTTTTAACAGGTTTTTAGTATTATAATAAAAAATTTTTAAAAATATTAGTAATTCAATATATTAGTCATATAGTCTTGTTTCAAGTCGCCTGTCATATATTCTATATATCTTAGCAACATTTCGCTTGCGTCAGCCTTTGTCAGCTGTTCATTAGGATGAAGAGCTCCGCCTTTTTCTATCAGACCTATCTTTTGTGCGATGAATACATTGTCATAAGCCCATGACGGTATCTGTGACTGATCTTCATAGCCTACGGAGAATTTACCGTTAGGAATGAGCGAGTCAAGTCCCAGTGAATCTGTCAGTATCTTTATGGCTTCAGCTTTGGTGATAGGGTTTTTAGGCTCGAATTTATTGTCATCTCTTCCTATCATAAGTTTTGAGTCTACAGCTTTTTTTACATAGTTATACATAGGATCCTTAGTCTTTACATCAGAGAATAGCTCTTCCTTTAAGATGTATGAAGATTTTTTCTTGTCCGCATTGTTGTTGTAAAGTCCTGCTGTCACTACTACTGCCCTTGCAAATTCATCCCTTGATATAGGAGCGTTAGGCAATATCATCTTCTTTGAAAGGTCAAAGCCGTTCATTGACGCCACTATTTTTATAGCCTCTTGAGCATAATGTCCTTGAATATCTGTAATTACAGGTGCAAAAAGTCTTGTAATACTTGGAGTGTTTTGATTTTCAAGTTGTCCCTTACCTGTGTCTCCGTTGATGTCGTATGTGTATTCAAGTGCTGCATTGTTTTGAGATGTTACTATATATCCGCCGGCAAAAGAGATTTTCTTAGGGTCATTTTCTGAATAAATCAGCTCTTTTGTAGTGTTTTGAGAGAGTTTAACGCTATATGTTCCGTTTATAGGCACATTTTTCTTGGCGTTGTTGTCAGTCTTGTTATTTCCTGTATCTTCCTTAGGCACTGTATTTATAGTGTAGTCCATAGTCTTGGTAGATGTACTCCCCCAGAAGTTGTCATATCCGGCAGATTTGCCGTCCATCTGTATAGTGAGTGTGCCATTGCTTGAGTTGTAGACCTTGTTGAAGTTGAAATTACCGGCATAATAGTCGATAGCCGGTTTTTTGTCTATTACTACGGAGTCTGATACCTCAGACAAGTTGCTGTCCAAGGTATATGAAGTTCCTGACATATTTATGCTTTCTCTTATCTTTGATACCTCATTTTTTTGCACAATTTGACCGTTTTGATATTCATTTTTCGGGCTTATGGTAAGGTCTCTTGTAAGTGTTATACCTCCGCCTGAAAGTGAGTATTTCTCAGAAATTTTAGTTCCGTTGTAAGTCACATGTATGTCATTAGTATTTTGAGAATTTGAAGACTTGTCTTTTTTTGATGATTTTTTTGCCTTGCTTATGGCTTTTTGGAGCAGAGAGTCTTCTTTTGATTTGTCTATCTTTGTCCTTGTGAGAGTGCCCTTGAGTACGACAGGTTGTCCTGTGACAAAAGTTAGTTCTTCGTATTGATAGACCTTGGATTCGTTGTTTGTCTGCTTGTATATGCCACCGTCGTAAATACCTGAAGCATTGCTGATAAATGCAGAGCTTGACATGACAAACATAGTTGATAAAATCAAAGTTTTTACTTTTTTAAATCTAATTTTCTTCATAATTTTCAATCCTTATTTTCATAATATAAAATATGCCGATATAAATTCGTCTTAGCTAAACTTATATCGGCATATAGTTTGAAAATTATTAATTTTATATTAAAATCGGCATAGAAATTTTTAATTGGCTATTATCATTATTGCGTCAAGCTCTTCAATATTGTCTGTATTCTTCTTGTCCTTAGTCTGTCTGAATATTATTGTAAGCTCCTTGTCTTTGAGAGAGTCTACGGAAGTTTTTTGTATAGCTTTGCCGTTTAATATTATCATAGCCTTGTCAATATTGATTATTTTTCTAACCTGAGTCTTTTTGATTTCCTGTGTAGCCGTATCAGTAGTGATTATAGGGCTGACAGGTTCCAATTTATTGCTGTTTGAGTTGTATTGATATATGTTTCTTATCAGGAGTTTTGGTATCTTGCTTGTACTTGTTTGAGTATTGCCTGTAGAGCTTTGTGATTGATATGCTCCTACTCCTCTTGCAGATAGCATATTTTGTGAGTTTACATCTCCATAGCCTTCACTTTTTACAAATGATATTGATACTGCTACGTCATCTTTTGTAACTACATATACCTGTCTGTTGTGGTAAGCAGGTCTTGAAGAAGATTCGTTGAGCAGATTTTGATTTTGTCTAAGCTGATCTACAGACATAGCCTTGTTGTTGTCATAGTCATATATCTTTGTCTGTTCAGTGAAATTAAGTCTTGGAGTCTTGTCGCCTTCTGAAGGTCTGCTCCATACACCGCCTTGCCATACATAGTAATTGTTCAGCTTTTTGCCGTTTTGTATGTCATTGCCAAGCAGTATTGAATAATCAAATACGTCTCTTAGGACAGCTCTGTATATCTTATAAGGGTAGTCATTAAGCTTGTCTTTGTTAAATGATGAGCCTGTTTGGATGATGATTTGGGCGTCTTTTGAAAGGTTTGTCTCCACATTGCTTAGTATATTTTTTTCCAAGGAACCGCCTTGTACTATATTACCGTCTTTGACTATTATTGTAGATTCGTCGAATTTTACAAGATTTGTGTCAATTTGCAAGGTATTTTGGCTATAGTTTATATCTTGGATGCTGTTTTCAAATTTGAGCGAGTCTCCTATTCTTATCTTGCCTTTTTCAATTGATGGTATGCCTTGGTTTTTTGCAATGACAGCATAGATTTCCTGATTTTTATAGTTTTTGAGTCTGTTTGCATTCACCTTTGATGAGTTGGCGTAGACATTTCCTTTTATCTTGATGTTTTCGTATGATTTGACATTGTCTTTAAGGTCTACCCATTGACCGTTTTGCAATTCTTTGACATCTTTTAAATTCAGAGTTTTTTGTGATAGCATATAAGGTCCTACCTTTGCCTTTACAATCTTGTCTGCCTGTCTTTGCATACCTTCGACTTCTATTTTTGAAGGCACTGCCATGTTGAGATTGTCAAAGAGAAGTTTTACTCTGTCGCCGTCTTTTATCACCTTGTAGTCCTGTATTTCGCCACCTTTTGTAATAAGAGTATCAGGACCTATGGTGTAGCTCGCATTATTTGTAAGTGATATTGTAGTAGGGCTGATGTCGCTTACTATTCCGTTTACAAGTTGTGATTCAGGCTCGACATAGGAATTTAATTCTTCTTCTACAGGTACATAGGCCTTTATCATAGTGACTACATCATTTCTAAGTGTAAGGAGGACATCTTGTCCGTAGCTTAGTTGATTTGCCGATACAGGCTTTGATATTGCAGTATCGTCTCCAAGCTCTCCCGTATACTGTACGATTTTGACATCGGGATGCAGTTTGTAGAGATGAGCGACATTGTTATAGTCCTTGATTTTTATAGTGTCTATAGGGTTGTCGGCAGTTTTGCTCTTTTGATTTTCTTCTTCTTCCTTTGATTTTTCAGATATTATCATGCTTTCAAATACGCCTGCCACTTCTTTTGTAGGCACTGTGAATTGCTCTATATATATAAGTTTGTTGTTTTTTGAATAGATGTTGACCTGACTTTGCTCCAAAATATTCTTTGTATCTACTGTCATGCCGTTTGGAGTAAGGACAGGTATGTCTCTTTGGCTGAGCAGATTGACATAAGATACTGTAGTGGAGTCGTCTTTATTGTCCTCACTTATCTTTTCTACCTGATTTTGTGCATAGTCGTCATCTGCCTTGTTATCACTTTGCTTTTTTTGTTCCTTATCCTTTTCTATGACTATATTTTTGTCAAGTTTTACTGTTATCAGAGTCTTGTTTTTTCCTTCTTCTACCAAAGACGACTTGCTTGTGATATGACCTGTATATACGTCAATACCTTGTTTTTGTAGTATTGCATTCTTATTGTTATACACGAGATTTGCAAGGTCGAGTCTGCTTGCAGTCTTTTCGGGAGCAGTGTTGTATTTGGTCTGAATATTTAGTACTTTGGACAAGTTTGCATTTAAGGTCTTCATGTTTGGAGCTGACTTCATATATTTGTCTTCACCAATCTTGTCTATTTCCTCTTGTTTTATCAGACCAAGGCCTATTGCCTTTTCCTTGTACTTAGTAGCAGCATCGCTGTCGTTATCTGATATGCCGTCAGCTTCACCGGCGATTTTTACCATGGCTTTGAGCATTTGTGCATTTGTCAGGTTTCTATTAGGAAAGATATTTCCGCTTTGTGTGTCAAGTACGCCAAGTCTTTTGGCAAGAGCCATCTGTCTAAGGTTTGAAGAAGCGTCTTTGATACTGTAGTCTTTGATTGTCTCCTGTGGGTTGGTAACTCCTCTTATGACAGGGTAGTTGCCGTAGCTTAGGGGCTGTTCCGCAAGGACAGTCAGATTGCTTGATATTGTAAATGCTGTTAAAATAGCAAAAGTGCAAAGGGCTTTTAGCGCCTTTGCCTTTTTGCCTTTTTTTGCATTATTTGGATTTTTATTTATTTCCAAGTAACACATAGTATCCTCCGTTTGTAATGTTAGGATTTATATTTTGTTGAACAGTTTTAGTCTTTTCGTTAAAGCGTGACAAAATCTTTGTCTTTGTGGCATTGTTCGGCAGGAGATTGATGTTCATTGCTGAACTTAGAGTGTTTATAGGGATATTTTTCTTAGGCTTTGCGAGATACATATCTATCTTATACACGTCTGAGATTCTCTTTCTATTTTTAGGCAATGCCTTTGTTACTGTAGTATTTATTTTATTGTCTTTATTTTGAATTTTAATCACTACAGCGTCATTATTTTCATTTGTGTCTATACTTCCTAAGAATCCTCCAAGCGGCACGCTTAATCTCATATTTGTGTCTATGATTTGAATGGATGTTGCAGGAGATGATTTGATGTTGGAAACGGGGATTCTTATCTCCTTAGTCTTTTGCTTGAATGTTCCTATATCGACCTTGTTTTCGCTGCTTCCTACAGTGTATATAAGCATGTCTCCTACTATTTTTTTAGTACCGTTTTGACTTATTTCAGACTTTGACTTTTCCATTTCTTCTATTTTTTCTTTTTGTTTGTAGTCATCCTGCGGTCTCATAGTCCTCTCTGACGCATAGCCGAAGTCCTCAGCCTCGCCAAAGGAGTTCATCACTCTTACTACAAATTGATAAGGAGTATCTGCTTTTAAGTCTTTTACTGTATAGCTGTAGTCTAAGCTTCCGTCAGTATTTACACCGATGTCACCGACATGCTTGTATTCGTTGCTGTCGCCTTTTTCTCTTACATAGACTTCAAATCTTGTCGCCTTGTTTCTGTCTTGTTTTTTGTATTCCCAACTAAGGGTTATAGTGTTGTTGTATCCGGCTTTTGCTCTTACATGTGGAGCTTCCGGTACAGGCATTTTGATATTTGCATTTGTTTCAGGTGATACACCGCCGTCATCATTTATTACAAATATTTTTTTGTCCTTCATATTTTCCATTTGTTCTGCTGTGATTGACGGCAGTTCCACTGTAAATGAAGTCGTATTTTTTTCATTTGACTTGTCTTGAGACTTGCTTGGGCTTTCAGATTTTACTTCTACAGCAAGACCTGTATCAGTCTTGTCGGCATTTTTTTCTATCTCCATATATTGGTTTGAGCCGTCTGATTTTACTCCAAGCATAAGTGCTTTGTCGACTTTGTCGTTATTTTTTTCTATTCTTATTAATTTTCCGCCTATTATCAACTTTTTAGGATTGTAAAAATTCTTACCTGTTATAGTGATTTTTGCACTTGTATTATCTTCGCCTGCCTCTGCATAAAATGAGAAGTCGCCTTCAATTTTGTCAATTACAGGTTGTGAAATATACTTAAATGGCAGACCTTCAGAGCGTCCTTCATCTGCATTTTTTACCACTACAGTGCTTTTGTCGTCTATTGTTTCTACAGACGGAGTAGTGGCGATAAGTCCTGTTATCTCGCCTTTTTCATTTGTTATCAGCTTGTTTACAGTTCCTTTTTTACCTGCAAAATACACTTCGATTTCGCCTTTTGTACCGAATTCGTCAATATCAGAAAAGTCAGTACCGGTAATTGTAACCTTAGTTCCGCCTGTTTGTGGACCTTTGGCAGGGCTGATGTCTTTTAGGACGGCTTTTGTGCCTGCTTGGATAAACATAAAGTATACAGGTGGAGTTGACTTGTCAGAGTATCCGCTACCGTCTTTTGTAACTACTGTAACGCTTTGCGGTATACCTGTTTGTGATGCGTCTCCTTTTGGAACCTTTACTTTTATCTTAGTATAGTCGTTGGATACGCTGATTATTTCCACTTCTTTTTCACCTACAAGCACTCTTTGTACGTCTTTGAAGTTCTTACCTTCTATTGTTATTTCCGTTTCTGAGCTTATATCTGTAGTATAGACCTTTGCACTTACAGATTTGCCTTGTATTGTCACATTCCTTGATTTTGTACCGTTGATGTCGTCTATCTGTGGAGAAGTAAGTCCGCCGTGGAATTTAAACGGCGCCTTTGCTGATGAGCCATCAGTGTTTATCAGCTCTATAGTAGTAGTTTCAGATTTTTCGTAGTATGGAGTCTGTATTGTAAGTGTAGATTCTCCTGAGCTTGTATCTCCCTTGAAATCTGTGAGTTTTCCAAGGCCACGTCTTACGACCAAGGTATTGACATTAGGTGCCTTGTTGGTAGAGCTTATCTCCATATACTCGGTATTAAGTGATGCTACAAGTGACGGATTTTTCGTTATCTCCGTAGAATGGTAGGCAGGGTTTTTCCAGTTAAGACCTACGATTAATTTATCGCCTATGGCTTTTAATCTTGTCTTACCGCCTTGAGTATTTTCCGTATCAGTCATAAGCATTAGACTACCGTCAGCCTTTTTGTAGTATATTTCTATATTATTTTGAGTGTTAGGAATATATTTGATTACTATTTTTTCAAGTTCCTTGCTTGTTTCCAGTTCCATTGCTGTAGAACTTAGCTCTTTTTCATAAGTCTTGTCGCCAAAGGCTACAGTAAGTCCGCTTTTGTTGATGTCCTTGGCTCTTACCGTGATGACGTCATGGAATCTTGATGCTTGCAAGATTGAAGAGTTTTGATTGATTGAAGGTTTAGACTTTTTGTAAATAAAGCCTTTTTGTTTGATAGTCTTTGCTCCGTCAGGGTTTTGCACGAGAATATCCACTGAGTTATCAGAGTTGGAGCTTAGGGTAGGTTGCTTAGGAACTTTTACCTTTATCCATTCAAGTTCCGCCCTGCCTTGTGCGTCTGTTTGCGGAGAGCCGTCACTCTTGACGTTCTTTGCTCCAAATGCTGTTACTTCATCTGCGAGATTGTAGCCGAACATTACCTTCGGCAATATATATTTGCCGTTGCTGGCGGTTTCAAGTCTTAGATTTTCTCCACGAATTACTAAGTAATCTCCCTCAACACCCTTGTTTGCGTCAGCATTTGTAGGATCTGTTGAGAATTTTTCGTTATAGATTTGAGTTATTTTCATGTCGTAGTTAGGATTTAGATAGATAAATCCGTTGTTTACAGTGTCTGTAGATTTGTTGACCTTGTTTTGCACTGTTACAGGCACTGTGTATGATTCTACCTTATCTCCCAGTGTATTTGGGAATTTGAAGTCAGTTAGCGGTGGTATTTTGACATAGACTTCTTTGTTGTCGATGTCATATCCTACTATTTCAGCCTTTTGCGAGCCGATGTATACGTCTACACCGCCCTTGAAGTTGGTTTGGATATTGTCCTTTACGCCGGCTTTTATAGTAGCTATTATTCCGCCTTTGATGTCGTCGGTATTAGGTGAAATGCTCAGTATCTTAGTCTTATCTATGGTATCTTTAATCTTGAAAATCTTTGAGTCGCTACTTTCACTCCCATCAGGATTCTTGATTTGTATATTGTAGCTTCCTTCTTTTAGATTTGTGTCGTTTGGAATTTGCAGATATATGGTGTCGGCGTCCACGACATAAACGTATTTTCCGGCAACTTTTACAGGAGATGACGGAGAGTTCTTATCTTTTTGTTTGAAGTTTGTAAAGACGTCACTTGTTTGGAAGTTTATAGTGCCTCCGCTTTTGTCATATCCGTTGAAAAGTTCGTTGATGTCTTGACCGTTCCAAAGTACGAGTGAGCCTTTTTTCTCGCTTTCATTATTAGAGTTTTCTAAAGGTGTTTTGAAGCTTACTTCATTTGCCTGTGTATCTCTTTTTATTACTACTATGGTGGACTTGTCGCCCTCGCTTGGTATAAGCTCTTTTATCTCAGGTCCTCTTACAGAGTCGAATATGATTTGGTAAGAGTCCATAAGACCTTCAGGTACTATCACCTGCAATCTTGACTTTCCTACAAAACCTTTTGGCACTGTTGCAATTATTACAGTTTCTTCCCCGTCCAATTTTGTAGATTTGATATTTTTGCTGATGTCTTTACCATCTACTGTCAATAGTATTTTTTTGGAATCGGATATTCCGGCTACTGCCTTTACTCTTATTTCTATCTCCGAATTTGTGTCAGACGGCAGTTTTTTGAGTGGTGCCTTGTTGTAAAGCACTTGAGTAATTGTAGGTTGCTTGCTGTTTGTGTCTGTGTATGAGCCTTCTGTAGGTCTTCTAAATTCAAATTTTACGCTGTCAGCACTTGCTGTGTTGTGGTTGCCTGAAGGGTTTGTCACCTGTATTATACCTTCAAGGTTTTTGTATCCTCCCGGTTGCTCCTGATTTGAGCCTATAAGTCTTCTAAGACCGTATTTGTCAGATGTAGGCGGTATTACCGATACTACTAAAGTAGTGCCGACTTTGTTGTATATACCGTCTATAGGGTTGCCTTTTTCGTCGAGTACCTTGGTATCGTCGTTAGCAGTAGATGAAGTTACAGGAAGTACGGTATTGTCAGGAAGAATAAAGTCAACTTGTGGGAACTTCATCTTTCCGTCAGCTCCCTTATAAGCCTCGAACTTTTCTCCTTCTATTCTTAGCATTAGGGGCTTTATACCATCATCTCCGCCTGCAGGTGGCTGAGATTCTTCCGCAGAGTCGTTGAAGTATCCGTAGCTAATCTCAACTTCTTTTATCTTTGGAGTAGGATTTTTTTCGTTGTAGGTAAATGATGCGTATTTTGTAGCCTCAGGTATAGTAATTTGACTGCCGTCAGAAAATGAAAATACAGTGTCCATTTCCAATATTACGTCTTGCGGTCCTGATGTAGAGGCATTTGTAGTAGTTACAACTATGGCGTCCGCTCCTGGTGAAGTATAGTGATACTTGCCGTATTTTTTACCGTTAAAATCTTCTCCTGCCTTTGGAGTGGTATTTGCTATCTTTATATCTCCGGCATTTGCACTTGTCATAGATGCAATTCTTACCTTTATCTTCCTTGTGATATTAGTAATCTGCTTTTGTCCGTATTTAGCATTAGGCGCATTTGCCATATTGTATTTCACTACTAAGGTGTCGTTGTTTTCCCTTGTTGTTGCCTGATTTGGTACTATTTTTTCGCCTGTTGCCATCTTGATGCCCGGAGTGTTGACATTTATTATATTTCTACCTGTAATCATTACGTCAGTTCCGCCTGTATCTCCACCTTCAGATGGTGAAATACCTGTGATTTGCGGTGCAGGGTTTGATGATACGAAGGTAAAGGCATTTTCCTTAACACCTTCCGATGTAGGGTTGCCTGTATCTTTTACTATGAGATTCCAAGTAGTAGGTACGTCCTTAGTCCATAGTGGAGTCCAGCCTTCAATTGCTATTACCTTGCCTGTAGAATTTTTTACAAGTTTTACATTGTTGAGTTTGATTTCTTCTTCTTTGCCGTTAGTTTCTTTTCTCAAAAAAAGTTGATTGTTGACATTGAATATATTTTCAAGTACAGCATTTCCGTTTTTGGCTCTTACTGTAATCTTACTTGATACCCTTGCCGGTCCTTCTGAAGGTAATACCTCAAGTTCGTCCATATTTTTCAGCTTTTCAAATACCGTTACCTTGTCTACATATTCTGATGTAAATTTAATTACAGGTTTTGGCTTTGAAACGTCTGATGGGGTAGTAGTATTTGATAGAGTATCTTTTTTTATAAACTGTATCTTTTCTGATTTGTTGAGTGTTCCCTTTATAAGCTTGTTGATTTTTATCTTAGTGTCGCTTAGGACTTGCATTGCACCTGTTTGATGTGATGCTCCTGCTATTACTACATTATCAACTCCTGTAAAATTTTCTCCCTCTATAGTCAGCTCCTGACCGACATAGTTTCTCTTATTATCCAAACTTCCCGGCATTGACGGAAGTTTATTGATTTGCACGTCAAAGCTGTAGTTTGTCACAGGGAGATAACTCTTTGTATTGATTATTATGTTACTCACGCCGTTTGTATCGACGTTCAAAGTGGTAAAGTCTCCGGTCTTTGGAGCTGTGATAGTAATCAGTGAGTCAGTTACTTCCACCTTTACACCCTGTCTTGATGCCTCGCCTTGCATCAGCGATTTTGCCTCAGAACCTGATCTTACAAGGATGTCCTTAATCACTGATTCTTCGGAAGTGGCAGAAAGAGCTTGTAAGAAGTTGCTACCTTGCATTACTATTCTCACACTTGTTGAGCCCTGTTTGTTCTCCTGAATATAGTCAAAATTTGTAATGGTGATGTTCTTTGGTGCAGCATTTGCAATATTGCTTGGCATCACAGAAGAAATCATCACGAAAATCATAAGTGAAGAAATGATTTTTCTTAGTCTTCCTTTCATAATTCCTCCTAAAACTTAGATATTGTTTATATTTTCAAGATGTTATTTTACTTTATACTATTATCTATTTAATCTATGGATAATTTTCATAAGTAATTCACTAAAGTAGCATATTATTTATGACTTTATTATAAATGCACTGAAAAAGATTTATCCGTTATTTTATTAGATTTTAGTATTATATTTCTTGAAAATAGGGATACACATTGATTTTATACTTGTTTTAAATCTTAATTTGTACTTCATTATAGTAAGATTATAAGATTAAACTTTTCAAAAGTATAAAAATTCCATAAATTTTTCATCAATAATTTATCGTCATTAATTGGTATTATTTTTATATTTTAAATAAAAATTTTATAGATAATTATAAATTTGCTATGTAATAATGCACAAAAAAATAGCCATGTCCAATATGGCTATTTTAACAAGTCATCAATATTTCGCTTTGAGTATAAAAATATTATTTTTCAGAAGCACGATTTTCCAACAATGTCAATATATCATTGTTTATAAATCTATAAATCATAGTAAGTATGAAAATTACAAAAAGCATTCTTGCAGTTGACTGGTCATTTACTGAATTTACAATAGTATTAAAGACTGGTAGATTATAGAAAACTATCAAAAATAAAATAAAAAGAAAGTTTATAAACCTTACAATAGTTCTTGCATCTTTTTTGTTCATTACAGCCTCCTAATTTAAAATTTTTAAGCGTGAAGCATACAGCTACATCTCACTTATTTACAACTATCATAATAAAAAATATCTATAGCGAGATTTTAACATACAAGATTAAAAAAGTAAATTTACAGTTATGTAACAATAACTGTAATCGTATTGTAAATTTCAAAGATATGAAATTATAGTATAATAATTATGGTAAAATCTAAAAGTTTTACATATAAAACGAAAAATGTGGAGGTAAAATGATGAAAAAATCAATATTTAAAAAAGCCATAGCGTCTTCAATGTTGCTCGGTCTTTTGACAGTGAGCTCTTCTTATGCTGCTGCTCCTGTGGCTCAACAAGCATACTATGATACTTTTTCTTTCAAGGTAAATGGAGCAATACAATATATCAGCGATATTACTAAAAAACCTTTCATTGCCAACTCAAGGGTGTATGTACCTATTTCAACACTTAGCGACTTGGGGATAGCAAAGGTGGAATGGATACCTTCAAACGGAGGAATAAACTCTGAACTTAGAGTAACTCCTGCTACATCACAAGTAGAAGATAAGAGCACATATTATGAACAAAAGTTGAACGAAATGGCGACAGAAAGTGCTCAAAAAGACACAAAGATTAAGGAATTGGAAGAATCTGTAAAGAAACTTACCGATGAAAATGCCACTTTGAAGAAAAACGGTACTACAGCTGATTCAAGTGACAGAGATGTAAGGAAGAAAGTTTCTGATTTGGAATATGATATGAACAAGGACAGATATTTCAACAGAATAAATATAGGAAAGGGAACTTTTGATGTAAATCTTACATTTGACTACGGTAGAAGAAGCTTTGACGTTAAGGTATATGTAAAAGGTCTAAACACATCTGATCTTGACTATATTAAAAACAGCAACTCAAGTTCAGCAGATAGAGAGTTTAAAAGATATGCTGAAAATATTGCTTATGAAATAACTAAGCAAGACGGTTTTAAAAATGTAGATGTTTATATAGTAATGTATGACTCTTCAAACAGAGATAGAGAAATAGCAAGCTACGACTATAAAGATGGTAGACTTAGAGGAGACATAACTCTAAGATAGTAAATATTTAATCTTATACTAATTTACTATTTATAATGTCAAGTATTAATGACTAATATATTATAGTTTGTGAATTATCAATAATTTTACTGTAATATAATTACATGGCTTTTTAATGGTTTTTAGTATAAGATAATAGTATGATTATTGAAAACTAAATTGTATATGCAAAAAAGCTCCCGTTTTGGGAGCTTTTTTAAACTTGATATTTAATATAGCAAGCTTATGAATTTATACTAATCACCACTTATAATGCCAAGATTGTTATTTTAGCGAATTATTTGTTTTGCAGATTATCAATAATATTGCTGTAATAAAATTACAAGGCTTTTTGATAGGTTTTTAGTATTACTTAATTTTTTAATTTTTTCCTGTACTGCCAAAACCGCCACGGTTTTCATTTCCAAGTGTCTTTACTATTTCCACTTCTATATTACTCATCTTTTCCATTATTCGAAACTGACATATCCTGTCGCCTTTTTTGATGACAGTATCTCTCATAGCTATGACAGGTAATTTCCAATAGTCCCCATCGCCACAGTAAGAGTTGTCTATTATTCCCATAGAATTTGTCTGTAATATGCCGAAATTCTTGAAAGTGGAACTTCGAGGCACTATATGAGCCTCATATCCATCAGGCAGTTGTAATGCAAAGCCCAAGTTGATAAGCTTATGCTCGAATTGTTTCAACTCGTAATCCTGAGCAGCTTTGAGATCTATCCAATCGGATTTTTCTCCTACAAATTCAAAATCTTGGCATACTTCATTTTCAAACTTCACCTTAAGTTTCATTTTAAAACCTCTAATTATTTTTTCTTTTTATTTGAGTAATAAGTGTCGTCCATAGGAAGTTTCGGTCTTAGTTTACCGTCTCTCTTATAGTATGCGTTTTGCACAGCAGGAGCAGTAGGGATAGTTGCTATTTCGCCTATACCCTTTGAGCCGTATGCTACACCAAGTAATTCTTCTTTTTCGACGTAGATTGCATGGATTTCAGGTATATCTGTAGATTTCATCAGACCAAGGGTTCCGAATTTTGACTTAGGTACGCAATCTTGTAGTTTAAAATCTTCAGTAAGTGCATATCCAAGTGACATAAGCACTCCACCTTCAATTTGACCTTGTATTGATATAGGGTTTACAACTTTACCTGAGTCATGAGCTGCAAAGACCTTTGTAACCTTTCCTTCATCATCAAGGACTACCAAATGTGTAGCAAAACCGTATGCAACGTGAGATTTAGGGTTAGGTACATCAGCACCAAGTTTATCTGTAGGCTCGAAGTATTCCGCATAGTAATCTCTTCCGTTTAGTTTGTTAAGGTCTCCTCCTGCTTCTTCAAGTTCTTTTTTGAGTTCAAGTGAAACTCTTCTTATGGCTTCACCACTTATAAGAGTCTGTCTTGAGCCTGATGTTGTACCTGAGTCAGGAGCAAGCTCAGAGTTACTACCCATACTTACTATCTTTGACTTAGGTAGATTTAGAGTTTCAGCTACCATTTGTATAAATACTGTAGCACATCCCTGACCTATGTCGGAAGCACCGCAGTATATTTCTATTATTCCGTCATTTACCCTAAGTCTGGCACGACCGGTATCTGGAAGACCGACGCCTACGCCTGAATTTTTCATAGCACATGCTATACCAACGTTAGGATAGTATTTATCATAGGCATCCTTTACTGCTTCCAAAGTTTCTTTAAGAGCTGTAGAGCAGTCAGCTATTTGTCCGTTAGGCAATACCTTTCCGGGTTCTATAGCATTTCTGTATCTTATTTCCCAAGGTGATATACCGACTTTTTCCGCAAGGAGGTCTATGCAAGATTCAAGAGCAAATTCACTTTGACACACACCAAAGCCTCTAAATGCACCTGCAGGAGGATTGTTTGTGTAGTATCCGTACCCTCTTATGTCAGTATTTTGGTAGCAGTAAGGGCCTACAGAGTGAGTGCAGGCACGTTCAAGTACAGGTCCGCAAAGTGAGGCATAAGCACCTGTATCAAAGTAGATATCACAGTCAAGTCCTGTGAATATTCCGTTTTCATCGCAAGCAAGTGTAAAGATACCGTGCATTGCATGACGTTTAGGGTGGAATGCCAAAGATTCATCTCTGGTAAATTTAGCCTTTACAGGTCTACCTAATTTTACTGCACAAAGAGCTGCTATATGTTGAGTTGAAACATCTTCTTTACCGCCGAATCCACCACCTACAAGTTTATTTTCTACGACTATTTTTTCAACATCCCAGCCAAACATTATGGCTACTTCTTTCCTTGTGTCAAAGACACTTTGATCCGTACTGTAAATTTTCACGCCATCCTTATATGGGAATGCTATTGCACATTCAGGTTCCAAAAATGCGTGTTCTGTAAATGGAGTGTCAAATGTTTCCGTAACTGAATATTTTGAGTTTGCTATAGCTATCTTAGCATCTCCTCTTGTAACGTGACGTGATTGACATAAGTTTCCGTTAGGATGAACGCTTGGAGCACCTTCAGCCTTTGCTTCATCTATGTTTCTTACCGGCTCAAGAGGCTCATATTCCACTTTTACGAGTGCCTTAGCTTTTTTAAGTATCTCTTCGCTTTCAGCTACTACAAGACAGAGAGCATCGCCCATAAACCTTGTGATTTCGCCCTTAGGTATCATTACATCCCAGTCCTGTTGAATATGTCCTACCTTATTGTTAGGTACGTCTTCAGCAGTGTATACTGCAACTACTCCGTCGAGTTTTAAAGCTTCTGAGAAGTCTATATCAAGTATTCTTGCCCTTGGATATTTAGTTCTTACTGCTGAAACATGAAGCATTCCTTCCATTTCAATGTCATCACAGTATTCTCCGTATCCAAGCACCTTTTCTCTTACATCTATTCTGAATGCATTTGAACCTACACCGAAATTGTCACCTTTTTCAAGTTCTTCGTCTATGTTTTTTTCTCCTCTTAGTATTTGTCCTACCAAGTCGATAGCTTCTATTATCTTCTTATATCCTGTACATCTACAAATATTTGTCTTTATGGCTTCTTTTATTTCATCTTCAGTAGGATCCGGATTTTTGTCCAGTAGAGCCTTACCTGACATTACCATGCCCGGAATACAAAAACCGCATTGTACTGCGCCTTTTGCTCCAAAAGCATAGACAAAGGCTTCTTTTTCAAAATCACTCATTCCTTCGACAGAAACTATATTCATACCCTCTGCTCTTTTTGTAGTCAAAATACAGGCTCTTGTCGCCTTGCCGTCGATTATTATGGTACAAGTACCACATGCCCCTTGGCTACAACCGTCTTTTATAGATTTGAGTTTTAAATCGTCACGCATAAATCTGAGCAATGACACATCTTTTTCAGTTTGAACCAACTTGCCGTTTACTGTAAAACTGTACATCAATATTTCCCTCCCCGATGTATTTATAATGCCAATCATATCCTATAATAGAATGATATTACTGAAAAGTCAGCATATCAAAATTGGTCAATAATATTTTGATTATACTAAAAACTCCTATAAACACATGAAATCATATTGCAATGAAATTACTTAGTTGAATAATATAATTATCTTGTAATAAGCTAATAAATATAATAAGTAGTAAATTAGTATAATATAACTTGTAAACTCTCTTTCCATATTTTTGAATTTTAGATATAAAAATGTTATTTTTATCAAAAATATAAAAATCAGATTTTTCTATGCTATGTATTTTTCAAAAATATTTTTGGAAATTTTTTGTACTTTTAAAATAATGTGATAAAAGGATTATAACATAAAATAATAAAAAAAGAAACATTGATTTATCCATTGTACTTTTAGTTTGGATAATATGAATTTTATAGTAACATTTTAGAACTATATATGAAAATATTTAAATTTAATTCATAAAAACTTGAATAATATCCTAAGGTGCTAAGTTTATTAGTTTTTTGTTTTATAACAAAATATATAGATTATTATAAAAAATATATATGAGTTTTTAAATTATCAAAATGATAATAAAAATTTTAGTATAAAAATTTTAAAACAGCAAAGCTATTTTATGTAAATAACTCAACTTTCCCACTAAAATTATCTTAATTTCTCTTGAAATTTGGGTATTTGTTGATTTTTTAATGCATTACTTGACACACAATTTTCTAAATAATATTTATTGAAATTTGCATATTTATCAAAAAATGAAAGCACCAAAAAAACTATTTCAAGAATAAAATTATATTTTTAAAATATACTCAAATTTCAATGTCTTTAATATGTTTTTCATGTGGAAAAGTTGAGTAATACTATTATCTATTTAATCTATGGATAATTTTCATAAATAATTTACAAAGTAGTATATGATTTATGAGTTTATTATAAATGCACTGAAAAAGATTTATCCATTATTTTATTAGATTGTAGTATAAATAAACAATGAAATTTTAAATTCTAAGTAGTAATAAGTTATATTAACACCATAATAAAATAAGGCAGATACATTTATCTGCCTTATTTTATGCACTTATATTCTATTTTACCACTATATTTATAATTTTCTTTGGAACGTAGATTTCTTTAACTACGGTTTTAGCATCTAAAAGGGGCTTAATTATTTCATTTTCCTTAGCTTTTGCCAAGATGCTTTGCTGATTTTCATCTGCTCCTACATTTATGCTTACCTTTACCTTTCCGTTTATTTGTACAGGTATTTCTATTTCATCATCAACTAACATCTTTTCGTCGCATACAGGCCATTTTGCATTGTGTAGCATTGAGCCGTCTGCATTTACTATTTGCCATGCTTCTTCAGTAACGTGCGGTGCTACAGGGTTTGCAAGTATTAATAAAGTGAGGTAGTCTTGTTTACTGATTTTCTTTTCGTCGTAAACTTCATTTAAAAATGCCATCATTGCAGCTATTGCAGTATTTGCCTTTAAGTTTTCATAGTCTTCGCTTACTTTTTTGATAGTCTTGTTCAAAGACTTTCTTATCTTATCGCTTGAAGGCTCATCACTTACAAGCTCTTGCATATTCCACAATCTTTCGACGAATCTGAAGCTTCCTTTGATACTTTGTGATGACCAAGGAGCCTTCTTTTCAAAGTCGCCTATGAACATCTCGTATGTTCTGAATGTGTCAGCGCCGTAAGTGTCCACTATCTCGTCAGGATTTACGACATTGCCAAGTGATTTTGACATTTTCTGCCCGTTTTCGCCAAGTATCATACCGTGCGAAGTTCTCTTTGCATAAGGTTCTTTAGAAGTAACTTCTCCTATATCATATAGGAATTTATGCCAGAATCTTGAGTATAGCAAGTGAAGCGTAGTATGCTCCATTCCGCCGTTGTACCAGTCTACATTCATCCAGTATTCCTGAGCCTTCTTTGACGCAAATTCCTTGTCATTGTGAGGGTCGATATATCTTAAGAAATACCAAGATGAGCCTGCCCATTGTGGCATTGTGTCTGTTTCTCTTGTTGCAGGTCCCCCGCATTTAGGACAAACTGTATTTATCCAAGAAGTTAATTTTGAAAGTGGAGACTCTCCATTGTCAGTAGGCTCATAGCTGTCAACTTCCGGTAATGTAAGAGGAAGCTCACTCTCAGGTAGAGCTACATATCCGCAATGTTCGCAGTGTACTATAGGAATAGGCTCTCCCCAGTATCTTTGTCTTGAAAATACCCAGTCTCTTAGTTTGAAGTTTACTTTTTTATGTCCTAAGCCGTTTTTTTCTATAAATTCACCTATTTTTTCTATACCTTCTTTTACTGTAAGTCCGCTGTATTCTCCTGAGTTTACAAGTTTTGAATTGTCACTTTTGTCAATATGTGCCTTTTCCTGTACATCTTGTCCTCCTGAGATTACTTCCACTATAGGAAGATTGAATTTCTTTGCAAACTCATGGTCTCTCTCATCATGTGCCGGTACGCCCATTACAGCACCTGTACCGTAGCTCATAAGTACGTAGTCAGATATAAATACAGGAATTTCCTGATTTGTAAGAGGATTTATGGCTGTAAGACCCTCTATTTTAACACCTGTCTTATCCTTTGCAAGCTCTGTCCTTTCAAAGTCGGATTTCTTTGCTGATTCTTCCCTGTAAGCTATTAAATCATCATAGTTTTTGATTTTATCCTTGAGTTCTTCAAGCATAGGGTGCTCAGGAGAAAGTACCATGTAAGTGGCACCAAAAATTGTATCGCATCTTGTAGTAAAGACTGTAAGAGTTCTGTCTGAAAATTTGAAGTCAACCTCCATACCGTAAGAGCGACCTATCCAGTTTGACTGTTGAATTTTTACCCTTTCTATGAAGTTTACTAAGTCCAAATCATCAAGTAATTTTTCTGCATAGTCTGTAATTTTAAGCATCCATTGGCTTTTTTCTTTCCTTACTACCTGACTGTGACATCTTTCGCACTGTCCGTTTATAACTTCTTCATTTGCAAGTCCTACCTTACATGAAGGGCACCAGTTGATAGGCATTTTTTTCTTGTATGCAAGTCCATGTTCAAAAAGTTTTAGAAAAATCCACTGAGTCCATTTGTAATATGAAGGATCTGTTGTATTTATCTCTCTTGACCAGTCAAAAGAAAGCCCAAGTGATTTTAACTGTCTTTTAAAGTTGGCTATATTGTCTTGAGTTACTTTTTTCGGATGAATCTTATGTTTTATAGCGTAGTTTTCAGTAGGTAGCCCAAAAGCATCCCAACCTATGGGATATAGTACGTTGTATCCCTCCAATCTCTTCTTTCTTGCTATGATATCAAGGGCAGTGTAAGAACGTGGATGACCTACATGCAGACCTTGACCTGATGGATAGGGGAACTCAACCAAGGGGTAGAATTTTTGTTTGTCGCTGTTATCTTCAGCGTGAAAACAGCCTTCTTCGTCCCATATATCCTGCCATTTTTTCTCTATCTTTTTAAAATTATATTTTTCCATTATATCCTCCATATTTAAGCTGCTAAATTATATTAATTACATATTATAGTATAAGTTCGTATTTGCAAATACAGGATCGCTTGTTATCTGTATACCGAGTTTGGCAAACATCTGTTCATCTGTCAGACTTATTATAGTAGTTGAGTGTGCCTTGCAGTTTCTGAGCAGATCTATCTTTGACAGAGCCTTTTCAGCCATGGTATTGGTTACAGCGCAGATACTTAAGGCAATCAAGACTTCTTCCAAGTTTAGCAGTGAGTCTTCTTCTCCGTTGACCTTTGATTTGAGCTCAGTAATAGGCTGTAATATCAGTGGTGCAAGCAGGAGCATATCATCATCTATATTTGCCAGATATTTAAGTGCGTTGAGCATTACTGTGGCTGACGATTCCATAAGATCTGTAGTCTTTCCTGTGATTATTTTTCCGTCATCAAGTTCTATTGCTATGACGCTTGCTACTTCATCGACTTTCATTGTAGGCTTCAATTTTTCAGCCTTCTGCCTTGCAGGTATTATAGTCTTTTTGTCTTCTTCCTTTATCTCCAGTGATTCCATAAGTATCTTGAGACGGTCTATAACATCCATATCGCAGTTGCCCTTTATATAGTCGGACTTTGCAATTAGATATCTTCTGATTACTTCCTGTTTTGCAGCCTCTTGTATGACATTGTCATCTATTATTCCGTAGGCTACCTTATTTACTCCCATATCTGTCGGAGATTTGTATATGGATTCCTTGCCTGTTATCTTTTCCAGTATCTTTTTGAGCAAGGGAAAGCTTTCTATATCTCTGTTATAGTTTACGGCTATCTCGTTGTAGGCATCCATGTGGAAGGAGTCTATAAGGTTGATATCTTTTAAATCTGCTGTTGCAGATTCGTATGCGACATTTACAGGATGTTTAAGCGGCATATTCCATACAGGGAAGGTTTCAAATTTTGCATAGCTGGCATTATTGCCTTGTGCAAATTCATGATAGAGCTGCGAAAGACAGGTACCAAGCTTTCCGCTTCCGGGTCCCGGTGCTGTTACAGCGACTATCTTTTTTGTGGTAGGTATGTACGGATTTCTGCCGTAGCCGTCTTCACTTACCACTATGTCAACATCTGTAGGATAGCCTTTGATAGCTCTGTGTTTGTAAGTCTTTATATTTCTTCTTTTTAACTTTCTTATAAATATGTCTGTAAGAGGCTTTTCTTCATATCTTGTGATGACTACAGAGTTGACGTGCAAATTGTATTTGCGAAGGTCATCTATCAATCTGAATGTCGCCATCTCATAGTTTATGCCTGAATCGCCTATTAATTTGTTGTTTTCTATATGTCCGCTATATACGCAGATGATGACTTCCAAATCATCCCTTAGTTTTTGCAAGAGTTTTATTTTGG
Organism: [Eubacterium] yurii; assembly: GCA_900167215.1. GTDB lineage: Bacteria > Bacillota > Clostridia > Peptostreptococcales > Filifactoraceae > Peptoanaerobacter > Peptoanaerobacter yurii. Next base: position 169,199 of record FUZS01000005.1, read on the forward strand.
TGTTCTCGTTATATCCAGGCAATACTCTTGCGGCGTGAGTATCGTGCAGCAGTTTCCCACCAAGCTCAAGATACAGTTTATTAAATTGTTCCACTCTTTCGAGAATGTGCTTTGACTGTTCATCAAGATATTTTGCCTCGTCAAATCCCAAAATCATATTTTCCTCCTGCGATGCCAAATAATGCTTTAGTTTGTAAAAAATAAAATATATTATACCACTTTTTTTATATTGTGAGTATATTTTTACTCAATCATTTTAAAAAAATTATCTATACTTTGTTATGACTTAGGTTTAGCTATTTTCTTTTATTGATACTTAAATAGTATAAGCTATCTTCAAAGCCCCATTATATCATTGACTTTAAATTATTTCAAATGCTATAAAGTCAATTTTCTTTTTAAATTTGATGTTTTTTAAAAACTTGAACTTATTATTTTATAAAACATTATATTTATTTTTTCTCTTTGTCGTGTTAGAATTATATGGAAATTTTATAAAATTTTTTTAAAAACTCAGTTAAAAAATGTGAAGGCATTGCAAAAAAGCAGTGTATATAAAGTTATAAATCAAATTGAGACTTTTAATAAAAAGTATTAGCTTAAGATATTTAGGGGATATAATGGGAAAGTTGATTTTCAGATATGGAACTATGAATTCCGGCAAGTCATTGAATTTGCTGGGAGTTAATTATAATTATACACAAAACGGTAAGAATGTGCTGATATTAAAGCCTGCATTTGATACCAGAGATGTGGGAATCATCAAGACAAGATTGTCAGATGTATTTTCTGTAGATGCGACTTTAATGGAAAAGGATACTGATGTGATTAACCTTGTGATGGAAAAGGAAAAAAGAGAAAATAAAAAGATAGATGTAATTTTGGTGGATGAGGTGCAGTTTTTGACTAAGGAACAGGCAAAGCAATTTTCAGCCCTTGCTTATAAATATGATAAGCTTGTAATGTGCTACGGTCTTAAGATTGATTTTCTTGGCAATCCTTTTGAAGGCTCTGCTTATATAATGGCTCACGCAAGCAATCTTGAGGAGGTCAAGACCATATGCGAGATCTGCGGTGAGAAAAAGGCTGTATTTCACCTGTTGTATATCAATGATAAGTTGATAACTTCCGCAGAAAGTGGCAGTGTGGTGGAAACAGGTGATACTAAATATATGCAGGTCTGTGGAAGGTGCTATAATAAGGTATTGGAAGAAAATTAAATAAAAGCTCCGCTTTGATTTTCAAGCGGAGCTTCATGTATTATATCAAATTTATTTTGTTGCCATAACAGTTGCTTCACCTTCTATTACAGTTTCACCTCTTTGATTTACTACTGTAGTTTTCATATAGGCTATCTTTTTTTCAGGGATTATCTTAGTTACTTCGCCTGTGGCAGTAATGGTATCACCGATTTTTACAGGTAAGAGAAATTTTAAATTTTGTCCCAGGTATATGGCATCAGCACCTGGAATACACATTCCTACCAAAGTTGAGAAAAATGATGCAGTAAGCATGCCGTGGGCTATCCTTGTTTTGAATCTTGTGTTCTTTGCATACTCTTCATTGACATGTAGAGGATTGATATCACCGATAATACCTGCAAAATTGTAGATGTCAGTTTCAGTAATAGTCTTTGAAACGCTCCTCTTCATACCTATTTGTATCTCCTCGATACTATAACCGCTCATGTTCAAGCTGTTGTCATCCATTAAAGCATTCATAAGTGTACCTTCCTTTCAATAATCTATAAAAATTAAAATAAATTAGATATCTTAAAAGCTGTCTCTTGTTTCATATATTCATTTACCATCTCTTGCACCTCTATGTTTTATCAGCTTAGCTATTAAAAGTATATATACAAAATACAACTACATACTTAGTTTTTTATTGCTTGAACTCATCCTTATTATAGACCTTGTATAAGTTTTTGTAAAGCGGAACATAATAAATGAAAATAATTAGAAATTTTCTTATTGTATTAAATGCTTATTTAAAAACTATGTTGTTATTTACATGACAAATTTCTTAAACTCTGCAAGTTCCTTGATATATTTTTTGGCAAGCTCGCTCATTATAGAGCCTTTTCTTGTGAGATAGCCTATGGTCATATTTTCCTTGACCGATACAGGTACAGCTACATATTCATCTCCGTTTAGCTCCTCGCATATTATACCGCTACAAAGCGTAAATCCATTTAAGCCTTTCATTAGATTGAGCATTGTCGCTCTGTCGTTTGCTACTATCTTTCTGCTGTAATCATATGTGCTTAGCACTTCCTCAGATAGATAGAAAGAGCTGTTTTTTCCTTGGTCAAATACAAGACAAGGAAAGGATTGCAAGTCCTCCATCGTAATTTTCTTCTTTTTGGCAAGAGGGTTTTTATTCCATATATAGGCGTAGATTTTGCAGTCGAAAAGCTTTGTAAAGTCCAGTTTATTGGCTGAGAGTATCTTGTTTAATACATCCTTGTTGAAGTTGTTCATAAAAATTATGCCTATTTCGCTTCTGCCTATGCTTACATCTTCAATTACCTCGTAAGTCTTGGTTTCTCTTACTGCAAATTCATATTCCTGAGTGTCGTAGTTTTTTGCCATGTCAACAAAGGCCTGTACAGCAAAAGAATAGTGCTGCATAGATACGCTGAATCTCTTTTTGACCTGTTTGTCTATATAGCGGTGTTCTAAAAGAGAGTATTGCTCCACTACCTGTCTTGCGTAAGATAAAAACTCCTCTCCCTCAGGTGTAATTATTATACCTCTGTTGGTACGGTTGAATATCTTTATGCCCAATTCATCCTCAAGAGTTTTCACTGTCTCCGACATATTGGGCTGAGATACAAAAAGCTCCTTGGCAGCCTGATTCATTGAGTTGTATTTTGCTATTGTAATTACATATTTTAACTGTTGCAGTGTCATCCTATCACCTTTTCATTATAAATTCTTCTTATTGCATTATAATAAGAAAAGTTTTATTTGTAAATAAGATATTAAAATACCTGCTATATATTTACTTTTTATGAAAGATTTGTTAAAATTAGTTTATGTAATATGTTTTAATATTGATATTTTATATAATAGGAGACAGTAACAATAAATTTTGTAATATAATTATAAATTACATATATGTCTGCTTATTGATATCGACCTGAAGATAAAAGGGGGATGTATGGCTGAAATACTTATAGTTGAAGATGATAATAACATAAATTCGCTGCTTTGTGAATTGCTGAAAAATGAAAATTCTGTCACAAGTGCTTACTCAGGCACAGAAGCGATGATGATTTTTAACAGCGATGTAAATAAGTTCGACTTGATATTGCTTGATCTCATGCTACCTGGTAAAAACGGAGAGGATATAATAAAAGAGATACGTCAGGTATCAGCCGTCCCAATCATTGTCCTTACTGCAAAGGGAGATACCAACACCTTGGTTGATATCTTGGAGATGGGGGCGGACGATTATATATCAAAGCCGTTTGACGTACGTGAAGTCAAGGCAAGAGCCAAATCTCATCTTAGGAAGAAGATGGATAACCATACTTTTCAAGAAGAGGTTATTAAGTTTGAAAATTTGACCTTGAATATATCTTCAAGGACAGCTTTGGTGGATGATAATCCTATTACGCTTACACAAAAGGAATTTGACATGCTTTCGCTTTTTTTGCATGAGCCTAAGAGAGTATTTACAAAGGAAATACTCTATACTAAGGTGTGGGGAGACATGTACTACGGGGATGACAATACCATCAATGTCCATATATCAAGGCTTCGCTCTAAAATCAAGGAATACATGCAAAAAGACATAATTGATACTGTATGGGGAGTTGGCTTTAGATTAAAAGTTAAGTAATATTTAATATTTGATTTAATTTTTTTGTAAATTCGAGCTTTTATAATCTCTGTTATAAAATACCTGATTGTTTTTAAGTTGGGTTTGAAATTAATATGATTTAAATAGCAATAAAGATATTAAAAATAAAAAACAGGGGGAAGAAGATGAGCTCGATTATATCAATAGAAAATATAAGCAAGAAATATAAAAAACAGTTTGCTCTTAAAGATGTAAATATTGAGATTGAAAAAAAAGACATCTATGGGCTGATAGGTAAGAACGGTGCAGGTAAATCTACCTTACTAAAATCTTTGGTGGGGATGATATCACCTACAAACGGTAAGATATCAGTACAAGGAAGTCATAATGACTATACTTTGGCACTTTCTCGTAATAACATAGGCTTTTTTATAGATCATAGTATGTATCCATATATGAATGCATACGAAAACCTTATCTATCGTTGCAAGGTGTTAGGTATTACAGATGCGAAAAAAGAAGTGTCAAGAGTGCTTGATTTGCTCAAAATGTCAGGAATAAAAAAGAATGTCAAGACTTTTTCCATGGGGATGAAACAAAGGCTTGAAATTGCAGGTGCTCTGCTTGGATATCCGGACATAATAATCTTGGATGAGCCCTTAAACGGTCTTGATCCTGAGGGGATATTCGACTTGAAAAATCTGATATTGGACATAAACAGAAACTATGACACAACATTTATAATAAGCTCACATATACTCAGTGAGTTGGAAGTCTTGTCAAATAAATTCTCATTTTTACATGAGGGGATATTGATTGAAACGCTGACAAAAGAAGAACTTAAGAAAAAATGTCAACATCAATTACTTATCAAGACAAATGACACTAATAAAGCTACAGTAATATTGGAAGAAAAACTTAATACTAAAAACTATACTATTAATGCAAAAAATGAGATACTCCTATCCGACTATGTAGATTCACCTAATTTGGTGGCTGATGTGATTTATGCCAACAATCTACATCTTTATCAGCTCACACCGTATTCAATAACACTGGAAGAATTTTTCTTAAAAATGATAGGAGGTATTCAAAATGCTTAATATAGTTATGGCAGATATTTACAGATTGACAAAGGGTAAAAGTACATGGGTTTTTCTTGGAGTGTCAACGCTTATTTTTGTTATGGCTATGACGCTCTCAGGAATTTTGATAGTTCCTTCTCGGTTTAAACTTATCTTGGTTTCAGGCTTATCAGTAGTATCCATTGGTATTTCAGTTATTTCGTTAATTCGTGTGTACTGTGATGATGTTTCATCAGGTTCTATCCATCATCTGTTTGCCAAGATGCCAAATAAGATTTTCTATCTGATTGCCAAAAGTATAGTGCTTGCAATCTATACTTTGTTTTGTTTCTTAGTCTTAGGTATGGTGTTTTTTGTAGTCATGGCAATAAATACTAAGGGATTTGAAGGAGGTCTTAATTCTTATGCAAGTATACCAACTATATTGTCATTTTCTTTAAAGGCTTTCATTGGTTGCTTTGCAATGACTATGGTATCGTATAATATATTGGTCTTGACAAGAAAGTCAGGTTTGTCAATACTTTTTATATCATTACTTGCAACAAACTTTATAGACTCTATAGTTGAGCTTTTTTCACTGCTTATAAAGCCGTTAAAATATGTTAAGGAGTATATGATTACAACTTATTATATAGATTCTATGTATGAACTTAGATCACTTACTCAGCTGTTAATAGTAGCAATGTGTTATATAGCCTTTAGCTTTATATTACAACTTCTAATTTTGAAAAATAGAGATTTTGCTACAGAGTAGAAGTTTTTAACAGTATATATGATTTTCAAAGATAGTTATTTTAGGGTGAGATATGATATATTTTTTTGGAGGGATATTTGTTTCCATCATAGCTTTTTTTATCTATGTGATGTGGCACAAGAGCGAGCAGAAGAGATTGGCTTATCAGATAGAAAAAAATTCAAAGTTTGAGTCTACAGGGCTGGTAAAAAAAGACTCCTTTTTCTTGGGAAAAGCGCTTATAGACTCTATAAACATATTAATAGTGGAACATCACAGGCAAAAAAAAGAATATGAAGAGACAAGGCAAAATTTTAAGAGTATGGTAACTACCATATCTCATGATTTTCGTACTCCTCTTACCTCAATTAGCGGATATGTTCAGATATTGCTTGACGATGATGATGTATCTTATGAAAATAGGCAAAAGTATCTTAAAATTATAGAATCAAGGGCGATATCACTGTCGTCCTTGATTGAAGATTTTTATACGGTAAGCTCTATAGACAGTTTGGACTATCCGTATAACTTGACTACCATATCGCTGTCTGAGATATTAAGAGCCCAGATAGCGGCTTATTATGTGGAATTGGAAAAAAGATACTCCACTATAGAAGTTGATATCGTAGAATCGCCTTGCTATATGATATCTGATAGGACTTCACTCCAAAGAATATTTTCAAATCTTATCAAAAATGCTCTTTCTTACGGTATAGATAAGATAAGAATAAGTCTAAAAGAGGATGAAAACAGCTATAAGATAGAATTTTCCAATTCATTATACGAAAATGCAGATAAGAATATAGCAAACAAGATATTTGAGAGAAACTATTCTGTCAACTGGGCAAGCTCTTCAAAATCTACAGGTCTGGGACTATCTATCGCCAAGAGTATGACTGAAAAAATGGGTGGAAGTATAGGTGCTGAAGTTATAGATGATATGCTTGTGTTTAGCATAGAGTTTGAAAAGTCTGAAAATTCTATAAATAATACGCTGTAAATTAGAGATAATTATAGATGTGATAAATCAATAAATTATCTATGATTTCATCTTATACTTAAATCTAATAAAATAATTGATAAAGTATTTTCTGTACATTTATAATAGAATCATTAGTCATATACAATTTTTTAAAACTATTTATGAAAATTATTCATAGGGTAAATAAATAATAGTATTAAAACCGGATATATAATAATAAAAAAATTCCGAATTTTTAAAAATTAAATAAAGTTGGAGTAAAATATGAAAAATACTGCAAAATTAGTAGGGGACTTTTTGGAAAAAACACTATCTTTAGATGATTTTTGGGATGAAGAAGCCCTTACTTGGGTAGATTGGCGAGATTACGATGAAGATATAATTGACTATGTGAATGAAAAAATAGGAAATCTTATAACAGTATCACATCAGGACAATGGCAAGGATTACGGGGATGATATTATAATCTCTTACAAAGACAAGTCGCTTATGATACCTTATGGCGAAGTAATGGATAGAGACACAACTATAATATATGTAAATGAACTTATCAAGCCGGACTTTGAGATAAGACTTTTCATAGAAAATCTTGGCAGTGATACCTTGGGATTTATCATATTGGACAGGGCTTCATGGGAAAAATTTGAAAAAGAGTACAATGCTGATGTATCAAGATATTTTATGCCTATAAACAAGAATAGTCGCATTTTTGAATTGTCACTTAGAGAGGTGGAAAAATATCTGGAAATATCAAAGAACAACCCTGACACTCCTTCAAATATAATATTGGAGCTTATGGACTTAAACATAGAAAAAGACAATGTTTGGGAAAAGAGACAAAATGGTGATATTGACCTAAAATCTTATGTAGATAAGAAGAGGGAATTTGAAGAAAAGATAAGTGTGATAGTGGAAAAATACGGGATAAAATAGAAAATAAAGCAATAAGTCTTAATTTAGCGGATTTATTGCTTTTTCTATTTATAAATTAACTCAATTTTCTTGCTAAATTATCTAATACTAATCACCAGTTATAATATCAAGTATTTATTTAAAATAATTCTATGCATTGCAGAGCTTTTCAATAACTTTTTTTGCAACATAAGTCAACAGCTTTTTAACAGCTTTTTAGTATAAGTTTTAAGCTTCAAATTTCTTCTATAATCATAATATACAATTTGACAATTATCGTATTTTTTTGTAAGATATTTACAAATTATATGTAATTATGCAAAGGAAATAAGATGAGTAACTTTTCAAAACCTATAGAAAATCTTATAAGACAGCTTTCAAAATTGCCCGGTATCGGGCAAAAAACTGCCCAGAGGCTGGCTTTTCACATAATAAATATGGAAGACGAAGATGCAAAGGCTCTTTCATCATCCATACTTGAAGCAAAGGAGAAGATACAGTTTTGCTCCATATGTCAAAACATAGCTGACAGCAATCCTTGTGAGATATGTTCATCGACTGAACGTAGTGGCGAGGTCATTTGTGTGGTCGAAAGTCCAAGAGAAGTCATAGCGATGGAAAAATCAAAGGAGTTTAACGGCAAATATCATGTGCTTCATGGTACGATTTCTCCAAGTAATTCAATAACTCCTGATATGCTCAAGATAAGAGAACTCGTAGAGAGATTGGCAAGCGATGACATAAAAGAAGTGATACTTGCTACCAATCCTACCATTGACGGAGAGGCAACAGCTATGTATATAGCAAGACTGCTCAAGCCCTTTGATATAAAAATTACCCGCATAGCAAGGGGACTGCCTATGGGAGCAGATATCGAGTATGCGGACGAGGTAACTATTACAAAAGCATTGGAAAACAGAGTGGAGATATTTTAGTTTGTATTGAACAATAAGTAAAAATATGATATTATATTAGATATGTAAATCAAATAAAGTTTGATGATATTTTCAAGCTGTCATATTGATATTGCAATGAATATTATGATACAAAAAGCTATTTATAAAATTATATATTTTATTTTTCTTATAGTATATAACTTTATTTTAATCACATAGTAGAAAATGTCAAATATGCCTTTCTTTCAATGATGATGAGTCTGTTTTTTTATTTAAAAAAAGTCGACTTTATTAGACTAAAGGAAACTTATTTACTACAACGACATAGTTTGTGAAGATTTAATTGCTTTTAGGTATAAGATGTGAAAACAAGAGGTGAATTACCGATAATATGCAAAAAGGTGCGGAAATAGTCAGGTTAAAATCACAAAATTCGCAGTTTATTCTTTATGTCAACTGCAACAGTTTTGATGAAGCTGTAAAATTTATAGATGAAGATTTTTCTAATAAAAAAGAATTAAAAAAAATAACTGTTAATAAGATAGAAGCACCGACTATGAGCGGTGAAGACATAGATAAGATAATAGAGTTTCTGCAGAATAAACTGGGCATAAAATACAGCGAGAAAAAGGAAAATAAAAAGCCAATTGAAGAATCTCAGGAAATAATGCAGGAGATAAAAGATGTCAAGGCTGAGAAATTGGCAGATGTGGACTTTATATCTTCTCAGATAGCAGAAGAGAGCGAGTACAGAACAAAAATAATAAAAAATAATCTAAGATCCGGAGTATCAGTCAACTACGACGGTAATATACTTGTCATAGGTGATGTCAATGCCGGAGCTGAGCTTGTAGCTACTGGAAATATTATAGTTATAGGAGTGCTTAGAGGCTTTGCAAATGCCGGAGTAAAGGGCGACAGGTCAGCTATGGTAATATCAAATAAGATTAATGCAACTCAGCTCAGGATAGGGCAACTTATAGCGATACCTCCCAAGGATAACGATAAGAAGACAACAGGTGTACAGATAGCAAGCATACAAAACAATAAGATAGAGATTCAACAATATTAAATATCTTTTAGAATTTCATCTAAAATAAAGTAAAAAGTTTTAGAATGTATCATAGCAAATTTTTTAAAATGTGGGGGACATATGTCTAAGGTTATAGTAATTACTTCAGGAAAAGGTGGCGTAGGTAAGACTACATCTACTGCTAATATAGGTAGTGCTCTCAGTGCACTCGGTAAAAAAGTGGTGATAGTGGATGCGGATATCGGTCTTAGAAACCTTGACGTTGTAATGGGGTTGGAAAACAGAATAGTATTTGATATTATAGATATAATAGAAAAAAGATGTACTTATCAAAAAGCTATGATAAGGGATAAGAGGTTCAACAATCTGTTTTTGATACCTGCGGCTCAAACCAGAGACAAGGATGCGATAGTGCCTGAGCAGATGAAGGAACTTTGTGAGGAATTGCAAACAGAGTTTGACTATGTACTGATAGACTGCCCTGCAGGAATAGAAAACGGATTTAAGAATGCAGTAGCCGGAGCAAATCAGGCAATAGTAGTTACTACACCGGAAGTATCTGCTGTAAGAGATGCAGACAGAATAATAGGAATGCTTGAAGCTGCCGGACTGAACAATCCCAAATTGATAGTAAATAGAATAAGATTAGATATGGTAAAACAAGGCAATATGCTTAATGTAGAAGATATGATAGATATACTGAGAATTGATTTAATCGGTATTGTGCCTGACGATGAGAATATAGTAATTTCCACAAATAAGGGTGAACCTGTCGTACTTGAAGACAAAGGATTGGCGTCGAAGGCTTACAAAAATATAGCCAGAAGACTTGAAGGTGAAATGGTGGAATTTGTAGACTTGGATGTACAAGAGTCATTTTTTGAAAAACTCAAGGCGTTGTTTAAGAAATAGGAGGTTGAATCATGAATTTATTTAATTTTTTTAAGACCTCTGGTAAGCAGTCAAGAGAAATAGCTAAAGATAGGTTAAAATTGGTTCTTATACATGATAGAGGAGATTTTTCCGCTGAAAAAAAAGAGTTGATAAAACAGGATTTGCTTATTGTTTTGAGCAAGTATATGGTAGTGGATGAGGGACATATAGACATAAGTATAGTAAATAAAAAAGACAGCACAGATGCTGATGGAGTACCTCAGCTTATAGCGAACATCCCGATAAAAAAGATTTTTTAATAATTTACAACAAGACATTAAGCACATCAGATTTGGTGTGCTTAATTGTTAATACAAAAAAGATTATTAATTAGTCATTCAAAACAAGCATATAAGATAATTACAGTGATTAAAAAATAAAAAATATGAAAATAAGTTTGCGATATGTGAGAAATTACAAGATCGCCTTTAATAAATAGGATAGAAAAATGAATAATAATAAAGGATTTGACAAGACGCTGATATTTATAATAACACTGTTGTTTTTGATAGGTGAAGTGCTTATTGCATCAGCTATACATGTTAATGACGGTGCCAGTCCCAAGAGACTTTTTATACAGTTTGCATCGTTTGTTTTGGGCTTGATATTTGTAGGAGCTATGAATATCATCAATTATGATGACTTCAAAAAATACTACAAACATATATATGCGGTTGCAATATTTGCACTGCTCTTGGTGTATGTGCCAGGACTTGGTGTAGTGCGTGGAGGAGCAAGAGGATGGATAGACCTTAAGGTCATAGATTTTCAGCCCATAGAGATAGCAAAGATTGCGTTTATTTTGGTATTTGCCTCATATCTTGAGAAACATTCAGGTAATATCAATACACTTAAGGAAATAATAAAGGCAGCTCTTATACCTATGCCTATCATATTGTTGCTGATGAAACAGCCGGATCTTGGTGGAGCCATAGTGTTTTTTTGCATAGTGTTTGGTATGCTGTTTTTAGCACAAATTAATATGAGGATAGTAAACAGGATAGTAGTGAGTATAGTGCTTAGCTTTCCAATAATTTATCTATATGTACTTGATAAGATACTAAGCCCATATCAGATGCAAAGAATAAAAAACTTCTTTGAGCCTTCATCAGGTGATAATTATCAGGTTTTTCGTTCAATAGTTGCGATTTCATCTGGAGGTCTTTTTGGCAAAGGGCCTTTTGCCGGTACTCAGAACAATCTTGGCTTTTTATCAGTCAGTGACTCAGACTTCATATTCGCAGTATGTGGTGAAGAATATGGAGTAATAGGAATGGTAATATTGGTAGCTATTTACTTCTTGTTTTTGACGAGAATACTATATATTGCACAGACTTCTAAAGACTTGTACGGCTCACTTATAGTCATGGGTATACTGTCCATGTTTATATATCAGTTTGTGCAAAATATAGGTATGACTATGGGTATAATGCCTGTTACAGGTTTGCCTCTGCCATTTGTCAGCTATGGAGGTAGCTCAATGCTCATGAGTATGATATCCATAGGACTGGTGGAAAATGTGGCGTCAAAAAGACGGAGGATTAATTTTTAAAAAAGAGGTGTTGTTATGAAAATTGCATTTTTTAATCTGATTGAAGTGGAGAAAAAAGCACTTGATGATTGGATTGAAAATCACAAGGATGTTGAAGTATTTGCTTATTTAGATGATTTGACTAAAGATAATATGGAATTAATCAGTGATGTGGATGCCATAGTGCTTAGCAAGAATGACCCATTGGATGAAGAAGTCTATCACTTTGCTAAAAAATCAAAAGTAAAAACAGTAGCTGTAAGGTCTACAGGTTATGATAATTATGACTTGAAACTACTTAAAGAATATGGCATAGGATTTACAAATGCAGGAGATTATTGTAGTGATGCAGTTGCAGAACATACGCTTGCTGTAGCCTTTTATATAAGTAGAAATATGGGCAAGATAGAGGACAATGTGAAAAGAAATGACTTTTCTTGGAACAAGAATATAATGGCAAGAGAAATAAGCACCATGACTGTCGGTATAATAGGTGTAGGAAGAATAGGCGGCAGGGTGGCAAAGCTCTTTAATTCAATAGGATTAAAGGTAATAGGATATGATATAGTACAAAATGAAGAACATAAGAAGTATCTGACTTACGTCGATAATATGGACTTAGTGCTTGAAAAATCAGATATAGTAACTCTTCATCTTCCTTTTTTGGAAAACTTGAGACATATGGCAAACAAAGAGTTTTTCAAAAAGATGAAGGATAATGCCATATTTATAAATGCTGCAAGAGGAATGCTTACAGATACAAATGCCTTGCTTGATGCCTTAAATAGCGGTAAATTATGGGGAGCGGCACTTGATGTATATGAAAATGAGCAGGATATAGTGCCTAAAAATCTCTCAAGTGAGGTAGTGGATGATGAGACACTAAAGGAATTGATAAGAAGAAAAGATGTGCTTTACACTCCACATTCAGCATTTTTTACAGATGTGTCTATCAAAAACTCCATAGAAGCCTCACTAAACTCAGCAGTGGAAATGCTAAAAACAGGTAAAAGTAAAAATCAGATAATAATATAGCGGATGATAATGGAGTATTGATGAAGAAAAAATGTTTAATTAGATTTGCCTCTATAATTGTACTTTGTTGTGTAATGTTGTTTTTGAACGGATGTAATAAGGTAGAACAAAGGGATATATACGTTCCATCAATAGACAGTATTACCGGAATAAAGGTAGGAAACAAAGCAAGTAATTTTGAAAGCTATAAATCTTTATCTGAAAGCGAAATATCAGATATCGTAGATTTGCTAAAAAAACAAAATATCTTAGTAGATAAATCTCTTAACGACAATCCTGTCAATGTCAAAAATTATTTTGCATTTAGATTATACTTTAAAGAAAAAAGTGAAGAACTTAGTTTAATCTATTATATCTACGAAAAAGACAACAAAGCTTACATTGAAATACCATATACAGGAATATGGGAAATCTCAAAAGACAGCTATAAATTTATGGAAGAAAAAAATCAATAAGGTATTAAAATAGCAGAAGTATTGTATAAGTTTCAAGAAATGGGACTTATACAATTTTTTTTACAAAAGTTTTAAATGTATATGCATACTATTAATACTAATACTAAACTCTATTTAAACTATGGATTTTATTCTAATGATACTCTTTAGACTATGTTTTGATAATAAACTTCCAGTGCATCAATTTTTTATAAAATAATTCCATTATCCTATTAGATTTTAGTATAATAAGCTTTTAAATCACCATGTAAATATTTTGCCTATGAATATCATTCAATTTAAAAATTATCACCACACAAAATGCTCTGCATGACTTTTTAAATGGAGATTATTATAATATATGTTTTTGATAATAAAGATTTTTCCTGATTATACTACAATCATAGTTAGTATCAGCTTTTAATTAGTATAATACTATCATTGACAAGCATTGCATATCTGAGTATAATGTGAATTAATAGATGATGTATAAAAGATAATATCATTATCATTTTTAGGGTATTGTAACTTAGATTTAGTACATATATTTTCTTATCTTATGCTAAATTTAGTATGGTGAATTTTTTTAGCTTTTACATAATTTAATATTACAATTAAAAAGGAGAATGCTTATGAAATTTAATATCAAACACTTGGAATTTAAAAAGACAAGTATTATAATTTTGACAATGCTAATAGCAACATTACTAAATTTAAACATAGTGAATGCGTTTGCAGATATTTCGAATTTAGCGGAAAAAATAAAAAGCGCTGAGAAAAATATTGTTTGGTCTGATAAGAAATATGATAGATATTATAACTTTGGAGAAACTATAGCTGCGGTTATAGATAATAAAGAAGGAAAATATATTAATCTTGTTTTTATAGATAAAACTTCAAAAAAGATATTAAATACTAAATATGTAGATAGAGATTATTATTATTCATTTACAAATTTGGGTTATGACTTTGTTTATGTTAATGGTCTTGTGTTTGTAAAAAAAGACGGTAAATATGGATTTGTAGATAATACTGGAAAAGAATTCATAAAATGTAAGTATGATGAAATAAAAGACTATAAAGATGGATTACTGACAGTAAAATTAGGAGATAAATGGGGATTTGTAGATGAAAAAGAAAAAGTAGTAATAAGCCCTAAATATGATGAGGTTGGTTCTTTTTTTGAAGGATATGTAAAAGTAAGAATTGGTGATAAATATGGATATATTGATAAAAATGGAAAAGTAGTAATTGATATAAAATATGATAATATTTACGGATTTCCTGATGACTTGATAGTAGTTAAAAAAGATGGAAAGTATGGATGTATGGATAAGAGTGAAAAAGTTGTAATACCATTTATATACGATGATATTTATACGCTTACAGATGGATTGTTAGAGGTTCATAAAGACAAAAAAATAGGCTTTATAGATAAAAGTGGGAAGGAAGTTGTAAAGATAAAATATGATGATGCAAAATATTTCTCAGAAGGTCTTATAGCAGTTAAATTAGGTAAAAAATGGGGATATATAGATAAAAAAGGTAGAGAGGTAGTAAGTCCTAAATATGATTATGCAGACGATTTCTCAGAAGGTCTGGCAGTGGTGAAATTAAATAAGAAAAGTGGCTTTATAGACAAAAAAGGCAAAGAAAAAATAAGTCTGAAATATGACGATGTAGAAAAATTTAAAGATGGATTGGCAAATGTTAATATAGATGATAAATGGGGGATGATAGATAAGACAGGAAAGCTAATAACCAAACCTAAATATGATACGATAGTATCTTTTTATGAAGGTATGGCAATAGTGAGGATTAATGGTAAGAACGGATATATAGATAAGAGTGGAAAAGAAGTAATAACTCTTAAGTATGATGATGCAGGATGCTTTTCAAACGGAGTGGCAAAAGTTGGGATAAACAAAAAAGAAGGCTTTATAGATAAGAGTGGAAAAGAAATAATAGCTATAAAATACGACTATACAGATGATTCTATAATGGATTATAAATCTTACTATTCTAAAGGTTTGATATTTGTAGTAAAAGACAATAAACAAGGTTTGATTGATATAAGTGGCAAAGTAGTACTTGATGTAAAATATGATTCTATAAGTAAGCTTATAGGAAATACCATTTTATTGCAAAAAGATGGAAAGATTGGTGTATTAACCATAAAATAATATAAATTTGTGTGGTGCTTTTAAATAATATCTGTATTTTTAAGTGCCACAGCTTTACATATAAGTTTTTTCTTGCTTTTACTTCTTTGCTCAACTTTCGTATTGAAAATATCAAAGCTATCTTGTAAAAATAAGAATATATTAAGCTATAACTGCCTTTAGCTTTAGATTAATACTATTATCCATTATTGTATTAGAATTTATTATATAACTCAAGGAGGAAAGAAAATACTGATGTAAAATAAAGTAAGAACGCAGAAAATCAAAGAGTATATACTAAAAAACTTAACTTCTTGCAAAGCTTATAGTTTGAAACAAGATTAAGTATAGCAATGTTATTATGAATACCTGATTATCTCAAAAAAGAGAGGAAATTATGATGAAAAGCAATGTTGAACAAAAAAATATCAAGTCAAAGAAACAAGAAATATCAGATAAAAGGTACAAATTTGGCAAGAATAATATTATGTATTTTGTAATACTGATAATTACTTTATTAAGTATGCAAATAAAATGTATATCAGCTGAAAAGTTAAACTATGAAGAAAAGATAGAAAAAGCAAAGAAAGACATAGTATGGTTGGATAATAAATATGACGACGTATATTATTTAGGTAATACGTTAATAGGAGTTAAAGATGATGATAATAATAAATATATTAAGGTAGATTTTTTTGATAAAGACTTTAAAAAAGTAAATGCCAGCAGATATTTTGATGAAAAATTATTCTCTATTGAGAGAAATTTTTTGTTTGGCTATTCAGGAAATCTTGTAGTTATAAAAAAAGATGAAAAATACGGTTTGGCAGATAAAAATGGAAGAGAGATTATTAAAGCTAAATATAGCAATATAGATAGATTTTCAGAAGAATTGTTGGCAGTTGAATTAGACTATAAGTGGGGATTTGTAGATGAAACAGGAAAGGAAGTAATAGAACCTAAATATGATTTTATCAACGGGCTTTCTGATGGATTGGCACTGGTAAGAAAAGAATTGAAGATTGGATTTATCGATAAAAATGGCAAAGAAGTTATACCACCTAAATATAGGCATGCCTATCGATTTTCAGAAGGTATGGCGGCAGTAACTGAAGATGATTTTAAATATGGATTTATAGACACAAGCGGAAAAGAGGTAGTAAAAAGGAAGTACGATGATGTCAATATTTTCAAAGAAGGTATGGCATTAGTAAGAATAGGTAGAAAGTATGGATTTGTTGATAAGACCGGAAGAGAAGTAGTAGTACCAATGTATGACGAAGCAGATGATTTTTCTCAAGGAATGGCATGCGTAAAAATTAGTAAAAAATGGGGCTTTGTTGATAAAACAGGTAAGATAATGATAGAGCCAAAGTATGATTATGCCAATAGTTTTTCTGATGGTATAGCAATAGTAAAAAAAGATAATAAGTTTATATGTATAGATAAAACAGGTAAAGAGATAATAAGAACTAAGTATAGCGATGTAAAAGAATTTTCTGACGGCTTTGCAGCAGTGGAAATAAATCGAAAATGGGGTTGTATTGATAAGAGCGGAAAAGAAGTAATAAAACCTAAGTATGATGAAAAAATTAGCTTTTCTGACGGCTTGGCAATAGTAAAAAAAGATGACAAGTACGGGATAATCAATAAATCTGAAAAAGAAGTATTAGATATTGAATATGATAATTTAATAAAGTTTGAAAATAATACAATCTTAATCTTAAAGGGTGATAAATTGGCTGCCTTAATTATGGACTAAGGTATAAGAAAATAATTATAGAATTTATGACAAAAAATTTTGAATGTCTTTTAAAAAAATAATAATATCAAAATTAATACTATGAAAGAGGGAAAATACAGTGGGAAATATCATAGAAAACTTGATTTTAAAATTTAAAAATACAGCTATTGTATTTTTGGTTATTTTGTTACTAACACTACTGTCTTCGTCTACAGTCATCATATTTGCTGATAGTCTGAATTTGGAAAAAGACATAAGCTGGTTTGATAAGCAATATGATAAATATTACGTCTTAGGAGAAAGTATATTAGCTGCTCCAAACTATAATGATGGAGAAAAACTTAAATTAGAGTTTATGGATAAAAATTTTAAAACAATAAATATTTCCAACAATGTAGATAGCAAGTTTTCCGCATTAAAAATAGCAGAGTCTTTTATCAATTCTGAAGAATTAGCACCGGTATATATAGATGGAAAGTATGGATATATTGATAAATATGGAAAAGAAGTAATAGGGGCAAGATATGATGAGGCAGGTAGCTTTTCTAATGACTTGGCAAAGGTTAAAGTGGATGGAAAATACGGCTATATTGATAAGAGCGGCAACTATATAATCGAAGCTAAGTATGATGAAATATCTTACTTTTCTGATGATAAGATGCTTGTTAGGATAAATGGGAAATATGGGCTTATATCAAAAAATGGAGACACAATAATGGAACCTAAATATGACTCTATTGGTAATATTTCAGAAGGCTTGGCGAAGGTTCAACTAAATGGCAAGTTCGGTTTTATAGATGAAACAGGTAAAGAAGTGATAATACCTAAATATGGAAGTGCTTTTGACTTTAAGGAAGGAATGTCAGCCGTTGAGTCAGATAATAAATGGGGTTTTATAGATAAGACAGGTAGAGAAGCAGTAAAAGCACAATATGATATAGCCCTATCTTTTAATAAAGGATTGGCTGAAGTAAAGTTAGACAATAAAATAGGCTTTATAAATAAGAATGGTGAGGAAATTATAAAGTTAAAGTATGACCAAGTATATATTTTGGATGAACAATTGTTAGCAGTTAATGTTAATAATAAATGGGGACTTGTAGACAGAAATGGAAAAGAATTAGCAAAGCCGAAATATGATTTTCCTTTTAAGTTTTCTGAGGGCTTAGCTGTTGTATCAATTAATGATGATTATGGATATATAGATAGGACCGGGAAGGAAGTAGTAGAGTTAAAGTATAGGTTTGCTACTGATATGTACAAAGGTCTTGCAGCAGTCTTAGGAGATAATAAAGGAGAACTTATAGATAAAAACGGCAAGCTGATAGTTGATACTAATTTTGATGAAATAAGTCATCATGACGGAGTATCTGCAGTGAGAATGGAGGGTAAATGGGGGATTATGGACGATACAGGAAAAATATTAGTTCAGCCGAAATATGATGATCCTCTTAATTTTATAGATGGCATAGCTGTTACTTGTTTGAAAGATAAATATGGCTTTGTGGATAAAAGCGGTAAAGAGATAGTAAAAGCTAAATATGATGGAGTTGGAAAATTTTCTGATGGTATAGCAAAAGTAATGTTAGATTATAAAATAGGATATGTAGACAAGCTTGGAAGAGAGATAATAAAGCCTAAATATAGTTATGTAGATGATTTTTCAGGTGGTTATGCAAAAGTTATTTGTGAAGATAAATATGGATATATCGATAAAAGCGGAAGAGAAGTTGTAGAGCCTATTTATGACTATGTAAGCAATATTAAGGATAATATGCTTGTGGTCGTAAAAGGAGACAAGGTAGGAGTAATGCATATAAAGTAATTGATGGATAATTGAAGATTTTAAGAGTAATAGTATTATTTAAAATTAACTCAACTTTCCAATTGAAAGTATTTAAACTTTAGTTGAAATTTAAACATAAATTAATTGTTAATACTAAAGACCGGTTAAATGTTCTAAAAATATATTAATGGTGAGTTGTTAAAGGCTAAAAAATAAAAACACTGAAAAACTATATCAAGTATAATATTACATTTTATAAATATATTAAAATTTCAAAGTTTTAAATGCGTTTTATATAGGAGAGTTGAGTTATTAATCCATTTACAAATCTAAAGTAAGAAGTAATCAAACAAATTAAAATTTGTGATAGGTAGATGATATATAAAAAAATATAGTTAGGATAGGTTTGTTTGATTACTTTTTTTAAACAAACTTAAATATTTTAAATTTTTTTGTTAGTTTTATATTTTTAAGTGTTACACATTACATATATTTTTGTTCTTGTTTTTGGAAAAATATATATTACAATGCAAATAAAGACTTAGTAATAACGTGGATATATTTATTATTGATATAATGAATTCAAAATATACTAAACTCTATTTAAACTATGGATTTATATTTGTTATACTCTTTAGTATATCTTTTGTTAATAAACTTTTAGTGCATAGATTTTTATAAATTAATTCCATGATTCTATTAGGTTTTAGTATTATTACACAAGAAATGGAGGAAACTATTATGAGAAGTAATCTTGAAGAACAAAGACTTATGCCTATTAAGCAGGTAAAATCAGGACAGGTTAATAATGTGATATATTTTCTGATACTATTACTTATATTATTAAATATACAAGCAATATCAATATTTGCTGAAAATTCAGAAGAAAATAAGAGTACAAGTTTGACTGAAAACTCAAAGATAAAGGATAATTCAAATTTTACAGATAAGCCTGTAAAAAACGAAGATTCCAATCTTATACAAAGTCCAAAAACAGATGATTCTACAACTTTGTCTGAAAATTCTAAAATAAAAAATAGTCAAAGAGGAACTGATTTTGTACCTTACAAAGAGAGTCAAATTTTTGCTGAGAAGATTAAAAAAGCTGAAAAAAATGTGTTTTGGATAGACAAGAAATATGATAAACATTATGACTTTGTGGAAACAATAGCCTTAGCCATATATGATGAAAATACCGATTATTATAAAGTAGATTTTATGGATAAGATTTCAAAGAAGATAGTAAACTCTATTATGGTAGAAAGGGAGGTATTGGATGAGGGGTATTCTTTTGATTTTGTTTTTGATAGTGATTTAATAGAAATAAAAAGAGATGGTAAGTATGGATTTATAGATAATAAAGGCAAGGAAGTAATAAAATGTAAATATGATGATGTTTTAAGCTTTTCAGATGGATTATCGGCGGTAAAATTAAATGGGCGTTGGGGGTATATAGATAATAAAGGTAATGAAGTAGTTGAATTTAAATATGATGAAGCAGATTTTTTTTATGGTGGCTTAGCAAAGGTTGAGATAGATGGAAAATGCGGACTTGTAGATAAAAACGGCAGGGAGATAGTAAAGCCGAAGTACGAAAATATCAGTAGAGTCGAAGAGGATCTGATACATGTTAAAAGTGATAAAAAATGGGGCTATATTGATAGGAGCGGTAAAGAAGTCATAAGTCCAAAATATGATTATATAGCAGATTTTAGAGACGGCATTGCATTTGCTGACATAGATGAAAAATGTGGATATATAGATAAGAGCGGTAAAGAGGTTGTAAGTATAAAATATGATTATATTACAAATTTTGAAGATGGTATTGCAGAAGTGAAGATAGGTGAAAAAAGTGGATATGTAGATAAGAGTGGAAAAGTCATAATTGATATAAAATATGATGATGTTTGGGGTTTTTCTGAAAATTTGTCAAAGGTAAAATTGAATGGCAAATTTGGCTTTATAGATAAGAGTGGAAAAGAAGTAACAAAGATTAAATATGATGATGCTGAATATTTTTCAGAAGGCAGGGCATTGGTGAAATTAGGTGATAAGTGGGGATATATAGATAAAAATGGAAAAGAAGTAATAGCTGTAAAATATGATAAAGGAACAAATTTTAGAGAAGGATTTGCTCAGGTAAGAATAGGTGATAAATGGGCATTTATAGATAAAAATGGCAAAGAGATAACTAAATTTAAATATGATAAAGTTTCAAGTTTTTCCGGTGGATTAGCAGATGTAACAATAGATGAAAAGGTTGGTTTTGTAGATACAGCAGGTAAGGAGGTAATAAGTCCTAAATATGATAAATCCTCTAAAGCCATTTTAGGTGTAGCATGGGTGAGCTTAAATAAAAAGATGGGGCTTATAGATAAGACAGGGAAAGAGATTATACCTGTCGAATATGACATTATAGGTCGTTATTCAAAAAATTTGCATCTTCTTGGGAAAGATAAAAAAATAGGTATTATTGATGAAAAATGGAAAATAGTAGTAGATGTGAAATATGATGCGATTAATTTACCTTTTAATAATACCATTATTTTGGAAAAAGATGGTAAGTTTGGCATATTGAATTTAGAATAATCTTCTATGTGTGGTATTTTAAATAGGATTTACATTTTAAGTATCACACATCTATATATATAAATTTTGCTCTTGCTTTTGTAAGTGTCATACTATTATGTAAATAAAGACTTGGGGATAAATTTAATATATCAATATTTGCCACTACAAATGCAAATTATTACATAAGAAATGGAGGAAATTATTATGAGAAGTAATCTTGAACAACAAAAACTTATATCTATTAAACAAGTAAAATCTAGTAAAAAATCAAGACTTAGTAAAAATGGTATTATTTTAATTTCAATGTTGATACTTATAATACTAAGTTTGCAAACAAAATCAATATCTGCTCAAAGTTTGAATTTTGCACAAAAGATAAAAAAAGCTGAAAAAAATGTCATTTGGGTTGATAAAAAATATCACGAATACTTTATTTTAGATGAAGTTATAATGGGAGTTTTCTATGATGTAAAAACTAATTATGTTAAGTTAGTTTTTATGGATAAAACTATGAAAAATATATTAAATACTAAATATGCAAACTTAAAGTCATTGTTTCCCGATATTTTTTGGCATTTTGTCTATTCAGAGGATTTGGTGCCATTAGCTAAAGATAATAAAAGTAGATATATTGACAAAAAAGGAAAAGAAGTATTAAAAGCAAAGTATGATAGAGCAGCTGGATTTACTGAAGGTGTAGCAGCGGTCAAAATAGGAAGCAAATGGGGATATATTGATAAAAAAGGAAATGAAGTAATAAAATTTATATATGATGGTGCAAAGCCATTTTTTGAAGGTGTTGCAGGTGTAAAAATAGGTAATAAGTATGGATTTATAGATAAGAGCGGAAAAATAGTAATAAAAGCAAAGTATGATTACGTAGAAAATTTTAAAAATGGTATTGCTCCAATAAAAATGGGAGATAAATGGGGATGTATTGATAAAAACGGAAAAGAAGTGCTAAGCCCGAAATATGACGACATAGATGAATTTTCAGATGATATTGCACGAGTGAAATTGAATGATAAATATGGATATATAGATAAAAGCGGAAAAGAAATAATAGAGCCTAAATATGAAGGATTAATTTGGTTCTCAGAGGGCTTGGCAGATGTAGAAATACAAAATAAATACGGATATATAGATAAAAATGGAAAAGAAGTAATAAAGCTTAAGTATAATCAAGCAAATAGCTTTTCAGAAGGCTTGGCAGCAGTAAAATTAAACGAAAAATATGGTTTTATAGATAAAACAGGTAAAGTAGTTATAGATTTTAAATATGATTGGGCGTTTGGATTTAAAGAAGGATTGTCAGAGGTTAGATTAGGTGAAAAGTCAGGATATATAGATAAAACAGGAAAAATGGTCATAAGTCCTAAATATGATAAGACAGATGGATTTAAAAATGGAGTAGCAAGAGTTAAATTAGACGGAAAATTTGGATTTATAGATAGACATGGAAAAGAAGTTATAAAGCCGGTATATGATTATATCAGCGATTTAGCAAATAATATGTATATATTGGAAAAAGATGGAAAGGTAGGCATATTGAGGATAGAATAAAATTTATAAGAAAGAGAGGGAAATTATTATGAGAAGTAATCTTGAAGAACAAAAATTCATTTCTATTAAACAAGTAAAATCAGCTAAAAAATCAAAACTTATTAAGAATGGCTTTATATTTTTTGCAATGTCGATATTTGTTTTATTAAATATACATATAAAATCAATATTGGCAGATAGTACAAATTTGGCAGAAAAGATAAAAAAAGCTGAGAAAAATGTGGTATTTACTGTTAGAAAATATGATAAATACTATAATTTAGGTGAATCCATAATGGGAGCCGTAAAAGATGACAATAGTAAATATGTTAAGTTAGATTATATGGACAAGAGTTTAAAAAATATAATAAATTCCATATATATAGATAAAGAATTTTTTGATGCAGGACCGGAAGATTTTGTCAATTATTCAGAAGGATTAGCCAGAATTAGAATAGATGAGAAATATGGATATATTGATAGAAAAGGTAAACAAGTAATACCACCAAAATATGATGCTGCTGATAAGTTTATAGAAGGTCTGGCATCAGTAGAATTAGGAAAAAAATGGGGATTTATTGATAAAAGTGGAAAAATGATTATACAGCCTAAGTATGACGGAACCTCGTATTTTAGTGACGGAATGGCAATGATTCTGGAGGATCTTAAGTTTGGATATATAGATAAAGCAGGAAGAGAAGTAGTAAAACCACAATATTATATGGCTAAAGATTTTTCGGAAGGCTTGGCAGGAGTACTAATAAATGGAAAAAAAGGATTTATAGATAAGAGCGGAAAAATAGTTGTAAAACCTAAGTATGATAGTTCCTTAAGATTTCATGAGGGAATGGCAGTTGTAGAATTAGATAATAAAAGAGGTTTTGTAGATAAAACAGGAAAAGAAATAGTAAAGCCTAAATATGACTCTGCATTTTATTTTTCAGAAGGCTTGGCACCGGTTGAATTAAATGGCAAGAGTGGATTTATAGATAAGAGCGGAAAAGAAGTAATAAAACTTCAGTATGAAACGACTGAAAATTTTTACGATGGTGTTGTTGCAGTAGAATTAGATATGAAATGGGGACTTTTAGACAAAAAAGGTAAATATATAGTAAAACCTAAGTATGATAGTATAGAATATTTTTCAGAAGGTATGGCAGCAGTTGAATTAGATTATAAATGGGGATATATAGATAAGAGCGGAAAGGAAGTAATAAAGCCAATATATGATGGGGTAAGCGACTTTTCAGACGGTATTGCAAAAGTAAAATTAGACAATAATTACGGACTTATAGATAAAAGCGGTAGGGAGATAATAGAGCCAAAGTATGACAGTATAAGTTTATTGGTTGAAGATATGATTTTAGTTCGAAAAAGAAATAAGATGGGCGTTCTGATTATAAAATAGAAGATTAAGGAGGCTAATATGTTTTGTTCAAAATTAAAAAAAGAAATAAAAACAAGTATAAAGAATATTACAGTTGCGTTCATAATATTACTATTTATTTTACTGTCGTTATGCGCAAGATTTGTATTCGCTGAGAGTATAATTTCTGAAAAGAAGCAGATGAATGCAGAAAAAAACATAGTTTGGTTTGATAAAAAATATGGTGAGTATTACATTTTAGGCGATAGTATAATTGGAGCTCCACTTTATGATGATGGGAAGTATTCTAATATTGGATTTATAGATAAGAATAGTAAGTCGTTGATAAATGAAATTTCTATGGATAGGGATTATACACTTTTAAGCATTTTTGAAAATTTTAAATCGTCTGAAGGTATAATAGTCTTTTCTAAAGACAATAAGTTTGGATATATAGATGAAATGGGAAATAAGGTAGTAAAAGAAAAATTTGAAGATGCAGAGAAATTTTCAAAAGGGATGGCAAAGGTAAGAATAGGTGGAAAATGCGGATACATAGATGTGAAGGGAAACTATGTAATTGAGCCTAAGTATGATGATATAGATAACTTTTCAGACAATAGGATGGTAGTAAAATTAGACAGAAAATATGGATTCGTAGATTATAAAGGAAAAGTGATAGTGGAGCCCAAATATGATTATATAGGAAAGATTTCAGAGGGAATGGCAGAGGTTCAGCTAAATGGAGAGTGTGGCTTTATAGATGAAAGTGCAAGAGAAGTAATAAAGCCTAAATATGATAGTGTCTTAGAATTTACTGAAGGGATGGTTGCGATTGAGTTAGACAATAAGTGGGGATTTATTGATAAAAGTGGAAAAGTAGTTATAAAACCTAAATATGATGGTGTTTTACATTTTCTTAAAGCTTTGTCTAAAGTAAAATTAGGTAGGAAGTTAGGATATATTGATAAGACCGGTAAGGAAATGATAAAGCCCAAATATGATGAGATAGACCCTTTTGTAGATGGGGTTTATGCAGTTAAAGTCGGTAAGAAATGGGGACTAATAGATAAGGCTGGAAAAAAGATAATAAAGCCCAAATATGATGATTTAAGAGCGTCATCTTACGGTGGTGGTGTGGCAGTCGTAAGATTAGGAAACAAGTATGGTTATATAGATAAAACAGGAAAAGAAATAACAGAGATAAAATATATATTTGCCGAAGATTTTGAAGATTTTGCTAATGTTGCTTTGAGTGATAAGGAGTGGGGGATTGTTGATAGGACAGGTAAAGAAATAGTAGAGCCTAAGTATAATTATGTCAGTAGTTTTTTTAATGATATGGCAACAGTGAAATTAAATGGAAAGGTGGGAGTAGTTGATACAAGCGGAAAAGTAATAGTAGAGCCCAAGTATGATGAAGTGAAGAATTTCATTGAAGGAATAGCACCTGTAAAATTAAATGGCAAATGGGGATATATAGATAAAAGTGGAAAAGAAGTAGTAAAGTTTAAGTATACCAATGCTGATAGTATTTTAGAAGGATTGGCAGAAGTGAGGATAGATGGGTATGTAGGATATATAGATAAGAATGGAAAAGAGATAATAAAGCCTAAATATAGTTATGTAGATAATTTTTTTTCAGAGGGCTTTACAAAAGTTGTATATGAAGATAAATATGGATATATAGATAAAAGCGGAAGAGAAGTTGTAGAGCCTATATATGACTATGTAAGCAATATTAAGGATAATATGCTTGTGGTCGTAAAAGGAGACAAGGTAGGTCTATTGAAAATAAATTAGAAGCTTGACTTTAAGTATGCTTATTTGATACTATCTTATAGATTAAGAAGGTGAACAGCATTGAATGAAGTAAATAAAACACTTTTCATACCTCTTTATGGAAAGGCTTTGATTAGTAAAAAAGGCATAATCCTAAAAGATAGAAAAGCTGAAGAAATATGGGATGCAGAGTCGTTTGACATCAAAGGAAAGTCAAAGTCAAAATGGCTGGCGTATAATATGGCAATGAGGGCAAGAGTCTTTGATGACTGGACGAATAAGATGCTGTTTAATTCTAACGAAAAAACAATAGTGCTTCATATAGGCTGCGGTCTTGACAGTAGATGTCTTAGAGTTAAGGAGAAGTATTACAGATGGGTAGACTGCGATTTTCCTGAAGTAATAAATGTGAGGAGACAATATTACAAAGAGACATCCAACTACAAGATGCTAGGCTTAGATGCGTCAAATACAGCTGATATTGACTTATTACCAAATGCAGATAGTGCAATAATAATCATGGAGGGTATCAGTATGTATCTAAGTAGGGAAAAATTAATCGCATTATTAAAGCTATTAAAAGAAAAATATAATAAGGTTAATATATTGATGGATGTATATACTGAGTTTGGAGCAAGAGCTTCAAAGTATAAGAATCCTGTTAATGATGTGGGTGTGCAAAAGCTATATGGAGTGGATGATATAGACAAAGTATCAGTAGATAGTAATTTAAAAGTAATAGGTGAGCATTCCTTTACTCCGCCACATCTTGTAAATGCATTAAAAGGCTTTGAAAAAATTTTCTTTAAACTAATGTTTACAGGAAAATTGTATTCAAAAATTTATCGTCTGTATGAATTGGGATAAAAGAATAGTATAAAAATATTGCTAAATAAATGCACGCTTAAAATATGTCAAAACACATTGAGTTAAGCGTGCATAAGTTTATAAGTATAGTTATACTAATCACCATTTATAAAGCCAAGATTGTTATTTTAGAAAATTATTTGTTTTGCAGATTATCAATAATCTTGATGTAACAAAATTACAAGGCTTTTTGATAGGCTTTTAGTA
The DNA here is from genome assembly GCA_900167215.1 of [Eubacterium] yurii. Lineage (GTDB taxonomy): Bacteria > Bacillota > Clostridia > Peptostreptococcales > Filifactoraceae > Peptoanaerobacter > Peptoanaerobacter yurii. The sequence goes on from FUZS01000005.1 coordinate 196,610, forward strand.
TTAATTTGTCAAGTGCATTAATCTATTCATAAAAAACGCACTTGTATTTATAGAAATTGAAATAGTCCAAATAAATTTTACATAAATCTTTCGTATCTGCTGATACCTTTTGCCTGTGTTTCTCTTACAGTATCTTGGAAAATTATAGAATAACTATTGTACATCTCGTTTTCAAACCAAAGTTGAGCTGTTACCTTCAAAGGCGCATCACTTGTCTTTGATACTTCTATCTGACTGATGTTTGAAAAAGTCATATCCCTATTTTCACTCTCATGGTATGGCTTGCCGTTTACAAACCATTTGACCTTTCCTGTAAAGTCATGTCTATTTTTTAATTGAATATTTGACAGAGTAACTTTGAATTTATCACCATTTTTAGGCTTTTTATTATCTGAAGATATTTGAGTTTCAGTCAGTCTTTTGTCATTTTTCCAGTATTTGTTAAAATCATTTTTCCATCCGAATTCAAACATTTTAATGGTATCTGTAAATCTATTGTCAGAAGTTGTGTGCATTGTGACAGCTATCAGTCTTTTATTGCCCCTTTTGGCAACTCCTATAAAATTGGCATTTTCTGTACTGTATGCCCCGGTTTTCAGTCCCTCTATCCCATAATAACCTTCAAGCACAAGTTTATTTGTAGCCTCTTTTGAAATACCTTTTATATATACTTCCTTGAGCATAGTCATTTTTTTGATTTCTTTTTCATGATTGTCGTACATGTATTTTCCAAGTTTTAACATTGATTTTGCAGTGGTTACATTAGCTTCTTCAATGCCTGACGGCTCGGTAAAATTACCTTCCATTCCAATTTTTGTAGCTAAGGTGTTCATTTTTACCGCAAAGTTAGCAGTAGAGCCGGAAATATGCTCGCCTATAGCAATGATGGACGCATTGGAAGAACATACAACGGCATTGGTTAATAAAGTTTTGACTGTGTATGTTTCTCCTACTTGAAAACATTCATAAGCCGCCCAAGCCGGATCGTGTGAAATAGCTGACGCATACTCACTGATGGTAACCTTATCGTTCATGCTGAGATTGCCTGCCTTTATTTCATCCAATATTACAGCTACAGCCAAGACCTTGGTCATAGACGCTATAGTCTTTTTGGAATCTCCGTTCTTACTCCACAAAATAGCTCCGCTGTCATAATCCATTATGGCTCCTGCAACTCCTGTAATAACAGGGTAGTCAATTATTTTCATTTCATTTGCAAAAATATTTATATTTTGGAGAGCAAAAAACAAGCTAAATACTAATAGAAATACTTTAAATTTTAAATTTTTCACAGCTAATACCTCTAAAATAGATATTAAAAAATAAGTATCAAACTTACAAGAGAATTATATCATTTTTAATACTTATTTACTACATTATTTGTTATAAAAAATATTAAATAATGATGTAAGAAATAAAAAAAATTAATATGTAATATTATAAAAAAGCAATTAATTTTCCTATGCTTTAGTATTATTATCGCTTAACATAATAATGTTTTTAAATTATAGAATTAACACTAAGAAAATCTATATAGTCATTGAAATATATTATAAAATATTTTGCTTAAATTTTTAAAAAATTATATCCCAAATATAAGATTTAATGCTTTTTGAATGAATGCTAATACATATTTTTCATTTTTTGTTAAATTATTTTTCAAAAAACCCTTGACAAAAACAAAAAATAAAACTATAATACCGAGAAATAAAATTTATCAGGAAATTCTACGACAAGAAGAGTAAGTTAAGTTATGATTACAGCGAGTGGACATAGAGTGGAAGGTCTACAATCTACCTTAGCCGAAGAGGGACTTGGAGAATACTTTTTGAAATTGCAGTAGGAAAGTACGGTTAGCCGCCGTTATCGGTATATGAGTGGATTGGTCGAAATTTGTCCAATCAATTAGAGTGGTACCACGGAATTTCATCCGTCTCTTTATCAGAGGCGGATTTTTTTATACAAAAAAACCGGTATTTGTATAAAAAAACTATAATTTTATTATTTTAAACCAGTATAATGCTGAAAAGTCTTTAAATTGTGTATAAAATAACTTAGTTTATGCTAAATATTAATTAAATCAATGGATGAAATTTAACAAGTATTGTAATTATAATTTTGTTACACAATGCTTGTAAAATTAATAGCAAAATAAATCTTCCATAATTCTAAGCAAATTTAGTATTTAAGTAAAAAACTTGTATAATATTAATTTATATCGCTTTAGATTTAAAGAAATATCAGTATAAAACATTTAAATGGGAGGACATTATGAAAAAGAAACTATTTTTATTAGCCTTAGTAATATTTTCGGTATTTGCTTTTAGTGCATGTGGTGGAAGTGACAATGCAAAAGAAAATGCAAATACAAATACAAATACAAATCAACAACAAACAGCAGATAACAAAAAAGACGATAAGACAGCAGGTGACAATAAGTCATCAGAAAATTCACCATCAGGAGCATCTATAGATAAGATAAAAGAAAAGGGTAAGCTTGTAATCGGTACAACTGCGGACTATCCGCCATATGAATTTAAGATTATGCAAAATGGCAAGCTTGAAATTGTAGGATTTGACATCGAAATAGCCAAATTGATTGCAAAAAAACTTGGAGTTGAGCTTGAAATCAAGGATATGGACTTTAAATTGTTGATAGAAGCAGTAAAAAAAGGAGAGATAGATATTGCCTTAGCAGGAATCAATCCTACAGAAGAAAGAAAAAAAGAAATAGGAATGACAAATGTGTACTATAAGGCAAATCAAACAGTGTTGATAAGAAAAGAAGACGAAAAGCTTTACACTTCATTGGACGCTCTAAAAGGCAAGACTCTTGGAGCACAAATGGGAGCTACTCAGGTAGAATTGGCAAAGACTGTTGAAAATGCACAAATAAAAGAACTTCCACTTATTACAGCTTTGATAGCTGACCTTAAAACTAAGAAAATTGATGCAATAGTATTGGAAGAAGCAGTAGCAAAGCAATATGCGTCTACAAATGATGATCTGCTTGTACCAAATTTCTTGTTTGAAAGCAATGACAAGGGCTCAGCTGCCGGTGTAAAATTGGAAAATACAGACTTGCTTGAATTCCTAAACACTACTCTTGGAGAAATGGAAAAAGACGGCACTATTGAAAAGCTTGTAACAGAAGCTATAGACCTTTCAAATAGTGCAAAACAATAATAGAATATAAATAAAAATATGAAATAGATTCAGCTTTTATATTTTAGGAAAGGAGATATTTTGCTTGAGTTATTAGTTAAATACCGTGGATTATTCCTGCAAGGTGCTTTGTACACCATAGGGCTTTCTTTTGTATCTGTCCTAATGGGTATATTGATAGGACTTGTACTTGCTTTTTTCAGATTGTCAAAGGCAAAGATATTAAACCTTATATCAACAGCATATATTGAGCTTATAAGAGGGACTCCTCTACTTGCTCAGATTATGCTTGTCAAATTCGGGCTTTACGATTTGATAACTGCAAAAACAAAAATAAGCATACCTGATATAGCAATAGGTATAATTGCAGTATCTCTAAATTCAGGTGCTTATGTGTGTGAAATAATACGCTCAGGCATATCTTCTGTAGACAAAGGTCAGATGGAGGCTGGAAGAAGTCTCGGTATGAGTAAGTCGATGACGATGAGGCTGATAGTTTTACCTTTGGCTGTAAAAAACATATTGCCTGCACTTTGCAACGAATTTGTCACAGTTATAAAAGAAACTTCGATTATCTCGTATATAGGGGTTACAGATTTGTTCTATATTGCAAATGCGGTAAGCTCTATGACTTATAAGTCGTTTGAGTCTATGCTTGCAGTTGCACTTATTTATTTTGTTATCACATTTACACTGTCAAAACTTGTAAGACTTTTGGAAAGGAGGCTGTCTCAAAGTGATTAAGGTAAGTAATTTGAAAAAAAGCTATGGGGATAAGCTTGTCTTAAAAGAGGTAAATACTGAGATACAAGACGGCAGTGTCGTGGTAGTGATAGGACCATCAGGCTCAGGAAAATCAACCTTCTTGAGATGTCTCAACAGACTTGAGGAAGTTGACAGCGGTAAGATATTTTATGATGATACTGAGCTGACTTCAAAGACTGTCGATATTGATAAGATGAGACAACATATAGGTATGGTGTTCCAGCACTTCAACCTCTTTCCTCATAAGAGCATACTTGACAACATTACTCTTGCACCTATAAGCTTAAATTTAATGAGCAAGGAAGATGCTGAGAAAAAAGGCATGGAATTGCTCAAAAGAATGGGGCTTGAAGACAAGGCGACAGTCTATCCGTCATCATTATCAGGCGGTCAAAAACAAAGGGTGGCAATAGCAAGAGCTCTTGCTATGGAGCCTAAGGTCATGCTCTTTGACGAGGCTACATCAGCGCTTGATCCGGAGATGGTAGGCGAGGTGTTAAATGTTATGAAAGACCTTGCAAAAGAAGGTATGACCATGATAGTGGTAACTCACGAGATGGGATTTGCAAAGGAAGTTGCAGACAGAGTGCTTTTCATGGAAGAGGGTATCATCTATGAGGACGGTACTCCTGAGGAGATATTTGACAATCCTAAGGAAAAGAGAACTCAGGAATTTTTATCAAAGGTATTGTAATTGAAAAATATTCCTATTAACTTAGTAAATAAGAGAAAGTATAAAGTGTGTAAATTTACTTATACTTTCTTTTTTGCGTTTGCTCGGAATGGGTGATAACTTGACGGTGAAAGTCCGTTACAGGCTTGGTAGTAGGAACTGTTAGCAGAGGGCAAGGGTGTCCATCGTGAGGTGGAATCTGAAGTAAGCTTAATGCAAATTCTCGGTCTGACGAACAGAAATCACATACAAGGCATTTATAGGGCAGACGAGCTTGCCCAACAAAGTGAAGTCCAATACTACCCGAACCCTATGGTGTAAATGTGACAGATAGATGAGAGGAAGGTTATCACTCTTAACCGGGGAGGTCTTATGTGGCGGTTAATGACAAGTTACCCTTGATACAAACCGAACCCATGCAGTGATGTATGGCTAAAACATAAGAA
>FUZS01000041.1 GCA_900167215.1 [Eubacterium] yurii
GCATAGACCCGAAACCGGGCGACCTACCCATGAGCAGGTTGAAGTTTCAGTAACATGAAATGGAGGACCGAACCCACGAACGTTGAAAAGTTCGGGGATGACTTGTGGGTAGCGGTGAAATTCCAATCGAGCTCGGAGATAGCTGGTTCTCTTCGAAATAGCTTTAGGGCTAGCGTCTTAAGAAGTGTATATCGGGGGTAGAGCACTGAATGCTCTAGGGGCCGTATAGGTTACCGAAAGCTATCAAACTTCGAATACCGATATATAAATAAGGCAGTCAGACTACGAGTGATAAGATCCGTGGTCAAGAGGGAAAAAGCCCAGATCAACAGCTAAGGTCCCAAAATGTATGTTAAGTGGAAAAGGATGTGAAATTGCACAGACAACCAGGATGTTGGCTTAGAAGCAGCCATACATTAAAAGAGTGCGTAATAGCTCACTGGTCGAGTGGTTTTGCGCCGAAAATTACCGGGGCTCAAACATACTACCGAAGCTTTGAACCAGCACTCAACTTTGTTCATTAGGAGGCAAAATGTATTAGGTATATATATTAAAAACCACAAAAGAGAAAATATATATAGGATATACAAGTGATTTAAAAAGAAGATACAAAAAACACAATACAACAAGACCCGGATATACTAAAAATGATAAATGGGAATTGAAATATTATGAAGCGTATAAAAACAAACTGGATGCACAAGAAAGAGAGCAACAGTCAAAAAATCATGGACAAGCCAAAAGATGGTTAAAAGAAAAAATCAAAAGAAGTTTTAATGAATGAAGTTGAGTGCTGGTGGTAGAAGAGCATCGTATTATAGGGAGAAGGAGGATTGAAAAAGACTCTGGACGAAATACGAGAGAGAATGTTGGCATGAGTAGCGAGATGTGTGTGAGAATCACACAGGCCGAAAACCCAAGGTTTTCCAAGGAAGGTTCGTCCGCTTGGAGTAAGTCGGGGCCTAAGGAGAGGCAGAAATGCGTATCTGATGGATAACAGGTTAAGATTCCTGTACCTACGCTTATCGCCAAAGAGGAGAAGGAATGACGCAGGAGGATAAGAT
>FUZS01000037.1 GCA_900167215.1 [Eubacterium] yurii
ATTGAATTCCAGGTATTTTTTTTGACTTTTTTTAAAAATATGCTTGTTGTATATGGTTGTCTATGGTATAATTAGTATTATGGCATATATAAAAACAACTACTAATAAACAAGGTAGAACACATGTATATCTTGTAGAAGGATATCGTGTAGATGGGCATGTTAAACATCGTATAATTCATCGCTTTGGCTTACTTGAAGACCTTGTAAAAGATGAACCTGATATTTTAGAACGCTTGAAAAAAGAAGCAAAGGAGGGAAAATTAACACCTCAAAAAACTATAGAGGTATCTTTTGATTTAGAATGTCCAATCAGTGAACCTGATAAATCATATGGTTGGAAAATTCTTGATGAAATATATCAAGAATTAGATATTAATACTCTAATCAAATCTTCTTGTGTATCTAAAAATTCGAAAAAATTAAATGAAGTATTAAAACTACTTGTATATCAAAGAATATTAAATCCATGTAGTAAAATAGCAACGGTAAAATCACAAAAACAAATGTTTGGGAATTGGAATATTACTCAAAATGACATATATAGAGCACTTAAACCGTTAAATGAACTAAAAGAAAAAATACAAAAACGAATTCATGAACAAATTACAAGGTTAACAGACAGAGTATGCACACTAGTTTTTTATGATGTAACAAACTACTACTTTGAAACAGACATAGATGATGATGATATATTAGATCAAGAACAACAACAAGTTATTAATGAAGGACTAAGAAGAAGAGGAGCAAGTAAAGAAAATAGACCAAATCCAATAGTACAATTAGGACTATTCATGGATCTTAACGGCATCCCCATAGCATACAAACTCTTTAGAGGAAATCAAACAGACCCTGTAACCTACCTACCGGCTGTAGAACAAATTAAACAAAGCTTTGAAATTAAGAAAATGGTAGTAGTAGCAGATAAAGCAATGAACAGTCAAAGCAATCTAAAAGGCATAACAGAAAAAGGCGACGGCTATTTGTTTTCACAAAAACATAGAGGTAGAAAAGGAGCACCAAAAGACATACAAGAACAAATACTTGATCCCCAAAACTGGCACTTCAATGAAAATCTAAGCTTTGCAATAAAAAGCTATATAAGAAAAAGAAAGATAGGCAAAGGGAAACAAGCAACAACAATAAACGAAAAAGTAGTAATAACTTGGAATCAAAAATATGCGATAAGAGAAAAAATAAGAAGAGATGGAGCCATAGAATATGCACAAAAACTTACAAATGCACAACTATATCATCAAACAAGCAAAAAAGGAGGAAAGAAATATTTAGAACTAAACTATGTTGACCCAAAAACAGGAGAAGTATTACCCTACACTCCGATAATCAAAATAGACAACTCACAAATAGAATTTGATGAACAATTTGATGGAGTAAATGTACTGGTAACAAGTGAAATTGACATGACAGATGAACAAATTATTAATGCATACAAAGGACTATCAAACATAGAAGATTGTTTTAGAGTAACAAAAACAGACCTACAAAGCCGACCGGTATACGTATGGAAAAAAGAACATATAGAATCACACTTTTTAAGTTGTTATATAGGTTTAGTAATACTAAGATATCTACAATATAAAAGTAACTATAAACTCAGTAGTCATAAAATAATAAAAGCCCTTAACAGTGCAAAAGCAAGTAAATTAAAAGATGATTACTACAAGCTTCAAGAAAATGAAGAAATGAAAAAATTAAATGAAGTATTAGGAATAAAGTGGGAAAAAGGGATAGTAAAGTATGAAGAGTTAAAAAATTATGCAAAGGGATTCGTATACAACAAAAAATAACTAAAAACAATCACCTGTAAAGATAGTATATTGCTGCTTTACAAGGTGATTGTACTGACTTAAAAATGATAAAGTTGGGATT
>FUZS01000018.1 GCA_900167215.1 [Eubacterium] yurii
ACTACAAAATTCCCAACAGAAACACTAACAGACAGTGCAATAGATATCAAATATATAGCTACTCCAAGTAAGGGAGCAAGTATAAAAGAAGTAACATATACAATCAACGATGACTTCACAGAATACCTATACTATGCAAGTGAAAACGAAAACGAGAGAAAGGGAACACTTGGACAGGGTAGAGTATTATTACAACCCGGACAAAATAATATAGTATTTACAGTAACAGATACAGCAGGTAAGAGTGGAAAATATATTGTAAATCAACAACCTACGTTTTCAGAAGGAACATATGCACCTGATATAAAAGCAGATGAACTAACTCCTTTTCCGGATGGTTCAGGTTATAAGTTTGCCAATAATAGATTAAGTTTAGATGTAAAAGATGGAACAACTAAGGAACAAATTGAAGAGATTGCCAGATATGTCAATGGAGAGCTTATAGAATATCTGCCTATAATAGGTATGGTCACAATAAAAGTACCTAAAAATTCCTTAGAGGGGTTAAGGAGTATTTGTAGCGATATTAAGAAGAAGTATCCAAATATAATAGAATATGCAGATATAGAAAGATTTGGAAATATAGGATTTGATTAGATATATTAAAATTACTCCTAACTAAGTGTGTAAATTAAAAGAAGCATAAAGATAAACCTAAGAAGATATATTTAGATAAAATTACTTATTATAAATTTACTTTAAAATGGTGGTGTATTAAATGAAAGCAAATGAAAAACGATATAAAAGCTTTTTTACTTTGATATTATCACTACTATTGATAATATCATCAGTAAATGGCTCATTAGCATTAAAGTCAAAATCTACAAAAGTAAAGACTAATGGAAAAAAGATAGTTAAGACAATAAAAAGGAAAGATAAAACATCAAAAGTAAAAGTCAAGAGTAATCCAAGTATAAGACTAACTACAAAATTCCCAACAGGAACAGTGGAAGATAATCGTATAGATGTTGAATACACTGCTATTCCAAGTAAGGGAGCTGAAATAACGGAAGTATCTTATACCATAAATGACAGCACTTTTAATTATATATATCTCAAAGGAGGAGGTATAATAGAGCCTAAGGGAACACTTGGAAAAGGAAGAGTGTTATTAGTTCCAAACGAAAATACCATAGTATTTAAGGCAGTAGATTCATCAGGCAAGAGTGCTACATTTATAGTAAAAGAAAAACCTAACTATCAATGGGCTACATTGGCACCAAGGATAGATCCCAAAGATATAGAGTATATAGATGAAAATTCCGGGGAAGGATATGTAACAAATAGAATAATAATATATACTCGTGATAATGTATCAAAGAAAGATTTGGATGAAGCCGTTAAAAGTGTTAACGGTAAAATCATAGAAAAGATAGCTATTGTAGATAAATATACCTTAGAGGTACCCAAAAATAATGCAAAAGGATTGGAAGAATTATGCTCATATCTTATGGAAAAGTATCCATCTGTAATTGAAGCTGCATACTTAGACACAATAGAAAAGGTTGGTCATGATACAGTCGATGCAACGAAGTAGTATAGACAGTGATAACTTCGATTTGGAAGTAAAAAAAGATGATAGTGATAAGCAAAGTATTTTGTGTGGTGATTATTTTTAAATTATATGAAATTCGTAAGTAGAATATCTATATGGTGATTTAAAAGCTTTTTAGTAAGAGGATTATGAGTAAAATCAAAAAGCTCTCCATAAAATTGGAGGGCTTTTTTTATGAAAATTTTAATATTAACCTGTACTTTTTATGGGGGAAATTTTTTAAATTTCGTGCTATACTCTTTATAAACTGATGAATATATAAGCTTAACTTTAACTTAGTGCAAAATATATTTACAAGGCAGTCAATACTACTATCTATTTAATCTATGGATAATTTTCATAAATTATTTACAAATTAGCATATGCTTTTTCACTTTATTATAGATACACTGAAAAAGATTTATCCATTATTTTATTAGATTTTAGTATAAATCAATGTTAAATTTGGCTGTTTTATAAGTAAAATCACTATAATTTTCTAATCATTTAACTAAAGGAGGATATTATGAAAAAATTTCTAAAAGCTTTTTTAATCTTATTTATCTTTATATCTTTTTCAAATGCTGTAAATGCGGCAGGAAAATATCTCTTAATCACAGAAATTTACAATGTTCCTAAAGAAACTATGATCTACAACAAGGGTAATTATACTTTTGACTTTACAAAAGATGATTTCAAGATATTAAACAAAAATACCAAAAAGACGGTCAAAATCTTGAAAAGCGGCAGTTTTTATGAGTATAGCTTCTTTATTACCGACGGTGAAAAAATCTACTACCTTGCTAAAAACAAGGAATCAAACAACATTCTCACTTGCTACAATATCAAGAGCAATCAGACAAAAACTCTGAAAGAATTTAGGGATGATCAAAACATACACCTCATGGCAATAAAGGGAGATACATTGTATTTCATCAATATTGACATAAACAAAGAAGAGTATACGAGCTTTCTTAATACTCTTAATCTCAAGAATGGAAAACTCACACTCTCAGTCTTAAAGGGCGTAGACAATTTGTGGCTTGGAAAAAACAAGATACTATACCAAAAATGGACAAAACATTTCAATCAAACTCCAATCTATTCCGTAGACTACAACTTCAAAAATATTAAGGAGATAACAGCTACTATCCACCATTTTTACATCTACAACAACAGTATTTATGTAGTGGCTCAAAAAGGCGAAAATAAATTTGAAATCTATACAATGGATGAAAACGGTAAAAAGCTAAAAACCATATTTACAGCTGACGGCTATATAGAATACGCTGACGATAAAGAGATAGTATATTCAATATCTAATGGTGATGACACAATTTACTATTCAGCGGATGCTAAGACGAAGAAAAGCACAAAATTGGATTCTGCAACCGGAATGAGCAAGATGAGCTCTTTTGCAACAAGATTCCAAATTATAGAATAACTATGCTTAATCACTTTAAATGCTCTATTTCTCTTTAATACTCAAAGTAATTATACGATTAACGAAAAAACTTCTTTGAATATCTAAGTAATACCGTTTGATAGGGAATGTTTTAAAATAAAATATCAAAATTAAAAGGAAGGTGCCTTATGAAAAAAATATTAAGAGTTTTACTTTTAGTGCTTATATTTAGTGCAAATATAGGCTTTGCTGATAATCAACAGATTTATTCCAAGCTAAATAATTACAAAGACAAGAGCATTACAAAGGGAAACTACAGCTTTGATTACAAGGGCGATGTTTTCAAAGTATATGACAAATCAGGCAAAAAACTAATTTTATCAGTGAACAAGGGTGATTTTAATTATCCTGATAATTTCTTTGTAAACGACAAATACCTATACTACACAAAGACAAAACAAGGAAAGGGCTCTTCAATAATACAAACTGACCTTGCTACCAAAAAATCTAAGGAAATAAAAACATTCAAGGTAGAAGTAGCTTTAGCAGGTGTGCGTGGAAATGAAATCTACTACACTGTAGTAAGTCAACATGGTGGAGAGATGTTTGAGCCTGAGCTTAGAGTATTTAATATTTCTTCAAAAAAAGACCTTTCCATTGCAAAAAATGCTACATCTGTAGAGCTTGGCAGTACAAAAATCTACTATATGAACTTTCTTATGGAGCTCAACCCTACTAAATTATACGCAGTAGGATATAACTACAAATCTCCTAAGATGATATCCAAAAATGCCGTAAACTATGCTCTTATAGGTGGCAAAATCTATATTGCGGAAAGTAAGATAGTCAATCCTGATGATGAATTTGATATGAATAATCTCAAAAGTGAAACCCTATTTGTCTGCAATGAAGACGGCAGCTCTAAAAAGGCTCTTACAGGGAATATCAACGGATATATCTACGATATTACACCTACTGAAATAAGATATGAAGTAATAGGAAGTGAGAAATACTACAAGATGAATCTAAAAACTAAAAAAGCAGAAGCTTTGAGTAGCCAATATTAATTTTTTCTAAATCTTAAAACTTATATAGCTCAACTTTCCCAATATAATTATTGAAATATCAGTTGATTTTTAAATATACTTTATGTTAAACAATTCAATGAATTATATTTATAAAGACAATGAAAACTATGTTAAGTATAGTAATACTAAACTCTGTTTAAACTATAGAATTTATCCCTGCGATACTTTTAAAATATCTTTCGCTAATTAACTTTGAGTGCATTATTGTATTAGATTTTAATATAAGATATTATCAGAATATAATTATTTCAATATTTTAAATATGCTTTTTTGTTGGAAAGTTGAGTATCTAATATAATTAAAACTTTATTTATTATAAGGTGGTCTAAGTTATGAAAAAATTATTATGTATTTTAGTCTTATTTTTTAGCTTGAGTCTTAGCCTTTCCTTCGCTGACTCAGATATTTTTACTCCGGTAGATAATGACCATAACAGTTTGGTAAAAATTGGAGACTATACCTTCAACTTCAAGACCGATTTATTCAAAATCTACGACAAATCCGGTAAAAATCTGCTTATTACTGTATACAAAGGAAAGTTTTACTATCCAGGTATTTTTTTTGTAAATGGAAAAAATGTCTATTACGAAAAAAATGTCTATGATATGAAAACTGATAAGTTAAGCTCGTCTATTATACAAATTGACCTTACAACAAAGAAGTCCAAGTCTATAAAAAATTTCAACAATATTATTGCAATACAAGCAATAAAAGGCAATGACCTATACTATAATGTGGATATACAAAAAGGCAATAACGAAGTGACAGAACTTAGAGTACTGAACCTGTCAAATCTTAGCGACAAATTAGTCAAAGTAGGTGCAACTCGTGTACAACTTGGAAATAATAAGATATTTTACATGGGGAAAACCTACGATCCATCTCCGACTACCTTACACTCTATGGACTATAACTACAAAAACCCTAAGCTGATTTCTCCAACAGTAGTCAATTATATCTTATATGACGGCAAGGTATACTATGCGGATGACAAGGATTTTGAGATAGAAACTCTTTATGTATGCAATGAAGACGGCAGCGGTAAAAAAGCCTTGACTGATACAATATATGCGTATATCTACCACATTAGTCCTGATGAAATAAGATATGCAACTTTGGACGGCAAAAATCATCATAAGATGAACCTTAAAACAAAGAAAAAACAAGCCCTACCTAATAGAATACTTCAATAAATTTAAAATTGCATATTGCACTAAAATACTATATAATGATGTTGGAAATATTCTGATAAACTATAAAGTATATTTGTAATGATAATCTATTGATTTTAAGGGCTTTTTACAAATATACTTTATAGTAAATCAGTATTGCAATATCAATAAAAGGTAGGTGTAATTTATGAAAAAAATTTTAGGTATTTTTATTCTATTTTTTACATTTAACCTAAGTTTTTCCTTTGCAGATAATGCTCCGATTTTTTCAAATGTGAATAGTTATAATAACAAGTTGGTAAAAATTGGGAACTACACATTTAACTATAAGACAGACTCGTTTAGAGTCTTTGACAAAACAGGCAAAAAACTACTTATTACAGTAGACCGTGATGAATTTGACCATCCTTTTGACTATCCTACGGATTTTTTTGCAAGTGACAAATATGTCTATTATGTAAAACTTAAAAGAGAAAAGGGCTCATCAGTTATGCAAATTGACCTTAAATCAAAAAAGACTAAGGAAATAAGAAAATTTCCCATATATATAAATATTCAAACTGTAAAAGGAAATGACATATACTATAATATCGACGAAGGCAATGATGTAAATGATTATATTCCTTCCTTAAAAGTATTCAATATCAATACTAAAAAAGATACACATATCGCTAAGAATGCAACTGATGTTAAACTTGGAAAAACAAGATTGTTTTATATGGGAAGTGCCTATGATGTAAATGCAATTCCTTTTTATTCTATAACTTACGACTATAAAAATCCTAAACTTATTTCAAGTACAGTATTTTCTTATGAAATAATAGGCTCAAAAATATACTATGCGCAGGCAAAACAGGTGAAACTTCCTGATGGACGAATAGTCGGAGATACAGAAAAACAAACCTTATATGTATGCAATGAAGACGGTAGCGATAAAAAAGCACTTACAGGAGAAATTAATGGCTATATTACCAAGATTAAGTCTGACGAAATAGAATATCAAGCCATAGACAGCCCAAAATCCTATAAGATGAATCTCAAAACAAAGAAGAAACAAGCCCTACCTAATAATCAGTTTCAATAAATTTAAAATTGCATATTACACTAAAATATTATATAATGGAGTTGGAAATATTCTGATAAACTATAAGATGTATTTGTTATTATAATCTATTGATTTTAACAGCTTTTTACAAATATGCCTTAAAGTAAATCAATATTGCAATATCAATAAAAGGTAGGTATAATTTATGAAAAAAATTTTAGGTATTTTAATCTTATTTTTTACTTTGAGTCTAAGCTTTAGCTTTGCTGATAATTCTCAAATTTTTTTGGAAGTAGACAAATATGACAATAATATGGTGAAAACAACAAACTACAACTTTGATTACAAGACTGATTTGTTTAAGGTATATGACAAAACAGGTAAAAAACTTCTACTTACTATATACAAAGGAAACTTTGACTATCCTTATGAGTTTTTTGTAAGTGATAATTTTATATATTATGTAAAAAGTAAGGAAGGAGTAGGTTCATCAATTATTCAAACCAATCTTATAACTAAAAAATCCAAGATAATAAAAAGTTATAAATTCATAATTAATATTGCCGGTGTACGAGGTAGTGATATATACCATATATCTTCTTATGAAAATTTTAATCCTAAACTTCAAGTATTAAATCTTAATACCCTTAAGGATAAGTTTATTGCTGAAGGAGTTGGTGATGTACAATTTGGAAAAAGCAAGATAGTCTATAGAAACTACAGAACTGACGTAAGTGCCAAGCCTTTGTATGTCATAGGTTATAACTACAAAAATCCTAAGCAGATATCCAAAGCCGTTATGGATTTTACCACTGTAGACGGTAAGATATATTTTGCAGAGTCAAAACTGATAAAATCTTCTGACGGGCAGTATTATGGAGATATTAATAACTCAACAGTCTATGTGTGCAACGAAGACGGTAGCGGTAAAAAAGCCCTTACGGGAAATATCAACGGTCATATTACCAAGATTACAGCTGATGAAATAGAGTTTATGTCTGAAAATCAATCAAAGTATTATAAGATGAACCTAAAAACTAAGAAAACTATAGAGCTTAAACCAAGTGACAGATAATCAAATATGAATTGTTTCTATTAATTTTTTAAAACAATATAATAGTTTAAAAATAGCTAACACTAAAATCTAATAAAATGATGGATAAAATCTTTTCAAAACATTCGTAATGAAGTCTTAAATCATACACTTTTTTTTAAAAGACTGTGATGAAGATTTTCCATAGATTAAATAGATAATATTATAAATCCCCCATTTTTTGGGGGACTTTTTGTTTATTTCTAACTTTATAAGAGATTTTAAAAAATCGGATAATTCTATTTACTCTTCAATCTTCTTTTACAGTAAATCTCATACTGAACACCGTTTATAATGTCATATATTTAAACTTATTGAAATATTATTTTTTAGTTTTCAACAACCATCCTTAATATATTTTTAGGACTATTTAATTGGATTTTAGTATTAATTCAATGACTAGTAATTAAAATATGAAAATATACTTACTTAAACTATCAGTATTTTAACAGTTACATCAAAAAAAGTATATTATAGTCAACCACATAATATAACTATTATCATCAGCTCTCCAAATATTCAAGAGTCAATGTAGCCATTACATTTGCACAAATAAGCATGGAGTCTTCAGATATATTAAATTTTGGATGGTGATGAGCGTATACTTCACCCTCTTTTACCTTAGCTCCTACCGATATAAAACAACAAGGTAGCTTTTGAGCATAGTATGAAAAGTCCTCTGAAAATGTCATTATACCATTGTCAAAGACCTTCGTATTTTCTATCTCATATTTATTAAGAGTCTCTGTTACAAATCTTGTAAATTCTTCATCGTTGTATAAGGTAGGACAGCCCCTTTTGTAATCAAGCTCATACTTACAGTTATAAGATTTACAAGTACCGTCCAATATCTTCATAAACTCATCTTTGATATGCAAATCGTCATTATCATCCAAAAATCTGACTGTACCACCGAGTTTTATGCTGTCTTGTATCACATTTGTAGCACCTTTTGCATCAAAATATCCTATTGTAAGTACAGCAAAATGTGACGGATTTACCCTGCGACTTACTATGGTCTGGGCTGACATTACAAAGTTTGCCCCTGCAACTATAGGATCTATTGCCTCATGTGGAGATGAGCCATGCCCTCCTCTACCTTGTATTATTACATCAAATACCGACATGCCTGTATAGGACGCTCCTATATGCACTCCTATCTTTCCTGTTTCCATAGTGGATATGACATGTATGCCAAGTACATGGTCTATATTTTCAAGACAGTTGTCATCTATCATACACTTGGCACCACCCGGAGATACTTCTTCGCCATGTTGGTGGATTATCCTAATAGTCCCTGCCAGCTCCTGCCTGTACTTTATCAACACATCTGCCAATATCATCATATATGCCGTATGAGCATCATGACCGCATGCGTGCATTACTCCCTCATTTTTTGAAGCAAATGGCAGACCTGTCTGCTCAGTAATTGGCAATGCATCAAAATCTGCTCGAAGTGCAATGGATTTTCCACTTTTTCCTCCAATTATATCTACTGTTATTCCGTTTCCACCTACTCCGCTCCTTAAAATGCAGTCCTTAGCTTTGTAAAAATCCTCAATATATTTTACAGTTTGAAATTCCTTATATGACAGCTCCGGATTTTCATGAAGATGGCGCCTTATTTCTATCATCTCATGTTCACGAGACTTGACTTCAGATTTTATTTTCTCCAATAGTTTTGTATTCATAACTTATCCCTTACTCTATGCAAATATCTTATTTGTTAAACCATGAATTTATATAGCTTTACTTTTTCACTATTCTACATTATAATTTACTACAAATATTATTAATTACTCTTTAAGTGTAAAAATTGCAATAAAAAATACACACTGCATTGATGGGATTAACAATACAGTGTGTATTTTTTTGCAACGTCAATCAAACATTGGGACAGTTTGTAGTTGATTGACAGTAACAAACTAAATCAGTTTTGTCTAATTGTACATGAAATTTATCAATATGAATTTTTTTAATATCATTATTGTACTGCCGCTTGAATGTCTTTATAATACCAAGCTGATGAGTTTACATCATTGAGTTGTACATTTGCTTTTGGGGTATTTTTATTTCCCACCAATTTATTGAGTATAACTATGACCTGTCCTCTTGTAAGAGTCTTGTTAGGTTCAAAGCTTCCGCTTTTTTCGACGCTCATTATCTTTTTAGAAGTCACCATTTTTATGGCTTCGGCTTGTGAATG
This sequence comes from [Eubacterium] yurii, assembly GCA_900167215.1. Classification (GTDB taxonomy): domain Bacteria; phylum Bacillota; class Clostridia; order Peptostreptococcales; family Filifactoraceae; genus Peptoanaerobacter; species Peptoanaerobacter yurii. Next base: position 9,544 of record FUZS01000018.1, read on the forward strand.
TGAGTCTTTTGAAGTATCTATCAAACTGGCTACTGCTATAGCCAAGTCACCCTTTGTAACAACTGCATTAGGTTTAAATAAATTACCCTGTTTTGCAGGCATTGCACCTATAAGATATGCAGCTACTATATCTTCTATATTTGTTGCATTTCCTACTACATCTACAACATCAAAATCTTCAACTGTAAAATCTGCATCATCCCAGTAACTTTCATTTATAATATTACTTATATATCCTGCGAGTTCTGCCCTTGTCAGAAGTTTATTAGGATACACATATCCGTTTACAGATTTAACGTATCTTACATTACCTTTTTTTAGTTTAGGAGAAGATATTATAACATTGTTATTTTGTGTATTTATAACAGTGTTTCCTATCTTGCCTGTTTGTGAACCTACTGTACTTTTATTTCCTTTATTTGAATTAGCTTGCTTGTTGAGTTTTTGGTTCTTTTCATATAGGATTACTCCTGAGCCTCTTTTTTTCTTATTGAATGTAAGAGTAGCTGAAGGAGGATTGAAGCCCACATGTGTCATTGTAGTCACATCTTTTACATAGTCGTTAAGATTGAGCGTTTCACCGTCAGAGCCTTGTACAGTCTGAGAGGCGAGCACATCATGTCCTGCCACGCTTCTGTAGTAGATGTAGATATATGAATCTTTCTTTCCGCTATTTGTATAGCCGTTATTATTTTGATTGTTGTCGTAATTATATTGATTGTATTGATTATTGTCATTATTGTATTGATTATTGTCATTATTGTATTGATTGTTATTTGGGTTATTATAATTATTATAATAGTTGTTATTGCCTTGATTGTTGTTATAACTGTTATTGTTTCCTTGATTGTTATAATTATTATCTTTATTTAGTTTTTGATTTTTTTCGTATAGTATTACTCCCATACCTCTTCTTTTCTTGTCAAATGTAAGAGTAGCTGAAGAAGGATTGAAGCCCACATGTGTCATTGTAGTTACATCTTTTACATAGTCGTTAAGATTGAGGGTTTCACCGTCAGAACCTTGTATCGTCTGAGAGGCAAGTACGTCATGCCCTCCTACGCTCCTGTAGTAAATGTAGATATATGAATCTTTCTTTCCGCTGCTTTGCTCAGGAGGATTTGTCGGTGTAGGATTGTTATAGTTATTGTTTGTAGGAGGAGTTGGTGGTGGCGGTGGAGGAGCAGTCTTCTTCTTATATCTTATTGTCAAAGTATCCTTGATAGTACCTTCAGTTACTTTAGCGGCAGGATCATAGCCTGATACTTCATAGCCATCTCTTGGCCTAACTTTTGATGATAAGTCATATGGGGTCTCCAATGGTCTCATTACCTCATCATCTGCGTACTCCAACTCTCCATCATAGTCGTGTATTATAGTAAATGAATACGACCAATAATTCGGTATTTGATTTGGATTACTATAATCCATGTATGCAAGCGATACATTTGCTGATAAGATAATAGCAATTAGTGAAAATAACGAAATAAAAAATAATTTTTTTATTGATTTTGTTTTCATCTCTATTCTCCTTTCATAATTAAACTTATTTTTTTATATCATAGCATATTTAAAAATTTTTTTCCCCCATAAAAAGTACAGGTTTTTGAAATTTTTTTTATTTTTTTTCAAAAAAAAAGACAAATCCTTATCGGAAATGTCTTTAAATTATATCTTATATGATTTTTATTATATACAACAAGTATTTATACTAAAATCTAATAGAATAATGGAATTATTTTATAAAATATTTATGCATCAAAAGTTTATTATTAAAAGGCACACTAAAGAGCGTCATTAGGATAAAATCCATAGTTTAAATAGAGTTTAGTATTAGCTAAGACATGACTTTTAAATAAATTCCTTAGCTCTATGGCATGCTACAAAGTGTCTTTCCTTTATCTCTTCAAGATGAGGCTCTTCTTTGCCACATATATCTATAGCGTAGGCACATCTGTCTTTTAGTCTGCAACAAGCTTTCGGATTTATCGGGCTTGGTACATCTCCCTCAAGTATTATCCTTTTTCTTTGCTTTTGTACATCAGGATCAGGTACAGGTATAGCAGATAGCAATGCTCTTGTATAAGGATGTATAGGATTGTCATATAATGCGTCTGACGAGGCAATCTCCACCATCTTGCCCAAGTACATCACGCCTACCCTATCAGAAATATATCTTACCATAGAAAGGTCATGCGCTATGAATAAATAGGTAAGTCCAAGCTTTGTCTGCAAGTCTTTGAGCAGGTTGACTACCTGAGCCTGTATCGAAACGTCAAGTGCAGATATAGGCTCATCACATACTATGAATTTGGGACTGAGCGCAAGAGAGCGTGCTATACCTACCCTTTGTCTTTGTCCACCTGAAAATTCATGTGGAAATCTTGAAGCATGTTCTTCTCCAAGTCCTACAAGTTTCAAAAGTTCAACTACTTTTTCATGTCTTTCAGAGGCAGACTTACACATATTATGCACATCCAAAGGCTCTGCAACTATGTCTTCAACAGGCATCCTCGGATCCAGCGAGGCGTAAGGGTCTTGGAATATCATCTGCATACTCTTACGAGTAGTAGTCATCTTTGCATATGACATCTTACATATATTTTCACCGTTAAATATAACTTCTCCGCCTGTAGGCTCATATAGTCTGAGCATGGTTCTACCACAAGTTGATTTACCGCAACCAGACTCGCCGACAAGCCCGAAAGTCTCTCCGTCATAGATGTCAAAGCTGACATCATCTACAGCCTTTAATGTGCCTGACGGTACTTTGAAATATTTTTTCAGATTCTTTATACTTATCAATTTTTCCATATCACACCTCTTTATTTGCAAAGCTGTGATTTAGAAAACATCTGCTGAAATGTCCGTCGCCATGTTCATAAAAATTAGGCATATTTTTTTCGCACACAATCATTGCTTCACTACATCTGTCAAAAAATCCGCATCCCAAAGGTGGTTTGTACAAATCAGGCGGTGTACCTTGGATTGAGTATAGAGGTTCACCTTTTTTCATATCAGGTCTTGGCACTGATGCAAGCAGATTCTTAGTATAAGGATGTTTGGGATTGTAGAATATGTCATTTGTCTTTCCCTGCTCCACTATCTGACCTGCATACATTACTACGACATCATCTGCCTTATCTGCCACTATACCCAGGTCATGGGTGATGAGTATTATAGACATTCCCATCTTGTCTTGGATGTCTTTCATCAAATCAAGTATCTGTGCCTGTACAGTAACATCAAGCGCTGTAGTTGGCTCGTCCGCTATAAGCAGTGAAGGATTACATGACATGGCAAGGGCTATCATTACCCTTTGTCTCATACCGCCTGAAAATTCATGCGGATACTGGTTCACCCTTTTATCTGCATGTGGTACGGCCACAAGCTCAAGCATCTCTATAGCCTTTTTATGTGCCTCGTCCTTGCTCATACCTGTATGACGTCTTAGACCTTCGACTATCTGTTTTCCTATTTTCATAGTAGGATTTAGAGAGGTCATAGGGTCTTGGAATATCATAGCAATCTTGTTTCCACGATACTCATTCATCTGTTTTTCGGTCTTTGTAAGCAGATTTTCGCCTTCAAAAATTATCTCTCCGCCCTTGTACAAGACAGGAGGTTGAGGCAATAATTTCATTATTGAGCCGGCAGTAACCGACTTACCGCATCCTGATTCGCCAACTATAGCAAGGGTCTTTCCCTTTTCAACATTAAAGCTTATTCCTCTGACAGCCTCCACTTCTCCAAAGAAAGTCTGGAAAGATACCTGTAAATTTTTTACTTCCAATAAATTTGACATCTAATCCCCCTTACTTTCTAAGTCTCGGATCCAAAGAATCTCTCAGACCGTCACCCAACACATTGAAAGAAAACATTATTAATGATATGAATATAGCCGGAATTATTATTTGATAGTAGTTTCCTACCGGCATACCCTTAAGTCCGTCATTTACCAAAGTACCAAGCGATGCCTTAGGTGCTGCAAGTCCAAGACCCAAAAATCCAAGGGTAGCCTCTGAAAATATGGCTCTTGGCACTGTAAGTGTAACATCGACAAGTATTGGTCCCATTGCATTTGGAATTATATGCTTTCTCAAGATATACCACTTTGACGCACCTATGGAAGTAGATGCAAGTGCATACTCACTTTGTTTAAGTTGCAATACCTGACCACGCACAAGTATAGATAACGGCAACCAACTGGTAAAGCTAAGAGCAAATATAATTACAAAGAAACTGCTACCTCCCGGAGTTGACATTACCACAGAAAGTAGGATTACAACAAGCAGATAAGGTATAGAGTACATAATCTCTGCTATTCTCATCATCACAAGGTCTACAGTCCCACCTGTTATACCTGCAAATCCTCCATATAATATACCTATTGTAAATGAAATAAAGGCTGTAGTAATACCTATTAAAAGTGAGTATCCTGTACCGTATAAAATTCTGGTAAATATATCTCTACCCAGCGAATCAGTCCCAAAGATAAATTTACCGTTTGGCGCTACATTCATACTTGAATAGTCCTGTTCAAAATAGCTATAGCCTGTTATGTTGAACTTAAACAGCATATCACCGAATATCTCAATAGATGCCGCAATGGCAAGCAGTACTATAACTATGATTCCAAACATAGCCAGTTTGTTCATCTTAAGTCTTCTAAAAACATCACTCCAATACTTAATTGTCGGACGTGAAATTCTCTCGGAATTGAGTTTTGACCTATCCACTTTTTCAAACATTTCTTTTGTAAATTCTTGTTTTTTGTTCATATTTTTTACATTTTCCGACAAAATTATTCACCTCCATCCGTCAATTTTATCCTTGGATCGACAACCATATACATTATGTCGACAAAAAGTATCATAAATACCAGTATTGTAGAGTAAAATATAGTAGTACCCATTATTAGAGGATAGTCCCTGTTGCTTATCGAAGTAACAAAAAACATACCAAGCCCAGGTATACCGAATATCTTTTCAATTACAAAACTACCAACAAGCAAATTTGTTGCACTTGTTCCGAGTGCAGAAATTATAGGGAGTATGGCATTTCTTACCGCATGCTTGAATATTACTACTCTTCCTGCAAGTCCTTTTGAGCGTGCAGTCTTGATATAGTCCTGATTTAGCACTTCAAGCATAGTAGATCTCATAAGTCTTGCCATATGTGCTGTTGACATCAACGACAATGCGACACTTGGAAGTATGGTATGTCTGAAAGTACCCCATCCCCCTACAGGAAATCCCTTGAAATAAGTCGCAGTAATTTGAATAAATAAGGCTCCAAGTACAAAACTTGGAACAGAAACACCTATTATAGCAATAATTGTAGCAATATAATCCGGCAATTTATTTTGATTAATTGCCGCTATAATACCAAGCAAAGGTCCTACTATAAGAGCAAGAACCAGTGCTTGCAGACCAAGGCCTGCAGATACGGGAAAGCCCCTTTTAATCATCTGATTTACAGTCTCAACATCAGATTGCATAGACCTTCCAAAGTCAAATCTCACAACATTTCCAAGATATATGAAATATTGTTCAGACAGAGGCTTGTCCAGTCCATACTGTTTTACCAGATTCTCATACACTATCTTAGGCATCTTGTTTCCCTCGTTGGAAAAAGGATCTCCGGGTATGACATGCATAAGAAAAAAAGTTATAGTTATTATAGCCCACACTGTAAGTAAAGCCATAACAACACGCTTTAAAATATATTTTCCCATTAAAAAACCACCTAAGTTAAATAAACTGTAATATTAATAAAAGTAGGAGATTTACTCCTACTTTTATCAAGTATTGTAATTCCTATTTTTTCAGTTCTATTTCAGCATTAATCAATGAAGGATAGTTGATTGCGTTTTTAGTAATTCCTTTTACATTAGGTTTTACAGCATACGGATGAGTGTAGAAGTATATAGGTACTATAGCCATATCTTCAAGTATCATCTTTTCCGCCTTCTTCATATTATCCATTCTAAGTTTTTGATCAGTTGAAGTTTGAGCCTCTTTTACAAGCTTGTCGTATTCAGGATTGCTGTAGTTTACATAGTTGTTTGAAGCCCCTGTAATCCATAGATCCATAAATGTCATAGGATCAAGATAGTCTCCTGTCCAACCTGATCTTGAAATTTCAAATTGATGTGCATTTTCTCTATCTATCTTTACTTTAAACTCAACATTTTCAAGTGTTGTATTTATTCCAAGTTCTTTGTTCCACATTTGTTGTATAGCTTCAGCTATTTTCTTATGATTTTCACTTGTATTATATAAGATTGTCAACTTAACATCAGCAGGAGTCATCTTTTCTTCTGCAAGACCCTCAGTAAGAAGTTTCTTAGCTTCTTCTACATCAGTTTTTATTAAATCTTTATTTGCATCACTGAATTCTTTACCTGTATCATCAAGCAATCCCGGAGGTACTATAGCAGTTGCAGGTAATTGTCCGCCTTGAGTTATTTGATCAGTAATTACCTTTCTGTCCAAGGCAAGAGACAATGCCTTTCTTACCTTTACATTGTTAAGCGGTTTAACAGCAGGGTTAAGGTTGTAATAGTATAGAGCAACGTTAGGTCCTATAACAAGTTCAGGATTATTTTCAGCTCTTAACTTAGCAGTTACTTCTGTAGGAAGTTCCACTACCATATTGTATTCGCCTGCTACATACTTTTGATAAACTGTACTTTGGTCTTCTATTATATCAAGATCTATACCGTCTATCTTTACTTTATCAGCTTCGTAATAGTTAGGGTTCTTATCCATTACTATCTTTGAATTGTGAGTCCAATCTTTAAGTGTAAATGCTCCGTTTGACACTAAAGTCTTAGGATCTTTTGCCCAATCAGCATTTGCTTCCACAACTTTCTTAGATACAGGATAATATGTGTAGAATCCCATCAAACTGTCAAAATACGCTGTAGGTTGTTTCAAAGTAACTTGTAATGTCTTTGCATCAACAGCCTTTACTCCTACACTGTCTGCCTTTCCTTTGCCCTTATTATATTCTTCTGCACCGGCAATATAGTATAATTGGTATGCATACTGTGATTCCATCTTAGGATCCAATACCCTCTTCCAAGCAAACTCAAAGTCTTCAGCTGTTATAGGGTTGCCGTCTGACCATTTCAATCCGTCCTTAAGAGTAACCTTATATACTTTTCCGTCCTCAGATATTTCTATCTTATCTGCAAGAGCATTTTCAACTTTTCCATCCTTATTTACTCTTGTAAGTCCTACAAATAAATGTTGTAACGGCCATGACTCATGAGTTCCTCTTGCTTTTGCAGGGTCAAGAGTTCCCGGCTCCGCCATATTTGATGATACAATTCTGTTTACTTGAGGAGTAGCAACATCAGTAGCTGCAGGAGCATTGTTATCTGCCTTCTTTTCTCCGCCGCCTGTATCAGATGTACCGCCTCCGCCTCCACATGCTGTAAGCGTAAGTGCTGTAGCAAGTGCAAGAGCTAAAAATTTGAATCCCTTTGATTTCAAAATAAACACCTCCAAATTTTCTAAAAAAGTTTTCCAATGTTAATGTAATATGACACTTGACAAGACAAAATTTTAATCAGTCTCATACTAATATTTATGTATCATAAGTTTGATATCAATATTAATATTGAAAGTTTTAAAAATTGAATATTTATATTATTCAGACTGATAGAAACATGTTTTGTCGGCATTATTACATAGTAATTTTGCAAAAACTTTTTAGCATTAAATAATTTGACATTGATTATATATCAAATAAAGCAAAAAATCAATAAAAAATTTTAAAGTTTTTTAACAGATTTTTCCGCTTTATTACTTGATATTATATATTGTGTATTTGTATAATGTACACTATAATATCTTTAACAAATACATTTTTAAAAATCTAAATAAATAATCAAATGAAAAAAATTGAAATTTTTTTAATCAGGAGTTTCTTTTTTCATTGAATATATTAAGCTTCTCAGTATAGATATCTGTAAGTTCTTTTTCACTGAGCTCTCTACTTTTCTTGTCTAAGATTATCTTTCCTTGGTCGAGCATTATAACTCTGTCGGAATATTTTATGGCGTCTCTCATATTATGAGATATCATTATTGTAGTTATTTTCTTCCTCTCTATAAGCTCTCTGGTCTTTTCCATAATTACTGTAGAAGTCTTTGGATCAAGTGCAGCAGTATGCTCGTCAAGAAGCAGAATCTTAGGTCGCTTCATAGTAGCCATACAAAGAGATAGAGACTGTCTTTGTCCGCCAGATAGAAACTTTACCTTAGTAGTAAGCTTATCTTCCAATCCCAAGTCCAATTCTTTGAGTATTTCCTTGTATCTTCCAATATTTTTTATATTTATTAATTTTTTAAGTCCGAATTTCTCACCTTTTTTGTCAGCAAGAGACATATTTTCAAGTATAGTCAGCGACGGAGATACCCCAAATGAGGGATTTTGATGTACTTTTCCAATGTACTGAGATCTTTTTTCCTCTTTCATCTTTGATATTACTTGGTCGTCCAGTATTATCTCTCCACCATCCTGCATGATACTGCCTGATATTATGTTCATCAGCGTTGTCTTTCCACATCCGTTGGAGCCAAGCAATGCAGTACATTTGCCGTCTTCTATATGAAGATTCAAATCTTCAAATATCTTTATCTCATTTTCAGTTCCGATATTAAATGTCTTTTCAAGATTTTTTACATATAACATGAAGCTCACCTTATTTCTTTTTGGATAGAAACTTTCTTCCCAATTCAATATTATTATAAGCTATGAATATTATCACTATTATAGATGTAGTCGCTCTTAGGTAGTTTGCGTTTATTCCCACTTGCAGAGCCAAGCCCCACACAAGTTTGTATATTATCGCTCCTATTATCGCTCTTAGAGTACCCTTTATCCTTTGATTGCTTTTAAGTACGGTATCACCTATTATTATGGAAGCCAAAGCATATACTATTATACCTACACCCATGTTGGAATCGGCAAATTTTTGACTCTGAGCCATTAGAGCACCTGCTACAGATACCAGACCGTTTGAAAGCATAAGTCCAAGTATCTTATATCTGTCTGAGTCCTGTCCCAGTGAGCGGACAAGTATTTCGTTATCACCTGTAGCAATAAGCAAATACCCCATCTCTGTCTTGAAAAATAAGTCCAAAATTATCTTTATAACAACAACTATAGCAAATAAGATAAATAAATTATGCATCTTATCATCGCCAAATATGATAGGAGAGTTAAAAAGGGATATATTCGCATTGCCAAGCCCTACAGCAAGATTGATGGAATATAGTATGTTTAGAGTAAGTATACCTGAAAGTAGAGGAGTAATCTTGAGCTTGATAAAAAGTATAGCAGTGAGAAGCCCTGCAAGCAAGCCCCCAATAAAGGCTACAATCATAGCAAGGACAGGATTGACTCCCATACTGCTCAGCACTGCAAATATAAATGCCCCCAATGGAAAAGAACCCTCTACGGAAAGATCCGCTATATCCAATACCTTATATGAAATATAAAGCCCCATAGATAAGACTGAAAAAATAAGTCCCTGTTCTATGGAGGTCATAAGTAGAGCATTACCCATTTACGCCAATCTCCTTTTCATGTATTTTAATAAATCCATTTTTAAACTAAAATCAAATAACTGATAATATTTTCTAAATATATTGTATTAGCAATTATATACAGCATTTTGCTATGGATAATAAAAACTATTTTCCATAGTTTAAACAGGCTTTATACTAAAGCCCATTTATAATGTCAAGATTATTATTTTACAGATTATAAATAATTTTTCTGTAATAAAATTACGTAGCTTTTTGATAGATTTTAGTATTAGTATAAAATAATAAATTTATAGTTTAAGTACATTTATAATAAAGTCATAAATTATATACTATTTTTTTAAATATTGATGAAATTTATCAGAATTTATCAATAGTTTAAATTTGTCGCTTTATATATAAAAAACTCCTATAGTTACATAGGAGTATCAATTACAAAATCTAAGAACAGTTTTGTTTATTATATTAAATTACACTTTATATGTCAAGTAATTTTACTTAAATTTCCAAAAAAACAGACACCCAAATTTCTTTAGGTGTCCTATGCTTTTCTACATTGTCATATTTTTATTATCCAATTTTATCCAACATATCTCTGTCTTATAAATTCATTTAAAAATATGAGTAGTAGTATTTTAATTTTTTTGTTTTTATTTTATATTTTTGCTTTTTGTTCTTCGTTTTTATTTTATATTTTACTAAATATTCTTTGATACTTCACTAAGATTTGTAACTCTGTGTCCGTCATCGACCTTGTAACTTCTAAATAACAAGTACAAGCTGATTATTATCAAGATTACAGCTATTATAGTACCTATTCCAAAAGATGCTCCAGCAAATGCCACTATACCTACCTGATATGTTATAAATGCCACAACATATGCAAATAATGTCTGATATCCAAGTGCAAAGAAAGTCCACTTAGGATCGTTCATCTCACGCTTTATAGCTCCTACAGCTGCAAAACAAGGTACGCAGAATAGGTTGAACAACATGAATGAGAATGCTCCTACAGCTCCGTTGCTGAACATCTTTGCCGCTACAGCTACGAACTGCGCATTTTCAGCAGCTGTTTCAGGATCTATTTCACCCATCTTAGCTACCATACCCATTGTAGAAATTACATTTTCTTTTGCTATCAAACCCGTGAATGTAGCTACAGTTCCTTCCCAAGTACCAAATCCAAGCGGTGCAAATATAGGTGCTATTACATTACCTATTTGAGCCAAAATAGAATTTGCATTATCATCAGTAAATGATATATACTCAAGCGACGGAGTAAAGTTCATCAAGAACCATAATAATATTGTAGACGCAAGTATAATTGTTCCTGCTTTAATTGCATATGACCTTGTTCTTTCCCATACGTGAAGTAATATATTTTTCCAAAAAGGCACGTGATATTGAGGTAATTCCATTATAAAAGGTGCAGGATCTCCCCTGAACATCATAGTCTTTTTAAGTATGATACCTGATACTATTATCGCACATATACCAAGTACATATGTGAGCGGTGCCACCCAAGCAGCTCCGTTAAATGCCGCAACAGCTATAAGAGCAATTATAGGTGCCTTTGCTCCGCACGGCATAAATGATGTTATAGTTACAGTCATTCTTCTGTCTTTTTCATTTTCAATAGTACGAGCACCCATGATACCAGGCACTGAACAGCCAGTTCCTATCAAAAACGGTATGAAAGATTTTCCTGAAAGACCGAATTTCCTAAATATCCTGTCCATTACAAAGGCAACTCTTGACATATATCCTATGTCTTCAAGCAAACCAAGGCAAAGATAAAGCACGATAATAAGAGGAAGGAATCCAAGTACCGCACCTACACCGGCTACTATACCGTCAACTATGAGTGATTTGAGCACTTCATTTACACCTGCAGCCTCAAGCCATTCTGTAATTGCCTTAGGCACAAAGCCATCTCCAAATATATTATTATTTACGAAATCTGATGCCGGAGTACCAACCTTGCTGACTGAAATATAATATACAAGCCACATTACAAACACAAATATAGGAAGTGCCAATATTCTATTTGTAACTATGCTGTCTATTTTATCTGACATACTTACCTTTACTTTTACCTTTTGAACAGCAGAGTTTATAGCTTTTGTAATTACTTCATATCTTTCATTTGTTATGATTGACTCTGAGTCGTCATCATGTGATTTTTCCACTTCTTCTATTATTGACTCTATTTCAGTTCTGTCATTTCCCTTGAATTCAAATGTTTCAAGTAATTTTTCATCTCTTTCGAATATTTTAATGGCAGTCCATCTCTTATTTTTCTCTGATGAAACTGAAGAAGTTTTTGATATTTTATCAATAGCACTTTCAACGTCCTCGCAAAATCTGAAAGCAACTTCCGGATTTTTCTTAGATCTTGCACTATCAACCACCTTATCCATCAAAGCAGTTATACCTTCTTGTCTAAGAGCCGATACCTCGACTATCTCACATCCCAATTCTTTTTTCAGTTTTTCGACGTCTATCTTATCTCCACGCTTTCTTACCACGTCCATCATATTAAGAGCTATTACTACAGGTATTCCAAGCTCCAACATCTGAGTAGTAAGATATAAGTTACGCTCTATATTTGAAGCGTCAACCATGTTGAGTATTACATCAGGTTTTTCATTTAGCAGATAGTTTCTTGATACAACTTCTTCCAAAGTATATGGAGAAAGTGAATATATCCCCGGTAAATCTATTATCTTTACATTCTTATCTTTTTTATAATTACCTTCTTTTTTTTCGACTGTTACACCGGGCCAGTTACCCACGTATTGAGCTGAGCCGGTAAGTACATTGTACATTGTCGTCTTTCCCGAATTGGGATTGCCGGCAAGAGCTACATTGATTTGCATATACATCCTCCTATATTCAACACTTGCAGAATTTTAAATAAATCTTTCAAAATAAAAACTTTATAATTTCATCAATAATCTTGAATCTACTGCTTATATTTCATTATTAGCCAAATTAAATACAAGCATAAGACATAAATATTAACTACTCAACTTCAACTAAAGCCGCATCATTTTTTCTTAAGCTAAGCTCATATCCTCTTACAGTAACTTCTATAGGATCTCCAAGCGGAGCCACTTTTCTTATATAGATCTCAGCTCCCTTTGTAATGCCCATATCCATTATTCTCTTTTTTGTAGCGCCCTGTCCTGTCAACTTTACTACCTTTACAGTGCTACCTATCTTCGCATCATTAAGTTTCATATATACACCTCCCTTAATATACTCAAAATATAAAATAAACTGCCACTTACTTAGGTCCAAGTGCACTCACTACCTGGGAATTAATAAAACACTTTCACTTAAAACTACTGCGGTGTCACGATTATCTTAGTAGTCATATCTTTGCCCAGTGCAATTTTGGACTCCATGACCTTGACTATCATATCTCCGCCATTGACTGACACTACAGTTATTTGAGCATTAGCAACAAAACCGAGATTTTCAAGATGTTTTTTTATACCTTCATTTCCTTTTATCGCACTGACTACTGCGGTATCTCCTACTTTCAGCATTGATAATGGCATAATCTACCTCCGAAGTTTCCTAAAAATTATTCCGTCTAAAATTATAATCATAAACAATCTATTTGTCAAATCTTTTAATTTATAAATTCATTTGATAATATTTTCTTTTTAGAAATTTATTTTATTCTTGCTTTTAAATTAATGATAAAAATATTAATAAATTAGGCTTTTTCCATTATATATAGTCTGCAATTATTATTATATTTCAGTTAAAAAATTAAATATACTTGCATAAAAATAAGAAAACCCCATGACAGAACATCATAGGATTTTCTTATAGCAATTTATAACAGGACAATCATACTGTCGTATTTAATCATCAATTTATACTAATCACCGTTTATAATGTCATATATTTGAATTTATTGAAATAATATCTTTTTCAGTCTTAAAACAACTCACCATTAATATATTTTTGGACTATTTAATTGGTTTTTAGTATTAGAACTCTGTTCTCGGATCTTTGCTTCCATACATTACATGCTTTGCATTATCAAATATTATGGCATTTACGTCACCCATAGGGTTTTTAACTTGAACGTCATATCCCATAGTCTTAAGTGCATTTTCAACATCTTTTACCAATGTATCTTTTTCCACTCTTAACTCGTCAGGTAGCCATTGCATATGGAATCTTGGAGCTGCAACAGCTTCTGCTATATTCATATCGTGGTCTATCACGTTTGATATTACTTGTGCAACTGTAGTTATTATTCTTGCTCCGCCTGGGCTTCCTACTACCATGAAAAGTTTTCCATCTTTTAGTATTATTGTAGGAGACATTGAGCTTAGAGGTCTCTTCTTAGGTGCGATAGCATTAGCATCTCCACCTACTAATCCATAAGCGTTAGGTACGCCAGGTTTGATTGAGAAGTCGTCCATTTCATCGTTTAGCAAGAATCCTGCTCCGTCAACTGCTGCTCCACTACCAAATGTATAGTTTATAGTATAAGTAACAGAAACTGCATTACCCTTGAAGTCCGCTACAGAGTAGTGAGTAGTTTGCAAAGATTCACTCATCATTTGTCCGGGTTTTACTTGTGAGCTTGGTACAGCTTTGTTTCCTGCAGATTTTATAGCCTTGTATATGTCTTTTGCATAATCTTTGGAAATAAGTTTTCCTACAGGTACTTTTACAAAGTCAGGGTCGCCCATGTATTCAGATCTGTCAGCATAAGCATATCTTTCAGCTTCAGCCATTAGATGAATTTTTTCAGACGAACCGAATCCCATAGCCTTTACATCTGCATTTTCAAGTATGTTTAGTATTTGAAGTATATGTGTTCCACCTGAGCTTGGAGGTGCCATTGATATTATTTCGTATCCTCTGTAAGTTCCTTTTACCGGTTGTCTCCATACTACTTCGTAGTTTTTCAAATCTTCCTTAGTTATAAGTCCACCGTTTTTCTTCATATCTTTTTCGATAAGGTCTGCAGTTTCTCCTTCATAGAAGCCCTTTGTTCCGTTGTCAGCTATTCTTTGGAGAGTCTTTGCCAAATCTTTTTGTACCAGTATTTCTCCCTCTTTAAGAGTAGTCTTACCGTCAGCTTTGAAGAAATATTTTCTTGTAGACTCAAATTTTACCATTCTGTCATATTCTTCGACAAAAGTTTCTGCTTGTCTGTCAGATAGTGCAAAACCCTTGTTTGCAGTATCAATTGCAGGTTGGATAAGGTCTTTAAGTGGCATTGTACCATATTTTTCCAGCATTTCGTTAAGCCCTGCTACTGTTCCAGGTACACCTGCAGATTTGTAGCCAGTCATGCTTAGACCTTCGATAGGGTTTTTGTCCTTATCAAGATACATATCTTTTGTCGCTGCAAGAGGTGCCATTTCTCTAAAATCAACAGTAGTATTTTTGCCGTCAGCCGTATGTATAACAGCAAAACCACCACCACCGATATTGCCTGCCGACGGATGCACTACCGCAAGCATGTAGCCTACTGCAACAGCTGCATCAATCGCATTTCCACCCTTGTCTAACACTTTTTTACCCACTTCGTTAGCAAGTGCATTTGTTGACATCACCAAACCTGTCTTAGTGTCTTTTACAGGTCTGTAACTTGCAGCATTTGCAAAGTTGGCATTTACTGCGAGCATTGATAAGCAAAGAACTGTACTGCTTGCAACGCTCAATAGTCTTTTTGTAAATCTTCTCATTCTTTCAAATCCTCCTTGTAAAATATTTATATAAAGTATTAAATTCACACATCTACATTGCATAAGTCAATACAACAAATAAATACATTTCATAAAAAGATTTCTTCGTTAAAACATCTCCATATATTGACTTATACTATTAAGAAAGAATTTAATATTTTATTACATAAGGAAATACATAATGAATTAAATTTTACAACCTTTTCCCAACAACAAAATCCCAATTTAAAAAAATTTCAAAAATATAATACTTAATTAATATGTATGATTTTAATAGCAGACCTAATTATATTGAAATCAATATCTAATTTATATTATACAAAACGTTTATCCTTTATCTCAAATAAAGCTTGAAGCTAAATAAATTTCTTAATTTTCAATATATTTTTCATTTTTTATTTTAGTAATTGATTTATCTAAGTCTTTTTAAAAAATAAGATCCATTTTTAACAGTAATTAATGGAAATTTATTAAAAATGTTTTCTTTTGATGATTATAACACCTTAAAAATAAAATTACAACATTTATTTTTAATTTTTGAAATATTTTTTTCATTTTTAAATTTTTATATTTCTTGAATTACTAAATATATTTTTTTCTCGAAAATATACTTGACAAATATTTTTTTTAAAGTAAAATATAATTATACCGACAGTCGGTCGATAATTTTAAAATTTTACTATTAAGTAAATGGTGGTATAAGATATGAGAATTGTAAAAGCACATGATGAGAGAAAAAACGAAATAATAGATACAGCACAAAATCTATTTATGACAAAGGGATATTCAGCCTGTAGTGTAGCAGAGATAATAGACGCTATAGGAATAGCAAAGGGTACATTTTATCATTATTTCAAGTCAAAAGAAGAGGTGCTTGACGCCATAGTTGACAAGGGTACTGATATGATAGTAAATAGGATTTACAAGGTACTCCATGATGACAGCCTTACTTATATTGATAAAATAGTAGGCTCACTTTTTGCTATGCAGATAGAAGATACTATGGGAAATGAGATTTTGGATGAACTTCACAAGGCGGAAAACTCCCTAATGCACCAAAAATCCATATGTATGATAGTAAATAGGGTCTCTCCTCTATTGGAAGAGCTGATAATACAAGGAAATAAGGATGGAGTATTCAACTGCAAACACCCCCGTCAATATCTGAAAATCATACTATCATCTTCAGTAACTCTCTTAGATGACGGAATCTTCCCTATGACCAAGGAAGAAAAAATGGAGATTTTCAGCTCAATTGTTGATCTATTGGAACAGGTATTGGGAGTTGAAGAAGGTGTGATAATGTCGAAGTTGAAAGATTATAATTTGTAATTCATCTATTTTTTATGATAAGTTAGAAATAATGAATTTAATTAAAAATTAAAAATACAGTTTTGAAGTGAAAATATTCTGTATTTTTTTAAGCAATTAAAGACTGACGGTCGGTCTTAGAGAGCGTATATTTTATATTGCAGTATTCAATAAAATAATGGAACAGCTTAGTTTTTAATTATAATCTACGCACAATGCTAAAAATTTAAGATGATATATTTTGAAATATTTAAAGCAATATTGTGAATAATAAGCTATTTAGGTAAATGTAAATGACATATCAATAGATTAGCTTAAGATAAAAAAATTCCATTAATAAAATAAATATTAGAATAAGATATTAACAGGTAAAACTAATTGACTTTTAAATTTATACAAGATTAATTAAGAACAATAATTTATAAATCTTACAGGAGGGCAAGATGAATATTTTTTATAAACTTTGGATAGGAGAGATGATTTCCAATATAGGAACGGGAATGAGCAATTTTGCCATTTCAGTATATGTCTATGAAAAAACCGATATGATTACTTATACATCATTAATCACCCTACTTGCATATCTGCCTAATATCTTGTTGTCTCCTGTAGCCGGCATACTTGCAGACAGATATGACAGACGTGCTATGATGATAGCAGCTGATTTTTTATCAGGACTTGGCGTAGTGTTTATATTTTTTAATCTTAATTCTTCGTCAATTCTTCCTATTTTTATAGGTGTTACGATAAGCTCGTTATTTTCCGCTTTTTCAGAACCTGCATATCGCTCTACTATTACTGACATAGTAAGCGAAGATGATTTTTCCAAGGCAAGTGCAATGATGCAAATAGCATATAATTCAAAATTTTTGCTATCACCTATCTTAGCAGGTATGTTAATGAGCTTTTTTGATATAAGATTGATTTTGCTTATAGATATATGTACGTTTTTTGTCACTTGTATCATAATTTACATCGTGAAAAAACAAATACCGAAAGTTAGCAAGACTTCTTCTAATCACTTCATGGAAGACATAAAACTAAGCATTGATGTGCTGAAAAAAAATAAGGGTGTACTTTCTCTTATATTTGTAATGTTCTTTGTCTGCTTCTTCATAGGTATGCTCCAAGTATTGATGAAACCTTTGATACTTTCACTTGCTGACAAAAAGACCTTGGGAATCTTAGAGTCGATATCGGCTTCAGGAATGTTGATAAGCAGTATTCTTATCTCTATATTGGCATTTAAACAAAACTTTCAAAAGATTTTATCTACAGCAGGTATATTTTGCGGAATATTTATGGCGTGTAGCGGTGTAAGTACAAGTCTTATATTTATATGCCTCAGCATATTCTTAATATTTTTCACCCTACCTTTTATGAATACAAGTT
Source organism: [Eubacterium] yurii (assembly GCA_900167215.1). Lineage (GTDB taxonomy): Bacteria > Bacillota > Clostridia > Peptostreptococcales > Filifactoraceae > Peptoanaerobacter > Peptoanaerobacter yurii. Next base: position 27,535 of record FUZS01000018.1, read on the forward strand.
GCGATGTCTTGGTACGTAAAAACATAGCCAATGAATATCAGGGCAAGATATGGGGCTTTATCAGTCTATTAACTCAATTGGGCAATATCACCGCTTATTTAATCAGCGGATTTGTAGCAGACTATATATTCGAGCCAATGTTTGCCCAAAAGCACATCTTAAGCGATATAATAGGTATGGGCAAGGGTAGAGGTACAGGATTTATGATAATCTTTTCAGGAATAGGACTTGTTGTCATCTGTTTGAAAATAGCTAAGAATAAGAATATAAGTATGATAGATACTGTAAAAGATAGTGCTTTGTAGAATATATTATTTGATAATAGAATTTTAGAACGATTATAAAGATGTCATAAGTCAAGAATTATTTCAATCAAATATTTAAGGACGTATCCATAGATAAAATATATAAAAGTATCATACGAAGATTAAAAAAATTTTCATATCCAAATTTAGTAAAACATCTGTTATTTTTATTCCTTAATCTTAAGATTTTAGAATAAATGAAGTAAAGTTATTTATTATTTTATCTATAGATTGATAAAATATTAGTTAAAGTTTAGCAAAATAAAGATAGTGTACATTCTTGTCTAATTCGTGGAAATTCCAGTTAAATAACAGGCTTGTGTCAAGAATTATATACATTCTTTATTACAAAAATTGTTTTAAAATTCAAAATTTTCAATCTCACTTACTTTACACCTATTTATGGTAAAATTTTTAAATATTAAAACTTAATTATAGAAATCAAGGAATAAAATTTACTAACTATGTCAAGTTGCTTAAAAACGCTAAAATCCTATCTACATCTGTAAAAAAGAGATTGATTCCTCTTTTTTTCATGGCGATGACTTCTTTCAGCTTCGTACGAAGTTCTTTATCTAATTTTTTGTGTACTGTAATCGGGTTTCCTTGAATCGTATGCATATGATCCAAATAAATTGCTTTGACAGGAAAGGCATTTTGTATCAAAAAAGCATTTTCTTTCCCTGCAAATATTCCAATTACAATCGTACTACATTTACCATTCCTCTTTATTTTAGAAGTAATAATTTTTTTATATTTTTCGACTTTTGAACTAATGGGTATCATCCAAAAAATATCTTTATTCCCTGAATCCTCAATTGCATAATAATGCGGTCGATAATTTTCATCTTCCTTGTTGCTCATTAGATAGGAATCAGAAACATCAGAAAAGAAACTATCTTTTATATGATAAGAATACCCTTGTTTTACATACATACAAACCTCCAAAAAAAATCCCTCTATCATCTTGATTAGAGGGATTTACGCACTATATTATTTATACCCCACCTATATAGTAAGTGGCTACATTTACGCACCGAATCACTTGTATCCCACACCATCGGCAAGTGGCTAAACTACACCTCAAAATTTTATATCCCGTTATATGAGAAACGGCTAACATTTACCTGTACTAATTATAGCATAATATTTGTTCTTTTTCAACAGCAAGTTATTAAAACAAGAATATTTGTAAAGTGAAAAACTTATACTAAAACCCTATTAAAAAGCCATGTCATTTTATTACAGCAAGAATATTGATAATCTGTAAAACGAATAATTTGCTAAAATATCAATCTTGGCATTATAAATGGTGATTAGTATTAATTCCACTTCTCGCATGGTAAAGTGGAAGTTGGTCTTGAATACACTTACATTTTTAAACACTAAATTATTTCTTAAAGTTTTAGAATTAGATATTGAAATATAAATTTTTAACTTTCAATAATTATTTAAATAATCTAAGTTACTATTAAAAACTCAACTTTCTCACATGGAAAATTCATTGAAGATATCGAAATTTGAGTATATTTAAAAAATACAATACCATACCTGACATAATATTTTCAGTATTTTAATTTTTTTGATAAATATGCAAATTTCAATAAATATTATTTAGAAAATTAGGTGTCAAGTAGTGTATTAAAAATCAATAACTATTTAAATTTCAATTAAATAACACTAATCTCAATTATAGATACTTATTAAAGCAAACTTTCTTAACTAAATTATCAGCTTTATAAGGATTCTTAATGGAAATTAGTGTTATTTTTATTCTATCTATTTTATATTATTTTTCTTTTTCAGTTCAATGTTTCAAGCCATTTTTTAACATCATCTTCATTGAAATTTGATGAAAATCTTTCACCTTTGAGCCACTGCACATCTTTTGTATAGCCTTCCAGTCTCTTTCCACTTTCAGAATTACCTGAAGATAAAGATGTTGAAAATGATACAAGCTTTTTACCTTTAAAGTCATTACTCTTTACAAAGTCGTCCACTACCCATGAGAGCTCTCCCCACCATATTGGTGCTCCTATAAATACTTTATCATAGCTTTCAAAGTTTGGCACCTTTGTATTTTCAAGTTTTACCTCTACATTAGGCATATTATTATGTTCTTTTACCACCCTACTGTTTTCATCAGTCCAGTCTATATCGGCGTCTGAATAAGCAGGAGTAGGTTTTAGTTCAAACAAATCCGCCTTTGTTTCCTTTGCTATAAACTCTGCCAATTTCTTTGTACTTCCTGTCTGAGAAAAATACACAACCAGGGTCTTTGCAGTCTTATCATTAGAAGTATCTTGTTTATTGTTTATATCACTGAGCGTGTTGTTTCCTGTACTACAAGCTGTAATAATAGCCAGTAGAACAAACAATGCTAATATTTTTATTTTTTTCATTTCACCCCTCCTAATACTATGTTAAATTCCTTTATTCTTATAGATATATTAATGTTAAAATCTAATAAAATGATAGATAAAATATTTTTAGAATATTCACAACAAAGTCATAAATCATATAATTTTTTAAAACCATGGATGAAAATCACCCACAGTTTTAATAGATAATAGTATGGTAGTGGAGTTTAATTATTATAATCTAAAATAATGTAATATCAGATTTTAGAATTTTATATTACTTTACATTTTCTCCTATCCACTTTTCTATGTGGTCTGCTATAACGTCATTGTTTAAGTTTTGGAACATAAAGTGGTCATTTCCATTTATCCCTTCTTTTGGTAGGTCGTAAACTATGGATTTTCCACCTTGTGCATTGTAGTCTTTGGTGAATTGATAAGTTGTTTCTCTCATAGCTTTCCACATTCCTGTAGCTTGAATAGAAAGATCTCCGTTATCTATATAATCTCCGAAGTAAAAAGCTACTGGTATTTTTCTGTTTATTACAGATTTGAAATCATCAGTTTCTTTTCCAGGTGCTCCACCAGGTTCAATGGCAACTATAGCAGCAATCTTATCTGTATACTTTGTCGCAGTCCATCCTGGTCCTCCGCCTTGCGAATGTGTTACAAGTATAGATTTTTTACCTGTCTTTTCAAATACTTCATCTATTGTCGCAGCTACAGCTTTCGCCACTACTTCTTTGTCAAAGTCTGCTCCCATATCAGATTTCATACCTGTATCAGGCGTCATCTGTCTGAAAAATTGATCTACAGACTTATCATCATTTGCAAATTGTGAGCCTTTGTTTGGAACAGACTTACCATTTAACCACTTTCCTATTCTAAACTGAGTATACCATCTTTGATCGAGAGTCTTATCGCTGATTTGTCCAACAACTGATGTCTGACCTGCCTCTCCTCTCCTTGGTTCATCAATTAAAAATACACTATGACCTTTCCTAAGGAACATATCTGACCAACCCTCTCTTCCATCAGGAGTTGTTTACTATCCGATTTTTGTTGTTCATCAACAAATATCTGACCAACCCTCTCTTCCATCAGGAGTAGTCATCCAAGCCATCCTTGATTGTCCGTATCCATGTAGAAATACCATTGGTAGACCTTTTTCATCCTCAGGTATTTGGTAGAATACATTTGCGTGGTCGGCATGTTTAGTCTGACCTTTTCCGCTTTCCTCCCATTGATTTTTAGGATCGAATTCCCCTTCAGACTTTACTACTATTCCTCCCGCTGAAAACATACCTTGATCTACTATTGTAAGGCTTTCCTTTTTGATTTTTAGCTTAGTGTTAGCTGAAGTTTGTGCATTTATTGCGCCTATATTTCCTACAGCCATCATTGTAACAAGTGAGAATGCAACTATCTTATTTCTTAATCTGTTCATGATTAAACCTCCTGATAATTTTTTTTATTTTAACTACTAAAATCCAATTTCTTTCAACCATTTTTTAACTTCATCTTCTTTAAAGTTGGATGAAAATCTTTCACCTTTGAGCCACTGCACATCTTTTGTATATCCTTCCAGTCTCTTTCCACTTTCAGAATTACCTGAAGACAAAGATGTAGAAAAGGCTACAAGCTTCTTACCTTTAAAGTCGTTACTCTTTACAAAGTCGTCCACTACCCATGAGAGCTCTCCCCACCATATCGGTGCTCCTATAAATACTTTATCATAGCTTTCAAAGTTTGGCACCTTTGTATTTTCAAGTTTTACCTCTACATTAGGCATATTATTATGTTCTTTTACCACCCTACTGTTTTCATCAGTCCAGTCTATATCGGCGTCTGAATAAGCAGGAGTAGGTTTTAGTTCAAACAAATCTGCCTTTGTTTCCTTTGCTATAAACTCTGCCAATTTTTTTGTACTTCCTGTTTGCGAAAAATATACTACCAAGGTCTTCTTATCACTTGTTTTCTTATTTTCATTTTTATTGGCTTTATTGTCGATATTTGGAATTTTATCGTCTTTAGTCACATCTTTAGTTTGACTATTCTTTTTGGCAAATTTTGTAAAATAATTTTTCAACACTAAAGCGAGTTCTCCCCTTCTAACCTCTTCCTTAGGATTTAAATTATTCTCCATTCCCTCAGGTACGATACCGTTTACCTTTGCCCAAACAACAGCAGATTTTGCCCAAGACGAAACATTTGAGTCAACATATTTGTCATTTGTATCAGAAATTTCAGGTTGACCTGCATATCTCCACATTATAGACAATAATTGTTCACGATTTAATTTTTGTTCCGGAGCAAAGGTTCCATTTCCAAACCCCTTCATTATTCCCTTTGTTGATGCCCAGTTAATTGCATTACTGTACCAGTAATTCTTTTTTGTATCACTAAACTTATCCTTGTCGTCTACTGTAGGGCTACCTTCCATACGATAAAGTACCGCTGCAAGCATAGCCCTGTTTACGACCTGCTCAGGTGAAAATTTTGTAGATGAAGTACCTGTCATCACCTTATTGTCAATTACATATTCCACCCCTTCAAAATACCATGCCTTATCGTTAACATCTGTAAAAGGGCTTTGAGCAAATGAAGGCAAAAACATAAGTAATATTAAAACAGTCGCTATCAAATACGCCATAAAATTTCTTAACTTTCTCATTTTAAACCTCCTAATCTTTTTAAAAATATAAATATACATTAAGCTATTAAGAAGCAAGTTTTACTTACTTAGCTATCAGCCATGACATTATTTTTTCATCTTTTGCTATGGAGAATCCTCCTGCATGTTGGTCTTTATAGCCTCTTTTTAAAAAATACTGCTTATCCTTAATATCTAAAAGCAAAATCTTGTCTATTTCTTTTTTTGAAAGACCTTGTTTTTCATAGATATCATACATCTTATTATATATTTCTTTTATAGTTTCTGAGCCATAATAACTGTCATCTTCTCCGGTCACAAGATAAACAGGAGTTTTAGCCTTTGTAATTTTATCAATATTACCTGTAAATTTTGAACTTACATGCAAGAATCTTGAAAACAAATCAGGTCTTTTGCCAACTGCCAACGAGCCGGTCTCTCCACCGCCTGAAAAACCCTCCAAATACACTTTTTTCTTATCAATATTGTAATTTTTTATAAAATATTCTGCTAAAGCTATTGTCTGATTAGCACTGGTATCTCCCCAATCGTTAAGTTGCGGAGCAAGGATTATCATATCTTGCTTGTACTTTCTTGCCTCTACTCCAAAATCTTCTTGTATTATATTGACACCCACACCCTGGAAATAAAGCCCTCCCCAACCCGGAAGAGTAATAAAAAGTGCATATGCTTTACTTTTGTCATAACACTTAGGTATATAGCTTGAAAAATGTATGTCTCCAAACTTTTCTTAATGCAATATATTATCGACTACATATCCTCTTTTTGTAGATTTTCCTGTAGTTATATATTCTTTTGAAGTATCTAATATTTTACTCGAATTTGATGTACTTTTGCCATCAAGCAAAGCTCTGCCTACAATAGTAACTGAAGATATTAGCATAACAAATATAATCAGAGTCAAGAAAATTTTTTTCATAATATTACCTTCTTATTTTTACTTATTCCTTCTTTGTTCTACAAGGCTGACAAACCATTCAATTATACTTTGATCATAGTGTGAGAAAAACAAACTTGTCTGTGTATCCAAGTCTGAAATAGCCTTCATATCTTCATCCGAAAGACTAAAATCAAATACACTTATATTTTGTAGCATCCTTTCCTTGCTTACAGTTTTAGGTAAAACTGATATTCCACGTTGTATATTCCATCTAAGCATCACCTGTCCTGTAGTCTTATTGTATTTTTCTCCGATTTTTTTTAAAATTTCATTTTCAAAAAGATTCCCCTTACCTTCTCCAAAAGGTGCCCAAGCCTCATGTATCACATTGTACTTATCCATCCACTTCTTATCCTCTTGTCTTTGATTGAGTACATGAGTTTCAATTTGATTGACCATAGGCGGTATTTCGCTGAATGATACGAGATCTACAAGCCTGTCAGGATAAAAATTTGATACTCCTATAGCTCTTAATTTGCCCTCTTCATAGAGATCTTCCAATGCTCTATAAGCACCATAATAATCTGAAAACGGTTGATGTAAAAGCATCAAATCTATATAGTCGGTTTGCAGTTTTCTCAAAGATTCTTCTACAGATTTTCTGCACTTTTCATATCCGTAATTGTCTATCCATACTTTGGAAGTTATAAATATTTCTTCTCTATTGATACCTGATTTTTTTATTGCTCTTCCTACTGCCTCTTCGTTAAAATATGATTGAGCTGTATCAATTTTTCTATATCCTACTTCAAGTGCATCAAGTACCAATTGTTCGCATTTTTCATTTTCAATCTGAAACACTCCATATCCTAAAATAGGCATCTTTTCTTTATTTCTCAAAACTACATATTCCATAGTTGACCTCCTAAAAATATTTTTTTAATATGTTCAATTTCTAAATTCTTTAAATCGTATTTCTTATTTCTTGTGACAATTATATTAAATATTTTCTAAAAAGTACAATGCCGTTTCCGAAATGTGCTATACTTATGACGCATACTAAAAAATATTTTATTTGATAATTGTGCGAGCATTAATAAAGCTAAAGTATTAAAAGGAGTTGATATCGTGATTGAACTATACCTTCTTGAGAATTTATATGCAGTATATGAACATAAGACCTTGACTTTGGCTGCAGAAAAATTACACCTAACTCAACCGTCCCTGTCAAGATTCATGCAAAAATTAGAAGGAATCTTGGGTGTAAGTCTTTTTGACAGGCAGAAAAATCGTATCATCTTAAATGAAAATGGAGTATTGGCTGCTAAATATGCAAAGAAAATATTGGACAGTGAAAAAGAGATGATTGAAAGCATTAGAGCTTTTGATCTGCAAAACCTTACAATTTCAATCGGAAGCTGTGCACCGGGCCCACTTTATTTACTTCCTTCTCATATTTCGAAACTCTATCCTGATACTAAGGTCACATCTTGTATGGATACGTTAGAAAATCTGATAAAGGGGCTTAAAAACTATACTTTTTCTTTAATTATAATGCCTAAGCCTGTTGAAGATGAAAAAATTTTTTCTGCAAAACTTGTCACTGAAAAGCTAAATATTAACCTTAGTCTAAATCACCCTCTTGCAAATCAAGAAACCATTTCATTTAAAGAAGTTGACGGTCAAAACTTTATAATGTACGATAAGGTAGGGATATGGGAGGATACAGTCCGCATAAATATGCCTAATTCAAGATTTTTTACACAAAATGACTTGGATGCAGTCGGAGAAATAGCACGATCATCAAATTTCCCCGCTTTTTCAAGCAATATCAGTCTTAATTTTGAACCTTCAAGGCTGAAAAATAGAATAAATATACCTTTCTCAGATAGCGACGCCACCATCACTTTTTACTTATGTTGTCTATTAAAAAGCAGAAAAAAAATTGAAAGGTTATTTGACTCACTTGACATATTTTCAAAATATTAATAATCTTAGCATATAGTTAAGTACTAAATTAATTTTTACTACTTGTACTAAAAACCAATTAAATAGTCCAAAAATATATTAATGGTGAGTTGTTGAAGGCTAAAAAAATAATATTTCAATAAGTTTAAATATATGACATATAAATAGTGATTAGTATTAACTTACTGTATTTCTATGATAAACTTAGCTACCATATATTTTTAAGTGAATCTATTTTTACGTTTTAATTAATAGCTTATACTGTTAATCATTGAATTATAGTCTACTGATATAATCTTTTGATAGATTTTCATTCTACTGTCATTTTATTATTAGATATTACTTTTGATTTATTATTTCAATACTTGTCAAGCTATGATATAATCTTAGCATTAATTTATTTTTTTAACTTGAAAGGATGATTATAATGAAACAGCTAAATTTATTTGATACTTGTGTGTACTTCAATTTGTACGGAGTTAAGTGTATCAGGTAAAGCAATCTCTGTACAAATTGAGCTTTTTTTAAAACTCAATTTTATACTGATTGCCATTTAAAATACATATATACTATCTCAAACTTTCATAGCCATACTATCATTGATTAATGGATATTTTTCTTTGATTAGCTTACACTATTATTCATTTCTTCTTAAATTTTAGTATTATACTAAAATTATGAATAAATTATGGCAAAATTTTCCATTATTTTCTTGACTATAGCTATTATGTATGAAGGAATATATGATTTTAAAAGGTCTTTAGTATAGCTAAGGAGACTTATGCCAACAATAGAACTTAAAAACTTATCTAAGACATTTTATACAAATACAAGAGAAAACTTTTGGGACTATTTTAAATTTAATAGCTCAAAGACAAAGACTGATGCTGTGAGAGATGTGAGTTTTTCAATATCTAAGGGTGAGACGGTGGGACTCATAGGTCTCAACGGCTCAGGGAAAAGCACACTGATTAAGATGATGACAGGAATATTGCTGAAATCTTCAGGTGAAATCTCTGTACTTGATTGCGATCCTTTTAAAAATCGTGTCAAAAACAATAAGAAAATTGCAACTGTTTTCGGTCAAAGGTGTAAACTCAGATGGGACATATCGCCAATGGAGTCTTTATATCTGATAAGGGATATGTACGATGTCAAGGATGAGGATTTTACAAACAGACTTGAGTATTTTTTAGAACTTTTGGATGCAAAATCTTTCATCAACAATCCTGTACGTACTCTAAGCCTTGGACAGAGGATGAAGTCGGAGCTAATCAGCGCTCTTTTATATGAGCCTGACATCATCTTTCTTGATGAGCCTACTATCGGTCTTGATATAGTCAGCAAAGAGGCTGTAATAGATTTTATCAAAAAAATCAAAGGCAAGACCACCATAATATTTACTACTCACGACTTTGACGATATTGAAGAAGTGTGTGACAGGATAATCATCATCAACAAAGGCTCAATCATAAGAGACTGCATGAAGAATGATATAAAGGATATTTATCAGCAAGAGTTTGTAAGTATTGAATTTAGAGAACTGCCTTCTGATTTGACTAAGTATTTCGATGAGATGTCAATAAATTACGAAATCGAAAACAATGTCCTTAAAATCTATGATAAGCTCGAAATCTCTGATATTTATATAAGATATGAGAAGAATATAAGCTCTGTCAATAGAAATAGGATAAGTTTTAAAGACTCTCTGAAATATTTTCTAAAACAGGGGGTGTAAGTGATGAGAAATTTGAAGATTACACTCCAGCTAATAAAGATTGAATTTTTATCAAGAATAATGTACAAGAGTGCAATTGCAATGAGCATAATTACAGACTTGCTTCTTGTTGTAATGCAGTACAGTCTATGGAAAGCCATATACTCTTACAATGAGCTTGCTATTCTTGATTTTTCTAAGATGTTTTCCTATGTAGTCTTGGTACAGATACTGGCAAATTCTTATCCAAGCGATGTATCAGGCCGCATTGCCAACCTTGTCAAGTCAGGGGACATATCTTTGAAACTTTTAAACCCCTTTCCATTTGTGGGACAAGTTTTTATAGAAAGCATCGGGAATACTATTTTTAAACTTTGTATGCTCAATATCCCCTTATATATTATCTACTTTGTATATGGAGCAAAGCTGAGTCTTATCAACTTTTTGTATTTCATCTTGCTATATGCTCTAAGCTATGTATTTTACTTTTTCTTTGAAGTAATATTCGGGCTGTTTTCTTTTTATACCGGTAGTATATGGGGACTTAAAAATTTTAAATATGTAATTTTGCTGTTGCTGTCAGGCAAGGCAATTCCGCTTAACTTTTATCCGAGAGTTTTAAGAAAAATCTTGGATTTCCTACCCTTTAAATATATGTTTTACTCTCCTGTGATGAGTCTTGTGGAAAATACTCAAGGAGGTATTGAGGCAGTTTTGATTCAAGCTGTCAGTATAGTCCTGATATTTTTACTTTTTAATGTCATGTACAGGAATGTAATCCGTGTACTTTGCATACAAGGGGGTTAATATGGACAGATATTTAAAGACCTACAGGAGCATTTTCAAGATGAATGTTAAGGCTCTTATGATTTATGAGGCTGATTTTATCGTAGGTGTAATTGCTATGATATTTAAGACTCTAATCAATTTTTCCATACTTTTGGTGCTTTTTAACAAGATTGATAATATCAGAGCTTGGAACTTTGATGAAATGCTGTTTTTATATGGATTTTCCACCACTTCCTTTGCACTGTGGCATTGCTTTTTCATCAATACTATAAGCATACCTATTTATATCAAGACAGGAGAGCTGGACAGGTTTTTACTCATGCCTCAAAATCCTCTGTTTTTAATAATAAGTGAGGGTTTTGACGAAGATGGCTGGGGAGAACTGCTACTTGCTGTAGTTATAAGCGTCATTGCCATAATAAGGCTTGAAATATCCGGAGCTATATTGATTTTACTGCCCTTGTTATGCTTTGCATCTTCATTTATCTATGCAGGAATATCAATATTTCTCTCATGCTTTGCATTTTTCACTGTGGAAAATACGGACCTTACTGACTTGACTATGAATTTGAAAGAATTTGCAAAATATCCTATAGACATCTATTCAAAGTTTCTTAAAATCATATTTAGCTTTGTACTGCCGATAGGATTTGCTTCATATTTTCCCAGTCTGATTTTTCTAAAAGGTGTCAATAGCTTTAATATTCTTATGCTAATTGTGACCTTTGTTATAAGTATTGGATTTTTTGTTATAGCATTTAAGTTTTGGATGTTATGCCTGAAAAAATATACAAGTGCCGGAACTTAAGATGAAGATTTATTATTTTTAGTATCATACTTAACAAAAATAAATCATATTTTTTCAAAAATACTTGACTTTTTTTCATTTTGTTGTATAATATTTGCTGTTAAAGAAGAAATATCCGTTTCTCACCTTACCACATCGGTGTGTTGGGTTAATTATAGTTTTTTTATTTTTGATTACTGTAAATTAGTGCGGATAGATTTTCTATCCGCTTTTTATTTGCTTTCGGGCAAGTATTATTACCCTGAAAATGGAGGTGTATTGTTATTAAAGAGCAACAAATAAATGAGCAAATTCGTGATAAAGAAGTGCGTCTTATAGGCGACGACGGTGAACAACTCGGTATAATGTCATCGAAGGAAGCTCAGAATTTGGCTTTGAGCAAAAATCTTGATTTGGTGAAAATATCACCTAATTCCAATCCGCCCGTATGTAAAATAATGGATTTTGGAAAATATAAATATGAACTGGCTAAGAAGGAAAAAGAGTCCAAGAAGAAACAAAAGGTTGTTTCTGTTAAAGAAATAAGACTAAGACCTATGATTGACAAGCACGACTTGGAAACAAAGGCTAATATGGCGAAAAAATTCTTGGAATCAGGAGATAAACTTAAAGTCACAATAAGATTTCGTGGGAGAGAGCTCGGACATAAGGAAATGGGTAACCAGGTAATAGAAAAGTTTGTTGAGCTTATAAAGGATAATGCCGCTCCTATCGGTGCAAAGCCGCATCTTGAGGGTAATAGTATGATCTTGATTGTAGATCCGCCAAAGAAGTCCAACTAAGTTAAACCAATGATACCATAATTATTAATAAATTTGCAGGAGGGGTATGAAATGCCAAAGATGAAAACTCACAGAGGTGCCGCAAAAAGATTCAAAGTTACAGGTACCGGAAAACTAAAAAGATTTAAAGCTTTTAAATCACATATACTCACTAAGAAGTCTCAAAAGAGAAAAAGAAACTTCAGAAAAGCTACTATCGTTTCTCACGGAGATACTATGAGAATCACACAATTACTACCATACAAATAGAATTAGGAGGATATATAAATGGCAAGAGTAAAAAAAGCTTTAAATGCTAAGAAAAGACATAAAAAGATATTAAAATTAGCTAAGGGATTCAGAGGAGCAAGATCAAAACTTTTCAAGACTGCTAATCAGTTTGTTATGAAAGCTTTGGCTTATGCTTATATAGGAAGAAAGCAAAAGAAGAGAAACTTCAGACAATTGTGGATTACAAGAATAAATGCAGGTACAAGACAATATGGACTAAGCTATTCACAATTCATGCACGGACTTAAGTTATCAAAAATAGATATAAACAGAAAAATGCTTTCTGAAATAGCTATAAAGGATCCTGCGGGATTTGAAGCTTTGGTAAAAACTTCAAAACAAGCACTTGGAAAATAACAGTTGATTAAGGTTTTTGGCAGTCGTCGTGATTGTTGAAGACCTTTTTGTCTTTTTCAGGAGATGATATGAAAATTTCTATTTTAAAAAAATTATCACACTCCCAAATACTTGCCGGTGGATTTTTCATCATAATCTTAATTGGAGCTGTCATTTTAAATATGGGCTTTTCCTCTGCAAAAGGGCAAAGCATAGGCTTTTTGGATGCACTTTTTACCTCCACATCTTCTGTATGCGTTACAGGACTTATAGTAGCTGACACCGGTACATACTGGTCCGATTTTGGAAAATTCGTCATCATGATATTGATACAAATTGGCGGTCTCGGTTTTATGACGATAGCTACGCTTGGTGTTATAATAAGTGGTGAAAAACTGTCATATTCAAAAAAATTACTGATACAAGATTCCCTTTCAAGCGAAAAGACATCAGATATCATAAAATTCTGTAAAAAGATAATTTTAGTATCACTTTTCATAGAATTAGTAGGAGCGATATGCCTGTCCATAGCTTTTGTACCTGAATTCGGCTTTGTAAAAGGCATATGCTATGGAATATTCCACTCAGTTACAGCTTTTTGCAATGCAGGCTTTGATATAATGGGTAATTTTTCTTCACTTACTGCTTATTTTAACAATCCCATTGTCAATATCAGCATAATGTTGCTTATAATACTTGGTGGTCTGGGATTTTCCACAATTTTTGATATAAATAGAAAAAGGGCATTTAAAAAGTTTAGACTAAATACCAAGATAATACTTATTACAACTGCAATACTCATTGTAATTCCCACTTTTCTTTTTTTCATATTTGAGATGAACAATCCTAAGACGCTTGGAAGTATGAATTTTGGAGAAAAAATCCTTGCCTCACTCTTTCAGGTGGTAAGTCCGAGAACAGCAGGATACAACACTATAGAACTAAGTCAAATGTATGATTCTACCAAGTTTTTGACAATAATATTGATGTTTATAGGCGGTGCACCTGCATCTACAGCCGGAGGACTTAAGACTACTACCTTTGCCCTTATAATTATCTCTGTCTATTGCCTTTTCAAACAAAAAAGCGAAATCGAAATCTTCGGAAGAACAGTACCTTTTAAAAATCTCAACAAGGCTCTTGTGTCGCTTGTAATAGGTTTTACACTTGTTATAACAGGCACTATGATAATACTTTCTTACAGTGATTTTGACTTTTTGACGGTGCTATACGAGGTAACATCAGCCTATGCGACTGTTGGACTGACGCTTGGCATAACTACCAAGCTAAATGCTATATGCAAGATTACGCTGATAATACTTATGTTTATGGGTAGAGTAGGCTCTCTTACTGTGTTGTACTCATTTATAAAAACAGATTCCAAGAAAAAGTACAAGTATCCGAAGGAGGAGATAAACATTGGTTAAAAATTTTGCCGTTATAGGCTGTGGAAGATTTGGTAGAGCTGTAGCAACTACATTGTACAAGCTCGGTCATGACGTTCTTGCAATAGATAAAGATGAAGAAGTCATACAAAACATAGCTGACGACGTGACAAGGGCTGTAACTGCAATACCTGATGAAAGCGCCCTGAGAGATCTTGGCGTAGCTGACTGTGATGTAGTAATAGTAAGTATAGGCTCTGATGTGGAAAGTTCTGTAATTACAACCTTGATAGCAAAGGAGCTCAAAGTCCCCTATGTCATTTGCAAGGCAGGAAGTGAGATTCAAGAAAAGATACTTTATAAAATTGGAGCAGATAGGGTAATAAGCCCTGAAAGAGATTCAGGTGTAAAGTTAGCCAAGAATCTCGTATCTGAAAATATACTTGACAAGATAGATTTGGATCCCGATTATACATTATTTGAAATACTTACTCCTACAAAATGGATCGGAAAATCATTAATAGAGCTTGATATTAGGAGACAGCATAATCTGAATGTAGTTGCTGTAAAAAAACATAAGAAATTTATGATTACTCCAAATCCTGAGGAAAAGCTTGAAGAAAACTACACTATCTTGCTTGTAGGTAGTAATAAGAATATCAAACAGTTTGAGCAAAAGATAAAAGAAGAAATAATATAAGAGTGAATATATGAAATATATACAATCAACAGACAATAAATATATAAAGCTTGTAAAATCACTGCAACATGGAAAATACAGGCAAAAATACTCCATGTTTTTCGACGAGGGCATTAAGAATATTAAGCTTTCTCTTAGGTCGAATTACAAGATGAACTTTGTGCTAATAAGGGAAGATTTCAAGGATACTTCACTTATTAAAAAGTTGGAAGAAAGATTAGGCAAAGATAATATTTTAGTTTTAAACGAAGAGATATTTACTTCCATTTCCGATACTGTAAACTCACAAGGAATAATTGCTGTATTTGATATGAAAAAAAATGAAGATATTAAGTCTGATAAGCTACTGATATTAGACAGGATACAAGATCCGGGGAACATAGGCACTATAATACGTACAGCAGAGTCATTTTCTATCAACACTATATTTTATACCAAGGGAACTGCTGATGTATTTTCTCCCAAGGTGGTAAGAGCGACTATGGGAAGTATCTATTTTGTCAATTTTGTAAAACTTGAGGACATTTCAAAGTTGAAATCTGAAGGATATAAGATTTATGCTTCCTGTCTTGAAAATGCTATATCTTCAAAATCAGCCTTTACAGATGAAAAGATGGCTCTTATACTTGGAAATGAAAGCGTAGGAATATCGGAAGATTTGATAAATCAAAGTGACAAAAAGATAAAGATAGATATGACAGGTAATGCCCAATCGCTGAATGTGGCTACAGCAGGAGCCATACTGATATATGAGATGTGCAAATAGGAGATGTGAATATTCAAATGAAGGGATTTTTAGAAAGACACAATAAAATCATCTATATAATATTGTCCTTGCTTTGCGCAATAGTAGCCTATATATCAAGGCAGTACTATATGTTAATAGCCTCCCCTATACTGATATTGATGGCTATTGGTGTACTCGACGGCAGAGAGGACGAGAAACAGCATATGTTCTATGAACAATTGCTTGAATTATTTGAAAAAAGAGAAAATATTGAAAGTACTGAGTTTTATTTCTCTGATGACCCTTACAAGAGAATACACACTATAGGCTATGACTCGAATCTTGAGAAGCCCTACCATGCAAGGTATTTTGATGAGGAGGACATACATTACTTTTCAACTGCTGATGAGCTTTTCAATGCTCCTGTATATGAAAATGAGTCTATTAAAGACAGGTGGAAAAATGTTGTAATAATCTCAATGGGCGGAAAAGATATGAGGAAAGTTTCAAAAGATAAAAAGTAAAATTGCAGATAGATAAAATTAGTCAATTATTCTATTAATATATAATTAGATTTTTAATATAATATAAAAAAGGAAGTGCTATTTTGAAAGAACAATTACAAAATATCAAAGATAAGTTCATCACTGAAATACAAGGCATATCCGACAAGGCAAGTCTTGAAAATATAAGACTTAAATTCTTGGGAAAAAAGGGGGAGCTTACAGAAATACTTAAACAAATGGGTAAGCTCTCAAGTGAAGAACGCCCTATCATGGGAAAACTCGCAAATGATATAAGAGTGGAAATAGAAGGCAAGATACATGAATTTGCCGAAAATATGAAGAAAATAGAGTTGGAACAAAGGCTCAAATCTGAGTTTGTCGATGTAACAATGCCGGTAAAACCGAAATTTACAGGCTCTTTACATCCGCTTTCAATAGTATCTCAAGACTTGGAAGACATCTTCGTGTCTATGGGTTTCTCAGTTGTAGAAGGCCCTGAAGTGGATACCATAGAAAATAACTTTGACCTACTCAATGCACCTAAATACCATCCGTCAAGAGATATGACAGATACTTTTTATATAGACAGTGAGCTCCTTCTCCGTACTCAGACATCTACAGTGCAAGTACGTACTATGAAGAATCAAAAAACGCCTATAAGAATAATCTCACCTGGAAGATGTTTCAGATGTGATACTCCTGATGCGACTCACTCACCAATGTTTCATCAGCTTGAAGGCCTTGTTGTGGATAAGGGCATTACCTTTGCCAATTTGAAGTATACCTTGGAAGAGTTTATCAGAAGATTTTTCGGCAAGGACATAGTGACAAAATTCAGACCTCACAACTTCCCTTTTACAGAGCCAAGTGTCGAAGTGGACGTTTCTTGTTTCAAATGTAAGGGACAAGGCTGTCCTACTTGCAAGGGTGAAGGCTTTATCGAAATACTCGGTGCAGGTATGACACATCCGAACGTGCTTAGAAATTGTGGAATTGATCCTGATATATACAGCGGATTTGCATTCGGATTCGGTATTGACAGGATAGCCATGATGAAGTACGAGATAGAAGACATCAGATATATGTACGAAAATGACATCAGATTTTTAAAGCAATTTTAAAGGAGTAAATAATGAGAGTCCCTGTAAAATGGATTAGAGATTATGTGGATATAGATATAAGTGCAAAAGAATTAGCTGATAAGATGACAATGAGCGGAACAAAGGCTGAAACTGTCGAATATCCCGGTGAAGAGATAAGCAATGTGGTAGTAGGCAAGATTGAGGAAATAACTAAACATCCTGACGCTGACAAACTGCAAGTAACTCAAATAAATGTAGGAAAAGATGAGCTTATACAGATAGTAACAGGAGCCTCAAATATATCTGTAGGCGATGTAGTACCTGTAGCACTGCACAAGTCTACACTACCGGGCGGTGTCAAAATTACCAAAGGAAAGCTGAGAGGCGTAGTGTCAAACGGTATGCTCTGCTCTTGCAAAGAACTGAATATCGAAGAAAAATTTGTCGATGATAAGTCAAAAAACGGAATAATGATTTTGGATTCCAATCTTACGCTTGGTCAAGATATTAAAGAAGCACTTTCCTTGGATGATGCAATAATAGAGTTTGAGCTTACAGCCAACAGACCTGACTGCCTAAGCATGATAGGTATGGCAAGAGAAGTATCAGCTACTATAGATAAGAGCGTGAAACTGCCTGAAAATAAATACGAGTCTGTAAAAGAAATTTTCGACTTTGAGGTAGAAAGTGAAGATGAAAATCTCTGCCCAAGATATATGCTTAGAAAGGTAAAAGATGTAAAGATTACAAAATCTCCTTACCACATACAAAGAAGGCTGATAGAGGCAGGAATAAGACCTATAAATAATATAGTTGATATTACAAACTTTGTAATGCTTGAATACGGTCAACCTATGCATGCATTTGATGCCAAGACGTTAAACAATAAGATAGTTATAAAAAAGGCTGTACAAGGCGAAAAATTCACTACCTTGGATGATGTGGAAAGAACTTTGGACGATACTATGCTGATGATAACAGACGGCGTAAAATCTATCGCCATAGCAGGAGTAATGGGCGGTCAAAACTCTGAAATAACTGACAATACTACGGAAGTGGCTTTTGAGTGTGCAAGTTTCAACGCTGACAGCGTAAGACTTACTTCTAAAAAATTAGGACTAAGAACAGATTCATCAAACAGATTTGAAAAAGGTATTGACCTTGAAAGACCTCAACTTGCCATAGACAGAGCCTGCGAACTCATAACAAAATACAGCTTTGGAACGGTAATAGACGATACGAAAGACACTTTGAAGCAAGAGCTTAAAAAGAGAGTTATTGAAGTTGATGCTGTAAAATTGATACAAAAACTTGGAAATGACATTGAAATTGGGGAGATTAAGAAAATACTTGAAAAACTGTTCTTTGAAGTTGAAGTTGAAGGAAGTATTTTGAAAATAACAATACCGTTTTATAGAGATGACATCACAATGAGTGACGATATATTGGAAGAAGTGGCAAGAATATATGGCTACAACAATATAGTGTCAAAAAATATAGACTCGGTGGTTACTTTTGGCGAAAAATCGGAAATCAAGAGATTTGAAGATAAAGTAAAATACGCACTGATGTCAAACGGACTTACAGAGGTCATAACATACTCTTTTATCGGCGAAAAAGACCTTGATATGATAAACTTCCCAAAAGATAAGATACTTAAGATTATCAATCCTCTTGGAGAAGATACTTCAATCATGAGGACTACACTTGTACCGTCAATGATGAATGTAGTAAAAAGAAACTTCACAAGAAAAAATGAATACTTCTACGGATTTGAGATAGGACATACATTTATCAAGGAAGAAGGAAATGTAGAACCTGTCCAAAAAAGACAACTTGTAGGAGCTATCTATGCTGATAATGCAGACTTTTTCACTATCAAAGCAATGCTTGAAGGTGCCTTTGAAAATCTTGGTATAGTCAGAAAATATGAAGTGGAAAATGACAACGCACTATTCCATCCGCAAATCTGCGCAAGGATAAAAACTCAAGATACAACAATGGGCTATGTAGGACAGATACACCCTCTAATACTTGAAAAATATGAGATAAAAAAGAAGGTCTACCTATTTGTAATAGACTTTGACCTACTTTTTGAAAACAGACAAAGTATTAAACTTGCTAAGAATGTATCGAAATTTCCTGCTATAAAGCGTGATATAGCCTTTGTAACAGATGAAAAAGTCCTATGCTCACAAATTGAAGACCTGATTAATCAAAACGCAGACAATATAGTAGAATCTGTAGAGCTATTTGACATATATTCAGGCTCTCAAGTGGAAAAAGGCAAGAAATCAATGGCATACTCTATAACTTACAGAGCTGATGACAGAACACTTACTGACGAAGAGGTCAAGAAGGTACAAGATAAGATATTGCATGAATTGGAAGAAAAATTCGACGCACATCTAAGGGATTAATTTAAGAAAATCAATACTAAGAGTTAATGGACTACAAGAAATCTTTACTTTTCAATATTTATAATATAAATGAAAGGTAAAATATTCAAAAAATTTCTATTAATTTTTATGAACATCAACTTATACTAAAACCTAATGCAATAATGGAAATATTTTATAAAAATTTATATACTCAAAGTTTATTAAAAAACATATGCTAAAGAGTATCACTATTATAAATCCATAGTTTAAATAGAATTTAGTATTAAATTAAAATCACAAATATCCGTAATTCTATTATATTTATTTTTAAAATTTATAGAATTACGGATATTAAAAAATCAATTTCCACTTGACATTTCTTGTTAATTGTTATATCATATTATCAACAAATGAATAATCCATATTCTTCAGGGAAGGTGTGATTCCTTACCGGCGGTAAAGTCCGCGAACTCGAGAGAGCCGAACTTGTGAAATTCAAGTACCGACAGTATAGTCTGGATGAAAGAAGAAATAGTCTGTTTTTCATTACCCTTGAAGTATATTTTAGGGTTTTTTTATTGCTAAAATTTATTTCTCGGAGGATTATTATGCAACATAATCAAGCAGTATCATCAAAACGTAACGCAACAGCCACTATGATCAAGGTATCATTGTTGGGTGCAATATCATTTGTACTTATGGCAATGGACTTTGCAGTACCTATATTCCCATCATTTTTGAAATTTGACATAGGTGACATACCTTCTCTTGTAGGAGGATTTGCACTTGGACCGGTAGCAGCAGTTATGACACAACTAATCAAGAATGTATTGAAGATAGCTGTAATAGGTAGCTCAACAGGCGGAATAGGTGAGCTTTCAAACTTTGTAATAGGTAGCTCTTTCGCAGGAATAGCTGCACTTATCTATCAACATCACAAGGGTATAAAGTCAGCAATAGCGTCTTGCCTCTGCGGTACTCTTACTATGAGTGCACTTGGTGTTCTTTCAAATTACTTTGTAATGCTACCTCTATATGCTAAACTTTTCAAAATGCCTATGGAAAAAATAGTGGCAATGGGTAGTAAGATTAACCCTGCAATAGACAGTACACTTACATTGGTGTTATATTCTATTCTACCTTTTAATATCTTAAAAGGTATGATAATTTCGATTCTTACAATGTTAATATATAAAAAGTTATCACCTATATTGAAAAAATAGTGAAAAATTTTAAGACTAATCAATTACGATTAGTCTTTTTTTTACATTTCTCCAATTATCATATCCGCAATAGCTTCAAGCTGTTCCTTGGAATAAAAATCTATTACTATTCTTCCGCTTTCATTTTCTTCGCTGCTTATGCTTATCTTGGTACATAGTTTTTCTTCAAGCATCTCAATCAATTCTTCGTAATTTTCATCATTATGATGTTCTTTGTGAAAAGCTTCATTTTCATCTCTAATGCTCTTTTCCACCTGCCTGACACTTAAGCCCTTGCTAAGTATCTTTCTTGCAAGTTCCTGTCTTTTTTTCACATCTCTTTGAGCAAGCAAGGCTCTTGCATGCCCTTCACTGATATTATTATCACTTAGCAGTTTTTTGGTGTAGTCATCTGCATTTAGTATTCTGAGCTTATTGGTGATATAGACTCTGGTTTTTCCAAGAAGTTTTGACAGCTCTTCATGTGTACATTTATATTTGTCCTTGATATTTTGGATGGCTATCGCCTCTTCAAGCGCAGTGAGATTTTCACGCTGTATGTTTTCTATCAATGATATTAACATTGCATTTTCGTCATCTTTTATTATGACTTCAACATATTCCAGCCCCAATTTCCTACATGCCCTATATCTTCTTTCTCCTGCTATTATCACATATTTATCGCCTACTTTTTTGACAAGTATGGGTTGCAAAAGTCCGTATCTTTTGATTGATTCAGCCAAGTCGTCAATTTGAGCATCTTCAAATATCTTGCGTGGCTGAGAACTGTCAGCTGTTATCTCACTTAATTTCAGTCTTGTTATATCCATGTCCTACCCTTGTAAAAGATTTGCTCCAAATAGCAATAAATAAAATTTAAGTATTGATAATATTGATAATATTGATTCTAATACTAATCACCATTTATAATACCAAGAATGTTATTTTATCAAATTACACGTTTTGCAGATTGTCAATAATTTTGCTGAAATAGAGTCATATGGCTTTTTTATAGATTTTTAGTATAACTTAACTTTCTTAGCAAAAATATTGTAATTTTAGTTGAAATTTAAATATAAATTGATTTTTAAATACCCTACTTGGCTTATATTTTTGAATAGCAATTATTGAAATTTTCATATTTATTGAAAAAATGAAAACACTGAAAAGATACGCCAACTATAACTCAATATCTTTTTATCATAAAAAATTGCGCCTTCTCTATATCATCCCTACTTACATGAATATCGAATTTATAGAGATTATTATCATAGCTTTCAGCTACATTTACTACGACTTCATACTCTCCTATTTCCCTGTTTTTGACTGCGTCATTCCAAGTTTTTGAATATTCTATTTCCTCACTTATCTGCTCCATAATACTTAAGATCTCTCTGTTTTCTTTGAGCTGCATCCTGTCTTTTCCAATCAAATCTACACTCTTAAGTATAGGAATTATAAGTATTATCAGGCAAACGAGAGTTATCACCGTCTCCAGCAATACATATCCCTTTTTAGTCATGAGCATTACCTATATAAAAGACTATTTCACTTGTCTTATTTGCATCTGAGGATATATCTGCTGAACTTACGCTAATTTGAGGCAATTTTTTATTGATATAGGTCAAAAAATTTATCACTTCCATCACATCTTTATCAAGAGCTACGGTTATAAACATCTTTCCATCCTGAACGCTCATCTTTTTCGATACATAGCTCATATTCACTTCGTTTGACACCTTGTTAAAATCATCATATATCTGATAAAAGTCTTGAGTTTTTTCTTCTAATTTTTCGATTTTATTTGCATATTTTAACTTATTTTCAAGTTTTGCATTGCTAAATGAATAAGGTATAGTTATAAAAACTATATTTACAAGTAATATTAGTATCTTTACCAGCGAATTGACATCTATCTTTTTCATTATTCAAACTCCAGTATCAGCTTTTTATCATCTTTTACATTTACCATAGAGGTGGATTTTTCAAATACTGCTGTCATATCATCCACCATATTCTTAATTTGACTGACTTCATTGATATTAAGTGTAATTCTAAGCAAGTTATCATCTACCGTTATAGAGTCTATTTCTTTTGTGTACTTGCTGTTTGCTATTTTGAAAAGATAGTCTACTGATTTTACTTCCTTTTTACTTTGTAGCTGCTTTGACTTTGCAATTTCAATCCTTGAATTTAATTCATTATTTTTTATCAGCAGTGAAATATTTGCTATAATTATTATAAATATGACTATATAGTACCAATATTTTTTCATATACTCTCCAATTCTTCCCAGTCCATGGACTTTGTTACAGCCTTCTTCCAGCCTCTGTATAGTTTTTCCATATAGATCTTATCTCTTTTTGGGTAAAAATCATCCTCATCCTTGCAATTTTGAACAAGTTCGTCCTTATCTTTCCAAAAACCTACAGCGAGTCCTGCCAAAAATGCCGCTCCAAGTGCGGTAACTTCGGTAATTTGCGGTCTTGATACCTTGTTTTGCAACAAATCAGACTGAAACTGCATGATGAAATTATTTTTAGACGCACCGCCGTCCACTCTCAAATTATTAATGCTCATATTTGTATCTTCTATCATAGCCTCTATCAATTCCTTTGTCTGATAGGCTATGGATTCAAGTGACGCTCTTATGATATGATTTCTGTTGACACCACGAGTTAGTCCGACGATTGATCCTCTGGCGTACATATCCCAATATGGTGCACCAAGTCCTGTAAATGCCGGTACCAAATACACTCCTGCACTGTCTTCCACCTGATTGGCAAAATACTCAGTATCTTTGGAATCATGTACAATCTTGAGTTCATCCCTTATCCATTGCACAACTCCACCTGCTATAAATACAGAGCCTTCAAGAGCATAATCTATCTTGCCATTTATTCCAACTGCAATAGTAGTGAGCAGTCCGCTTGTGCTCCTTACCATTTTTTCTCCTGTATTCATCAGCATAAAACAACCTGTACCATAGGTATTTTTAATGTCTCCTTCTTTGAAACAAGCATGTCCAAATAGTGCAGCCTGTTGGTCTCCTGCAATTCCTGATATTGGAATTGAAATATTTTTTTCAACATTATGATTGTAATATCCATAGACTTCTGATGAATTTTTGACCTCAGGCAACATTTTTTCAGAAATGTTCAGTGTTTTCAATATATATTTATCCCATTTCAACGTCTTGATATTATACAGCATTGTCCTTGAGGCGTTGGTATAATCAGTAACATGTACTTTTCCGCCTGTAAGCTTCCATAGCAACCAAGTATCGACAGTACCGAAGATAAGCTCTCCATTTTCTGCCTTTTGTCTTGCACCTTCCACATTATCCAATATCCAAGCTAATTTTGTAGCTGAAAAATATGCGTCAAGCCTAAGACCTGTATTATCCTTGACATAGTCTTCAAAGCCTTTGATTTTTTTAAGCTCATCACAGTGAGATGATGTCCTCCTACACTGCCATACTATGGCATTGTATATTGGCTGACCTGTATTTTTGTCCCAAACTATAGTTGTCTCCCTTTGATTGGTGATTCCTATAGCTGCGATTTGCGTAGGATCGATGTCGGAAGTTGCTATTACTTCATGCATGACAGAGTAGAGTGAGCCCCATATCTCCATAGGGTCATGTTCCACCCAGCCTTGATGAGGATAGATTTGGGTAAATTCTCTTTGGCTCATCGCCACAATTTCTTTGTCCTTAGAAAAAATTATGGCTCTTGAGCTTGTAGTTCCCTGATCCAATGCCATTATGTACTTCATATTATCTCCTTGAAAAAAATTATAATAAAAAGTGTTCAACAGTTAATAAATGTTTAGTGTATCATTTTTTATAAAATATTTCCATTCTTCTATTAGATTTTAGTATTACTTCACACTGAAACTTTATAAAAATATAGGCTTTAAAACTCTTGCTTATACTGAAAATCTATCAAATAGCCTTGTAATTTTATAACAGTAAGATTATTTATAATCTGTAAAAGCAATAATTTATTAAAAAAATAATCTTGGAATTATAAATGGTGATTAGTATTGTTATATAGCAAATTATACCACGTTTTTGTAAAAATTTTAATCTTTTTATAAAAACAGCACCCAAAAATTGGGTGCTGTCTTATATCTTATACTCTTGTTTCTTGATTTTCAGCATTGTTTTGAGTTTCAGAAGAAACTTTATTTACATTCTCTGCAGTTTTTACTTCCTTATCCTCACTTGCCTTTACTGTCTCTATATTAGAGCCTTCATTTTCAGCTTTTGGAACATTTACCTTGACCATTTCAGGCTTTGCATCTTCGACACTTTCCACGCCTTCAGTAGGCTTTGCAACTACAGGTTGGACTTTTTTCTTTATCTGTCTGCCTACTATAGTCTTTGTAGGGCATTTTTCCACGCATTTATTACATTGTTTACATTTTTCATAATGTATTGTAGGAAGATTGTTTTCAAAGGTTATTGCATCGAAAGGACAAACTTTCACGCACATTTGACAGCCTATACAGCCTACTGAGCATTTATCTTTTACGTCCTTGCCCTTTTCTCTTGACTTACAATAGATGTAAACTTGTTGATTGTAAGGTATCCACTCTATTATTGATTTTGGACAAACTTCTATACATTTACCGCAAGCAACGCATTTGTCTCTATCCACGTGAGCCACTCCGTCAGTACCTATATATATGGCATCAAATTTACAAGCTCTTACGCAAGTACCAAATCCCATACAACCGTAAGTACAGCCTTTTTGTCCGCTTTGTGCTATAACTGCCGCCTTACAGTCTAATATTCCGAAGTATTCCGCTTTTTCAACAGCATGATCTATTGTACCGTTACAATGCACATTGGCTACCATTCTTACTCCCTCTTGTGCAGCCACTCCCATTATATCTGCAACTTTTTGCGCTACAGGTGCTCCACCTACAGGACAGCCGTTGACAGGAGCCTTTCCTTCAACTATTGCAGTAGCAAGACCGCCACATCCCGGGAATCCGCAACCGCCGCAGTTTGCTCCGGGAAGTACATTTAATATAGCCTCTTGTCTTGGATCTACTTCCACGGCAAATTTTTTAGATGCTATTGCAAGTCCCGCCGCAAATAGGAAGCCCATCGCTGACAAGCTGACTACAGAATTAACTATTACACTCATTTTTTACACCTACTTTCCAAGTCCGCTAAATCCAAGAAATGATATTGCCATTAATGAAGCTGATACGAGAGCTATAGGAAAGCCTTCAAAAGATTTTGGTATATCTGAAAGTTCCAATCTTTCTCTTATACCTGCAAATAAAACTATAGCAAGTGTAAATCCCAACGCTCCTCCAAGACCGTTGAATATTGTTTCTATCAGATTATATTTATTTTGAATGTTCAAAATTGCAACACCAAGCACAGCACAGTTTGTAGTTATAAGCGGAAGATACACACCAAGTGATTGATATAGTGTAGGACTTGATTTTTGTATTACCATCTCAACAAACTGAACAAGAGCCGCTATTACCAGTATAAAGGCTATAGTTTGTGCAAATTCTATCTTAAGAGCTACAAGTAGCAATTGTACTAACCATGTTATTATTGAAGCCAAGACCATTACGAACGTAACCGCCATACCCATGCCTATAGCTGTCTCTACCTTTCTTGATACCCCCAAAAACGGACAAATACCAAGAAATTTTGACATACAGAAGTTATCTACAAGTATGGAGATGAGCAGTATCAAAAGTATCTGTTTCATCTTTCCTCCTATTATTTTTTATAGATATGACATAGATTTTAAAAACCGATGTTTGAATTATAATCATTAAAAATTAAATAAATTAGTCATTCTTTTTGCTTTTTAGCTTATTGAATCCTGCAAGCAACAATCCCAATACAAGGAATGCTCCCGGAGGAAGAATAAACGTAAGCGCAGGTTGATAACCGAATCTTTGAAGTAAGTCAACTCCAAATATTGATCCGTTTCCTATTATCTCTCTTATACTTCCAAGTATAGTAAGAGCAAGAGTAAAGCCCAATCCATTTCCTATACCGTCGCCAAAAGACGCCATAGGTTTGTTCTTATATGCAAAACCTTCAGCTCTTGCAAGTATGATACAGTTAACAACTATAAGCGGTATAAACAATCCGAGTGCATCGTAAAGCACAGGCACAAAGGCTTGAAGGAAAAACTGTACCACTGTAACAAATGATGCTATAAGTACGACAAATATCGGAATTCTTATCTTAGAAGGAATTATCTTTCTAAGTAAAGATGTAAGTAAATTTGAAAGTGCAAGCACCACTGTAGCTGATAGTCCCATACCAAGTCCGTTTATAGCCGATGTAGTAGTGGCAAGTGTCGGACACATACCGAGCACTTGGACGAAGGTAGGATTTTCATCTATAATTCCGTTTTTTAATGCTTTAAAAAAACCCATCTCATCCTCCTATTTCATTTGTTCTTCTGCTACTTTTATTGATTCGTTTACACCCTTTGTAACAGCATTTGAAGTGATTGTAGCTCCGGCTATAGCCACTATTTGATCGTCAGCAGGTGTTCCGTTTTTGATTACCTTAATTTCCTTTGCAGGCTTGTCTTTGTATTGACCTATGAAGGCTTCGTCCTTTGACTTTGCACCAAGTCCCGGAGTTTCAGACATTGTACCTATGCTTACTCCACTTATAGTCATGTCCTTAGTTACAGCTGTAGTAACTTCTATCTCTCCACCATATCCTTTTGGTGTAGTCTTTATCGTATATCCTACGACTTCACTACCGTCAATTCCCTTGTACACTTCTTTAACTTCTTCACCGAAGTCGCCTTCCACCTTTTCAAATGTCTTTGCAGCAGGTAATATTGTTTCTCTTGCCTTATTATCTTTTTCAATCTGTTGTTTTTCTATTATAGGATTTGTAATTTCAAACATTGCCGATACAATACCTGTACATACGGCAGTGATGACAAACAAAATCAGTCCGAATTTTACCACTTCGTTATTTTTCATTTTTCTTTACCTCCCCAAATACTCTTGGTCTTACCAATTTTTCAATCAAAGGAGTGGCTACATTCATAAGAAGTATAGAATATGATACACCTTCAGGATATCCGCCAAAGTATCTGATAACAGATGTAAGCAATCCGCATCCTATGGCATATATTACCTGTCCCTTAGGAGTCATTGGTGATGTAGCATAGTCTGTAGCCATGAATATTGCTCCAAGCATCAAGCCCCCGCCAAAGACGTTGTAAAGTATCATTGAAGAGTCGAATCCTGAAAATGCGTAAGTGAGTATTGCCACTGTAACAACGTAAGTCACAGGTATTACATAAGTTATAACTCCCTTGTATAGTAGATAAGCTCCACCTATCATAAGTAGGAGTGCGCTTGTTTCTCCAAGTGTTCCGGGTATATTTCCCAAGAACATATCAATTACATTTGCTCTTTGAACTCCTTCAGATGCCGCATTTTTGATATATGCAAGAGGTGTTGCTGTAGCCATACCGTCTATCGGTGATGTCCATTTAGTCATCAGCACAGGATATGAAGAAAGTAAGAATGCTCTGGCAACGAGTGCCGGATTTATAAAGTTATGACCGAGTCCTCCGAAAAGTTGCTTTGCAATCACTATGGCAAAGACAGCTCCAAAAAATGTCATCCACCAAGGTGCTGACGCAGGAACGTTAAAAGCGAGCAAAAGTCCTGTAACTACAGCCGATAAATCCTTGATAGTAATAGGCTTTTTCATAAATTTCTGCATACAGTATTCAGCTCCTACAGCTCCTACCACACCTGCAATGATATTTATTACCGCACCTACCTTAAAAAAGTATATACTTCCTATTGCAGCAGGTATTAAAGCAATAATGACATCTCTCATCACCGATTGTACGGTTTCATTGCTTCTTATATGTGGAGAAGAGGAGATCGTAAGACGATTTTTATTTTCCATTATTTCCCTCCGTTATACATTAATTTCATTTTATATTTTCTATAAATTCTTAAGCTAAATAATATCAAATTTTATTTACTTCAAGTCCTATTTATTTGCAGCAGCTTTTTCTGCAGCCTTTCTTCTGTTTGCCAATATCTCTCTTTTTGCCACCCTTATAGATTGGAGTAGAGGACGTTTTGAAGGACAGATAAATGAGCATGAACCACATTCTATACAGTCAAGTGCTCTGTATTCTTCCGCCTTTTCAAAGTCATCTTTCAATGAGTATGCGCTTATATAAACAGGCTCCAAGAAAGCAGGACATACACCGACACATTTTGCACATCTGATACAGTTTTGCATATCGTCGATATGAGCTTCTTTTTCAGTGAAACAAAGTATACCTGATGTTCCTTTGTTAGCAGGTACATCAACACTTGCAAGTGCGACACCCATCATCGGACCGCCGCTTATTATCTTTTTAGGCTCTTCCTTGAATCCACCTGTCATATTTATTATGTCAGAATAAAGAGTACCTATCTTAAACATTACGTTCTTAGGATTGGCAATGGCTCCACCTGTAACTGTACAAATTCTTTCTATAAGTGGGAGTCCTGTCCTTAGAGATTTTGCTATCTGAGCGGCTGTAGCTACGTTGTCTACGACAGCTCCGGCATCTGCCGGAAGTCCTCCAGACGGCACTTCTCTTCCTGTACATACGTTGATAAGCTGTTTTTCAGCTCCTTGCGGATATTTTGTCTTTAGAGTTACTACCTTTATATTAGGATATTTTGACGCTTCCTTTGTAACGGCTTCGATACAGTCAGGCTTATTGTCCTCTATACCTATGTAGCCGTTTTCTACAGACAATATCTTAAGTATGGCTCTTAATCCGTCCACCACATCCTTAGTTTCTTCAAGCATCAATCTATGGTCAGCAGTAAGATAAGGTTCACATTCTGCTCCATTTAATATTACTGCGTCTACTACCTTGTCTTTTGGCGGATTGAGTTTGACGTGAGTCGGGAAAGTGGCTCCTCCCATACCCACAAGTCCTATATCTTTTACTATTTCAAGTAATCTCTCCTTGCTTAGTTCTTCAATAGTACCGTAAGGCTTGATGTCCTCATGTACTGTGTAATTTTTGTCATTTTCAATTATGACACAAGTTGCTCTTTCTCCGGTATTTACCAATAATTCCTTGACATCTATTACCTTACCGGATACCGATGAGTGTATAGGTGCTGATACAAAACCGAGAGGCTCTCCTATCTTTTGTCCCACCTTAACCAAATCATTCTTAGAAACTAAAGACTTGCAAGGTGCTCCAATATTTTGGATTAGCGGTATGTATACTTTATCAGGAGCATCCAAATACTCTATGGGAAGTTTTTCGGTCATAGACTTGTTATGCTTAGGATGTATACCACCCTTGAATGTTGTTAGTTGCAAGTTTTTTCCTCCTTATCTTAAGATTGAATAATATATTCAAATATCAGTCAATCTCTTATATATTAAGTCCAAGCAAAGAGATATCTTTGCTTGAACAACTTTAACTTAAACAAAATACTCGTTTATTGCACGTCTTACGCCATACAGCTCTTCAAGTTCCCTTTGATGATATAAATATCCTTCATCATCAAAATACTTGGCATTTACAGGACACTTCTTCACACAGGCGCAACACTTCATACAGACTCCGGGCACACTTCTCACGTCATTATAGTCTATGGCTCCTGTCGGGCAAAGTATAGCACATAGCTTACAATCTGTACACTTATCGTTGGTCTTAGGTTTAACCTTTCTAATATCTATGTGATTTCCATTTCTGTCTTGAGGTTGGAAATAAGGATGCACAGGATTATTTCCCTTGACAGTAGGTCTTGAAAAATCATTATTTTTTATTTTTTCAGCGATTTTTCTTCCAAATTCTACCACTTCTTTCATATCTTTCGCATCAGGTCTGCCCTTGCCAAGAATAGTAGAAAATGAATGTTCACACGAGAAGCCTCCGCCTGCTACTACCCTGAAATTACAATCATCCATGATAAGGCTAAGCTCCATAAGGGAGTCATCAAAACTACGGTTTCCAAATGTCATAACTGCAATTCCGATAGCAGCATTTCCTTGAATTTTCTTGAGATATTCAAGCATTAAATTGGGAACTCTGCCTGCAATAGTAGGCAAGCCCAAGACAACTATATCTTCCTTATCAAAGACAGGAACTTCTTTTCTATTTTTTAAAGGAGTAAAATCCAAAACTTCTATATTATGTATATTTAACTTACTGCCAATAGTTTCTGCTATTGACTTAGTTACTTTCTCAGTTCCACCGGTACCTGAAAAATACATAGCCCACAGCTTATTCATGTCTCTCACTTCCTTCCGTAAGTTAAGAACTATACAACAAAAGTATATGAAAATCAAGATTTTATATAATACAAAAGCAAATTATAACAAGATTCTATTATCAATTAATAATTAGTATTAGAATATCCATCATATATAACTTAAGTAAAAACACTTAAAATATAAAATCATTGACTATAAATTAATTACTGAAATTATATTTCTTAATTTCTCATGTAATAATTTTATTACATTTATGAAAAAATTACAATCTTTAATTTTAAAAAATTTATATGAAATTTAATTTTTATATAAAAATATTTATATTTTTCAATATCACATCACATATAGATTAATACAAAAAGTAAATTGAATAATATATAATTTTTTAGAAACTGTCAACTAACTTCAAAAACTGTAGACAAATATGATATTATACTAAAATCTAATAAAATAATGCATTAAAACTTTTCAATACTTTTAGAATGGAGCATAAATAAGATACTATTTTTTAAAAAACATTGATGACTATTATCCATAGACTAATATAGATATTATTATTAGGTAAAATAATTACTAATTAGTAGAGTATCAATATAAGTTATAAAGTAGACGTTTTCGACACAAAATAGCAAACTACCGACTAAGCCGGTAGTTTTAATTAGTAAAATAAATATTATTATTTGTAAATATATAGCTGTATTCGTGTATTTTATTTGTGGACGCCATATAGTTGATTTTGTAGCTTCCACCAGTTTCTCTCAAAATCTCAAATTTAGGAAATATTTTTCTAATTTGTCTGAATACATCTTCTTTTACTCCTTTAGAAATGTCCTTAGGTTCTGTCACCTCAACCTTTGTTCCCTTAGGAGTTTTGACATAAGACACCTTATTCATAGTATTACTGTTTCTTATGTCATTTTCATCCAAGAGGATTCGAAGAAATAGTAGATCAGATTTGTCTTCAGAAGGCTCCAAGTATGCGAAAGTTTTTACTTTTTCCATAAAAGCCTCTTTTCCCCCCTCACGAGACAGCAATTCCCTATATGCATCCGATTGTTGACTCAATGCCTCCAATCCTTCTTCAGGTGAATTATAAAGAACTACATTGACTAATAAAGGAAAGTCGATAACAGCATCTACCAACTGCTCAACTGACATTTCTTTTAACAACTCTTCTGGTATTCTACAAGCCTGAAGTTTCTCATTAATACCATCAAATTCTTGCCATTCAGGTGAATCGTAAGTTATAGGATAAATATACCTTTTATCACGAGTAAGTTCTTCAGATATGCCGTTGTCTCCATAAGATATTGAGGCTGAGCTGAATACAAAAACAAACAAAGAAAAAAACGTTATAGCTATAATTCTTCTTAAATTTTTATTTTTCATTACTAAAACCCCCCTTTCTGAATTTTAAAGTCCTATATTAAGATAACAGCAATCATTATATAAATAAAATCATATAACTATGTCATACCTAAACATACTATTATATTTCACAACAACAACTGCTTTATCTTTGTTAACTGTTAGATATAAGAAAAATTAATAATAAAGCTCCTTTAAAGCAATCAACTTTTTTATATTATACCTTTTTTTAAAAACATTATTCATTATTTCTATTGATAAAGTCACTATTTTATGTTACCATGATGAAAAGTAGAGTAATTCATTTTTTTAAAGTTTAATTTCATATGTAACCATAGTTAAAGATTAGAATTGAAGGAAATAAAATGAAAAAAGAAATAAAAAATTCATCACTATATATAGATAATGTAAAAGTAGAAGATATTGCAAAAAAATTTGGCACCCCACTTTACGTATATTCATACGACTCTATTGTAGCTGAGATAAATTCATTGAAAAAAGATTTTGAGCAAAAGTATGAAAATGTGAGAATAGCCTATGCGTCAAAGGCTTTTAACTGCATTGCAATGTGTCAAATATTAAAAAAACACTCCCTCTGTCTTGACGTAGTATCTGGTGGTGAGCTCTACACCGCAATCAAAGCAAATTTTCCTGCAGAGCATATAGAGTTTAACGGCAACAACAAGTCTACAGAAGAGTTGGAAATGGCTATAGACTACGGAGTAGGCAGGATAATAATAGACGGGCTTTTTGAAATTGATATTATTGAAGAGATTTGTAAGGCAAAAGATAAGAAGGTCAATGTACTTTTTAGAATAAATCCGGGAGTGGACTCACATACTAATGAAAAAATATCTACAGGGAAAATAGACTCAAAATTCGGTATACCAACAGATGAGGATGTATTTTTTCCACTTGTGCAAAGGGCACTAAAAAGCGAATACATCAATTTCTTAGGACTTCATTTCCATGTAGGCTCACAGCTTTTTGACAACAGCTCACATATACTGGCAACAGAGGTGATATTGGAGTTAGCTGAAAAAATAAGAGAAAAATTTGACTTTGAGCTTAAGGAGATAAACTTAGGCGGAGGCTTCGGCGTAGTCTATACTGATGAAAAAAAGATGCCTTATTCATACTTTTTAGATCCTTTAATGGAAAAAATAGAACAATATTATAAGGGTAAAAAAAGACCTGCAGTAGTAATCGAGCCGGGTAGAAGTCTGATAGGCGAAAGCGGATTCCAGCTATATAAGGTAGGACAGATAAAAGACATCAAAGATGTGAGAAAATATGTATCAGTAGACGGCGGTATGACAGATAATATAAGACCTACACTATATGACGCAAAATACTCTGCAATGATAGTAAATAAGGCTGACAAGGTAAAGGAAGAAAGTGTTACTATATGCGGTAAATGTTGTGAATCAGGAGATATACTGATAAAAGACATCTCACTTCCAAAGATTGAAAAAGACGACATATTAGCAATATTTACTACAGGAGCCTATGGATATGCAATGGCAAATAATTATAACAAGATAGCTAAGGCCGGGGTAGTAATGATAAAGGACAATGACGTATTTGAGATAATAAGACGACAAAGCTACGACGATATAATCAAAAATGAAGTTAAAATAAATCTGTAAATAAGTAAATATCTCTATAACGCTATAAAAGGTGAGCGGAATTATCCCTCACCTTTGTACTTTGATAAAACTATGAATTAAAAATAATGTATATAAGCATCTTCTTATCTAAATCAAATACGAAGATTTCAAAATTTCTGATATGATCCCCTACTGAATAATTAGGAGTAGTATTATTAAATACATACAATCCATTAGATATTTTTTTAATTTCACTGCCGACATGCTCTGTGTCATAATCAAGGGAAAGTTTACTGTCCAAGAGTTTATACAGAAATGAATCATCACTGTCAATACTCTTCATATCCAAGTCTTGCTTTAATCTCGAAAAGCTCTCCTCATTAAAAGAAAACTTATTTATTATATAGCCGTCACCAAACGAGCCTATTGTGGATATTTTGGAAATCTCCTTAAAGCCGTAATAATACTTCAGCTTAAATACCCAAGACCTTTCAAGCTTGTAAAAATATATAGAAGCGAAAAATAAAATGATAATGATAAAAAACAAAATTGTCTTCTTATATTTCAATTCCATCATAGATAAAACTCACTATTGATTTTTATAGGCTTTAAAACTCCCATATTTTGGCACAACCAACCCGAATTATTTATAGCACTACTCATAATATTACTATATTCAATATCAAATTCAAAGTCAAAAGTATCCGTAATGTATGCTTTTTGACTTCCATATTTTCCTATAGTTACTAAATGCAATGCATATTTTATTGAGTGTTGCACTTATATTGTAAACCTAAAAATAAAAAAATATTGTATTAATCCCTACTAACAAAAAAATGTATTTTAAAATTTAAAAACTCCATTACTATGAAAACATTAAATCACTTTTTTAAAAAAAATGCAAGAATTTGTACTAAAAAAATAATTTATCATAACTAAACCCTTGTTAGTTGAAATTGATTTAAAATATAGATATGTAGGATTCACATTCAAAAATAATGGTCTTAAAATCAGAACTTGTCATAATTTTTGAATGTGTTTTATATTTTAATTTATTATACGGCAGTTATCTTGTTTTTTGTAGCAACAAGTATCGCCTTGCATACAAAGGTACCTATTACCACGTTTGATACTAACGCAGGAAGTACGACAGTCGTAAAAAGTACCGCAAAAGGAGCAGGTAAGCCCACTATCAAAAGTGCAGATGTCAAAAATGCTACTCCGCTGACCAAAGTGGCAACACCCATTATAATAACAGACTTTGCAATATCACTTTTTATAAACGAGAGTAATTTTATAAGGAAAAGTATTGCAAATGCAGTGATTATTTTGTCTATGATATTTGGCAGTTGACCTCCGGGGAATGAAGTGGTAAAAGCTGAAAGCAGACCGGCTCCCACTCCGGCAACTATCGTATTTTTCACATCAGGTGTGAGCATTATAGCCAATACCAAAAATATCAAAAGCAAGTCGGGTTTCATTCCGCCCACTATCGGCGGCATTATGCCGTGCAATATAAGCCCCATAGCAAGCATAAGTGCAGTTAGTATATATTCTTTAGTTCTCATCTTTATTTTCTCCTTGTGATTAATTATTATAAATCCAAAATATAAAAAGTCCTCATTATGATTATAAATTAAAAGCGAATTTTTTTATTGTCTCTCCTTATTAAGCTGTTTTATAATCCGTTTTTCCATCTTAATATCCAACCACAAAGTGAAAAATTTGTATTTTTTGATAATTTTCATTTTACAAACTTTAAAATCTCTTTTATGATTGAATTAAATCCTTTCACAACATAAACAAGTCTCCTTTCTTTTAAAATACAAATCTTATTTATACTAAAAAGCGCTTAAATTCTCTTTTTTAATATTTATAAGATGAGTAACTTAAGTTAATTATCTTAATAAAGAAAACAAAACACATGACTTTTCAGTGGGTGATTAGTATTAATGCCGATACAATGTAAGATTTTGCCGTAAAATAAAAAAACTCGCCACTTCACTATCTGTAAATAGTGAAAGAGCGAGAACAGTCTCACGGTGCCATCTTTCTTGGAATAAATCCACCTCATCTAAGATACGGGCATGTAGCCGATATCCCTACTCTATAACGGGAGTACCCGTCCACAGCTACTATAATTTCGCCACGGCATCTATCAAGTCCATTCACAAAAACTATTTTCGCCTTCTCTCACCAACGAAGACTCTCTGTAGAAAAATCATAATTGCTACTACTCTTGAATTTTTGATTTTAAAGAATGATACAATAATTTTATTTTTATGTCAAGGATTTTTTTAAATTTTTTTCATTTTTTCCAAGTCAAGTATGTTAAATCAAAAAACACTTGAAAAAACAGATATTTCACAGTGGTTTTTTTATGCCTATTTTTATTACCTACTTCCAATCTATATTGATTGGAGCAAAGCAACTGTATACTATCTCTTAGAAATCATTGTATCACAATATAGAGTTTAAGAAAATATCATATACTAAAAAAATAACCGAAAATTACCTTAACATCATATTTTTCAAGATAATAGTCATAGTCGTAATAATAGTACCTTTCATAATCATCGTTGCTGTCAGCAGAATATACATTAAGCAATCTTGTTTTAAAATTGTAAATATATTCATATTTCGGTTTTTTATCTCCCGAATAATAAACATCATATATATCATAGTCTA
This sequence comes from [Eubacterium] yurii, assembly GCA_900167215.1. Classification (GTDB taxonomy): domain Bacteria; phylum Bacillota; class Clostridia; order Peptostreptococcales; family Filifactoraceae; genus Peptoanaerobacter; species Peptoanaerobacter yurii. The sequence continues at coordinate 64,346 of FUZS01000018.1, forward strand.
CTTTTATATCTCCTATAATACTGTTTTTTATGTCTATCTTATCATTGTGTTCCGCCATATATTGCAACAATATCTCATACATCATATCCTTTTTTACAGCTCGGTCAATCTTGCTTAATATATGCCAAGAAAGTAAAAAGAGTCCAATTATTATAAACAAGAGCTTTATTATATTACCTACGCTCACTTTCTTTTTCTTATTTACTGTATCCGTCATATTCTCCATGTTTCCTTTTTTTGTTTTTCATTAATACATCTTGCATAGATATCCTTTGAAATTAATAAATAAGTAGCTTTTAAATATTGTATCATTTATTGATAATAGTTGTCAATTTTTTGATATTACAATTTTAAGGTATCACATAAAAAAGCAAAAGAGATACAAGATAGGATGAACAATTATCCATCAAAAACTACCTTTACATCATATTTTTTCTAAAAAATATTGAAAAATATGATAAAATTTTGTACAATTCTGCTATAAGTACTTAGCTTATTTCTTGGATGAATTTTATGAAAACGGAGGTAAAAATGAACAGTGAAAAAAGATTTGTTATTTGTTCTTTGCTCATTATAGGTCTGTCCCTTACGTCTAATTTTCAGGACTTTGCGGCTAATAAACCTACAATATATATCAACGGTGAGAAAATCAGTACGAAGACAGCTCCTGTCATCTTAAAAGGCACTACTTATGTACCGCTTAGGGACATATCTGAAAATATGGGCTGTACAGTTACTTGGGATGCCAAAACTTCAACGGTTAAAATAGTTGAAAAATCAAGTAACAAAACCATATTGATAGAAAAAAATTCTTATAGCGTAAATGGAAAAAAGACTGCAATAAATACAGGTACTATGAATAAAAACGGTATTACCCTCGTACCGCTTAGAGTAATAGGTGAGTCTTTGGACTGCGATGTGAAATGGGATGCAAAAGAGTCTTCAATAACAATTAGCAAGCTGTCTGCATCAAATCTGAAACCAGTATCTGAAGCAAATGCAAAATTTAATACAGTTGAGGTGGCAAATTCAAAGGAATTTTTAGAAAATATCAAGAGCAACACAAGGATAGTATTAACCGGAAGCACTTACAATCTTTCTGATGTTTCTCAAGTGACAAACCCTTCTATAATTGTAAGAAAACAATATGACGGCGTAGAATATGCTATAACAAATGTGGACAATCTGATAATAGAGCCTAAAAATGGCGTGACTGCAACAATTTTGGTAAAACCGAGATACTCAAATGTACTGCCTTTTGAAAACTGCAATAACATCAAAATAAAAGACATTACAGCCGGACATACTATTGAAAAGGGCTATTGTGTAGGCGGAGTAATAAACCTCGTAGATACTTCAGATGTGACTATTGAAAACTGCAAGTTGTATGGATGTGGAACTTATGGAATAATTGGCGATAAAGCATCAAACCTAACTGCAGTAAATACCGAAATTTATGAATGTACTTATGGCTTGGTAGACTTTTCCAACAGTAAAAATATAAATCTTAAATCTTGCATACTAAGAGATTCAGAAGATTTTTCTATGTTTACTTTTGATTCTTGTGAAAATGTTAAGGTCTCTGATAGCAAAATTTCAGGTAATAAATCAGATTATAACTCTTCTTTTATCAGCGATTATAATTCAAAAAATATAAAATTTGAAAATTGCAGTTTTTTAAATAACAGTTATAAAAATTTGTCTTCAGCTGATGTTGAATTTGTGAATTGCAGTATTTCCAAGAAGTAATCGAGTAGGAGGCTACCCATTATTTGAGTAGCCGACCTCTCACACCACCGTACGTACGGTTCTCGTATACGGCGGTTCAATAGTTCAAGTGAAGTCTCTCGTATCTTAAAGATATGTCATCATATCCTTGGGATACGAGATATTCATTTGTTAGGGTTGTTGATAGTATAAAACTTCCTGCCACTCTCCAATAACCAAGCCTTGAGTTTGCCCATTCCCACGCCTTTTGTTTAGTTTTACACAAGCGTTTTAGGTTCTCGAATCTCGCAGATACTCTCTTCCACTGTTT
>FUZS01000019.1 GCA_900167215.1 [Eubacterium] yurii
ACTTATACTTGGAGGTATACTGACTAACATATGAATGTGGTCTGGACATGCTTGAGCTTCTATTATTTCTACTCCTTTTTGTTCACATAACTTTCTTAATATTTTTCCTATATCACTTTTTATCTTTGCATATATTTCTTTCCTTCTAAATTTAGGTGCAAATACAATATGATACTGGCATCTCCACTTAGAATGTGATAAACTATTTATGTCTTTCATTAGACTTTCCTCCTTTTGCTTTTTATTATAGGTTGGCGGACCTATATTTATTATAGCAAAAGGAGGATACTTTTATCTAAAGAATTTTATTCCCCCAGTTGAACTGGGGGTTTATTTTCGCTAAAGCTACAATAAAAAAGGGCTTAGAAAAAATCATATTTTCATAAGCCCTATATTTATACTAATTTCCATTTAAAAAGTCATGTAAAATATTTGATATTTTGATTTGCAGTTGCTTTTTATACACTTTGTAATCGAAATACTCACATGCTAATTTAAAAGGTTTTTAGTATTATCTACTTTTAAAATAAATTTATAATATATAAGATTTATAACTGATACTTATCAATTATCTTTATTATTTCAATTGGTCGTTTACTATATAGTAGTCTCCGTTGTACGGTTGATAGTCTGATAGTCTGTCAGATACAGCTATACTCCATTGAGGATCTACAAGATAAAGTACAGGCAAGTCCTTTGCTACTAAGGCTTGAGCTTTTTTAGCAAGTTCTATTCTCTTTGCCTTATCAGTTTCTTTGCCAAGCTCGTCTAAGATTTTATTCATCTCGTCAGATTTATATTTTGAGAAGTTCTTAGGTTGTTCAGCTCTGAAGAACTGATTAAGTGAGAATGCAGGATCTCCTGTAGGCGCTGTATGTTGAGCGTAGAGTATCAAATCGAAATCTCCTGATTTTCCTACATTGTCTATACCGTCAACTATTTGAGTATTGACATTAAATCCAAGTTCCTTAAGTTGTGATGCCATTATTTGCATTATTATAGGCAGGTCAGGTCTTTTTTGATAAGTTGTGATATTGATATCCAAAGTCTTACCGTCTTTTACTCTAACCTTATCCTTCATTACATAGCCGGCCTCATCAAGTAGTTTCTTTGCTTTTTCAACATTCTGAGAAAGTTTCACATCTCCTGCAAAGTCGAAATACTGTGCAAAAAATCCTGTAGCCACTCTTCCGCCCATCAATGATTTGACATATTCATCTCTGTTGATACCAAGATTTATAGCCTGTCTTACTTTTTCATCCTTCATTATATCACTGTTTAGGTTAAATATTCCAAAATATTGATATCCTGCATCTATAGTCTTGACATTTTTACCGGCATCCTTAATCATCTTTGCTACCTCAGGAGTAACTGTAAAAGCCATGTCTATTTCTCCGGCGTCAAAGGCAAGCTTCATAGCAGAAGCGTCCTTAAATGCAAGTATCTTTACATCAGCTCTCTTGTCTGCTCCCTCGTAATTAGGATTAGGCTTAAGATTAAATTCTATGTCAGGCTTGAAATTATCTATTACATATGGTCCTGTAAATACATATGATTTGTCTGGAAGTTGTTTAAATACTATATTTGCCCATTCTGTCAAGAAAGAGTCCAAAAGTTGTAATTCTCTTTCTGTCTTTATTTCCAATGTCTTGTCGTCTTTTGCAGTAAATGTAACCTTGCCTGCTGTAGCATTGGAAAGTGCATTTTTCTCCTGTATTGTATTTAGACATTCAGCAAGAGCCTTAGCGTCAACTATGTCTCCATTTGAAAATTTGGCAGTATTTTTTGTAACTGCTGTCCAAGTGAGAGGATCTACTTTTTTGAAGCTTTCGATAAATCTTGAAGTCAGCTTTCCGTCCTTATCCAATCTAAATACAGTTTCACTTATACCGTGAGAAGTAAGTCCCCAAGGTGTACCTGAGTTTGTAGGATCAGTATCACCTTGTACCCAAGTTTGACCTATTATTATTTGTTTAGTGTCAGCTTTTGTACTTTCTCCATCCTTTTTTTCCTCTGTTTGTGTTTGAGCCTTTTTATCCTCCGTTTGAGGCGTGTCGCTTTTTTGACAAGCAGACAGCATTCCGCAAGTGATAATTAAGGCTGTTAAAATTAATAAAAATTTGGATTTTTTCATTTTTCCTCCTTATTTAAAGTCTTATAGCTGAAATATTGATTACAAGCATAGTAGTACTGTATATTACTAATACTTATTTACATCCGCATGTAGCCTTCCACAAAATCTATTTATAATAAAATATATTTCGATTCCTAAGTAAAAATATTGCTCTAATTTAGCCAAAATAAAATCAAATAAATATTATCTATAAAAGGCAATAACTAATTATCAGCTATAATAACTTATATATTATCTTGTAAATTATAATATGGATTATAGTTTTTTGCAATATAAAAGCTCCCGAATTTATCGAAAGCCTTCTATCATATCTTGTGAGGACAATAATATTATCTGTAATCTTTGTAAGATTACAGATATTTCAAGCCAAATATTACACTAATCACCGTTTATATTGCCAAGTAATCTATTTAAAGCAAAGTCATAAATTATATGGATTTTCAATAACTTTGTAGCGACATAACTACATGGTTTTTTAATGAGTTTTTGGTATTATATTAAGCAAACTTTATATTCCTGTTTATACTTTTGTAGATAGTTCAAGCGTTTTTTAAATCTACAATTAAAAACTTTAAGAATGCATAAAGACATAAATTTTTTTCCTATCATATTGACAAATAAGCTTTGTAGCTTGATATTATCATCCAAGCCATTTTTTTAGTCTGTCAAATGCTTCTGCTATCTTGTCTTTTGAAAGTGTCATTGCAAGTCTTACATAGCCTTCCCCATATTCGCTGAAAACTGTCCCGGGTATCATAAGTATGTGGCATGTTTCTCTTGCTTGTTTACAAAATTCTTCGCTACTCATAGCTGTTGCCTTGATATTTACGAACATATAGAAAGTCCCTTTTACCGGCAAGACCTTGAGCTTAGGTATCTGAGATATTTTTTCATAAGCCAAGTTGAGTCTGCTTTCAAACTCTTCTTTTATAAATTTCTGTACCTTCTTTCTGTTTTTCAGTGCGTGCAGTGCTGCTCTTTGAGATACTGATGGAGGGGAATAAATTATATTGTCATTAATTGCCTTTAATACCCTTATATATTCCTTGGGAGCTATTATATATCCTATCCTCCAACCTGTCATTGCAAAGTCTTTGGAAAAACTTCTGATAGTTATTACCCTGTCTTTCATACCTTCGATAGAGGCTATAGGAATAAAAGGATTTTGAAAACTTAGAAGAGTGTATATGTCGTCTGCAACTACTATTATATCGTATTTTTGGGCTATATTTGCAATGTCTTGAAGATTTTCAAGGCTAAGGCAGGTACCTGTAGGATTGTTCGGCGTGTTTATTATGAGAGCCTTAGTCTTTGGTGTTATCAAAGATTCCAATCTCTTCACGTCTATGGCAAAGTCTTCTTCTTCATAAGTTGGTAGATATACTATCTTGCCACCCTTGGATTCTATACAAAAGTCATAGACTGAAAAATGCGGAGTAGGTATGATGACCTCATCTCCCTCATCTATTATACAGCTCATAGCAAGATACATGGCATGACAGGCGGAAGTGCTGACAAATACTTCATCTCTTGTGATGTCCAGACCGTATTCTTCCTTTTGATACTTGCATATCTCTTCTCTAAGCTCCATCAGACCTGTTGATTCAGTATAGTGAGTATAGCCATTTTTTGCGTCTTCAAAGGCTCCCTTAATAATCTCAATATCCGTAGTAAAGTCTATGTCGCCTATGGAAAAATCTATGAAATCATCATATTTTATATCTTCATTTGTAGAAAATGCATTATCTTTTATATTCTGATATTTTTTTGCAATAAAATTTTTCATAACATCCTCTTTTTTTCAGCAGTATACTTGTTTTAAATATTAAAACATCTCTTGCATTTTTATAATAGAATATACTATTCTTAATAGCAAAATCAAATAGAATAATGGATAATATTTTTGTAAATTTTCCTATTTTTCATTGATATTATGCTATTTTTATTAAATTCTCAAGAATTTTTATCTATAGTTTAATCATACTAATCTCCATTTAAAAAGTCATGAAAAATATTTTGTGTGTTGATTATTTTTAAATCGTTTGAGATTCATAAACAGAATATATACATGGTAATTTAAAAGCTTTTTAGTATCAGATAGTAGTTTAAGTATCTAAATAAGCAATATTTTAAATAGTTCAAATAAAATTTAGTATAATACTAATCTCCCTTTAAAAGTCATTTAAAATATTCGATACTGTGATTTGCTATTAATTTTTATACATTTTATAATCAAAATACTTACATGCTAATTTAAAAGCTTTTTAGTATAAGTTATAATAGTAAAACTTTCAGATTATTGAAGTTTAAATATTCCATAGTATAAAATTAAAGACAAGCCCGATAAAAATACGAGATTGCCTTTGATTTTTGTTTTATTTTTTCAACCAAGTCATCATTGAACGAAGTTCCTTACCCACTTCTTCTGATTGATGTTCAGCTTCTTTTCTTCTTGTTGAAAGGAATCTTGTCTTTCTTCCTGATGAGAATTCAGTCATAAAGTTACTTGCAAAAGTACCGTCTTGTATGTCTGACAATATTTCTTTCATAGCCTTTCTTGTTTGCTCACCTATTACTTTCTTGCCTGCAGTATAGTCTCCGTATTCAGCAGTATTTGATATTGAGTTTCTCATCTTAGGGAAGCCGCCTTCAACTATCAAATCAACGATGAGTTTCATCTCATGTATGCACTCAAAGTATGCCATTTCAGGCTCATATCCCGCTTCAACAAGAGTTTCAAATCCGGCTTTCATAAGTTCTGTTACTCCACCGCAAAGTACAGCCTGTTCTCCAAACAAGTCAGTTTCTGTTTCTTGTCTGAATGTTGTTTCAAGTATACCTGCTCTTCCTGCTCCTATACCAGAAGCATAAGCAAGCGCATAGTCTTTTGCCTTTCCTGATTTGTCTTGGTATACGGCGATAAGCGAAGGTACCCCTTGTCCGATTTGATATTGACTTCTCACAGTATGTCCAGGTCCCTTTGGAGCTACCATTATAACATCTATGTCTTCACTTGGTATTACAAGGTTATAATGGATGTTGAAACCGTGAGCATACATAAGCACATCGCCCTTCTTCATGTGAGGAGCTACCTGTTCATTATAGATATCAGCAGAAAGTTCATCAGGTACAAGCATCATAACTATGTCTGCAGATTTTGCAGCGTCAGTCACGTTCATAACTGTAAGACCTTGAGATTTTGCAGCTTCTACAGACTTACTTCCTTCTTTAAGACCTACTACCACCTTTACTCCGCTTTCTTTCAAGTTTAGAGCGTGAGCATGACCTTGGCTGCCGTATCCTATTATAGCTACGGTTTTATCTTTCAACAAATCCAAATTACAATCTTTGTCATAGTATTTTTTAATCATTTTAATCATCCTTTTCATTTTTTAAATTCAGTTATTATCTTTAGTAGATACCCACTGCAAGAAATCAGTATCAACTAAGATGAATTAATAATATTATTTCTTGCGTATTATCATTTCGTCGCTGTCTCTCGACATAGCTGTTATACCTGTACGACAGATTTCCAATATTTCAAAATCTTCCAATACCTTTATAAAGGCATTTATCTTTGTAGGCTTGCCTGTCACTTCCACTATCATACTCGTAGGTGAAAGATCTATGATAGAACCCTTATATATTGTTGCTACCTCTACCATCTTGCTCCTGTTATCAGCATTAGTCTTTATCTTGGCAAGCACTATTTCTCTCATTACCGACTTATTTTGCTCCAATACATCTACCTTGATAACTTCTTCAAGCTTTGATGTCTGTAGTATAATTTGATTTATCTCATTTTCAAAACCCTGTACAGTCAGTGTTATCCTTGATATATCAGGATCATCCGTATTTGAAACTGTAAGAGTGTCTATATTGTAGCCTCTTCTTCCAAATAGGCTCGATATTCTTGCAAGTACACCGTAGTTATTTTGTACCACTATGCTTAGCACTTCCAGTTTTTGACCTTCCATATCTGCCTCCTCTCAATTTATATAATTTATTCAGCAAATAAAGCCTTATAGCTTTAATTGTGCAAATAATTATATATATATCTTCAATTTTATTAAAATAATTCGGTATAATTATTATGTTGATTTATAATCTTTTTGCTTTGCTATATTTCAATAAAAATATGGATATATTTATTCTAAAATGCTTAGTTATTTATTGAAATTTACCTTATTCAAAGTAAATACTTAAATGGAAATTATCAATATATTAAGCTTACACTTACCAAACCGTCTAATCATCAGTGAGAAACTATTAAATTATCAAGTGTGCCGTTTGCCGGTATCATCGGTAATACCTGAGCATTGTCAGGGATTGCACATTCAATGATTGCTGACTTGTCATTCTTCATTGCATTTGCAAAAGCTTCTTCAAACTGAGACATGTTTTCACATCTATAACCATTAGCTCCGAATGCATCAGCTAATTTCACATAGTCGGTGCTTCTGTCAAAATTTGAAAAGGCATATCTGTCGTTATACAAATAATGTTGCCACTGTCTTACCATACCTAAGTTACCGTTGTTTAAAATAACAGTTATAATCTTTACTCCATACCTTACTGCGGTTGCAACCTCATTTAAGTTCATATGGAAAGATCCGTCACCTGTTATATGCACCACTGTTTTTTCAGCATTGGCAATCTTGGCTCCTATTGCCGCTCCATATCCGTAACCCATAGTGCCAAGCCCGGCACTTGTCAGGAAGTGTCTTGGTTTGGTCACCTTGCAGTATTGACATGCCCACATCTGATGTTGACCTACATCCGTAACAAATACTGCATCGTCTCCTGCCATGTCAGATAGTTTTTCAAGCAATTCTTTAGGCTTGATCACTCCATTTTCTCTAACTTCTATATAGTCGGATTTTTTCCAATTTTCAATTTCTGCAAGCCATTCATCCCTATCTTGCCTTTTAATCTTAGGCAATAGCTTTGTCAAAATATCCTTGACATCACCTATTACATCGTAATCTATATTGACATTTTTCCTTATCTCACTGGCATCTATGTCTATGTGAATTATCTTTGCCCTTGGAGCAAATTTTTCCGTATTGGTAACTGTCCTGTCAGAAAATCTCGTACCTATGGCTATTATCAAATCGCTGTTGTCTATGGCGTAGTTCGTACTTACTCTGCCGTGCATTCCTGCCATGCCTAAGAAATATTTATTGTAATCAAGGTTTCCTATACCCATTATAGAGTTACAGGCAGGTATAGATGATTTATCTATCACTTGTCTAAGCTCTTCAGAGGCATTACTTGATATTACCCCACCACCTGAGTATATGACGGGTTTTTTTGACTCGTTTATCAGTTTAGCAATTTCATCAAGCAAATTTTCGTCTTTGAATTCTTCTTTTTTCTTAACTTCACTTTTCTTTTCTTCAAAATCATATTCAGCTATAGTAACATCCTTAGGAAAGTCAATAAGTACAGGCCCTTTCCTTCCGCTACTTGCTATGCGAAAAGCCTCTCTTATCGTATCCGCAATCTTATCTACCTCTCTAACGACGAAGTTGTGTTTTGTTATAGGCATAGTGATTCCGGTAGTGTAAACCTCTTGAAACGAGTCCTTACCTATGAGATTTTGCGCTACATTGCCTGTAATATATACTACAGGCACACTGTCCATAAATGCTGTAGCTATACCTGTAATTAGATTGGTAGCACCGGGACCGCTCGTTGCGATGGCTACTCCCACCTTGCCTGTACTTCTTGCATATCCGTCTGCCGCATGTGCAGCTCCCTGCTCCGTACTTGTAATTATATTTTTTATCTTATCCTGATAGTCATACATTGCGTCGTAGATATTCAACACACTGCCCCCGGGATAGCCGAAAACAGTATCCACTCCAAGCTCCAACAAAGTATTTACCAAGATATGAGATCCGTTCATCCTCAAAAGCTCTCACCTCATAATATTTTCATAAATCTTAAATTACTTTCATACCAAAAACATATAATTTTTTATTTTGCTATTTATCCGCTTTTAAAAAATAATCTCTACATAATAATATAATATTGAATTTTTTTCAAGTATTTTTCAATATTTAAAAGAAAAAATACCCTAAACAAAAACATTTTTGTCTTTATTTATCATACAGTTCCATTTTTATTATTTTATTATTCCATTTTATATTCTATTTTCATACTCTTTTATTTTATCTTCCAAGTCAAGAGTAAGATCTATAGCATCCTTGCCCTCTATCAGCCTTTGTTTATATATTGCAGGGAAGTCAAAGTCTATGTCCAAATCTTCAAATATAATTTTTTGATTTACAAGGTCAATCTTTACTTCCTTGCCATCAGTCAGCTCACTAAGCATCTTTCTTTTTTCGCTGTCCAACTTTATAGCCACATTGCCGTTGCTAAGCCAGTTATTGTAGAATATATCTGAATATCCGCCTGCAATTACGACTCTTATACCGTAGTCTTGCAATGCCCACGCAGCATGCTCCCTACTCGAGCCGCAGCCAAAGTTTTCTCCTGTTATTAATATTGAGGCATCCGCATACTTTTCCTGATTTAGTGCAAAGTCTGCTACTTTATTGCCGTCTTTGTCATATCTCCAAGGAGCAAATACAAAATCTCCAAAGCCTGTACGTTTAACCGATTTGAGATAGTTTTTAGGTATCAAAATGTCAGTATCTATGTTGTCATTCAAGATACAGACTACCTTGCCTGTATATACAGTAAATGCTTTCATCTTTTCCTCCTTTTTACACATCCATCTTGCTGACATCCACTACCTTGCCGTTTACCGCACATGCCACTGCCATAGCAGGAGATACAAGATGTGTCCTTGCATCCTTGCCCTGTCTACCCTCAAAATTTCTATTTGAAGTGGAAACACAGTGCTTGTAAGCATCAATTAAATCCGGATTCATCCCAAGACAACTTGAACATCCCGGCAATCTCCACTCAAAGCCTGCATCTATATATTTTTGGGCAAGCCCTGTCTTTTCAGCCTTAAGTTTTACCTGCATAGAACCGGGTACTACTACTGCTCTTATATTCTTATCCACCTTTTTACCTTGGATGTACTTTGCTCCCTCTTCCAAGTCTGAGTATCTGCCGTTAGTACATGAGCCTATAAACACCTCTGTAACAGCTATGTCGGCAGATGTCTGCTTAGGTGATAGATCCATATATTCGTAGGCTTTTTCATCAGAGCTGTCTTTTATCTCAGGGAATTTTTCATCCACATCTACAGTCATTGACGGATTAGTACCCCATGTTATCTGTGGTTTGAGATTACTGACATCCATGGTAATTATCCTGTCAAAACAGCTTTCATCGTCTGTAAAATAAGTCTTCCACTTTTCTACATCACTTTGGAAGTTTTCACTTTCTCCATACTTTGTATTTTTGATATATTCAAAGGTCTTTTCATCCGGTGCGACCATACCCACCTTTGCACCGCCTTCAATAGCCATATTGCAAAGAGTCATCCTCTCTTCCATGTCCATGTCTTTGACTGTATCTCCGTAAAACTCTATAGCTGACGACACTCCTACTGATACGCCGTTTTCTTTCAAAAATGCAAGTATTATATCCTTTGCATACACTCCCTTAGGCAATTTTCCGCTGATTTTTACTCCGAGATTTTTCAGTTTCCTCTGCCATATACTCTGAGTGGCAAATACATGCTCCACCTCTGAAGTACCTATACCGAAGGCTATTGCTCCAAATGCACCGTGAGTTGCAGTATGGCTGTCTCCACATACTATAGTCATCCCCGGTCTTGTATTTCCGCTCTCAGGCCCTATTATGTGGACTATGCCGTTGTAATCACTGTCCATATCTTCAAGTTTTATATTATTTTTGATACAGTTTTGCCTTAGGGTTTCAAGCTGCATCTTCGCCAAGTCATCCGTTATATCTGCCCTTTCTTCTGCCTTTGTCGGAGTATTGTGATCCATTGTGGCAAATATCTTATCCGGTCTTCTTATTTTTCTGCCTGAAATCTCCAATCCTTCAAATGCCTGAGGTGAAGTTACCTCGTGGATGTAGTGCATATCCACATATATAAGAGACAAATCGGAGTCAGTAGCAATCACATGTTCATCCCACACCTTATCGTATAATGTCTTCATAATTTTCTCCGTCTTTAAATTTATAATCTATATTTGTGAGTTTATATCGTATTTTAATAACTCAACCTTCCCACTGTAAAAATACAGTTAAAGTCTTTATTCCAAAATGTTTTTCTAAGATCTTTATGCTAATTATATGCAGCTTTAACATTTTTATCTTTGTGATAATTATTTAAATTCCAATGAAATTTCAAATAATCTTAAGTGGGAAAGTAGAGCATTTGACTTTAACTGCCCCTGATAACGGGTAAAATACTGATACTTTCGTAAAATCTAATATATTAATAAAGGATTCTAACTTGAACCAAAATCTGCTGTTTATTTTATCCAAGTTTTTGAATCAACTTTTTAGTAAATTCGCTTGTACTCACGTAATTTTGAGCATTTAAATCCTTAGTCATACATCCTTCATCCAAGACAGACTTAACGGCATTTTCTATATCATCTGCCATCTTATCTTGTGCAAATGAGTATCTCAGCATCATAGCAAGTGAGTATATCATAGCTATCGGATTGGCTAAGTCCATGCCTGCAATATCCGGAGCAGATCCGTGAGCCGGCTCGTAAAGTGCAATTTTATCCTTGCTGTAGCTTGCTGAAGAAAGTAGCCCCAAAGAGCCTCCAAGTACACTGACCTCGTCGGATAATATATCACCGAAGAGATTTTCCGTCACTATAACGTCATACTTTGTCGGATTGGTAATAAGAGCCATAGCCATAGCATCTACATACATATGCTCTACTTCCACATCATAATAGTCCTTTGCCACATCTTCCACTACTTTTCTCCATAGTTTGCTCGTGGCAAGCACATTGGCTTTGTCTACTGATGTTAGTTTTTTCCTTCTTTTTCTTGCAGTTTCAAAGGCATACCTTACTATCTGCTCTATTTCTTCGTAGCTGTAGGTGATAGAGTCAAGAGCTGACCTTTCTTCGAGTCTTCTCGGCTCTCCAAAATACGCTCCGCCCGTCAACTCCCTTACTATCATAAGGTCTGTACCTTTGACAATTTCTTCTTTAAGCGGGGATAAGTAGCAAAGTGAGTCCTCTACTTTGAGAGGTCTTACATTAGCATAGACCTTGAGATATTTTCTAAGAGCCAGCAAACCTGCCTCAGGTCTTATCTTTGCATTATCCCACTTTGGTCCTCCCACTGAGCCCATGAGTATTGCATCGCAATTTTCTATCTTTTCCTTCAGCTTATCCGAAAAAGGCTCTCCATAGGCATCAATAGAAGCTCCTCCGAATAATTCTTCTTCAATCTTATATTCAAAAGAGTATTTTTTCGATACGACTTCCAAAATCTCAAGAGCAGACTTCATTATCTCAGGTCCTATACCGTCACCTGCAATACAAAGAATATTTTTCATAATTAAAACTCCAATCCCAATTTATTAATACCGTGAATATATGCCAATATCGACGCCTTGATAATGTCCACATCAAGCCCTGAGGTATTTATCTCCCTATTGCCAAGTTTGAGTCTTATCCTTGCTTCACCAAGAGCATCACTTTGTGATGATACGGCATTGATTTCATAGTTTATTATCTCTATAGGCTGGTTGACTATCTTATTTATAGCCTTGTAGGATGCATCCACCTGTCCGTTACCCACTGCTGTCTGCTGGATAATCTGTCCGTCCTTTTGCAATATTACGCTGACTTGAGTTATCTTATCTTCAAGAGTGGCTGAGTGATAGCTTACAAATGAGTAGTTTTCCTTTTCTATCTCACCGTTTGTAAGTAGAGAAGTTATGTCTTCCACTGTAACATATTTTTTTGTATCAGTAAGTTTTTTGAACTCAGCAAAAGCATCATTTATCTTTTCATCGTCAAAGTGAAATCCGTTATGCTCCAAAAATACCTTGAAAGCATGTCTTCCTGAGTGTTTTCCAAGCACAAGACCGTCATTTTTCGGTATACCTATCTTTGATGAATCCATTATTTCATAAGTCGATCTGTTCTTTATGATACCGTCTTGATGTATGCCGGATTCATGCAAGAAGCAGTTCTCACCTATTACCGACTTTGTAGGTGCTATCTCTATGCCTGTAAGAGAGGTTACAAGTTTTGACGTCTTATATATCTGTCTTGTATTGATATTTGTACCTATATCGTACATTTCACTTCTGGTATCTATAGCCATTACCGCCTCTTCAAGTGCAGTGTTACCCGCTCTTTCACCCAGACCGTTAATTGTACACTCTATCTGTCTTACCCCTGCTGTTACTCCTGAAAGTGCATTTGCTGTAGCAAGTCCCAAGTCATCATGGCAATGTGCCGATATAGTCACATTTTCTACACCCTTAGTATTTTTCTTAATGTAAGATATGAGTTCATGGTATTCAATCGGTTGGATGAAACCTACAGTATCAGGCACATTGATAGTTGTAGCCCCTGAGCTTATTGCCACCTCATATACTTGGCAGAGATAGTCCTTGTCTGTCCTTGTAGCATCTTCTGCTGAAAACTGTATGTCATCTACAAAGCTCTTTGCATAGGCAACCAAGTCTCTCGTCCTATCTATTACCTGCTGTCTTGTCATCTTGAGCTTGTGTTCAAGATGTATGTCACTTGTTGCCAAAAATACGTGTATTCTTGGATGTTTCGCCTCTTTTAGAGCCTCAGCAGCTCTTTGTATATCCTCTTTTACCAATCTTGACAATGCACATACTACAGGTTTTTCCACCGCTTGAGCCACTGCACGTACACCCTCGAAGTCTCCTTCGCTTGAAGCTGGAAATCCTGCCTCTATTATATCTACACCAAGCTTTTCCAATTGCTTTGCAATCATAATCTTATCTTCTTTATTTAAATTGACCCTTGGCGTCTGCTCTCCATCCCTAAGTGTAGTGTCAAAAATCTTAACTTTTTCCATAATTTCTCCCATCCTTATTTATAAAAGTCTTAGTTCTATCCTGACTTAAAAGTCTTTTATTCCAACTTTTTTAAATTTAAAATTGTATACTCATCCTTTTAATCTATGGAGCCTTATATAAATAAAGCTCTGCTCTTACAACGATTTAACTAAAGAATAAAAATATAGATATCTTATTCCACCAAGTTAAATTTCAATTAAAGTTTAAAAACTTAAAACCCGATTTATCCTCCAATTCTATAAGATTTAATACTAATACCATTTATAATGCCAAGATTGTTATTTTAGCAAATTATTTGTTTTTCAGATTATCAATAATATTGCTGTTATAAAAATACAAGGCTTTTTGATAGGATTTTAGTATAAATGTTAATATTAATACAAGCTTCAAGTGAAAATAAAAAAACCGTCTGATTAAAGCGCTTAGCTTATATCAAACGGTTTATATACTCCACTTGGTATAAGCCCTATCACGAACAGGGCCTATACCGATTATCAAAAATGATTTGGCACAGTCCCTTACCTAAGTATGAGTATCAGCGTATTCAATTGTCTTGAGTTAGAAACTGAGCAAGTCATTTTTAAATTCCTTTCTTATCTATAATTTACATCCTTATGTTGCATCTACATATCAACAAACATCCGCTATCTAAATCAATAGCAAAACTATAAATACAAAAATTAAAATATTGTTCTTAGTATATACACAACATTGTCTTTTTGATTTTGCTAATTATATACCGTTATAAATTTTTTGTCAATAAAAAATTTATAAAAACATAAAATTTTTTATGTTTTTTTGTTTATATCAAGTATAGCTAATTTTCATAAAACTTATATAACGCAGTTATAACAACATTTTCAACTTAGTTATCTCATTAAGTCTAAATATTCATCTGAATATATAATAATATTTTTTGCATTTTTAAATTATTGTTTTTTTCATTTTCTTCGCCTTTTACTTATAAGCTAATTTTATAAAATAAATTATGAAAATTATCTATTATCAATACTTAAAAGCTTTTAAATAGTCCTAAAATATATTAAAGATGAGTTGTCTGAAACTAAAAAAATTATATTCCAACAAGTTTAAATATATAGCAGTCTAAAAGGTGATTAGTATAAAAAATAGTATATAATCTGAGATTTTTATGAATAATTTTTATTTTACTTATCTTTTAATATTGAGTTTTTAAGCATTTCTTTAGCTTCTTCTTCGCTAAGTTCATAGTGATAGAATAATTTATAGAATTCTTGTGCTTGTTTTACCATATCATATTTGAATTCTTCAGGGAATAACAATGTTCCAAGCCATTGCATTCCAAGTATTCTATTTACTGATGGCGGTCTGCCTACCCAGTTATATGGTAGAGATGGCGCCTGATATACTTTCTTATCCTTTACAGCCTTTAGATTTGCCCAAGCTTTGTCAGTAGTTATAAGCTCATAAGCTTTTTTATCAGCCGTTATTATAACATCCGGATTCCAGTTTATCAGTTGCTCCATTGATATTTCAGCCTTACTCTTGCTTGCCTTATCAAGTTTTGCTACATTTTCCGCTCCCATAAACTCTATAGTTTCAGAGTGAATTGAGCCCGCTCCCATAGTTGAAAGCCCATTTTCGCCTTCCGCATAGTATACTTTAGGCTTAGTACTTACTTTTTGCGCATTTGCTTTGGCTAAATCTATGGCTTCCTTGCAATATTGAGCCAGTTTATTGCCTTGTTCTTCTTCTCCCAAGACTTTTCCAAGAGTTGTATATGCCTCAGGTAGTTTTTCAAATGTAGCTTCTACAAATATAGTTGGTATATTAGTTTGTTTTTGTATTGTGTCCATTCCCTCTTTTATATCATCTTTTGCCTCTCCAAGGTCTATTACGACTTGTGGACCTGCTGATATAAGCGCTTCCATATTAAGGTTTGCATTTTTGCCGTAAAATGCCCCAAATTCAGGTTTATCCGCATATTTCTTATCAATATACTTCATTTGCTTGTCTTTTGGTTTTGAGCCCCAACCCACCATCTTATCAGGAGCTATAGAGTAGAGCATTATTTGAGCCAAATATCCTGAAGGTGCTATCTTTTCAATTTTTGCAGGAATTTCTACTTCTCTGCCTGCCGAATCTGTAAACTTGACAGTTCCTGATTCAGCTTTTTGTTCGTCTTTTTTACCTTCTTCCGTTTTGTTCTCATCCTTCTTGCCTTCCTCAGCCTTTTGCTCTGTCTTAGTTTCAGCTTGCTTGTTGTCTTGTGGCGCCTTACTTGTACAAGCTGTAGTTGTAAACAGCATTGCTCCTACAATCAGCGCCGATAATAATCTTTTCATATAGATTTCTCCTTTTTAAAAATTTTTATATAAATTTAGAATTAAGTCTTATCATATACCTGCTTATAGCAATATCTGTTAAACTAAGGGATGTATCAAGTGTTATAATTTGACCGTTCTTATACATCAGCTGCAATATAAATAGCAAAATAATATTTATCATAGTTAAAAATTAATACTAAAAAGCTATTAAAAAAGCATGTAATTGCATCTCAATAAAGTTATTGAAAATTCAATTAATGTATAGTGTTGCTTTAAAATAGATACTTGCTATTATAAGTGGTGCTCAGTATAAAAAGCAATAGAACTATGGATAATATGTTTTTATAACATATAAATGAAGTCATAAAACTTATGCTATTGTCATTAAATGCAAGATGACATATCCATATATTAAACAGATAATAGACTTAGCTATCTGATATATTTGACTAAATTCCAATTTTTTGACCTTGTTATATTTCTTTATAGTAGCTCTTGTTTGCGCAGTTTTTGCACATAGTCTTGCCGTCTTTTACCACTTCTTTAAGATCTATCACCTCTTCACCGCATAGCTGGCAAAAAGTTGCTCCGATAGGTTTTCCCGGCATATCTTCAGGCCTTATATCTACAAGCACCTTCTTTGCTACAAATAAGTCTTCATTTTTTAAATCTGCAAAAAACTCCGCTATATCTCCGCCATCAGGTGGAAAAAGCCTGTTTTTTCTATAAATTCTGTACGCCTCTTTGTTATCCATATTTACAAAGGTACAGGCTGTCTTACCGTAATCAAGCAGGACAAATCTTCTCTTGCCCACCTTGCATCCTGTAACTGTCATTATAGAATCTGCTATACACCTGTCTGTCTCTACATATACTTTCAGATTTTTATAGTCGTCCTTTACTCCCAAGTTTAATAATTCAATCGCATATAACGCCATCTTCACTCCTATAGCCTGACCTGAACAAAGATGGCCATGGTAAGCTACCGCTTTTTCCAATTTTTCCAAGTAATATTTCTTATCAAACATAGTAGCTCCTTTCTGCTAAAGCTGTTTTTCAATTATAAATATACTTATCTTCTTTTCTACAGAAACAAAGTGAGTAAAACTATCACCTAAAGCCTTATATTCCTGCTCCAACTTACTCTTTGAAAGTATATTCTGTATTTCATCATCAGTGTTTTTAGTATAGGACTTCAAGAATCTTATTGCCTCTTCTTCATCCCTTACATACTGTCCATTTTCACATTCCATATCTATCTTAGTATATTTTATATTTTCTTTTTCAAGATAAGGACAGATTATGCCTGCATTTTCCTTATTGCTCTTAGAGATTTCATCTTCATTCATTCCACTGTATGACGTAGTGTTTACTATCAGTATCAGACCTTGCCTTGCCATAGAAAGCATTGTCTTTATATCCCTTGTAGGCTTTGAAAAGAACTTTGCAACAACATAGTCTATATTGTGAAATTCGTTATTATATATGTCAGTTTTTAGAGGAATTATATTTTTTATATTGTTTTTTTCTATATTTTGTTGCAAAACTTCAAGCACCTTATTTTGTATATCTGCTGCTATTATCAAATTGGCATACTTGGACATGGAAAGGGCAAAATATCCTGTACCGCAGCCAAATTCAGCAATATTCTTATCTTTTATGTAGTCTTTTATCTTTTCGGAAATCTTATCGTTCATATCATTTGTTTCGCTACAAACTATATTCCAGTATATTTTCTCACTATTCCAATTAAACATGGTCTTCAACTCTTTCATTATACTTCCTTTGAATTTTTAATATATTGTAAGCTAATAAAGTCTAAAAAATGCAATAATTCGCTAAAAAAACTATATTTCTTTACTTAATATCATATTATTATGAGAAATATTTCGGTTTTATATTAGATTTAGAATTACTATTAATCAAAACTTATCTATATGAAATAGACTTCTACTTATTCCAATTCCTTTTTTTAATAAAGTAAATACTATCACTTAGCAGAATTTATAGGACAGGCATACATATTTGCACTCCGTCAACTTCCTTAATCTCTATATCTATCTTATAAATCTTCTTTAGCACATCTGCTTTTACTGTATCCTTTGTATCTCCATAGCTTAGGACTTTCCCGTTTTTAAGTATCAAGGCCTTATCACAAAATATTAGTGAGTGTTGAGGATTATGTGTAGACAGTATCACTATATAGCCCTCTTTAGAGAGTTTTTGTATCTTTTGCATAACTCTTATCTGATTTCCATAGTCAAGATTAGATGTAGGCTCGTCCATTATCAGTATCTTGGCATCTTGCAACATTGCTCTTGCAATCAATACGAGCTGTCTTTCTCCACCACTTATATCCAGATAACCACGACTTGCCAAAGCAGATATATTGAGATATTCCAAAATCTCCATAGCCTTTGCATAATCTTCTTCTTTAGGCACGGAAAAGCGTCCTATCTTACTTGCCATACCCATTATTACAACATCTATAACCGTATAATTGAAATGTGGTGTATGAACCTGAGGTATATAGGCAATTTTTCTTGAAATCTCTTTTGAAGAAAGCTTTGATATGGATACATCATCTATGAAGATATTGCCTTTTTTCGGCTTTAATACACCAAGCATACATTTGAAAAGAGTCGACTTTCCTGCTCCGTTTTTCCCAAGTACACAAAGCAGGGTATCCTTTCCTATGTCAAAACTTACATCATCCAATATAAGCTCTTTTTTATATGCAAAACTTAAATGTTCAACTCTTATACTCATTTTTATATCCCGTATATTTTCTTAAAGACTGTATATGTTACTTAGTTTCTCCGGATTTATATATCAAATACAAAAACATAGGCGCTCCTATAAATGAAGTCAATATCCCAAGCGGCACTTCTGAAGTCGCTATATTCCTTGCAAAATTATCAACGAAAATCAAAAATGTAGAGCCCAGTATAGCTGAGCTTACAAGCAGATATCTATAGTCATAGCCTACTATCATCCTGGCAAAATGCGGTATAACAAGTCCCACCCAGCCTATTATTCCGCTTACACTGACACTGGCTGAAGTCATAAGTGTAGCTGATACAATTATCAGCAGTTTCAAAGCCTTGACATTTATCCCAAGACTAAGCGCCTCTTCCTCTCCCATTGTCAGTATATTTATTCTCCACCTTATCAAAAACAGAGGTATCATAGCAAGAATTATGGGAATGCTTACAAATATTGCATCTCCTATCTTTATAGCGGAAAGCGAGCCCATAAGCCAGTATGTTATGGCAGGCAGAGTATTTTCCGTATCTGCAATCAACTTAAGGTATGAAATCATAGCCGAAAACAGTGAGCCTACCATTATACCTGATAATATCATACTGAAGGTCTTATCAGCTCTTGACTTTTCACTTATAAAATACGCCAAACTCACTGCAAAAAGACCTGTAACAAAGGATAATAAAGTCGTTTTGACATAACCCATGGAAAAAAATATGCCAAGTGCGGCTCCAAATCCTGCTCCATTTGACGCTCCAAGCACCTCCGGTGACACCATATTATTCTTAAAAAGTCCCTGATATACGCAACCTGCTACGGATAAGGCACTACCTATCAATAGCGCTGCTATTATTCTGGGTAGTCTTATCTCGAATATAACGGTGCTCGCATTATCATCCCAAGTCTTGTCCATATGTATAAATTTAGATAACAGTACCTTAACTACGTCAACAGGATGTATAGAATATCTGCCTATGGCAAAAGACATTACAAATACTATTATCAGCACAAAAAACATGATTATAATCTTAGCTTTTTTACTCATAATTCCTCAGCATAAAATATATCAAAATGATAATATTATTAATTTAAAATATTATAATGATAACATTATCATGATTTATATAATATAAAAGCAAATAAACAGCCTACTTTTTTTTATTATATCTTAATTGTGTATAAATTTCAACATGAAAGTGTAGATTTAACATATGCTTCCTTTATTTTCATCTATTACTAATCACTATTTATAATGCTAAGTATTTATGACTAATGACATTACAGTTTATAAATTATCAGCAATTTTACTGTAATACAATTATGTAGCTTTTTAATAGATTGTTAGTATACACTCCTCTATAAAAAAAACACACATCTTATCCGATATGTGTCTTTTTACTATTTGTTTTTTCTTATTCTTCTTCCGTATCCGACCTCTTGTTTTTGCTTTACCTTGCCCGCATCGTAGCCTGACATCTTTTTCTTTGTAGAAGGACTGTCAGGATAAAGTATCTTAGTCATCTTGGATACCTTACATTCGTGGCATATGTCTCCATGCTCTATCATTGCTCCGCATATCTTACAAGGATGTAGCAGATGTCTGGCATTTTCTGCAAGAGAAATCTTACCCTGTCTCAAAAATGTCATTATGACATTACGAGGCACCTTAGTGCTTTCTGCCACCTGTATAGCATTTTCTCCCTGATGGTCGTAGAGATATTCTCTTACTATAGCATACATATAATCCATCTCATCTTGGGAATAAACATCCTTTTCAATTATATTCAAGAGTTCGTCATCTTTTTTTCGATCTTTTAACTTTAATCTCAATACATTACCTCTTTTATAATATAATCTCTAAAATTTCAAACAAGAATAAATAAGTTATTATCTTGTTTTTTAGCTAATCTTAGCCTATTATTTATAATAATCTCTAAATAAAATTCTATTAATATTATTTATATCGGCAGCTTATAAATAATATTAATATTTTGCTTTTATACCCATATTTTATATCTGAAACTAAAATATATTAAAATTGTCAAATTTTATCAAACATAGTTGATTTTGAAATATCTTTGGAGTATAATAATCTTGTAAATGGATGTTAAACAGATGGATGAATTTTTTATTATGTGAAAGGAGTTTTTATTATGTTAAAACAAAAATTAATAAGATTGTCGATTTTTATTTTATTTGGCTTAATTATGACAAAGTCAGCCTTTGCAATAGACATCTATTACAAAGACAAACTTGTTCCTACAGATACAAGCCCTGTAATCGAAGATGGTAGAACTTTGGTGCCAATATCATCTATTGCCAAATCTATGAATGCTACTGTAAGCTGGAACTCGTCTACAAAGACTGCTACTATTGTAAAAGACAGCATAAAAATAGAAATGGTCTTAGGAACTAAGGATGTAAGTATAAGCAAGGAAGGTCAAAAGACTCAATTAGTATTGGATGTTGCAGCAAAGTCTATAAACGGTAGAACTATGGTACCTGTAAGGGCGATTTCCGAAATATTCGGCAGTAAGGTAGTATGGGATAAGGAAACAAGCTCTATATTGATAGACAGCACTTCTCCTAAGAAGACTGAAACAACTTCTCCTAAAAATACCGATACTGTCTCTCCGAAGGATAGTTCTAATTTGGAAAAAACTATTTTAAGCTCAATAAAAGGACACAGAACCTTATATAGAGGTATACTAATCAGCAAAGATGAAAAGGTGCGTATAGATACTGACTATGATCTTGATATGGTAAAAATTCCTATGGCGCTTTTAAACGAGAGAATACCTTCTTCGTATCTTCCGTTTACTGTTTATAAGGCAAGTAATGGAGAGAGTATATTGTCAGGATTTATAGATAAGGCAACAAATAAGATATATCTTCAATCTTCTGATATGATATATTCCATACCTGATTATAATATTATTGTACCGCCATTTAGCAATGTCTTTGACGATAATACCTACAACGCATTTATCAAAGCCATAGCTACAAGAGATAAGCTAATAACTATTGGCGATGAAGTAGAATGTGAAACTACCAATATAAACGAAGACAAGCGTACTGCTGATATAAAGATTTCTAAGAATAATAAACTTATAGCTACTTACTCAATAGATGCAAATAACAGAAAGGTCACAAATCTTAAAACTAATAAAGTGGTTTATGACGACTCAGCAATACAAAGTGTAAAAGAGACTTTTATAGAAAAAGACCAAGCCGGCGATATGGCAATCTCAATACTCAAAAAGCTAAAAAGAATATCTGCGGACAAAAAATATACTATTACTGACTTAGAATATACTGAAGGTGACCAGACTACGAACAATAGAGAAGGATATGTATTTATTTTAAAATTGGACGGAAAAAAGGTAGGACAGTTCCTAATCAATACTACAAGTACAGTAATGATGGAATATGATGCAAATTCTAAGACATATTTCTATATAATGGGAACTTTCACTCCTTTTGGTTGATTAAAAGTAATAGATATTAGTATAATTTACAGGTATTTCTTTGATTAGTAGATTAAATTTAAAAAATCCTATATAAATAAAAGCACCTAAATTAAGATTTAATCTTAGTTTAAGTGCTTTTTTCTATGCTCCAAGATATGCTTTTCTTACTATGTCATCATTTAACAAATCTTTTGCTGGACCTGTCTTAATTATCTTTCCTGTTTCCAGTACATAGGCTCTGTCAGATATTCCAAGTGCCATTTTGGCATTTTGCTCTACAAGTAGGACTGTAGTGCCGTTGTTCTTATTGAGTTCTTTGATTATTTCAAATATCTCTTTGACCAGTAGAGGAGACAGTCCCATAGACGGCTCATCGAGTATGAGTATCTGCGGTCTGCTCATTATCGCCCTGCCTATGGCGAGCATCTGTTGCTCTCCCCCTGATAAGGTACCGGCAAGCTGATTTTTTCTTTCTTCAAGCCTTGGCAATTTTTTGTATATTTCTTCTATTTCTCTTTTCTTGTTTTGCGCACTATCCTTTATACTGTAGCCGCCCAACATAAGATTGTCATATACTGTAAGATGTGCAAATATCCTTCTGCCCTCGGGTACCTGTGCTATGCCCTCTTTGAGTATGAGATATGCCTTGGTCTTTGTTATATCCTTACCGTTGTATATTATCTCACCGCTCTTGGATCTTATAATTCCTGATATGGTTTGGAGTGTTGTAGTTTTCCCTGCTCCGTTTGCTCCGATTAGAGATACTATTTCCCCCTTATCCACTTCCAATGACACGTCTTTTATAGCATGGATATTGCCATAAAATACATTCAGATTTTTTACTTCAAGTAGAGACATCTTACACCCCCTTTGATATTCATCATGATTCATCTCCCAGATATGCTCTTATAACCTTCTCATCTTTTATTACGTCTTGAGGATTACCGGAAGCAAGCATTCTGCCGTATTCCAACACATTGAGTTTTTCGCATATACCAAGCACAAGATTCATATCATGCTCTATGAGAAGTATAGATATGTTGAATTTCTCCCTTATAGTTGCTATGGTCTGCATAAGCTCAGCAGTCTCTGTATCGTTCATTCCGGCTGCCGGTTCGTCAAGTAGCAAAAGTTGTGGTGATGTAGCCATAGCCCTTGCTATTTCCAGCTTCCTTTGTTTTCCATAAGGCAGATTGTCCGCCTTTTCGTTTGCATATTCTTCCAAAGAAAAAATCTTGAGTATGTTTAGTGCCTTTTCATAGACCTTTTTTTCCTCTTTATAGAATTTTCCTGTTCTAAATATGCTTGATACTATTGAAGTTTTCAAGTCTTTGTTAAATGCTACCGCCACATTTTCCGCAACAGTAAGCGCCTTGAACAATCTTATATTTTGAAATGTCCTTGCTATACCCATAGACACTATGTCATGCGGTTTTTTACCGTTTATTACAGTGCCGTTGAGCAATATCCTACCTTCAGTAGGCTCGTAAACTCCTGTAAGCATGTTAAACACGGTAGTTTTTCCGGCTCCGTTGGGACCTATAAGTCCAACTATTTCATTTTTATAGACGTTGAGATTTACTTCCGAAACAGCCTTTAGACCTCCGAAAGTTATGCCCAAGTTTTCAGTTGACAGTATCAAATTAGCCATTTTTTCCACCGCCTTTTACATTTTTCGGCAATGCTTTACTCACGAGATTTGTAAGTGAAAACTCTTTTGTACCGAGTAATCCTGAAGGTCTAAACATCATCATCAGTATCAACATCACTGCATAGATAAACATTCTGTAGTCATTAAAACCACGAAGCATTTCAGGTAGGATGGTCAAGACTATGGCTCCTATCGCTGAGCCTGTGAAACTGCCCAAACCTCCAAGCACCACAATTACAAGTATATCTATGGATTTGTTGAAGTCAAAGTTTTTCGCACCAAGTATTCCTATATAGTGTGCATACATTCCGCCTGCAACCCCTGCGAAAAATGCAGAGTATGCAAAAGCCAAGGTCTTATAAAAAGTAAGATTGATACCGGAAGATTCTGACGCTATCTCATCTTCACGAATTGAAAGTATGGCACGTCCATGCCTTGACTTCATAAATGTATACATCATAAAAACGCATAATAACATTATAATATAAATTATAGCAAAGTTCTTGTTTAGTTTTATACCTGTAAGTCCCTTTGCTCCACCTGTAAATTTGAAGAATTCTATCAATACTCTTATTATCTCGCAAAAAGCAAGAGTAAGTATGGCAAGATAGTCTCCTCTTAGTCTAAGTGCAGGTATACCTATTACTACACCTATTATCATAGCAATAAGTCCGCCTAAGATAAGCGCTAAAACATATCCGCCTACACCCGGTATTAGATTTGACTTTGTAAAAAGTGCAGCCGTATAAGCACCTATGGACATAAAGCCTGCGTGGCCAAGAGCCATCTGTCCCAGACATCCTGCTGTTATATTAAGACTGATTGCCAGCACTATATTTATACAAACCAATATCAATATTCCGCTAATGTATGAGTTTATCATTCCTGATTGTATAAGTATATTAATTACTACGAACAATATGCTTACACCAAGAATATTAATAATAAAATTCTTTTTATTAAATGTATTCATATTGCCCCCTATACTTTTTCTTTCTTATTCATTCCGAAGATTCCTTCAGGTTTGAATAATAACACTACTACCAATATTGCAAATACGACAGCATCTGCAAGTTCTGTAGAAATATAAGCCTTAGTCAAAGCTTCCACTATACCTATGATAAATCCGCCTATCATAGCTCCGGGGATTATACCTATACCCCCGAGTACCGCAGCTACGAAAGCCTTAAGACCAAGCATAGAGCCCATAGTCGGAGTAATCTGAGGATAAGCGGATACATATAATATCGATGCTACCGCTGCAAGGCCTGAACCTATAGCAAAGGTCATAGATATTGTATTATCCACATTTATACCTACAAGCTGAGCTGCTGAAAAATCCTCCGATACGGCAATCATTGCCTTGCCTGCCTTTGATTTGGTAATAAATAATTGCAAAATTATCATCAATACTACAGATACAGTTATAGTTATAATAGTAGAAATATTTATACTAAGCTCTCCAAGTTGAATCGGTTTGCCGGAAAAAACAGTGTCAAAAGGTCTTGGATTTGGTGAAAATATGAGCATGAACGCATTTTGTAAAAGTAACGATACTCCTATAGCTGTGATAAGCGAAGATATTCTGGCAGAATTTCTCATAGGCTTGTAAGCAACTTTTTCTATCACTACACCCAATAAAGAACAAAAGGCAATAGCCGGCACTACTGCAAGATATACCGGAAGACCCATGGAAGTAAGAGCGGACACACACATGAAAGCAACATAGGCTCCTACCATTATTATATCGCCATGCGCAAAGTTAATAAGCTTTACTATTCCGTAAACCATAGTATATCCCAATGATACCAAGGCATAAATACTGCCTATTTGCAGACCGTTTATAAGTTGTTTGATAAAATCCATAGTAATTAAGCACCTCCTTTTTTAAATAATCAACGCATATTGTACCACATTATACCCCATTTGTATATAAATTGAAACTTTATTTTACAAAAAATAAAAGCCATAACTATCTTTTTGACAGTTATGACCTGTTTTATAATATTAATATGTTTTAATCAATGGACATAGGGTTTGGACTTATTGTCTTTAATTAATACATGTAACTGAATTTTTCTAAATTTTCATTTTTCATTGTTTAATCTAATATATATTTTTTACTACTCAAGTTCTTCATTTGCCTTTCCGCCTATTACAAACTCTATCTTTTCACCCTCTTTTGTAGTGCTTATATTTACCTTTTTATTTGTGTCAAAAGATATCTCAAACTCCTCTCCACTATACTTTGATTTTGGAAATTCTTCATAGTTTTTGATTATATATTCTTTAAGCTTGTTTTTGTCAGTATCCTTTTTTTCTATGTAATAAGTCTTTGCCATCTGTGCAAGCTGCAAAGCTGTAGCTAAGTCTGCTCTTTTCTTTTGATTTTCGACTATGTTTAAGTAAGAAGGTACAGATATTGATGCAAGCACAATAAGCAGCGATATTACCGCTATTATCTCGAGCAGTGTAAAACCTTTATGTTTTGTATTTTTTCTTATGTATGTATTTACGTAAGTTTTTGAAATATCTCTTTCATATTTAATTTTAATCTTATTCATTACAGCCTCCTATATTTCTTATTATAAAGCACAAGAAAATAAGTACATCTTCTTGTGCTTTATATTTTTTTTAAAAAATTAAGCTATATTTACCATGGAATCGTCAAAAGTCATCTCTATAACAGCCCCTCCGTTTTCACTGTTATACGCTCTTATCTGTCCCTTATAATTATCTACTATAGCCTTAACAATTGCCAAGCCGAGTCCGTTTTTTCCGCCCTCTCCTTTGTAAAATCTGTCGAATATCTTATCCACATCACTTTCGTCAAAACCATTACCGTCATCTGATATAAGTAGATGAGCTTTATTATTTTTGACAAAGAAATCTATTTCTACCTTTGTCTTTGCATATCTTAGTGCATTTCCAAGCAGGTTGTTTATTAACTTATCTACTTTTTCTTGCATCATAAATATTTCAAGGTTTACAGGTATGTTATCCACAAGCTCTATATTTTTATCAACAAGGACGTTTTCTGAAAGACTCTTCCAACGCTCTATTCTCTCGTCGATATTTACCCAATCATCCTTTTTATTGTCGTATTTTTCAACCTTGTCTATGGAGCTCAGATATAACACTGAAGTAATGACATTTGACAGTCCCTTGCTCTCTTCTATTATTATATCCAGAGCATTTTGTATCTCATCTTCTTCCATTATACCGTCTTTTATAGCCTCAGCATATCCCTGTATTGATACCAAAGGAGTTTTTAGTTCATGCGAGGTGTTTTGGAAAAACTCTTTTTGATTTTTATTGGCATCTCGCAGTTTTTTAAGCATATACAGAAGTTCTTTGTTTATGTCTTCCAATTCATCCTTACTTTTGACCTTTTTCCAGTCCATTTCCTTTTCAAGTGAGATATTTTGTATATTCGTTCTTATAGTAGCTACAGGACCCACTATATTTATTTCAAATATCAAAGCTGTTATAAGCGAAAGCAAAGTCGTAAACAAAAATCCTGCATAGATGGCACTTGAAAAAGCCATCTGCGTCCTCTCGTCTACCTCTTCTCCAAAGATGACGCTATCAAGCATTATTGTCCTTATAACCACTGTAAATACTATAGTTGATATAGCAGCCATAGCTACATAACTTAATATTATTTTTATCCCAAGTTTACTCATTGACATCTATCCTGTACCCGATTCCCCAAACCGTTCTTATCTCAAGATTAACTCTGTACTCTTTGAGTTTTTTCCTCACTCTTTTTATTGCGTCGTCAACATTTCTCTCATATCCGTCCCTGTCGTTACCCCAAATCTTGGCAGTTATCTGCTCTCTTGAAAGAGGCGTACTGATATTTCTCAGCAGATATTCAAGTATGTCAAATTCTTTTATAGTAAATGGTATTTCAGTATTTTTGTACTTTGCAAGTTTTATATCAGGATACATCTCAAAGTCGCTTACCTTTAGCACCTTAGGTTCTTCTTTTTTATCTTTTGAGTCTGCATTGGCGTTTTGAGATACCCTCTTTAAGATGGTCTTTACTCTGACCATGAGCTCTCTTGGAGAAAACGGTTTTGCAAGATAATCGTCAGCTCCAAGCTCCAATCCGAGTATTCTGTCAAGCTCTTCACTCCTTGCAGAAACAAATATTATAGGTACGTCGCTGGTCTTTCTTATCTCTCTGCAAAGCTCCAGTCCGTCCATCTCTCTCATCATTATATCAAGTATCATCAAGTCAGGTTCTTGATTTTTAAATTCTTCCAAGGCATCTTTGGCATTTGAAAAAATCTTAGTATCATATCCTTCTTTTTTAAGATACATCTGTATCAGTTCTCTTATCCTCTGCTCATCGTCCACAATGTAAATTTTTTTCATCTTTAAATACTCCCGTCTAATATTTTTCAATTTGATTCGGTTTTATCTCTTTTATCCTTTGCTTTATCTCGTCCTGCAACTCTATCATCTGCATGACATCCCGTATATTGTCAAGTTTTTCAAACTTTTTGAGATAGTCAATAGCTTCATCCGGGTATCCCAGTGCATAGAGCTGATTTATATTGCTTGTAATTTCCTTTACAGTTATTGATTTTACTTCAAACTGCACCTGTGCATTTACTATCTCGTCTCTTATTTCGCTCATCTCTTCATCAAGCTTAAATGCTGAGTCTGCAGCATTTCTAAGTTTGAGAGAAAGATATTCAGGTAATTTGTGATTGTATTTATATTTGAGAGAATGTTCTATGGTTGCCCAAAAATTCATTGACAAGGTACGTATCTGCACTTCTGCCAATATATCCACCTTGCCTGTTACCATCTGCACCGGATATTTTACTATTACATGATAGCTCCTGTATCCGCTTTGTTTGTAGTTTTTGATATAGTCTTTTTCATACATAACATGCATATCTTCCCTTGTCTTGATGTATTTGACAACGGTGTATATGTCTTCTACAAACTGGCACATTATTCTTATTCCGGCTATGTCTTCTATCTGCTCCCTAAGTTTTGTCTGCTCAAATTCAACGTTTAGCCTCTTCGCCTTATCTATTATCGAAGATATTTTCTTTACTCTTCCGGTTACAAACTCTATTGGCGAATAGCTGTCAGTCTCTTTGAGTTCTTTTCTTATGTCCTTGAATTTTATCTTCAGTTCTTCCACTGCATATTCATATGGTAACAGAAAGTTTTTCCAAGAAAAAACATCCATCTTAATTCCTCTCCTGTATCTTACTTAAGATACTGATATCACTTTATCTTTAATTCCATTATCTCTCTTTTTTCAATTGCTTCTTTTATCATCTTATCTATGTCGAGATTTTCTTCATAGTTTAATATCTTATCAAGTTTTGGCTGAGTGGCAGGGTTTTTCGGTAAAAATACCGTACAGCAATCCTCTTCCTTGATTATCGAAGTATCGTAGGTTCCTATTTTTTTGGCAATTTCAATAATTTGAGTTTTTTCCATTGCTATTAAGGGTCTGAAAACCGGCATAGTATTTACCACATTGTCTGTAGCCAGCAATCCCAATGATGTTTGAGAAGCCACCTGCCCAAGACTTTCTCCGGTAATCAGAGAAGTACATTCGTAGTCATTTGCTATTTCCTGTGCTATCCTCATCATAAATCGCCTTGAAAGTATAGTCATATATTCACTTGGACATTTTTCATTAATTTCCTTTTGGATATCGAGCAAATTCACCAAATGTAGCCTTATTCTCCCACAATACGACGTCAGGTGAGTGACCAGGTCTATGACCTTTTGCTTTGAACGCTCATTGGTAAAAGGATAAGAGTGAAAATGTACAGCCTCTATGAAAAGTCCACGTCTTGCCATTAAATAAGTGGCAACAGGTGAGTCTATACCGCCGGAAATAAGCACACAAGACCTGCCGTTAACACCCTTTGGCATTCCACCTTCACCAAGCACTTTTTTGAAATACAAAATGTTTTCATTTTTCCTATATTCGCAGTGTATCTCATATTCAGGATTTATTACATCAACATGGAGATTGTCAAAAGCCTTAAGTATCTTTGCTCCTATGTCACGGCTCATCTGAGTTGACTTCATATCAAAGCTCTTGTCTATTCTTTTGACAGCAATTTTGAAACTTGCCTTCTTGTCTCGTCCTATCTCAGTTTCCACCAGCTCTTTTACTGTCATAATGAGATTTTCATATCCGCTTTCGCTTACCTTTGCAGGAGAAAGGGACACTACTCCAAAGATATCTTTGATGTTTTCCATAACTTCATTTTCATCTTGACCATTTAAGAGTATCTCTATTCTACCGTTTGCCTTTTGAACTTTAAGAGCCTTGTTTTTATACACTCTGTATTTTATATTTTTCATAAGTGCATTTTCAAAATCAGCCTTGTTTCTTTTTTTTATGGATATTTCACCATTTCTTACAATTATTATATCGTACATCTTACTTCCTATAATTCATATGTGATAATATCAAATTTCTTCGCTATTTCTTACCTTCTGCCTTTGTACTTAGATATCTTTCTGAATTCTAAGACGTATTTTTGCAGTTTTTCCGCTACTTCTTCCATTTGAGAGCTTGTATTTTCATGACATAGGGAAAATCTTAGAGTGGAGTCTATATATTTTTTCTCCATACTTATACTTTCAAGTACCCTCGAATTTTTTTTCTTTGAAGAACAGGCACTCCCTGTAGATACATATATCTTGTCAGTCTCCAAATAATGTTGCAAAACCTCAGATTTTGTACCTGCAAATGAGACGCTTAAGATATGAGGGGCATTGATATCAGGTGTATTTACATATATGTCATCTATTTTATCTTTGATTAAATTGCATAGATAGTCCCTTGTAGCTTTCAAGTCTTCCATACTCTTGCCTTGAATCAGCTCTACAGCCTTCGCCATTGCGCATATACCCGCAACGTTTTCAGTACCGCCTCTGAAGCCTCTTTCTTGTCCTCCGCCAAATATCAGTGGAGACATTTTGGTGTTTTTCTTAATATATAAAAAACCTATACCCTTTTGCGCATGTATTTTATGGCCACTGGTAGTGAGCAGGTCAACTCCCATTTTTTTGACATCTATGTCAACTTTCATGTAGGACTGTACTGCATCAGTGTGAAAATACGTCATCTTATTTATAGACTTTGTCGTATCTACAAGTGCTTTTATATTATTTAAGCTGCCAAGTTCGTTATTAACCTGCATTATAGATACAAGTATAGTATCTTTTCTTATACTTTTTGCAAGCTGTTCTTCAGATATCAGACCCTGCCTGTCAGGTTTCAGAAAAGTGACTTCAAAGTTCAACTCATCTTGCAAATATTTCATACAATTATAGACGCAGTCATGCTCCGCCATGGATGATATGATATGTCTGCCCTTGTTTTTGTTTGCATTTGCAATTCCCAGTATAGCAGAGTTGTTCCCTTCACTGCCACCTGATGTGAAATATATCTCGTCTTCTTCAGCATTGATGGAGTCAGCAAGTATTTTTCTTGCTTTTTTCATCTCTTTTTCTACTGATAGTGCTACATCATAGGCAGACGACGGATTGAAGTTTTTATTTTTATATATGTCGTTTATAACACCAAGCACTTCTTCATAGATGAAGCTGGTTGCGGAATTGTCAAGATATATCATTATAGGTCAAATTCCTCTAATTCTTTTATGTTTTGAGTCATAGCATTGTTAATTTTTTCTATGTTGGCATTTACTTTTTTAAGCAGGTCTATAGCATAGCCTCTTGCACCTTCTTTTATCTCCTGTGCTTTGAGTGTCGCTTCTTCTTCAAGTCTTCTTGCATTCTCCTCAGCAATAATAGTGATCTCATTTTCACTTACTTTTTGCCTTGCGTATTCCCTTGTCTTTTCAAGTATGTCTTCAGCCTCTGCCTTTGCATCATCAAGTATCTTATCCTTTTCCTTGTAGATATAGTCAGCATGCTTGAACTGATTAGGCAAGGCTATCTTTATGTCATTTATTTTTTCCATAAGAAAATCTTTGTCTATGGATATTTTTCTACTGTTGAAAACTCCTGTACTGCTTGAGTCAATGACTTCTTCGAGCTCCTGTATGAGTTTGAATACATCTTTACTGGCAACTTCCATGATATTCTCCTTAATATACGTTTTTTATAAATGATAACTCCACACGTATCACCAATATAATACTATTTTTTCCTTATTTTTTCAATATGTTTTTTGATTTGTATGATACTTACAGCTCTTTAATTTTCTTTGAACTTCTGTTTTATCTTCGCACATACATTTTCAGGTACAAGGTTTGAATAATCACCGTCAAACATCGCTATTTCTTTTACTACACTGGAGCTGAGATATGAATACTTTGTACTGGTCGCCAAAAATACAGTTTCCAAAGTTGATTTGCTCAAGACATCATTGATATGTGCCATCTGAAGTTCTATTTCAAAGTCAGACATTGCTCTTAGGCCTCTAATGGACACATTTATATTTTTTTTCATGCAGTAATCGACGAAAAGCCCTGAAAAGTGGTCAACTTTAACATTGCTCAAGTCCTTTGTTGCCTCTTTAATCATCTCGACTCTCTCCTCCAATGAAAAAAGCGGATTTTTCTCCTTGTTTATAAGTATTGCCACTATCAGGGTGTCATACATCTTAGCCGCCCTTTTAATTATGTCGAGATGACCCTTTGTTATCGGATCAAAGCTTCCCGGATACACTGCAGTTAAATTCATTAATTTCTCCTGTACACTGTTATAAATTTTTAACAACACTTTTTTATTTTTCTTTATTTTTTATAATTGAAAACTTACTTATTGAATATATTTTTTCCTTATCTATATACATATCACTTGGAATTATAAGATTTTCGTTTTTATCTGTCTCTATTATCATAATGCCGTCATCTTCAAGCAATTTTCTTGCAGCTATGATATCAATAATTTGATTTGTCTTTTCATAATAATATGGCGGATCAGAAAATATGATGTCGAATTTTGCCTTTGTTGTCTGCAAAAAGTTTATTACATCATTACTTATAAGCTCTGCTTTGCTCTTTTCATCCGCTATGAGATTCAGATTTGCATTGATAGTTTTTATGGATTCCCTACTTTTTTCTACCAATGTAACGTGCTTTGCACCTCGAGATATTGCCTCTATAGATACAGCTGCACTACCTGAAAAGAGGTCTAAAAAACTACTTTCATAGATGTAATATTGTAGCATGTTAAAAAGCGACTCTCTCGCTTTGTCCGTAGTCGGACGTATATCGTCGTTTTTGGGTGGGATTAATTTTTTCCCTCTGTATTTTCCGCCTATTACTCTCATTGTCACCTTTCTTTAAGTATGTATTAAATACAAAGAAATAAACATTAATTTAAAGAACAAAAAATTATTAATTGCAAGTAAATATTGAAATATCTATATTTTTTTCCAAAGATATTATATCACATTATATAAATAAATCAATAAAAAACTACCGCCTGTTAAAAACGGTAGTATTGTTTTAAATCATTTATCTGTTTAAAAAAACATTGTAAGCTTTCATAGTCATATAGGCGTCAGCCTTAGATACAAGCTCTATAGGAGCGTGCATTGAGTGCATTGATGTACCGCAGTCTACTACCTCTGCACCTAAGTTTGCAAGTATATAGGCTATAGTTCCGCCTCCGCCTTGGTCTCCCTTACCAAGCTCTCCTGTTTGCCATATGACATCATTTTTGTCAAAAAGCATTCTTAATTCTGATAAGAATTCAGCATTTGCGTCGTTTGAACCGCTCTTTCCTCTTGAACCTGTGTATTTTGATATTGTAACTCCTTGAGCTACCTTTGCAGCGTTTAATTTTTCCATTACTTCAGGGAATGTAGGGTCAAAGGCTGCGTTGACATCTGCAGAAAGCACTTGTGAATTTTCTATTGCTCTTCTTATTTTGAGGTCATTATAATCTCCTTGCAGTGAAATCAGATTTGCAACCATATTTTCAAAGAATCTTGACTGCATTCCGGTATTGCCCATAGAACCCACCTCTTCCTTGTCTGTAAGTAGACACACTGCTGATTTTTCAACATCTTCTACATTAAATATAGCCTCTACTCCGGCATAAGAACACACTCTGTCATCATGTCCGTGTCCTGCAATAAATGAACTGTCAAAGCCTACACTTCTTGATTTTCCTGCAGGCACTATTTCAAGCTCTG
This sequence comes from [Eubacterium] yurii, assembly GCA_900167215.1. GTDB lineage: Bacteria > Bacillota > Clostridia > Peptostreptococcales > Filifactoraceae > Peptoanaerobacter > Peptoanaerobacter yurii. The sequence goes on from FUZS01000019.1 coordinate 33,486, forward strand.
CAGTGGCGAAGTCTCTTTCGCTTATACCGTATTTTTCTTCCAATATCTTCAATATATTTTCCTTTACCTTGCTCTTTACTTCCTTGTCATCAGTTTTTAGAGGTATCTGTCCTACGACTATGTTCAGTTGCTCAGCCTCTATAACCTTATTCGCCTTTTTTTCCATTTGGTCAGCTGAAAGATGTATAAGCAAGTCGTTGATATAAAGTACAGGCTCGTCGTCACTTTCCCCAAATGAAATTTCAACACATTTACCGTCTTTTGTAAATACCACTCCATGAAGAGCCAAAGGAATAGTAGTCCATTGATATTTCTTCACTCCTCCGTAGTAGTGTGTCTTGAACAGTGCCACATTTGTATCTTCGTAAAGCGGATTTTGCTTGATGTCAAGTCTTGGAGAGTCTATATGAGCTCCTACTATGTTCATCCCATCTTCTATAGGCTTTTCACCAACTACAAAAAGTACGGCAGACTTGCCCTTGTGATTGTATATTATCTTATCTCCGGCTTTGATACTGCCCTTCTTCATTACTTCATCGTAATCTACAAATCCATGTTCCTTGGACTGTCTTACTACCTCTTTGACAGCAAGACGTTCAGTCTTTGCCTTGTCCAAAAAGTCCATATATCTCTTGCCGTAGTCCATTATAAGGCTATGATCGACTTCTTCCCATATATTTTTTGCTTTAAATTCTCTACTCATGATTCACCTCATATTATTTTAAAATATTTTGCTATCTATTTTATCACTTATAAAAATAAATTAAAAGTAATTTCAAATAAATTTGTGAAAATATGGTATAATTTTATAAATGTAATTTTTACTTTATTTATCTTAAATTTTAACTAATAAGTGTATAATTAAAAGAAAAGTTCCCTTACTTATTTAACATTCTTATTATAACAAGTTTATAAGCAAAGATTGATAAAAGAGGGGATATTTTTATATTTGCTTATGCTATGCTTGAATTTTTGAAAATAAAAAACTTTATATATTTTTAATCATCAACTACTAAAATTTCAAATCAAGCGTATTGATTTTTGATAAGATACAAATTTTAGTTCCTGTTTTGTGCAAGGAGGATTTGAATTGGAAAATAAAATTGAAAAGGTGATACTTGTAGGTCTCAATATTACAAGCAATGTCAAAAGACAGGGTGATATAGACATCTATGACTCCATGAAGGAGCTTGAAGAACTCGCAGAAGCTGCAAACACGATGATACTGGGCACCGTAACACAAAATAAGGATAGCTACGATGTCGCCTATTACATCGGCAAAGGTAAGGCACAAGAGCTCGCTGAAATGGCAAAAAATATGGAAGCCGACACGATAATTTTCAACGAAGAACTCTCCGGCGTACAGATAAAAAACCTTGAAGAAGTAACAAATGTCAAAGTAATAGACAGGGCTACCTTGATACTCGATATATTTGCGTCGAGGGCATTGTCAAAAGAAGGGAAGCTTCAAGTTGAGCTTGCTCAGCAAAAATATAGATCTTCAAGACTTATCGGTCTTGGCTCTCAGATGTCAAGACTTGGTGGCGGAATAGGTACAAGAGGTCCGGGAGAAAAACAACTGGAACTTGATAAAAGACATATACGTCAAAGAATAATAGACATCCAAAGAGAGCTTAAGGAGATAACTAAAAACAGACAGACTCAAAGAAGCTCACGTATGAAGTCAAATATGCCTCTTGTTGCACTCGTAGGCTATACCAATTCCGGAAAATCAACAATATTAAACGAGATAATAAAGACTCATAAGGACTATGACAAGTCAAAGGAAGTCGATGCAAAGGATATGCTCTTTGCTACCTTGGATGTGCAGCTTAGAAAGGCTACTTTGCCTTCAAATTCAGACTTTTTAATCACCGACACTGTAGGCTTTGTTTCATCTATACCTCATGACTTGATAGATGCGTTTAAGGCAACACTTGAAGAGGTTAAATACGCTGATTTACTACTTCATGTGGTTGATTTATCCAATGACAAACATAAACTTCAGATGGATACTACTAACAAAGTCTTGTCTGAAATTGGAGTGGAAAACAAGAAAATGCTCTATGTATTTAACAAGGCTGATAAGGTGGATTATGATACCAAGGTATATGTAGACGATCCTTTCGTAATAATATCAGCTACAAAGAGATACAACCTTGATAAGTTCTATGAAATGATAGAGGACTGTCTAGACAAGTCCAAGAAAAAAGTAAAAATGCTTATACCTTTTGCAAAGTCTGAGATTATAAGTAAGTTACATGAGAAGTACAGCTTTGATGAAGAATATGACGAAAACGGCACTATAATTACAGTAAATCTTGAAGATGAAGATTACAACAGATACAAGGAATACGTAACAGAAGAATTCTAATTTTTAATAAAAATTATGGTCGGGTACTTGATATAATGTCAAGCCCGACCGTTTTATCTTATACTAAATAGCAAGTTAACTTTCTTGCAATTACGCTAAAAATAAAGGTTTATAAGAAATCATATGACTACTTATACTTCAAAGCCTCTACCGATTAATACGCTCTTCACTTCATCTATACTCATTCCTAAACCCTTACTTATTACATCAAGTCCTATACCGTTTTTAAAGAAGTTTATCAATGTATCCATCTTTCCTTCTTCTCTTCCTTCTTCTCTACCTTCTTTTCTACCTTCTTTTCTACCTCTTTTGACCTCATCTTTTAAGAAACTTTCAAATGCCTCTTCTTGTGTCGTAAATGCTGTTATCATCTCTTGCACCTCCATCTTTCACATTGAAACAAGAATATTATAGAGATAATATTTTACATATTTATACTTCAAAGCCTCTACCGATTAATATGCTCTTCACTTCATCTATACTCATTCCCAAACCCTTGCTTATTACATCAAGTCCTATTCCGTTTTTAAAGAAGTTTATCAATGTATCTATTTTTCCCTTTTCTTCACCTCTTTTTTCACCTCTTTTTTCTCCCGCTTTCACTTCATCCTTTAAGAAACTTTCAAATGCCTCTTCTTGTGTCATAAATGCTGTTATCATCTCTTGCACCTCCATCTTTCTATAGTCTAAATATTCTTTTAATATCTCATCATTCATACATATTTCTATTGTGTTTTTTACTGCTGTCTCTATGTCCTTACATTCTTTTTTCTGTTTTGTATAAACTCTTGTGAATAGTATATACTGTCCTAAGATACTGCTCTTACTTCCTGTACATAACACCCTTACCTTCATATCTATATCTGAGATTATGTCGTTTTCTACCATTACATCTTTTAGATATAGGTCATGGTCTTGCATCATCTTGTCTCCTGTATATACTACAAAGAGCTTTATCTTAGGTATTATCCTTGGTTTTGTGTTGTAGAGTTCATTTAGATTTTTGTTTTCACTACTATCTATTATATAGTTTTTTAGTGTTTCTGATAGATAAAACAGTATTCTTAGCACTATGTTTGTTGTGTAGGTAGTTTGTGTGCTTCCATCAGTATTATTATTTCATCTTTTACCCTAAAACCAAGGTCATTATATATGCCTCTTAGTATTATATTTTGTATGGTCAGTATTTCTATATCGTCTTGATTTATCTCTCTATCATCATCTATCAGTGATTTGTATAGTTGTATTAATCTCATTTTGTCTGAGAACAGGTCTATAAATAAACTGTCTTTTAGTGTGTAGTTTGGTTTATTTTTATTGGACATGATTTTCTCCTAAGTTAATGAAATTAATAAAATTTTAAATTGACCATAAATATAAACGAGTGCTGCAAAAATATACAGCTAATATTAACTGATTATATCCTAATTATAGCCTTATTATAGCTATTTGTAAAGTTACAATCAGTAAAAGCATTTAAGAAAAATTTATATTATTTATATACGAATAAATAACATCTTTTCAAGCTATTTTCCAAGTCTCTCTATTATCTCGTCCAAGTCGCCTTCAATGCTGACTGATTTTTCCCTTATATCACATGGATAAGTAGCATCATCGTAGTTAATACAAATATAGTTTGCCTTTTCAAATTCTCTTGTCATATTCCAAAAATTGTATTTTATTATGCCCGGTGTATTCATCCCTACTCCAAGCTCCATAAAAACTATCTTCTTACTTATATTTTTTCTGATAAACTCAGCATATCTCTTAGCAGAAGCTCTCCAGCCATCATCTTCCACAAAAGTATCATCTGCCCTAAGATTCATACTCATATACTCCCCACAGATTGGACATCTCGGTATGAGCTTAGTGTCAACTGTCATACTTGGATCAGCTAAAGGAATAAGTTTTTTATCTTCATCAAATGAATAGCCTTGAGAAAGTAGCATTTCTCTGATTATTCCATAGTTTTCATAGGTCTTTTTATGACAAGGTCTGCTACATTGAAAGAGTCCGAAGTCCCCTTGAGTATAAAACAATCTTTCCTTGTCAAAAGCGCTCTTTTGGAAACAATGGTCAACATTGGTAGTAATTACAAAATAATTCTTATCTCTTATAAGTTCAAACAACTTTGAATAAGTATCCTCAGGTATAGGAGAATATCTGTTGATATAGACATATCTACTCCAATATGCCCATTTTTCTTCTTCTGATGTAAAAGGAAAAAATCCCCCGCTATACATATCGCTAAAGCCATATTTATCCACAAAATCTCGGAAATACCTATCAAATCTATCACCACTATAGCTAAATCCAGCCGATGTAGAAAGACCTGAGCCTGCACCTATTACTATAGCATCTGCTTCATTTATAATTTTTCTTATCTTGATTAATTCTTCTTTCATATCCTTACTCTTGGTTCTTTCTGTATCTAAAATATTATAAATCATAATAAATCCCACCTTATAGGAAAAATATTCCCAAAATAAGGTGTAAATATTCAAAAGATATTATTTTATTAAAAAAGCGACTAAGACTTTACTCTTAATCGCTGCTTTTGTAGTATTCATATAAAGCATATAAAGCCACATACATTATATTTTATACTAAAAACTCATTAAAAAGCGATGTAATTGCATCATAAAAAACTTATTGAAAATCCATATGATATATAATCTTGCTTTAAAATAGATACTTGCTGTTATAAATGGTGATTGGTATTATACTGTTTTCAAAATAAAAAAACTCCCAACTTACTTTAAAAAATTAATACAGAATTCCAATTTTAACTTTGTTAGTTTATTGATAATTTGTATATTTCAAGCAAATTCGAGAGATTTAATTTTTTTACAAATTTTTTACATTTTTTTCAATTTAACTGTTGCATTTTTATAATAAAAGTTGTATACTATGATACAGCAGAGATGAACAAAACGACAAATACATAAAATAAGTCGGCCATATGCGTTTTTTATGCAGAAAAAATGCCAAATATAGTGATTTCAAATTTTAAAATATTTTGTTTTGTTCGTTTCTTAAAAATTCATCATAAAGCTTTTGTTTAGCAAATAATTCTTGAAATCCCAGAATTATTTTTTTTATTTTATGGCGAAAAATGAGAAAACATAATTAATATACAATATTATTTGTATAAAATCCAAGTACAAGTTAAATTAAGTTTACAACTGTTGTTGTAATATAATAATCGGATTATTATAATAAAACTTTAGCAAAAAAATCAAACTTTATATAAAAAAATCTTAGCACTGAGTTGTTATCTTCTACTTTCTTAAACATAAATCCCAATATAATACATAGCAATTACTCTAAACAAGCCAAAATTACATAACAAAAGAGCTTAATACATATACTATAAAAAATAATTTGTATTACATATTTTAAACTCCATATTACAATACAGTAAATTAAATAATCCAAGACTTATCATAGACAGTAATAACATTAATATTTCAAACCATATTTGTAGTTTATGTATATGGCTATTTATCGTATTTTCATAGCAGTGTAGTATCAATTATATAATCTTATCTTTATGATTATTAGTTTCAAACCTAAAATTTATGGCAATAAAAGAAAAGACTTATATAAATAAAAAAGGAGAGCATTATGCAAAAAACTTATACAAATTCGTATTTGTTCAAGCGATTCTTGCCATATTACAGCAAATATTACCCCACACTCATACTCGACCTCATATGTGCGGGATTTTCGACTATGTGCGACCTTGCACTACCGATAATACTAAGATACCTGACAAATACAGCAAGACAAGATATATCACTACTTACAGTCAACTTGATAATGACACTTGGAGCTATATTTATAGCCCTTCGTATAATAGACACCATTGCCAACTATTACATGCAAAATATAGGACATGTCATGGGTGCAAAGATAGAGACAGATATGAGATACGATATCTTCTCTCATATTCAACAACTGCCCTATTCTTATTACAATACGAATAAATCAGGTCAGATTTTATCCCGTATTACTACCGACTTGTTCGATGTTACGGAATTTTCCCATCACTGCCCGGAAGAATTTTTCATAGCCTTTGTAAAACTCATAGTATCATTTGTCATACTGATAAATATCAATGTTCCTCTTACCCTTGCTATTTTCCTGATGATACCTATAATGGTATTTTTTATGTCTACCAATAATCACAAGATGAGAATGGCACAAAAGGAGCAGAGAAACCACGTAGGAGAGATAAACTCAGGCATTGAAAACAACATCCTCGGAGCTAAGGTCGTAAAGTCCTTTGCTAATGAAGACTTGGAAGTGGAAAAATTCCATAAGGAAAATCTCAAATTTTTGGGAATCAAAAAAGAATTTTACAAACACATGTCGAACTTTCAAGTGGTTTACAGAATATTTGACGGTATTATGTATCTGATAGTCATCGTACTTGGCAGTCACTATATGAAGAGCGGTGATATCAATGCAGGAGATATGTTTTTATACACACTGTATATCAATATGTTGCTAAATACTGTAAAAAGAATCGTAGACTATATGGAGCAGTTCCAAAAGGGAATGACGGGAATAGAAAGATTTATCGAAATAATGGATGTGGAAAACGACATAGTTGACAAGGAAGACGCAAAGATATTAAGTGATGTACATGGCGACATAGAGTTTAAAAACGTAAGTTTTTCCTATCCGCAAAGTGATGTCAAGATACTTGACAACATAAGTTTCAGTATAAATAAAGGTGAGAATGTAGCTCTTGTAGGCTCTTCTGGAGTAGGTAAGACCACAATATCCAACCTTATACCGAGATTTTATGAAGTAAGCAGTGGAGCAATACTGATAGACAATACCGATATAAGAGATATTCAGCAAAAATCCCTAAGAGACAACATAGGTATAGTACAGCAGGAAGTATATTTATTCTCCGGCACAGTCTATGAAAATATAGTTTACGGAAAAAAAGACGCAAGCTATGAAGATGTTGAAAAGGCTGCAAAAATGGCAGGAGCTTACAACTTTATCATGGAACTTGGCGATAAATTCGACACCTATATAGGAGAGAGAGGAACAAAGCTCTCTGGCGGTCAAAAACAAAGAATAAGCATAGCAAGAGTATTCCTTAAAAATCCTCCTATACTGATATTGGACGAGGCAACATCAGCACTTGACAATAATTCAGAAGCTGTAGTACAACAATCACTTGAAATACTCAGCGAGGGTAGAACTACCATCACCATAGCCCATAGGCTATCGACCATAAGAAACGCAAGTAAAATACTTGTTCTGACAGAAGACGGCATTGCCGAATCAGGCACTCACGATGAACTGATGAGCAAAGAAGGAATATACTTCAATCTTTACAACAAAAACATAGATGAATTAAAAGAATAATTTTTCAAAAATCTTTAAGTCACAAAAAAGTGGCAGAATGGAGATATAATGCAAGATATTTTTGACTTAATTGACAAAGATGAATTAGTAGACATATTTTCAAAGGCTGTAGACATACCCAGCACAAACCCTACAGGAAACGAAAAACCCATGTGCGAATATGTAGAAAGTCTGCTAAGACAAAATGATATTGACTATTTCACAGTACCTGTTGAAAAAGACAGGTATGACATTATAGCAAAGATAAAGGGAAAATCAGATGAGGACGCTGTAGTATTTACAGGGCATATGGATGTAGTGCCTGTATCTGATGATGAAATGAAAAGATGGAACACTCCACCATTTAAAGCTACAATAAAAGACGGTAAACTATACGGCAGAGGAAGTGCCGATATGAAAAGCGGTCTGATGAGTGCAATTTATTCAATGATACTGCTTAAAAGACATAATATACCTCCATCAAGGGATATAATACTTGCAGCAACTATAGACGAGGAAAACTATATGAAAGGCTCCAAGGCTCTACAAGAGCATCCTATATTTGAAAATGCTAAATATCTCATAGTCTGCGAACCTACAGACATGAAAATATGTAATGAACAAAAAGGAAGGACTTGGGCTGATGTCTGCGTTCACGGTATGACTGCTCACGGCTCACAAAAAGGCGTTGGCGAAAATGCCATATATCTTGCTATAAAACTAATAGAAAAGATAAAAAACAGTGAATTTGAAAAATATCCGGACACATTTTGGCGTACTCTTGCTATAAATGCAGGTGTAGAACCACAGGTAGTTCCTGACAGATGCGTATTTACAGTGGACGCAAGATTGCAAGTAGGACATCCTCCTGTTCAAATATGGGAAAAACTTCAAGAGATGATTCAAGAGATGAAGTCAGAAAACCCGCATTTTGACGCAAGTTACGAGATAGCCGACATGAGAACATCTTGGCATACTTCAAAAAAAGATAAGTTGATACAAAGCATGGAAAAATCACTTAGAACGATAGGAATAAAACCTGTCTTTGAAACATTTTCCGGCTCAACTGATGCCAGCATGCTGATAAAAAACAAGCTCATACCTGTCATCATAGGTCCGGGAGATTTATCTGTAGTGCATAGGGAAAATGAATATGTTGACTTATCACAATTATTTGACTCATGCAAGTTATATATGGATATAATGACAAGTATTTAAAAATCTATTACAAAAATTATCAATTCATTTTTTACTATTCTAAATATCGCTCTGTATTTAGCTATCCTAAGTCTGAAAATATCATCATACTTCTTATGATGATATTTTTTTATATCGTAATTTGATGAAGGTACAGGATTATCTCTAAGCTCTGAGAATGCTTTTAAAAACTTTGCCCCCTCTAATTTATGAGTATTAATAAACTTTTCAGATTTTTTACTCAATATTAGTCTAAATTTATCACTTTTCATTATACACCTTCTGATTATAATACTACAATATATATCAACTAAACTTAACTTCTGTTCCGCTAATATCGTCAAAATCGATATTCATTTTGTCAAAATCCTCCTGTTCATCTTGACTTACAAATGTACAATTATTATTTAAAAAATCCAATAAATTCTGATTTTGTTCTTCTTCTATCTGTTTTATGGTAAAAACCCTCATTACTTCCGATACACTTTTATTTATGGAATTTGCATATTTTTTTATAAATTCATAATCTTCATTAAATATTGTTATTGTCTTTCTCACCATTGTATCTTTATTATTCATAACCTACTCCTTATATATTTGTAAAATTCCATTGATATTACTTAATCTTAATAAGCTATAATCAGTCATAGCATTTTACTTTCATACTACATTCCTATTATTATAGTACACTACAGATTATCATATGTCAAGTTCATATTATTCATATTATAAATATCAATAAGTTTAAAATTTTTTTATTCCTGCTATAAACAAGAAAGCATAACTTATGCTACATTGATATTATTTCAACATAGATTTTTTGATGTTAAATTCATTACAAAAATGGTATAATAAGATGGGGCAAAATTTGAAAATTTTATTATTAGTCCCTTACTTGTTTTTAGTTATATTGTAGAGCTTAAAACGAGTCCAATACTAAAATACAATAGAATAATGGACAGTATTTTAAAGAAATTTTGTAATAATGTCATTAATATTATATTATTTCAATTAAATACTTAGAACTTATCCATAAATTAAACAGATACTATTGTAAATTATTGTTTAGTAAATTTAAGGAGCGAATAGTTTTGAATATCATCAAAAGAAGCGGACAGATAGTACCGTTTGACACGAATAAGATAAAAATAGCAATAAAAAAAGCATTTATCTCTGTAGGAATGGAGATTGAAGAAGAAAAATTAGATAAACTTACATTGGATGTGGAAGAAAAATCTAAAAACAACTTCCCAAAAGACCACACTGTCTCTGTAGAAGAAGTTCAAGATTTGGTAGAGATTACTCTGATAGAAAAAGGCTACTACGCTGTAGTCAAATCCTACATCTTATATAGGGCATCACATCACAACTTGAGAAAAACACTTGAAGATTTTACGCTATACTTTGATGATGAAAAAATATTCAAGCTCATGAGAAAGATACAGGAAGACTTTAAAGAAGACGCATATAAACTGTCGTTTTTATACTCAAAATTCACTTCCTTTGCCAAGGAAAATATGTCTTACGATGAAAAACTCTCAATGCTGATACGTGCAGCTTGTGAACTTACTTCAAAAGAGGCTCCTAAATGGGAGTATATCTCAGGAAGATTCTTGGCATTGCAGATACAAAACACCATAGAAAAAGAAACTACCATGCTCGATATCCACAGCTTTGCAGATAAGATAAGATATCTTACAAAAAACAAGCTCTACGGACCATATATGCTTGAAAACTATTCCCAAGAGGATATTGAAGAATTAGAAAAATACCTCGACTACTCAAGAGATGAGCTGTTCAACTACAGCGGTCTTAACCTTGTAGCAAAGAGATACCTGATAAGAGATACTGACGGCAAAATACTGGAAAGTCCACAAGAGATGTTTATGGGTATAGCAATGCACCTGTCTATACCTGAAAAAGACAAGAAAATCCACTATGCCAAAAAATTATATGACGCTCTTAGCACCTTGAAGGTGACCATGGCTACCCCTACTATGTCAAATGCTCGTAAATGTTTCAATCAACTCTCATCATGTTTCATAGATGTAGTTCCTGACAATCTTGACGGCATATACAGATCAGTTACTAACTTTGCCCAAGTGTCAAAGCATGGCGGAGGAATGGGACTGTACTTCGGTAAGGTAAGAGCCATGGGCTCAGACATAAGAGGCTTTAAAGGAGTAGCAGGCGGTATCACAAGATGGGTAAAATTGGCAAATGATACTGCAGTCGCAGTAGACCAGTTGGGAGTAAGACAGGGAGCTTGTAGCGTATACATCGACCTTTGGCATAAGGATACACCGGAGTTTTTACAGCTCAGGACAAATAACGGTGATGACAGGATGAAGGCGCATGATGTCTTCCCTGGAATTTGTGTACCTAACTATTTCTGGAAGTTGGCAAAGGAAGACTTAAATTCTCCATGGTATATGATGTGTCCGCATGAGATAGAGACGGTAAAAGGCTATTGCCTTGAAGACTGTTACGGGGACGAATGGGAAGAGAAATACCTTGACTGCGTAAAAGATTCGAAAATAGACAAGAGGGTAATTTCAGTCAAGGATATGGTAAGGCTGATAATAAAGTCTGCCGTTGAAACAGGTACTCCATTTATTTTCAACAGGGACATAGTCAACAAATATAATCCCAATCCTCATAAGGGCATGATATATTGCTCCAACCTATGTACTGAGATAGCGCAAAATATGGAGGCAATCCAAAGTGTATCAAGTGAAGTCAAGATAATTGACGGTCAGGAAATAGTAGTGGAAATGACAAAACCTGGGGATTTTGTCGTTTGTAACCTTGCCTCTCTTGTACTTGGCAACATAGACGTGAAAAACATGGATGAACTTGAAGACATAGTAAATACAGTTATAAGGACTCTTGATAATGTAATAGACCTCAACTACTATCCTGTTCCATACGCTCAGATTACAAATCAAAAATACAGGGCTATAGGACTGGGAACAAGCGGCTATCACCATACTTTGGTACAAAATGACATAATGTTCCAAAGTGAAGAACATCTGAAATTTGCAGATGAACTCTACGAAAACATCAACTACTTTGCTATAAAAGCGAGCAATCAGCTGGCAAAGGAAAAGGGAAGTTATAAATATTTTGAAGGTTCCAACTGGCAAGACGGTCAATATTTTACAAAGAGAAACTACAATTCTAAGAGATGGGAAGAACTGAAACAAAGCGTGGAAAAAGACGGAATAAGAAATGGCTATATAATTGCAATTGCTCCTACAGGCTCCACATCTATAATTGCAGGTACTACAGCAGCGGTTGACCCTGTTATGAAGAGATACTTTTTAGAAGAGAAAAAGGGACAGATAGTACCAAGAGTAGCACCTTCTCTTACACCAAAGACATTCTGGATATATGAAAATGCCCACGACATCGACCAGACATGGGTGATAAAATCTGCAGGTATAAGACAGCGTCATATTGACCAGTCACAATCTGTAAACCTCTATATAACTACCGAATATACTATGAAACAAATTTTGCAACTGTATATCACAGCTTGTGAGCAGGAAGTAAAGACTCTGTACTATGTAAGAAGCAAGTCTCTCGAAGTACAGGACTGCGACAGTTGCAGTGCTTAATAAAATTTAGGAGAAAAATATGAGCGAGCTAAAAAGAAAACAGCTTTTTAATGAAAACGGAGACATCGAGCTTAACAAGCGAAAGATGATTAACGGCAATACTACCAACCTAAACGACTTCAACAATATGAAGTACACTTGGGTAAGCGACTGGTACAGACAGGCAATGAACAACTTTTGGATACCTGAAGAGATAAATCTCACTCAGGACATCAAAGACTATAGAAAGCTTTCAAAGGAAGAAAAAAATGCCTATGACAAGATACTTTCCTTTTTGGTATTCTTGGACTCTATACAAACAGCCAATCTGCCGAATATAGGTGAGTATATAACTGCCAATGAAGTCAATCTTTGCCTTACTATTCAGGCATATCAGGAGGCAATCCACTCACAAAGTTACGGATATATACTCGATACTATTTGTTCACCGGAAGAGAGGACAAACATCTTATATCAGTGGAAGGACGATGAATTACTTCTTGCAAGAAATAAATTTATAGGCGACTTATACAATGAGTTTTACTATGACAGATCAGATTTCAACCTTGTTAAGACAGCAGTTGCCAACTATATTTTGGAAGGTATTTACTTTTACTCAGGATTTATGTTCTTCTACTCACTTGGAAGAATAGGAAAAATGCCGGGCACAGTACAGGAGATAAGATATATCAATAGGGATGAAAATACACATCTTTGGCTTTTCCGCTCAATACTTCTGGAATTAAAAAAAGAAGAGGCTCATATATTCACTCAAGAAAATATAAACTTATTTAGAAATATGATAAAACAAGGCGTAGAAGAAGAGATAAGATGGGCAAAATATGCCATAGGCGACAATATTCAAGGTCTGTCTATGTCTATGATAGAAGACTATCTGAAATATCTTGGCAATTTGAGATGCAAGGGACTTGGATTTGACAACATATACGAAGGATATGAAAAAGAGCCTGAATCAATGTCATGGGTAAGTGAATACTCTGATCCGAATGCTATAAAAACAGACTTTTTCGAGGCTAAGGTATCAGCCTATGCAAAATCTACAGTAATAGAAGACGATCTGTAAAAAGGCAGATAAAAGGACTGTTGGAAAATGAAATTTCCACAGCCCTTTTTTTATTGCTTATACTAAAGTCTATTAGAATGATGGATAAGGTATTTTCAGTACATTTATAATAAAGTCATAAATCATATACTATTTTTCAAAAATAATTGATAAAAATTATCCATAGATGAAATAGATAATAGTATTATTCTTTACAGCAATTATACTAATCATCGTTTATAATATCATGTACATAGATTCATTGAAATATTATTTTTTAGTTTTCAACAAGCATCATTACTATGTTTTTAGAACTATTTAATTGATTTTTAGTATTATTTGCCATCAGTATTTACCTTAATATAGTTTTATATCATAGATACTTTTAACTTAAGGCTATATCTGTCTAAAATCTTTTGCAATAATCATCCTTTTGCTTTTATTTTCTTATATGTTCTATTCTTTGCAACATATATCAGTAATAGAAACACTGCCAAGGTACTAATCAAAGCTATTATAGGATTATTGAAATAGCCGCCTACTATAAAGCCGGCAAAAGAAGCTCCTGCTGATATAAAGGCATAAGGCAATTGGGATGACACATGGTCAATGTGGTGACAGTTTGCCCCTGCTGATGAAAGTATTGTCGTATCCGATATAGGCGAGCAGTGGTCTCCAAACACAGAGCCGGAAAAAATAGAGGCAAGTATTATAGATATATGATTCATAGCATCCATCTTCACTATTATAGGCACTATTATAGGAATTAAAATACCAAATGTCCCCCACGCAGTACCTGTAGAAAATGCCAAAAATGCCGCAACTATAAATATAATCGCAGGGAATATCCAAATCGGAATATTATTAGATGACAATTGATGTGCTACAAATCCACCTGTATTTAAATACTCTTCCTTAGTAATTCCACCTATAGTCCAAGCAAGAGTAAGTATTATCATAGCTCCCACCATTGACTTTACTCCCTCAGTTATGCAATCCATAAATTCTCTAAACTTAAGGAGTTTTCTCGGTATATACATGACAAAGGCTACAAAAAGCGCTATAGCCGAGCCAAGTGTAAGAGATATATTTACTGATGAATTACCGAAGGCATCCTTTAGAGAAATACCCTTACCGTCGAAATATTCACCTGTCTTAAGCATGAAAAATATTGTAACTGCAATAAGTACAAGCACAGGTAAAACCAAGTCTATTACCTTTCCATTTTCACTATGTTTTAAATCTTCCTCGTCAATCATGCCGCTCATCTTAGAAGTATCTTCAATCTCAAACTTCGCCATAGGACCTATGTCAAAACTCACTATAGAAAAGAAAAATACTGAAAAAATTGCAATCAGTGCATAAAGATTAAAAGGTATAGTGGAGATAAATACCCCCATAGGATTATCTACATTTGCAGAGCCTATATTAGACACTACAGACGCCGCCCAACTCGATACAGGCGCTATTATACACACAGGCGCAGCAGTAGAGTCTATAATATATGCCAACTTTGCACGAGACACCTTATTTTTGTCTGTAATAGGCTTCATTACCGCACCTATTGTAAGACAGTTGAAATAGTCGTCGATAAAAATAATAATTCCCAAGATTGCAGTGGATAACTTTGCCGCCCACTTAGTCTTAATCTTTTCTCCTGCCCATTTACCATAGGCAAAAGAGCCTCCCGCTCTGTTCATAACTGTAACAAGAGCGCCCAGCAATGATAAAAACAAAATCATAAGTCCGTTTTCGCCGACCTTGGTACCCATAAGAGTAAATACGGTCTGTACCGCTTCCAACAAATTTCCCTTAGTAAATATAAGTCCACCTACGAAAATCCCAAGCATAAGAGAAGAAATAACTTCCTTTGTTATAAGCGCCAAGATTATTGCAACAAGAGGAGGCACTATTGACAATACACCAAAATCCAAACTAATCACCCTTTCTTAAAATATAAAATGCCGTTTTAAAAATATCAACTCAGACTTATGTCTATCTTTCAAAATTGACTTTAATGATTTCACAAAATATAATCTTGATACTGATATACTTTTAGTTTTTCAATTAAAAATACATATTTTGAAACTACCCGGCTATTAAACGACAAAGCTTAATTAATTGCTTAATTATATCATTATTTTTTACTTTTTCAATAAAAACTTATATTTTTTTACTAAAATTAACAATAATACTTGCAAATTTTCTAAAAATAATAAATTTTATCTCTAATCTTTATAAATAAATTTCTATTTATTACAGTTGAACTTAGTTTTTCAGCTTATTCTCAAATATCTCCAAATTTAAGTGAATATTATTTTGTCATCTACTACTGTAATATTTTGATTTTCAATCTATATATATAAAATTTTCAAATCAAAAAGTATAAAACAAAAAGCAGCTGAAAAGCTGCTTAATATAAGTCCAAAAAGCTTATAGAGTTATTGATTATTCTCCTTTATCAGCATAGTAAATATAAAGCCTACAATAATAGCAGGTATAAGATAAGGCATACCCATTGACGAAAAAGGCAGACCTTTTTTCAAAATATCGTCAAGCGACATTATAAATCCGAAATTTTCCTTCATATTAAGAGAAGTCACTATAATAGCAAGAGATTGGATAAATCCTGATAAAAATGCCACAAGTACCGCACCCTTATAAAAACTCTTATTGCTTATAAATCTGTCAAATACATTGAGTATCAAAAGTATTATTATCATCGGATATACAGCTACAAGTATAGGATATGACACTGAAATAATAGCATCAAGCCCTATAACCGAAGCAAAAAACGAAAACACGCAAATGCCGACACACACCGCCTTATATGGTATCTTTGTAACATCAGCCAAATATCCGCCTACAGTACAAGTAAGTCCTATTGAAGTTGTAAGACAGGCAAGCAACATAGCAATGCCAAGTGCATAAGCTCCAAAATCTCCCCACAAAAACTTAGTGGTTTTAATCAGTAGCTCCGCCCTACTTTCAGCAGCTATGATATTTGAGGTTTTTGCACCTACATAGCAAAGTCCCAAGTAAATAAGGGACAATGCCACTCCTGCTACTATTCCTGTATTTATAGACATTTTAAACATTTCTTTTTTTGAAGTATAGCCTCTTTCCTTGAGAGACTGTATTACAAGTGTAAACAAAAACATTGAAGCCATGGCGTCCATAGTCTGATAGCCTTCATTAAAGCCCAAAAGGAAAAAATTAGTATTTTCAACTGCCTTAAAAGCGTCCATAGGAGTAATTATCGCCTTGACTATAATAAGACACATCATAAAAAGTAAGGCAGGTGTCAATATCTTGCCTATTACTTCTATAGCCTTGCTCTCATTAAGACAAAAATACAATGTTGCAGCAAAAAAAACAAGACTTGAAACTATTATATTTACATTATTGCCAAAAATAGGAACTACAGTTATCTCATAAGTAGTGGCGGCAGTCCTCGGTATAGCAAGGAGTGGTCCTATAGAAAGCATACACACAAGACTGAGTATTTTTGCAAATCTTACTCCCACCTTCTCACCGAAACCATAGATATTTTCAGAATTTTTGGCACTTATCACTATGCCTATTATCGTCAGCCCCACACCTGTAGTTATAAAGCCTGCACTTGAAAGCAACCATCCGCTTGAAGTTATGCTACCCAAAAAAGGCGGAAAAATCAAATTACCTGCACCAAACAACATGGAAAAAAGGGCAAAACCCAATATCATAACATCTTTACTTTTCTTACTCATTATCCACTCCTTAACTTATACAAAATCTATGTAAATAATACCTACGCTAATATTTGACTCATGGAAAAATTTTTGTATTATCATAAATTATTAAGCAACAAACAGACTTATCAAAATAATCATGAAAATAACAATGACTTTTTGCGATATTAAACTTAAAAAAATCAGGAGAAACTTTTTCCATAATATCTATTATATTTTTATCCAAAAATACACAAAAAAATATTGTATTATTTATCTCAAAATACAAATATCTCCTAAAGATACTATCACTTTTTTCCTAAAAAATCAATAATTTATATAAACTTTGATATGTATCATTTTTACTATTAAACAGATTTTTAATGTTTTTAAAAAAATATAAACAAAACTTTAATAATACAAAGGAAAAATCTTGAAAATAAAATAAATAAAACATTTTCAAAAAATAAATAATTGTGATATAATGTAAAAATAAAATTGGATATATTTTATTAAGGAAGGTGAGGTTGCTATGTATTTTCAAGATTTTTTAAACGGACAATCTTTTGATGCCTACGAATATTTCGGGGCACATATACAGCAAGACGGTGTAATGTTTCGTGTATACGCACCTAATTCCGATTATGTTGCACTCATAGGAGATTTTTCTTCTTGGGAAGAAATTCCTATGGCAAGAAATTTTGACGGTGTACATGAGGTATTTGTAGACTACGCAAGAGCCGGCATGATGTACAAGTACAAGATATACAAATTCGGATACTATCAGGAACATAGTGACCCCTACGGATTTTCCACTGAATTAAGACCCGGCAGTGCTTCTGTTATATGCGATATAAGCTACGAATTCCAAGATAAGGAATATATGAAAAATCGCAGCCTGTCTTACAATGAGCCTCTCAACATCTACGAAATGCACTTTGGGGCTTGGAAGGTAAAAAACAACTCACATAATGACGACAGATTTTACAATTACTTAGAAATGGGAGATATTCTCATAGACTATCTCAAGGAACATTCATATAATGCAGTAGAATTTATGCCTCTGACAGAGCACCCTGCCGACATATCATGGGGATACCAAAGCACAGGATTTTTCGCCCCTACATCAAGGTACGGTACGCCTGTAGAACTCAAGATGTTGATTGACAAACTACATTCGCATAATATAAAGGTCATTATAGACTTTGTCCCGGTACATTTTGCAATAGACGGATATTCACTGGGCAGATTTGACGGTACTGCACTATACGAATATGATGACGACGCCATGGGTGTCAGCGAATGGGGAAGTTACAATTTCAACCATGCCAACAATATCGCAGTATCATTCCTCAAATCTTCTGCAAATTTTTGGCTAAGTGAATATCACTTTGACGGGCTAAGAATGGACGCTGTAAGCAGAATAATCTATTACCAGGGCGACAGCACAAGAGGTATAAATCACAGCGGATTGGAATTTATGAAAAGCCTCAACTACGGCATAAGGCACAGACATAAAAGTGCAATATTAATAGCTGAAGACTCTTCAGACTTTGAAAAAGTGACTGAAGAAGTGGAAAACGGCGGACTTGGCTTCACATACAAATGGGATATGGGCTGGATGAACGACACTATAGACTTCTTCAAGCTATCTCCTGCCCAAAGACGTGGTCACTACCATGACCTAAGCTTTTCAATGATGTATTACTACAGTGAAAGATTCCTACTGCCTTTTTCTCATGATGAAAATGTGCATGGAAAGGCTACTATAGTCCAAAAGATGTATGGTAATTACGAAAACAAATTCCCACAGGCAAGGGCGTTGTATATGTATATGTTCACTCATCCCGGCAAGAAACTAAACTTTATGGGAGCAGAGATGGCACATCTAAGAGAGTTTGACGAGACAAGACAACTCGACTTTGACATATTGAAATATCCTATACACTCTGCATTCAACAGATATATCAAAGATTTAAATCAAATCTATATGACTTATCCTGCACTATATGAAGAAGACTACTCACCTGACGGTTTCAAATGGCTTATAGTTGAAGACAAGCAAGGTGTAACATACGCCTACCTTAGAAA
Organism: [Eubacterium] yurii; assembly: GCA_900167215.1. Taxonomy (GTDB): domain Bacteria; phylum Bacillota; class Clostridia; order Peptostreptococcales; family Filifactoraceae; genus Peptoanaerobacter; species Peptoanaerobacter yurii. The sequence continues at coordinate 52,890 of FUZS01000019.1, forward strand.
AAATAAGAGCCAAATACTTGTTTGTGTATTCAACTTTTCTGATGAATACCATACAAGTTATGAATATAAGACTAACAACAGAGTCCTGCTCAGAGAAATACTAAACACTAACTGGGACATCTACGGCGGCACTGAAAAACGCAGCGAAAAGATGATAAAATCTATCTGCGTAAAAAGAGAAGAAATATTATCTGCCTATGTGGATGAATTTGACAAAGAAATGGAATTTGACAAACTTATTCCTACAAGTGTAGTGGAAAACGTGGAATACCTACACTATGTCAAAATGGATCTTCCGCCATATACTGCAAGACTGTTTGAACTTGTAAATATTGAAGATTATATAAAATAAATTCAATACAATATGATAAGTTTTTCTTTTCAATACTTATTATATATGCTAAAATTAATGATGTTGAAAGTTAAAAAAACCGAAATTTTTCTAAAAATCATAAAACTTTTTAGCCCTATATAAGGAGGTTTAAATGAAAGATAAGGTGCATATATTAATTATAGAAGACGAAAAAAATATTTCAGACATATTAAAATTCAACCTTGAAAAAGAAAGCTATGACATATCCCAAAGATTTGACGGCAAAGAAGGGCTTGAATTTGCCCTAAGCAACGAAATAGACTTGATACTTTTGGACATAATGCTTCCTTCTATGGACGGATTTGAGATTTGTAAACAAATTAGAAAAACTAAGAACACACCTATAATTATGCTCACAGCAAAGGAAGAAGAAGTCGACAAAGTCTTAGGCTTGGAGCTTGGAGCGGACGACTATATTACAAAACCGTTTAGCGTAAGAGAAGTGGTAGCCAGAGTCAAAGCCAATGTCAGACGTGTGGAAATGATAGAAAACAGCGCAGTAGCATCTCAACTGCTCAAATTTAAAGACATAGAAATTGACGTGTCAAAATACATCGTCAAGGTGCGTGGAGAAGAAATCAAGATAACATTTAGAGAGTTTGAACTGCTCAAATTCTTGGCACAACATGGCGATCAGGTATACTCAAGGGAACAACTGCTCACTATTGTATGGGAATATGAATATATCGGTGTAGACAGCGAAAGAACTGTAGACGTTACAGTAAGAAGACTTAGAGAAAAGATAGAAATAGATCCCTCAAATCCTGAATTTGTAATCACAAAAAGAGGTGTAGGATACTATTTTGCAGGTATACCCCAATAGAATCACTTATAATTAAATAAGAGACTATGCAGATAGAGGCACTTGACAGACAGTCATAGCAAAAATGACGTCTTGGCAAATATCAAAATCATCAAGATATATCAAGTGCCCTCAATTTATCTTGCATATTTTTCAAATTTATACTATAATAAAATATCATTTTATCAAATATCAAAGTGGTTTTAAGTAATAGGACTCATAATTTTATTCGTTTTTTAAGGATGGTGTAATTTTGAACGAAGCAAGAAAACAGGCATTTATTAGAATTGGAATTATTGTAGCTGCGGTTTTACTTTCCGTATTTTTATCATTTTATATCAAAAATGTATTTTTAAAAATACCTTTTATCATCATAGCGGTAGCAGGAATAGTATTTTTAGTAAGACTATACATCACATATAAGAGGAAAAAACTCTACTTTGACGGCAAGGTCTTGGTAATTAAGCCACCAAAAAGAGCCATAGGACGTCATACCGTAATAATGCAAAAAGGAAAGGTATCAAAAAAACTCTACACATACCAAAAACCTACTATGAAGGTAGGAGGCAACTATGTAGTAGTATATGAAGAAAAGTCTTTCAACATACTTGAAGTACAAGAAATGAAAGTACAGATGGCAGGTATGAAGGCAATCAAGAAAAACCCGAAATTCAAAATGTAATAGCGACATTTATATCAAAAACCCTGATACGCATGAAACTCCATGTTATCAGGGTTTATTTTTTATTTTTAAATAATATTTCTGATTTACTTTTTTATATTTTATCTATCCTGTATTTATTATAGAGCCTTTAAAAATTAATATAGAACCAACTAATCTTAGCTCTAAATGAATAAAGGTATAAATCTAATTTTTACTTGACAAAATAACATTTTGGTATTATCATAAAAACTGTAAACAAATTATTATTATAAGTATAAATCCAAGCCTCAAGATTTACTAATTTACATACCCCTGTAGCATTGATTAAACGCCTATTGAATATTTTGCCTTATTTTTGCAAACGTTACATAAATATGTATAATACATCATTTTTTGATAAATTTATAAATTTGCCGTTCATATTTTCAAATATAAATTAGACTATGGAGGTGCAAGATGAACATAAGAGATATATGTTTTTCATTTTATTGACCCTTTACTTTTCTACAGAGTGATTCACCCTTATACTTAGTTATTTAATACTATTATCTATTTAATCTATGGATAAATTTCATCAATACTTTTTTAAAAAATAGTATATGATTTATGATTTTATTATAATTTTATTATAAATTTACTGAAAATATTTTATCCGTTATTGTATTAGATTTTAGTATAAAATCAGCTTTTAAGAATTAAAAAAAATCAATGATATTTAGAATTTAAAAACACGATTTTTAATGGACTTTGTACTAAGGGCAATAGTTGTAAGTAATATTGTATGTAAAAATGTACACTAACTTAAACTTAATATTTATAGTGGGAGGAAAATCATGAGAAAGCTAATAAGCAAGATACTGATAACTTTGCTTATTGTAACATCGATATTCCCATATTCATATGCCGATGAAATCACACAATCGACACAAGATATAACGTCGCAAGGGATATCAAAGGAGCAAGAGCAAAAAGATGCATCTTCAACAAATCAAAGTACAAACAATAATAAAGACACATCTGATAGCAAAGATATAACAAAGGTAGACAAACAAAATACTGACAGCAATACTGATGTTGACAATACACAAAATATTAATAATACAGACAATCAAAATACGAATAGCAATCAAAACACAAAAAACAATATAATTAACAATAATCAAAACAATCAAAACAACGATAATCCAAATGAAATGACCTATGAAGGTACAGGATTTAAGGTCATATTCACACTCACAGGACAGTGGAGTGGCGGTCACAACACCAATATCAAAATAATAAACACAGGTGACAAAGCCATAGAAAACTGGCATATCAAATTCACTACAGATGATAAAATCACAAGATTTTGGAATGCAAAGATACAAAGTAAAGAAAATAATAGCTACCTACTCAAAAATGAAAGATGGAATAAAAACATACCACAAAACGGCATGGTAGAAATAGGGTATGAAGGAGAAGGAGACTTCACAGGCTTTCCTACATCATACGAACTCCTATCAGCTAAGATGACAGATGTAGCAAAAGACGACTATACATTTGACTACAAAATCATAAGTGATTGGACACAAGGATTTAATGCGGAAATAACACTAACAAACAACTCAGACAAAGAAATAAATGACTGGGAAGTAGAATTTGATATGGACAATGATATCAAAGACATATGGAATGCAACAATACAAGAAAAAAAGGGAACAAAATACATCCTCAAAAGTCCTGATTTTGCCCAAAACTTAGCAGCAAAATCAAGCTTCACATTCGGCTTTACAGTAATGGGAGGAAACTCTTCAAACGCACCTACAAACATCAATCTCAAAAAGATGATAATAGGCAGTGAAAATCAAAATGAGGACAAAGATAAGGACAAAGATAAAATAGAAATCAAGATAGACAAAGACAACTTTGCCAAGATAGAAGGTTATGAACCAAACTTCATATCAGATAATATTACAAAGATAACAGGAAGCCTCAAAGGCAAAGAAAACATATCAAAGCTAAGCTATAAGATAATATCAGCAACAGGTAACACTATGTCCACAGGAGATATGGACATCCAGGAAAAATGGACTATAAAAGACTTCAAATTCTCCTTTGGAGAAAACACATTAACAGTTACAGCGACAGATAAACAAGACAAGACATACAAAGATGAAATAAAAGTATACAGCATAAGAATGGGGAATATAAGAGACATACTTCAAGATAATGCAGAAAGTCAGTACATGCTCACAAACGATACAGATGAAGACGGAATACCGGACTTCATGGAAATGCAACTCTTCTTAACAGATCCGTTCAAAAAAGACAGTGACGAAAACGGAATAGATGACGGATATGAAGATGCTGACGAAGATGGACTCACAAACTTACAAGAAATAGCCATCTCACTAAACCCTGTCCTAAAAGATACAGATGGAGACGGACTGACTGACGGTGATGAGCTCAACAAATACTCAACAAATCCTTTTGACCCTGACTCAGACAAAGACGGAGCAACAGATAAATGGGAGCTTGACAACGGATATGACCCAAAAGTTGCAGAAACATCATTTGACATAGTCAAAAAGGTAGAAGTAGACGACAAGATAAAAGAAGTAAAGATAGAGCTAAAAGAGGTATCAGGGAAGACAGCAGAAAGTCTAAGCATAAGTGAAGGAAACAACGGACTTGTAAACGAAGAAGTACCCGGATATATCTCTACATCACATGACTTTGAAGCAGAAGGAGACATAAAGACAGCCAAGGTAACATATACCTTAGATTCCAAACTCTTTGAAAACAAAGACTTCTCCCCTGCACTATACTACTTCAATGAGAAAGAACAAAGATTAGATCTTGTAAAAGATCAAAAACTGCAAGGTAATATTCTTACAGCAAATCTTACACACTTTTCAAAATATATATTAATAGACAAAACAATATTTGATAAAGTATGGGAATATACTTTCCTTACACCTGAAGAAAATGACAAATACCAAGGTGTAAATGTAGCTATCTTAATAGATACTTCAGAAATCCTTGAACATCATGATCCTTATAATGGTATGAGGAAATATAAAACACTTGATATTATTGACAAAATGACAGATAAAGATATGGCGACAGTCATAAGTTTTAGCGACAATCCTACTGTATTGCAAAGCTTCACATCAGACAAGACAAAGCTTAAGCAATCATTGGACAATATTTATAATATTGGCGGAAAAAATTTAGACAAGAGTGTGGAAATGGCTATTGAGCAGTTTAAAACCTTGGATAAAAGCCGAAAAGATCTTCCAAAATATATAATATTACTTTCAAATGGATTAGGCTGTTTTTTAGACGATTATACAGATTTGGTAAAAAAAGAAAATATACCTATATATACTATACCTGTCGGAATGGAAGTTTTGGAAATAGCTTTAATTGAAATTGCAAATGCTACAGGTGGAGTATATTGCAATGAAGAAAATATTAAATCACTATATAATATATTCCAAGCAACAGAAAAAGCTGATCTATATAAAGACTCTGACGGTGACGGAATAAAAGACTACTACGAAAAAGAAATGGATAAGGGACATCTAAGACTTGGCACAGGTATACCGCTAATTGGAACTGACTATCTTAACAAAGACTCTGACGGCGACGGTCTGTTGGATGGAGAAGAGGTTAAGGTAGTTGTAAAAAATCAAAAAAACAAAACTAATTATTCAGCGTTTAGAACTATTGTCCCTTCAAAGTTAGCAATAGAATCAAGTTCAAATCCTGTAAAAAAGGATTCTGATGGAGATGGACTTTGGGACTACTATAGAGATAAGAATCCCGTTGGAAAGACTTTTTTGCCAAGAGATCCTCACCCTAATGATAAGGAAAAACCATTGGGTATATGGAAAAAAGAAAGATATGAAATATCAAGAGTAAACTATGGCACAACTTTAAATGACGACTATGAATTAAAATATAGTTTTTCAAAATTTTATTCTTATAAAAATGATATAAAGTATATAATTAATGAGAATAAAGAAATTTGGGATTTGCTTTGGGGGCTAATAAACTCAAAATTAGCAGAAGATGCAGGTTCAGTAATTCTAAAATTCAAAAAAGACAATAATAATATGGCTGAACACTCACAAGTAGAGACATGGCAAAAAAAATTTGGATATATAGATTTTTATGATTTAGGTCTTGAAATTGGAACATCAAAAAATACAAGAAGAAAGAAGTTCAAATTCTTTCCTAAAAATGACAGTGAACATATAGTCTGGATGTGGAGAGGATACTATCTCAACCTTGGTGCAGGAGCAGAAATAGGAATTTACAACAATCCAATATCAATAGAAACTATACCTAAAGTATTTTTAACTAAAGAAGAATATGCAGATATTAAAAATTGGGAATCTAATATTAAGGAAAGATTAGTGCAACTGTTTCCGGATTCTGTAGTTGCAAGTGAATTTGAGCTTGTATTTTGGGATGTGGTACCTTTTGAACTTCCTATGACTCTAAGTCTGTATGACTATAAGGGAGAAAATACTATAGATACTGTATTTCTATGGAAACCTAAGGAAAAGCAATGGTGGATAACAGGATTTAATGGAGATATCAACAATCCTGTAGCAGAGAGACTCGTAGTAATAGGAAGTATAGACTTTAGCGAAAGACCTGACTTATATTATGCTCTAAAAAGAGATACTTTGAATGATGACAAACATAGAAAATATATGTTTTTTGATGATGATGATAATATTAAAAATAAAAATAAAAAAGATAAGGAAAAGAAAGCGTGGATAGTATGGTGGGGTGCAGACAGAAGTTCTTAATTATAATAATATCTTTTATTTCATTACTATCTCTAACCTCTTGTGAAAAATTGTTAGAAAATCGAGAAATTACAACTATTGAAGATGAACTTGAATATAATTCGGAAGATACTTTAAAAGGACGATGTGCAAAGATGCTAAAAGCTCTAAGCGAAAATGATAAAGAGACAATCAAAAGTATGTTTTCCAAAAAGGTTAAAAAGAGAAAAGAATTGGATAAAGAAATAGATAAGGCTATGGAGTTTTTTGAAGGTAAGGTATTGGAATATTATTACGATGTATCAGGTGGAGATGAGGTGGCTGTTGATAACGGTAAAACCACATTCTTTACATTAAGTATCCAAATAAAATCAATAAAGACTGATGCCAATAAAACCTACTCTATCTATGGTCTATACTATGTAGTTAATGATAAGGATCCTGACAGTATAGGTCTTAGATATATTAGTATATATGATTATACTGATAGAGATCCCTATGATTTAAATGCACCTTGTGTCAAAGTAGGAGATACTAACTTCTAATAAAAAACTGTCAAATAGTAGCTAACAATATTTCAGCTTATATTAAAATAAGATATTTAATATAATTAGAGATTAATATATTATGCACTTGCTTACAGCAAGTGCATAATATAACTACATAACTTATTAGTTTAGTATTTCAGTATTTCAAAGAAGGAATAATACAAGTAAAAATTTAAAAATTGAAAAGTATATGTTTTTTGATAATGATAATATTAAACATAAAGATAAAAAAGATATAGAAAAGGAGCTGTGGATAGTATGGTGGGACAAAAATCTAAATATATAACTATATGTGTCTCTTTAATATTAATTATGACACTTAGTGCTTGTGATAAATATGTAAACACACATAGTTCTTCACAGACTCAAGGTCAGGCAATATTAAAATGTTTTGAAAAGAAAGATAAGGAAACATTAAAAAGTATCTTTTCAGAGAAAATTAGAAAGAGAAAAGAATTTGACTCTGAAATAGATACAGCATTGAATTTTATAGATGGAAAGATAGTATCTTATGATCCTGATACAGATGGTGGAAGTGGAGATTCCATTGATGATGGTAAAATAAACTATATTAGATTCTATCCACATATAAGTGATATAAAAACAGATAAAGAAAAAAAATACTCTATTTCAGGATTATATTACGTCGAAAATGGAATAGAACCTGATAATATTGGGTTGGTAGCTCTAACTATATTTGACACAACAAATACAAAGAATTTCGATCATACTAATGATCCTCAAGTTATAGTCGGTGATTATGGAGA
>FUZS01000008.1 GCA_900167215.1 [Eubacterium] yurii
CAGGAAGCAAAATATAAAGAACTGGCAGATCAAGGTGCAGTGCCAAAACAGGAGTGGGAAGAAAAGAAAAATGCCCTTGATTTGATGGAAAAAGAATATAAAAGTCAAAAAGCAAAGTCAGATATAGAAAAGGAAAATGACCATCTAAGGTGGAAAAATTCTGCAGATGAAAAAGAACTCAACGATCAGGAAATAGAATCTCAAAAAATAAAAATTTTGCAAAATGAAACAAAGCTACAGGAGGCAAAATCTAATCTGGAGAACCTGGAAAGTCAGGAAAAACAGGAAACCCTAAATCTCATAGTGGAAAAGCAAAAACAGATAGAAAATCTGAAAGCTTCCTTGGAAAAGGCGAATAAGAGTATTGATTTCCAAACACTTACATCGCCAACAAACGGTATAGTGCAAGGTATTTCATTAAATACTGTAGGCGGAGTGGTAAGTCCGGCTCAAAGCATCATGAGTATAGTACCTGAAAATACACCTCTAATAGTCGAAGCTATGCTTCCTAACAAAGATATAGGATTTGTTAAACAGGGTCAAAAAGCGAGTGTAAAGATAGACACATTTTCTTTCCAAAGATACGGAGTTTTGGATGGAGTAGTCGAAAAAGTAAGTCCTGATGCCTTTGAAGACGAAAATCTGGGTCCTGTGTACAAGATAAAGATAAAATTAGACAAGGATACTCTGCCTGTGGAAGGTAAGGATATAAAAATATCTCCCGGAATGAGCGTAACAGTTGAGATAAAGACAGGTACAAGGAGGATAATAGACTTTTTCCTTGAACCTTTTATCAAAAGTACAGACGAAGCATTAAAGTTAAGATAGAAAATTGAATAAAATTTAGGTAAAAATTGCAAGTACAATTCTATTTTTAAGGTAAAATTTTATATATTTCCAAATTATTTAACTATATTAATCTAACAGTTGCAAGTTAGTAGTTTACATTAAACAAAAAACGATATAAAATATTATTAGGAGTATTAATTGTTTTGTAATGTATATTAAAACTAAGAGTAAGTATTTATGCTAATCACCATTTATACTAAACTTTATTTAAAATATGGATTTTATTAATTCTATACTTGTGATACTCTATAGTATATCCTTAGTTAATAAATATTTGGTTTATCATTTTTTACGAAATATTTCCACTTTTCTATTAGATTTTAGTATTATAATGTATTGTTATTTTAGCAAATTATTGCTTTTTTAGATTATCAATAATCTTACTGTTATAAAATTACATGGCTTTTTATAGGTTTTTAGTATTAGAAGGAGATATTATGAAAGTAAGTCAAAGACTGTATAATTCCACAAAAAGTATTTGGGAGATGTATTTAACACATCCTTTTATCAGAGGGATAAAAGATGGTAGCCTTGATATAGCGAAGTTTAGACGTTTTATGCTCGAAGACTATCTCTATCTTTTTGAATATGTAAAAGTCTTTGCCATAGGTCTTAGTAAGACGAAAGATTTTGATTTGATGAAGATGTTTGCTGAGAGTATAGATGCTATACTTAATCACGAAATGGATATACACAGAAGCTATATGAAACGTATCGGTACCAGAGATGAGGAAGTGCAAGACTTTAAAGCGTCGCTTATCAATACATCATACACAAGCTATATGCTCTCTGTAGCCCAAGCCGGTGATGTAATAGATACTGTATCAGCTGTACTTGCCTGCTCATGGAGTTACGCAGAAATTGGAGACTATCTTGCAAGTGATGAAAATGCGCTTAATCACGAATTTTACGGTCAATGGGTGCAAGGATATTCAAGTAAGGAATATCAAGATACCAATAATATGCTGATAAATTTGCTTGATAATATTACAAAAGACATATCCGAAGAAAAATATGCAAAACTTGAAGAGATATTTGTAAATTGTAGTTTATATGAAAAATATTTCTGGGATATGGCATGGGGCGAAGAATAATCGCCCTTTTTTATGTTTATACTATTATCTATTTAATCTATAGATAATCTTCATAAATAGTTTTTTATACTAAATTCTAATAGAATAATGGAAATATTTTATAAAAATAAAAATTTAGTAACTAATACAAATCACCATTTATAAAACTAAGTACTTATTTAAAATGACTCTATATATTGCAGAAGTTTTCAATAATTTTTTTATAAGCAAACTACACGGCTATTTAATATGTCTTATAATAATAGATAAAATATCTTTGGTATATCTATTATTATGTCCTGATTATATTCTATTTTCCTAAAGTTTATTGACGCAGTCATACATAAAATAAATAGATAATAGTATAAGTATAAGTATAAAATTATTCATATTTTAAAAATACAATACTAAATAAAAAAATTATACTTTTTTTATCCAATAAATAATTAATTTCAAAAAATGGGGTATATTATATGAAAATTAATATTAATTTTATTTGGAGGATTTTTTATGAAAGAAGATATGAAAAAATTTATCCCCAATTTGGATGAAGACAAGTTGGAATTTGTATATAATGTCAAGAAAGATTACAACGCAGGCTTGATTTCTCTTAAAGATGCTCAGGCAAAGCTAAGAGAGAGAGTAACATCTCTTACAGCACAGGAGATAGCATATATAGAGCAAAAATTGCAGATGTACACTGATGATGAGTGCGAAAAAGAAGATATACAGGCAATGATGGAGATATTCGACGGACTTATCGACATATCAAAACCCAATCTTCCTGCCAATCACCCGATAATGTGCTACTACAGGGAGATAGACAAGATGGAAGAACTGCTCAAAGCCATAGAGGATCTTGTGCAATATCCGGTGATAAAAAATCAGTGGTATGAAATCTATGACAAGATGAAAAACTGGAAGACTCACCTGTCAAGAAAGCAAAATCAACTCTATTCACTGCTTGAGAAAAAGGGTTTTGACAGACCTACTACAACAATGTGGACCTTGGACGACTATATCAGAGATGAGATATCAATGGCAAGAGAGCTGCTCGAAACTGATGAGGACAAATTCATCGAGTTCCAAAGTACCTTGGTAGCGGACATTCGTGACCTGATGAGCAAGGAGGCGGAGATACTCTATCCTACAAGCCTTGTCATGATAAATGAACAAGAGTTTGAAGACATGAAGATAGGTGATAAAGAAATAGGATTTTTCCTTATAGATGTGGAAGAAGATAAAAACAGTGATACAAAGGTACAAAATTCTGAAAATCCTGACTCTTTCAAGGATGAACTGCAAGCATTGATGAAAAAACACGGATATATGACAGGGAATCCAAGCGGTGAATTTGACGTAGCAACAGGCAAACTCACACTTGAGCAGATAAATCTCATATACAAACACATGCCGGTAGACCTAAGTTATGTTGACGAAAATGAGATAGTCAAATTTTATTCTGATACAAAGCACAGGATATTCCCAAGGAGCAAAAATGTAATAGGTCGTGACGTCAAAAACTGCCATCCGAGAAACTCTGTCCATGTAGTTGAAGAAATAATTGAAAAATTCAGAAAAGGGGAGCAAAGTTTCGCAGAATTTTGGATAAACAAACCTGATTTATTCATCTATATATCATATACTGCGGTAAGAGACGAAAACGGCAATTTCAAGGGCATACTTGAGATGATGCAAGATTGCACTCATATTAGAGCTTTGGAAGGAAGTAGAACACTGCTCACATGGGGCGAAGAAAACAACAATTCGTCAGAAGAAACAAAAAAAGAAGAAAAAATTGAAAATAAAACAGAACAAAAGGAGAACAAAATGGATATAAAAGATATAGTTATAAATCAAGATACTAAGATGACACAATTATTTGACGCTTACAAAGGACTAAAGGACAAAATGGAAGAAGTGCATCCTAATTTCAAAATGCTCAAGACTCCACTTGCCAAGGTATTACTTGCAAATGCCACTATCAAGGACGCCAGCGAAAGAACAGGAATGAGTGTAGATGACTTGATAGCAAAGATTAAGGAAGTAATAAGTAAGTTATAAAAAAACAGTGATTTGATACTAAAAGTTAATAAAACAAAAAATTACTATTATAAACTCTCAATTTATCTGCAAATACAGGGCAATCAAAGAAATATTTTTCCATTAATCAAATGGATATTAGTATTAATAGGTGATACACTTTGTATCACCTATTTTAATACTAAACTCTATTTAAATTATGGATTTTATCGCTTCTATACTTATGATACTCTATAGCATATCTCTGGTTAATAAACATTTAGTGTATCATTTTTTATAAAATATTTCCATTATTCTATTAGAATTTGGTATAAAGTCTAAAAAAATGCCTTATAATGCTAAAATTTAATATAATAATAATAAACGTTTGTAAAACCAAGTAACTATTTTAAATGCTCTACACATTTGTAGAGATTCTTGATAACTTTTTTGTAACATAACTACACGACTTTTTAACAGGTTTTTACTATAGTAATGGAAAATTTTCATTTTTTGCTATATAATCAATCTATTTCCACTTTACATATCATATTTATCGTGGTATAATCGTAACATTATTTTCATTTTGTATTTCGTAGAAATACATTAGTGTTTTTATTTTTATTACTATTGAGGTGTGTTCATTATGAAAACCGTAAATATAGCCTTGCTTGGACTTGGTACAGTAGGTAGCGGAGTATACGAGGCGATAAGGCAAAACAACGACAAGTACGAAAAAACTCTCGGTCTAAGACTGGAAATAAAGAAAATTTTGGTATCAAATATCAGCAAAAAAAGGGATATTGATACAGCTTTGTTGACAGATAATATAGATGAGGCTATAACAGACGACATCGACATCGTAATCGAAGTCATGGGCGGTATAGACTTTGCAAAAAAATGTATACTGACAGCTTTTTCAAAAGGCAAGAGCGTAGTCAGTGCCAATAAAGACTTGATAGCAAACTTTGGAAAAGAACTCTACGAGGCAGCTGACAAAAACAAGGTGTTTTTCATGTATGAGGCATCTGTCTGCGGAGGTATACCCATACTACGAACTATCAAGGAGCATTTAAGCGGAGAGAAAATCAGTGAAGTTACAGGTATAGTAAACGGCACGACCAACTTCATCCTAACTAAGATGTACCAAAAATACGGGCTTACATTTGACACCGTATTATCAGAAGCACAGGAGTTAGGCTATGCTGAGGCAGATCCTACAGCAGATGTGGAAGGCTTGGATGCAGCACGTAAGGTAGCTATCTTGGCATCGCTTTGTTTTTCCGCCTATGTTACTTTTGATGACGTATATAGTGAAGGTATCAGCAAGATAAGTCCTGAAGACGTAAAATACGCCAAAAAATTCGACTACAATATAAAACTGCTCGGCATATCCAAAGAACATCAAGACGGTATAGAGGCACATGTATATCCTGCTTTCATACCTAACACTTATCAGATTTCCAAGGTAAACGACGCATACAACGCAGTATATCTCAAGAGCAATATACTGGGCAGCTCTATGTACTATGGAGCGGGAGCCGGCTCACTTCCTACAGCATCTGCAGTTATGTCGGATGTGATAGACATAATCAAAAAGCAAATTTCAGGAGAAAAACCTAAGAAAATCGATGAATTTTTTGAAAATAAAAAGATACTCAGCATAGATGAAATATCTTGCAAATACTATGTCAGATTTACAGCTGCAACAGGCGGAGGAGGTGTGTCAAAGATAAGTGGTGAATTTGCAAAGTCAAATATCAACACTCTTGACATCCTTACACAGCTTAGAAATGACGGCAGATATACTATAGTAATAATTACTGAAAAGGCAAAAGAGAAAAACTTCAGACAATGTATTGAGCAAATCAAGAAAAATTGCGATGATATAAATGTGGAAAATATTATAAGAATAGAGGAGAGCAACTGATGTACCAAGGATTGATTAAAAAATACGCAAAATATCTTCCGGTAACGGATAAGACACCTGACATCACACTTTTGGAAGGGAACACTCCCCTTATAAAAGGTACAAACTTGTCGCAAAAATTGGGACTTAACCTGTATTTCAAATACGACGGACTCAATCCCACAGGCTCATTCAAAGACAGGGGCATGGTAATGGCGGTTGCTAAGGCTGTTGAAGAAGGCTCAAAGGCTGTAATATGTGCTTCTACAGGCAATACTTCGGCTGCTGCGGCGGCATTTGCTGCAAGATACAATCTCGACTGTTATGTGCTTATACCGGACGGCAACATAGCAATGGGCAAACTCGCACAGGCTCTTATGTACGGAGCAAAGGTCATATCAATATCAGGTAACTTTGACGACGCACTAAATATAGTAAGAGATATTGCCAAGACAGAGCCTATAACCTTGGTCAACTCTGTCAATCCATATAGACTGCAAGGACAAAAAACGGCAGCATTTGAAATATGCGACGACCTTGGAGAGGCACCTGACTTTTTGTCTATACCTGTTGGTAACGCAGGAAATATTTCGGCATACTGGATGGGCTTCAACGACTACAAAAATGACGGCAAGATAAATAAACTGCCTGTATTGCTTGGATTCCAAGCGGAGGGAGCAGCGCCTATAGTCAAAAATGAAGTCGTAAAAGATCCGCAAACTATAGCAACAGCGATAAGAATAGGCAATCCTGCAAGCTGGGACAAGGCTGTAAATGCGCTAAAAGAATCAAATGGACAGATAAATGCTATTTCTGATGAAAAGATACTTGAGGCATACAAAATGCTTGCAAGCAACGAAGGAATATTTGCAGAGCCTGCATCTTGCATAACTCTTGCCGGAATACTTAACTTAAAAGAAAAGGGAGTATTCAAAGGAGGAGAAACTGTAGTCTGCGTTCTTACAGGCAACGGACTTAAAGATCCTACTACTTCGCTTTCTCAGATACCTGCACCGCAAAAGATAGACGCTAGCAAAGAAAGTGTTATGAAACTGATAAGACAGGCTTAATAAAGAAATAATATTATTTATGATAATGCAATATTAAACTCTAATTATATGTAATGATATTATCTATCAGTTTTTAGAATAAATATGTAAATAATATAATATTAGATAGAAAAAGTTCTTAAAATAGTTTTATTACAATAAAAACAGAAATTGCAGTTTAATATCAATTTTATTAGTGGAAAAAAATTTTATTATCTTGCAATTACACTTAAATTACGAGTGTTTAAAAGAGAGATTTTCCATTTTCCTTTTGTAATATTTTATTACAAATATAAAGAATATAGCTTTAAAATAACAAAAAATTAGAATATTTTAACTGCAATAAAAATCAGATTTATATTTCAATACTAAAAAATATAAATCCAATAATTAATAAACGGAGGAAAAATGCCAAGCTATAAAGTACCGGCAACATCAGCCAACATAGGACCGGGCTTTGACTGTCTGGGAATGGCTGTCAACATATACAATACCATAAGCTTTGATGAAATCGACTCCGGTCTTGACATCAGTGTAACAGGTGACGGCTCTGATGTTATACCTCTTGATGAGAGCAATATGGCTTATGAAACGGCGAAATATTTTTTCGACAAGGTGGGATACACAGCAAAGGGACTGAAAATTCAAATTCACAACTATATACCTATAGCAAGGGGATTGGGCAGCAGCTCATCTATAGTGGTAGGCTCACTACTTTGTGCCAACGACATCGCAAAGACAAATTTCAGCATGCAGGAGATACTCAACATAGCCAACGAAATAGAAGGACATCCCGACAATGTTACACCTGCTTTGGTCGGTAGTATTACAGCTTCAGTAATACTTGACGGCAAGGTGGAATACAAGAAGATTACACCTCCCGATATGCTTGACACCATAGTACTGATACCTTCTTACGAGATGTCAACAGCTCAGGCGAGGAAGATACTGCCGAGAATATACGACAGAGAAGATTGCATTTACAACGTTTCAAGAGCATCACTTCTAATAATGGCCATGATTACATCAGACTACGACCTGCTATCTAAGGTTGTAGACGACAAGATACATCAGCCTTACAGAAAATCCCTCATAACTGAATATGACTTTTTTGAGCAAACTATGAAGAAAAAAGGAGCTCTTGCTAGCTTTATCAGTGGCTCAGGATCTACTCTCATGGCATTTTGTCACAAGAGTATGTCTCAGGAGATTTTTGAAGGTCTAAAAGAAGAATGTGCAAAAAATGACATCAAAGGTGATATCAAGATACTAAGCCCGATAAAAGACGGAGCAATAAAAATAAATTAGTGAATTTTTCATATTTTTACTATAAAAATGTTTGAAAAATACTAAAAGATGGAAAATTAATCTATAGTGTAAAATAAAATATATTTTAAAGTTTTTTATGAATAAGTATCATGGCAAAATCCGTAGAAATGATATGGCAAAACTTGATACAAATAAAGAAGATATTTTTGCTATATAACAAAATCTATGGTATTTTTAATGTTTATCAATATAAGAAGTTTTAAAATTTAGAAAGGACGTAGCATTGGCTTTAATAGTACAAAAATACGGCGGTTCGTCGGTGGCAGATGCCGACAGAATAAAAAATGTGGCAAACAGAATAATACAGACTAAAAAACAAGGGAATCAGGTAGTAGTAATAGTATCAGCCATGGGCGACTCTACAGATGAGCTTATAGAACTGGCAAAACAAGTCAATCCCAATCCACCTAAAAGAGAGATGGATATGCTTGTATCTACAGGAGAGCAGGTATCCATATCACTACTTGCCATGGCTATACAAGGCATGGGCGAAAAAGTGCTGTCTCTTACAGGTCCACAGGCAGGTATAAAGACAAACAACTTCTATACCAAGGCAAAGATAGTAAAAATAGACTCACATAGGATAAAATCAGAGCTTAACAAAGACACTATAATCATAGTTGCCGGTTTCCAAGGGATGAACGAAAAAAATGACATTACCACACTGGGCAGAGGAGGTTCAGATACTACTGCCGTTGCTCTTGCTGCTGCACTTGATGCAGACAGCTGCGAGATATATACCGACGTGGACGGGGTATACGGATGCGATCCGAGACTCGTACCGGAGGTATCAAAGTTAGACTTTATTTCATACGATGAGATGTTGTCACTGGCGGCGCAGGGAGCCAAAGTACTACATCCAAGAGCGGTAGAACTGGGCAAGATTTACGGGGTTAAGATACACGTGCGCTCAAGTTTCAACCAAAACCAAGGTACAATTGTTGGGGAGGCAAATATGTTAGAAAAAGAAAGAGTAGTAACCGGAATAGCTCACAATAAGGACGTTATTAAGATTACTATATTCGGTATACCGGACAGACCGGGTACAGCTATGACTATATTCAAGTCACTTGCACAAAACAAGATAAATGTAAATATCATATCTCAAACTTCTGCAGACAAGGGTCTAAACAGAATTTCATTTGTTACGGAAAGTGATGCTAAACAAGAGGCACTTGACGTACTTGGCAATGTGCTGATAAAGCTAAACGGCAGCAGAATGGAAGTAGCTGACAACTTAGCTATAGTATCAGTAGTGGGAGCAGGTATGATTACCAATCCGGGAGTTGCAGCAGAGATATTTGAAGTGATGGGCGACAACGGTGTTAATATCGAGATGATATCAACATCAGAAATCACTGTTACCATGCTTATAAGCGACAACGACTGCGCAAAATCTGTAAGACTTCTTGCAGAACACTTCGGCATTACAGACATAGGAAAGTAAGATAAAAATTTGGATTTATATTGTTAATAACATCCTGATTAAATGTAATTATTTTTCAGGACTTATTATATATTTTGCTTGTAATTGATAAAAATTAATAGAAATCATAGATATATTTAATTCTTGAATATTTATTTTAATACTTGAATCTATTTAATCTATGGATAATATTTATCAAAAGTCTTAAAAAATACCATATTATTTATGACTTTATTATAAATGTACTGAAAATAGCTTATTCATTATTTTATTGGATTTTAGTATAAAATTAAGATTTGGATTAAATTAAGCTCTGTTCAAAATTTATCTATGTATAAAATATTAATATCAAAATTGACAAGCAAGGAAATTATTTAATTTATACTTCATTGTATCTTAAAGGAGAAAACATAATGAAAAGAACATTGAAAAAAGTCATGGCTTTTGCCCTTGTATCAGCAGTGGTTATTGCATTGACTGCATGTGGCGGAAACTCCGGCGAAAATACGTCAAATAACAAAGACAAAGCCACTGAAACAAAGACTGAAACAAAAACAGAAGAAAAGAAGCAAGATGGAGATACTATACTCCTTGGAGGTATAGGACCTATGACAGGAGATGCCGCTATGTACGGTAACTCAACATACAACGGAGCAAATCTTGCAGTAGAAGAAATAAATGCAGCCGGAGGAATAAACGGCAAGAAGATAGTGCTTAAAGTAATGGACGACAAAAATGACGTTGTCGAAGCTTCAAATGCTTTTAACAAGCTAAAAGAAGAAGGAATGGTAGCACTTATAGGAGCTGTAACTTCAAAACCTTCTGATGCTGTAGCACAGATAACAGAAGGTCTACCTATGATTACACCTACAGGTACAGCAGTATCCATAACAGAACATGGCGAAAATGTATTTAGAGCACCTTTCATAGACTCTTACAACGGTCAAATAATGGCACAATTTGCCAAAGATGAACTTAAGGCACAAAAAGTAGCTGTAATAAGAAATACAGCAAGTGATTACTCTGACGGAGTTGCAACAGCCTTTGTTGAAAAAGCAAAAGAACTTGGCTTGGAAGTAGTAGCTGACGAATCATACAAAGATGCAGATACAGACTTCAAGGCACAACTTACAAAGATACAAGCTGCAAAACCTGACTCACTTTTCATGCCTGATTACTACCAAAAAATATCACTACTTGCACCACAAGCAAGAGAAGTAGGTATTACTTGTAAACTTATAGGTGTTGACGGATGGGACGGCGTTATAAAATCAATGAGCGCAGACAAATTATCTTCAGTTGAAGGCTCATATTTTGCAAATACTTTCGCCCTTGACGATCCTGACGAAAAAGTACAGACTTTCATCAAAAAGTACAACGAAAAATATAAAGAAAACCCTCAATCATTCTCAGCAATGGGATACGACTCTGTATACTTGATGGCTGAAGCTATCAAAAAAGCAGGCTCTACTGATCCAAAAGCTGTAGTAGACGCACTTAAAAACATCCAATACTCAGGAGTAACAGGCTCATTCAAATTTGATGACAAGAGAAATCCTATCAAATCAGTATTTATGACAACTATAGAAAAAGGAAACTACAAGCTATTCAAAAAATTTGAAGCAAAATAAGAAATAAAATATAAAAATATATAAAAAAAGCACACGAATATAAGTAGTGTGCTTTTTTTAAAGCCTTTTTTATATCATACGCTAATTCTTAACCCTATTTAAACTATTGGATTTATCAATTCTATACTTGAGATACTCTATAATACTAAAAACCTATTAAATAGTCATAAAAATATATTAAGGATACTTGTTGAAAACTAAAAAAATAATATTTTAATAAATCTAAATATATGGCATTATAAATAGAAATTAGTATAATACTAAACTCTATTTAAATTATGGATTTTATCAATAGCATATCTTTGGTTAATAAATATTTAGAGTATCATTTTTTATAAAGCATTTCCATTATTATATTAGATTTTAGTATAAAAGAGTAGTATTATACTAAAATCTAATATAGTAATGGGAAAAATATCTTAAGCTCATTTATAATAAAGTCATAAGCCATATACTAATTTTAAAAAAATGCTTATGAGAATTATCCATAGATTAAATAGATAATAATATTAAATATCTATATACAAGTTTGAAAAAATAAATAAAAAAACTAAACAAATAAGATTTTGATACGATAATATCACTGTAACAAAGATACAAGGCGGATATCTATCACCTGTGATACAGTATAAAAGGGGATGTATCAACACGACAATAGATAAGGGCTATGTATCATCTTATATCGGTAAAGGTGAAAATTTCCAATATTATGTATTTTAAAAATGTTATTAAGCTAATGGAGACATAGCAAGCTATGAACTGTCGTATAAAGATAGATTACAATATTTTGAAAAGGATGATATAAGGAAAAATACCTAAGTAAAATTTTATAAAAATAGTAAAAAAATACTAAAGAAAATAAAATCTCACACCGATATAAAAATCAAGTGATACACAAGTATCAAAGTTATAAATAATACATTAAAGAGCATGGACGCTCGCTAAAATTCAAGGAGGAAAATAAAATGATAATTAATCACAACATGATGTCAATGAACGCACAAAGATCACTTGGAGTAAACTCAAGCGGACTTGGAAAATCAATCGAAAAGCTATCAACAGGACAAAGAGTAAACAGAGCGGCAGATGACGCAGCAGGTCTTACAATCTCAGAAAAAATGAGAACACAAGTAAGAGGACTTACTCAAGCTTCAAGAAACGCACAAGACGGTATATCAGCAGTGCAAACAGCAGAAGGAGCACTTGACGAAGTACACTCAATGCTACAAAGAATGAGAGAGCTTACTGTACAAGCAGGTAATGATACAAACCAAGCAGAAGACAGAAAGGCTATCCAAGCTGAAATCAAACAACTTTCTAACGAAATAGAAGATATCTCTACAAAGACAGAGTTCAATAAGCAAAAACTGCTTGATGGAAGCTTTAAAGATAAGAGCCTACAAGTAGGGGCTAATGAAGGACAAACTATGGGAGTATCTATAGAGTCTATGTCAGCAAGTAAGTTGAATCTTGGTGAAAAGAAAGAAACTGCACAAACAGGAGTAAAAACGTCATATGAAAGTACAAATAACTGGACAGATTTAGTTGCTGGAGACAGTACAGAACTTGAAGTATCTATTAATGGTCAGACTAAGAAAATATCAATGAGTTTTGATAAAGGTGAAAAATCAGCAAATGATTTGAAGTCAAAAATAGAAAAAGCTTTTGGTGCTGACAATGTAACAGTTACAAATACAGGCGGAAAAATAAAAATAGAAGCTAAAAATGCTGAAGCTGGAGAAGCCAATATAAAGGTAAAAACTGGAACTGCTAGTAAAGGTTTTGGTGCAGCAGGCGATGTAGCCGGAACAAAAGTTACAGGTAAAGATGAATGGGCGGCAGGAGACTTTGTACTTGGTGTAAGTGTAAAATCAGCAGCAGATGTTGAAAAGACTCTTAAGACTATAGATAAAGCTATATCACAAGTATCAACACAAAGATCAAGTCTTGGTGCAGTGCAAAACAGACTTGAGCATACAATCAAAAACTTGAACAATGCCTCTGAAAATACACAATCAGCAGAAGCAAGAATAAGAGATACAGATATGGCAAAAGAAATGAGCACATTTACAAAGAACAACGTTCTTTCACAAGCAGCTCAAGCCATGATATCACAAGCAAACCAAATACCAAACCAAGCACTACAACTATTGAGATAGTATTAAAGCTTGTCTTATGCGATATGTTTCTTATCGTATTGCTAAGTTATTATCGCTATACAAAAAGTGAATTATTGACAAAATATCATTTATCGGATACCGGAGACGGTATCCGTTTTTGCATTGTATTATACAAAATTTAATTTATTACTACTCATACCAATAAGTTTTTAAATTACTATGTAAGTATTTATACTAAACTCTATCTAAACTATAGATTTTATCCTAATGACGCTCTTTAGCGTGCCTTTTAATAATAAACTTTTAATGCATAAATATTTTATAAAATAATTCCATTATTCTATTAGATTTTAGTATAACTGTAATTTTGGGATAAGCAAAGAAAAATTTTCTACTATTCAAGTAAATATCAGTATGGATTAAATGCCAATATAAAAAGCACCCTATATTAGGATGCTTTTACTTATTATCACTTAGTATTTGGTGGGAGTGCCCTTCCCCACATCTCTTAAACCTTGTATAAAGGTGTATAGTAGCACAATTTCTACCTCAAATACTAAGTGATTTCTCAATTATATTGTAACATGATTATTGTTTTAAAAGAGATTTGAATGTTTTTAAAATATTCCTAATTCTCTATGAAAATATTGCAAGCAAGACATACTGCAAAGTAATTTATTTCTTGGTATTTGTTGATTGTTATATGCTTTTTTATATTTTTCTATATAAAGTAATAGTTGCTTTTTTATTAAATTAGTTCTTTTATTTAGAAAAATATATTCATCTTTTGAAATAAAGGCTGTTGTACTAAAATCAACATATCTATCTATATCAGTTATTATAACAGATTTATTCAAATCCAAACCCATAGTTTTTTCTTTATTGGTAAAAATAGCGTATTTATGTCTTATATTATGCCTAATAGGAATTGCAAAATACATATTGTTCAATTCAATTAGACATATAAAAAACCCCCACTTATCAAATAAGCAGGGTCTTCTTCTTAATAACAGTATTTCTTTTTATTACCCTGCTTGCTACTGTACAAGCAGATCTTCTTAATATAGTGTTTTTTTTTATTATCCTGCTTGCCACTATACAAGCAAATCTTCCTGATTACATTGTAGCATTTTTAATAAGCTTTGTCAATTTCATTTTATAATTAAGCATAAATTGTAATATAAAACATTAAAAGTGTACGCTATAATTAGAAGTTGATATATATCTTAGTTCCTAGTAAAGATAAAATTAGTGTTTAGCTTACTTACAAGAATATTTACTTTGTTGAACAGTAATTGACATTTTCCTTCATAGATACTATAATGTAGGCTGTAGAAACAAATCAATATCAGGGATTTTATGTTATAAAATTATCTATAAATATGATTTAAAACGGATATAAATATGATATTACATAAGATAGGAGTAAAAATGAGAGCAAATAACGAGCTGAGAAGAATAAGAATAACTAAAAACTACGCAGGCTATGCTGACGGCAGTGTGCTTATAGAATTTGGCAATACTAAGGTCATCTGTACAGCAAGTGTGGAAGAAAAAGTACCGCCTTTTCTCAAAAATTCGGGTACAGGCTGGATATCTGCGGAGTATTCTATGTTGCCCGGCTCGACAAAGCAAAGAAAGGTCAGAGATTCTACTCGTGGTAAGATAGATGGAAGAAGTCAGGAGATACAAAGATTAATAGGTAGAAGCCTAAGAAATGCAGTGGATTTTACAAAGCTCGGTGAGAGAACCATATGGATAGACTGTGATGTTATACAGGCGGACGGTGGTACTCGTACTACTTCTATTAACGGTGCTTTTATCGCCATGGCTCTTGCAGTGAAAAAACTTTACGACAGGAAGATAATAAGCCACTTTCCTATAGATTCTTTTATCTCTGCAATCAGTGTAGGCATAGTAAGAGGGGAAAATGTACTTGACCTTTGCTATGAGCAGGACAGCAATGCTCAGGTGGATATGAATGTCGTGATGACGAGCAAGGGAGAGTTTGTAGAGATACAGGGAACAGGCGAGCAGACTCCTTTTTCAAGAGATTCTCTAAATGACTTGCTTACTTTGGCAGAACAAGCCAATGAAAAAATTGTAAGCTTGCAAAAAGAAGTGCTTGGAGATGAAATCACATATTTGATTACAGGTGAAAAAGAGCCAAAAGTCGAAGAGGTGTTAATTGCCACTACAAATGAGCATAAATTGGACGAAATAGGCAAGATACTGACAAAATACGGCACGAAATACAAATCTCTGTCAGATTTTAATTTGCTGGATGTGGATGTTGAGGAAACAGGTACTACCTTTGAAGAAAATGCTCTGATAAAGGCAAGGGAGTATTGCAAACTGACTAATACTGTAGTCTTATCTGACGATTCAGGATTAATGGTTGACGCTTTAAAGGGAGCACCGGGAGTATATTCAAAAAGGTTTAGCAATGAGGAGCCAAGAGATATCAAAAACAATGAGAAATTGCTAAAATCACTTATGGGATTGACATCTGATGAGAGAGAGGCAAAGTTTGTTTCTGTAGTTGCTCTTGTATTTCCAAATGGTGAAGAACATGTATTTCGTGGAGAATGTCACGGTAAGATAGGATTTGCGCCTATGGGCGAAAACGGCTTTGGCTATGATCCTCTATTTTTGCCAAATGACAAGGCAGCAGGCGGAAAGACATTTGCTCAGATAAAACAGGAGCTGAAAAATCAAATTTCACATAGGAGCAGGTCACTGGCAAAGCTTGAAGATTTTTTAAGATCTTAGATAAATAGCGAAGTTTTTTGCTTTTTTGTCAAATATTAGTATGTTTTTTATCATAGTTATACTATTGTCTATTTGATGTATGGATATTATTATCAATTTTTTAAAAGCAGTATATTATTTATGTATTCATTTTCTATTAGGTTTAAGCATTATACTAATCAGCATTTATAATGCGAAGATTGTTATTTTAGTAAATTATCCGTTTTATACTAAAATCTAATAGAACTATTGAAATATTTTATAAAAAATGGACATTTTTCTTTTGTTTTTGCTCTTAAGAAAAATGTCCGTTTTAATTTTTGAAAATAGATTTGTCAAAGGATTTGTGATGTAGATTTATACTATTATCTATTTGAACTATGGATATTCTTCGTAAATATTTTTTAAAAAAATTTGTGATTGATGATTTTATTATAAATGTACTAAAAACATTTTATCCATTATTCTATTAGAATTTAGTATTAAACTTCAAAGCCTCTTCCAATTAATATACTCTTCACTTCTTCTATACTCATTTCTAAAGACTTACTTATTATATCAAGCCCTATACCATTTTTAAAGAATTTTATCAGTGTATCTATTTTTCCTTTTTCTTCTCCTTCTTTTCTCCCTCTCTTTACCTCATCTTTCAAGAAACTTTCAAATGCCTCTTCTTGTGTCATAAATGCTGTTATCATCTCTTGCACCTCCATCTCTTATATTTAAATAAGAATATTATTCTGTAATTCTTATTTCGTGAAGGTGCAAAAATGGCACTTTACACCTTTATACCTCAAAACCTTTACCAATTAATATACTCTTTACTTCTTCTATACTCATTCCCAAACCCTTACTTATTACATCAAGTCCGATTCCGTTTTTAAAGAAGTTTATCAATGTATCTATCTTTCCTTCTTCTCTTCCCTCTTTTCTACCTCTTTTTTCACCTGCTCTTACCTCATCCTTCAAGAAGCTTTCAAACGCCTCTTCTTGTGTCATAAATGCTGTTATCATCTCTTGCACCTCCATCTTTCTATAGTCTAAGTATTCTTTTAATATCTCATCATTCATACATATTTCTATTGTGTTTTTTACTGCTGTCTCTATGTCCTTACATTCTTTTTTCTGTTTTGTATAAACTCTTGTGAATAATATATACTGTCCTAAGATACTTTTTTTACTTCCCGTACATAGTACTCTTACTTTCATGTCTATGTCTGATATTATGTCGTTTTCTACCATTACATCTTTGAGATATAAGTCATGGTCTTGCATCACCTTGTCTCCTGTATATACTACAAAGAGCTTTATCTTGGGTATTATCCTTGGTTTTGTGTTGTAGAGTTCATTTAGATTTTTGTTTTCACTACTATCTATTATATAGTTTTTTAGTGTTTCTGATAGATAAAACAGTATTCTTAGCACTATGTTTGTTGTGTAGGTAGTTTGTGCTTCCATCAGTATTATTATTTCATCTTTTACCCTGAATCCAAGGTCATTATATATGCCTCTTAGTATTATGTTTTGTATGGTCAGTATTTCTATATCTTTAGGATTTATTTGTTTTTGATCATCTATCAGTGATTTGTATAGTTGTATTAATCTCATTTTGTCTGAGAACAGGTCTATAAATAAACTGTCTTTGAGTGTGTAGTTTGGTTTATTTTTATTGGACATCTCCTTCTCCTAAGTTAAAATAAAATTAATAATATAAAATAGTTAATATAAACTACTTATACCATAATTATAGCCTTATTGTAGGCATTTGTAAAGTTACAAAATTGGAGTAAAAGTATTTAATGTAAGGACTAAAAAATATCTGTTAGAGATTCCCCCAACAGATATTTTATGATATTATATATTTAGTCTAATGGAAAATATTTATCAAAAGTTTTTTATAAAATACTATATAATTTGTGGCATTGTTATAAATTTATTGAAAGTATTTTATCTGTAATTTTATTAGAATTTGGTATAAATATATAATGGTATTATTTAACTTATTGCTTACTTTTAGGCTAATCAGCATAGAAAAATTGTACTTATCTTCTTATTGCTTTTGTAATCTCAATTATTACAAGTGGAGCAACAATAAGTCCTACTGCTGTTGCATAGAGATTTGCTGTAAGCGACATTAGAGAGAAGAAAGCTGAAAGCGGTGTGAATACTACTATTACTATCATAAATAGTGAAAGTGCTGCAGCCTTGTTCAAAGCAGAGTTTGTAAAAAATCCGACCTTGAAAAGTGATTTGTCACTACGCATATTAAATGCCTGTACTACTTGTGACAGAGCAAGCACGATAAATGTCATTGTCTGTCCGCCCTCTGTCTTTCCTGTAGCCGTACTTCCCACATAAAAAGCTATCAGTGATAATATACCGAACATAAAGCCTTGCAATACTATCCTTACACCATATCCATGTGCAAACAGGCTCTCATCCTTAGGTCTCGGTTTTTCGTTCATTATGTCTTTTTCGACAGGCTCCATACCAAGAGCTATAGCAGGCATAGAATCAGTGACAAGATTTATCCAAAGTAGGTGTATGCTTGAAAGAGGTGATTTGTGCCATAGTAGCATTGCAACAAATACAGTGATGACTTCACCTATATTCGTTCCAAGCAAAAAGCCCACGACTTTTTTGATGTTGGCATATATTCCTCTACCTTCACGTACAGCGTCTACAATAGTGGCAAAATTATCATCTGTCAATATCATGTCAGCTGCACCCTTTGATACATCTGTACCTGTAATACCCATAGCGCAACCTATATCAGCTGCCTTAAGTGCCGGTGCGTCATTTACTCCGTCACCTGTCATAGATACTATGTGACCTTTTTCTTGCCAAGCCTTTACTATTCTTATCTTATTTTCAGGTGAAACACGGGCGTAAACTGAAATTTTCTCAACTATTTCGCTAAGTTCTTTGTCGCTCATATCGTCTAATTGCGCACCTGTTATAGCCATATCACCATATTCAAGTATGCCTAATTGTGTAGCTATGGCAGAGGCTGTTACTACGTGGTCGCCTGTTATCATTATAGGCTTGATACCTGCTTTTCTGCAGACAGCAACAGCGTCTTTTGCCTCTTGTCTTGGCGGGTCTATCATACCGAGCAATCCCATGAATGTCAAATCTTTTTCCATGTCTTGCGCACGGATTTCTGTAGGTATTTCGTCTATTTCCTTATATGCTACGGCAATTACACGCAGTGCGTTACCGCTCATATTTTCGTTCATCTTTCTTGCCTGTTCAAGATTTCCTGCTATGCATTTGTCAGCCATCATGTCAAAAGCGCCCTTGACTATGACTATGTTTTTATCGTCAATACGGTTGATTGTAGTCATCAGTTTTCTGTCAGAGTCAAAAGGTATCTCTGCAATCCTCGGATATTTCTCGTTGAGTTCATCCTTAGGCTGAGAATTTTTGTGTGCTGCGAAAACTATGGCAGTTTCTGTAGGATCGCCTATATGTTCTTCCTTGTCGTCTTTGAAAACTACGCTACCGTTGGAGCAAAGTGTACCGTAAGATAGGAGTTTTCTGACCTTATTTGAGTTAAGGTTATTGATGTCTTCAGCTTCTTCTTCACCGTCAACAAAGGCTTTTAAAAGTGTCATACGGTTTTGGGTAAGTGTACCTGTCTTGTCTGAGCATATGATAGAGGCTCCGCCAAGTGTTTCTACCGCAGGTAGTGAGCGTATAATGGCATTTTTCCTTACCATTCTTTGCACTCCTATAGACAGCACGACTGTAACTATAGCCGGAAGTCCTTCAGGTATTGCTGATACAGCAAGTGATACAGCTGTCATAAATATCTCAAGTGTAGGGATTTTGTTCATCATGCCTACAGTAAATATTATCGCACAAGCTGCCAAAGCCATAAAGCCTAAGTATTTACTCAGTTGAGAGAGTTTTCTTTGTAGTGGGGTACTTCCGTTTTCTTCGCTGTTAAGTAAATTGGCGATTTTTCCCATCTGAGTTTCCATACCTGTAGATGTTACTACTGCTGTTGCCGTACCGTAAGTTATCGAACAACCTGAAAATATCATATCAGATCTGTCGCCAAGAGGAGCGTCCTCTTTTACTATTGCATTGGCGTCCTTTTCAGATGGTACAGACTCGCCTGTAAGTGCAGACTCTTCACTTTTAAGTGAGCTGCTCGAAATAAGTCTTGAATCTGCAGGAACAAAATCACCCGCTTCAAGATGTATGATATCGCCTGGCACAAGCTCTACAGCGTCTATTATCTTTTCCTGTCCATTTCTTACTACTCTTGCATGAGGTGCAGACAGATTTTGCAGTGCCTCAAGTGCAGCTTCCGCTTTGCTTTCCTGCATTACTCCTATTATCGCATTGACTATGACGATGAGCAGTATAAGACTTGGCTCTATAAATTCACCCAAGTCCTGTTCAATAATTGCCACTGCAAATGATATTGCCGCTGCAATTATAAGTATGATTATCATAGCGTCCTTAAACTGTTCCAAAAAACGCTCCAAAAGAGTTCTTTTCTTCTTTTCTTTCAGTTTATTTTCGCCGTATTTTTCCCTTCTTTTTGCGACTTGCTCATCACTAAGACCGTTTGTAGTGTCAGTATCCAAATGCTCTATTACCTTGGATATGTCCTCGCTATGAAATACCAAACAAATTCCCCCTTTAAATAAAAACATAGATTAGACATTGATATTATTAGATATTTAAATATTATTCTATAATTATTATAATTTCGTCATTAGTCAAATATTTATAGCTAATTTGAGTTTAATACCCAAAAAAATGATTGAATAATAAAAATACTAAAATTATATAGCAAAAAAAATAGCCAAGAATAAATCTTGACTATTAAAAAGTTGAGATATTAAGTTAGTGGATAGTTATTTTTTAGGCTTTTTCTACAGCAAAGTTTATGCTTACTATTTTATTTGCCTTGTCATAGCCTACACTTAGTCCTAAATTTTTCAGGTCGTCCAATTTCACATAGTTGTAATTTTCAACCTTTATAGTGTGGACTTTGCTCATCTTTTCATTGACAAGCATATTTTCTGCTATTATACAGTTGCTTAGTATCTTTACTATACTTTCTTTTTTAGTTGACTCGTCTTTGATGTTTTTGACCATGCTGTAAAACACATCCTTTCTAAATTGATTCATGCTCAGCCCCACATAGTCCCATAGATGCTCCACATCTCCATGGTCACTTGCAAAGCCAAGTCTATGGCCTTCGCTATGGGATACTATCACGTTTTTTGCCAAGGGATTGAGGCAGTATTTACTACATAGATGTGCGAAGTATTCCACTGCGACTTTGTAAGTGTTTTTGACAAAAGTTTTAGTATGTTCTGCGTCCTTATCCACAAAGGATGAGCCTGAAACATAGACTATGGATGAGGGCTCGCACATCTCTACACCCATATATCCGTCGTTAAAACTTCCCTTTTCTCCCTTGCCACAGTGCCATGCTCTGTAGTCGTGGGGCAGTGTCTCGTATACGTCATGTTCATCGATAAATGCATGAACACATTTGTAAACTCCCGCCTTATTCCAAGACTTGATAAAGTTCATAGGATTTTCCACTCCGCATCCTACACTATGGAGCATCAGACCCTTGATTTGCATTTTTCTGCCCTGTTTGTAGCAGTCGTTGTTTGTAAGATAGTGTTGTTTAATCATATCTTCCTCCTTGTTATATTATTTTAAATGTATGAATATAGAATGAGAAATTTTGAATTAAATATTAAGTATAAATTTTTTTTGATTTATTGATTTCTAATTCAGTTTTTATCATCCATACTTTTATCAAGTAATATACGAAGATATGGAATAAGGTATAAAATTATTTTTAGAACAATAAAAAAAGCGACCGTCTCCGACCGCTTTTTTATTGTTCGTATAGAACTCTGTCTTAATTATATTGTCCGCAAGGGACTCTGTGCCTTATATTATATCATTTTTTATCACGATTATCAAAGAATAATTTTATGGAATTAAAAATATAGTTGTCTTTAGCTTAAACAATTCATTAGAAATTAAAATACATATAAAAAACTAAAAATATAAAATATCATCTTATAAAATTTCTGTTCTTATGCTATAATATCATAATAATTTCAAAACTCCCCGGTATTTGAAATAAAATTTATTTTTCTTCCGTATACTTTTTCAATAAAATACGGATATTATAATTAGAAATCTAAATACTAAGGCAAAGCAAAGTTTTAATTACAGGAGGGTAGTAGATATGAATAATTTCAAGACTTATGAAGACGTGGAAAACTTGGTAGTGATATTTTTTGAAGGTGACGAATACGAAAAGACACAAGCACTTGAAGAGATAATCTCAAGTTTCAAACCGCTGATAGTCAAGCTGATGATGAAGTATTTCGACAGGTATGACGAGGACTTTATGCAAGACGGCATAGTGGAGCTGATACAAAGGACTCTTTCCTATGAATACAAGAAATACCACAAATTCAGCGGATATATCAAGGCATATATGGAATATTATTTCAGAAGACTATACTTCAAGCAAAACTTCGAGCAAAATATCTCCTGCGACGAGCTCTATGACTCAGATATAAGTCAAAATGACATCTACGACTATGAAATAACGAGTATGGTGGAAAATCTTGAAGAAAAGCAGTGCTATATAATAAGGGAAAATGTGCTTAAAAATAAGAAACTCAAAAAGGTGGCAAAAGATATGAACATATCTTATATCTACGCCAAGAAAATAAAGAAAAGAGCTATTGAAAATCTGAAAAAATCAATGTAGGAGGTGAAAGGTGATGAACGAAGTTGTGTCACTTATAGGTAATGTGGGCTTTCCAATGGCCATCACACTATATGTACTGACAAGATTGGAGTCCAAGATGGAAAAACTTTCAGAATCCATGAACAAATTGGCAAATGCAATAGAAGTACAAAAAAATTAATTTTAAGTAGTATACCTTTTTTCAAGATAGAGGATATTACTTGTTGAAAAGATGAAATATATTTCAAAACAAACTTATAAGTTTAAAAATTAAATGTAAAGGAGAATGTAAGATGACTAAGACACAAGGAACAAAAACACTGAAATTTAAGTACAAATCAGGTACTACAGCAGCAGGCAAAGACAAATATGCGCAAAATACCATAAGTAAGGTAGACGCAGCTGTAAGCGATGAAGTGATATTTGCAATGCTTCCACTTATAGCCAAGGTGCAGGAAGTGGCATCTGCAGATGTGGAAGTACAACAAACAGTAACAATGAAATAGGAGGTAAGATATGAATACACTAAAACTTAAATTCAAACTTAATGATACCAAAGAAAAAAGCATAAGCCTTAAAAACGTTAAGATAGACGCTACACAAGACGATATCAAGGCACTTGGCAACTATATAGCGGAGAACAACATGCTGATATATGGTACTGCAAAAGTGGACAAATTTACCGGAGCGGTGCTTGAAAGTAGCCAACAAACTCTTATAAAGGCGTAGGGCTATAGCGTCTAAAAAAAAGACCTGTCGTAAAATTACGGCAGGTTTTTTCTTGCTAAAAAACTGAATTTATTGTAAAATGTTTAAGAAGTCATTTTTGAAGTTTTAATGTTATTATGTCAGCTTTCTCTTTTAAATTTAATACTAATGTATGAAAATTATTCATAAAATATTTCCAGATAATTTATAATAAAGTCATAAATCATATACTATTTTTATAACTATGGGCGGACATTATTCATAGATTAAGATAAAAGTGTAACACCAAATTATATTTATTGATATTATTATATTACATACATAAATAGAATTTTTAATGCTTTAGAAGTAAAAATATATTAATGATTATTTAGAGGTTCTTAGTATTAATATTTCATTGTAAAAATTTTATATGAGAAAGCGGAATCATCAGAATTGAAGGAGGAAGTCTATGTCGATTATAAGTTTAATTAAGTTGATTGCAATAGGAGCAGGTATGTTTTACTACTACAGGTTGATGGATGAAAACAATGGATATTACATAAGTCTACCTGTTATTGGAGCTTTTATTGTACTTTTAGGTATGAGCTTTACCTTAGATGCAGTTGGTGCAATTATCTTTCTTTTTATGCTACAGATATTTCTATATTTTGTCTTTACATTTATGGCACAGATAGATACAGTTGTTTCCCTCTCATATCTCACTATAAATTTGCTTGCAGATGCCGGAAGTAGATTTGAATTTTTCGGACCAGGTATTCCTATTATTGTATTAATAGT
Organism: [Eubacterium] yurii; assembly: GCA_900167215.1. GTDB lineage: Bacteria > Bacillota > Clostridia > Peptostreptococcales > Filifactoraceae > Peptoanaerobacter > Peptoanaerobacter yurii. The sequence continues at coordinate 24,399 of FUZS01000008.1, forward strand.
ATCTTCAGCAAGTTTTTGGGTATTGAGATATATTGATGTGGATTTTGTTATCGCTATATTAAAGTGGATGTTCTTCTCGGTTGTATTAGGAATAATATGGGGAATGGCACGTGAAAAGTTTTTATTGTATTTACTTGCAAACTTTGGCAATCTTCCTATATGACAGTTTTTAATTAAGTAAGCTTATAAATAGCTCATACTCAAAGTAAAAATTTGAAGTATGAGCTATTAATTTTCATTTTATTATACTTACTCATAACTATTATCTGTTTAATCCATGTTTTAATCATTGAAATTTTATTGAAATAATATATGATTTTTGAAATCAATATAAATGTTCTAAAAATATATTGTTGCTATTTTATTGGATTTTAGCATTAAAACTAATATATTATTTTGTTTGCTCAAATTTTTTATATTGCTATTTACAAATGTATTTTTTTATATTATAATTTTCTCACGGCTGTTGGTGCGTAATAGATATTTAATTATATTAAATTATGTTCCAATTAGGAGGAAAATCAATTGGCAAGACAAAGAGGACCAAGATTCAAAGTGGCAAGAAGATTCGGAGTAAATGTTTGTGGACATCCGAAAGCATTAAAAAGAGGACCAAAACCTACTAAGAAAATGTCTGAATATGGAAAGCAACTTCTTGAAAAACAAAAGTTGAAAGCATATTATGACGTACTTGAAAAGCAATTTGCAAAATACGTAGAAGATGCTCTTAAATCACAAGAAAATCCGGGAGAAAAATTAATATTGAGATTGGAAATGAGACTGGACAATATAGCGTACAGACTTGGCTTCGGATCTTCAATAAGACAAGCAAGACAAATAGTAAATCACGGACACCTTCTTGTAAATGGAAAGAAAGTAGACATCCCTTCATACAAAGTTTCTGTAGGTGATACTATAACTCTTAGAGAAAAATCAAGATCTACACAATTATTCAAAGATAATTTTGCCGCTTCAAATGTAACACTTCCATATCTTCAAAAAGATATAGATAATTACAGCGGAAAGGTCGTTTCTCTTCCAAACAGAGAAGATGTTCCAATAGAAATAACTGAATCTCTTATAGTAGAGTTCTACTCAAAATAAGATTCATCTTGTTTCAAAGACAAAAAATGCACCTGTTTTTCAGGTGCTTTTTTCTGTCAATTTTTTTAGATATTTTCTCTCAAACTCTGTTGCAGGAACAGGTCTTCCGTATAAAAATCCCTGTATCTGGTCACAACCCAAATCTTTGAGTTTGTCTCTTTGTTCTTTCTTTTCTACTCCCTCAGCTATTACTGTTATGCCAAGTGCTTCTGACATTGTTATTACAGCTTCGGCTATCTTTGTTTCTGTGCCGTTTGTTTCTATACTTTCAATAAGCTCTCTTGCTATCTTCAGCTTTGTTAATTTGAAATGTTTCAGATAGGCAAGTGATGAATATCCTGTACCGAAATCGTCCATACTGACACCTATTCCCATATCTATAAGCTTTTCAAAAAAATCCACTATCTTTTTTCCGGATCTCATCAGAGAATTTTCCGTTATTTCGAATTCAAGCCATGTAGGACTGATGTTTACCTGATTTATTATATCTTTCAAATCTTTTAAAAACTTTTCAGTATTTAGATATTTTGGTGAAAGGTTGATAGACATTTTCAGATTTGTACCGTATTGTTCATTCCATTCCTTAATCTGAGGGACTGCACTGAGTATGGTAAATCTTACAAGTTTTGTGATTATATTACTCTCCTCGGCTACAGGAATAAAGTCACTTGGAGGAATCATGGCTCCAATTTTCGGAGAATACCAACGAAGTAGGGCTTCGACTCCTATCAAATTTTTGCCGTCTATATCAAACTGTGGCTGATAATACATTATAAATTCTTCTTCAAAGTTTATCTTGTGAAGCATTTTTTCTATCATTGTCTTTTTTGACAATATTCCGGCTATTTCATCACCAAAAACAGTGATACAGTATGAATTTGTAAAGTTTTTCTTAGAATATGCACAGGCATATTCAGCATTTTTAAATATATCGAGATAGTTTTTTATATTTTCATTGTATCTGTCACATCCTATAGCTATATCAGGGTTGAAAGTGTAATTATCAAATATGATAGGGGATGTAAGCAGCACAGCTATATCTTGAGATTTTAGATAAAGTTGATCTTCATCTTGAATCTTATCCTGTATTAGTATTGCAAATTCGTTGGAGTCAGCTCTAAATATCAATTCATCAGGAAACATTGTCTTTAGCAATGAAGCTATCTCTTTGAGTACCAGGTCGCCTGTCTTATGATCCGTAATTTCATTTATAGTCTTAAACTGTACTATATCTATTACAAAGACAGCAAAGTTATCCAGTGACTTTTCGCTATCCAACTCATCAAAGACAGCCATCATATAACTACGATTATTCAGACCTGTCAGGGGATCTATTCTGGACATATTAATTATTTTGTTATACTCGCCCTTCATATCATTATAAGCCTTTATTGATACTTCACTTTCTATAGCGAGTTTGGTATTTTTTTCCAAAATGTTGTTCTTTTCATTTAAATTTGATAAAAGATATAATATCATAGCAAAAAGGACTGAAAATATGTTGGTGATATTTTTTTCCACATTCAGATAATATAGCAAAACTTCTATGAAGACTACAAAAGAAAATAAGAATAATATCGTATTGGTAGTTTTGCTCATTATTATATTGTGTATCTTAAATTTTGGCATGAGTTCAGCTTTTGTATCATCATCCTTCATAAATATAAGAGTCTGTGTAATTACAGAGAAAAATAAAAAGTATGTTACCATAAATATGATATAATGATACTGATTTTGAAGCATACTTGTGTATACTCTTAGAGAGTTGGCAAAGCAAATAACTATTATCGCAACTATTTTCAAAGTATCTTCTTTTTGGAAAAAGCTGATTTTAAATACAGAAAACAAGAAGAATAAACTTGTATTTAGTATTATATCAAGTGCAAGTACCAGAAATATTATATGTGCATGTGTTATATCTCCTCTTACATTGGCAAGGGCTGCATAGAATATCAGTTCCAGTATATAATAAAGACAGGCTGCTATAGCAATAGAATCTATCAGTAGCTGTTTTTTGTCTATTAATTCCAGTTTGCTTACAAATATAAGAGCTACAGGAACAAGTATGAATATTGAAGATGAGGAGTATAAAATATCGGAAACAGTCTCACTGATGACGCTGTTTCCATGTGATGTAAGTAATCTGTTTACGTCAAGTACCGTTCTGAAAAAGCAGTAAATAACGACGCAAATAGCATTTGTCCTGTTTTTGCTCTTTGATCTTTGAAAATTTAACAGAAAAAAAATTAAGGTACTCAAAACCATAAGTACTGAGATAACATTTGATATTTCTGTATTTTGACTCAGTATTAAGAGACTGTAAAGCATAAAAAATATTGACAAAGTGGCAATGAAAAATTCTGTATGCTTTTTTTCCAATGTTTTCCCTCCTTCCTTTTGATTTTCAAAGCTTAATATTGGCGAATATTTACCAATATTATACTATTATCTATTTAACATATGGATAATTTTCATAAATGACTTACAATGTAGCATATGGTTTATGGCTTTATTATAAATGCACTGAAAAAGATTTATCCATTATTTTATTAGATTTTAGTATTAGTTAGTTTTTTTAAAATTGTAGTATATTGTAGTCAGCTTATTCCAGGGATAAGCGGTATCCTGCAAGATGTCCTGTAGAAAACGCAATCTGAAGGTTGTAACCTCCCTCAAGTGCGTCAAGATCTATACATTCTCCAACTGCATAGAGATTAGAAATCTTTTTAAATCTCATAGTAGATGGCGATATTTCGTTTAAGTCTATTCCTCCCTTTGTTACAATTGCTGATTGTATACTGCCGTAACTCTTAATTTGCAAGCTAAAATTTTTAATCTTACTTATTATTTCAGATTTTTTAGCCTTTTTAAGATTGTGAACATCTATATTGTCATAGTCTTGGACTAAGAATGTAGATAATTTTAGTGGAATATAAGCTGACAATTTAGTCTTAAGCTTCTTTTTGGAATTGTCAAAAAGTATATTTTGCAAATCTTCATAGCTTAGACTTGGTAAAAAATCAATATTTAAAAATATCTTTTCTCCCTTATAGCTTATTACTTCTTCCAAATTTTGCTTATAAGGATTGTCTTTGTTGTACTTATCTTGAAAGGGGCTTATATAAGCCGTCAAATCCATTACAGCGCTACCGCTGACACCCTTGTTTGTAAAGATGAGATTTCCTTGAGTCTGATAGCTCTTATTGTCGATATGGGCTTGTACTTTTGCATTTTGCAAAGATATACCTGACAGATGTGAAAAGTCTTCAACTGTGTTGACAGACACAAGTGAAGGATATAGAGGAGTTATTTTTATCTTGTTTTTCAAGATTTCAAAACTGTCATTTTTATTATAAGACAGTCCGCCTGTTGCCAAGACTACATGAGAGAAGTCTTTGTCTAAAAAATAGTTTACCTTATTCGTAGAGATTTTGATCACTCTATCATCTTTTATGATTATATCGGTCATCTTTTCGCTTAAGTTTACTCTTATATTTTGTTTTTTTAATTTATCCGTCAGAGCATTTACCAACTTTTGGGCGCTTTGATTTTGAGGGTAGACCCTGTCTTTTTCATAGGATAATTTTATACCCATTTCCTCCAGAAATAATATCAGATCATAGTTGGAAAAATGATAGAAGGCTTTGTAAAAGAATTTGCTGTTACTTACAATGTTTTTAAAAAACTCATCTCTGTCATTTATATTGGTGATATTACATCTGCCACCACCTGTTATGGAGAGCTTTTGTCCAAGTGTCTTATTTTTTTCTATTATGCTAACTTCGTTATCTTCATTTTTAGCTGTGAGGGCTGTCATTATTCCTGCTGCTCCCCCACCTATTATTAGTATTTTTTTCACTTATGTATCTCCTATGTAAAACAGATATTATGTTAAAATATAATAAAATAATTTATATTACTTTAATTAGTAATACTATTATCTATTTAATCTATGGATAATCTTCATAAGCAACTTTTTAAAAATTGTATATGACTTTTGACTTTATTATAAATACAGTAAATGTATTTTATCCATTTTTTTATTAGATTTTAGTATAAATTATACAAATCAGCATTTATAATGCGAATATTGTTATTTTAGCAAATTATATATTTTGCAGATTATCAATAATATTGCTGTAATAAAATTACCGGGCTTTTTTATAGCTTTTTAGTATTATACTAATCACTATTTATAATACTAAGTATTTATGACTAATGAATTACATTTTATTAATTATCAACAATTCTACTGTAATACAATTATATATCTTTTTTATAACTTTTTAGTATTAGTATAAAATTGTTTTAAAAAAGTCCTTATCTCAATTTCCCGATAAGGACTTTTCTTTGTTTACATTATTTTTTCTTTTTTTGAGCAAGCTCTTGTTTTTTCTTATCTTCTTTTATCTTTTCAAACAGTACCCATAGAGGGCTGGCGATAAATATAGAAGAGTACGTTCCTGACAATATACCTACAAGTAGAGGGAATGTAAATTCTTTGATAGAGTCCACACCCAAGATATAGAGCATCAGTATAGAAAGCAAAGTTGTAACTGATGTGTTTATTGAACGTGTTACAGTCTGTCTTATAGATACATCTGCCAATGTCATTTTGTCCATCTTAGGATGGAGCTTTGCATTTTCTCTGATTCTGTCAAATACAACTATAGTGTCGTTTATAGAGTAACCGACAACTGTCAGTATAGCAGCGACAAACGGCGAATTGACAGGCACTCTGAATATTGCATATATTGCAATTACTATGAGAACGTCATGTACCAAGGCCATGATGGCTGATATACCGAAGGTAAATTTGAAGCGGAAAGAGATGTAAATCAGCATGAATATACTTGCTATTATCACTGATACTACAGCCTTTGATTGTATTTCCTTACCTATTGACGGTCCGATGTAGCCTGATTGTAGCAAATCTGTATCTTTCAAGCCATATTTTTCCTTGTATTTTGAAAATACTTCAAGTCTCTTGCTCTCTTCCATCTTTTCTGTAGTTTTTATCTGTATCTTGTCTTTTGATTCTCCAAGGTAGTCTACGCTTGCAGTTGTATCGTAAGCTTTGATTATATCAAGTAGTTCATTGTTTTCAACATATTTGTGAAGGTTGATATCTATAGTAGTACCGCCTGTAAAGTCGATACCCATATTATATCCTTTTGTAAATCCAAGACCTATACCTATTACAGCTATTGCTATAGATATACCGGCAAATATCTTGAATTTGTCTACAATTTTTAACTTAGTATCCTTTATCTCTTTATCAACTTTTTTATTTTGGTTAATTCCAAGTAGACTTGTATTTTGTATGTCTATAAATCCAAGTAAGTTTTGGAAAAGGAATTTTGTTATAACTATTGCTGTAAAAAGTGAAACTATGATACCAAGTATCAAAGTAACTGCAAAACCCTTGATAGGACCTGTACCAAAGGCATAGAGAACTATACCTGCTATTACTGTTGTTACTTGTGAGTCCATTATTGTTGAAAAAGCTTTTGAAAAGCCATTTTTCAATGCTGCTTTTACACTCTTGCCCTCAATTATTTCTTCCTTTATTCTCTCAAATATAATGACATTGGCATCGACCGCCATACCTACCGAAAGTATCAAGGCTGCTATACCCGGAAGTGTAAGAGTGGCACCAAGTGATGTATATAAGAATAAGAATATAAGCATATAGAATCCAAGTGCAATATCTGCAATAAGACCGGGTATTTTGTAATATATAAGCATAAATAACATTACAAGGAAGATACCTATGGCTGCACCTTGAACAGATTTTAGTAATGCTTCGTCACCAAGTTGTGCCGACTTTGTAGAACTTTCAATTTCAGTAAAGTTTACAGGCAAGGCTCCGGCTTGGATAAGATTTGCAAGTTCACTTGCTGATTGCACAGTAAAACTACCTGAGATTTCAGCATTTCCTCCAAGTATCTCCTGGTTTACAGTAGGAGCGGAAAGCACTTTGTCGTCAAGCATTATTATTATTCTTTTCTTACTTGGAGCGGCTTCTTTTGTAGCTTTTCCAAATAGTTTTGCACCTTCGTCGTTAAATTTAAGCGTTACTACATATTGTCCTTGTTGGTTAGTACCGACCTTTGACTCCTTAACATGAGAACCGTCAAGCAGTTTCTTGCCTTCTTCATTTAAGAAAGTAAGTTGGGCTGTCTTACCTATGGTTTGGATGGCATCATTGACATTTGTTGCACCGGGAAGTTCTATCCTGATACGCTTGTCGCCGTCACGCACTATGACAGGCTCTGTAAGACCCATTCCGTCTATTCTTTTTCTGAATACTTCTATAGTCTGGTTGATTATTTTTGCAAGTTCATCACCTGTTGCATCAGTTTGCGCCTCATATACGACGTAAACTCCACCTTTAAGGTCAAGACCTTGATTTATCCTTTGGTATACAGGTTTTAGCAGATAGCCGCCTCCTGACGGTATACCAAATGCTGATATGACACATAAAATAATAAGTAAAATGATTACAGAGATAAAATTTCTCTTTGATTTAAACCTCATAAAACTCCTCCTGAAATTGACTTATCTACTCTGCTACGACTTCTTTATCCGTCTGATTTGTATCTTCTACATCTTCACTTGTACTTTCGTCATCCGTTTCATCAGGATTGTCGTCATCTGCAGCTTCATTTTCATCAGCGACTACATTTCTCACACACCAGTTTTTGAATCTAAGCCTTACATTGTCAGGCTCAACTTCAAGTATAAGTTCGTCTTCTTCCACAGCTACTATTACAGCTACAAGTCCGCTGTAAAGTACAACTTTGTCGCCTACTTTTAGTGCTGATTTCATATCTTCCATCTGTTGTTGTCTTTTTTTCTGAGGCTTGATTATGAAAAAATAAAAAAATGCCACCATTATCACTAATGGAAAAAGCAGTCCTCCGGCACCTGCAGCACCTGCGGCATTGGCACCTTGTGCATATGCTACCATCAATAATTCCCCCTAAAAATTATCTTTATTAATATGATACTAATTAATATTAAAAAGTTTAAGACCATTGAAACTATTCATATATTATACTTTCTTGCAAATAAGGATTTATAAGTAATGTAGCTTTGATATGAAAAAGTATTGTATTTTATGATAGTTTAAGCTTATAAATAAAAAAATATATCATTACATATTATTAGTATCAAAACTTCAATTAGTTATTATAACAATTATTTTCAATTTATACAAGTGCGATTTTATCATAAGGCAAAAAAACGACATCCCAAAAAAGGATGTCGTAAAATCAGAGATTACTTATTATTTTTTTAATTCTGCTACTGTAGTTTTTGTCTTTTTATCCCAATAAACCTTGTAGCCGTTTTTTTCCATAGTTGCTTTGAAAGGAACATAGTTTTGATCTGTATCGATTTGATTCATCAATACTTCGTCTTCCATCATTTCTGTTGGAAGATATAAAGTGCCTTTTACAAACTTAGTTTCAACTTTTAGAGCCGGAGCAACTTCACCCTTATAATATACTCTTAGTTCTTTTGTGCTTGGTTTTACTGTTACTTTGTAAGGTTTTTCTTCAGGATAAGTAGGAGCTGCAGCTTTTTTTGTTGAAGCTGTTAATACACCTGTCTTAGAGTCAACAGCAACTGTGTAGCCGTTTTTTTCCATAGTTGCCTTGAAAGGAACATAGTTTTGTTCAGTATCGAGTAGTTTCATCAATACTTCATCTTCCATCATTTGAGTAGGAAGATAAACTACGCCTTTTTCAGTCTTAGTTTCAACTTTTAGAGCCGGAGCAACTTCGCCTTTATAATATACTTTTAATTCTTTTTTGTTAGGATCCAATGTTACCTTATAAGGTTTTTCTTCAGGTAAATTTGTTTCATTAAAAGTTGTTGTAGACATTTTGTCTGATTTTGTTTCTTCAACCTTTGTTTCTTGTTCTTTTACATCTTTTTTATCAAATACAGGACCTTGTTCAGAAAGCTTCTTTTCTTCATCTTTCATCTTTTTGATGTCTTTTTTAAGCTTTTCGTCTTCTTCCTTAACATATTTTACTATGTCGAAAACTTCAACATCTGTAGGAACAGTTAAATCAACTTTTTCCATCTTCTTAGAAGTAGCATTTGAAGTTAGTGTTGCAGATACTACCATAGGTTTTGTGTATTTTGTTCCTTCTGACATTTCAGTAATTCTATTCAAGTCAAGAGATAATTTAAATGTAACTTTTTGTGAATAATCTTCTTTGCCGAAGTTCTCTTCAACTGAAAGTTTTGAGCCTGCTATAACTTTTTTAATCTTAGGAAGTGTCGGTTCAACTTCTTTTTCCCATTGAGTTAAGGCTTCTTTCATAGATTTTTTGAACTTTGCTTCAGTCATAGTGCTGTCTGATTTTTTCATTTCAGCAAGTAAGTCAACACCGTATACATCTTTGTACATATTTAGGAAAGTTTCTGGGTTTTTAAGTGTATATTTTATATAAGCGTTAGTCACATCCACCATCTTGTCTGAATTCCAGTCAAGTTTGTATGTGTCAGCATCTTTAGTAAGACCCATATCAACGCCTATATCTATCTTACTTAGATAGTTGAACATCTTTTCAGAAGTTTCTTTTGATGTGCTTTGTTCCATTATACTCTTGTAGAAATTAGCATCTACTCCCATTGAGTCTGCAAGAACCTTGTCAAAAGTCATCTTTACAAAGTCTTTTTTAGTCTGTTTGGCGTATCCTGATTCAGCCATGTACATATTGAATACATCTTTGTTTATATAGAAGTCATTCTTGCTGAAAAACATTGTAAATTCAGGGATTTTAAGATCTTTGAAAGCTGAAGATGTAAATTTAGCATTTATCTTGCCAAGTACAGCATCAGTGTCGATAGCAGTATCGAGTTTCAAGTTGTAATCTGTCGAAAACTCCTTGTATTCATCGCCCAAGGCTTTCAAGTCCAAGTTAAGATTCAAATCTACCTTTGATTCTGCTTTGTTCCACGAAGCAACGTTCTTCATAGCATCAAAGTAAGAGTTGCTTACTTCATCAGCTTTTGATGGAGTAAAAAACGCCATACCAAGTACCATGGCACCGGATAAAACCAGTGACGTAAGTTTTTTAAGTTTCATCATATCCTCCTTTTTAATTATATGTAAGATTAAGAAATCTTGCATATTAATAATGAATTTCTTAAATTCTATGTTTTCATTATACACTTACATTAAAAAAAAGTATACTTACAAATTCTTTACAAAATATTAATTATTTATTAAACATTGAATAAACTCTTCTAAATTTTTGAAATTCGTGCCAAAACTTTGTGGCCTTTTGATAACTATGCAGGAAATGTCGCAAGAAATTGATGCCTGTATCTTTTCATCATATCCTCCGGCAGTTCCGCTTTGCTTGGTGATGATGACATCAGCATTACAATATTTTATAGTGGCTATATTCATATCCAGTGAGAAAGGCCCCTGCATTGCTATTATATTTTTAGAAGGAAATGAAGCCTCCTCAAGCATTTTTATCTGCTCACTTCGAGGAAGTATTCTTATATAAAGTTGTGGGAAATTTGCATATACATAGTCAAAGGCGTTATTTATTCCTGTTGTAAGCAGTATTTTTTGAAAGTTTTTTTCCTTTGCCAGACTTATAGCCTCGCTATGAGAGTTTACATAGAAAATATTTTTATCGGCATTTTTGTAGTTTATATTTGTGTTTTTCCTTTCGTATCTGAAGTATGGGATATTTAGTTTTTTAGATATTTCAAGGGCATTTTTTGACACATTTTGTGCATAGGGATGAGAGATATCGGCTATCTTTTTGATATTATATTCCTTGCAAAACTCCTCCATTTGACTTTCATCCATACTTTTTTGCAAAAGATAGGGCGAAAATTTTGCAAATTCCTCCAAGCCATACTTTGTAGCCACAGTTATAATGATGTCTTTTTTATTACTTAGCAGTTTTTCTGCTGTTTCAAATGTCTCTGTTGTTCCGCCAATTATCCAGATTTTACTCATTAAATTCCTCTTTGTACTTTGTTTCATATCCACGTTTTGTTATAATCTTTCCATTTTTTATATAGCTGGAGTCATTACCTACTATTACTATTGAGTGCATGTCCACAAGATTATAGTCTATGCTGTCAAGAGTAGTAATATATATCTCCTGCTCACTGTCATAGGCTTTTTTTACTATGCCTACAGGAGTTTTTGCCTTCTTATATTTAAGTAGAATCTCAACTGCATTTTTCAAATAATCAGCTCTTTTTTTACTCTTGGGATTGTAAAATGAGATGACAAAGTCAGCCATTGCGGCACATTCCACACGCCTGTATATGACTTCGATTGGTGTAAGCAAGTCGCTAAGAGAAATAGAACAGCTGTCATGCATAATAGGTGCTCCAAGTAAGGAAGATGCAAGAGTGGAAGAAGTAACACCGGGGATGATGGTTACAGGCAGATTTTCGTCTGCAAGTTCCAATATAAGTCCTGACATTGCGTATATACCGCTGTCTCCGGAGCAGATGACGCTGACATTTTTACCGCTTTTTGCAAATTCAACAGCTTTTTTACATCTTTGAATTTCTCCTGTCATAGTAGTGGAGTATATCTCCTGATTATCCAGCAAATTTTCTATTTGTTTTACATATTTATCATAGCCGACTATGATGTCAGACTTTTGTATGGCGTCATAACAGGCAAAGGTCATATTTTCCTTTGTTCCTGAGCCTATACCAAGTACATATAGCATAAATCCTCCTTAAGATAATAACAACAGGCTGATAGCCATGACAGCCATACCGCTGATGACTCCATATATTGCAATGTGATGTTCACCGTATTTTTCAGCTGTAGGTAGCAGTTCATCTAATGATATATATACCATAATTCCTGCAATCATGGAAAAAACTATGCCCATTACAGTATTGTTCAAAAAAGGTAAGAGTATAAGACCGCCAATAAGAGCACCTACAGGCTCTGCTATTCCGGATAAAAAGGCAAGAATTATCGCCTTTTTCCTGTCGTTTGTAGCATAGTATACAGGTATAGCTACAGATATGCCTTCAGGTATATTGTGTATGGCTATGGCTATAGCTATAGTAATACCAAGCTGAGGATTGCCAAGAGTAGATATGAATGTAGCCATACCTTCCGGGAAGTTGTGTATAGCTATTGCAAGAGCTGAAAAAATACCTGTTCTCTTGAGAGCTGCATCTTCTTTTTCCTTGAACATCTTAGTTAGTGCTATACATTCTTCAGAATTTTGGTCTATTCTACAGGCTGTCTCAAGCTCTGTAATATTGACCATTTCGTGGGGGTTACTTTCTTGAGGTATGAGTTTATCAATAATTCCTATGATTGCCACTCCTGCAAAAAATGATAAGACCGAAATTATCTGTCCCTTTTTATCACCCATTGTAGATATAAGATGCTTACTGCCCTCATCGAAAATTTCAACAAAGGACACATATATCATTACACCAGCTGAAAATCCCAATGAGGCTGCTAAAAATTTCATATTTGTAATCTTCGCCTTTAATACTGCTATTCCACCAAGTCCGGTAGAGACTCCGGCAAAAAGTGTCAGCAAAAAGGCAAAGGCTATATTTGATATTGACAGATTCATCTATTCCTCCTTAAAATAATTAATCCTAATATCAATGAGACATAAGGATATTTTTTGCTGTATATTTGATTTTTATATTATGCAAGACCATATAATAGCAGATTATATATAATAAGCTAAAATCAAATCACAGTTAAGGAGAAATATTAATGATATATAGGTAGAAAATCTTCTATCTTAATAATTAATTATTGCAGTCATTGCATATACCACGAAACAAAACTTCCTGTTCCTTGACTATAAAACCCTTATTATTTTCTTCAAAATATTCTTTGATAGAAGGCATATTATATATTTTCTTGCATTTGACACATTCAAAATGAACGTGTTCGCCCAAGGTAGTCTCATACTTATACTCGCCGTTTTGCATTCTGACAAAAGACACTATGTTTTTTTCTTTGAAAAGGTTCAATGTATTGTAAATAGTGGCGAGAGAAATATTGTGCTCGCTGTTTCTAAAATGCTCAAAAATATCGTCTGCTGTCAGATGTGTGACATTGCTGGTGTTAAGATAATTAAGTATCAAAAGTCTATGTTTTGAAGGCTTTATACCATTGTTTTGCATCTGCATTTGTTCGGTTTCAAACATTACAATCCTCCCTTTGAGCAATATTATTCTACCCTAAAAAAATAAATTTAATAAAATACAATACAATAATTAGAATTATTCTAATAATTGTATCACTAATAATAATTGTTGTCAATTCAAATTGCTTTCGCTAAGATATATTTTAGAAAAAGTGAAATAAAAATATTGTATATTTTTTCAATTAAAAGGCAATTTTTTCTAATTATATATTGTCAATTTTTTTGATTTATGATAAAATCATCATTGCAAATTGTGTGATTTATGGAATATCTGTAGTCTTGATTTGTCTACAGATTGTAAAATCAGATGTTGGAGGTGATATTTTTGAAGACAGGACTTATTATATTAGAGATGATAGTCAGTGTAGCACTTATATTCAGTATAATGTTGCAATCAGGTCGTGATGCCGGTTTTTCTGGAGCGGTGTCAGGTATGAGTGATAATCTTTCAGGCAATAAGGCAAAGGGTTTGGACGAATTTTATAAAAAGATAACATCTGTTACCGCTATATTATTCATACTTTTGTCCATAGCTTTGGTAGCTATTCATTAGCTTATATTTTGATATAATTAACGACCTTTTACTGTTGCATTTTCAGTGAATGTACTCCAAGTGAGGAGTATGTACATAATGACATCTTTGAAAGGTTTTTTAAGTTATATAAATAAAAATTAAAAAGGAGAAAATGATGAACAGTTTACTAATTGTTGCCATTTTGTCGGGCTTACTTGCACTGGCATTTGCCTTTTATTTGTCCGGTACTATAAATAAAGTAAGTGAGGGTACAGACAGGATGAAGGAAATATCATCTTTCATACATGAAGGTGCAATGGCGTTTTTGATGAGAGAATATAAGACTCTCATAATTTTCGTTTTGGTATTATTTGCCGTATTGACATTTGGAATTAATCTTTTGACAGGTGTTTGCTTCCTTATAGGAGCGGCTTTTTCAACTTTGGCAGGATTTTTCGGTATGAAGGTTGCTACTAAGGCTAACGTAAGGACTGCCAATGCTGCAAGAGAATCAGGAATGTCAGGAGCTCTTTCTGTTGCTTTCTCAGGCGGAGCGGTAATGGGTATGTGCGTTGTAGGACTTGGAATGCTTGGAGTAAGCGGACTTTTCCTATTCCTTTCTACACTTGGAAGAAATGCTACAGATACAGCAGGAATACTTACAGGATTTGGACTTGGTGCGTCATCACTTGCGCTTTTCGGTCGTGTAGGTGGAGGTATCTATACTAAGGCTGCAGACGTAGGTGCAGACCTTGTTGGTAAGGTTGAAGCAGGTATACCTGAGGATGACCCGAGAAACCCTGCTGTTATAGCAGATAACGTCGGTGACAATGTCGGAGACGTTGCAGGTATGGGAGCAGACCTTTTCGAGTCATATGTCGGATCTATAATATCATCTCTTGCTCTTGGTGTTACTGCATATGGAATGGCAGGAGTATACTTCCCATTATTGGTTTCAGCTGCAGGGGTAATAGCTTCAATAGTAGGCTCTATGATAGTTAAGACATCAAAAGTTTCTGATCCGAGTAAGGCTCTTAAAAACGGAACTTATGTCAGCGGTATTGTAACTATAGTAATTTCATTCTTCCTATCAAATTCACTTCTTGGCAACTATACAGGATTTGTATCAGTTGTAATAGGTATAGTGGTAGGAACTATAATCGGTCAATTAACAGAAATATATACATCAGATGCTTATGCGAGCGTTAAGAAGATTGCACATGAATCTGAGACAGGTCCTGCAACTACAATAATATCAGGTCTTGCAGTAGGTATGATGTCTACAATGTTCCCACTATTTTTGATAGCTGCGGCAATACTTGTAACATTTATGGTAGCCGGTCTTTACGGTATAGCTCTTGCCTCAGTTGGTATGCTTGCAACAACAGGTATGACTGTTGCAGTTGACGCTTACGGACCGATAGCGGACAATGCCGGAGGTATTGCTGAAATGTGCGGTCTGCCTCATGAAGTAAGAAATATAACTGACAAACTTGACTCTGTAGGTAATACTACAGCAGCTATGGGTAAGGGATTTGCCATAGGTTCGGCGGCTCTTACAGCTCTTTCGCTTTTTGCATCATATACTGCAGCTGCAAAGCTTGAAATAATTTCGCTTACAGAACCTACAGTTATAGCAGGTATGCTAATAGGCGGAATGTTGCCTTTCCTATTCTCGGCTCTAACAATGGAGTCTGTTGGTAAGGCTGCATTTGAAATGATAGAAGAAGTTCGTTCACAATTCAGAAACAATCCAGGTATCATGGAAGGAACTCAAAAACCTGACTATGCGAGATGCGTTGAGATATCAACATCAGCAGCATTAAAACAAATGATACTTCCAGGAGTTATAGCTGTTGTATCTCCTTTAGCAGTAGGACTGTTACTTGGTACTCCTGCTCTTGGCGGAATGTTGTCCGGTGCTTTGGTCAGCGGTGTTCTTCTTGCGATAATGATGTCAAATGCGGGCGGTGCATGGGACAATGCGAAGAAATATATAGAATCAGGACAACATGGCGGAAAAGGCTCAGAAGCTCATAAGGCTGCCGTAGTTGGAGACACTGTAGGCGATCCGTTCAAAGATACATCAGGACCTTCAATCAATATCTTGATAAAATTGATGACTATAGTATCTTTGGTATTTGCACCAATATTTATGCAATATGGCGGAATAATCCTAAATCTTACTGCAAAATAGAAAACAGTAATTGCGTGATAAAATATTAAAAATAGCAATAAATAAAAAATCCGATACTTCATTGCGAGGTATCGGATTTTTTACTTTACTGTATTTTAATATTTCTATTTTCGTGCTAATACTAATCATCAATTATTCTACCAAGCATTTATCCTAAATGACTCTATATATTGTAGAGATTTTCAAGGATTTTTTGTAATGCAATTATATGGATGTTTAATTAAATTTTTAGTAATAATTCAAAAATATCAAAAATACTAAAATCTAATAAAATAAGGATAATATATTTTCAGTGAATTTATAATTAAATCATCAATCATACATATTTTTTTAAAACTATTTATGAAGTTTATCCATAGATAATAGTATTATAAGTCAATATGCAGTAATTTTTTACAAAAATATACTTAAATAGTAGAAAAATCTTCAAGCAATATTGATTATTAAAGCTATAAGTGATATAATACTTGCCGTATTGAATATTTGAAAAGTTAAAGGTGATAAAATGAAGATAAAAGATATATTAAGAAAAAATGTAATAAATATCTCGTTTGAGGTCTTCCCTCAAAAATACGGTCAACCTATGGAGCCAATAATAAATACAGTGGATGCCATTTCAAAACTCAATCCGGCATTTTGCTCGGTGACTTACGGTGCCAACGGTGGAGCAAGTGAAAACACTGTAAAGGTAGCAAGTCACATCAAAAATGAGCTTAAAACAGACGTATTGGCACATCTTACTTGTGTATCTTCAAGTAAGGACGACATAGACGAAAAGTTGTGTGATATAAAAAATAACAATATAGAAAATATCCTTGCCCTAAGAGGGGATATAATGGATAAGGATAAATTTGAGCAAAAAAAGGATTTGCTTTACGCCAGCGAACTCATCGAGTATATAAAGGACAACTATGACTTTTGCGTAGGAGCAGCCTGCTATCCTGAGATACATCCTGAAAGTAGAAATAAGGACACTGATTTAGCGTTTTTGAAGCTTAAACAGGAAGTAGGAGCAGATTTTTTAACTACTCAGATGTTTTTTGACAACAGTATATTCTACAGATTTATGTACAGACTACGCAGTATAGGAGTGAAGATTCCGGTTATAGCAGGTATAATGCCTGTTACCAATGTGACTCAGCTTAGCAGGATAAAACAGCTGTCAAATGCGGACATACCGGCAAAATTTATGTCTATAGCAGATAAATTCGAAAATGACAAGGAATCTATGAAACAAGCAGGGATTATATATGCCTGCAACCAAATCATAGACCTTATATCAAATGATGTCAACAACATACACATCTATACAATGAATAATGCAAGTGTGGCTAAGGAAATTACAAAAAATCTTTCTCATATCATAAATCAATAAAATATCACCTATTCTTAAAGTTTTGATATATCGCTTGATTTTTATTTTGAAAATATCAATAAATTAGGGGGTAGGTATGAAATACGTGATTTTAATGTTATCTATGGCTTTATTTATAGTGCTTTTTTCAAATTTTGCAGGCACTACCGGTCATAACAGTTTAAATAAAATCCAAAAAGGTGCAGATTTTGCACAGAATAAAACAGGAGAAAACAAAAAAATGGAAAATCCGAACAAGGGCATAGATTATTCAAAAGTAAAACTTGAAAAGATATATCTTGCCGGAGGTTGCTTTTGGGGAGTGGAAGAATACACATCTCGTATATATGGAGTAGCCGATACTATCAGCGGATATGCTAACGGCAAGACATCCAATCCGACTTATGAACAGCTCAAAACTACAGGACACGCTGAGACAGTGGAAGTCAGCTATGATCCAGGCAGAGTATCTCTAAGAGAGATAATAAAGAGATATTTGAAGATAATAGACCCTACAAGCGTGAATAAACAGGGAAATGACGTAGGTACTCAGTACAGAACAGGCATATACTATGTCGATGAAAATCAAAAAGACGAAATAAAGGCAATATTGGACGAAGAACAAAAGAAATACAGCAAAAAAATAGTGGTGGAAGTAGAGCCTCTTAAAGATTTTACAAAGGCAGAAGACTATCATCAGGACTATCTTGCCAACAATCCTACAGGTTACTGCCACATAGATTTAAATAAGGCATACGAGCCTTATGTAGACGATGAAAAGTATAAAAAACCTTCAAAACAGGAAGTAAAAGATAAACTAAGCCAACTTCAATATGAAGTTACTCAAAAAAACGGCACTGAGAGAGCTTTTTCCAATGAATACTGGGATAATGAGGCAAAGGGAATATATGTAGATATAGTCACAGGAGAGCCGCTTTTTGTTTCAAGTGACAAGTTTAATTCAAACTGTGGGTGGCCATCATTTTCTAAACCCATTGACAAGGATGTAGTGGGATATAAAAGTGATACTTCTCACAATATGGACAGAACGGAAGTCAGGAGTAGAGTGGGAGATTCACATTTAGGTCATGTTTTTGAAGACGGACCAAAGGAGCTTGGAGGACTCAGATACTGTATCAACAGTGCGGCTCTTAGGTTCATACCGCTTGAAGATATGGATAAAGAAGGCTATGGAGAGTTCAAATATCTTGTAAAGTAAAGGAGAAGATATGCTTAATATTACAATGCTTACCGATTTTTATCAGCTTACTATGATGAACGGCTATGACTTTAATCAAAAGAGTGATGAGATAATGGTATTTGATATGTTCTATCGTAAAAATCCCAATAATGGAGGATATGCGATAGTTTGCGGTATCAATGAAGTGATAGATTATGTGGAAAATCTGAAATTCACTAAGGAAGACATAGATTATCTGAGAAAGCAAAATATTTTTAATGAAAGCTTCCTAAAATATCTTGAGAATTTTAAATTTGAAGGTGAGATATATGCAGTAGAAGAAGGAAGTATAATGTTTCCAAACGAGCCTATAATAAGGGTAAAAGCAAAGGCTATGCAGGCTCAGTTTGTAGAAACCGCCATACTTTGCATTGTAAATTTCCAGACTCTCATTGCTACAAAGGCATCAAGAATCTGCTACAGCGCCATGGGTGACGATGTTATGGAGTTTGGACTCAGGCGGGCTCAAGGACCTGATGCCGGACTCTATGGAGCAAAGGCTGCCGTTATCGGAGGTTGTATAGGTACTTCCAATGTACTTGCCGGCAAAATGTTTGACGTGCCGGTACTTGGTACTCATGCTCATAGCTGGGTGCAAAGCTTTGGCAGTGAATTGGAAGCGTTCAGAGCCTATGCCAAGACTTATCCGTCTAAGACAATGTTGTTGCTTGATACCTATGATACGCTTGGCAGCGGTATAGTCAATGCCATCACAGTATTTAAAGAACTTAGAGAACAGGGATATGAGCCTTTGGGAGTAAGACTTGACTCAGGAGACTTGGAATTCCTGTCAAAAGAAGTGAGAAAAAGACTGGACGAAGCAGGATTTGAAAATGTGAAGATAACTGCATCCAACGACCTTGACGAAAATACCATTACCTCTCTTAAAAATCAGGGAGCAAGGATAGATGTCTGGGGAGTAGGTACTAAAATGATTACATCCTTTGACTGGGCAGCACTTGGTGGAGTATACAAGCTGTGTGCAGTGATAAAAGACGGCAAGCTGATACCTAAGATAAAGATATCAGAAGACCCTGCAAAGATTAACAATCCATATCCGAAAAATATATATAGAATATATGGAGCTGATGACCACAAGGCAAGAGCAGACCTAATAGTATTGGAAGATGAAGAGATAAATGAAAATGAGCCTCTTACTATATTTGACCCTGTCCATACTTGGAAGAAGATGACTTTTAATAATTTCTATGTAAAAAAACTGCTTCATCCGCTTTTCATAGACGGAAAATGTGTCAGAGAAAAAAGAAGTGTAAGTGAGATAAAAAAACATACTGATAAAGAAAAAGAGTCTCTATGGATACAATATAGAAGAAATCAAAATCCTCAGATATATAAGGTAGACTTGTCAAAGAAACTTTGGACACTCAAAAACGAACTTTTAGAAAAGACACATTCTTAATAGATTATTTGAGTTGTTTTATTAAGTATTTATACTAATCACCATTTATAGTGCCATGATTTTTATTTTAGCAGATTATTCGTTTTTAAGATTATCAATAATCTTGCTGTAATAAAATTACACTGCTTTTTGATAGGTTTTTAGTATTAATATGAATTGAATAATAAACAAAAAACCTCTTAAAGATTATCTCTAAGAGGTTTTTTGTTTGGTAAGTCTTCGTTTGGAGTTATTATTATATAAAAAGGAAGTTTATCATGAAAAATAAAATTCTTATTGTCTTATAGTATAATAGTCCTAATAAAATTTGTCAACAGTTTTTTAAAAGTTTATATTTTAATTTAAAAATAAGTGTATTTGTATGTAGAACTAAAGTAGCTTTTTAAGTGATTTTAAAATAATAAAAATAGGAAAAAAAAATCAAGACTATAGTAGCGATTTTTTATATAAATCTCAGACTTTCCAAAAATTACCGGAGCTATTTTGACTATTGGGGATAAATATGATAAAATACAATGAAAATTTCAAACTATAAATAAATGGAATTATCACTGTGTAAAATATTGTAATACTAAAATCTAATAGAATAATGGAAATATTTCATAAAAGATGATACACTAAACGTTCGTTAACTAAAGATATGCTATAGAGTTATCATAAGTATAGAATTGATAGAATCCATAATTTAAATAGAGTTTAGTATAAGTATCAAATTTTGTAAAGGGGGAGTCTATGTTTTCCAGGATTAAATTCAATTCACCTGTAATATTGTCATTTGTGTTCATATCGCTAATATCTTTACTCTTGGGATTAGTAACAAATAATGCCAGTACCAAACTGTTTTTTTCGGTATATCGTTCAAGTCCAATCAACCCGCTGACATATATCAGATTATTTACTCATGTGCTGGGACATATAGACTGGTCGCATTATATCAATAATATGTTGATAATATTGGTAGTAGGACCTTTGTTGGAAGAAAAATACGGCAGTGCCAATATTGTATTAATAATAATTGCAACTGCATTTTTCAGCGGAATAGCAAATATGATTATGTTCCCTCAGACTAAGCTTTTGGGAGCAAGTGGGGTAGTATTTGCCTTTATATTGCTATCATCTATCACAAGTTTTGATCAGGGAAAAATACCGCTTACATTTTTGCTTGTTGCGGTGATTTATATAGGTGGTCAGATATTGAGTGCAATTATGGTACAGGATAATATATCTAATACCACTCATATCATAGGAGGCATAATAGGGTCAGTCTTTGGATATTTTATAAATAACAGAGGAAATTCCAAGTCTGCCTGAGAGATAAAATATATTGCAAATTGTGTTTGACTTATGTTAAAAAAAAACGTATAATACCTTAATAAGTTAAACTAAATTTTAGCTTGACTTGTTACAATTGTTTCAGTTATTTTATAAATATTTGATTAATTATCAAATAATACCGTAAAATTAAAGACGGTAAGATAAGAGGAGGATGTAAGATGGGATTTTTAGATCAATTGGGCGATGCTGCTAAAAATATAGGTGCTGCTGCAGGTGATTTGGCAAAGCAAGTTGGAGAAAAAGCAAGTGACGCTATAGAAATAAGCAAAATTAATTCTAAGATTTCTGCTGAAAAAGCTGAGATAGAAAAGGAAATGAAAAAAATCAGTGAGGCACTTTATGACAAGTTCTCAAAAGGCGGAGACATTCCAGAAGAAATAAAAGAATTCTGTGATAATATTAAAACAAGATATTTAGACATAGACAAACTTAAAGAAGAAATAGAAAAGGTAAAAAATACTGTAGGTGAAAAGGTAGAAGAAGTTAAAGAAGCTGTTAAAGATAAGGCTGAAGATGCAAAAGATGCTGTAAAAGATAAGGCGGAAGACGTAAAAGATGCTGTTGTTGAAGGTGCTGAAAAAGCTCAAGACGCAGTAGAAGATGCAATGAAATAATTATATTTTTTCAACTAAATAGTAGTATTATCAGGGCTGTTAATGTACAGCCCTTTTTATATTTAAGATGAAATTTAGTAAAATTATATACAAAATATAGTTATTAATGCCTTATACTATTATCTATTTAATCTATGGATAATGTTCTTCAAAATTTTAAAAAAATAGTATATAATTTATGAAAATTTACTGAAAATATTTTACTATTATTCTATTAGATGTTAGTATTATTGTAATAGTGACAGGAACTGAAGTTTAAGCTTGTGCAGAAATTTATTATGTCTCGCTCTACAAAAATGATATTTAAATTCGAAAAAAGTATTATGAAGTATAAAATGTTCTTTATTGGTGGATAAAAAGTCATAATTTTTTCAAATTTTAATTGAAATTGTCAGATTATTTTTATATAATATTGGATTAGATACGAAAAGAAGTATAAATATAAATAGGAGAATAGATTTGAGTATATTAAATGTGGAACATTTAAGCCACGGTTTTGGTGACAGAGCAATATTTGACGACGTATCCTTTCGTCTGCTCAAGGGCGAGCATATAGGGCTTATCGGAGCAAACGGAGAGGGTAAGTCGACTTTTATGAATATAATTACAGGTAAACTTGAGCCTGATGCAGGTAAGGTGGAGTGGAATAAGAGGGTGAGGGTTGGCTATCTTGACCAACATACATCACTTGACAAGAACAGCACAGTAAGAGACGTGCTAAAGACTGCCTTTGCCTATCTCTACGATTTGGAAAATGAGATGAACGACTATTATATGAAGATGGGCGATGCAAGTGAGCAGGAGATTAATCAAATGCTCGAGGAAGTCGGCAACATACAGGAGATATTGGAGCATAACGACTTTTATATAATAGATACTAAGATTGAAGAGGCATCTCGTGGAATGGGTATAAACGAGATAGGACTTGATAAGAAGGTAGATGACCTTTCAGGAGGTCAAAGGACTAAGATACTGCTTACAAAGCTCTTGCTTGAAAAACCTGATATATTACTTCTTGACGAGCCTACAAACTATCTTGATGCCGAACATATCAATTATTTAACGAGATATCTGCAAAATTACGAAAATGCCTTTATTTTGATTTCGCACGACATACCTTTTTTGACGAGCGTAATCAACCTTATCTATAATATGGAAAACTTGAAATTAGACAGGTATTCATGTACTTATGATGAGTTTTTGAAGATAAGACAGGCAAGGAAGGAGCAGATAGAGTCTGCATATAAGAGACAGCAACAGGAGATAGCGGATCTTAAAGACTTTGTACAAAGGAATAAGGCAAGGATAGCAACAAGAAATATGGCTATGTCCAGACAGAAAAAGCTGGACAAGATGGAAATTATAGAGCTTGAACACGAAAAACCCAAGCCGGAATTTGAATTTAAGAGTGCAAGAACTTCAGGCAGAGTGATTTTTGAAACTAAGGACTTGGTAATAGGCTATGACAAGCCTCTTTCAAAAGCTATCAATTTTAAATTGGAAAGAAATCAAAAAATAGCTATAACCGGAGCTAACGGTCTGGGTAAGACTACCTTGGTCAAATCTCTGCTTGGCCATTTAAAGCCGATAAGCGGTTTTGTAACAAGGGGAGAGTTTTTGGAAATAGGCTATTTTGAACAGGAGATAAAAGAGGCAAATCATAATACTTGTATAGAGGAAGCATGGAATGAGTTCCCTTCACTTGACCAAAGAGAAGTAAGAGCAATGCTTGCAAAATGCGGACTTACTACAAAGCACATAGAGAGCAAAATTATGGTGCTAAGCGGTGGAGAGCAGGCAAAGGTAAGACTCTGCAAACTGATGAACCGTCCTACTAACGTCTTGATACTTGACGAGCCTACCAATCATTTGGACATCTACGCTAAGGATGAGCTCAAGAGGGTACTCAAAGAATATAAGGGTACTATACTGATAATCTGCCACGAAGAAGATTTCTATCAAGATTTTGTTGACCACATAGTCGACTGCAGACAGTGGTCGCTCCTTGCTTAAGCGGTGAAGATATGATTAGGAAGATACTTTCGATAATACTTGTACTTGGAGCGATAGTTTTATTTGCCATTCCACAGTATGCTAAGTACAGACTCAAGGAGAAAATTAAAGAGGCAAGTGAAATAGTGGAGCAGGTGCCTGCTCAGACTCTTAAGCGAAATGAAGAAAAGGTAATAAAAAAAGAAAATTTTAATTTTGAAAATGTCCAAGAAATATCTCCGACTTCAACTTTTTTGTCTGCAGGTAATATTGACAAATCATTGCTCTTAGGTCAGATAGTCATACCATCAGTAAATATGAATCTGCCGATTTTCAAAGGTACTACCAATGACAATCTGCTTGCCGGAGCAACTACTATGAAAGAAAGTGATAAGATGGGACAGGGCAATTTCACCTTGGCAGGTCATTACAACAAAGACAAGTCAATATTGTTCGGTTCGCTTATGGATGTAAAAGTCGGAGATATAATAAGAGTAACAGACAAGGTAAATATCTATGAATACAAGGTCTATGATACAGTGACTATTGATGACAAAGCGCTTTATATGATAGATGATGAGAGGGCGTTAATTCACGGAAATAACATAATTTCCCTGATGACTTGCTACTATTCGTCAAATACAGGAAAGAGATATTTTGTGCTTGGCGATTTTGTCAAAAAGAGCCCATATGAAAAACACCTTATGCAGGAAAGTCAAAGTAAATAAAAGTAGATGAAACAGTCTATTAAGAATATTTTAATTATAAGGTGTATAATCTAAATTATCAATTTTAATAATTTGGAAGGAAATCTCACGACGACAATAACTCAAAGGAGTATGTAAATTGAGGAATAAAAAGAAGATAATATTGAGTATAGTTGCATTTATATTTGTGCTTTGCGGTGTAGTAGCTTTTGCAGTATATTCAGCATACAAAAGCAATGTATACAATGCTAATTTCAAGACTATAGTAGCTGAGGGAGTAACAGAAGATCCCCAAAATAAAGAAAGACTTAATGTACTTGTGCTTGGAATGGAGCACACGAGGACAGATACTATAATGGTGGCTACATTCGATCCGGTATCAAAGACGCTAAACATAATCTCTATACCAAGAGATACCTATGTAGATAGGAGCGAGTACCCTGACTACTATCCATATAACACTTATAAGAAGATAAATGCCTTGTACGAACTTCCAACTACAGAAGGCGGAGTGGAAAGATTGGCAAGCAAGGTATCCGAGATACTCGGAATACCTATACACGACTATATAATGGTAAGCTATGACGCAGTGGCTGACATCACTGATGCAGTGGGTGGAGTAGATGTAGAAATCACAAATCCTATGTACTACGATGATCCATGGTCTGATCCTCCTCTACATGTCAATTTTTCAGTTGGAACAGCACATCTTGACGGCAAAAATGCCATAGAGTACCTGCGTTGGAGACATAATAATGACGGTTCTTACGGTAACGAAGGAGATGAGGGCAGGGTAAAAAGACAACAAGGCTTCTTGAAAAAAGTGCTTGAAAAGGCCTTAAATCCTACAGTATTTCCAAAACTTGTGGAAGCTACATTTAAGAATGTAAAGACAAGCCTTGAGCTTGGAAAAGCCATGAGCTTGGCTTCAGATGTAACAAGTATGCCTAAAGAAAATATAAGATTCTATCAGGAAGTAGGGACTCCTGCTTACTTCAACGGATTGTGGTACTATCTGCTTGATGCGGACAAGACTACAGCTTTGATGAGTAAGATAATGAACAATGAGACTATTACAGATGAAGATATAAATCCTTCACAAGAGTTTGAAAATTCAGCTCTTGCAAAGGGTAATTCTGAAAATTACAACTCAGGTAATTCATCTTACAAAGAGTACAATTACACACATACAAAGAAGAGAAAAAAGGTCGAAGATACAAAACTTGAAGAAACACCTATATTTAACGAGCAAAACAATCAGAATAAGAATAAGAACAAGGTTGATGATGCTATAATAAATAACAATACAGGCGAACAACAAAATCAAAATAATCAAAATAAAGACAGCCAGACAAATACAGACGGCAATACACAGAATCAGGACGGAACATCAACGGAAAATCAAGGACAAAATCAGCAAAATCAAGACAACAACAAGCAAAATCAGAATAATAAAAATACAGGTACTTCGGGAGAAAACTCACAAAACAAAGATAACTCAAACAAGGACAATTCAAATAAAGACAATACTACAAAGACACCTGCAACTAATGAGGGCGGAAATTCAAACCAAAATCCTACAACACCTTCGCAACCTGAAACACCGACAACACCGCCTAAAGAAGGTGGAGAAGGCGGAGAAGGTGATGCACCTATATTTTAGGCTTTATACTTCAAAAGATTTAAAAAGTCAATTTCTATTAAAAGATATAGTTGTTGTAAGTGAAGCTTACAAATAAAGAAGCATCTTAATGTTTAAATCTTTTAAAATAATAGTAGATTGTAGAGCTTTGAATTTAAACATAGGATTTAGGTAAAATAAAATATTTTGTAAGTTTTAAGAGCTATACAAAATTAAAAATATGATATAAAAAAAAGAGACATATTAAGTTTATGTCTCTTTTTTTTATGCTATATATCACCTATATTTATACTAAAAACCCTTTAAATTTCCATTTAATGAAATTTGAAAATATATCACCCGAATTTCAAACATTTAGTGTAAAAATAAAAATCGCATTACTTTTTAATTGGTGATTAGTATCATTTATAGATTCTACACAACAAAAGTATTGACATCAATATAAAAAAGTAGTAAAGTAAGTTTAAGTAAAGGAGTTTATTAATCTCTCAATCTATTGAAATAAAAGAGTTTTTTGAGGTTTATGTTACTGGATTTTTAGCAAATCCATTCAGCTTTTTTCTTACAATAACAATGAATGTGTCAGTCAGGTCAAAAAATTTTGTATTTGTATAGAGTTAATATGTACGTCTACGACTATAGGAAAAGAAAGGATGGTATGTATGGAAAAAAATAAGATTAAGATAATTTTCGGCTTTGGAGTATTCTGTGTATTTTTCATAAGTGCAGTGTTATTGTTAATTGCTAATTTTGTTTCTCGCATGTTTACGATATTGGTAATGAGTAATATGAATTATATTACAGATGTTCCTATTATAAGTGAACCGGTATTGCTTATTTTAAGTGGTATATGCTTTATTATATCAATTCTTTCTTTAGTAATGAGCATATTGTTTTTGAAAAATATAGATAAAAAATAGTTTTGTTCATAGTCTTTACTTATCATGAGAGAATAAAAAGTTTTGTGTATAGCCTTCCTTCTCATAGTAAAACTACACTCAATTTATTAATTTTATGTATCAATTTTTAGATACTTTAACTTTGCCTCTAACATATTTACGCTTCAAAATATAATGCCTATTATCTGCTCTTTAAAATTCTTTTTCTAATGTTTTTTTAAAATTATATATCCTACTATGATGGCATATGCTATATTTTTTTCTTAATTAGTATATCCTATCAATATATGTACTTTAAAAGTTGTAAAGAAGCTAAAGTAAGTATAGCAAAACTTAATAAGTGCTAAGATTGCAATATTAACTTTTGCTTTCAATAAATCTTCCATATTATCAATATGGACTATATTGGATTTTCGTTGAAAAATAAATGCGAAACAGAAAAATTATCCCTGCTGTTTTAGATACATTACAAATCTGTAATAAAAAATTTCTTAAAAAAGGATTGACTTTTATATTCTACTATTGTAGAATAAGACCATACAATTGTATAAGATACCAAATTCATAAAAAAGTAAAGTCATTACTTTTAAATGGAAGTGGTAGAGGAGGAGAAAGACATGAAAGATATATCTAAACGACTACCGGACGCGGAATTCAATGTAATGAAGGTGATATGGAATTTAGTACCACCTATAACTACTAACAAAATCACCAATAAACTTGCCGATAATACATGGAAACCTCAGACCCTACTCACCGTACTAAAAAGACTTAGTGAGAAAGGATTTTTAAACATTATTAAAGATGGCAAGGAACATCAATACGAGGTGCTTATTAAGGAAGATGAGTATCTTGAAATTGAAACAGGAAGTTTTTTGAAAAGATATGCAGGAAACTCAATCGGAGCATTGGTAAAGACGCTGTACTCTGAAGGGGATCTTACTGAGGACGACATTAATGAATTAAGGGATATTTTAGAGCAGAAGGAGTGATTAGTATGAACTTTCTAACTATATTACTTTCCACAGGTGCGGTGATGTCAGCCATCATGCTTGCTCTGGTATTTGTTTTCAGAGCAAAAAGCGATCTCTTAAGTGCAAAGACAAGGTATACAATATGGATTATCATACTTGTGGGTCTATTGATACCTTTCCGTCCTAAGTTTATATCACCACTTTTTACCGTGAACAATCCTTTTACAAATTTTAGTGAAGTTAAAGAACAAGGTGAGATAGATTTGACAGCTCAAAGTAGTCCAAACTCAGATACGGAATCTGACTTAACTGCTGCAAATCAAGTCTCAAACGTTCAAAATAGCAAAACAGCAATACCAAAGGAAGATTCAAAAAAAGAAGAAGCTAAATTTGACTTACTTTCTTTCATAGGAAAATTTGCGATTGTTGTATGGTCAATAGGTGCAATAGTCGTGTTTGCAAAATATATGCTTGAATACAGAAAATTTTGCAAATTACTCAAAAGATGGTCTTCTCCGGTAGAAGATGAGGATATAATAAGAATTTTTAGGCTGACTAAATTAAAATTGGATATTGAAAATAAAGATATAGGGCTGATAAGAAGCAAGTATGTGAACACACCTATGCTCACAGGACTAATCAGACCAATGGTTGTTATACCGGAAAAAGAGATAGATGAAACGGATATGAAGCTTATAATAGAGCATGAACTTACACACTATAAGCATAAAGATTTATATGTAAATCTGCTTAGTATCCTGGTTCTTTGCTTCCACTGGTTCAACCCTATAATGTATTACTGCATGCCGGTTATACAGGGAGACGGCGAGCTTTACTGCGATGAAACTGTACTCAAAAACAAAAATATGAACTATAGAAAGACTTACGGTAAGATGATAATAAACATGATACCGACAAGTCCTACTAAACAAGTGGCACTATCTACTTGTTTCTATAGTAAAAAGCTGAGCGTTAAAAGGAGGCTTATAAATATCATGAAAAATAATAAGACTATGAAGAAGATATCAACTCTTTCAATATTAGGTATATTAGGAGCAACTGTACTATCAGGATCGCTTATGACATTTGCTGCTAACAGCTCATATATAGGAGTGGAAAAGGCAAAAGCCATAGCGCTTAAAGACGCAAAAGTTAGCGATGTAACATTTGTAAAGGTAAAACTTGATACTGAGGACGGCGTTAAGGTGTATGATGTAGAATTCTACAAAGGAAATGTGGAATACGACTACGAAATCGACGCTATAACAGGTCAAATAAGAGAAAAAGATTTAGATATAGAAAATTATACTATTCCACAAAAGAAGAATAAAAACAAAAACTCAAATAACACAAGTGATATCGGAGTAGAAAAGGCAAAAGAAATAGCGCTTAAAGATGCAGGAGTAAGCGGAGTAACATTTGTAAAAGCTAAACTTGACTATGAAGACGGCGTAAGAGTATACGACGTAGAGTTTTACAAAGACAATGTAGAATATGACTATGAAATAGATGCAGCAAAAGGTCAAATAAGAGAAAAAGATTTGGATATAGAAAATTATACTATTCCACAGAAGAAGAATAAAAACAAAAATAAAAACTCAAATAACACAAGTGATATCGGAGTAGAAAAGGCAAAAGAAATTGCACTTAGAGATTCAGGAGTAAGCGGAGTAACATTTGTAAAAGCAAAACTTGACTATGATGACGGCATAAGAGTATACGACATAGAGTTTTATAAAAACAATGTAGAATATGACTATGAAATAGATGCAACAACAGGTCAAATAAGAGAAAAAGATTTGGATATAGAAAATTATACTATTCCACAAAAGAAAGTTGCTCCAAAAAAAGATAATACACAAAAGCAAAGTCAAAAGCAAGCTCAAAACCAAAGTCAAGTTCAAAACTACAGCGGAGATATTGGAGCTGAAAGAGCAAAGGCTATAGCCTTAGGTGATGCAGGAGTAAGTGGAGTATCATTTACAAAGGTTAAACTTGATTATGAAGATGGAGTAAAAGTATATGAAGTGGAATTCTACAAAGACAATGTAGAATATGACTACGAAATAGATGCTGCAACAGGTAGCATACGTGAAAGAAGTGTAGAAGAAGACGACTAAAAAGTCAGTAACTGATAGTCTTTAATAGACTTATTCAAATTTCTCCATGAAAATTTAATAACTGTAAATTCAAATATAACTTTAGAATAAGCCTATTAAGTAATTTATGAAAAACTGTCAGCATTTTGGGAAAAATCTAAGCTGTTGACAGTTTTTTATACAAATAATCCAATACTAAAAATCTATTAAAAAGCCATATAATTTTATTACGGTAAAATTGCTGATAATTGCTAAACTGTAATGTAATCAGTTATAAATATTTGGTATTAAAAATAGAAATTAGCACAAATATAGCTTGTTTAGAAATTTTATTTCTTTATCAAGTAGCTATATTTTAAATATTTTATACTAAAATCTAATAAAATAATGGATAAAATATTCTCAGTGTATTTATAATGAAATCGTAAATAATATGGTATTCTTTAAAAAACTGTTGATGAATATTATCCATAGATTAAATAGATACAAGTATTAGATATAAAAAAATAAAAAAAACTATTGACTTTTATATTCTACTATTGTAGAATATAAATATAAAAATTAATAAGATACCAAATTTGTTACAATGATGAACAAATTTTCAGTGGTATATATTAGTTTTTATAAAAAAATTAATACTACAATCTAATAAAATAGTGGATAAATCTTTTTCAGTGCATTTATAATAAAGTCGTAAATCATATACTACTTCGTAAATAATTTATGAAAATTGTCCATAGATTAAACAGATAATAGTATAAGCGTTAAAAGGAGGCTTAACATCATGAAAAATAATAAATTTGTAAAAAGAATATCAACTCTTTCAATATTAGGTATATTAGGAGCAACTGTACTATCAGGATCGCTTATGACATTTGCTGCAAACAGCTCATATATAGGAGTGGAAAAGGCAAAAGCCATAGCGCTTAAAGACGCAAAAGTTAGCGATGTAACATTTGTAAAGGTAAAACTTGATACAGAGGATGGCGTTAAGGTGTATGATGTAGAATTCTACAAAGGAAATGTGGAATACGACTACGAAATTGACGCTATAACAGGTCAAATAAGAGAAAAAGATTTGGATATAGAAAACTTCTCTATTCCAAAGAAGAAAGCTACAACAAATAAACAAACAACAAAAGCAACAACAAAATCAAAAGTAAAGACTTCAACTAAGAAAGCTGCCAAAGATATAGGAGTTGAAAAAGCAAAATCTATCGCTCTTAAGGATGCAGGTGTAAGTAATGTAAAATTTACAAAGGCTAAAGTTGACTACGAAAATGGAATAAAGGTGTATGACATAGAGTTCCGTAAAGGAAACAAAGAATACGACTACGAAATTGAAGCAGCAACAGGTAAAATCCGTGAAAGAAATGTTGACTTAGATGACTAAAAATTAGTTCAATCTAAGACTTTTAGAGTATGTATTATGATTTTCCCATAAAAATTTAATAACTATAGCTCTAAATAATAACTTTAGAATATCTATTAAATAGTTGATGAAAAACTGTCAACATTTTAGGAGAAATCCTATATGTTGGCAGTTTTTTTATTGAAATCATTGTGATAAATACTTATACTAAAAATCTATAAAAAAGCCATGTGATTTTATTAAATCAAAATTATTGACAATCTGCAAAAAGTGTAATTTGATAAAATAACATTCTTGGCATTATAAATGGTGATTAGTATTATACTAAAATCTAATAAAATAATGGATAAATCTTTTTCAGTGCATTTATAATAAAGTCATAAATCATATACTACTTTGCAAATCATTTGTGAAAATTATACATAGATTAAATAGATAATAGTATTATGTCAAATAACTATTACATAGACAATCTCTTAAAAAGTCATATAATCGGATTACAGTAAAATTGAAGATAATTGATAAACTGTAACGTCGTTAGTCATAAATACTTGGCATTATAAATAGTTATTAGTATAATATGCCATAAAAATAGGTGGAGATATTCAGCCTTGTTTTTTTGAAAATTTACTTATTATATTATCAGTGTCAAAGTCTATACTGTCATCTTCAAGTAAGAAGCAGGGTACTCCTACATAGCCTTCCTTTTTTATGTCTATAAACTCATCTCTATTATCTCTTAGATGTAAGAATGCTTTCATCTTAGGCATGGACTCGGTAATGTCCACATAGTCATAAGAAATTCCTGCATTTTTCAGTTTTTCAAATGCGTCTTGGCAATCATGACAAAGCACTGTTCCATATAATTTCATATTAGCTCCTTTATATTAAAAAAATATACTAAAGCATATTTAAACTATCGATTTTATCAATTCTATCCTTGTAATACTATTAAACATATTAGTAATAAATATTTAGTGAAACATTTTTTATAGAATATTTTCATTCTTCTATTAGATAATTATATAAAAATAATATACCGCATATTAATATAGACTATATAATTTCTATTTGGCAGGCTCTCATAGCGTCAAGTGCAGTATTATGTGATTTTTCGCTTACACCGGCACAGCATGATGAGTCCACTGTTAGCTTCACTTCCGGTAAGAAGGTCTTTACCGTCATAGCATTTGATATGACACAGATATCAGTGCAAAGTCCTACAAATACTATCTGCTCTATCTTTTCATCTTTGTCTATATCAAGCAGTCTTTGAACAAGAACAGGAGAGCCGAATGAAGGCTTTTCTATGATTTCACAGTCCTTGGTATTAAGACTTGCATTTATCTTATGACCGTTAGTATCTTTGATGCAGTGTTTTACAGGGAGATTTTTCCCCTCTTGTGTGTCAAGGTAGTCATCACTGTGAGTATCTTGAGTAAAGATGATTTTTCCATCAAAATGCTCTATCTTATTTTTTACATTTTCAACTATGCTTTGTGCCTGAACACTGCCTAAAGCTCCGTCAATAAAGTCGTTTTGCATATCAACAACAACAAGAATTTTCATTTTTTCTCCTTTTCTTTAATTAAAAAATTTTGAAATTTAAATCATATAGTGCAAAATATTATTTTATAGCAAAATCTAATAAATAATGGATAAAATATTTACTGTGATTTTGTAGTGAAGCCATAAATTATTAAAGTAATTTTTAAAAACTATTAATGAATATTAAATAGATAATAGAATAATTTGAAATAGTATGGGATTTCTAACTCTATTATATATACTTTGATAATATAGTATTCATAATATAATATTTGAATAATTTAGCATCAGCATAAAACTAAGATTTATGTCATAAAAATAAAGGGTAGTTTGGCTTGTGTAAAGCAAATTACATAGTAATTTGCTAATATCTATGTCCTATTTTTATTTGTCATATAGGCAAAAGCCTGCTATCTCATCCAATTTTGCGAAGTCTTGTATGATATAGAGATATCCTATCAAGGCTTCAAATCCTGTAGCGTAGTTGTAGTCTTGTACATTTGCATTTTTGGGAGGATTGCTTGCGCTGTTGCGTCCACGCATTACGACATCCCACATTTTCTCATCTATTACATTGTGGTCTTTCAGCTCTTTGACCATTTGCGCCTGAGATTTTGCCTTTACCAGACCTGTGGAGATATGATGGAGTTTGTTGACTTTTGAATGTTTGTTTTTAAACATTACAAAATTTCTCACATACATCTCCCATACACTATCGCCTATATAGGCAAGCGACAGCGTATTTATGGAGTTTACATCGCTTGGACTTATTTGATTTATTATATTTTCGACCATTGAGTACCTTGCCTTGTATCCTTTATTTCTATTCCCATTTTTCTTAATTCTTCCCTTATCTCATCAGCCTTTGCAAAATCTTTTGATTTTTTAGCCTGATTTCTAAGTTCTATAAGTTCTTCTATCTTGCTTGTGTCTTCGCTTTCAGTCTTGTCTGTATTTGCAATATTCAACACTCCTGTAAGCTCATTTAGCATAGATAATATGCTTTGGACGAATGCCTTTGAAGAATTTTCATTTACACTTGTATTTGCAAGTTTTACCAAGTCAAATATGGCTGTGATGGCGTCTGCAGTGTTTAGGTCATCGTTCATCTTTTCAATAAAAGTTGATTTTATTCCCTGAACATTTGCAAGTATATATTTTTCTTCTTGAGATATTTCTTTATCTTGGGATTTTTGTAGTGAGAAGTCCAAAGACGACTTACAGTTTTTGATTCTGTCCAATGAGCTCTTGGCTGAGTCAAGCAGGTCTTTACTGTAGTTTATAGGGCTTCTGTAGTGAGAAGTCAACATGAAAAATCTTAGGACATCTCCGTCATAGACTTTTAGTACATCTCTTACAGTGAAGAAATTACCCAATGACTTGCTCATCTTAACATTGTCTATATTGATGTAGCCGTTGTGCATCCAGTAATTGGCAAAGGTACATCCGTTCTTACATTCGCTTTGTGCTATTTCATTTTCGTGATGAGGAAATATCAAGTCCTGTCCGCCTGAGTGTATGTCTATGTTGGCTCCGAGGTATTTGTTACTCATTACTGAGCATTCTATATGCCAGCCCGGTCTACCTACACCCCATGGTGAGTCCCAGCCTATTTCGCCCTCTTTTTTCTCCTTCCAAAGTGCAAAGTCCAGTGGAGATTTCTTTTGTTCGTTTACATCTATTCTTGCACCTGATACGAGTTCATCTATGTTTTTATGAGATAACTTACCGTATTCATCAAATTTTTTGACTTCAAAATATACGTCGCCACCAAGCACATATGCAAAGCCCTTGTCTATAAGGTCTTGTATAAAGCCTATTATCTCTTTTATATTTTCCGTAACTCTTGGATGTACTGTAGCCTTTCTTATGCCTATTGCTGCTGCGTCTTTGTAATATTCGTCGATGTATTTGTCTGCTACTTCTATGGCTGATATGCCTTCTTCATTGGCTTTTTTAATTATCTTGTCGTCCACGTCGGTGAAGTTTTGGACAAATGTAACCTCATAGCCGATGTATTCAAGGTAGTTTCTAAGAATGTCAAAGACGATGAAAGGTCTTGCATTTCCTATGTGGAAATAGTTGTATACGGTAGGTCCGCATGAGTACATCTTGACCTTGCCTTTTTCTATCTCTTTAAATTCTTCTTTTTTCATAGTCATGGTGTTGTATATTTTCATGATTATCCTCCGTTTGTGTATTTTAAGTATAATTGTATCAATTTACTAAAGATATATGTAAATTAATCCCAAGAGTTTTATTTTTAATAAATATCAGTGCTTATATCAATATCTGTTTGATTTAAAGATACTATTTTATGTTTTATTGAAATAGCCAAATGTTTATAGTATTATAATAAATTTTCTAAACTAAGAAGTAGAGCTTCATAATACTAAAAATCTATTAAAAAGCCATAGAATTTATATTAGGGTACAATTGTTGATAACTCATAAACTTTAATGTCATTAGTTATAAATACTTAGCTTTATAAATAGTGATTGGTATAATAGAATTGTAAGCGTAATTTTTAATACTTCAATAAATTATATCACAAAAGATTAAATAAAAAAAGCACATCATAAGATAATGACGTGCTTTGTAAATCAATTATTTAAAATTTTTGAAAAAGTCCTCTATTTTGTAAGAGTTACAGTTCTTGTAACACTATCCCAGTCAG
Organism: [Eubacterium] yurii; assembly: GCA_900167215.1. Lineage (GTDB taxonomy): Bacteria > Bacillota > Clostridia > Peptostreptococcales > Filifactoraceae > Peptoanaerobacter > Peptoanaerobacter yurii. Next base: position 60,284 of record FUZS01000008.1, read on the forward strand.
TCTTTGCGCCTACAGCATTTGCCACAAGTGCTACCGGTAAGAATGTTCTGCTGTCCTTTATTTCAGGAGCTGAATCAAGAGCAACTTTTTTGCCGTTTACCAACATTGTATTATTTCCTATAGTCAATATTACAGTATCTTTGTTGTCTTTTGAAGTAAGAGTTACCGTATTTGTCTTTGCATCCCAGCCTACGTTCATATCAAGAGATTCAGCTACCGCTCTTACAGGTAACATAGTTCTTGATGATTTGATATATGGGGCTACATCAAGAGTTAGAGGATGTCCGTCTACTGAATATGCTTTGTTGTCTATTACAAACACAACTTTCTTTTGTGTTTTTTCAGGAGCCTTATCAGGAGTCTTATCTTTGCTACTATCCTTTGGATTAGCTTCTGTAGCTGCATTTACAGTAAATGCGTTAAGGCTTGTTATTACAGTCTTAGAATCTTTGTCATTTACAAGGTTCATCTTGTATGTGCCGTCATAGGCGAATCTGTCAAGAGTTACTTGTACTCCCTTTATTATTATCTTAGATGCTCTTGTAGATGTTTGGTCAACTCTGAATTTCAAAGTATTACCCTTTGAAGAAGGAGAGCTTACTACGATGTTGCCGTCTGCTGATGATATATTCATGCTGCTGAATGTCAATCCTTTGTAGTTAGGATCTACGCTTATGGTGTAGTCGCCTTTTGCAAGAGAGCCTGCTACTTTTTCACTTATTACTATATCGCCCAAAGCTTGGTTTGCAGTACCAAGACTAAGCTCGTCCAAAGCTCTTTGTTGAACAGTTACGCCTTGATATACGTCAGCTACTACAGTTGATACGTCTTTGATACCGCGTCCTTCAAGAGATGCTTTTATCTCACCTGTATAGTCTTTTTTAGGTGTGATGTCCATCTTTATTGTCCATTTATTCTTAGTGTCAAATTTTTCGTCTATTTTAAATTCAACATATGAGTCTTGAGTCTTTACAACTGTAAGAGGATCGTATCCGCTGTCTTGAGTTATCTTTATGCTGTCCTTATCAATTGTAGCGTTGTCAAATACTATGTCGTACATATTGTCAGGAAGTAATGAGTTTTCGATTAACTCGCTAAGTTGTATTTCTACTCCTACCTTTGTATTTGCAGCTACTTCTTTTTTAGTTGAAGAGAAAGATGCTGAAAAGTCAGCTACTTTAGCTATGTCTATAGATTCTTCCTTGTCATTTGAGTTGATAGGAGTAACAGCTACAGTTATATTGCCCTTAGCTACACTTCTTTCTACATCTATAACAGGTAGTATATAGAAGCTGTCTTCCGCATCTTTGCTTGTAGAAAGCTCAAATGTCATTATATTGCCATTTATAGTAGGCTTATATTTTCCGTTTATCATAGTTTTTTCGTTCCACTTGACATTTGACGGAAGTTTAAATTCAAATTTTGCCTTTTCGTCCCAGTCAGCTTTTGCATTTTCTTTAACTTCAATCTTACCTATTGTTTGGTCTGCAGTATTTCCGACGTTCACCATTTTTTCAACCTTGATAGTCTTGATACCGTCGGCAAATGCCATACCGCTCAACATAGTTGCCGTTACAGCCATAACGGACATTCCTGCAAAGAATTTTTTCATATTTTTCCAATCCTTTCATTAATTATGTACTCGAAGTACAATAAAAAATACAAATAAAAATTACAAATTTAACTGATACTATTCTACACCAATAAAGGGCTTTTGAATATTAAAATTAAATTACAAATAAGTAGTATCAACTTTGATAATCATCCTCTATTTGTTTTACAGTTTTTTGTGACATCTGTTTGAGCTCTTCAAGGACAAATTTTCTAAGCCTCTTATCAGATGCGTTAATTGTCATATTTTTCGACCATAACATACTCAGTGTACGATAGTATTTCTTGTTAAAATGAAATATATCTACATTAAGCCTTGTAAGTTTTTCGCAGTATGATGTTATAGCTACGCCAAGCCCGTTGGATACAAAATCAGCAAGCATTATATCACTGGTTACATAGTAGAGTATCTCAGGAGAAAAGTTATAGTTTTCATATATCTTGTTGATAGTCCTGTACATTGGAAACTTTTGATGAAATGACACAAATTTTTCTCCTATAAAATCTGAAAGATTGTCAAGCTGACCTTCAATTGCATACCTACCCTTAGGAGCGATAAGTACAAATTCTTCTTTGAGTATGGGGTATGATATGATGTCAGGATCTTCTACACGCAGTGCAAATCCTGTAGATACCTCGCCTTTTTTGATACTTTCCACCATTTTTGCAGTATCCATTTGAAGCACTTCAAACTGCACATTTCTTGAATTTTGCCTATTGTTAAATTTATCAAGCAACTGGTACAAAAAGTCAAAACTTAAACTTGCAAGAGATCCTATCACTGACTTTCCAAGTATTTCTTGTTTGAGGTATTTCATATCCTCCATCGATTTTTCGTATATTTTTAAGATGTCGTTGACATATTCCAAAAAGATGTATCCATATCTTGAAAGCTCTATGTTCCTACCTGATTTTTGGAACAGGGGCAGACCAATCTCCTTTTCTATAGAAGATATGGCGTAATTGATACTTGAAGCTGATGTAAGCTGTTCTTCAGCTGCCATCATATAGTGCTCGTGTTTTGCAAGAGACTTAAAGTAGTATAGATGTTGGATGTTCATTAGGCTTGCTCCTTATCAGCGAGACTTCTTGTATTTTACAGTTCCTCCTATATATATATCACTTATTGTAGAGTATTTTTCTTTTAATCCTTTTCCCTTGTTGAGGTTGCTCTCACGTATTTTGACTATTATCTGTGTATTGCTCAAATAGTGTACCTTGAGTTTTTTATTATCAGGTCGTATTACCTTTATATTTTTATCAAAATCATCAAAGGTCTTTGGAGGATATACAATTTTACCCGGTGATACATCTCGTGAAAATCCATTAGAATAGGCTTCTTTAAATTTTGAAGTGAGAAATACTACTTCACCGGCATCTTTCATGGTAGGAACATCAGGAACTTTAAATTCAAGCAATAAGTCATTATCAAAGTCATAGAGATAGTAGTTTTCAACATATGCTGAGTCCATATTTAAAAGACTGTTGAAAATTCCACGTTGACACTGTACATTTGTGAGCAGTATGAAGATTAAAGAAGATGCTACAGCCACTATTCTAAAAAGCAATCTCCTGCCAAACAATATTAAGTTATCAGTAATATCTAAGTCGCTATCAAATTCAAACAGGTCTTCATCGGCTATTTTCTCTATCTCTTCCAATTCTTCTTTATCCATGTTTCTCCTCTAAAATTTTATTTTTATTTTAATGGGTTATTAATGTATTTTTAGTTTCTTTTCTAAAAATGCTATAAATATCTTCAATATTTTCTTAGATTAGGATGTTTACAATAAGTTATTAAAGCGACATTAAAAAAGCTTTTATACGCTTAAACTCAACAATATCATAATTTATGCTGAGTCTTATTTCTAAACTATTGCAAAGTCCACTTCTCTAAATTCTTCAGATGTCCTTATTACCTTGACCTTGATTTTCTCACCTATGCTGTATCTCTTTCCGCCATGTTTTCCTACTGCTGAGAGAGTATCTTCATCAAAGTTATATATGTCATCTTTCATATCTACATATCTTACCAGACCTTCGACTGTATTATCCAATCTTGCAAAGATTCCGAAGTTTGTAATAGATGATATTACAGCGTCAAAGTCTTCTCCGACAAATTTTTTCATATACTGTGCCTTTCTAAGGTCATCAACCATATTTTCAGCATTGTCTGCTTTTATCTCCATGTCTGATGACTGCAAGGCGGATTTTTTCACTACTGTATCAAGGTATGAGGCTCTTTTTTCATCTATTCTGCCGTCCAAAAACTCCTTGATTATCCTGTGGATTTGGAGGTCAGGATATCTTCTTATAGGTGATGTGAAGTGGCAGTAGTATTTGACAGACAGCGAGAAGTGACCAAGGCATAATTCACTGTATCTTGCTTTTTTAAGTGAGCGTAGCAATAGGGTAGAAATGACTTCTTCTTCCTTCTTGCCTTCAAGTTTATCCAGTAAGTCTTGGAGTTGTCTTGGGTGTACATCATCATCGATTCTAAGTTTGTAGTTGAACATCTCAAGTATAGGAGTGAGTTTTTTAAGTTTTGCCACATCAGGATACTCATGCACCCTGTATACAAAAGGTATGTCCGCATAGAAAAACTGTTCTGCTACTGTCTGATTGGCAATAAGCATAAACTCTTCTATTATTTTGTTGGCACGACGTCTTTCTTCCGGCCTGATGTCAACAACATTTCTATTTTCATCCATTTCTATTGAGCTTTCAGGGAAGTTGAAGTCCATTGCTCCGTTTTCAAATCTCCTCTTGCGCAGTATCTGTGCCAATTCGTCTGATAATGTCAAAAAGTCCCTAAGTTCTTCACCTTTTTGGAGTACTGATTCGTCTCCATTTTCCAAAAAGTCTGAAACTTCAGTATATACAAGTCTTGCATGAGAGTTTATTATGGATTTGGTGATGTTGTGAGATACAACCTTACCTTTTTTGTCTATGTTCATTATGCAAGACAGCGTCAGTCTGTCAACATTTGGATGTAGTGAGCATACTCCGTTTGAGAGCTTTTCCGGCAGCATAGGCACAACTGTATCTATGAGATATACTGAAGTACCACGATTGAAGGCTTCAGAGTCAAGGGCGGTATTTTCACGCACATATTCAGATACGTCAGCTATATGCACACCGAGTTTATATGTTCCGTCATCAAGTTTTGATATTGAGATGGCGTCATCAAGGTCTTTAGCGTCCCATCCGTCTATTGTAAATGTGAATTCGTCTCTTAGATCTTCTCTGCCGTCAGCTTTGATGTCATCTTCGTTTATCTTCTCACATTCTCTTAGTACTCTCTTTGGGAATTCCTCGCTAAGTTTGTTTTCTTCAAATATTGCCTTGAAATATACGTCTTTGTCATTTTTATCAGCTATTATCTTAGTTATTCTACCTTCGGCTTTTTTGTCGTTTTCAGGGAATTTTATTATTTCACATTCGACCATGTCGCCCTCTTTTGCAAAGGTACCGTATTTTTTAGGAATGAAGATGTCAGATGTTATCTTCCTGCTAAGCGGTATGACAAAGCCAAAGTCCTTTTGCTTTTGGTATCTGCCTATTACAACGGTCATATTTCTCTCAATAATTGAGATTATCTCACCTTCAGCATTGTTATCGCCTTCTTGAGGAATGGTGATTTTTACCATGACCTTGTCCTTGTCCATGGCTGAAAGAGTATATTTTTTCGGTATGAAGATGTCTTTTTCATCAAGCGAAGGGCGTACAAAAGCAAAGCCTTTTTGGTTCATAAGGACTATACCTGCCTTACATCCCAATTTTTCAGGCACTGTGTATTTTTGTTTTTTAGGCGTTTTCATCAGCAGTCCTTGTGCTACCATTTCTTCGAGCTGATTTGTTACATTTTCTACGTCATAATCATTTAAAAAATCGCAGATTTCAGGAACGCTCAAAGGGTTTGTCTCAGTTGAAGAGAGATGTGATATAAGATCACTTGCAAAATTAACTTCCATGGAAAGCCTCCTTGCTATGTAAGTGTTTATAAAATATAAGTAAAAAATTCATTGTATTTGTAATTATACTAAAGAGCTGGATAGTAGTAATTTATTTTACAACATATTAAAATTAATGTTGTAATGAAAAAATAGATAAAATACAACTGAGTATAAAGTTTTCACATAGCTTATTATAGCATTAAATAGGCTAAAATTCAAATTATAAAAAATTATTTTCTTGCATATATGAAATACAGATATTTCATATATTATATGCCTTAAAATAATAGGAAGTCTTGTCTATTTATGGATTGCAGTAAAATTTATCAAATATATTTACAAAAGGTATAAGTCCAATTAGTTATATAAATAGTGATAAGATGTTTTGAATTATTAAAAGCTGTGTTGCAAGGAGAAAAACTAAAAATATTAAGATAAAAAGTAGTCATACATCTGAGAAAAATAAAATGCACTCAACAATAGTAAGATGCTATATTGAGTGCATTTTTATCTCCGAAATATCTGTTATACTTAAGAAAACAGATCAGAATGTGTACCTGTTCTTGAAGCAGTCAATATCAACTTAGACTTGTCAATGGAATAAATTAAAAGCCAATCAGGAGATATATGACATTCTCTAAAACCTGTATAATTGCCTATTAAAGCATGGTCTTTGTATTTTGGAGCTAATGTATTTTCTTTTAAAAGTTCATCAATTACTAATTCTATTAAGCTGAGATTATATCCTCTTTTCTTTGCAATTTTAAGGTCTTTGCGAAATGCGGATGTTGTAACAAGTTCCAACATAAGTTATTCCTCCGAAATATCAAGCTCATCAAAAAGCTCTCTTGCAGACTTATATTTTTTTGGATGCAAGTCTCCGGACATTATCAGTCTTGCCTCATTTATAGCATCTTCAGTTGCTTTATTATATCTTGGAAGTCTCATTTCAAAAGGCAGTCCGCCCTCCATTATTGATTTTTTAAGAAAGATATTGACAGCATCTGTTAGTGTAATGCCAAAACTTGAAAACAGCTCTTCAGCAGATTTTTTGGTTTCAGGTTCTATTCTAATATTAATATTTGCAGTTTTTGCCATGTCGCTACCCCCTTTTGTTTTATTATATCAATTTTTTATTACAAATGCAATACGATGTGAAACATTTAAGATACAAACCATATTTCAATAATGATTTTTAAGATATTCAATTGTAATTTAAAATTTTAGGAATATAATATAAATTTAGAATTGATTTTGAGGGGTAAAAATTTATCTCAAAGTAATAAAAGATAATAAAAATTCAACTAAATTATATAGATATTAAGGAAGAAAGATGTATTTAAAAGCTATTGAAATAAGAGGTTTCAAATCTTTTATGGATAAGACGGTGATAAATCTGCCAAGGGGCATGATTAGCATTGTAGGACCTAACGGCTCCGGCAAGAGCAACATACTTGACGCTATCCGCTGGGTATTGGGCGAGCAGAGTGTCAAGTCTCTCCGTAGTGAAAAAATGCAGGATGTCATCTTTGCAGGTACTCAGTCCAAGAGTCAGCTTGGCATGTGCGAGGTGTCGCTTATAATAGACAACGAGGACAGGCTAATTGACATTGAGTACACTGAGCTTGCCATTAAGAGAAAGACCTATAGAAACGGAGAAAGTCAGTTTTTCATCAACGGAAAAAGGTGCAGGCTTAAGGACATAAGAGAATTGCTCCTTGATACAGGTATAGGTAAGGAAGGATATTCGATAATATCTCAGGGCAGGATAGACGAGATAATAAGCAGTAACGGTTACCAAAAACGTGTCTTGCTTGAAGAAGCGTCAGGTATTGCAAAATACAGGTACAAAAAGGAAGAAGGCGAAAAGAGCCTTGCCATAGCGTCTGAGAATTTGGAGCGTATCAATGACATCTACAATGAGATAGAAAATCAGATAAAACCGCTGAAAATCCAAAAAGAAAAGGCACAAAAGTATTTGGAATACAAAAAAGAGCTCCAAAGTCAGGAGATAAATAAGATACTCCTATCCAATGAAGAATATGAAAATGAACTTGCAAATTTGAGTAAGGACAGGGAAAGTCTCTTAGAAGAAGATGTAAAAACAAAGGAAGATTTTCAAGAAATTAGCTATAATCTTGCCAAACTCAAGGAAGAATCAGAGTATATCCAAAGGAAAAAAGAAGAACTCTACGAGAAAAAGTCAAGTCTAAGTGATAAAATTTCGCAAAATAAGATGCAGGTCTCTTTGAAATATGAAAATATCAAGTCTCTTGAAAAAAATAACGAGCTAATCCAAGAACAACTACTACAAAACAAGGATGAAATCGCAAAGATAAGGATAAAAATAGAAAATATCAACGAAAGTAAGCAAAAAATATCAGATAATATCAGCTACATCCAAAAAGAGATAAGCGAAAAAGAAGAAACAGAGCAAATCTACAAGGACAAAATTCAAGTACAAAGCCGAGAAGTTCAAGTAAAAGAACAAAAAATCAAGGATGTTGAATCTGAAATATCAAAGCTTAGCATGAGGATGGAGTTTGTCCAAAACAATATCTCAGCCTTTGAAGAAAAGATAGGCCAGTATGATGAGAAAAATCAGGAATATAGTGCAAAAATCAAAGAATTAGAAGAGGAGATAGGAAAAAAAGAAAGTCAGCTCTTACAAAAAGCAGATGAAATCTCCAAATTAAAAGATAAATTACAGATTAATTCAGAGCAAAGGCAAAATTTGGATGAAGAAAATAGCAAAATTGCCAGAGAAATAAATCAGACAAGTCTAAATCTCAAAGACATTAGTGCAAAGACAGAGATGTTGGAGAATTTCGAAAATGATATGCAGGGATTTTCGAAAAATGTCAAAGTCCTCTTGAAAAATAAAGACTTGGAAGGCATAGACAACGTTGTAGCCAATGTGATAACTGTCAAAAAAGGCTATGAAAAGGCAATAGAGCAACTCTTATACGGCAGACTTGAAAATGTGATTATCCAAAAGTCCATCCATGCCAAAAAAGCCATAGACTATCTGAAAAAAGAAAGACTCGGCAGGACTACATTTTTGCCTCTTGATGTGATAAAGCCGTCATTTTTAAATTATAATGACAAGGGCGTAAAGGCTATAGACGTAGTAAGTTACGACGAAAAGTATGAAAACATAGTATCTAATCTTCTTGGCAGATACGTCATAGTGGACGATATGGATACAGCACTTGAAATATCAGCAAAATACAAACATAGTTTCAAAATATCTACAATCTCAGGGGATATATTCAACATAGGCGGCTCTATAACAGGAGGATTTTCAGCCTATAGCAAGGAGATATTCACAAGACGCAACACCATAGTCCAAAACAAGGAAGAAATTTCCAAGATGAGAGAGTCTTTGAAAAAATTAAATGAGGACTTGGAAGATGTTGATAGCAAAATATCAGAGTTAAATGAAGAAACAGCAACTTTAAATGAGAATTTGCAGGACTGCAATAAGGAAATAAATGATTTTCTTAGACAAAAGGATGCTGCAATATCTAAGAAAGAGCAGATTTCAAACCTTATGTCAAGTCTTTCTCAGGAAAAAGACGAGATAATCTCATCTAATGACAAGGCGCTATCTTCTTATGAAAATGACAAGATTTCAAGAGAAAACTTACAAAAAGACTATGAAAAATTAAGCGATGAATTTGAAAAACAAAGGGCAAGTTTGGAAGAAAGTGAGATAGTTTTAAACGAAACTTCAAAGCTTTTACACGAAAAAAGAATAAGGCATAGCATCATAGAAAAGGAACTTGTAGCAATAGAAAATCAGCTACTTGAACTTGAGGGCACCTTGCAGTCAAACGACGAAAAAAGCGAAAATTCAAATAGCAAGATGACAGCAAATAATCAGCAGATACAAAAATTCCGTGAGCTGATTAAAGAACTTGAAAGTCAAAGCAAGACGATGGAAGAAGAGATAGAGGAGCTTCAAAGTAATTTTGCAAAGGTAGGCGAGGGAGATGTTAAAAACAGGGAAGCTATTGCAAAATTAAGCGAAGACAAGGAGAAAATCTCAAAACTGCAAGCAGAAGTCCAAAGTAAGATGATGAGAGCTGAAACGGAAGAGTCCAAGGTCAGATACAAGATGCAGATCTTATATGAGCAACTGTCTGAAAACTACGATATGGATATGTCCATGGCACTGTCTTACAAGGATGATATGGTGAAGGTAAGCCCAAGCGTCATAAAAAAACTCAAGGAAGATATTGCAAGCCTTGGAAATGTCAATATAGACTCGATAGAAGAATACAAAAAAATCGAAGAGAGATATTTACTGTACAAGAGTCAAAAAGAGGACTTGGAAGATTCTATTACCAAGATAAGCAGTATAATAAAATCTCTTGAAAAAAGTATGATTCATGATTTTACTGAAAACTTCGATATAATAAACAAGAACTTTGACTATATATTCAAGATATTATTCGGAGGAGGCAGTGCAAAGCTGATAATTGAAGATGAAAGTGACATCCTAGGCAGTAATATAGAAATATCTATTCAGCCTCCAGGCAAGAAACTAAGAGGTCTTGCTATGCTGTCAGGTGGAGAAAAAGCACTGTCAGCCATAGCCCTGCTCTTTGCTATAATAGCCAAAAAACCTGTACCTTTTTGTATATTGGACGAGATAGACGCACCGCTTGACGATGCAAATATATACAGGTATGTCACATATCTCAGCACGCTTTCAGATACTACGCAGTTTGTCACTATAACTCATAGACGTACCACTATGGAAGCCTCAAATTATATCTATGGAGTGACAATGCAGGAAAAGGGAATATCAAATGTCATAAGCCTGAAACTTGAGGATGCTAAAGGCTATGTGGAAGATTAATGATAAATGATATTTAATACTAATCACCACTTATCATGCCATGGTTGTTATCTTAGCAAATTATTTGTTTTGCAGATTATTAATAATCTTATTGTAATAAAATTACATGGCTTTCTAATAGCTTTTTAGTATAAAAATAAGATGTTTAAATTTCTGATAAATTTTGAAAGAATATTAAGAAAAGATTTCTGTATTTTATAGTAGATTTTAGTATTAATATTTGACAATATAAGCAGATTTGAAGTAGCATAATCTAAATTAATATTATTATTACGATGCTAAATATATAAACTTAAAAATGGGGGAGAAAATGGACAAAAAATTAAATTTGAAAATGCTTGAAGAATTGACACTTGCAAACGGAGTGTCAGGATTTGAAGATGAGGCAGTGGAAATAGCTAAAACATACCTTTCATCAACACTTGAAGTGAGTACTGACAGTATGCTCAATACCTATATAAGAAGAGGAAAAAATGACGAAAATCTTCCTACAGTGATGTTGGATGCCCATATAGACGAAGTGGGATTCATAGTACAGTCCATTAAAGAAAACGGACTTATTAGGATAATACCTCTTGGAGGCTTTGTGGCACATAATCTTCCATCTCATAGGGTAAAGATAAAAAATTCTGAAAATAAGCTGATATCAGGAATAATTACAGGTTCGCCTGTACATTATAAGGACAAAAATTCTGAGGTCACCACTGACAGCCTATTTGTAGATATCGGAGCTGTAAGTATTGACGAAGTGAAAAATATATACAAGATAGGTATAGCAATGCCTGTAACTTTGGAAAGCGTGTTTGAATACGACGAAGAAACTGATATAGTAAAGGGCAAGGCATTTGACTGTAGGGCTGGAGTATGCTCAGTTATAGAAATGATGAATGCCTTGGAAAAAGAAGAACTAAATGTAAATATAGTAGGCACTCTTACAAGTCAGGAAGAAGTAGGAACAAGAGGTATCCAAGTTGCAGTAAACAAGGTAAAACCTGATATAGCAATAGTAATGGAAGGAACTCCTGCTGATGATACATTTGGAGAAAGCTATCAGATACAGACAAGGATAAAAAAAGGACCTATGCTAAGACATATGGATCCAAAGATGATAGCAAATCCGAGATTCCAAAGATTTGCCCTTGATATTGCGAAAAAATATGACATAGCTTGTCAAGATGCAGTAAGAACAGGCGGTGGTACAAACGGTATGGCTATACACACATCAAATGACGGAGTGCCGACTATAGTAATAGGAGTCCCTGTAAGATACCCACATACAAGCAACGGCATAATAGCATATCAAGACTACGAAAATATGGTAAAGCTTGCAACAGCAATAATAAGAGAGCTTAATAGCGAAACCGTACAAAAGTTCTAATTTATAAGATAATAATATACTATAATCTAATAAATAATGGATAAAATATTTTCAATAATTCTATAATGAAGTTATGAATTATATAGTATTCTTAAAAAAACTACTAATTAAATATTATTCATAGATTAAATAGATAATAGTATAACACAAATTATAGCCATAATCCTTAACAATAAGAAATAGACATGAAAAACATAAAAAAACCACTGTATTGGGACTACAGTGGTTTTTTGTATGAGTAAATTTGAAATAATAACTGTAGTTTTAATGACTATAGATATAATCATACAAATTATTGCCCTTTTTCTAAATAATAAGAAAAAGTAAGTATTAAAAAACTACTGTATCGCAACTACGGTAGTTTTTAAAAAAATTAAATCACATTGGAGCAAACCGATATGGTTTACTATCTCTTTTGTTATGTCCATTATACAGCTTATACATATGTTTTTCAAGTGCTTTTACTTAATTTACTTAACTATCTTATCAGCACCCTTTGCTATCAGTCTTTGTGCAGTTTGCTTACCTAAGTTTTCGGTATTTTTGCTTTTTATCTCACAACTTAGATATTTTTTACCGTCAAGAGATGATACAAAGGCGTCTATCTTGTAGATTTGCCCTATCTTTTCACAATAAGCGCCTACAGGAGTGTGACAACCACCGCCTATGGTGTGTAAAAACTCACGTTCAGCCATTACACAATTTTGTGTTTCCACATCATTTAGAAATTCCAACATCTTTTCTATCTTTTTATTGTCTTTTTTCACCTGTACGCAGATACAGCCTTGACCTGCAGCTGATATAAAGGGCAATTCTTCAAATACAAGCTCATCTTGTAAGTTCAGTCTTGTAAGTGCTACCTTTGCAAGTATTATGGCGTCAAAGTTTTCTTCCTTCATCCTCTTTAATCTTGTGTGTATGTTCCCCCTTATATTAGCAACTTCAAAGTCCTTGCCGAGTTTTTTGATTTGCAGCTCTCGTCTAAGAGATGATGTGCCTATTTTTGCATTCTTAGGCAAGTCTTTTACGGATTTGTAGTCCTTATTGAAAACTATGACATCTTTATTGGACTCTCTCTTGATATAGGCACCTATCTTCAAATCTCTGATAAAATCAGTCGGCATATCCTTAAGTGAATGTACAGCCATGTCCACACTGCCGTTTAGGAGCATTTGCTCTATTTCAAATGTGAAAAGCCCCTTTGTGCCTATTTCAGACAGTTTTTCCTTGAGGTTCTTATCTCCCAAGGTTTCAACAGTTACTATTTCAAAGTTTACATCCTTATATTTTTCTTTGAGCAGGTCAATTACCCTTTGAGTCTGTACCAAAGCTAATTTGCTTTTTCGACCTGCTATCCTAACAGTTTGCATCTTCATACCACTTTTCCAGATTTTCTCTTATTTTTTTTGTCTTTGCGCTGTCCTTTCTATAGGTGCTGACAGCTATGCCCATGTCATCTTTTTGAATTGTAGACATATTTGTAAAATTTGAATATTCACCGATTTTACAGTAGTTTGCCAAGATAAACTTGCCTGAATTTTCAATATCTTCTTTGATTTGGAGCTGGGCAGATAAATCATTTGTGCAGGCAAATACAATACTTATATCGTTCAGGTCAGCTTTTTCATAGGCTCTTATTTCATAGGATATATTCTCATGCTTTTTGATAAAGTCCAATTTCTCATCATCTATTTTCTTTGATATTACTATGATTTTTTTTGCGGACAAAATATTTGACAATTTTCGATAAGCTACATTGCCCATGCCTACAATAAGTACATGAATATTCTTCAGATTTATATTTATAGGATAAAAATTCTCCATTTACTCTTCCTTTGACTAAAAAATTTACCTCATATATTTTACAACATAATCTAACAATATACAAAGTATTTTTAATTTATATTTTGCTCTTTATTTATTTTAAATTACTTCCGATATAATAGCGGTATTATAGAATGAAATATTAGAAATGTTAAATCGGAGTGATTGATTTTTATGAAGAAAAATGCGCTTACAAACAGTGAATTATCATTGTTTTGCTATCAACTTTCGCTCATATTCAAATCCGGCTTGCCGCTTGACGAGGCTATGTCGGTATTTACTGACGAGATGAGCACGCCTACACTTAAAAAAATTGCCCTGTCAATAAAAGAATCTGTAGACAATGGTGAGCCCATATATGAGGCAGTAAAAAAACACGATGAATTTCCCAAGTATATGACAGGAATGATGGAAATAGCATATAATACAGGAAATCTTGAAGAAGAGCTTTCACGTCTGTCTACCTATTACCAAGAAGTGGAAAGGCTTAATCAAAAGATATCAAATGCTGTTGTATATCCTGTAATATTGACAGGACTAATGCTTATAATAATTACTTTTTTGGTAGTCAAGGTAATACCGATGTTTAGCGAAATCATTGACAGTATCGGAGCTGATATACCAAATACCACTGCTGTTTTGATAAGTATAGGTCTTGCGCTTAAAAACTACGGAGCAATAATTTTAATCTTGCTTGCCATACTTTGTATCTGCGGATATATTTATACAAAAAAATCTTCAGATGCTTGGAAATATAATATGCCGCTAATAGGCAATGTAACTAAAAAGATATTTTCGGAAAAATTTGCCTTAGGTATGTCTATGCTGATGGCAGGCGGTTACAGTTTTGATGACGCCTTAGTCCTATATACAAACTCAGTAGAGTCAAAATTCGCCCTTGAAAAACTTAAAAAAGCTCAAGAAAACATACTTGAAGGCAAGGATGTAAGTGATGAAATAGCAAATGTAGGACTCTTCCCTGCTCTGTTTACCAAGATGATAGGCATAGGATATAAGACAGGGGAGATAGAAAACTCACTTAAAAAGGTTGCAAGCCTTTATAAGCTTGAAGTAGAAAAGACTATGGACAAGGTGACATCATCTATAGAGCCTATGTTAATAATAGTGCTTTCACTATTGGTAGGCGCAATATTATTTACTGTTATGACACCTCTTATCAGCATTGTATCATCATTGTAAGCTTATTAAAACAATTAACTAATTGAAATAAAATTCAGCTTGAATTATTTAATCTTAGTGAAATTAAATTTTTTAAATTAAATATAAGTATAATAGATTGAATAAGTATATTAAAGCAAAATATAGCTGATAAAATTTGATTTATCACTAAAGCAAATTCAAAGCATGATAATGTAGAAATTTAAAAACAATGTTATTAGGACTGAAAAACATATAAAATTATAACTATATGACCTTTAATGGTAAGCAGTATATGACAAATAAAGAGAGGTAGATATGCAAAAAAACAAAAAGCTGAGGTATGTTTCGCTCATCTTTGTAATAGCCTTTATTTTTATGTGCATAGTGAACATTGACGGATTTTGGGACGGTAAACAGGAGAAGAGCACAAAGTCAATAGAAGATGCCGTAAGAAAGATGGCACTTGAATGTTACGCTCTTGAGGGGAGTTTCCCACCATCTGTTGAATATCTCAAGGAAAATTACGGGCTGATAGTAAACGACGACGCTTACTTTTACCATTACCAAGCAAACGGATCAAACATGCCACCTGATATAAGAGTGATGAAAAAATGGAAAGAGGACTAAAGAAAGAGAAATAAGGAAAGAGAAATAAGGAAAGAGAAATAAGGAAAGAGAAGAAGATATGTTAAATAATAAAAGACATTATGGCAAGGCAAGAATAGAGACTATTTTAGTTATGTTGATGTTGGTAGTATTTTCCATATCGACTTACACCTTAGTGGTGTCTACAGCATCTTCATACAGCAAAAATTACAGCGATATGGATGCAAAGGACAATCTAAGATTAGCTCTATCATATATAGACTTGAAAATAAAGCAGTCAGACAAAAAAGGAGTCTATGTGCTTGAAAAGGCTATTGAAGATAGGGATGTAATAGTCGTTGAAGATGAGATAAAAGGCGAAATATATCAAAATATCATATATTTTAAAGACGGATTTTTAAAAGAGATGCTAATAAAAAAAGGCACTAACTTAAGTGAAGTTGAAGGCTTTGAAATAGCAAAGATAAGGGATATGACTGTTAAAAAAACGGGCAAAGGACTAATAAATCTGTCAATAACTACAGAGAATGAACATGGTAAAAAATATACTTCAAATCTTATTATCAATCCAAATTTTTAAGAAATATATTAGACTTGATGAATTGTTATAAATTATCAATATCAAATTTCAAAAGAGCTGTGTATTTTTTTAAAAAACTTACGATACAGTATATAGTTAGAAATTTATTATAGGAAAAAATTACTCAATGTAGTAATAGAATTTCGTAAATTTATTAATATGCCCAAATAAAGCTATTAGGTTTTAAAAATATTATATGAAATAAATATTTGTAAATAGCGATACAAAACTTGTAAATTAAAGATTTTAACAGCATATAAAATACCATGTTTTAAATAACTGAGAATGTATGACATAATAAACGGTGAATGATTTGTAAAAACCGTAGCAACAAGAGGTGCAAAGATGACAAAGAAAAGAAGCGGATTTACCTTAGCGGAGATGATAATAGCCGTAGCCATATTGTCAGTTGCAAGCATGTATGTAGTGCAGATGCTTGTAGTCACGAAAAACTTAAGAACAAGATCTTATGAGATAGATAGGTCTGTTAGAATAAGTAAGAATATCATAGAACTTATATCATCCGGAGAAAGTGTTACAAACTCAAAAGATGATCTGCTTTTAAAGATGAAGGCGGAAAATGGGATGTATATATTGAATTTTGATGAAGATTTTAACATAAGCGACGAAAACAATGCCTTGTACAAGCTGTTTATGACAATGGATACAAAAGACGGGCTGGATAATGTAAATATCAAGATAAACAGGCTCAAACCCTATATACTTGATGATAAGAAAAGTCTTGAAATATCTGATATAAACTCAATTAAAATGCAAAGAATAAAAAATAATAATTAAGGTCAAAGGGAAGTAAGGAAGATATTATGAAAAAGAAAAATAAACACAAAGGTATCTCGACTATATTGGTCATACTGATAGTCCTTACCGTAGTTTTGTTTGCTGTTATGAGTATGATGAGTGTATATACCTCTTACAGAATATCTCAAAAAAATCTGCAAATGGCAAAAAACTATTACCTTCTTGACTCTAAGGCTCAGATATTTGCAAATAATATGAGAAAAACTATAAATATGACAAAAATAGGAGAGGAAAATAACAAAGCTGAAATACTAAGCGAAATAGAAAAAAACAGAGATAAAGATAGGGAAATACTCATAAACGATAAAATTTTAAAATTTCCCCTCGATAAAGATAGAGAAATATTTAAAGACGGCAATATGAAATTAGGAACTTTTTTATTAAATGAAAAGGGGCAAAAGAGCTTTTATTTCGAGCTTCTAATTCCAAAGATAAGAGAGGATAAGGCATTTGAAATAACATCTTGGAAAAAGGTGACTCAGGAGTTTGAATATAAAAATCCTGCTTTTGCTGAAGGAGAGGAACTGACAATTGATGAAAATTGACGATATACTGCGTACAGCAGTAGAGAAAAAGGCGTCAGATATATTTATAAGTGTTGGAGTACCACCGACCATAAAAGTAAACAACACTTTGGAGAAAATCGGAGAAGAAAAGCTCATGCCTGATCAGGCGAAGGAATTGGTAGAGTCTATATTCAAAAAAGAAAGCGACTTGGCTGACTTTGTAAGAGAAGGAGAAAAGGACTTTTCCATCTCACTTTTTGGAGTAGGTAGATTTCGTGTGTCGGCATATGTACAAAGAGGATCTTATGCTGCAGTGCTAAGAGTATTGGCATTTGGCAATCTTGACATAGATTCTTACGGTATACCAAGTAGCGTACTTGATTTGCACAAGACAACAAGAGGATTGATACTTGTAACAGGAACTACAGGCTCCGGCAAGTCAACTACCTTATCTTCTATAATATCTCTGATAAATTCCAACAGACAGGCACATATTTTGACACTTGAAGATCCTATAGAATATCTGTTCAGACATGAAAAAAGTATAGTAGACCAAAGGGAGATAGGTATAGATACTAAATCTTATGCTACAGCCCTACGATCTGCACTAAGACAGGCTCCTGATGTAATATTAATTGGTGAAATGAGAGACTTCGAGACTATGTCTATTGCGATGACGGCTGCCGAGACAGGACATCTCGTGCTTTCAACTCTGCATACAACAAGTGCCTCTAAGACTGTAGACAGGATAATAGATGTCTTTCCACCTGATCAGCAACAGCAGGTCAGGATACAATTGTCAACAGTATTGCATGCAGTAGTTACACAACAGCTAATCCCGGCGACAGACGGAGGAAGAGTACCTGCCTTTGAGCTGATGATGCTCAATCCGGCTATCAAAAACCTTATAAGAGAAAACAAGGTGCCTCAGATAGATGCCATGATACAGACCGGAAGAGCTCAAGGTATGATTACTATGGATAACTCCATAGCTAATCTTTATAACGAAAGAAAGATATCTGAAGAGACAGCGAAAAAATATGCTGTAAATCCGGATACAATATCAAAGTATTTTAAATAAAGTGCTACAAATAACAAATTAAAAATAAAGATAGAAATGATTTCAAAAAGTAAAAATATTTATCTTAAAATTATGTAAAGGATGATATAATTGAGGAAGAAAATTACAATCTTATTCATATTTTTACTTTATTTATATACAGGATGTAGCTATGCTGTGACATTTCATGATGATAAACTCACAAGCAATGTAATAGGCGTAAGCCACAGTGCTCCAGGCAAAAAACTTAAGGTAATAATACAAAAAGGAAGTCAAAAATACACTTACTCACTTAGAAACGATGGAAAGACAGATTACTACCCTTTGCAACTTGGTAGTGGTAGCTACAGTGTAACTGCACTGGAAAATGTAACAGGCAACCAATACTCAGTCCTAAAAAGTGAGAATATAGACGTAAGTGTAAGCGACAAAAATGCTGTATTCTTACAATCAATACAAATTATAGACTACAAAAGCACAGATCCTCCTATAAAAAAAGCAAAAAATCTCGGTAGCAACGATAAGATATACGACTATATTGTAAAAAATGTCAAATACGATTACGATAAGGCGGCAACAGTAAAACCGGGATACTACCCTACAATAAATGATACATTCACAACAAATAAAGGTATTTGCTACGACTATGCCTCAATGGATGCAGCAATGCTAAGGAGCATAGGCATACCTGCAAAACTGGTAAAAGGCTATGCAAAGGGAGTAGACGGATACCATGCGTGGAACGAAGTATTACTTGGTGGAACATGGTACGTAATAGATACGACATATGACTCTGCAAAATGGGGCGGCAAAGCCAAATCAAGTATGAAGAAAAAAACTTCCGATTACCAAAAAGTATATGAATATTGATAAAAATATTGTATAATAAAAGAAAATAGATTTAAATTTAAAAGATACTAATTATCTCTGCAACTATGAACAGCAATTGTTGATAATATGCAGTTTTATAAAAAGCTCTAATTGAATTTTGCAATAAAATATGATTTTTATAAAGATTTTATTAAAATTGTTAAATAAAAATAGAAATTGTGATAGAATAGATAAAAAATATTGATTTTTGGGCAAAAGAGGTGAAAAAAATGATAAATATTGTGACAAGCAATGAGCAAGAAAACTATGAGATAGGCGAAGAGCTGATGCTGATGATAGAAAAGGTAATAAGCGAATGCGAAGACGAGGAAGCTTTGAATTTTGACAATGAAATATCACTGACTTTTACAGACAATGAAAATATTAGACAGATAAACAAAGAGTACAGAGATATAGACGATAAGACAGATGTACTGTCATTTCCTATGTACGAAATAGAGGACTTGGAAGAAGAAAAAAAGACAAAGAGCAAAAATCTCAAACCGCTTGGCGACATAGTAATATCACTGGAACAAGCTGACGAACAGGCAAAACAGTTCGGACACAGCTTTGAAAGAGAAGTATGTTATCTAATATGCCACAGTATGTTTCACCTTATGGGCTACGACCATATGACAGAAGAAGAAAAGAAGATAATGAGAGAAAAAGAAGAAAAAATAATGACAAAACTCAATATATTAAGATAGAAATCAAGCTAATATTGGTATAAAAAGTAAGATAGATACAAAGTTAAAAAATAAAATAATCAAATAATATAAAAAACATAACAAACACAAAAAAGTCCCTAAAAATTACAATGTCAGGGGCTTTTTTATGTTTATTAATTTATATACTATATTTATACTAATACTAAAAATCTATTAAATAAGCATATAATTGCATTTCAGTAAAATTATTGATAATTCATAAACTACAATGTCATTAGTCATAAATGCTTGGCATTAAATAGTGATTAGTATGAATATCGATTTTATATATGCTTTAAATTTTGAAAATTTTATGATAGAATTAACTCCTATAAAATAAATGCAAGAGAATAGATAAGTATTAGTGATAATATAATATGGGATGTATTAAAGGAGCTGTGTATTAAGAATATGGGCTTATTTTGCACCTATAAATAAGGATGAAATCCCTGTATACTGCGTTTATCAAATATCTACACGCTCTATTATCATCTCTGAGGAAAGATGGTGCTTGGAAAAATTTGTAGATGAATACAGGGCATATATGGCAAGAGTCGGGAGATATTTTTTAGTTTAATCATGGCTAATCAGGGAATAAATTCACGAGGAATTATAAAATATTTGAAAATTGGGAGGGTGTTTTATGAGTGCTTTTTTGTTGGTAACTTTAAAATTAGCTATAGGTTTCTTGGCTCTAATTACAGTAATTAATATAACAGGTAAAGGCAATCTTGCGCCGACATCTGCAAGTGACCAGATACAAAACTATGTGCTTGGGGGTATAATAGGTGGTGTCATCTACAATCAGAAAATTCAGATTTTTGAATATATAATGATTTTGGCTATATGGTGTTTCCTTGTTCTACTGCTTAAGTGGGTTAAGACATATAATGTAAAGGCAAAGCAGATACTTGACGGCAAGGCTCGTATCATCATAGACAAGGGTGTAGTAAATGTAGAAAACTGCAAGAAGTCGGCACTTAGTGCACACGACATATCTTTTAAATTGAGGACTAATAATATCTACTCTACCAAAAAGGTCAAACGTGCCATAGTTGAGCAAAACGGTCAGTTCATAATAATTTTGGAGGGAGAAGAAAATCCGAAATTTCCACTGATTACTGACGGTCAGGTGCAAACTGACATCTTGGAAGTAATGGGCAGGGACGAAGAGTGGCTCTTATCAGAGATAAATGCTCAAGGCTATAAGGAATATAGCGAGGTTTTTTTGGGAGAATATGCTGACGGTGAACTAAATATCACTCCATATACAGCCTAATTTTTTGTTTAATAAATTTTTATTTGTGGAATAAATAAGCACTAATATTTTAATAAATCTAAGTTTTCGTTAAGATGGTATTTAGAAAGTATCTGTATTGATATTTTTTTAAATACCCTATTATTTTATAGGAGGTAAAGGCATGAACAAGACGATACTATCTTGTGTGAGAGAGTTCAAAAAACAATCTTTTTTAGCTCCTTTCTTCATTACTCTTGAGGTGATAATGGAGATTCTCATACCCTATGTCATGGCAAATATCATAGACATAGGTATCAAAAATTCAAATATGGAATATGTCGTTAAAACAGGGCTAATACTACTTGTTATGGCGATGATGTCGCTGTTTTTCGGTGCGACAGGTGCAAGATTTGCAGCTACTGCAGCTACAGGTCTAAGTAAGAATTTGAGGAGCGATATATTCAAGAGAATTCAAAAATTTTCTTTTAAAAACATAGACAAATTTTCAAGTGCATCCCTTGTTACCAGACTTACTACAGATATTGCCAATGTACAGATGGCATATATGATGATGATAATAATGGTGGCAAGAAGTCCAATTATGATGATTTCTGCACTTATTATGGCTTTTAAGATTAATGCCCAAATATCAATGATATTCTTGGTTGCAATACCTGCATTAATCGTGATAATGTACTTAATAATCAAGATTGCAGCACCAAAATTCAATGTGGTTTACGCTCAATATGATGTGATGAACAATATGACAGCTGAGAATGTAAGGGCTCAAAGAGTTGTAAAAGCTTATGTAAGAGAAGAATTTGAAAAAAATAAATTTTCAAAGCTTTCTGCCAAAATTTACGAGCTTTTTGTAGATGTTGAGCTATATGTAGCAGTTTTCAACCCTTCAATCCAACTTGTGCTTTATGCTATGGTAACTGCACTGTTTTTGATGGGCGGTAAATTGATAGTATCAGGAAGTCTTACTACAGGTCAGTTTACAAGCTTGATGATATATTCCATTCAGATACTTATGTCTGTAATTACCATATCTTTCGTATTTGTGCTTCTGATTATTGCTGAGACAGGTATAATGAGAATAACTGAGGTACTCGAGGAAGAGCCTGCAATGGATGAAAATGCAAATGGCGAAAAAGAAGTAAAAGACGGCTCTATAGAATTTAAAAATGTAAATTTCAGCTATAGCGACGATGAGAAGAGACTTGCTCTTAAAAACGTAAATATAAGCATTAAATCAGGAGAAACTATAGGTGTAATAGGCTCTATCGGTAGTGCGAAGTCCACTTTTGTGTCCTTGATACCAAGACTCTACGATGTGACAAGCGGAGAGATTACAGTTGGAGGCAAGAATGTAAAAGATTATGAATTAGCCTCTCTTAGGGATAATGTGTCTATGGTGCTACAAAAAAATACCCTTTTTACAGGTACTATAGCAGACAATATAAGGTGGGGTAATGAAAATGCTACAGATGAAGAAGTTGAATATGTATGTAAACTTGCATGTGCAGATGAATTTATCCAAAAATTCCCTAAAAAATACGAAGAACAGATATATGAAGGCGGAAATAACGTATCAGGCGGTCAAAAACAAAGGCTTACAATAGCAAGGGCATTGCTGAAAAAACCGAAGATTCTTATTTTGGACGACTCAACAAGTGCAGTGGATACAAAGACAGATGCCAAGATAAGAGAGGCTTTTGCCACACAATTAAAGGACACTACCAAGATTATCATTGCACAAAGGATATCTTCAATAGAAAATTCTGACAGGATAATCGTACTTGACAATGGAGAGGTGGTAGGATTCGATACTCCGCAAAATCTGCTTATGAACAATCAAATCTACAGAGAAAACTATGAATTCCAAAAACAGGGAGGTGGATTGGGAGATGAATAAGAAAAATCCGAAAGGCACTTTAAAAAGACTTGTTTCTTACGTGCTTAAAGGCAATGAATTCAAACTTGTCGTTGTAATTATCTGCGTATTGCTGTCTGCTATGGGCTCAGTGTCCATATCATTGGCTCTTAAGATATTAATTGACGACTATATAACTCCGCTAATCGGTCAGACTTCCCCTGATTTTAAGGCGTTTTACTCTGCTATTTCCATCTTGTGTGTCGTATTTGCAGTATCTGTAATATCAAGCTTTACTTACAACAGGATAATGGTCTATGTCGCCCAGGGTACACTCAAAAAGGTAAAGGACGATATGTTTGCAAAGATGCAATCACTACCTATAAGTTACTTTGATAAGAACAGTGACGGCTCAATAATGGCACTGTATACTACTGACTCTGACGCTCTAAGGCAGATGATAGAACAGTCCACTCCTCAGGTTATGTTATCTTTGGTAACTATTGTAGCAACCTTTGTGACTATGCTGGTACTTTCACCGATACTTACTGTGCTTGCAGTAGCAGTCGTAATAACATTACTACTTACTTCTAAAAATATAGCAGCTAAGAGTGCAAAGTATTTTATGCAGCAACAGCAAAATATTGCCAATCTTACAGGATTTATCCAAGAGAGATTGTCAGGGCAAAAGGTAGTCAAGATATTTAATCACGAAGAAAAATCCATAGCAGAATTTGAAAAATTAAATGAAGAGCTATTTCAAAGTGCGAAAAATGCAAGCTCTTATGCGAGCATCATAGCTCCTGTAGTATCAAATATAGGGAATATTTTCTTTGTGCTTACAGCAATAGTGGGCAGTAGCCTTGCGATAAATTCCATAGGCGGTGTAACTATAGGTATAGTGGCGGCTTATATGCAGTTTGCCAAGAACTTTACTCAGCCCTTTATGCAGATAACCCAACAGCTTAACTCTATCAATACAGCCCTTGCAGGAGCAAGCAGGATATTTGACCTGCTTGACGAAAAAAGCGAGGATGATGAGGGCTATGTCACTCTTGTAAATGTGGAAGAAGACAAGGAATTCGGCATTATACCGGTGCCTTACAAGACAGGTCAATGGGCGTGGAAACATCCGCATAGCGACGGCAGAGTAACTTATGACAGGCTTAC
Organism: [Eubacterium] yurii; assembly: GCA_900167215.1. GTDB lineage: Bacteria > Bacillota > Clostridia > Peptostreptococcales > Filifactoraceae > Peptoanaerobacter > Peptoanaerobacter yurii. Next base: position 84,515 of record FUZS01000008.1, read on the forward strand.
AGGTGATGTGGTAATTGAAAATATGTCCTTTGGATATGAAAAAGACAAGCCTGTACTGAAAAACATATCCCTATATGCAAAACCGGGACAAAAAATCGCCTTTGTCGGTGCAACAGGAGCAGGTAAGACTACAATTACAAATCTTATCAACAGATTTTACGACATAGACGAGGGTAAGATAAGATACGACGGTATCAACCTTATGAAGATTAAAAAAGAGTCCTTGAGACGTTCTCTTGGAATAGTGCTTCAAGACACACATCTCTTCACAGGCACTATAATGGAAAATATCAGATACGGTAGATTAGATGCCACTGACGAGGACGTAATAAATGCGGCTAAACTTGCTCAGGCAGACGGATTTATCAATATGTTGCCAAAGGGCTACGACACTATGCTAAACAATGCAGGTGACGAGCTGTCACAAGGACAAAAGCAACTTTTATCCATAGCAAGAGCTGCCATCTCAGATCCTCCCGTGCTGATACTTGACGAGGCGACTTCAAGCATAGATACCAGGACAGAGGCAATAGTCCAAAAAGGTATGGATAATCTGATGAAGGGAAGAACTGTCTTTGTAATAGCTCATAGACTATCTACAATCAGAAACAGTGATGCGATAATGGTGCTTGAAAACGGCAATATAATAGAGCGTGGCTCACATGATGAACTGCTTGCTCAAAAAGGCGCTTATTACCAACTTTATACAGGAAATGTCGAACTTGAATAGTATTTGACGATTGCATACTTTTATATTATAATATACTTGTGTATTGTATCTAAAACGCAGGTATATTTTTTTTGAAGATTTAAAAAATAGAACTTTGTTAAGAATATTGATATTTTTTGTTAGTCATAAAATTTAAAGGGTATTACAGCAATAAAGGTATAAGTTTGAATATAAAATTTATTGCAGTAAATTAAGATACAAAACTATAGTATTTCATTTAAAAAGACGATAAATATATGAATTTTGAAATAGAAAATAATTACTTGAATTTTCATTAATCTAAAAGATAGCAGTATTATTTATATAAGAAGATTTGATAGATTAATTTAGTAATAAAGATTATATAGATACTGATATAATCACCATTTACGATGTTTAAATATGATAATTTTACAAAGACTTTGATATTTTGTACAAAAGGACAATGACAAGAGTTTGAAAATGGTGATTTATATAAGAAAGGTAATTGATGAATAAGCCGTTAAAATTTGAAGTGATAAAAAAATGCAGTCAAACCAAGTCGAGGCTGGGAAAGATAAAGACTTTGCACAATGAGTTTGAGACACCTGTCTTTATGCCTGTAGGTACAAACGCTACGGTAAAGTCCATGAACGAAAAGGAACTCAAGGAGATAGGAGCAAATATAATACTGTCAAACACTTATCACCTGCACCTAAGACCCGGTGATGAGATAGTAAAAAAAGCCGGAGGTCTGCATGAATTTATGCATTGGGACAGATCTATACTTACTGACAGTGGCGGATTTCAGGTATTTTCGCTTGGAGATTTGAGGAAGATAAAGGAAGAAGGGGTGTATTTCAGCTCGCATTTGGACGGTTCCAAACACTTCATGGGGCCGGAGGAGTCAATTTCAGTGCAAAATAATCTCGGCTCCGACATAATGATGTCCTTTGACGAGTGTGCACCTTATCCTGCAAGTTACGAGTATATAAGGGACTCTTACAAACGTACCTCAAGATGGGCAAAACGTGGTAAGGACGCAAATAAAAATCCCGAGACTCAGGCACTTTTCGGTATAATACAAGGCGGTATGTTCGAGGATTTGAGATATGAATCTGCAAATGAACTTGTAGAGATGGATTTTGACGGATATTCCATAGGAGGGCTTTCTGTGGGTGAGCCCAAGGAATTGATGTACGAAGTCCTTGACTACACTGTGGATATAATTCCAAGTGAGAAGCCGAGATATCTCATGGGAGTAGGCTCTCCGGATGATTTGTTTGAAGGGGTGATAAGAGGCGTGGATATGTTTGACTGCGTACTGCCTACAAGGATAGCAAGGAACGGAACCGCTATGACTTCAAACGGAAAGGTAGTAGTGAGAAATGCAACTTATGCCGAAGATTTTACACCGCTTGACCATGAATGTGACTGTTATGTCTGCAAGAATTATTCAAGGGCATATATTAGACACCTTGTCAAGGCGAATGAAATTCTCGGTGCAAGACTTATAACCTATCACAATCTATATTTTTTGTTGCGTATGATGGAGAAAATAAGACAGTCTATAAGGGACGGTCGCTTATTGGAATATAAAAAGGAATTCTTCACAAAATATTATGGAGTATAAGATATTACTATGATTTAAGGATGATATTTATGGAAGCTGAGTGTAAGAGGTCTTCATATTTCAGTGTAATTTTAATCGGTTTTATTATACACGTTTTATATGAGGCGATATTTATAAGCTTGAATATGCCCAAATTTATGACGATGTACAATATCCTCAGTATTATTGTATTTGGAGTGGGAGCGTGGGTTTTAAATAAAAAAGAAGATGCCAATGTTATATTTGCCTGCTTTTTTGAAGTGTCTGTATTCATAACACTTGCTATTTTCTTTATCGGATGGGATTACGAATTTCAAAGTTGGTATATTTCAATAACTGTCATGGCAGTTACAGTCCACTTTAAGAACAAGGGCAAGTTTTACTTTGTAGCCTTGTTGAATTTTGTATTGTACAGCATGATGTTTCTCTTGACTCATACCATTACAATAGAAGAAGAGTATGGGCTTTTGCACTATGCTCTGTATTTTATTAATATAGCAGGCTCGTTTTTTATGATATTGCTTGCAGAAAGATTGCTGAACTGGTCAAAAATCTTGGAAGAATACCATATTAACCAGAGGTTCAACAAGATGAAAAAACAGGCTGAAACGGATGAGCTTACAGAGTTGTATAACAGACACAAGATGAAAGAAATATTAAACGATATGAATGAGATGGTAGGAGATAAAAACTGCGAGTTTTACATATCTTTTGCCGATATAGACAATTTTAAAAGTATAAACGACTCCTACGGTCATGACATAGGAGATAAGGTCTTGCGCTCAGTTGCAGGTATGCTCAAGAGGGAGCTGGGTTCAGAGCATGTAGTATCAAGATGGGGCGGAGAAGAGTTTTTGATATTATTTTATGACGTTAAAGGGCATGCCGAAGTATTTCAAACCTTGGACAGTATAAGAAAAAAGATTTCATACAGCACATTTGAATACAACGGTATCAAGATTAATTTTACGGTGACATTTGGTGCTACATCATCACTTTCTCATACCAATGTCTACGATATGGCAAAAAAAGCCGATGAGTTGATGTATCTCGGTAAATGTCAAGGTAAGAATGTGGTTCTGATGGATTCAACAGACAAAAAAGTTAAGGAGAAGAGTTTATGAACTATAAGATAGTGACTGACAGTACATGCGAGTTGACGGCTGATTTGGTAAAACAACTGGATATACACATTTTACCTGTAATAGTTACCTTAGGAGATAAGCAGTTCTTGGACAATGTCGACATCACTTCAAAACAGGTCTTTGAAGATATGAAGAAAGGCGAGATTTACAAGACATCACAAATCCCGCTTAATACTTACATCGATGTATTTTCTCACTATGCAAAGGAAAATATACCGTTGATAAATGTCGTTATGTCAAGCGGCATATCTTCATCCTATGAAACCTCAAAAATTGCCGTAAATATGGTCAAGGAAGAATACAAAGATGCGAGAATATATACCATAGATTCAAAATGTTGCTCTGTTGAAATGGGGATAGCAGTAAAATATATGGCTATGGCTGCTCAAAACGGGAAATCCTACGAAGAAATACTCAAAGTCCTTGAGTTTTGCAAGACTAATACAGGGGTTCTTTTTACAGTATCAGATTTGAAATATTTATCACGAGGGGGAAGATTGTCAAAAGCCTCTGCATTTATAGGTAATATGCTCAACATCAAGCCTATACTGTCTGTAACAGAGGACGGAAGACTCGAAGTAATAGATAAGGTAAGAAGCAGTAAAAAGGTGTTTCAGTACATCGTTGACAAGGTAAGAAGTGACATTCCTAATGAGGAGCTTGAAAAAGCTGAGATGATAATATCTTATGCTGATAATGAAGAGATTGCAATCGGAATGAAGCAGGAGATTGTAAACAGCATAGGAATGGAAAGAGATAAGATAAGCTTGCAGGACATAGGACCGTGTATAGGTGTGCATACAGGACCTGACTCGCTATATGTATTTTACCTAAAAAGACATCTACCTCTTGAGATGTACTCATAAAATATCAGTTATAAAAATTATTGTAAACTTAGGCTTATGTATCAAATAAAGTATAACAATAAAGTTGCACAAAAAATCAATTAAATTGTGGTGATTAGTATTAGAACAGGTGAATAATGGAAAAAATAATAAAAATCATTTCCGACAGCTCTTGCGATTTGCCTAAAGAGTTGATAAAACAGCAGGGTATAGATATAATACCTGTGCCTATTACCGACGGAGTAAATAACTATCAGGACAGCGTAAATATTACGGCTGATGAAGTCTATGAAAATATGGAAAAATCTGTAATATACAAGACTTCTCAAGTTCCGTTAAAAGATTATATAGAAAAATATACTTATTACGCTCAAAATGAAATACCCGCACTGAGTCTGGTAATGTCCTCAGGGCTTTCTTCATCGCATTCCACGTCAGCTATGGCTCTTGAGACTGTAAAAGAGACTTATAAGGATGCCAAGATTCTGACAGTGGACAGCAAGCTTTGTTCACTTGCTCACGGCTATGCTTCATATCTTATGTCAATATCTGCTCAAAAGGGGCATGGATTTGATGATTTGCTGGAGCTGTTGAGATTTTTACAGGATAATATAGTATCGACTGCAACGGTAGATGATTTGAAATATCTTGCAAGGGGCGGAAGATTGTCCAATGTTACAGCTTTGATAGCAAATACTCTCAATATCAAACCTTTCTTACACGCTGATGACGGCTCTTTACATCTTTTTGATAAGGTGAGAGGGCTAAAGAAGATGTATAGGAGATATATCGATGTCATAAAAGAAAGAAATGAAAGTACTGATTTTTCAAAATCTACAATATTGATAGAAAAGTCGGATGATGACGAGATGATGCTGACTCTTAGAGATATGATAAAAGAAGAGTTTAATCTTAGTGATGATAATTTCATCTTGGGACAGATAGGACCTACGATAGGCGCTCACATTGGACCAGGCTCAATGTGTATGTTCTTCCTGAAAAACCCTCTTCCTGATAAGTATTTTTAGTTATATCAATTAATAGATCTTATAGTTATATATTTATTGATTTTTCGATAATATAAATAAACTGAAATTATAAAATCAAAATTATCTAATACTAAAATCTAATAGAATAATAGATAAAATATTTTTAGTGTATATATAATTATGTCATAAATTATATTATATTTTCTTAAAAGCTGTTGACATGATTATCCATAGATTAAATAGATAGTATCATTAAAATCGTAAATCAGAGCAAAAAAAGTGCCTTTACAAAAGTAGAGGCACTTTTTAACGCAACAATTAGTGTTGGAATTTCTTTATATATTGAGACAGTTTTATCTTATCAAAAGCCTTACCTATTACAAAGAACACCAAGATTCCCATAAAGCCTTGAATCATATTAGGAAATGCTGATTGTATAGCACTTGCCATTGTACCCTTCATTATAGTAGATGCGATAAAATACCCTGATATCATTATTGCTATAGAAACCAAACAAGCAACTACAGTATTTAGAGATATGAATTTTGACTTTGAGCTGTAGTATTGAGATATATATCCTGCAGCAAGTCCCATTAGAGATTTGATTATAAGCGTAGGTATAGCCCAGTGTGCATAACCGCTGAGTATATCAGCAAGCATAGAACCTATACCGCCTGCAAGAAATCCTGCTCTCTTACCGAAAAATATAGCTACCAATAAGATGCAGCTGTCGCCTAAGTGGATATAACCATTTGTAACAGGTACAGGTATTTGAACCATCATAGTCATAACACATACTAAGGCAATAAATAAACCGTACATTGATAAAGTAAAGATGTCATATTTTTTGTTCACTGATTTTAACCTCCTAAAATAAAAAATATGTAGAAATAATCTATCTTTAACTAAGAGTATATCACATTTAGAGCTGAGTGTCAAAATAAACTTTGGTATTAATTTACGAACTTTTAAATAATTTAATCTTGTTTCAATAAAATTAATCGTGGTATCTTTTAGTAATGCAAATATATAAATTCGTCTTGTAATTTATTGTATAAAAAGATTTAGGTGCAAGTTATAATGCAAAAATCAATAAAAGCTTTTTTATATACAAAATTTTCAAATCTTAAATTAATAGACTATAGATATAATGCTTAGATATACCCTATTATAAGATATCTTAAAATATTTTTATAAGTCAAACTAATAAAATTCATAGAAACTTTTCTTTATTTTAAAATAAACTTGAATAACAAGTAGCGGAGAAATTATGAACGACAAAATAATAATCAAAGGTGCCAATCAGCACAATCTTAAAAATATAAATCTTGAGATACCAAGGGATAAGCTTGTGGTATTTACAGGACTTTCAGGCTCAGGCAAATCGTCATTGGCTTTTGACACCATATATGCTGAGGGTCAAAGGAGATATGTAGAGTCGCTTTCTTCCTATGCAAGACAGTTCTTAGGCAGACTTGACAAGCCTGATGTGGAGTACATCGAGGGGCTTTCTCCTGCGATATCCATAGATCAAAAGACAACGTCCAACAATCCACGTTCTACAGTGGGCACTGTAACGGAGATATATGACTATTTGAGGCTTCTTTTTTCAAATATAGGTATTCCTCACTGCCCTGAGTGCGGAAAAGAGATAAGACAGATGAGCATACAGGAGATAGTGGACAAGGTGATGACTCTTGATACAGGAACAAAGATACAAATCATATCACCTGTAGTAAGGGGCAAAAAAGGAAGTCATGAAAAACTCCTTGAAAGTATCAAAAAAGACGGCTATATGAGGCTAAAGATTGACAATGTAGACTATACTGTCGAAGATGATATCAAACTTGAAAAAAACAAAAAGCACGATATATCAATAGTAATAGACAGATTGATAATCAAAGAAAATCTGGAAAAAAGACTGGCTGATTCCATAGAAATAGCGTCAAATCTTTCAAACGGCATAATAATAGTGGACATAATAGGCGATAAACAGCTGACATACTCTACAAAGCTTGCCTGTCCTGACCATGACATAGCTATGGGTGATCTTACAGCAGCCATGTTCTCGTTTAACAATCCTATGGGAGCCTGTCCTACCTGTCTTGGACTTGGCAGTCTGAACAAAATTGATGTTTCGCTTGTCATACCTGATGAAAATCTCTCTCTGAGACAGGGGGCGATAAGTGCTTGGAATTCAGCTGATTCTGCTAAGGAAGAGGGCTATTATTTCAAACTTATAGAGGCGCTGGCAAAAAAAGAAAAGGTATCTATGGACATACCGTATAAAGACTTGCCGGAAGATTTCAAACAGAAGTTGCTCTATGGAAGTGATGAGGTCTTAAAATTTACCTTTAACAGTAAATTTAGCGATAGCGACAGGACTTACAAGTCTCCTTTTGAGGGGGTAATACCCAATCTTGAGAGGAGATTTGCAGAGACACCTTCTCAACTTATAAGAGAGAAAATAGGACAATACATGGTGGAGCAGACCTGTCCTTCTTGCCATGGAGCAAGGCTAAAAAGCGAAATACTCTCAGTAACTGTAGGAGATTTGAACATAGCTCAGGTTACAGACAAATCCATATCAGATTTGATAAAATACATTGAGGATTTAAAACTTACAAAAAAAGAAAGCATCATTGCAAAAGAGATACTAAAAGAGATAAAATCAAGGGCGACATTCTTAAAAGATGTAGGATTGGAATACCTAAGTTTATCAAGAAAGGCAGGTACTTTATCAGGAGGAGAGTCTCAGCGTATAAGACTTGCCACGCAAATAGGCTCTGCACTTGTAGGAGTGCTCTATGTACTTGATGAGCCTTCAATAGGTCTACACCAAAGAGACAACGAAAAACTGCTTAAATCTCTTAGGAACTTGACAGATATAGGCAATACTCTCATAGTAGTAGAGCATGACGAAGATACTATGAAAGAGGCTGACTACATCGTAGACATAGGACCAAACGCCGGTGTGTACGGTGGTGAGGTGGTAGCCTGCGGAACTCTTGAAGATATAAAAAAGGAAAAACGCTCAATTACAGGTCAATATCTCTCAGGAGTCAAAAAAATAGAGCTACCGAAAGAAAGAAGAAAGATAGACAAGGGCTTTATCACTATAAAAAATGCTTCAGAAAATAATCTGAAGAATATAGATGTAGACATTCCGCTTGGAGTTTTCACCTGTGTTACAGGAGTATCAGGCTCTGGCAAAAGCTCACTTATTAACGAGATACTTTTTAAAAATGCCACTAACAAAATCTATAAGAGCAAGATGAAAACAGGTAGATGCGAAAGCATTGAAGGGCTTGAAAACATAGACAAGGTCGTGGACATAGACCAGTCACCTATAGGTAGGACACCAAGGTCAAATCCTGCGACGTATACAGGAATATTTGACATAATAAGAGATGTCTTTGCAATGACTAAGGAGTCAAAGGCAAGGGGCTACCAAAAGGGTAGATTTTCATTTAACGTAAAGGGCGGAAGATGTGAGGCTTGTAAGGGTGATGGTATAATAAAATTGGAAATGCACTTTTTGCCGGATGTATATGTGCCTTGTGAAGTATGTAATGCCAAGAGATACAACAGAGAGACATTGCAGGTGACATACAGGGACAAAAATATTGCAGATGTCTTGGATATGGATGTCAAAACAGCACTTGAATTTTTTGAAACCAATACAAGGATAAAGAGAAGACTTGAAACTCTAATGCAGGTAGGTCTGTCTTATATCAAACTCGGTCAGCCTTCTACCCAACTTTCCGGCGGTGAGGCACAAAGGGTGAAACTTGCTACGGAGCTGAGCAAAATATCTACAGGCAATACACTTTATATACTTGACGAGCCTACTACAGGACTGCATATAGATGACGTCAAAAAACTGATTGCGGTACTGCAAAGTTTGACAGACATGGGTAATACAGTCGTGGTTATAGAGCATAATTTGGATGTGATAAAATCTTGCGATTATATCATAGACTTAGGACCTTTTGGCGGAGACAACGGAGGAGAAGTCATAGCAAAGGGTACACCTGAGCAGGTGGCAAAGGTCAAAGAATCATTTACAGGTCAGTTTTTAAAGCCATATCTTAAGAAAAAATAATATTATAAAAAAAGAGAAATAAAAAAAGGGGTCTACTATGACTCCTTTTTGCTTCTTAATACTAAAAATTAATTAAATATGGCTTGTCCAAAACTACAAAAAATTGTATTTCTATACGCTCAAATACCTAACATTATAAATGCTTATTAGTATTATAGCATTATCAATTTAATTTATAAATAAAGTTCGTCAGAAATTTTTAAAAAATTATTACTTCATAATAAATGCTCTAATACTAAACTCTATTTAAACTATAGATTCTATCTTTAGTATATATTTTGCTAATAAAGTTTTGCTGTATAATTTTTTACAAATTAATTCCATTATTCTATTAAATTTTAGTATAAAAATAATTTATCCATATATTTTATAATACTGCTTGTGTAGTCTACGTATATATATTATTTAATTGAAATAATATATAAAATCCAACAAATTATAAAAATTTCAAAGATAGACTATCAAAAACTACAGCAATCCTTCAAGATTGTTGTCATCATCATTTTTACTTATATCACAAGAACCTGAGTGACAATGACCGTTACATGATGAGCAGTCACCACCCTTGCCGTTTATTGAATAGTATATTGCAAGAGCTGTTATTGCAATGATTATGGCGCCTATTACTATATTAGCCACGATAAAACCCCCTTTTAAAAATTATTTATGATTGATATTAATACCTGATTAATAAAAAAATATTCAGATACTAAAAAATTAATTCAAAAAATTAATTGTAAAAAAATTTAAAAATGGAGCTCAATAAAATTTAAATATAGATTAAATTTTTTAATGCAGTATTACAATCTATCTTTCCTTTTTTCTTATATTTATAATCTCATTTTTATCCGGAAAAGTCAGATAAAATCCATTTTTTTCACTCTTAGCTAAATATGAATGAAAACTGCTGTCTTCTGTTTTTAACAGTGAATATTTGTAATTTAAGTCATTATCAAAGTACATCAGACATTTATAAACATGAGATACACAATACAGTCCCTCATCTGTTTTTACAACTCCTGACGGCATTAAACCAAGGTATAGTTCACCTAAGAGAGTCATCTTATTTGGATTTAGCTTAAATATATAATTATATCCTGTTTGCACACCCACATAAGTACCTTTTTCACCTACTTTCTTAGTAGCCTCACTTATAGCAAAAATTTCATCCTTATACTTAGCCAATGAACCATAAAAATTATTTCCAAGTTCTTTAAACTCTTTTCTTGATGCCACATAGACCATTATTTTGGAATACTCCCCATTAGTTGAAGATAAGTATATATTCTCATCTTTATCTACTTCAATATCAGAAATAAAAGCACGTTTATCAAAAGACTCAAGTACAGGCTCATATGATATATTTTCTAAAAAGTTAAAATTTTTATCCAAAATCTGAACTCTCTTATTATCAGATTCCAATACAAAAATTTTATCATTTGATACGGCTACATCAGTGGGCTTTGAAATTTTTAAATTTCCACTTCCTAATTTCCCAATTGTTTTAATTATTTTATTATTGTAATCCATGACTATTAGACGATCATAATCTCTATCAGCTATGATAACATCATTATCTCTACAAACCAAACCTCCAATACTCTTTGTATCAATACTTACAGTCTTGGCAACATAGTCATTGGAATATTGTAATTTTAGTGCTGTGTAATTATCAAACATATTATCAAGCTCCACTTCTGTCAGTTCTTGTAAATAACCTTCTGAAATATTAAAGCTTTTTTTGTTACAAGCAACAAAAGAACATAAAACTAATAAAAATAATATTGGAATTGCAATTTTTTTATACATTATTCTCTCCTTTGTTAATAGTATTAATAACTTATATAATTAGTTTATTTATATTTAAATAGAAGTTATAACTTTTATTAATACTGATATTATATTTTTAACAAATAAATTTGCATGTATCTTTACTTGCTAAATTAAACTTAAAAAGCAATTCAAAATGTATCTCTTACAAACTTTGCCTCAAAGCCTATGACTCTTTTACCGTAGCCATCAAGAATCGGAGTCCAATTTTTTAATCCTCTGCGAGCTCTTATATATAAGGTAAAATCATAGTGCTCATACACCGGATATACCTCTATATGACCACGATATGGTACATTATTAAGTTTAAAAGATTTAGCAATATTTCTGCTTACTTCTTTGGAAGCGTTAACTTGAAATCCCAGTAAATTTGACATTTCATTAAAATCAATACTTCCTAAATCACTTATACTATTTTTTGCTGACTCTCCTTCTGCTTCTAAAGCACTTACATACATTCCCTTATCTACTATTAGAATACTTTTATTTACTGGATTTTGATAATCTGTTTCCTCTTGTGTATTTCTAATAATTACCTTTTTAGGAATGTATATAAATTTGCCATTGTATATATTACTCTTATCATCCATTACTTCTATCTGCTTAGTTAAAAGTCCATCTTTATCCAAATACCATCCTCTGTTAGCTTCCCTAGACATAGTAAGTTTGTAAAGTTTTCCCATAGTTTTTAACTCTTGAGCGTCATATATAAAAGAAGAATTTGCAAAGAGCGTTGAATATAGCAAAACGACTAAAATAGAAACTAAGGCTTTTTTATTTAGCATAATAAGACCTCCATTTGCAAGGTTTATTTATATGTAGGTTTAGTATATAAGAGCAATATTAAATAAAATATATGACTTAAAATATCGTGATTTTATTTCAAATTATAAAAAATATTATATGTAATTTATTATAGTTAAATGATATCACATATACTTATAGTTTGTCAATAATATTGAACAATTGAAAGTAGTAAGTGGATTTTCATTAATAGAAATTGTGATTTTTATATGGTTTAGTATCTCGTCTGTATTATTAATTATCTTTGTAGTATATTTACTAAGTATATAGATTTTTATTAGTTATTTTGTACAAATAATACTAAAAACCTATCAAAAAGCCGAATAACTTTATTAGAATAAGATTACTATAATCTGCAAAATAAATAATTGCCTAAAATAATAATCTTGGCATTATCAATGGTGATTAGTATAAGTATAAAAAAAACAGCCATAAAGATTTATGACTGTAAAAATCCTATAATTTTTTAATTTTTTTTGCTGATGATTTGCATTGCATGGTCAAAAACAGTATCTTCTCCACTGCCGTAAGGCATAGTTAGTAATTTGGAGTCGATTTTTTGGAGCATTTCCTCTGCTTCTTTTCTGCTTTGGGATTCGTCGAGCAATTTGAAGGCACTTTGAATTTTATGATTTACTACTGAGGCGTCATTGAGCATCTCAGGGTAGTTGAAGTTAAGGAAGTCGACTTGCGCTCTTGATATTTCTTCGCCCCTTGCTATTCTTGCGGCGATTGACAAGGCTCTCATCTTTTCCAAAGATTCAGCGTACTCCTTTGACTGCTTGTCTGTTGCATTTTTTTGCTCATTAGCGTTTTTAGATTTTTCTTCAAAATCAATCTTTCTTTGACTTTTCAGTTTGAAATCCTTCATCATCTCATAATGTTTTTGCAAAAATGCAAACTTGTCGTCTTCTTTTTTGCTCTCCAATACATCTTGTATTCTCATATCACACCTCCTATGTGAAATAAAAAGTATAGGACTTATTATACATTATCTTCGGTATAAAATCAATTAATATTTAGCTAAAAACCAAGATAAAATAGGTATAAGTACCTACTATTTTTAGATTATAATTGGAAGATTGGCGACTGTAGAATATTTTATATAAAATACCAATAGAAAAAGAAATTTCAAAATAAACTCATATATTTTTACTATCATATGTAGTAATATCAGAAAATAAAATATGTATTGTTTTTTTGTTATAATTAAGCTTAGGCTGATATAATTGAGAGTGTAGGTTTTTTTAATATAATAAAGTAGAAATAATATAAGAGGTATGCTTGTGCTTTTATAATGCCCTAAATAATACTTAGAAAAAACTAAAGAGTCTTTTTTCTTTAAATTATGTATTTAAAAAATCTATAATTTATTTAGTATTATATCCTGCACTATCTCGCATCTAATAAAATTATATTAAAAATACAATAGTTTGCTAAAAATAGCCTACAATTTAAAATAATTCAATAGTTTGGAGGTTTATTATGGGAATTGCTTCATTAGTAGTGGGGATTGCTTCATTAGTGCTATTTATATTCTTTGGCGGTGCGTTTAACGGGATGGTTTTTCCTGTATCTATAGTGGGAATAATATTAGGTGCATTAGCAAGGAAGAATCCTGAAACTAAAGCTATGGGTACAGCCGGTCTTGTTTGCTCGATGATAACATTGGTGTTGAGTGTATTGACGTATATGGCTTGTATAGCTTGTATTGGAGGTATATTTGGAGGATTGAATTCCATTTTAAGATAGCAGTTAGGGGAAAGTATGCACGTTCATTTGCATATATTAGGACTGCATATACCTATGTATGGTCTTATGATAGTTATAGGTGTTGCTGTAGCTAATATTGTAGCTGTAAAGATAAAAAAGAATTATAGTTTTGATATAAATGATTTTATAATTTTACAAGCCTATGTGTTTTTGTTTGCATTTTTATTTGCTAAAATATTGTATTTATTTACAATTATAAATCAAATAGAATTTGATAAGATTTTTGATATTAATTACCTTAATACATTAATTCAAGGCGGATTTGTATTTTATGGAGGCTTGATAGGCGGTTTTTTTGGCTTGTATGTGGCAGGGAAGATACACAAAATAGACTATATGATGTATTTAAGACATAATATATTTTTATTGCCTCTTGCACATGCCTTCGGTAGAATAGGTTGTTTTTGTGCAGGCTGTTGTTATGGAAGAGAATGTAGCGGTCCTTTTTGTGTGGTATTTCCGCTAAATTCATTTGCCAAACCATTAGTTCCTTTATTTCCTATTCAATTACTTGAATCCTTTATATTATTTGTCTTAGCTATAAGTCTATATTTATACCAAAAAAGAAAAGGCGTAGGCTACTCAATAGAAATTTATATAGTTTCTTATTCCATTATAAGATTTATATTAGAATATTTTAGGGGAGATGTAGAAAGGGGAAGTGTATATATCTTCAGCACTTCTCAAATAATCAGCATAGCTCTATTACTGATAGTTCTTATAAGATATGTAATTATTTCCAAGAAACAAAAAGCAAAAAGCAAATAGATTGAAAAATAATCAAGAAAGATATGACTTTTCTTGATTATTTTTTTGCCTTTTTGATTGATATCTTTCACTTTTTAGGGCGTATACTATTGACCATTAATGCTAAAAACCTATCAAAAAATTGGGTAATTTTATTGGAGTAAGATTATTGATAATTTGCCAAAATAACAATATTGGCATTATAAACGGTGATTAGTATAATACCAGCAAACATTTATTCTAAATGACTCTATTTATTTAGTAAAGATTTTAAAAAATGTTGTAATGCAAGTATATGACTATTTAACAGCTTTTTAGTATTATATTTAGCCCTGCATTTTTGTCGTATATTTTGTTATTTTATTTTCTACATATCTATTATGGAGCATAAAAAATTTTCAATACTTGTAAAAAATAACTTTTGTATAGTCTTTAAAATTATGGTATAATTAGTCCATACGTGAATTTGAAAATAATTTATTTTATAAGGGGCTTTTTATGAAGCAAAAATATAATCGTGTCTTGCTTAAGATGAGTGGTGAGGCACTCTCAGGGGATAAGGGCTTCGGTTTTGATGATGATGTCTTAAGAAAGGTGTCTGTTTCTGTTAAAAAAATCCTTGAAAAAAAAGTACAGGTTGCCATAGTGGTAGGCGGAGGAAATTTTTTCAGAGGAAGAACAGGAAAGAATATGGACAGAGCTCAAGCTGACTACATAGGAATGCTTGCTACAGTGATGAACTCATTGGCGTTGCAATCTTATCTCGAAGAGCAAGGTATCAGCACCAGAGTACAAACAGCCATTGAGATGCGTCAGATTGCAGAACCGTATATAAGAAGAAAGGCTATAAAACACCTTGAAGAAGGTAGAGTTGTAATTTTTTCTGCAGGTACAGGCAGTCCTTTTTTCTCTACAGATACAGCTGCAGCACTTAGGGCGGCGGAAATAGGGGCAGATGTCCTATTGCTTGCTAAAAATGTCGATGGTGTATACGACAGTGATCCTGCTGAAAATAAGAATGCGAAAAAATATGATCACCTAAGTTATATGGACGTGCTTTCTCAAAACCTGAAAGTAATGGATTTAAGTGCGATTACGCTTTGTATGGATAATAAGATACCTCTCCATGTATTTTCACTTAAGGATACTGACATGGCGGACGTATTTGACAAAAGCGAAGTAGGCACTATAATTGATTAAAATAAATATAAATTAGAATAAAAGGAGAATATTATGAAGACTCAAATATATCAGACAACTAATGAAAAGATGGAAAAAACTATTTCGGTACTAAAAGAAGACCTCAACACTATAAGAACAGGTAGAGCAAATCCTAAGATGCTTGATAAAGTAACAGTGGACTACTACGGCACTGTAACTCCTGTTAAACAAATTGCGGCAATATCTTCTCCTGATCCAAGAACACTACAAATACAACCTTGGGACAAGTCTTCTCTTCATCTTATAGAAAAGGCTATACAAGTTGCTGACCTTGGTGTAAATCCTACAAATGACGGTTTGATAATAAGAATAAGCATACCTCAACTTACTGAGGAAAGAAGAAAAGAACTTGTAAAACAAGCTCAAAAAATGGGAGAACAAGCAAAGGTAGCTATAAGAAATCTTAGAAGAGACGCCAATGACCTTATCAAAAAGGGAGAAAAAGACGGAAGTATAGCGGAAGATGAAGCTAAAAAAGAACTTGATGACATTCAAAAATTGACTGATGATCATATAAAGGCAATAGATGCTGTCATAGCTACTAAAGAAAAAGATATAAAAGAAATATAATGAACAGCTTGAATCAAAAATATATTGGGCAAGATGTGCAAGATGCTTGTGATGATTTGACAAGTGAGGGTTTTTTTGTGCAAATCCGAAGATTGGAAGCCCAAAAAGACAAGGATATATTAAACGATGAAATAGTCGTAAAGTTGATAGAAGAAGGAAATACAATTACTTTGATAACATCTATGTTCAAAAAATATATATGATTTTTCATATATATTTTTTGCTTTATAACAAAAATTCTCTTTAAAATTAGAGTTAATACTTATAGCTACACTTGTCTTTTGTACATTAATTTCTAATACTAATTATTATTTATAATGCCAAGATAGTTATTTTAAAAAATCATTGCTTTTACAGATTATCAATAATCTTACCGTTATGAAATTAAAAGGCTTTTTGATAGGTTTTTAGTATAAAATATTAGTACAAGACAAGATTTTAAGGGATTTGATGTAAATATCAAAGAAAATTATACTACAATTAAGTTTACAAATATATAATGATAAAAGAGAAAAAGGATGGTGAAACATGGGAATAAAAACAGTGGCAAAGAACAGAAAAGCAAGCTATAATTACGATATCAAAGAGAGATTTGAAGCAGGTATACAGCTTAAGGGAACGGAAGTAAAGTCTATAAGAAAAGGCAAGATAAATATAACAGACGGATATGCGTCCATAGACAACGGAGAATGCCTTCTAAAGCAGGTGCATATATCTCCTTATGAACAGGGTAATATCTTCAATGTAGATCCCATGAGAGTCCGTAAGTTATTACTACACAAAAAAGAGATAAACTATCTCTTGGGACAGACCATGCAAAAAGGATTTTCCCTAATACCTTTGTCAGTATATTTCAAAGACGGCAAGGTAAAGGTGGAGATAGGTCTTTGCCAGGGAAAGAAAAATTACGATAAACGCCACGACATAGCAAAAAGAGAGTCAGACATAAGGATAAAAAGAGCAATAAAGGAATTTAACAACAAGTATTAGAGGAGTTAAAAAGTGAACGATCTATCTGTAATTAAAGAACTGGGTTTTATAAAAGACGACGGTCAGGAGTATGATATAGACGAAATACTTGACGTATTGGACATAGAGACCAGACAAATAAGAGGGATGTTTGCAGATTACGAGTGTGCAGCAATGGAAATTGAGACCAAGTTTAAGGTGCTCAATCTACAATTTTCTTCCGATTCCAATAGAAATCCTATCGAAACAATCAAGACCAGGATAAAAACCATGCCAAGTATATTGAGAAAATTGCAAAGGAGAAATTTACCGATTACCATAGAGGCTATAGAGGAGAATCTGCACGATATAGCAGGTGTAAGGGTGATATGCTCTTTTATAGATGATATATACAAGCTGGCTGATTATATTAGCGAGCAAGATGATGTAGAAGTCATAGAGAGAAAGGACTATATCAGCAAACCCAAAGAGGGTGGCTACAGGAGTCTGCATTTAATAGTAAGGACGCCTATTTTTACACAAAAGGGTAAGAAATTGGTTGATGTGGAAGTGCAGATAAGAACTATTGCCATGGATTTTTGGGCCTCACTTGAACACAAACTGCGCTATAAAAAGCAGATAGATCCTGACTTGCTTTCACAATTGTCAGAAGAACTTAGGATTTGTTCAAAGATAAGTGATGAGTTGGACAGGACTATGCAATCAGTAAGAGAAAGATTGGAGACATAAAAATGGACGGATTTAAAGATTTCATATATGATATCAGCGATTTGATTTTAGGTTTTGCAGTCGTCGTAATCATAGCAGTATTATTTTTTATAAATATAAACAGATTTTTCTTAAGTACATTTAATCAAAATATAGGTGAGAACCTGAACATCAGCTCTACTCTACCTCCTGACAACACAGGAACCGGAGAAATACCTGCTGCGGAAACAAAAGATGCGCAATCAAAGACAGATACTAAGTCAGCTAAGACTAAGAATCAAATTGTAAATATAAATGTTACTATACCAAGTGATTCATCATCAAGTGATATAGCAGATATACTATACAGTAGTGACATCATAATGTCAAAAGAGGAACTACTTGAGTATTTAAGAAAAAATAATCTTGAAAATAGTCTAAAAGCAGGAACTTTTTCACTAAATAAGTCTATGACTATAAAACAGATAGTGGATATATTAAAGAAGTAAAAAATGACTGCGCTAAATAGTCGTGTATATAGTTAAATTTTTTTAGTATGATTTTATATGAATAGATTTAAATACTAATAAAACAATGGAAAAATCACTTTTATATAATCTCAAATTAAGTGTAACTGTAATATTTTATAAGAAAGGTTTTTGTATTAGCATAAGTCAGATTTTTACTATGTTGTAGTTAATAAAGCAAGACTGTTTTATATGCTTTTAAGGAGTTTTAAGAGGATGCTATGAGAGTTTTTGTAAATATGAAACAAATCGGAAAGAGAAAAAATGTCATCGACAAAAAAGAATATGAGATAGCAGACAATATTAGTCTTGTTTCTGATTTGATAAGGGAATTTGTGAGTATTTGCGTCAAAGATTTCAATCAAGAAAAGATTATTGACTATTTGCTTGAACAGGATATCAAAGATAATGCAGATGTCGGCAAGATAGGCTTTAATGACAGGGAAAACAAAAATAAACAGGATGTCGCTAAGGCTATAGATAATGCTATACAAAGTTATGAAGACGGAATATATAGAATTTTTGTAAATGATGAGGAAGTCGGAGCTTTAAACGACAGCATAAATCTAAAACAAGATGATACCATCACATTTATAAGACTTACTATGCTTGCAGGAGCAATGTGTTAGTATGCTTTTAGATTATTGTTGATATTTAGTGGGAGTCGATTAGCTGTATAAAATAACTTAATCTAAAAATTTGATTGATATTTTAGTGCTTGGATGGATAAAAGTTGAATTTTGCAAAATTTGACAAAATCCTATATTATATGTACAATTATTTGAAATTTTGAATAATTTTGTATATTGACTTTTAAAATATAATTGGAGAAAATATGAGTTCACAATCATTTTTGAAAGGTACTTTCGTACTTGCAATTTCAAACCTTGTAGTAAAAATATTAGGCTCGATATTTCGTATACCTTTAGGTAACCTCATAGGCTCTGACGGTATAGGATATTATCAGACAGCTTATCCTCTTTTTGTAGCGGTACTTGCCATTTCCACATCAGGTATGCCTACAGCGATATCCAAGATGGTGGCTGAGAGAATCAAGCTTAAGAGATATAAGACAGCACACAAGATATTTAGAATTAGCTTTTTAATGCTCAGCTCTATGGGAGTATTATCATTTTTGATATTTTTCTTCGGAGCAGGATTTTTATCAGACATGCTCAAGGATAAGAATGCTCACCATAGTATCAGAGCCTTGTCTTTGGCACTGCTTATTGTGCCTTGTGTAAATGCCTTTAGGGGATATTTTCAAGGTAGGGGTAATATGGTGCCTACTTCCTTTTCTCAGATAAGTGAGCAATTTGTCAGAGTGTTTATGGGACTTTTACTTGCTTCTATGTTTTTACCTCAAGGCAAGCCTATGGCGGCTGCGGGTGCGGCATTTGGAGCCTCTCTTGGCGGAGTTGCAGCCTTGGTGGTCATACTGCTGATTTATATAAAAAATAAGGCTATGATTGGCAAAGAGATTAAGATGTGTGACGAAAAAGTCGAAGAAGATACAGGTAAGCTTATAAGGCAGATGCTCTCTATAGCAGTGCCCATTATAATAGGATCTCTTGTAATACCTCTTATGAATACCATAGATGCCGCCATGGTAAAGACAAGGTTGATGAGCGGGGGATTTTCTTATGAGCAGGCAAATTCTCTATTTGGACAGTATGCCGGTATGGCGATGACCATAGTCAATCTTCCTCAGGCTCTTACGATTTCCATTGCTACCAGTATAGTGCCGGCAGTATCGGAAAGTTTTGTAGTCAAGGATATGAAGAACTTAAGAAAAAACGTAGTCTTGGGTACAAGGATGTCAAATATAATTGCCATGCCTTGTTTTGTAGGGGTAATGTTCCTTTCTACACCTATAATGAAGCTGCTCTATCCTAAAGAGCCGTCATCAATAGGAGAGATACTTTTTGCCATGTCATTTACCATAGTGCTGATAGCATTGTTACAGACATTTACTGCGATATTACAGGCTGTAGGTAAGCCTATGTTGCCGGTGGTTAATCTTTTCATAGCGTCTGTTTTCAAGCTGATTTTTACCTATGTGCTTACAGCTATACCTGCTATCAATGTCAAGGGAGCTGCAATAGGTACTATAGCTGCCTATGTGATAGCAATGGTGCTTGACTATCTATGTATCAAAAAAATGCTCAAAGTAAACTTCAGATTAAAAAACTCAGTTGTAAAACCTGCGCTTATGTCTGCAGTAATGGGGCTTGTGATTTTTATCTCTTACAATCTATCATTTATGTTGATAAAAAATATGAAGATAGCCTGCCTTATAGCTATGCTTTTTGGCGGTGCGACTTATCTATTTGAGCTATTTTTCATGGGAGGATTGTCTAAGACAGAGCTTTTATCCATTCCATTTGGTAAGAAGATAGCTAAAAAGATATATAAGAATTAAAAATGTCTTTGTAATATCTATTGTGGGGACTCATACTAATCACTATTTCTAATGCCAAGTATTTATGACTAATGACATTACAGTTTATGAATTATCAGCAATTTTTCTCTAATACGATTATATGGATTTTTAATGAATTTTTATACTAAATTCTAATAAAATAATGGATAAATCTTTTTCAGTGCATTTATAATAAAGTCATGAATCATATGCTACTTTGTAAATAATTTATGAAAATTATCCACAGATTAAATAGATAATAGTATTAGTATCAAACAAAAGGTGAGCGGCATCAATCCTCTCACCTTTAATGTTGTATTAATTTATCTTAAAAAATCTACCAATGACGGTTGTATCAGCTTTGCTGTTACTGCAAGTGAGGCTCTGTAGACATTTTGTGCGACAGACATCCTTGCCACCATCTCACTGTAGTCGGTATCTCTTGTTTCTGACAAGAGTTCTGAATAATTCAGCTTGACATCTTGAGTACGAGATATCATTATGTCGTACATCTTGCTTTTTCCGCCGCCTATACCTTGGTTTTTCTGGTTATTCTTGGCGTGGTAGTCTATTACGTCAAGCATTCTTGACAGTCCCTTTGAATTACCTTCTTCCATAAATTGTGTAAGTCTGTCCATCATTTCGAAAAACGGCATCATCTCTCTTTGAGGTTGCAAGTCTGCACTTTGCTTAGGCATAAATGTCGTATCCTTAGTGAGAGATTCAGGTTTTTGTGGATTTGATGACATTTTTACTTCCATATCCGGATATACTGAAAGCTTTATGTCATTTCCTACCATAGATATATTTATGGCTTTTTTGTCAAGAGGCGGGTTTATCTGTCCTAATTTTTCTTCTATAGCCTTTTTTACATCATTGAATATCATATCTTTTATTTCAGCGTCTGTGTAAGGAGTACCGTCAGCTTTTTTTCTCGGATATGTCTTATTCAATGTTATCTTGTCTGCGTTTATAGTGCTTTCTTTTTCTGTAGTTATAGGATTGCCTTTTTCGTCCTTTTTATAATGACTTATGGCAAGGTTGATATCCATATAGGCATTAGTATCGCCGGTAGGATTTATCGTAGGCATAGGCAGTGTCAAATCAGACTTAGTATCTCTTACAGGAGTCTTGGGAGTAGTGTCAAATGTGTTTGGAGCAATGTTATTTTCTACATTTTTAAGTTCATATTTCAAGTTGCCGTCTACAAGCATTTTTATTCTTCCATTTTCAGCTACCACATTTATCTTGCTTTGTGTAAGAGGTGGATTGCTGTATGCGGCTTTTTGGTCTATCTGTGCTTGTAGGTCTTTGGCTATTTCCTGTAGCAATTCGTCGTTTGTTTTGTCTGTTCCGTTGACATTTTTACCGGAGTATGTCTTGGTAATTGCTATTCCTTTGAGTTGATGAGTGGAATTTGCAACTATAGGAGTTTTCAAGAATCCGCCTTTTCCCGGTGGAGTTACGCCATTTACAGCAGGAGTGCCCGGATTTGATATCAGTATATCTCCTTGTGCAAGACCGTATCTTTGCGGTATAGTTACATCCATGTCAAAGCTCATACTTAGGACTACATCTTTGTTGTCTGTACGAGTTCCAAGGTTTATGCCTGCATCTATCTTTCTTTGAGGATTTAGAGCAGGATTGTCATTTGCCGGTGTGTAGCTTTGATTTGTCAGGTTGGTATTTGCATTGTACACGTTGTTTGACGTGTTTGACACTGTAGCCTTGTATTCTCTGTTTACTATTAGTTTTGGTTGTCCGTTTTCAATTACTACCTTTACAGTGTCAGGAGGCAGTGAATTTTGTAGAAGTTTTTCATTTATCTTTGTTTGCAAATCAGCTTTTATCATCTCCTGCATACTTTCATCTGTCGGGAACTGCTCTCTTGAATAAGAGTTTACAGACATTATATTTTTCAGATTGAAAGTTTTATCAGCTACATTTGTTATGTCGCCGTTTGCGTCTTTTTTGTATGAAACAAGCTCCATATCAAAGTTGAAATATGATTTTACAGGATTTGCAGGTATTGCTCCGTTGTTGTATCTTATTCCGTTTACTGTTTGTATTTCGTGGTTTCCATTTACTGTAGGTGTAGATGTCTGTGGTGTGTTTGTCTTGATTTCTGACAGATTTATCCTGCTTGGCTCTATCTTGCCGGCATAATCTCTGTCTGTAACAAGAGATATTTTACCGTCATCATTTACAAATTGCACAGCTTGTTTAAGTTCCTTCGCCTTTTCAACGTCAGCTCCACATTTTTCATCTATCTTGGCTCTAAGTGACTTGTTAAGGTCTTCTATTACCGAATTGATGTCGTCTTTTTTGTATTTACCATAGAAACCTATGTTATCAAGAGTTATTTCATTTCCGTCTTTTGTATCAAGCTTTGTAGTCTTTTCGTACTTGCTTTCCAACTCGTCATTTTTTTTATCTTCTATTGAGGCATCTCCACTTGTGTGTGCAGGATTTTTGTCGTAGAATTTGTCAGGTTGTTTATATTTTTGGAGCTTGATATTCATATTTGCGCCTAAGATTGATTCCGCTTCATCTGAAAATGGCAGTGCGTCCATAGCTCTTGTCTTTGTAGTGAAATATTCGTTTCCAAATACCTGAACACCTGAGATGTTGATATCAGTCTTTTGACCGACTCCGATATTGTAGTTTATCTTTTCATAATTCAGCCCTGCAAGATTAAGCTGTGTATTATACTTTCCGTCTTCGTTTAGGAATTTGACATCAGTCTTGTAGCCTGAGAATTGATATCTTCCCATATAGTCGTCATTTCCCATATTTATTACGGCAGCTTTCAACTGTTTGAGCTCTGCAGCTATCTTTTGCTTATCTTCAGCAGTTAGTGTACCTGTTGCAGCCTGAGTTGTCAGCTCTCTTGTCCTTGCTATTATAGATGAGAGAGTTTTGAGTGATTCTCCTGTTTTTGACACCCATGATGATGCTGCGTCAAGGTCTGATTTGTATGTTTCGTTTACATTGAGCTCAGCCATCAGTCTCATTGCTCTTGATACCCTTATAGGATCGTCTGAGGGTCTGTGAAGTGTTGTACCGTCAGACATATTCTTACTGTATTCGCTCATCCTTGCCAGGTTGATGTTTTGATCTCTAAGTGTCCTTGCTATTTGCATAGATTGAGTAATTCTTACCATTGTATACTCCTTTTTATTATAATCCTACTCTTCCCATCCTGTTTATCAGTACGTCTATCATTTCATCCACTGTTGTTATCATTCTTGCAGATGCATTATATGCGTGTTGGAACTTGACCATATTTGTAAGTTCTTCATTTTCGCTGACTGATGATACTTCCATCCTGCTCATATCAGCTTCAAGTGATAGAGTCACCTGATTTTTGTAATTGTCTTTGGCTTCTTTGGCGTCTACACCAAGTACAGATGTTATAAGTGATTTTATTACATCTTCAGGCTTGCCCTTACCAAGATCCAGCGTCTTGAAATGTCCTTGTATATTTTGATTGATTTCCAATTTTAATTCTCTGTTTCTCATTGAGTACAGCTCTTGGAAGTTCTTATTGTCGCTTTGATTTCCGCTTATACCTATGGCAAGTTTGCTCACTGAGTTTACTATGTCAGGATTGACAGTTATATTTCTTGCGTCTATCTGTTTTGAGTTTCCGCTTATTGTAAATAAGGGCAGTCCCTTGTCACCGTTTTTGTCAGTACCTTTTTGGTGAATTTCATTTGCCTTTGTAGCAAAAGACTTGACAAACTCATTGACAGCTCTTACATAGTATGGTATACCTCTCACATCGTTGCCCATTGCCGGATCTCCGTAGCTGTCCCTTTGTTGTAGTGTCGCTCCGAGTTTTCCGCCTATATTGTTCATATTGAGCTGTTGTCCGTCTGCAAAATATAGATTTGTAACCTTTACGTTTTTCAAGTCATCACTTGCAGGATTGTTGTACTTTTGTGATGCTGCGTATAGAGGGTGATCCTGTCTTTCTACTTTTTTTATTTCCACGCTTTTGTCATGATCGACTACTACGTGATCTCCAATTTCTATTTGGTATTTTTCTATTTTTTGACCTGAGTTATTAGTTGTTATAGATTTGTTGACTCTTATATCAGCCATTTCTGACAGTTCATCTATCAGAGTATTTCTCTTATCTCTAAGGTCGTTTGCACTACCGCCTTGTGTTTCCGCCTCAAGTATGGATTTATTAAGCTCTGCTATTTGTTTTGTCTTTGAATTTATATCTGTAACCAGTGAGTTCACATCGTGATCGGCATCACTTATCAAGGTTTCAAACTTTCCTATTACATTGTTTACAAATCTTGTAAATGTAAGACCTGTTTCGATAAATGTCTGCTTTGCAGTAGGGTCGTCAGGATTTTTAAGGACAGAGTCTATAGATGTAAAAAACTCGTTTAATGCCTTTGCTATTCCGTTGCCCTTCGGTTCTCCGAATATGTTTTCTATCTGAGAAAAAGATACATTGTTTTGTGACCAGTATCCTTTTTTAGTATTTTCATTTCTGTATTTTATGTCAAGGAGCTCGTCTCTTATCTGAGATATGTTGCTCATCTTTACACCCATCCCAAGGTAGTTGCCGTTTTCTATAGCGGTAGCTGATGCAGCTGATTGATTTGCCCTTTGTCTTGTATATCCCGGTGTGTTTTGATTTGCTATATTATGTCCTATAGTGTCAAGGACTCTTTGTGCTGCAAAAAGTCCTGATGTTGCCGCATTTAAACCTGAAAATGTAGATCTTGCCATATTAACCCCTTTTTAAAATTTCTATATAATGCTATTATCTATTTAATTTATGGATAATATTTATCAATAGCTATTTAAATGCTATATGATTTACTGCTTTATTATAAATTTACTTAAAATATCTTATCCATTATTTTTATTAGCTTTTAGTATAAAATATGCCATACCGCAATATTTTTTTTGCTTTTTTTTATAAAATTTTCTGTATAAAATCAATAGATAGTTTTACGAATACTTACTCTATATTTATCGGTTTATATCTGATTAAATTAAGTCTATATTGCCTTAATTTCAAAGTTTAATACCAAAAAAAAATTAATTATGCGGACACATCAAATCGAAGTATCCGTATAATTAATTTATTTATGTTTTAATATTAATATTTGCTGTCAAAGTATGAGCCGTCCACGGCAGTATTATTGTAAGATTTCTTTGAAAATTTCGTATTTTCGTAGGTATTTGGTACTCTGTCGCCCTTAATTAAATTATTTGCTATTTCTATCTGTTCCAGTATAAATGACATCAGCGTCTTATTCACATCGTTCTTATTTTTGAGCGTTTCAAGGCTTTCCTTGAGGTCGGTAGCTATGAGATTTAATTCCACGCCGCTTTTTGGCGAGATATTCTCAAGGACATCCGACAAATTTTCTATTTTCGTATTTTCTTTTCTTTCGAAATCTTTAATATAGCTATCTCTGTTTTTTTCCAGAGTAATTATATTTCTTGCACAATCTTCTTCTTTATTTGTAAGCTGCATAATTCTGCTCACGTCATTATCTCTTATAGCCTGAGTCTTTTCGTCGGCGATTTCTATGAGCTCCTTTGTATATTGCAGTTGTGACAGAAAAGTTTCCTTAATATTATTGTAAAATATTTGCATCTTAGTTGTTTGTTTCTCCAAATAACATAGCCTTAGCCAATTTTGTAGAATCTACTTTATAAGTTCCGTTTTCTATTTGCTCTTTTATACTTTGAACCTTATCTGTTCTTATATCTTCAACTTTTTTCAATTTGTCCATAGTAAAAGCGAAGTCTTTGCCTAATTGAGAAATTTCAGCTACATCTGCCGCTTGTTTTTCTACATATGGATTGTTTTTTTGTTTTACCTTATAATTATTATATATTCCTTGTACTGAAGTTGCATTATTTATTTGCATCTTGATTCCTCCTCTAAACTGTTTTACTTTCTGTGTTTATTATATCGTATCTTTCTTTAATTATTTTAGTATTTTTTTTATTAAAAAATGTTGAAATTATTGGTATTTAGGACCAATGTCCTAAGAAAATTTTCTAAGTATAATGGTAGAAATTTCATTAGGGACCTTTGACTTAATAAAGTCAGCATTTTTCTCATCCATCTCATTTTCAAGCTTGTTGATACAAAGGAATTTTTCACCGAGAGAGTCTTTGAACATTCCGTCCTTTAAACTTATCATCAAGACTATGTCTTCAAGTTCTAAAACATCTCCGATATCTTTGTTTATAAGCTTTTTAAAGGCAGGGGCATTATAAGTGTTTTCTTCTGAAATTTGCTGACCTGTCATCTTGATATCTAAGACTGCTATGGTCTTGGTAGTAAGTCTTGATATGACAGGTTCATGCTCTTTAGGGAGTTTGAGACGTTTTTTCCTTGCTCCGTCACTCTCCAGTATTATATAATCAAAAAAATGTGAGAATATCAATATTTCTTCGTCTTGGACATGCATGAATTTCTTATTAATCTCACTTATTGAAACTTCAGGGAGTAGATAATATATCCCGAAATTCTTATGGTAAAATAGTCCTGAAAAAAATTTTTTAATTTTTTTTTGGTTGAAAGAGTATTTTTTTCTTTCCAATTTTTTAAAAATTTTAGATTTATTCTTTAAAAATACGTATTTTTCAAGGATTTTAGCCTTATATACTCCCTTTTCAGATAAAACATCATCATATTTATCTCTTTTTTCTTTCTTAGATATTTTTTTAAAATCCAAGTTAGAGGATAAAAATTCCATATCCTTCATCAATATATTATATTTTAAAAAGTATGTTTTGTACTTTTCAAAATCTTCCTTATTTATAATGAGTACATCATATTCATTTATAGAAGGCAGTTTCATCTTTGTAGTGGTAGAAAGCAGTACCCTAGTTCTCTTTGATATATTTTTTGCCATAAGATTTAGGACTGTCGTCTTGCCTCCGGCTCCCACTACAGATATTACATCTTTCATCTACATCAGCTCCAAGAAAATACTGTTGCTTAGTTTAAAGCCCTCTCTTGTAAGGGAAAGGCTGTGTCTATAATCATTGATAAGCTTTCTGCTTTTTAAGCTTTCAAGGACTTGAGAATATTTTTCTTTGAAATTCATAGAGAATTTTTCATCCATCTCATCTATTATTATACCCTCATTCATTCTTAATTTCAAGAATATCCATTCTTCATACAGATCATTTTTTGTCTGTAGGCAGTAATCAGTAATTGGAATAATATTATTGCTTATTGACTGTACATAGTCTTTATCTCTATTTGAAAATCGAGCTTTATTTATATAAGAGGCTGCACTTTGACCAAGACCGAGGTATTCATCTACCTTCCAATATCTTATATTATGTCTGCATTTTTTGCCTTTTTTTGCAAAGTTGGATATTTCATATTGCTCATATCCTTGTGATTGTAGATGCTCTATTGTGTAGTCATACAGCTTGAGTGTAAAGTCATCATCTATTCTTATCAGACCTTTTTCGTACATATCTGCAAAAGGGGTGTTATCTTCAATAATCAGCATATAAGAAGATATATGAGAGGGCTGTAATTTTAATACTTTTTCCATAGTATTTTTGTAAGAGTCTAAAGTCTGATTAGGTATACCCATCATTAAATCCACACTTATATTGTCAAATCCGTATTCTTTCAGTAGATGGTAAGTCTTCTCAAAGTCTTCATAGCTATGGCTTCTGCCCAAAGATTTTAGTTCTATCGCATTTGCTGATTGCAGACCTATGCTTATGCGGTTTATCCTTGATTTTTGTAGGATTTTTACCTTTTCTTCCTCTATGGAATTAGGATTGATTTCTATGCTGTATTCCAAATTATCAGAAAAAGAAAAATTACCGTCTATTTCAAACAGTAATTTTTCAAGTAAGTCATTGTCGAGGGCGGTAGGTGTACCGCCTCCGATAAATATTGTGTCTATTGTATATTTTTCTATTTCGTATTTTTCTTTTGCCAGCTTTATTTCTTTGATTAAGGCGTCTACATATGAGCGTCTTTCCTCATATGCCGATACATGTGAGTCAAAATCGCAGTATAGGCACTTGCTGTTGCAAAAGGGAATGTGAAAGTAAAGACCTAATTTTTTCATCTGCTAATCTCCACATTTGTGATAGTGACGTATTGCTTATTTTTCAGTTTTATAGTAGTTGGAGTCTCTATATACTTTGTTATATCAGCTTCGCTATTGCTTAAATTAGAATATATCTCAATTTTTCCTACTCCGGATATGGGCTTTACATTGTATGTGCCTTCTTTGATGTCATATCCTATCTTGTATTGACCGTCTACATAGTCCTTGTCACTGTAAGGAGTAAGATTAGCTTCGCTTACCATAGTGGAATTTGTAAGAGTTAGTGTCTGACCGTCTTTTAGAGATACATAGGCAAAGTTGAAATACATTTTGTCTGAAGAATCCGGATTTTTCTTATCTGTAATATTATAAGTCCCCATATCTCCACTTGCAAATATCTTATATATGCCTTTTTGTATGTCTTTACCTACTACATAGCTTATACTGTCTTTTTCCTCTTCACTGTCATCTTGTATCTTATCATTTTTTTCATCTTTGTCCATATCTTTTTTTATTTCTTCTTTTTTGTCTTCCTTCTTATCCTCTTTCTTTTTTTCAACTGTAGTTTCTTTCCCTTTTATAGGAGTCTTATTTTCAGCTATTGCCACATTTTTTGGAAATACGCTATTGATAGTAATTGAGAGTATTAATCCTCCTATACTGCTAAGCATGAGAAATATGGCAACTATTAATATTTTGCTTTGTAGATGCAGGTTAGAAAACATGGTAAGTCTATTCTCCTGAAAAATTTATTATAATTTATCACATTGTTTTAATCGGATATAAAGAGCATTTTATTAAATTTTTCTTATCAATACTATAAGCAATACAATATAGAGATAAATAGATCTTGTACATATTAATAATAATTCAATTAATAGTATAATACTATTATCTATCTAATCCATTGATAATTTTCATAAATGATTTACAAAGTAGCATATGATTTATGACTTTTTTATAAATGTACTGAAAATATTTTATCCATCATTTTATTAGATTTTAGTATAAATGCTCTTTATTCAAAATATAAAGTCTTGAGATAAGAAATACTTATTTTGTATCAAACCAAGAATTACCAACATTGATGTCAACTTTAAGCTCTACCTTCATATCGTATGCCTTGCTCATCTCTTCTTTGAGCAGGTTTTTGATATAGTCCTGTTCATCCGCTGTTGCTTCTATTATAAGCTCATCGTGGACTTGCAGTATGAGTTTTGATTTTAAATTTTCTCTTTTTAATCTGTTGCTTACTCTTACCATAGCAATCTTTATTATGTCAGCTGCACTTCCCTGTATAGGAGTGTTCATAGCTAATCTTTTTCCAAGGTTTTTTATCATAATATTTTTTTGCTTAAGTTGAGGTATGCTACGTCTTCTCCCAAGTATTGTTGTTACATAGCCGTGTTCTTCACCAAAGGCAACTATATTTTCCATGTATTTTTCGATGTTTTTGTATCTGTCAAGGTAGGTCTTGATGTATTGTCCTGCCTTTTTCTTGCTAATGCCTAAGTTATTTGAAAGTCCAAAGTCGGAGATTCCATAGACAATTCCGAAATTTACAGCCTTTGCTGCTCCTCTTTGTTCCTTTGTTACCTCTGAAATATCCACTCCAAAAACTTCAGCAGCAGTCTGAGTGTGTATGTCTGCGTCTTTTGAAAAAGCCTGTATCAATGCTTCTTCATCAGAGATATGAGCAAGCACCCTAAGTTCTATCTGAGAGTAGTCTGAGTCTACAAGTACGCAGCCTTGCTTTGCTATAAATGCCTTACGTAGATTTCTTCCTATTTCGAGTCTTACAGGTATATTTTGTAGATTTGGCTCTGTCGATGATATTCTGCCTGTAGCTGCAATAGTTTGATTAAATGACGAGTGTATGCGCTGAGTGTTAGGATTTATTATGTTTAATAGTCCTTCTACATAGGTAGATTGTAGCTTGGTATACTGTCTATAGGATATTATCTTGCCTATGATGTCGTGCATATCACTGAGCTCTTCCAGGACAGCAACATCTGTAGAGTAGCCTGTCTTTGTCTTTTTTACAGGTGGAAGGTTCAGCTTTTCAAAGAGTATTACGCCTAATTGTTTTGGAGAGTTGATGTTGAACTCTTCTCCTGCAAGTTCGTATATTTCGCTTTCAAGTTTTTGTATATGCTTTGCAAATTCAATCTTTTGATTTTCAAGTTCTTTTTTATCTATAGCCACTCCGATGTATTCCATATCGGAAAGCACTGTGATAAGAGGAATTTCCACGTCTTCAAAAAGTCTTGTCATTTCAGAGTCTTTTATGGCAGTCATCACTATGTCATAAGATGAGTCCACTATGTCCAAGACCTTCATATAGTATTCTTCCACCTCTTTTTTGCTGAAAGGATTTATGACTTTTTCCTTTTTTCCCTTGCCGAAAAATTCTTCGTGAGATTGCAAATGAGAAAGTCCGTATTCCATAGCTATCTCTGATATATCATAGCTGTTACTGTCAGGACTTAGGAGATATTTTGCTATCTTAAGGTCGTATTTTATTCCTCTTAGACTGATGTCGTAGGGTAGGAGTGATAGATACTCAGCCTTGATGTCATAGCCGATTTTTTCTATATTTTCATCTTCAAGTATATGTTTTATCTTTTCAAAGTCTGAAATGGCATAGAATTTACCATTTGAAAGCATACATACGCTGAGTATTGCCTGTATGTCAACAAGGTAATTTTCCCTTACAATTTTTATTGCTATCCTTGTATGTTTATCTTGTAAAAACTCATCAACATCTGTGGAATAGTCTATGATTTTTTCTGTTCTTGCAGTGTTTTCAGTTTCGCTACCTGATACTTGTTCATCAGAGTTTGAAAAATTCTTGAGTTTTTTGACAAGCGACATCATATTATGCTCGATGAAAAAATTATTTAGTTTGTCATTGTCAAAGTCTTTGAGTAAAAATTCATCACTTTCAATTTCAACAGGAATGTTGATATTTATAGTGGCAAGCTGTTTGCTGAGATATGCAGACTCCTTGTCATTTTCAAGCTTGGTCTTGGTACTTCCCTTTATCTCGTCTATATGCTCATATAGATTTTCTATGCTCTTGTACTCTTTGATTAGTTTTAGTCCCGTCTTTTCACCTATACCTGCTACACCCTTGATATTGTCAGAAGTATCGCCCATCAAGGCTTTGAGGTCTATAAACTGAGTAGGAGTGATGCCGTAGGTATTCATCATCACCTGCTTATCGATTATTTCCAGTTCACTTACTCCTTTTTTGGTGAAAAGTATCTTTATCTTATCGGATGCAAGCTGGAAAGAGTCTCTATCCCCTGTGATTATAAGAGTTTCTATGTCTTGGCTTTCAAAATACTTAGACACTGTTCCTATGATGTCGTCAGCCTCATAGCCTTCAAGCTCCATCTTGGTGATGTTGAAATATGTGAGCATTTCTTTAAGCGGTGCAAGTTGCTGCGCCAATTCTTCAGGCATGCCTTTACGAGTACCCTTATAATCTGCATACATCTTATGGCGGAAAGTAGGGGCTTTTAGGTCAAATGCCACCCCCATGTAAGTGGGGGCATACTCAGATATTATTTTGAAGAGTATGTTGGCAAAACCGTATATTGCATTGGTGTGCATGCCGTTTTTGTCGGTAAGCGGAGGTACTGCGTAAAAAGCTCTGTTAATCAGCGAGTTGCCGTCTATAATAATCAACCTTTTTTCCATTATTTCATTCCTTCTAAATTTTTTATGTTCAGTTGTATCCTTTGAGCTATGTCGAAAATCTCTGAAAACTCATAGAAAAATCTTATTTTATCATATTTTATCTGATTTTCAGTAGGTTTTTTCTCAAGTAAAAATCTTGTCATCGACTCAATTATATCCCTAAACGGATCTTGTGATACATATTCGCTTAAAAACTGTGATTTATGTCTCAGGAAAAAATACTTATTTGCATTTTCCTTGGTATCACTGCTGTTGGATAGTTTGTCGTCCTGATACATTATGTCATTCCAGAATCTTGAGTAGAATTGCAAGAGATATGAGTCTTTTTTGGAAAGATTTTTGATGGTTTCAAAGTCATCTATATCAGATACTGTATAGCCCTTGGTATAGTCTATTTGTGAGTTGCCAAGCAATATTACCCTTGACAGCTCATTGACTACACTGTGATAGAATCTTGTCTTTTCGAAGTCGTTTGATATCTCAGCTCCAAAGTCCTTTTCATCAATACCGAGGTAGCCACGTTTGTTGTTTTGGAAGTCGCTGGCATAAGCTAAAAGACCTTTTTCTCCATCCGAAAAAATGAAGAAGCCCTTGAAATATTTAGGATATATAACATCCAACAAAAGAGTCTGCATATTTACAAGGTTCTTGTATTTTTTTTCCTGAGCTGCCGTTATAGTAGGAGTCCTTAGACCTTTAAGCTCTTTTTTTACTATTACTCCGTTTTCAGGCTCATAGTATGCCATAATCTCAAATCTTCCGCATAGCTGACCCAGTATGAGATATGCGTCCAAGTCTTGATATTTAAGTAAGATTGACAGGATTTTTTGATGTACCTGTGCATTTAGATATTTTTGCTGAGTATTCATAGATTTTATAGTGATTTCAAGCTCCGCATAATCTTCTGCTCCAAGGATTTCTTTGAGCATTTTCATCTGCTCATCTTGTATTTGCTGTTTTTGCTTGTCAAATACTATAATCTTGGTGGCTTCGTGTGAGTCAAGATATGCGTCTTCTACAGTTTTTTCCTTATTTTCATCTGTTTTTTCATCTTTTATTATTTCCTGTTCAACAAGGTATTTTTCACTATACTTGTTCAAATTTGAGTTAAAGTCCAATAATTTCGCTTTTAAATTTTCGTTTCCGTAGATATTCTTGGTTTCCGGATTGTTTTCGCCGGAGTCTCCTGCTTGTTTTACGTTGAGGCTGTTTATTTGGAAGAGAATATCCATGTACTTAGATTTAAGACTGTCTAATTCACCGTTATCAAGCGAATATTTCAGCTCACCTATAGTCTGTTCAAAAGTAGTATAGTCCTTTTTTTCCATATATATCATACTGTTTGTAAAAGCTATTTTTATTATGGCAAATATGGTGAACAGTACAAGCAATATTATCGGAAATTTGTTTTTCATAGGTCCTCCAATATTATTGTGTTACGATATTTTTTCTATTTTTGCATATTTTTCAAATTTTTCTTCATTTATCATGCTTATTTCATCTATAAGAGCCACTCTGAAAGAGCCGCTGCCCAGATTTTTTGTCCTTTCATAAGCAATCTCTCCGGCTATACCCATAGTAGCTATGGCATATACAGTAGAAAGCAGGAAGTCTTCCTTGTTTGCAGCTGCAAAAGACGCAGTCACTGATGCACTCATACATCCTGTGCCTGTTATCTTAGACATGTAGGCAACACCGTTTTTTACGACATAGGCGTCATTTTTGTATACTATAATGTCATTTTTTCCTGTTGCTGTTACTACACTGTCATATTTTTCAGATATATTCTTGCATATTTGTACTATATGGTATATGTCCTTGTTTTGATCTTCTTCTGAGGCGTCCACTCCCTTGGTACTTGCTCCCATGCCGTCTATGGACATAATCTCTGATACATTGCCCTTTATCACGGCAAATTTGCTATTTACAAGCAGTTCCTGTACAATTTTATTTCTTGCCTTGCTTGCTCCAACTCCAACAGGGTCAAAGACTACAGGTACATTTTTAGTATTTGCTGTTCTTACAGCTTTTTCGTATATGTCAGTTTTGTCCATGGTACCTATGTTTAGCACCAAGGCAGATGAGATATTTGCTATATCCTCAAATTCATCATCATTTGCCGTCATAATTGGAGAAGCTCCTATTGCCAAAGTTACATTGGCGCAGTCATTTACTGTCACATAGTTGGTGATATGGTGAATAAGAGGAGATTTTTCTCTTATATTTTTCAAAAAATCTGAGTATTTCATAAAATTCTCCTTAATAATCTTTATTCTATTTCCCTATACAGAATTTAGAAAATATAGTGTCCAACAGGCTTTCGCTTACAGACTTACCTGTGATTTGCCCCAGATAGTCTACAGCATTGAGAAAATCTATCTCAAGTATGTCAAGTTCGACATTGTCGAGTAGGGATTGCCTTGCGTCTTTTAATGAATTTATAGCATTTTCAATTAGAGAGTAGTGTCTTGAATTTGTTATCATGACATTGTTGATACTGTCATCATCAAAGCTTACAGCTTTTGCATATATATTTTCTTTGAGTTCTTCTATGCCTCTCTTGTCAAGAGTTGAGATATTTATTATATTATCTTTATCTATGAAAGAGGGTAGCTGACTTATATCCAACTTGTTTTGAAGGTCTGACTTATTGAGCAGTATCAGATACTGCCTGTCTTTAAGTTTTTCCATCAATTCTCTATCTTCTGCATTCAATTTGTCTGATGTATCCAATACAAGCAGTATTATATCTGCATTTTCTATAGATGAAATTGAACGCTCAACCCCGATTTTCTCAACTATGTCCTGAGTTTCTCTTATGCCGGCAGTGTCTATCAAATTGACACTTATGCCGTTGATACTTAGGCTCTCAGTGATTATATCTCTGGTAGTGCCTGCTATATCTGTTACTATGGCTCTATTTTCTTCAAGCAGTTCATTAAGCAGAGAAGATTTGCCGACATTAGGTCTGCCGATTATGGCTATATTTATACCGTCAGATATTACCTTGCCGTTTTTATAAGTCTCTTTTAGTTTATTCAGTTCATCTATTGATATTTCGACATCACTTAGCAATTCTTCGTAAGTTACTTCCGGTATGTCCTCTTCTGGAAAGTCTATGGCTACAGTGATTTGTGCTATTGATTTTTTCAAGCGTTCGTCAATTTTTTCTATTCTTCCTGAGAGTCGCCCTTGTAGTTGCCTTTGTGCGTTTTCAAAAGATTTTGTCGATCTGGCGTTTATAATGTCTATTACAGCTTCGGCTTGAGACAGGTCTATTCTGCCGTTTAGAAAGGCTCTTTTGGTAAATTCTCCGTTTTGTGCAAGTCGCACTCCCTTTGTCAGTATCAGCGACATAATTTCTTCAAGGCTTTTACTTCCGCCATGACAGTTTATCTCAACTACGTCCTCGCAGGTAAAAGAGTGGGGAGCCTTCATATAGCAGAGCATTACCTCATCTATGACCTTGTCTTTGTCAATTATGTGACCGTATATCATCCTTCTTGGATTTTCTGAAATCTTATATTTTTTTGGCATGAATATTGACTCAGCCACAGCAAGTGACTTGACACCGCTAAGTCTTATTATGTTTACGCTTGATTTACCTGTAGATGTAGCAGGTGCTACTATTGTTTCGTTGTCGTACATAGTTCTCCTTTTTATCTGCTTCCTCCACCAAATCCTGCACCGCTTGCTCCTGCTCCTCCACCAAGTGAAGATGAGCCTCCTTCCCCGGCAAATCCGGGGTTACCCGGATCATATGGATAGTAAGAGTATTTTGAGTAGCCAAAGGAGAAAATGACGTAGTCTTCAGGGAAAAATTCACAGTTAGCAAATCTATAGTCAGGGTTGATATCATCAAGCTCCTTGGAAAGTTTCATACTTATACCGAAAAGTGATGACATTATCAGATATTCATCCCATAAAGCTATATCTTCAAAATCTCTTTCAGCGACTATAGTAAAGTCCTTAAGATAGTTATATAGACCATATATGTCTTTTAGCGCCTCCATACCCTTGTCGGAGATGTATACAGATGCTGTTGCGTCCCAACTGCTGTTCCAGTAGACATAGCCGTGCTCTTTTAATAACCTCAATGATTCAAGCAAGTCGTCATACTTCAAAATTTTTCTTATTTCTTTTTTTATAGGGCTTTTACTTTTTGCAACATCAGTAAAATAAAGTCTATTTTGTACATCTCTGCTGTCATAATAAGTAGATACTATCCTTGATAATACATCATCCGGGTCGTCGTTTTCAAAATTTTTGGTAAATGTTATTACAGGAGCAAGCCCATCATAAGGTGAACCTTCGCTGATACGTATGAAATTTTTTTTGAGTAGACGCAATATCAGTGCATCGATTAGTCTTGTTCTCTCAAAATTTTCAAACTGTGATAGTTCCAACATCCCCTGTATCATGAGCAGATTGCCGTTTAGAGGAATGCCTCTTTTGTATTTTGTCTTTTTAATTTCATTGATAGATTTTGTAATAATTTTTTTCCTAAGTTCATTATCTCTTTTGATGTATTTAAATGTGTTTCTATATATAAAAAACTTTCTAAGTATGGGTATCCTTGTTTTGAATCTGCTTATTATAAATAAGAGGATTCTGATGATTAAGAAAAACTGTAATATAAAGAAGGCATGTATTTTTTGAAATATATTCATCACATAGGAAGAATTTTTAAAAGCTATCTCTTTTTGCTTTTCAAAACTGATGCTTGACAGCATCTTTGGTGATACAAGGCTCGAATCAAGCCTTGCAAGCACAGACATAAATCCGTTTTTTTGATCTATGGCTTTATTGGTTTCAGCAAAGATTGAGTAAGCTTTAGATATACGTATCCTTCCATCATAACCGAAAGACCACATCTGTACATTATCATTATTAAGCTTTTTATAAGCTTTTTTACCGTCTGATACATATATATTAAGCTCAGCACTGTAAATAGGTACATTCATAGCCTTATTTATAAAATTGATATGAAAGCCAATGACATTGTCAGTATATTTTACCACAGCATTTTTGTAAGTCCATGTTAGCATGAAGGTCTTGGGTCCATACTCGCCTTTGCCGAAGCAAAGTTCTCTCATTTTTGTCTTTGGGTTGTAGTAATCGCTGTATTTGTGTGCCTTTGCTTCTAAAGATGCACTACTGTCCCAAGTGGAAGAATATTTATAGGGATAAGCCTTGCCATATTCCAATTCATAAACCTTAAAGTTTATGAGCTCCATGTGGTTTAGGTTGTTTACAGGTATGAACCATTCGCTACCGTCTTCGCTGACAGTGTTCCATATCTGAGTGACGTTCATATCACCATTTGGCAGTGTGACAGCAGTAGTATTTATAGATTGGATATAGGTATTTTCAGCGTATGAGGGAAGTATTGATGTGAATTGAAAAATAAGTATTAAAAATATGATTTTCACTACTTTTCTTGCCATACAATCACCTCAGACAATTACCATTTACCGTTTCTTATACGATTAAAATCAGGCATTTGTTTCTTTTGTTCTTCCACTGCAAGATATTCTTTTTCTTCATGCTTGAACATGCCTGCTACAAAACTTGAAGGAAACATCTTTACAAGTCTGTTGAACTTTGTTACAGCGTCATTGTACACCAATTTTGAAAATTTAGTTTGAGCATTTAGCTCAGTCAATTTTTCTACAAGATTGTTGTATATGGTATCGGCCTTGAGTTCAGGATATGATTCAGCTACAGCATAGACATTTGCAACAAGATTGTTTATAGTTTCTTCGTTTGACTTTAATCCTCTGTTTCTTACTATTTCGTTTAATGTGCTTCTTTCGTGCTCAGCATAAGACACTACTATTTTGTACAGCTCTATAAGTGTGTCATATCTGTTTTCCTGTACCACATCTATGTTGCTCCAGGCATTTCTTACCAGTTCTTCCAATGATACAAATCTGTTTTCACATATCACAAAGTATACTGCAGTGATAATGACTAAGATGATAAGAGTTACTATAAAAGCTTCCATTTTTTACCTCCTATTTTAAGAACATCAGCTAATACACAAAAACATAAGAAAAATTAAACATAAAACTAAATATTCATATTAAATTTAAGTTTTTTTACAACAAAATTAATTTATGGCTGTATAAACTCAGATTAGCATTGAAATGTTAATTATATTATGTTTGACAAGCCATTTTTTAAAACAGAGTTTTAAATTTTAAAATTATTTTGAAAAATTTTACATATAATATTATATCACATTTTTTACATATTTTTCTATCAAATACTTTACAAAAAAGGCAAAAAAATATGGCATAAGAAAACTATGCCATATTTTGCAATTAATATATTCTATTAAAAAGGAGATAATGAAATCTTAATAAAAAATTTGTGCAACTCAAATTACAGATATCTTGCAGCTGTAACGTATCTTGGTGCATAATAAGAGTCATTAAGATTTGAAATAGTTACACTTGAACCATAAGATGACGCATGAATGAAATTTCCTGAGCCAATATATATACCAACATGTGATATTCCACCAAATGTATTGAAAAATACCAAGTCGCCTTTTTGCAAGTTGGCCTTTGATACTCTCTTACCGCCATATGCTTGAGATGAAGCAACTCTTGGTAATGATATACCTGCCTGTGCAAAAGCATAGCTTGTAAATCCTGAGCAGTCAAATGAATTAGGACCTGATGAACCGAACACATAAGGTGAGCCTAATTTTGACTTTCCTGCTGCTATTATCTTATCTGCAACTGCAGCAGATCTCTCATCTTGTTTAACCGCAGAAACCTCGTCATTTTGTACTTCAGCTTTTGGAAGCTCAGTTTCTTGTATTTTTACTTGTTCTTCATTAGCTGATAACAATTTTTCCAAATCTTCATCGGCTATAGTATCGCCTTGTTGTATTTCTACAGTTTCAGTTGCGTTTGTCGGATTAGCTCCGGCAGTTTCACTGTCCGCATAAGCATTAGTAAAAGTAAACGTCGCAATACCAAGTGTAAGCACAGTAGCCAATAATAATTTATTTTTCTTCACAGTTAATTTCCCCCAAAAAGTCGTATTTTTTCTTTAAGTCGTATTTTCGTATTTTATATTTTGTAATTTAATATTTACTTTTGCATCTCCTATTTAATGCTTAAAATCCAAATTCTTAATTATCTCCATACTGTTTATTTATAAGCGATTATTAAATTACAAGTCGTCTTTTCAACTACCTCACAAATTATATTAAAATTATTTCATTTTGTCAACAAAAAATTACAAAAAATATCAAAAAATTATTAAGTTATTTAGAATAAATGTTGGAAAATCAGGAAAGATATCGATTAATTTTTTTGTTTCTTTTTTGTAACTTCTATCGTAATAATATATTTTTTTCTGCCATTTTCATTACTTTAATATTACAAATATTGAAGTAAAATTTCAAAGTTGTAACATTTATTTTGGCTTTTACTCGCTTTTTCCAAATTTTTTTATTGTAAAAGTTAATATTGTCTATTAAAGGAAATAGAGTTCTTAGATTTTATTACAAAATTTAAAATTTTTATATAAGTATATTATTATTTGCAATATTGTTTAAAGTAATCATAAGAATATTATATAATCTTGAATTAATGTCAATCAGTTATGATTCAGTATTAACTTATAGATATGAATGTTATGATAGATGATAGTGCAAATTATTATATTTTTTTAACTTGACTAATGTAATGTAAATATGATAGTATGGATAATGATAATATATTTAAGTTTATCATGTATTAAATTCAGACTCACCCTTGGTTATGGACAAGAATTGTGATATTGTTTTTTGTAAAGAGAGTGGGCTTGATTTAGGGTTTAAACCAATCGATGTTCAAAAATCGTGCAAATTTATCTTTATAGAAGGAACATTTTAACTGTTATAACTATATGTACAAAATATTTTGACAACAGTTCAGAGTATTCGTTCTATTATTTTTTGTGCGAATTTTTAGAATAATATCATCAAAATTGTACATTAATTAAAATGTCATGAATTTAAAAGGAGAATTTTATGAAGAAGAAAAAATTATTGTCACTATTATTATCTGCTGCATGTGCATTTGCTTTGGCTGCATGCTCATCTACTAACAACAATGGTTCAAACACTAATACTCCGACTGATAAACAAGATACAAAGGGAGGAAAAACAGTGGAAATTAACGTTTCAGCAGCAGCATCACTTAAGGATGCTCTTGAAAAAATCAACGAAAACTATAAACAAGCTACAGGAACTACAGTTGTACTAAACCTTGGCGGTAGCGGTGCACTTTCAAAACAAATAAAAGAAGGAGCTCCTACAGACTTGTTCATATCAGCTTCAAACAAAGCTATGAATGAACTTGTTGAAGGTGGAACAGTAGAAAAAGAGTCAGTGTCTGTACTTTTGAAGAACTCACTTGTACTTGTAGTGCCAAAAGACAATGCTGCAAAGATAGAAAAGGTTGAAGATCTTGCAAACCTTGATGAAAAATCAAAACTTGCTATTGGAGAAACAGAAACTGTACCTGCAGGACAATATGCAAAAGAATCACTTACTAATTTAAAATTATGGGATAAGGTTGAATCTCATGTAGTATATGCAAAAGATGTAAGACAAGTAAGATCTTATGTTGAAGGCGGAGAAGCCGTTGCAGGATTTATCTATTCTTCTGATGCTGCGGGAGATGA
Organism: [Eubacterium] yurii; assembly: GCA_900167215.1. Taxonomy (GTDB): domain Bacteria; phylum Bacillota; class Clostridia; order Peptostreptococcales; family Filifactoraceae; genus Peptoanaerobacter; species Peptoanaerobacter yurii. The sequence goes on from FUZS01000008.1 coordinate 125,917, forward strand.
TAAAATAAAGGTTGTTCAAACAATGGACGAGTCAACTCATAAAAAAATAGTATATCCTTCAGCAGTTATAAAGGGAGCTGCTAATGCAGAAGCTGCTAAAGAATACGAAGCATACTTGAAAACTGATGCAAGTATGAAGATATTTGAAGAATTCGGATTTAAAATGGCGGAATAGATAAAAATGGGAGCTATAATCCAACCGATTATGCTCTCACTTAAAGTAGCGGCTATATCTACTATCATCACTTTGATATTGGGTATAGCCTTTGCTTACTTTTTTGTGAGGTGCAATTTTGATTTAAAAGACTTTTTTGAGGCATTTTTGGTCTTGCCAATGGTCTTGCCTCCATCCGTAATAGGATACATACTGCTTGTCATATTTGGGAAAAATGGATTTATTGGAATATTTTTGACAGAGCACTTCGGCTTCAGCATTATTTTTTCTTGGATTGCCTGCGTAGTTGCCTCTGTAGTGGTGTCCATTCCGCTAATGTATCAGAGTGTTAAATCATCATTTTTATCCATTGACGAGTCGTATATCAACGTTGCAAGGACTCTTGGTGCAAGTGAAACTAAGATATTTTTCAAGATATTACTTCCGATTTCCACTCCCGGAGTACTCAGCGGTATAGTATTGGCATTTGCAAGAGCGCTTGGTGAATTTGGTGCTACTATGATGATAGCCGGTAATATCCCCGGCAAGACACAGACAATACCCACAGCTATATACTATGCTATGGCATCAAATGATACAAAGACAGCCAACATACTGACTTTTGTTGTGGTATTTTTCGGTTATATAGTGATATTTGCACTTAATAAATATCAGAAGAATAAGAAGATAAAATAGTTAGTATTAATATCACTACAAAAGGCAAGGTATCAATATACCTTGCCTTTTGTAGTGCCTAATTACAATACTTTACTATCATATCTGCAAGTTCATTTGCCATTGAAGATATCATAACTTCGTCCTTACCTTCTATCATTACTCTTACGAGAGGTTCTGTACCTGATGGACGTATCAGTACCCTTCCTTCGTTTGCCATCTTATCTTCCAATTCCTTTATCTTTTGGGCTATTTCAGGAATTTCATTATATGTGTTTTTGTATTTATTGTCTATCTTAGCATTTATGAGCACTTGCGGATAGATGTCCATTATTTGTGAGAGTTCACTCATCTTTTTCTTGCTTTGTTTTAGTATTGAAGATAGTATAAGTGAGCTGAGTATTCCGTCACCTGTGGAATTATAATCCAAGAATATTATATGACCTGACTGCTCTCCGCCTATAGAGTATCCGCCTTTGAGCATATCCTCAAGTACATATCTGTCTCCAACTGCTGTGATGTCAAGGTCTATACCGAGTTTTTCCGCTGCAACGTGTAGACCAAGGTTACTCATTACAGTAACTACCAGTTTATTATCCTTTAATTTATCTTGTTCTTTCAGATGTTTTGCACATATTAACATTACTTTGTCACCGTCAACTATATCGCCTCTTTCATCTACAGCTATCAATCTGTCAGAGTCTCCGTCATAGGCAAGACCAATGTCGGCCTTGTAATCAACTACAGCTCTTTGAAGATTTTGCGTATGAGTAGATCCGCAATCTCGATTTATGTTGATTCCGTTTGGTTTGTTGGCAATTACCTGTATATTTGCCTTTAATCTCTTGAAAACCTCAGGAGCTATCTTATATGCTGCCCCGTTTGAAGTGTCAAGAACAACTTTAAGACCCTTTAAGTCCCCTTTAATTGAGTTTTGTAGGAAGTTAATATATGTTTCCTTGGGATCCTCTTTTTTTATCATCCTGCCTATGGCGTTATGAGTTGGTGATTCTATGGAAGTTTCGCCTGTTTCAAGTTTTTCCATCAAATCTTCTATCTCTTCTTCAATAGAGTCGGCAAGTTTAAGCCCTTGCGAATTGAAAAACTTGATTCCGTTGTATTCCATTGGGTTGTGTGAAGCTGAAATGACAGCCCCTATATCCACCTTGAATTTTCTTGTAAGATATGCTATTGCAGGAGTAGGTACTATACCTGCGTCTATTACATTTATACCTACGCTTGTAAATCCTGACATAAGGGCAAATTTCAAAGTATCTTTTGATATTCTTGTATCAGTTCCTATGATTGCTATGGGTTTTTGTCCATCATGATGTGAATACTTTCCTATTACATAGCCACCGGCTCTTCCAAGTCTAAATGCCAGTTCCGGTGTAAGCTCATCATTTGCAATCCCTCTTACTCCGTCAGTGCCGAAATATTTTCTCATTGTTAATCTCCGTTTCTTAAGTTTCATTCTACATACAAGTATGCAAAATACAGTGCTAAGTTGACTTAATTACAGTATAGGAAATAATATAAGGGTTTTAAATAAAAATCAAAACTGCAACTAAATATAATGCACCTTTTTTATTATATAATTTTTTTTATTAGATTTCCATAGTTTTTGATAAAATATTACTTGGCATTGTAATTCTTGATTACTTTTTCCACCTGTATTTCCAATTCTTCCTTATTAGGTATATATAATGTATATTTTGAAGCAAATATTCTATCGGATAATCCTCCAAGAGCATATTCCGCCTGTATACTGTCTTTGTCAGTACAAAGTATTATTCCTATAGGATCACTGTCAGTATCATCGTTAACTTCAGATTTGTAGTAATTTAAATACATATTCAATTGACCGACAGCTTCAGGCATCAACTTGCCTCTTTTTAATTCAATTAAAACATAACTTCTAAGTATCTTGTTGTAAAAGACCATATCAACATAATAGTGAATATTACCAAGTGTTATCCTTTGTTGAGAGCCTACATACATAAAGCCTTTTCCAAGTTCTAAAAGAAAATTTTCTATATGTGTAATAAGAGCTTTTTCCAAATCACTTTCAAGTATACTTTTTTCTTCAGGTATTCCTAAAAATTCAAAAACATAGGGATCCTTCATAATATCACTAGCTTTGTTAATTTCGTTTCCTTTTAAAGCCAATTCTAGGACTTTTTCTTTATTTTTATCTCCTTTTGATAATAGTAGTCTTTCAAAAAGAGAAGTTTTTATCTGTCTTTTAAGTTCTCTGACAGACCAGTTTGCGTTGATACTTTCCTTTTCATAAAAATCTCTTGCACTTTTATCGCTTATTGACAATAACTCGCAGTAATGTGACCAAGTCAATTTGCCAGACAGTGTCTGGCAAATTGGAAAACATAAAAAGAAATTTCTCATGTTTTGTAAATTGGATCTTGAAAATCCCTTGCCATAATCTTTTGTCAACCTTTTAGATAAATCTGTTATAAGCTGTCTTCCATATTCAGCTCTATCAGAATTACCCTGTTCATCTTCCACTATTATCCTTCCAATCTCCCAGTAACTTTGGATGATTATGTTATTGACTTGTCTTGATACATTTGTTCTTGCTTTGTTCATAATGTCTTTAATACTGTTATAAGTATCTTTTTTTTCGGTATCAATTTGCTTATCCATGTGATATCCTTTCATTGCTTTAATTATATATTACACTGTTTTGTCAAAATCAACTTAAAGTATACAAATTTATCTTAGCAATATTATACCACAAATACTCAGTCTTGCTAATATTGTATAAAAGAAAATCGTTTTTCTAAATAATGATAAAAATATAATTTCATCCCTATTGATAAAAAATAAAAATGCTATTGATTTTTTTGAGAAAACTAATTATAATAGTGCAAGAGAAAGCGTTATTAATACATAAAATTTAAGGTGTATTATCCCGAAGTTTCACTACGCTAAAAAAATTGAAGGGAGAAAATTTAATATGAAAGTTTACGAATCGGACAAGATAAGAAATGTAGCAATATTTGGTCACTCAGGCTCAGGAAAGTCAAACTTGATAGAGGCTTTTTTGTACACTGTAGGAAAGACAAATAGAATTTCAAAACCTACAGATGCACCTAAAATCACATCGTCACTTGGTCTTAACACTATAGAATACAAGGATCACAAGTACAATTTTATAGATACACCGGGATATTTTGATTTTGAAGGTGAAGTAATATCAGCCACTCTTGCTGCAGCCTCATCAATAATAGTTGTAGACGCTACTACATCACTGCAAGTAGGTACTGATAAGGCTCTTGAAACTGCTGATGAATACGATATGCCAAGATTTATCTTTGTAAACAAAATAGACTCTGAAAAGGCTGACTATCAAAGAATACTTGACGAACTTAAAGAGAGATACGGCAAGAAAATAGCTCCTTTCCACCTTCCATGGGGTAAGGCTGAGACATTCAAAGGCTTTGTAAATGTTGTAGATTATTTTGGTAGAGAGTACAACGGTAAGGAATGTGTCACTGTTGACATGCCTGAAGATCTCAAAGACGAAGTTGAAGAAGTAAGAGCTATGCTTATGGAGGCTGTTGCAGAAACTGACGAAGAATTGCTTGACAAATATTTTAACGGTGAAACATTTACAACAGAAGAAATACACAGAGGACTTAGAAAAGGTGTAATAAGTGGTGACGTAATACCTGTACTTTGCGGCTCTACAGCCAAAAATATAGGTATGCATACATTGCTTGACATGATATATGACTATCTTCCTTCACCAATAGACAAGATGGCAAGAGATAAAACAGAATTTGACGGTCAGATATTCAAGACTTTTGTAGACTCTTTCCTAGGTAGAGTATCATATGTAAAAGTAAATCAAGGTGTTATGAAACCTGACGTTGAAACAAATAATATAAACAAGAGAGTAAAGGAAAAGATAGGTAAGATATTTGTATCTACAAACGAAGGATTGCAAGAAGTTGAAGCTGCAAATGCAGGTGATATAGTTGTATTTACAAAACTACAGACATCACTTACAGGTGATACTCTTGCAGAAAAAGTTGACGCTTCTCCTTATGAAATGCCTAAATTCCCTAAACCTCAAATGCTTGTAGCTATTGAGCCTTTGAATAAGGGAGATGAAGATAAAATTTCTCAAGGACTTCACAGATTACTTGATGAAGATCCTTCATTCACATGGGAAAGAAACAACGAAACTAAACAAACTGTAGTAGGAGTTCAAGGCGACATCCACATTAATTCACTAAAAGACAAGCTAAAAGAAAAATTTGGCGTAGATGTTAAGATACAAGACCTAAAAGTACCATATAGAGAAACTATAAAAGGAAAATCTGACGTACAAGGTAAACATAAGAAACAATCAGGCGGTCATGGACAATATGGAGACGTTAAGATAAGATTTGAGCCTTCTGACAAGCCATTTGAATTCACAGAAGAACTATTTGGCGGCTCAGTACCAAAATCTTATGTTCCGGCAGTTGAAAAGGGACTTATAGAGTCAATGGAAAAGGGTGTACTTGCCGGATATCCTGTGACAAATATAAAGGCTACACTATACGACGGTTCATATCATGATGTTGACTCTTCAGAAATGGCGTTTAAGATAGCTGCTTCACTTGCATACAAAAAAGGTATGGAAGAGGCAAAACCTGTACTACTTGAGCCTATAATGGATCTTAAGAT
>FUZS01000031.1 GCA_900167215.1 [Eubacterium] yurii
ACTTCACCGTCAGCATAAGTGTAAGTCAATACATATGATCCTGCTTGATCAGATATATTAGCTTTTTGCAAGTCCAAAGTAGCAACTATATTAGTTTCTGAAACTTCGTAAGTTGCACTATCTGGTTTATCTTTCAATTGACCAGCAAGTTTTTTAACATCTGATGCTGCATCGCTTATTTTAGTGAATACACCAGCATTGTTAGCTGAATATTGGTTAGCCATTGACATCAATGTTCTGAAGTTTGATTCAAATGTTCTTACCTTTGATCCCTTAGTAGAATCCATAAATCTTGGTACAGCTAGTAGCATCAATATACCTAGTATAGCAACAACTACCAACAATTCGATTAGTGTGAAACCTTTTTTCTTGTTAATAAGTTTTCTCATGTTTTTTCCTCCAATAAATTATTTAATTTTTAAATCCACCATATAATTAAATTTAATTCCTGATTTGTTTAGCGGATTTAGTTTTAACTTAACTTGTGAACTAAGTATATCACATTTTTTTTATCTTGTCTATAGTTTTTTTAAAATATTTTTATAATTTTTTCATAATTAGATAATTTCGTTGAAATTCCAACGAAAAAATTTTGGATAATTTTGTATTTTTTACGATTTTTTAGAAAAATTTGAGTTTTTATATAATTTTTTATTATTAATTTTTACATTTTTAGGTTTACAATATAAGTGCAACACTTAATAACTCAACTTTCCCACATGAAAAGTATATAAAAAACATTGATATTATAATGTATTTTAAAAAATACTATACTTAATTTGATATAGTTTTTTCAGTGTTTTTACTTTTTTGATAAATATGCAAATTTCAAAGAAAATTGCGATAATTTTAGTGAGAAAGTTGAGTTAGGAAATATAAAAATATATAGAAAAGTGGATATTATAAAAATATATATTTTTTGGAAAAATGGTGATATATATTAGTTTTGATCTATTAATATAATAAAAAATATAAAATTTAATCATTATATTGAAATAGTACATAGATTATGCTAAACTATAGGCATTAAAACTTATTAATATTATAAATATAAATAGGAATCTATGAGTTTTTCTAAAAAAATAAAAGGTTACTTATTTTTATTTTATTAATTTTTTTATTGGTAGTGTATTTATGCAATAAACTATACAGAAGAATAATGATGATTTTTTTTGTATAGAGCATCACGAAATATTGAATATAAAAATATAAAGAGGTTTTTTATGATATGAAAAATTAAATGAGTTTCAGAAGTAATACTAAAAACCTATTAAATAGTCCTAAAAATATATTAAAGATGAGTTGTTCAAAACTACAAAAAATTATATTTACATAAGTTCAAATATATGACATTATAAATGGTGATTAGTATAAATACTCATTATTACGCTTTTAATGACATTCAATAATGTAGTGAATGCAGCAAAAAATGGACAAAGTATTATGGTAAGTTATAAAAAAGCCACAAAACCCAACGTTATAGCATAAGTTAGAGTGTCTATAATGAAAGATATCAATATAGATAAGGTAATATAAGATTTTAGACGTTAATGTAATTTATAAATTAGAGTCCACGATTCACATTCAATACTAAAAACCTGTTAAAGAGCCATTTAGTTAAGTTGCAAAAAAGTTATTGAAAATTTCTACAATGTATAGAGGCATTTAAAATAACTACTTGGTTTTATAAACGTTGATTAGTATAATATTAAAATCTAATAAAATAATGGATATAATATTTTAAGTACATTTATAATAAAGTCATAAACCATATACTAATTTTTAAAAAATGCTTACAAGAATTATCCATAGATTAAATAGATAATAGTATAAAATACTAATGTTTATTAAGACCACTTATATTTAAAGTGTGGTTTAAATATAGAATTTATAATATCAAAGGAGATGATATATTTGAGTAAATTTAATAACAACAGTTGATATAAGATATTTTGGGATGAAAATAAATGAAAAGAGTTATGATGTATTTGAAAAGTTTGGAATTTATAATTTTATATTAAATATTGTTGAAGATGTTTTTAACTTTTTTGGGTTTTCAAAGTGTATAGTTTTATCTAAAAAACTTAGAATTTTAATTACATATTGGGAGCTCATTTTTTTTATGAGGAGGAAATAGAAATGCCGGATAATAATGTAGATTATAAGAGATATGCTGAAATATCAAAATTGATATTGAAAGGTTATGAAGAAAAAGCATTCAATGATGTAAATGGTATGACTAAATATATTATTGATAACCACCCTGATGTTGAAAATCGTGAATTATTAAAAGTATTAGTTGATAAAAAGAACCAAGCTGTAGTTAGTGAAGTTAAAGTAGAATCATTTAGTAAATTAGAATCATATAATTCCAATAGAGAGATCTATAATGGCTTAGGCAAAACGATTAATGCTGTAAAAAACATCCATAAATATTCTAATAATTTTAATGATATTATAGAAGGAGCGATTAAAGAAGATAAAATAAAAAAGAAAATAGAAGAAAATAAAAGAATAATTGATGATCCCAAAACAACAAGTAAAGATAGAAGTGACTATGAAAATGCAAATATATTACTGGAAAATGAGCGTAAACACGCTTTTTTAGACAGTTCACGTGGTTTTTTGGGTGGGTTAAATAATATACTTAGTATGTTACCACTGACAAAAGGATATGCAAAACTTTTTTCAGTGGCAGAAAAGAAAAGTTTAGATCATAAAAAAACAAATACAATGATAAATTACGCGAGTTATTTAGAAGCATTAGAAAAAGAATCTAGAAGTACTAATCCAAATTTTCAATGGATAGATGATTTGTTTACTAAAGATTACATTATTTCAGATGAAGATATAATTAACAGTTATGATGAACTTAAAAAATCTGAAGAAGATAATAAGAAAAAAAAATTTGGTCTTTTTAATTTATTTGATACAATAAACAGAGAGTTATTTCAAAAAGGCGGTGATAAACAATCAGGAGATTCAAAAAAAATATATACTGATGAAGAAATTGATAAATTGTTGAAAAGAGTATGGGATTTATTGAAAGAGAAGGGTAAAAGTCCAACTCCTCCAAAAAAAGGGGGGGATTATATGGGTGGCAAGAGTCCAGAACATCTTAATGAAGGAAGAAAAAATGCAACAAGACAATTCAAATTCGATCCCTTAGTGGTAGATTTAGATAATGACGGATTTGATATGTTAAATTCAGAAAATGGAGTTCATTTTGACCTTGATGGAGATAAACTCAAAGAAAAGACTACATGGATTTCTAAAAAAGACGGTTTTTTAAGTATAGATCTTGATGGTAATGGAAAGATAGACAATGGAGCAGAGCTATTTGGTGATACCTTCATGCTTGCTGATGGCAAATATGCCAGGTCAGCTATAGAAGCTCTTACTTCTTTGGATAAAAACAAAGATGGTGTTATAGATGCGAAAGATGAAGTATATTCTAAACTTAGAATATGGAGGGATGAAAACGGCAACGGTATATCTGAAGCTGGAGAGCTCAAATCACTAGCAGATTACAATATTACTTCTATTAACATTAATGATGTCAAGGATGAAAATGTTGATATAAACGGATCAACTTTGGAAAAAACTATTTCGTTTGAAAGACAAGAAAAGATAATGGAAAATAATATTGAAAAAACTATAACTTCCAAGGGTAAAATAGGGGAGTTTCTATTGGAAAGAGAAATTATAGACTCCATAGATGAAGATATATTATCAACTATACCAAAGGATGATGCTCAAAGTCAGGCAATCATAGATAGAATAAAGAAACTCCCTAATATCAGATCTTATGGAAAAGTTAGAAGTCTACACAATGAAATGTTCTTAGACAAGTCAGGAGAGTTGTTGGGACTAGTTGAAAATTTCGTGAATTCCAAAGATAGCGAAGAAAAAAATGAACTTTTGGACAAGATACTGATAAAGCTTGGAAAAGCTGAAAATATAAGTGATACTCAAAGTGGCCAGTATATTAATGGGAAATATGTAAAGATTTTGGAATCTTTCTTTGGAGAAGACTTAGAAAGAGGTTCTTTAAGCTTTGTAAGAGCAGGACTGTATAATCAAAGTTTCAGTGATTTGAAATTGATGTATTACAGTATGCTTACAATAAATAGTGTATTTAAAGATATGCAAGATGCCTTTGACATATCTGACAATAAACTTGTGAAGATCAAAGCTCTTAACAGATATATACGACTTGCAACTATGGCTGATTTGGAGAATGCAGCTAATATATTTGATAGTGCATCTAGAGTTTTGTTGTATCTAAAATCTTTAGGTATAGAGGGCTTTGATGAATTTAAAGATTACTTTGGAAGTATATCATCAGGCTATATAGACAGGATAGGAAAATTAAACTATAAAATAATTACTGGCACAGATAAATCTGAAACTATTTACTCTAATGTAAGGGGAGTAACTGTGATTGCAGGAGATGGTGATGATAAGATAGAAATGGGTTCAGGAGATTTTACTGATGGTGATTATTTCTACGGAGGAAAAGGCAATGATTTAATAGATGGTAGTTCCGGCAGTGATACCTATATATTCAATTTAGGAGATGGGCAAGATATAATTAAAGAATATGCCAAAAAAGGTGATAATAATGTAATTGCTCTTGGAAAAGGAATAACAAAAGATAATATTATATTTAAAAAGATAAATGAATGGGATCTTGAAATAAAGGTGAGAGGCACTGATGATAAAATAACTGTAAAAAATCAATTTGGCAGTAAAAGTGCCATAGATAAGGTGTATTTCTATGAAGGGGGCTCTCTTACAGATGCAGATATCAATGAGATATTAACACATATAACAGATGGTGATGACTATATAAGATTTGATGATAAAGATAACCATATAGATTTACTTGACGGAGATGATGTTGCATTTGGAGGAAAAGGCAATGATACTGTTATATGCGGAAAAGGCAATGATGTATTGAATGCAGGAGACGGTAACAATACCTTTATCTACAATGTTGGTGACGGACATGATATTATAAGTGCCGGCTTATATGGATATAATAAGATAGTATTTGGAGAAGGAATAAAAAAAGAAGATTTAATTATTGCTCATACAAGAATCCCAGAATCTCGAATGGGCATTAGTGAAGTAACAATAGCATTTAAAAATAATAAGAATGATTCGTTAAAGATTAGTAGTCAACAACATTCTCCTATTATAAGCATACTTCAGTTTGCGGACGGTAGTACTATGGACTATAAGGAAATGAAAGAGATGTTCAGCAAGCCAAGTATACTAGATGATTTTATTGAGGGAACATCTCAAGCTGATACTTTATATGGACTTGAAGGAAATGACAGCTTGAGGGGTTATTCAGGAGATGATATAATATATGGAGGCTCTGGAGATGATTTGTTAAATGGCGGATCAGGTGATGATATAATAGACGGAGGTATAGGAAATGATGCACTTTATGGAGAAGGTGGAAATGATACCTATATATTCGGAAGAGGCTATGGAGTTGATAGAATAAATGATTTAGGATGGAACGAAAAAGATGATAAGGATACAATTTTATTTAAAGAAGGAATAACAAAGGATGACTTGATATTTACACGAACAGCATCGAGTGTGTTGGAAATAAAAATAAAAGATACGGATGACAAGATAATATTGGAAAATCTGTTTGATTCAAGACATGGAGTGGAGCAGTTTAAGTTTGCTGATGGAACTGTCTATAAACTTAAAGATATTGAAAAAGAACTTTCTGTTATAAGAGGAACTGAGAAAGATGACAAGTTAGGCTCATTTGACAGTAGAAGTTTTACTCTTGAGGGATATGAAGGAAATGATGAAATTCGAGGAAGCTTTGGAGATGATATATTAGATGGTGGTACAGGCAACGACATTCTTTATGGTAATGGAGGAAACGACACCTATATATTTGGAAGAGGTTATGGAGTCGACAAAATATATGATGGTGGCGGAGGACTTGATACTATTGAGTTTAAAGAAGATATATCTATGGATGATCTTGAATTTGTAAGGATTTCATCATATGAAGGAGAAATAAGGATAAAGAATTCAGATGATAAAATAGTGTTAAGTGGTATTTTTGATAAATCTGATGGAGTAGAGCAGTTAAAGTTTGCAGATGGAACTATATGTAAACTTGAAGATTTAAGGAAAGAATTTGCGACTGTAAATGGAACAGATAAATCAGATGTATTGCATGCGTATGATAATATAATAGGCTATACAATTTATGCTGGAGCTGGAGATGATTCAATATATGGTGGAAAAAATAATGATATAATATACGGACAAGCTGGAGATGATACAATAAGAAGTGGAGCAGGGGATGATTTAATATATGGTGGAAGCGGAGCTGACACCATAATAGCTGAAGAAGGAAACGACACTCTATATGGAGGCTCAGGTAATGATCAACTCTATGGAAGAGAAGGAAATGACATCTTAGAGGGTGGAGAAGGAAATGATGTATTATATGGTGGAGACGGAGACGATACCTATATATTTGGAAGAGGAGACGGAGTAGACACTATACATGATGCTGTAGGAGGTTTTGACACAATTCAATTCAAGGAAGGAATATCTAAGGATGATATTGAATTTGTAAGAACAGCACATGATGAAGCCGAGCTTAGAATAAAGGGAACTGATGATAGGATAATCTTAAGGAAACTATTTAATGCAAAAGAAGGAGTAGAACAACTACAATTTTCTGATGGAAGTATATATAAGTTAAAAGATATCCGAGAGGAGTTGGCTACTTCAATAGGAAGTTCAAATTCAGATATACTGTATGCATATGACAATGAGGTAGGAAATACAGTGTATGCTGGTGATGGAAGAGACGCTATATATGGTTCAAAAAAGGGTGACAAACTATATGGTCAAGAAGGAGATGACTATATAGAAGGAGGAGCTGGCAATGATGTATTATATGGCGGAGCTGGTAATGATTCTATATACGGACAAGAAGGAGACGACTATCTTGAAGGAGGAGCCGGAAATGACTATCTAAATGGAGGAGCCGGAAATGATACTTATGTCTTCTCAAAAGGTGACGGAAAAGACACTATATATGATCAAGACTCAAATCCTAACAATAAAGATAGAATTCAATTGGGATATGATATACTCAACACTGTATTCAAAAGAGATGGCTCTAATCTTTGCATAGGATTTGCCGATTCTACTGATACCATAACAATTAACAATTGGTATAGCGGTTCTTCATATCAAATAGAAGAGATAAAATCATCTGACAATCGCAGTATAACAAATGTTCAACTTCAACTTATGATAGACGCTATGGCGGCATATACTAAAGATAAAGGTATAGACTGGAATACTGCAGTAAAACAAAATCCTAATGAAGTAAATAATATCTTACAAAACTTCTGGGTGGCAAATTCAAATTAAAATCAAATTAATCAAAACGTATAATGTATGACTAAGCTATATGACATATGACTATGAAACAATAGTTATATGTCATATAGTATTAATAATACAAATCAAATTATAAAGTAAGCAGAAATATATTATTTTGATTTATGATAATAATATATTTTAAAAATATGACTATTGTTATAGTTGTATGAAATGATGTTTGGAATAGAGCTTATTATAAACATTAAAATAATCTATCTAAGTAGGTATTATTTTGGTAATAGGAAAAATTAGTTTTAATATGAAAATATCTTATATAAAATAATATAACTATACAAACGGATATTATTATAAAAGTTGATATGTCGTAAAGGAGAAATATATGAATAACGGCAATGTAAATGATGAAAAAGATACTAAAGATAATAAAGATGAGGATATTGATACAGGGCTTGCTTGTCTGATAATAATGGCACAGTTTCATCAGATAAGAATAGAAAAAGAACAGATAAAACATACATTTGCTATAAATGACAAGATTAGCGACATAGATATGATAAGAGCTGCAAGACAGATAGGTCTCAAATCCAAGATGACTAAGATATCAAGTTTTGATAAGTTAAAACAAATGGTACTTCCCGCTATTGCAAGGTTAAAAGATAATAGATACATAATAATAGCGCAAATTCAAGAAGACAGATTGTTAATTGTAGACCCTCGTGAAAATGCACCTAAATTTCTAAAAAAAGAAGAATTTTTTCAGCTTTTTAGTGGGGAACTACTTCTTTTCACCAAGAGATTTTTTAGTAAAAATAGTACGGAATTTGGGATAAAATGGTTTATACCTGACATAATAAAATACAAGACTCCCCTTATTCAAGTATTGATTGCAGCATTTACTATGCAGATACTGGGACTTTTCACTCCTATGATAATGCAGGTGGTAATAGATAAGGTATTGGTACACAACTCAATTATAACACTCAATGTACTTGCCATGGGTCTGATACTTATTACAGTCTTTGAAACTATGATGAGCGTAGCGAGAAATTACGTATTTACTCATACTACATCAAGGATAGACGTGATGCTGGGTGCAAGATTATTCAAACATCTATTTTCTTTACCCTTTAGATATTTCGAGACAAGAAGAGTGGGTGACACCATAGCAAGAGTCAGAGAACTGGAAAATATAAGACAGTTTTTGACAGGAGCACCTCTTACATCCGTACTTGATGTGATGTTTATAATAGTGTATATAGCTGTTATGTTTTTTTACAGTACGACATTGACATTGATTACTTTATTGTCCCTTCCTATATTTGTAGCTATATCACTTATAGTAACTCCGATATTTAAATCAAGGTTGGAAGAAAGATTCAACCACGGAGCCATGCAACAGTCATATCTCGTAGAGACTGTAACGGGCGTACAAACTATAAAATCCTTCGCTCTTGAGCCGCAGATACAAAGGAAGTGGGAAGACCTCATATCAAACTATATAAAATCAAGCTTCAAGACATCTATACTTGCAGGAAATGCAAGTGCTACGGCGCAGTTTGTGCAAAAGACATTTGACATCGTAATACTGTGGGTGGGAGCACAACTTGTTATAAATCACAATATATCTGTAGGGCAACTCATAGCATTTCGTATGTTATCAAGTAGGGTAAGCACACCTGTGCTAAGGTTGGTTCAGATGTGGCAAGATTTCCAACAAACAGGTCTTTCTATCAAGAGATTAGGAGATATATTCAATACTAAGGAAGAACCTTCAATAGATCCATCCAAGATAAGTCTCCCGGAAATAAGGGGTAATATACAGTTTCACAAGGTGAGATTCAGATATGATATGCAGTCAAGTGAAGTAATACGTGATATGAGTTTTACTATAAAACAAGGTGAAGTAATCGGTATAGTAGGAAGATCCGGAAGCGGTAAGTCAACCATATCTAAGCTTATACAAAGGCTGTATATACCTGAAGCGGGTAAGATACTGATAGACGGTATAGACATAGCCTTGGCTGACCCTGCATGGCTAAGAAGACAGATAGGTGTCGTGCTTCAAGAAAATTTTCTCTTCAATGCGACTATTAGAGAAAATATATCTATTCACAATCCTTCTGCGAGCATGGAACAGATTATAAACATGGCAAAGATTGCAGGAGCTCACGAATTTATATTGGAACTTCCCAATGCCTACGATACTATGGTGGGTGAAAACGGCACCGGGCTTTCAGGCGGTCAAAAACAAAGAATAGCAATTGCACGTGCATTATTATGCAATCCGAGGATACTGATATTTGACGAGGCTACATCTGCTCTTGACTACGAATCTGAAAGTATCATCCAAAAAAATCTCAAACATATAAGTAAGGGCAGGACTCTGATAATAATAGCGCACAGATTGTCAACTCTCAAAGATGCAGACAGGATAATGGCAATTGACAGGGGAAACCTCATAGAATTTGGCACAAAACAGGAACTCTTAAATGCAAGAGGTCTATATTATTATCTACATTCACAACAGGAAACGGGGGATGTATGTTGACAAATAATAGCAAAATAAATGGAGAAAGTAACAAAAAATCAAATATAATTGATAAAATGATAATGAAAGATGATGCTGACAGACTCAAATACGAATTTATGCCGTCAGCTCTTGAAATCGCAGAATCGCCGCCATCACCTATGGGTAAGACTGTAATATGGGGAATATTTATAATAATGATTACTGCTATAATATGGTCAACGATAGGAAGAGTAGACGAGGTGGCAGTAGCAAGAGGCAAGGTTGTACCCAACGGCAGGATAAAGGTAGTACAATCTTTAGAAGAGGGAATAATAACAGGAATCTATGTGGATGAAGGAGAACGTGTCAAACAGGGACAACTCCTTCTTGAACTGGATACAACTATGAAAAAGGTGGACAAACAGGCTCTGCAAACCAGTCTGGATATTGCCAAGATGGAAAAGTTATTGCTCGAAAAATATCTAAAAGGTCAAGATACTGACAGCATACAAAACTACATTGCACAGCAAAATATAAGCAATGAGATAAAGCAAAGTCTTATAGAATTTACAAACTCCAGAAAAGAAAGCTATCAGACAAAAAAGCAAAGCCTTGAGTTGGTGGAGAAGCAATCAAGAGAACAACTCGATATATCAAAACAGGAACTCAGCAAACTTGAGAAAAACAGTCTAATGCTCAATGACAGACAGATACAGATGAAAAATATCAAGGATAAAAATGGTGTAGAAACTGTAAATATCGAAAAAATAGAGCAAAATATCAAGATATTAAAGGAGCAGGAAGCAAAATATAAAGAACTGGCAGATCAAGGTGCAGTGCCAAAACAGGAGTGGGAAGAAAAGAAAAATGCCCTTGATTTGATGGAAAAAGAATATAAAAGTCAAAAAGCAAAGTCAGATATAGAAAAGGAAAATGACCATCTAAGGTGGAAAAATTCTGCAGATGAAAAAGAACTCAACGATCAGGAAATAGAATCTCAAAAAATAAAAATTTTGCAAAATGAAACAAAGCTACAGGAGGCAAAATCTAATCTGGAGAA
>FUZS01000027.1 GCA_900167215.1 [Eubacterium] yurii
TCATTGCTTGTGCCGTTTATATAGCCTTGTTCAAGGGCTGTCATTATTTGACTGTAGTACCAGTCATTTTGTTTTAGGTCTTTGTAGTTTTTTATTTTGTCGCCTGTTTTGCTGTATTCCATGGCTTTGTTTACTATGGTGATGAATTCTGCTCTTGTAATGCTTTTATCCGGATTTAGATTTCCTTTTTCATCTCCTTTTATCAGTCCTTGGCTTTGCCATCTTGCCATTGTCTCGCTTGCCCAGTGCCCGTTTATGTCTTTGCTTGCGTATGATATGTTGCTTAGTAGCATCATTGCTGTGAGCATGAGCGAGAGTCTTTTTTTACTTTGTCTTTTCAAATTTTACCTTCCTTTCCTTTTTATACTGAAATTCTGTTAAACTATCCTTATGATACTTTAAGTATTTATACTAAAAACCTATCAAAAAGCCGTGTAATTTTATTACAGCAAGATTATTGATAATCTTAAAAACGTATAATTTACTAAACTGACAATCTTTGAATTCTAAGTGGTGATTAGTATTAAAATGACATAAAAGTACCTACATTGAATAAAAATCAATGTAGAAAGTTGCAAAAAATATTCAGTATTTGTTATTATTTCCTTATCACAATATCAATATTGTAATTGCTTAAATAGATAATATTGAGTTATTCATATTCAAATAATTTCAAGACTTTATTACTTATATTTACTTATAATGCTAAAATCTAATACAATAATGGATAAAATATTTTCAGTACATTTATAATAAAATCATAAATCATACACTATTTTTCAAAAAAATATTGATGAAAATTATCCATAGATTAAATAGAAAATAGCATAAATTATACTATTTTACTATTAATAATAGTCATCAATAAGCAAGATTTTGCCTGAATATGACAACTTTAGGAATTTTACAGCCAAGCAACACTTTATATGTAAGCAATTTACCTTCAAATATTATCTATTGATAATATATATTAACACAAATTATATAAAATGTCAATTGAATATGACATTATTTTCTATAGAGTATAGTATCTATTTGATAATACCAATAACTTTCAAAAAAATATCCCTAATATTATATCAAACATATAGCAATGGGCTAAAAGATATATAAATAGGGATACATATTTTTATTGTAGAAATATTATTTTTTGAAATTGATTAATATGTTTTATGTTTTTTTATATTTATTTATTTATTTATTTATTTATTTGAAAATATTAATATTTTTCATATATTCAAATTTTTACACAAGTCCTTATTATACTAAACTCTATTTAAACTGTGGATTTTATCAATTCTATACTTGTGATACTCTATAGTCTATCCTTAGTTAATAAATATTTAGTGTATCATTTTTTATGAAATATTTCCATTATTCTATTAGATTTTAGTATTAAAAGACTATAATAC
This sequence comes from [Eubacterium] yurii, assembly GCA_900167215.1. GTDB lineage: Bacteria > Bacillota > Clostridia > Peptostreptococcales > Filifactoraceae > Peptoanaerobacter > Peptoanaerobacter yurii. The sequence continues at coordinate 1,413 of FUZS01000027.1, forward strand.
TATTATCTATTTAATCTATGGATAATATTCATCAATAATTTTTAAAAATTTCTATCTAATTTATGACTTCATCATAAATTCACTGAAAATATTTTATCCATTATTTTATTAGTATTTATACTAAACTCTATTTAAATTATGGATTTTATCAGTTCTATACTTATGATACTCTATAGCATATCTTTAGTTAATAAACATTTAGTGTATCATTTTTTATAAAATATTTCCATTATTCTATTAGAATTTAGTATTAGTATGAATCTTTGCTAAATTGATAAATAGTTAAACTTTTTTAATGTTTTGAATACCAGTCACTTGATAATACAGTTTTCTTGCCGTCCTGTATCTTGTAAGTTACTACAGAGCCACCATAGTATGCTGTATATATCTGTATCTTACTTACCTTTGTCGTATCTCCGTATATCTCGCTTATCATTACGCCTCTTGATGCATAATTCCTGATATAGATAGGAAAATCATAGCAGTTTTTGTATTTTAGATCAGCTGAACCGCTTGCAACGGTAGCGTCTCTACCAAGTGGTACATAGTTTACAGCAAGGGAGTGATTTCTTCTTTCCTTAATCTCAACTCCTCCTTGAATAAGTGCATTGTATAAGGTTGTGCTGACTTGACAGACTCCTCCTCCCATTCCTTTAACATACTGATTATTTACTATTATATTTGCCCTTGAAAAGCCGTTATACCAGCTTATATCACCAAGTCTGTTGAGAAAGCTCACTTCCTCTCCAGGCATTATGACCTGCTTATCCAAAATCATCGCTGCGTTTTCAATATTGTGCGACCTTGCATAGTCTGCAGTTGAATATCTTGTCTGATATGATGCTATAAGTCCGTTTACCTGCTTAAGTTCCGAGTATTTCATCTTAGGGCTTTTTGTAATAAAGCTGATTTTTACTTCTATAAAAGGTGTTACAGCAGTATTTATCGCTTCATTTATATCGTTAATCAGCTTTTCTTTTTGCACAATTTTTCCATCTTTGCCCGGAGTCACTGTCACCTTTCCATTTGCTGCAAATATTGTTGCCTCTTTAGGATTAGTATTTAATTTTTTTGATATATCCGCTATAAACTTATCCAACAGCTTTTCGTCATATTCATAGCTTAACTTTATATCTTTTCTATCTCCCATATTTAACTTGATTAAGGTACTGACATTTTCAAAGAAATTTATCCCCTTTGCTACTGAAAATGCCTCATTTACCGCTTTGTCAACGGAGTATTTAAATCCTATTTCGTCAAATTCTTTGGAAAATTTGTACTTTCCATATATCAGTGTGAGATCTTGAAGCTTCACATCTGCATTTACCTTTGCTATAGCCTCCTCCTTAGTCAAGCCTGAGACATTGACATTGTTGATATAGACATTTTTTGAGATTTGGTTTCCCATCATCAAAAAGGCTATATATAGATAAAGTGCAACTACAAAGATAGTCAAGATTATAATTATATATTTGAGTTTTTTGAGAAGTTGCAAAATATCATCTCCATAATTAATTTTTCATATTAATAAAAACATTCATTTTGTATTTATTGATTATTTTATACTAAAAAGCTATCAAAAAGCCTTGTAATTTTATTACAGCAAAATTATTACAAATAATTTGCTAAAATAACAATCTTGACTTTATAAATGCTGATTAGTATTATGTTAAAAATATTAAAACAATTAATAGTAAAAGCATTGATATTAAATATGTTTCATAAATACAATACTATATTTGACATAGTTGTTTAAATATTTTCGTTTTAAATAGATATTATCCAAAAAATTGTTCCTCAAGTTATGCATTCAAAATTATACGATGCTATTATCCTTTTAATTTTTCAGCTATATACTTGGCGAAGTAGGTGATTATTATGTCTGCTCCTGCTCTTTTTATAGAGATTAGCGTCTCATATATCACTGCTTCAGACACTATATTTTGCTTGACTGCATTTTTGAGCATGGCATATTCTCCGCTGACATTGTAGGCTACAAGTGGTATGTTAAAAGTATTTTTGACCTCGTTTATAACGTCTAAATACGCAAGTGCAGGTTTGACCATAACCATATCTGCTCCCTCTTGGATGTCAAGTGCCACCTCACGCAGTCCCTCTTTCTTATTACGAAAGTCCATCTGATATGACTTTCTGTCACCTTTTTGAGGAGCTGAGTGTGCAGCCTCTCTGAAAGGTCCGTAGTAATTTGATGCGTACTTCGATGAATAGGCAAGTATGCCGACATTTTCAAAGCCGTTTTCATCCAAGCTCTGTCTTATCTTTCCCACTCTACCGTCCATCATATCAGACGGTGCGACCATGTCTGCTCCTGCTTTTGCGTGTGATAGTGCTATCTTGGATATATATTTGAGCGACTCGTCGTTGTCCACGTAGTCGTCCTTTATAATACCGCAGTGTCCATGCGATGTGTAGGCACACATACACACGTCAGTTATTACATACATTTCCTCATCTATGGACTTGATTTTCCTTACTGCTCTTTGCACTACGCCATCTTCGTCAAAAGCAGCGCTTGCAATCTCGTCCTTATGATTAGGCACTCCAAATAGCAGTACAGCCTTTATGCCCAAGTTTTTCAGCTGAAGTATCTCTTCTTCAAGCATATCTACCGAATATTGGTAGCAGTCAGGCATGGAGCTTATCTCCTGTCTGATTTTTTCACCTTCCACTGTAAAGATAGGGTAGATGAAATCAGATACAGATAGCGAAGTCTCTGATATCATATCCCTTATGACCTGATTTTTTCTAAGTCTCCTTGGTCTTTTTGTAAGAAAATCCATTCTCACTCCTTTAAATCTTAAAAATATCTATTTTTTTATTTTTCCTATTGCTTCTTCCACTTCTTCAAGCATTTTTTCATACTTTTCTTTTTTAGCCTTTTCTTCATCTACCAGCTTTTGAGGTGCCTTTGCTACAAAGCTTTCATTGGCAAGTTTTTTGACCACTCTGTCTATCTCACTGAGCAGTTTTTCTCTTTCCTTTTCAAGCCTTTGCATTTCTTTTTGCACATCTATCAAGTCGCCTGTAGGTATATATAAGTTGGCATACTGAGTCACTACTTTGATGGCATCTTCAGCTATGCTTGCCTGATTTTCAAATTTTACATCTGTAGTCGCTCCTACGGAGATGAAATATTTTGCCGCTTTTTCAAAGAGTTCTTTTTTGCTCTCATCCTGCATTACTATTATAAGTGAGGCTTTTTTTGAAGGTGCGATATTCATATTCGCTCTTGCATTTCTCATCTTTGTTATGGCATCTATGAGATTTGCTATTATCTCCTCTTCCTTGGCAAAGTTCTTATTTTCATCGTATTCCACCCATTTTGCAACTATGAGTACAGGCTCTTTCTTATCTTCGAATTTTTCCCATATCTCTTCTGTAACAAAAGGCATGAAAGGATGTAAGAGCTTGAGTATGTCTTTTAGGACTTTTTTGAGGGTATATAGCGCCACTTGTTTTGATGTCTTGTCCTCATCATTGTATAGTCTTGATTTTACCATTTCTATATACCAGTCGCAAAATTCGTTCCATGCAAAGTCATAGACCTTTTGTACTGCAATACCAAGCTCGTATTTGTCCATATTTTCCGTCATTTCTCTTGCAACGGAGTTTGCTCTTGAGAGTATCCATTTATCAGCTATTTCAAGATTATTCTCTATTTCCTCCTGCGAAAGAGCTATGCCTTCGTCAAGATTCATCAGTATAAATCTTGCAGAGTTCCATATCTTATTGGCAAAATTTCTCGATGCTGTAACTCTCTCATCATAGTATCTCATATCGTTGCCCGGTGAGTTGCCTGTTGCAAGTGTAAATCTCAAGGCATCCGCTCCAAAGCTGTCTATTACTTCAAGCGGATCTATACCGTTACCCAGCGACTTACTCATCTTCCTTCCTTGAGAGTCCCTTACCAAGCCATGTATAAATACGTCTTTAAAAGGTGATTTGTCAGTAATATAAAGAGATGAAAATACCATTCTTATAACCCAGAAAAATATTATGTCATATCCTGTTACAAGGGTATTAGTAGGGAAGAAATGCTCGAATTCCTTCGTATTTTCCGGATAGCCAAGGGTAGACATAGGCCAAAGTGCTGAAGAAAACCAAGTGTCAAGCACGTCTTCATCTTGGTGAATATGCTTTGATCCACATTTTTCGCATACTTCCACCTTGCTCTTTGACACCTGCATATGGCCGCAGTCCTCGCAATAATAAGCAGGTATCTGATGTCCCCACCATAGTTGTCTTGATATGCACCAGTCTCTTATGTTTTCAAGCCAGTTTATATATATCTTGTCAAATCTTGACGGTACAAGATTAAGCTCCTTATTTTTAAGCACTTCTATAGCAGGCTTTGCAAGTGCGTCCATCTTTACAAACCATTGTTTTGATGTCATAGGCTCAACTACGGTATTACATCTGTAGCAATGCCCTACATTATGGCTATGTTCCACTATTTTTACCAATTGATCCATTTTTTTGAGATCTTCTATTATTTGCTTTCTACATTCGTACCTGTCCATACCTTGGTATTTGCCGGCATTTTCGTTCATAGTGCCGTCTTCGTTCATTACAAGAATTTGCTCCAAGTCATGTCTTTGTCCTACTTCAAAGTCGTTCGGATCGTGGCAAGGTGTGATTTTTACAACTCCTGTACCAAATTCCATATCCACGTATTCATCTGCAACAACAGGTATCACCCTATCTAATATAGGCAGGATTACATTTTTTCCAATCTGGCTCTTATATCTCTCGTCGTTAGGATTGACAGCTACTGCTGTATCTCCAAGCATGGTTTCAGGTCTTGTTGTTGCTATTTCAACAAAATCATTGCTGTTTTCTATTTTATATTTTATATGGTAGAAATGTCCTCCTGTTTCCTCATGTTCCACTTCAGCGTCTGAAAGTGAAGTCTTGCAGTCCGGACACCAATTTATTATCCTGTTGCCTCTGTAGATGTAGCCGTCCTCATATAGTTTCACAAAAAACTCGTTTACTGCTTCATTGCAACCTTCGTCCATGGTGAATCTCTCTCTTGACCAGTCACATGAATCGCCAAGCTTTTTCATCTGACTTACTATCTTACCGCCAAACTCTTCCTTCCAAGCCCATGCCCTTTTCAAAAACTCTTCTCTGCCTATTTCTTCCTTGCTCTTACCCTCTTCATTTTTAATTTTTTCCACAACCTTTACTTCTGTAGCTATGGATGCGTGGTCTGTACCCGGTTGCCATAAGGTATCATAGCCCTGCATTCTCTTGAATCTTATAAGTATGTCCTGCAAAGTATGGTCAAGGGCATGCCCCATGTGGAGCTGACCTGTGATATTTGGTGGTGGCAGCACTATACAATAGGTCTTATTGGGATTTGTCATCTTTGCCTTGAAGTATCCGCCGTCTTCCCACTTTTTATATATCTTGTCCTCAAAGTCCTGAGGTGAGTATTTTTTTTCCAGTTCCATTATTTTCTCCTCTATCTTTATTTTTTAGTAATGACCTTATCTATTTAATCTATGGATATATCATTGGAATTTCAATTAAAATAGTGCATTATTATAAATATTCCAAAAAAAATTAGCCTTATCTTTATTGTATTATAAAATCTATTAAATATAATTTTTTATTATTTCAATACTTACTTATAAAACTGTCAGACTTTAACTGTAGCTCAATATAGAAAGTATATGTTTTAAAATCCGCTTATTTACAGCTAAAATTTAATATATTTAAAATTGTAAACATAGCTATAATAATCAAGTCAATTTCATAAGTTTATATTTTTTCAAAATACTTGCTGAAAGTCTTGCGGAAGTTTATAGCCTCTGCTATGTGATTTTGAGCTATTATATCGCTTTCGTCCATGTCTGCAATAGTCCTTGCCACCTTGAGCAGTCTATGATAACTCCTTGCTGTCAGCTTTGCAGATTTGAAAAAAAGTGAAGTCAGTTTTTCAGCCTCTTCATCAAGTATACAGTATTTTTCTATCTCTTTTACTCCCATTTGGGAATTGTAATTTATAGCAAGATCTTTAAATCTATCCTTTTGTATTCTTATAGCCTTGTCCACGCCCTCTTTCAATTTTTCTGAACTAAGTTCTTCAATTTTTGTGTTTGTAAGGTCGTCATAAGGTATGGGCGATGTCTCGACGAATATGTCTATTCTGTCGAGCATTGGAGCAGATATCTTTTGCAGATAGTCATGTATCTTTTTCTCAGTACAGGTACATTCCTTTTGCGGATTTAGGAAATTACCGCAAGGACAAGGATTGGTAGCACATACAAGCAAGAAATTACTCGGGTAAGTCAGCTTATAATTTACCCTTGAGATAGTTACAAACTTATCTTCTATAGGCTGTCTCAGTCCCTGAATGAGCTTTTTGTCAAAGTTTAGGAACTCATCCATAAACAGTATACCGCTATGTGCAAGCACCACCTCGCCGGGCACCGCCATAGAGCCTCCGCCTATGAGCGAGGTGTAGGTGATGGTGTGATGCGGTGAGCGGAAAGGTCTGTTTCTAAGCACGATGTCGTCCGGTATGTCTCCCAAAAATGAATATATCTTGCTGACTTCTATGTATTCATCTTCGTTGAGCTGGGGCATTATAGTATTCATCCTTGAGGCTATCATGGTCTTGCCTGAGCCCGGAGAGCCTATCATCATCAGATTATGAAATCCTGCCGCCGATATCTGCGCTGCCCTTTTGACAGTAAAAGAGCCCTTTACATCGGAGAAGTCTTTTTTTAGCTCTACAGTGCTGAATTCTTTAAAATCTCCAACAAGGGGCAAATCTCTTTCATCTTGCAAATACTCTATCACCTGATTTATATCATCTGCCATAAATATATTGATGTCAGGTATCATAGACGCCTCTTTTTCGTTGCTCTTTGGAATTACGACGCTTTTTATATTTTTGTCCTTGAGCAGTCCAAGTATTAGTGCAGTAGAGGCCTTTATCTTCTTTAACTTGCCGTCCAATGAAAGCTCGCCCAAAAATGCCGTAGTTTTCAACTTTTCTTCGTTCATCTTGACATTTTCACTCATAATGGCAAGAGCTATAGGCAGGTCGTAGTGTGAGCCTTCTTTTTTGATATCTGCAGGAGAGAGATTTATCACTATCTTCTTGGTTATGGGATAGTTGAAAAAACTGTTCGTTATAGCAGATTTTATCCTGTCTTTGGACTCTTTTACAGCAACGGCAGGTAAGCCCACTATAGTAATACCGGGCATACCCTTGCTGATATCAGATTCTACCGATACCTTAAATCCGTCTATTCCGTAGGTACCGGCAGTTATTATCTCGCTGAACATCTCTCCCCCTTTTGTTTTTAAGTTTATTAATATTTCTTATTTATGAAGCTTTTATATTGATTTTATATAGATTCAATTAATCTATACTAATTGACCTAATTACATTATTAATTAAATTAGTTTAGTACACATAAATCTTAGCTGAATTTTGAGCTATGTCATAAGTTAAAATATTATAAAACTGTTTCAATTAATTTTGTATAAAGTCCGGTACTAAAAAGCAATTAAACAGTCCTAAAATATATTAAAGATGAGTTGTTCAAAACTACAAAAAAATATATTTCAATAAGTCAATATATCTAACATTAAAAATGGTGATTAGTCTGAATTTTTCACTATCTAATTTGGAAAAAAGTTTGATTTTTTCTTCTTAGTAATAATAAGTCTATTATATTTAAAGAAATCTCTATATAAGGCTTATTCATTAATTATATTTTCAAGCTTGGTAATAGTCTTTAGATAGCAGTCAATCTTGTCATCTCCGTATCTCTTTACACTGCACCTTTGTGTGTCTATTATAGATTTCATAAGTGTCAAAGAGTCGTCAAGGTCGTCATTTACCACAAAATAGTCATAGTCCCTCATAATATTTATCTCTTGTGTCATCCTTGAGAGCCTCTTTTGTATCTGGTCGGCATTTTCTGTCTTTCTGTTTTCCAGCCTTGACTTGAGCACTTCATAAGACGGCGGAAGCAAGAATATCAGTATTGCATCGCTATAGACCTTTTTGACATTCATAGCTCCGACTATGTCTATCTCCAATATTATGTCGTTTCCGGCGTCAATTTGCTCTTCTACCCATTTTTTTGACGTACCGTAATAGTTGTCAAAGACGTTGACATATTCAAGCAAGTCGTCGCTTTCTATCATCTTTTTGAAATTTTCTACAGTAGTAAAATTGTACTCCACTCCGTCTTTTTCGCCTTCTCTTGGATTTCTTGTCGTAGTTGACACGGACAGTTTCATATCGTCAAATTTCTTTATATAGGCCTTACAAAGCGTACCCTTACCTACTCCGGCAGGTCCCGATACCACGATAAGTAGCCCCTTTTTCCTCATATGACTCTCCTTTATTCTATATTTTGTATTTGTTCTCTTATTTTTTCTATTTCGGATTTTATGTCCACCACCAGCGATATTATCTCGCTTTTTTGGCTCTTGGAGCCTACGGTGTTTATCTCCCTGTTCATCTCCTGCAATAAGAAATCTATCTTCTTGCCTATCTCTACACAGTCTTCTTGCAAAAATTCATTTAATTGCTCTATGTGAGAATACAGTCTTACAATTTCCTCAGTTACATTCATCTTATCTGCATAAAATGCTGCCTGTTCTATGATTTTTGAATTATCTGCCTCTACTCCAACTTGTGATGTCATCTCTGTAATTTTCTTTTGCAATTTTTCAAAGACGCTTTTTTCAATATCCTTTGTATAGCCTTCAAGAGTCTTGGCATGCTCTTTGAGTAAATCTGCCCTTACTTTAAGGTCTTTGGCAATCTTATTGCCCTCATTTTCCCTCATGATATTGAGGCTTTGGATTGCACTTTTCAAGGTGCTGAGTATCTTTTCCTGCAAACTGTCATCTATACTTTCATTTTTGTTCAAAATATTTGGGAGATTGATATAGTTAGACATAGCCATATCATTTTTTATACCGGTTTTTTTCTCTATCTCATCAAAGACATTTTTATAGTATAAAGCCATCTTTTCGTCCATAAAATGAATAGTGTCCTGTGAGTAGGAATCAAGCTGGATAAAAGTCTCCACCCTACCTCTTTTTATTTTTTCGCATATAGATTTTCTTATACTGTCCTCAAAATAGTTCAGTGAGCGAGGAATCTTATTTACAAGTTCCAAATATCTGCTGTTGACGGATTTAATCTCTACTACTATCTTACAGGTATCATCAGTATACATACATTTTCCGTACCCTGTCATACTTTTTGGCATAATGTCTCCTTTATAATATCCGTCTCTAATAATCGTAAATGTAAATTTTATAATTCTTAATTATATCACAAATAAAGATTTTTTTCATAAATTTTTGCAAAATTATTTCTAAATTTCAGTCATTAGATAGCTAAGTTAAAAATGATAATTTTGTTTATTTTTATTATAAGTGGGAATACTTTAAGAATAAAGCGGATTTGTGAAAGTTATTCCCAGTAATTTTTACAGGGGAAATATTATAAATGAGGAGATTGAACTATGGTAAGCAAAAAAATTACTATTTCCAACAAAACAGGACTACATTTAAGACCCGCAGGTATATTATCAAAGATAGCAGGCGGATGTAAGTCTTCTGTAACGCTGATAAAAGGCGATAAAAAAGTAAATGCAAAAAGTGTACTTAATGTCATGTCAGCGCAAATAAATCTTGGAGACGAGATAATTGTGGAATGTGACGGAGAAACAGAAGAAGCAGATCTTCAAACAGTAATAGAAGCCATAGAAAATGGACTTGGTGAGTAAATACTAAAAAAGATAAGTAAGACCGGTTGCAAAACAACCCTGTTTTCCTTGTCTTTTTTTATACCAAATATTAGACTGATATTTTTTATTTATACTGATTTTTCTTTTTTACTCAACTTTCCCACATGAAAAACGCATTAAAGATATTGAAATTTGAGTATATTTTAAAAATACAATATTATACTTGACATAGTTTTTTCAGTGTATTCATTTTTTTAATAAATATGTAAATTCCAATAAATATCATTCAGAAAATTCTGTGTCAAGTAGTGTATTAAAAAATCAATAAACATTTAAATTTCAACTAAAATTAAGAAAACTTTAGTGGGAAAGTTGAGTTTTTTATAAAAAGGAGATAATTTATGAAAAAATTTTCTGTAGAAAAAACTTCTTCAAAAGGCTTTGCAATAGGAAAGGCATATAAGTTTGATAAAGTATCTCTAAGTCCTGACTCTTATTCTTTCAGCGACAGGCAAGCAGAAGAAAAGCTGTTTTCAGATGCAGTTGCTAAGGTCTCTTCTGACTTGGAAGAGCTTGCAAAAAATAATGAAATTTTCTCAGCCCACATAGAACTTGTAGGAGATGTCGCACTTGCAGAAGGGGTAATTGGAAAGATAGCAGAAGGAAAAAATGTTCAGCTTGCATTAAAAGAAACTATTGACGAGTTTGTTATGATATTTGAGTCAATGGATGATGAGTATATGCGTCAAAGAGCTGATGACATAAAGGATATCTACCAAAGATTGCTAAGTAAGCTCAAGAATGTGGAGATAAAAAATCTCTCGCTTATGAATCAGCCTGCAATTATAATTTCATCAGATTTAGCTCCGTCAGATACAGCATCTATGAATCTTGACTATGTCTTGGGCTTTGCCACTCAATTTGGCGGAGTGACAAGCCATGTCTGCATAATGGCTCGTAATTTGGGATTACCTGCCCTTGTAGGAGTGGATGACCTTATGAATCAGGTAAATGACGGGGATATGATAATCATTGACGCAGCAAAGGGTGATGTATATGTCAATCCTTCTGATGATGTAATAAAAGAGTTTGAGAAAAAACAGGAAGAATTTATTAAGCATGAAGAAAAGATAAAGGAAAGTCTGCACCTTGAACCTATTACCACAGACGGCAAAAGAGTACTCGTTTACTCAAATGTAGGAAATATTGAAGATGTCAAAAATGCTGTGAAATGTTATATAGACGGTATAGGACTTTTCAGAAGTGAATTTTTGTACATGGAAAACACTCATTTTCCAACCGAAGAAGAACAATTCGAAGTATACAAGGAAGCTGTACAAATATGTAGCGGAGAAGTTATAATACGGACGCTTGACATTGGCGGTGACAAAGAGCTTTCATACTATGAATTTCAAAAGGAAGAAAATCCTTTCTTAGGCTTTAGAGCTATAAGAATTTCACTTGAACTCAAGGATATGTTTAAACAACAGCTCAGGGCATTACTTAGAGCAAGTGCCTTTGGTCATGTCAGTATAATGTATCCTATGATTATATCTGTGGAAGAACTGATACAAGCAAATGTCATATTGCAAGAATGTAAGGCAGAGCTTGACAGTGAAAAGATAACCTATAACAAAGATATAAAGGTAGGAATGATGATAGAAACTCCGGCGTCAGTGATGGAAGCGGAAAACTTTGCTAAATATGTAGACTTTTTCAGTATTGGAACAAATGACCTAACTCAATACATGCTTGCAGTGGATAGGGGAAATGACAAGATTGCCAGTATGTATGATTCATTCAATCCTGCTGTACTCCATGCTATACAAAAGGTCATAGACGCAGGTCATAAGGAAAATATAGTAGTAGGAATGTGCGGTGAGTTTGCCGGAGATGAGAAAGCTTGTAAGATGTTGCTTGGAATGGGACTTGATGAATTCTCTGTAGCCTTTACACAAGTGGGGGCTATTAAATCAATAATACGCTCATCTTCTTATGGAAAATGCAAGGAAATAGCTAAGGAAATAAGAACTGCCTCAAGTAAGGATGAAGTGAAAAAAATATTAGAAAAGTTTTAATAGCATATATTATTAATAAATATACTAAAATTAATAAGTTTATGTTGCATATATAAACAATAATACGATTATATTGAATTTATAAACAATCAAAACTCCTATAGACAGCTTATCTGTAAATAGGAGTTTTTTTCTATTAAACTAAAAAACAATTAAATAGTTCTAATACTAATACTAAACTCTATTTAAATTATGGATTTCATTAATTCTATACTTGTGATACTCTATAACATATCTTTAGTTAACAAATGTTTAGTGTATCATTTTTTATGAAATATTACCATTATTCTATTAGATTTTAGTATTAGTGTAAAATTAAAAATTGCCTGACTTTTTCATTGGTGATTAGTATATTCTAATCACAATAGAAATTGTTAATAAGATAAAAAAAGACGAGCATACAATGCCCGCCTTCTTCACAATTGGCTATGACCTACTCTCCCAAGACCCTTCGGTCTAAGTACCATCAGCGATGAAGAGCTTAACTTCTGTGTTCGGTATGGGAACAGGTGTATCCTCTTCTCTGTTATAACCATATTGTTTCTTTCGATTGATATACGTCGCATAACTTCGTTAAGTTTGATATCGCTCGTCAGTCACGTAGCTTTAGTACGCTCCCTCCTAACTCATTCACTTGCCTTGTTCTGCTCGTATCTGAATCGAAATAATATATTTTTGTAAATATATCTTTTGATTGTAATTGTACAATCAAAACTGCATATCATCCCTTTTCAAAAATATAATTAGTATTGCATATTTTTGAAAATATTTTTTAATTAGGTTAAGTCCTCGACCTATTAGTACAAGTCAGCTACATACATTACTGCACTTCCACTCCTTGCCTATCTACCACTTGTTCTTAATGGGGTCTTACTACTTGCGTATGGGATATCTTATCTTGAGGTTGGCTTCGTGCTTAGATGCCTTCAGCACTTATCTTAACCGCACATAGCTACCCAGCTGTGCCTTTGGCAAGACAACTGGTACACCAGTGGTGCGTCCATCCCGGTC
>FUZS01000014.1 GCA_900167215.1 [Eubacterium] yurii
ACTTATACTTGGAGGTATACTGACTAACATATGAATGTGGTCTGGACATGCTTGAGCTTCTATTATTTCTACTCCTTTTTGTTCACATAACTTTCTTAATATTTTTCCTATATCACTTTTTATCTTTGCATATATTTCTTTCCTTCTAAATTTAGGTGCAAATACAATATGATACTGGCATCTCCACTTAGAATGTGATAAACTATTTATGTCTTTCATTAGACTTTCCTCCTTTTGCTTTTTATTATAGGTTGGCGGACCTATATTTATTATAGCAAAAGGAGGATACTTTTATCTAAAGAATTTTATTCCCCCAGTTGAACTGGGGGTTTATTTTCGCTAAAGCTACAATAAAAAACTGTCACATCATTATCTGTGACAGCTATTAATATAAATAATTACAACATGAGTACTTACTTTGGTATAAGTTATCCTAATAAGCTGACCACAATAGGTACAACAACTATAAAAAGTATTGTGCTTAATGTCACCACATTCGTTGAAAATTCAACATTCCCATTTCCTTGACTGGCAAGAATAGGCAAGACGGCTAGAGCAGGTGCAGCTGATTGCACAACAAAAGTTTTAAATTCATCTGTAGGCATATTTTTTGCAGTCAAACTAAGGATTGCAAACATTACCACTGGCCCTAAAATGAATCTACCTATTAGAGTGATAATAGTATCTCTGTCAAATTTGATTGTTTTAAGACCTGCTTTGGCAAGAGTTATTCCAATATAGATAAGAGACAACGGTGTTACTATATTCCCGATATATGTTAGTGTACTCGTGGCAAAATCCGGTATTGGAATTTTAAAAATCAAAAATACCAATGAAACCAAAAATCCTACAAGTGGTGGTGGCATAAGCTTTTTCCAATCAAATTTAGAAGAAGCTTTGTTCTTACCTGACTTACTGTCACTTGTCATCAAATATATACCTAAAGTCCATGTTGAAATAGTATTGGTAATATAGTAAATTAAAAAATAAGGTAGAGCTTCATTCCCAAAAAGTGCAATATTAAGTGGAAGTCCAATAAAAATTGTATTTGCATTTACAAATGTATTTATCATAGTTCCTCTACGACCTGTTCTTACATTGAATAATTTGACACAAATATAAGCTGAAATATAAGTAAGAACAAATGCTCCAAAGGTATAAATCAATCCTTCTGATAGAGTAAGCAACTTATCAAATGTCAAATATTTCATTACAGATACAAAAATAGATGCAGGAAGCGCTATATTCATAATCAAATGAGACAAGTTGGCTCCAAAATTTTCTCCAAACCATCCACGATTTTGTAGAATATATCCAAGTACAATAATTGCAATAATTGGAATAATACTCTCTATAGAAGTAATAAATATCTTCATACTATCTCCCCTCCGTAGTCATCTATATTCAAAAAGTGTATAAAAACTTGTTAATGACAATTTTTCATACACTTTATATTTATAGGTAATTCATAGTTGAATATATCAGTTGTATTTTGGATACCATTTAAAGTTATTAACCGCTTTTACCATGTCTTTTTCTTCAGAACGAGCAAGACCCTGCTCCTGAGCTTTCTTTGCAACTGCTTCAGCAACCTTGATGGAAACTTCTGCCGCATGCTTAAATGGTGGCAACACTGGTGCTCCAGGCTTACTCATATCAATAATTCCACTTAATGAGTGTGCTGCCTCACCTATCATTTCATCTGTTAGCAAGCTTGCTTCAGATGCTAACATTCCAAGTCCCAATCCAGGATAGATTAGAGCATTATTAGCCTGACCTATTACATAGTCTACACCTTTATACGATACTGTATCTGCAGGTATACCTGTTGCAACAAATGCCTTACCGTCTGACCATTTAATCAAATCTTCCGCTCTTGCCTCAGCCAGTTTTGTAGGATTTGATAACGGAAAAATCATTGGACGCTTTGTATTTTCGCACATAGCTTCTACAATATCTTTGGTAAAGGCATCAGGCTTAGTGGAAGTCCCTACCAAAATAGTAGGTTTCACTGTTTTTACAACTTCTAATAATTCTGTCATCTTGTCTGCATTAGGAAAATCAGAGCGTTTTTTAGCAAATGGCCTTTGTTGAGGTGTTAAATCATCCATATCATCAAACAGAAGACCTTGTTTGTCAACCATGAAGAAACGCTTATATGCTTCTTCTTCTGAAAGAGCTAAAGTCACCATTTCACGATGTACACGAGATGCTATACCTGCTCCTGCAGTGCCACCGCCAAAGCACAAGTACACCTGATCTGTTAATTTTTCTCCTGTAACCTCAAGTGCTCCAAATATACCCCCAAGAGTTACTATACCTGTACCTTGAATATCATCATTAAATGTTGGAATCTGTTTGCGATATTTTTCAAGAATATTTGCAGCATTAGATCGTCCAAAATCCTCCCAATGTAGATAGAGTTTTGGGAACAGTCTTTCAGCTGTTTTTACAAATTGGTCAATAAAATCATAATAGCGCTCACCACTCACACGCTCATGACGATTTCCAAGATAGTTAGGATGATTACGAAGTTCTTCACGATTAGTACCGGCATCTATAACCAAAGGTAAAACTTTTGAAGGATCTATACCAGCAGCACCTGTATAAACCATAAGTTTTCCGACGGATATATCTACACCATTTGTGCCCCAGTCACCTATTCCTAAGATCTCTTCAGCGTCTGTAACAACAATAAGTCTTATCTGTCTATCTCCTGCTGCATTTTTGAGAGTAGTTTCAATATTTTCAGGGTGGTTAATATCTAAATATCCTGCATTTTGTGTATTAATAAATAGATTGCTATATCCTTCAATAGTCTCTGCTATAGTTGGGTCATAGACAATGGGATTGAACTCTTCCAAATGTTGCGAAAATAAGTAATAGAATAAAGTACGATTGGTATTGAATATTTCCATTAGAAAGAGCCTTTTTTCCAAATCACTTGCTTTTGTTTTCATTTGTGCATATGTCTGTGCAGCCTGCTCCTCAATAGTTTGAACATAAGGTGGTAAAAGACCTATAAGTCCAAGTTTTTGGCGTTCTTCAACAGTAAATGCCGTTCCCTTATTTAAAAAAGGATTATATAAGATATCATATGTGTTCATAATACACCTCCATTTTTGGTATTAATACTCGATAAATTACTTTTTAAATCATTATTTAAAAAAATATATTATTATAATCAGTATAAAAACAATAATTAAAAATAAGTTAAAAAAATAAAAATTATGTCCTTATTATCTAATTTTTTTAAATTTGGGTATATGACAAGATAAGTAAAATTTTGTGAAAGTGAAAAGGAGCAATAATGATAAGAGTGATGTTTGTATGTCATGGCAATATCTGTAGGAGTACCATGGCACAATGTGTACTGAGTGATATGGTGCAAAAAAAGAATTTAACTGATAAGTTTGTAATTGAATCATCAGCCACAAGTACTGAAGAAATAGGCAATCCCATACATAGAGGCACTGTAAATAAATTAAATGAAGTAGGAATAAAAGTTTTGAATCATAGAGCAGTACAGCTTAAAAAGTCAGATTTGAAAAAATACGACTATTTCATAGCAATGGATAGTGCTAATGTGAGGAATATGAGAAGAATTCTTGGAGATGAGGCAAATATTCACCTCTTGCTTGAGTACGCAGGTATTGAGAGAGATATTGCTGACCCCTGGTATACAGGTAATTTTGACAAGACTTATGAGGATGTGGTCTTGGGACTTGATGGATTTTTAAAATATTTAGGCTATTAATTTGCTGATACTTTATAAGTTTTTCTTATATATCAGTCTTTATATATTTTAAAATCGAAAGGAGTTTATTATGAAAAAGTATGTATCAATTATTATTATGATGAGCTTGAGCTTATTTTTGTGTAGCAATATAGAGGCAAGCACAAAAAGTAAGACAAACTCATACAACAAATCCTATGACTATGTCATAAACGATTATTACGATTTTGTAGCGAATTTTAGTGGAAAATCTGATTCAACCCAGCAAAAGTATTATCCTTTTGCTGATGTTGCATCTTTAGCAAAAAATGACTCTCTTGAAGCTATAGGTTACACTATCAAAGATGTAACAGGAGACAAGGTGCCTGAGCTTATTTTTGGATTCATCATAATGTCAGATGGGAAGAAATCACTGGGAAAAGAAGTCTTAGCCCTATATACTATTGAAAAAGGAAAAGCTAAGCTTGTATTCCAAGGTGGCAACGGATATAAGTACTATAACTTAGGTGGAGGTAAATTTGTATTTTCCAGTCATACGCAATATTATGAAGTTTTTGGATCCTTTGCTCTAAGCAAAAATGGAGATAAACTTGTATATGATGATTTTAACTTTATAGATTTTACTGATATTGATAACATTGTCCATTATAGTAATAAGACAGGAGCTTTAGATAAAAAATCTTCTAAAAAACAAAGTATAGTCAATGATAAATATCAAGAAATGATTGATGAAACAATACTCAAGTCGAAAGAGATGGAGTTTACTCCACTTAAGAAGTTCAAAAAAGCTGATAATAAGGCTCAAAAAATATCAGTCTATGAAGAAGAGCAAGTAAAAGCAAAGTATAAAAATTATCTAAAATATAGCATGAAATCTAACACTTTCAAGACAAAATTATTCTTTGTTCCAAGTAATAGTGTAAAAGATTTCAAATTGTATGGCTTGACATATAAATCTATGGATGACAAGGGTAAGGTTAAGTATGACAAAAAAGTTTTATTCTCAGTAAATACTCTTACAGCACAAAAACCTCTTCTTGCAGATGTAGAGCCATCAGAAACCGTTCCAACGACAGGAATATCTTTTGTTGACAACAAGGGTAAGACCCAAAAATATGTAGTTCTTGAAAGTGGTGAGGACGGTTCTTTACTATTGTCAGAAAGCGATTTTTAGTTAGAACGCATATTTAAAAGTGATTAGAATATTTAGTATAATAATTAACTTTTTGAAATCAAGTGTAGAAAATTAGAATTTAATAAATTTTGAATACTTATTAACATAAGTTGCAACAAGGTAGTTTCAATTATTTTGAAATATACCTTGTTTCCTTTTTATGCTATATGTTATTTTCCTTAATAGTTGTAAATTTTTGTTACTTTTATATGTCATTTAATTGGGTATAAATCCATACGTAAGATTTTAGTTTGACTCTTGTTCAAACATTACAAATATCTGTCAAAACAATGGATGTCATGGTCTTTATAAATGTTGAAAGCTTTTATTTTTAGCAAATTTCATCCATGAACTTATCCATAACTTTTTAAAAAAAATAATTATATTTAAATAAGGAGTAGATATGTTAGAAGTAGGAACAAAGGCACCTGATTTTACTTTGCCTGACCAAAATGGTGAAATGCACAAACTTAGCGATTATTCAGGAAAAAAAGTAATATTGTATTTTTATCCTAAGGATAATACCTCCGGCTGTAGCAAACAGGCAGCAGGTTTTGGTGAATTATACCCTCAATTTGAAGAAAAAAATGCAGTGGTCATTGGTATAAGCAAGGATTCTGTAGCGTCTCACAAAAAATTCGAGCAAAATTACAATCTTCCTTTTATCTTGCTTTCAGATACAGAGCTTACAGTGATACAAGCCTATGATGTGTGGAAGGAAAAGAAAAATTACGGAAAGACATATATGGGAATAGAAAGAAGTACCTACCTAATCGATGAAAAGGGAATAATAACACAAGCTCTATCAAAGGTCAAAACTGACAAAAATCCTTCTCAAATGTTGGATTTGATATAATGAAGATAATTATATCTCCTGCAAAAAAGATGGTAGAAGATAAGGAGTCTCTACTACCTAAAGATGAGCCCATTTTTATTAATGAAGCCAAAGAGCTTTTAAATTATCTGAAATCATTGGATTTTGACTCTACCAAAAAACTATTGGCGACAAACGAAAAAATAACTCTCCAAAACATGGAGAGATTTGCAAATATGAATCTTTCATCTTCTCTAACACCTGCGATATTTGCCTATGACGGCATACAGTATCAGTACATGGGAGTGTCTTCACTTGATGATGATATGATTGAATATTTACAGGACAATCTTAGGATAATCTCAGGCTTTTACGGAGTGCTAAGACCTCTCGACGGAGTGACAGCATATAGACTCGAAATGCAGGCTAAGGTACAAATAGGCAATATAAAAGGTCTGTATGATTATTGGGGCAAAAAAATATATGATGCGATAATTGACGACTCACATACCATAGTTAATCTTGCATCAAAAGAATACTCTAAAACAGTGGAGAAGTATCTCTCAGCTGAAGATAGGTTCATTACCTGTACCTTTGCCCAATTGGAAAAAGCTAAGCTTGTTCAAAAAGCTACCTATGCCAAGATGGCAAGAGGATACATGGTAAGATACATGGCGGAAAACAATGTTCAAGATATAGAAGGAATAAAAAGTTTCGACTCTATGGGCTATAGTTTTAACCGAGACTTATCATCAGATGATGAATTTGTATTTATTCAAGAAAATTAGGATAAATTTCTATTTGATTAGATGTAATTCTACCCTTATCTTCCCTTTCTTGGATATCCCTTTTTGGGCGATATACTTAAACCGTCCATATCCTTTTACAGATATAAGACAGTTATCAAGCACTTCCTTTGAGGGTGAAAGTATGGGCTCATAGTCTACTTTCACCCTATTTGATTTTACTATATTACTTGATGTTGCTCTTGGCAGATTATATGCTTCGGATATGATATTATCCAGTCTAAGTGATGACACTGAGCACAATTTTACATCAAATTCCTGCTTGGAAACTTCAAGCTCATCTATATCCAGAATCTTGCTTTTTACAGAGCAGTGCCTTATAGACTTGAAATTCGTCAGCAAATAGTCATCAATGCTCTCGTCTATGACTATATCTACATAATCTTCGTGGAGATATATGTCTCCGGTCTTTTCTCTTACTATCCCCATAGACATCAAGGCTCCAAGACAGTCTCTATGAGATATCTTTTCAAACTTAAAATTGCCGTATAGTCTTAACAACTTTACAGGGCATTTTATCTCATCCATCTGATAAACAGGATATATTACGAAAAGCTTCCTTTCACTTTTCTCATCCCCACCAAAAAGAGCATAGGATATATCGTCACTAAAGGCATTAAGAATTGAGATAAAAACTTTTTGCTCGTAAGGATTCATAAAATCTGTTTTTTTCTCATCAAAATGCTTCAGTACACCCTCTATCTTGGAAATATTTTTTATTATAAAAGTCTTTGTTTCCTCATCTTTTATAAAAGAGGTATATTTATTTTTATCAATCATCTCTTTTTATTTTCTCCAAACTCCATATTAGCATAAATCGACTTCATCTTCTCATCCGGAAATGCCTTATCAAGATACGTTTGTAGACTTCCACTTGCATTTATGCCCTTCATCCTGTCAGACCATCTTTTTACTGCCATAGCGGAAATGATACCATCAAATAATAAGAATACTACCAACAAAACTGTCAAAACTTTTCCAAAATTATTAGGGATTTTTAGTATCCATTTTGACATTCTCGGATAGATATTTTTAATCCAAACAAGTCCCAATACTCCCCACATAAGTGAGTAAAAAAGACATATTCTACCATTAAGATTAAAAGGCATGTGGCTGTAATCCCATGATACTGAACCGAAAAACATCTCTTGAAAAAATGAACAGCCATACTCCACAACACTGCCTATGAACATTCCTCCAAGAAAACAAAGTATTCTATTTCTATTTCTTAAATCATATAGTGCAATAGACAATACTGCGGCTCCTACACCATATAAGAGGTTAAACGGACCATATACAAGCCCTGATCTGCTCTGAACATATCCTTTAGTCAACATACACCACAAAAGTTCAATCACAACTCCTGCTAAGCTTCCTGCAAATAACACCAATGAAGACTTATAGAAATTTATCCCCTTTGCAAAGTGATTAGATTTATTTTCCTCATAATCTATCTCGGTATTTGATGGAGGATTAGCCTTGTACCACTTTTTATTCAGACTTTTTTCTACATCTTTATATCTGCTTTCCAGCTCATCCTTCATTTCAAGGGACTTTATATGCGCCTTCTTAAAATCTTTTTCAATATCATTTAGGCTTTGAATTTCAGTAAGTATTTCATCCTTAAACTCAGCAGGGATTTTTTCATTTGAAGCATAGGCAGCAAGTTTATTGTACATATTATCCAATTTTTTCTCTTCTATATTGAGCAGATTAAGTATTGTTTCACCCTGGATTTTAAGCTCAGAACTAACTGCCCTATCTTTTTTACTCATAGCTTTCCTCCACATAATATAGTTTAAGCTTATATAATAATACATTTATTAATCACAATAATATTTTTATAGCTATCTAAAATTTATAAGTACATAAACTATTAGAGTTAGATAAATTCCACACTAAGCTCTATTAAAATTATGGCATTTTAAAAATTATAAGACTTTTCATTGCTTATATTAAACTATATTTAAAGTATAGGTTTTATTAATTCTATACTTGTGATACTCTATAGCCTATCTTTAGTTAATAAACATTGAGTTTATCTTTTTTTTATGAAATATTTCCATTATTCTATTAGATTTTAGTGTTATTCAACAATTCAACAAAAATATAAGTATTTTCTAAAAAATTAGTATTAAAATAGAAAAAAGACATTTAAAAAAATAAATGCCTTTAAAATAAGTATTGAGTCATATCAACGAATTATAATCATATCAAGAATATATATGCAACTAATATTTTCAACAATCTTGCTATAATGTTTATTAAAAATATTGCTATTATGGGACTGATATCTATAGGTAGGTAAAATCCCTTCTTATACATAAAGTTTCTGATAGGATTTAATAACATATCAACCATTCTTATTATTGAGCTTATTGGCTCTTTATAGATATTGATATTTGGAAACCAAGATATAATACACCTTACCAATATTAAAATCGAGATTAGCGCATGAGCAGAATCAACCAAATTTAATATTACATAGCCCATCTACGAGCAGCACCTTTCTTTTCCACTTCTTGTTTAAGAATATCGTCTATATCCACTTCATGAGGCGAAAACATGAATATATCGTCAGAAAGTTTCTTCATATTTCCTTCCATGGCATAAACAGCACCGTTTACAAAGTCAAAAATTTGCTTTTTGCAATGGTGAACATCATAATTGCCTTCCGGCTCAACTTGTGTGAATTTCAAAACTACAACTCTCTTATTCTTCAAACTGTCTACAATATTTGTAGCTTCAGAATAACTCCTTGGTTCATAAATAAGTATCTTAACCTCTTTTAAACTTGAAGAGTTTGTTTCCGTTTTCTTTGAATTATCATTTCCTGAGAAAAATCTCGGTCTGAATTGAGTTATCTTGTCATCGTTTACATCATCTTCTTCCATCTCAGAATGTGCTACATAATCATCTTCTTCGATATTGTCAGTATCATCACCTGGATTGAAAAAATTTCTAATCTTATCGAATGCCATCTCAATTTCCTCCTAATTAATTATTTTATATAAATTCTTTCTCCAAATATTGTCGTTCCAATCCTTACCATTGTAGAACCTTCTTCTATGGCTACCTCAAAATCATTGCTCATACCCATGGAAAGCTCGGTTAGATTAAGCCCGTTTATATTCTTTGAATTAACTGATACCAATAGTTCTTTCATCCTTTGGAAGTATGGTCTGGTTTTTTCCTTATCCTCTTCAAAGGCTGCCATTCCCATAAGACCTTTCAATTTAATGTTAGTATTTTTTTCAGTTACTACTTTTACAAACTCGGTAAGTTCACTTTCTTTAATCCCGTGTTTTGTTTCTTCACCGGAGATATTTATCTGAACCAAACAAGGAATAATTATATTTTTATCCTTAGCTCTCTTATCAACTTCATCACACAGAGCTAAAGAATCCAAAGAATGTATCATGCATGCCTTATCTATAATGTATTTAACCTTATTTTTTTGTAACGTACCTATCAAATGCCAGTTAAGGTCATTATATACTTCGTACTTTCTTACCAATTCTTGAGGTTTATTTTCTCCAAAGTCAACTACACCGGAGTCAATTGCCTCTTTGACTTTTTCAACGTCCACCGTTTTGCTTACTGCAATCAGTTTCACATCTTGCTTGTACTTTGATCTTGATAAGGCATCTTGTATAAGATAATTAACCTTTTCTATGTTTGATTTGATTACATCACCCATAATAAATCCTCACACCTTCATCTACTTGACTTTTTGTCCGTTTTTTATATTCTTAGGTGATAAAACCACCTCGTCATATAACTTTAACTTACCCTTATCCATAAAGTCATCATAAGAAAATGATACTATGGAATTACTATCATCAGACAGCAAAATATCATTAATGGCTTTAAAACTCGCAATACCTACTTCATCAACTACATAGACGCCTCTTTTCCCTTCAACATCCACTATAGCGGAATTCGGTATAAGCATACCTTTAGCACTGTTATAGACAATATCTGCATTTGCCTTTCTTATCTTCAGGAAGTCAAAATCTTCTGACTCTGCTTTAAACAGCCCAACAAACTTACCATCAGTATCCTTGTAAAAATCGTAGAAATAGATATTAAAAGTGATGTCATCTATACTTATATCAAGAGGAACATCCCTTTTTATAGCCTCTACGTCCATCTTGTCAACCGATGTTGCGATATAGTAGTTGTGATTGTCCACAATATATCCGAGGATATCTCCGTTTTTCACAGTTGTACTGTCGATTTTTTTGACATTACCTGAGACTTTTTCAATGTCGCTTACCTTAATTTTCTTCATATTTTCAAAAGAAAATAAATCCTCATAGCTATCAGCATAATATGACAAATCTCCTGCTATTTCGCTATGGACATAAGTATTATCTGTAGATATCTTTTTTTCAATTGCCGCCTTTTGATTGTAGAGTTCCTGTAAAGTAACCTTTGGAGCGCCTGCATCTCCTGAAATAGATTTTTTCTTTTCATTCATTGCAGAAAGCTCGCTTTTCAACTTTGCAAGATAACTAAGATCATTATTGTTTATTCTTTTTTGGATATCCAGATAGATGTAGTTAATTTCGGAATCCACCTGCATAGATTGAAGTTCCGGCGAATAAGAAGAATTATTTTGCATCTGGTCTATCTGAAAATTTATCCTTTCCAGCTTTGACACATCATTTTCTGAGCTGTTGGTATCTTGTACCTTAAATACTACGGCATTTTTTGAAACTCTGTCACCCTGATTATAAAACTTTGTGAGTAAGCCGTTTCTCTTGCTCTTTATCGGAATGGATTTTTTAATAATAACCACATCCTTATTTATGGTTTTCTTAATCTCACCCAAGTCTATTACAGCAGTTTGGATTACACTTATTGACAGTTTCTCATAAAAATTGTAAGCATAATACAAAATAAAGGACAATACCGCCAAAATCAAAAGCATGAAGTTCAGCTTAATCTTCTTTTTTTTCTTATTCGACATAACTTTGATTTCCCTTAATTATTAAAGCGTATATGTTCTTTTTGTTAAAGACATATATATCATAATTCGAAATTGTACTATATTTCCATTGAAAAATAAAGACTTTTTTAATAATTAGCTAATATTTGTAACATTATTGTAACATTAGATTTGCTTTTACCCAATTTTTCCCATACAGAAACATAATTAACACATTTTTCTTAACTATTTTCTTTGATTTGACTTATCTACTTATTCACAGTCTAAATTTTACTCAATAATAAATTTAATATAAGAATATTACTAAAAATATATTAAGCTTTTATTATACTTATTCTTGTAAAAATCTTTGAAATTTTACTATGCTTCAGCTTTGTCTCCAACTTCTTCCAAGCTTACATCCATCTCTCCGTTATAAGCTTTTTCAAATTGAACCTTATCTAATGTTTCAAATTTTATCAGTGCATTAGCTACCGAATGAAGGTTATCTATATGCTCTGTAAGAATGCTCTTACATCTGTCATAAGCCACTGATACTATTTTTTCAATTTCCTTGTCTATCTGAGAAGCTACTTCTTCAGAATAATTTCTCCTTGTTGTAAAGTCTCTACCCAAAAATACCTCATCTGAAGAATCTCCAAATGACATAGAAGGAAGATTTTCACTAAAGGCATATTTTGTAACCATAGACCTTGCTATTTGAGACACTCTCTCGAGGTCATTTTGTGCTCCTGTAGATATGTCATCAAGCACTATTTCTTCAGCTAACCTTCCACCAAGCAATTCTACAAGTCTATCCTGCATATTTCTCTTAGTAACATAGTTTACATCATCTTCCGGCAGTGTCATTGTAAATCCGCCTGCTCTTCCCCTTGGTATGATTGTTACGTGATGTACCGGATCATAGTCGGGAAGTGACCTTGCTATCACAGCATGCCCAGCCTCATGGTAAGCCACGAGTTTTTTCTCCTTGTCACTTATTATCCTTGATTTTTTTGGGATACCTGCAATAACCTTAGTTATAGCCTCTTCAATAATCTCCATGTTTATCTTAGTCAGATTGGCTCTGGCTGTAAGTATTGCAGCCTCATTCATTATATTTTCAATATCTGCAGGTGTGAATCCCGGTATTCTTCTTGCAATTGTAGTAAGATTCACATCATCATCCAAAGGCTTATTTTTGGAATGGACTTTGAGTATTTCTTCCCTACCTTTTAAATCCGGTATTCCAACCACTATTTCTCTATCAAATCTGCCCGGTCTAAGAAGTGCCGGATCGAGAATATCAGGTCTGTTGGTAGCAGCCATTACTATTACACCCTGATTGTCGATGAAACCGTCCATTTCAACAAGGAGTTGGTTTAGAGTCTGCTCTCTCTCATCATGTCCGCCTCCAAGACCTGCTCCTCTTTTTCTACCGACTGCATCTATCTCGTCTATAAAAACGATACAGGGAGCTGTTTTTTTAGCCTGATCAAATAACTCTCTTACTCTTGCAGCTCCGACACCGACATACATCTCTACAAATCCTGAACCGCTTATTGAGTAAAAGGGCACTCCTGCCTCCCCTGCTACTGCCTTTGACAGATAAGTCTTTCCGGTTCCAGGTGAACCTATCATAAGCATCCCCTTAGGTATTCTTGCCCCTAAGTCTGAATATTTCTTAGGATTTTTCAAGAAATCTACAACTTCTTGAAGCTCCTCCTTCTCTTCATCAAGTCCGGCAACATTTTCAAATTTTATCTTATTGTCTATCTCCAGTGTTTTAGGTCTATCCTTATTGCCAAATGCTGAATTGCCAAAAGGTGTCGGCATATTTCCTCCGCCACCTCCCTGAGCATTTTGTCTCATTGAGAAAAATAATACGCCTGTCAAAACAACTATTAATATTATACTTGGGATGAAGTTTATAATCCACGAAGATGTTCTTTCATCAGGTGTTCCAATTATTTCAAGTCCGTCTCTTGTCTTTTCAAGAAGCATTTGAGTAAAGGTACTTTTGTCTATTACTGTTGGCATATATGATTCAAACTTTTGACCGTTATATGTCTCTCCTGTTATCTTTTGATCGGTAAATTCAATTTTCTTGATATTATTTTTTTCAAGGTTGTTATAAACTTCTGAAAAAGCAACTAAATTTGATTTACCGCCTCCACCAATGTCAAAAATCCTTGCCCCAAAGGCAAAAATCAGAATAACAAATAATAGAAACACTATCTCCTTAATATTTTTCAACTATATTCCTCCTGTCTTCATCATAATCAAACTCAACTCTAAGTACATTTTGAGTCTTTGCATCTATCTTATAATCATCACTGATTCTGTATCCGAAAAGGCACATCACTACCACGTCATTACAAATAACCGGAAAGAGATGTTTTTCATTATTCGGTATCTTCATTTCTATCAGTGCTTCCTTTATCTTCTTACTTCCACCAAATCCTATAGGCTTTATCTTATCTCCTACTTTTCTGCTCCTTATAACTATATCTCCCTTAACTTTATCAAAGTCAAAAAATTTGATATATTTGGAAGTAGGTAGCTGGAGCAACTCTTCTTTTTTCAGTACGTCAGTTTTTACTGTCAATCCTATCTCAGCGACTCTGGTATAACCGTTTATATTTAATTTATATCCGTAGACATGCTCTTCATCAACGAGTTCTTTGATAGTAAATATCAACTTGTCACCCTGCTTAAAAACTTTCAGATACTTAGGCAGATGTATCATCTTGCCGTCAACTTTTTTTACAAGGCTCAGTATATCTTTAATATGAACATTTTCTATATTGTTCATAGTACCTATTAAATCGTATATAGCTAATCTAATTATCCTTGTTTTTATAGCTATATCAATATTTTCAAGCACTTTTATATCTATTGAAAGTTCATCCTTGCTTTTGATATTTTTAAGCAAATCATAGTTTTCCTTAGCTACCTTTTCTATGTAGTTATGGTCATCTCTGATTATATTGGCAGTTCTTGAGAGTATCTTCATGATATTTGCACAATACTTCTTTTCTATATAAGGTATAAGCTCCAACCTTATCTTGTTTCTCGTATACTTATCTTCGAAGTTGGTCTTATCTATTCTCGGCTCCAAGCAGTTTTCTTCGCAGTATTTATTGATATTTTTCTTATATATGTCCAGCAAAGGTCTTATTATACCATCTCTCTTGTAGTCCATACCCCTAAGTCCCTGTAGCCCTGACCCTCTCATAAGTTTCATCAATATTGTTTCAGCTTGATCGTCAAGATTGTGAGCAACAGCTATCTTATCTATATTTAATCTTTGCTTTATTTCAAAGAGCATACTGTATCTTTCTGACCTTGCTGTCTCTTCCACTCCTCTGAATTCTTCCTTAGCCTTTTTAACAACATCAACTGCCTTTAAGAAAAAAGTCACATCATTTTTCTTGCAAAAATCGTAGCAATACAGAGCATCTTTCACAGCATCGGTTCCTCTAATCATATGATCCAGATGTGCGGCATATAAGCTTAGGTTGTACTCTTCCTTAAGTCTTATTAGTATATCAAGCAGACACAAAGAATCAGCACCACCTGAAAGCGCCACCAAAATCTTATCATTTTTCTCTATTAATTTTTCTCTTTCAATGCTTTCTTTGACTAATTGTGTAATCATATACTCACCTTAATCTTCCAAAGACTTCACCTTTATTTGCATTTTATTGTTTCCTGTGAACAAATCCCTTATGTCTAAATCATACTCTATTTCAATTATATACTCAAAACTTTCGACATTCTTAAATATTTCCAGTTTTTTTGTAAAAATTCTCAAGTCAAAATCGCCATAATCTGTGGAGTATATGCTATAATGCTCCACATCTTCCTTAAACCTCATATTGGTCGCATTTTTATTGTATCTTACCATAGTCAGACAATCGTCTTCTATTTTAAGTATCGTCTTGACACCGTTTAAACCTGTAGTATTATTTTCCACATAACTTATTATATCAAAATCTTTCTTTTTTGCAACAAAACCTACAGAATTTGTTTTTATATCGTCCATTTGCTTACTAATTTTATCTTTTTGTATAGTAACTATATCTATTGATACCTTCATTACAGTATTTCTACCCCTTGTTTAGATGTACTTGATAAAAAAATACTTTTATACTTGTTCTTTAATTTTTCATAGGCTTTTTTTCTCAAATCATCATCTGTATATATTGCAAATACAGTAGTACCGCTTCCGCTCATCATAGAAAAAGCCGCATCATTTGAGTAAAAATCTTTCTTTATTTGAGTTATTATGTCAAATTTTTGCTCCATTACTTTCTCGAAATCATTATAAAAATATTTTTGAACAAAATCAATATCTATTTTCTTTTTCTTTAACAAAATTTCTTCTATAAAATCAGCATCAGCATTCTTTTTTTCCAATTTATCAAAAAGTGCAAAAGCTTCTTTGGTAGACATATTCTCATTAGGTTTGACAATTATGTACGAAAAGTCATCGCATATAACACCATCAATTATCTCTCCTATGCCTCTTACGCACTTACTGCCACCAAATAGACAAAAGGGAACATCCGCCCCTACTCTTTTGGCTATATCGATTTTCTTATCATCACTTAATTTCAAAGCATACAAGATGTCAAGTGCGGTTATTATACCGGCTGCATCTCCGCTACCTCCCCCAAGTCCTGCCTGCATAGGTATGTTTTTGCTTAATTTTATATCTACATCTATCTTTCTTATCTCGTCATTTATCAGCTTTGCAGTCTTAAATACTATGTTGTGCTCTTGCTTTATAGATGTATTATCTTGTATTCTTATTCCATTCTTGCCTTTTGTAACAGTGATAAAATCATAGATGTCAACACTTTGATTAATCATAGTCATATCATGGTATTTATCTTGATTCAGACCGTTTATTTTCAAAAAAAGATTGAGTTTTGCGCTTGTTTTAAGAGATATCTTATCCACAATTTTCCTCTTTTACTAAGTAGTTTGCTTATAATGATATAAAGTAAGTAAATAATAATTATTTAAAATAAGATAAATTATTTAAAATACATAAAGTTTATAAATTCATCCTATTATTTACTTTAAAACTTTTCACTTAATATCTTAATTAAGCTATAAATTTTACCATATCTACCGCATATGTATATACTTATAGTTACAAATATACGCCTTTGTTATAAAAATCAAAGAGATATAACTACAAAGAGCTATATCTCTTTTACTCATATTAGAATCGTTCAAATATCTATGCTCTTCCTACTGAGCCGAACATTTCCATCTTTTCTTTTACAGTAGCTTTGATAGCGTCAAATCCAGGAGCAAGCAACTTTCTTGGATCAAATCCCTTACCTTCAAGATCTTTTCCTGCTTCAATATACTTTCTTGTTGCATCGGCAAATGAAAGTTGGCACTCAGTATTTACGTTAATCTTAGCAATTCCAAGAGAAATAGCCTTTTTAATCATATCTTCAGGTATACCTGTTCCTCCGTGAAGCACCAAAGGCATATCTCCAATTAGTTCTTTGATTTTTGCCAAAGCATTAAAGTCTAATCCCTTCCAGTTTGCAGGATATTTACCGTGGATATTTCCTATACCTGCTGCCAAAAAGTCTATTCCCAAATCTGCAATTCTCTTACATTCATTAGGATCTGCTATTTCACCGGCACCTATTACTCCGTCTTCTTCTCCACCTATAGAGCCTACTTCCGCTTCCACTGATACTCCCTTTTCATGGCAAATAGCTACAATTTCCTTTGTTTTTTCCAAGTTTTCTTCAATAGGATAGTGAGATCCGTCAAACATTATAGACGAAAATCCTGCTGCCAACGCTTTTTGTGCTCCTTCATAAGTACCATGGTCAAGATGCAATGCTACAGGAACAGTAATTTTAAGCTCCTCAATCATAGCTTTTACCATCTCTGTAACTGTCTTGTATCCGCACATATATTTACCTGCTCCTTCAGAAACACCGAGTATTACAGGAGAATTATTTTCCTGTGCGGTAAGTAAAATAGCCTTTGTCCATTCCAAGTTGTTGATATTGAAATGACCTACAGCATAATTGCCTTTTACGGCGTCTTGTAACATTTTTTTAGCTGAAACCAACATAATACATTACCTCCAATTAATATGTTATTATCTCATCATTACCCTCAATGAGATAATTTAAAACTAAATTTGAATTTGTATTTGACTATAATAATAAGTCTGATATAATTATTTTACAATACTTTTTTAAAAACTATTTTAATTTTTTAGGAGTTAAAGTATGAAGAAAAAAGAGATAGTCATTTCTGTCATCATAGCTTTCGTATTGTCATTAATAATGTTCTTTGTTACACAAAGCAAGGGTTCCGGAAATATGATAGTTGACAAGAGTTCAAAAAACAAGGCTTTAAAAAGTCAAAACACAGAAAATATCCAAGATAAGAAATTGGAAAAGTCAGTAAATGAAGATGAAAAAAATCAGATAGCTGTAAAAGAATCTATAGATAATTCAGGAGAAAAGAAGATAGAAAGTAGTGAAATAGCAGTGTACATAAGCGGAGAAGTTAAGTCTCCTCAAGTGGTAAAAATGAAAACAGGTGACAGGTTGGTAGATGCCGTTGAAAAATGTGGGGGAATGACTAAAGACGCCGACTTAAACGCAGTAAATCTTGCTCTTTTGCTCAAAGACGAAGCACACTACATAATACCTAAGATAGGAGATACAAGTAATACCTCCACTCAAAGCAGTGCAAATGCATCAACTTCCGGTGAAAAAACAGTAAATCAAAGCAGTAACAATAACACTTCCAACTCTTCCAATACTAAGGTCAATATAAACACTGCTGACAAGACAGCTTTGATGTCCTTGCCGTCAATAGGGGAAAAGACAGCTCAAAAAATTATTGACTACAGAGAAAATGTTGGAAAATTCAACACAAAAGAAGACTTGAAAAATGTTTCCGGTATAGGCGACAAGAAATATTCTCAATTAGAAGAATTTATTACAGTAGATTAATGTTATTATTTGTGAAAAATATTAAAACAGCAAATCAAGCTCTTTTTTATGCTTAAAGAATATTTTTATATTTTCATGGTATAAAATAAAATCGAAGTTTACTACTCTAAAAAAATTCTTATTATAGTTTTTATTTTGAAATAACTACAGTAAGCTATGTAGTCTATTTTAAATAAGAGAGAATTTAAATTTAAAAATTTGGAACATAATCTCCAATTACATTTTTAATAAGAAAGGAAGAAAATGAGAATAAGAAATATATTACTTGCAATAATATTTATCTTAATTATTGCAGGTGTAGGCGGATTTTTCTATATAAATACCTTGAAAGATCCTGTAAATGCTCAAGATACTACAAAAAAGGAAGTCACTATAGAAAGTGGCTCATCAGGCGGTCAGATAGCAAAGATATTAAAAGAAAACGGACTGATAAAAGATGAGAAGTATTTTTTATTTTATGCAAGTCAAAATAAGCTTGCAAATCTAAAGTCCGGTGTATATGAGATATCTCCATCGCAAAATCTTGAAGAGATACTAAAAATGCTCAACACCGGAGGAAGACCTATAGGCGAAAAGGTGACAATAATTGAAGGTACAACTGTCGCTCAAATTGCTGAACTTCTATCAAGTAAAGGCTTGGCTGATAAGCAAAGATTTATCTCACTTGCAGGCGACAAAAGTCTATTTTCATCAGAATTTACTTTTTTGCAAGACCAGAGCATTGTTTCACTTGAAGGTTTTTTGTACCCGGAGACCTACTTTATAAGAAAGGGTACATCTGAAGAAGACATCATAAGGATGATTCTAACACAAACAAAGAAAATCTATGAAGAAAATAACGTCTTTGACATACCGCAAAACCTTTCACCTTATATAACTAATGTAAACCAACTTATTTCACTTGCCTCTATAGTAGAAAAAGAATCATCATCAAAAGAATATTCAGCAAGAATAGCAGGCGTTTTTATAAAAAGGTTGGGTATGAATATGCCTCTTGGCTCTTGCCCTACAGTAGAATACATCACCGGAATACACAGAGGTAGAGTAACTTATGAGGAAACTCAAATAGACTCCCCTTTTAACACATATAAATACAAGGGATTGACGCCATCTCCCATATGTACTCCTACCGTTGAGAGCATAAATGCAGTTAAAAACTTTGAAAACACGGATTATCTTTTCTTTGTAGCAAAATTAGATGGTACTCTTGTGTTTACAAAGACATATGAAGAACATCTTGCAGCAACCAAAGAAATATTTGGAGAGTATTAAAATGCATAAGATAAATGATATCTCTTACGAGGAAATATTTGACTATATAGACGAGTTTAACGACAAAGAAAATGAAAAAATGCGTAAATTCAGGCAGGACTGTCAAAGAGATAATATACCTATAATCAAAAAAGATGTTGAAGATTTTCTAAGATTTTATCTAAATATCATTAAACCTGAAAAAATATTGGAAATAGGCTGTGCTGTAGGCTACAGCTCTATTTTTATGTCACAGGTACTTGATTTAAAGGTAAAGATAGACAGCTTGGAAATAAGTGATGAAATGGCTGAAAAAGCACAACAAAATTTCAATGACTTTGGGATGTCCAACATCAATATAATACGAGGAGATGCACTAAACACCATTCCAGATCTTACAGACAGCTATGATATGGCTTTTATTGATGCTTCTAAGGGTCATTATGATGAATTTTACAAGCTGATACAAGCAAAGATGAAAAAAAATTCAAATATAATCTGTGACAATATGCTGTTCAAGGGGTATCTTTGTATGGATCAATATCAAATTCCAAAGAGATTTAAGACGATATACAAAAATATGAATATCTTTTTGGAAAATATAAAAAAAGACAAATCTATAATTTACAACTTGCTGCCTCTTGGTGACGGCTTGCTTGTTATAAGAAATAATAATTAGGAGAAATAATGAAAAAAATAGAATTACTTGCGCCTGCCGGTGATCTTGAAAAACTGAAAACCGCCATTATCTACGGAGCTGATGCTGTGTATATAGGTGGAGAAAAATTCGGATTGAGGGCTGCGTCAAAAAACTTTAGTGATGAAGAGATGAGAGAGGGTATTGAATTTGCCCATTCTCGTGGCAAAAGAGTATATGTAACCTGCAACATCATACCACACAATATGGATTTTAACGGTGTTGAAGAATATTTCAAATCTCTTGAAGAGCTTGGAGTTGACGCCATAATAATAGCTGACCCTTCGTTTTTAAGCATAGCAAAATCAGTAGTGCCGAATATGGAGCTGCACCTTAGCACTCAGGCGAATACAACTAACTATATGACAGCACAATTTTGGCACAATCAAGGAATACAAAGGATAGTATCTGCAAGAGAGCTGTCCATGAAAGAAATCAAACAAATTAAAGAAAAGTGCCCTACTCTTGAAATTGAAATGTTTGTTCATGGAGCAATGTGTATATCATATTCAGGCAGATGTCTGATGAGCAACTTTATGACAAACAGAGATGCCAACAAAGGTGCCTGCTCACAGCCTTGCAGATGGAATTATTCCCTTGTCGAAGAAAAACGCCCGGGAGAATACTTCCCTGTGGAGCAAGACGAAAGAGGAACTTACTTTTTCAACTCAAAAGACCTATGTCTGATAGAGCATATAGGCGAAATAATAAGTTCAGGTGTGGACTCTATGAAGATAGAGGGAAGGATGAAGACAGCCTACTATGTTGCAGTCGTCGTAAGAGCTTACAGAATGGCAATAGATGAGTATTACAAGGATCCACAAAATTGGACATTTAAACAGGAATGGTTGGATGAGGTAAAAAAAGCAAGCTACAGAGATTTTACAACTGCATTTTATGACGGCAAAAATGACACTTCCACTTCACAAAATTATGGTTCAAGTTCATATATAAGAACTTATGACATAATAGGAAATGTCATCTCTTATGATAAAGACACAAAAATTTGCAGGGTGAGACAAAAAAATAGATTTTTTGTAAATGATGAGATAGAAATAATAGGTCCATCGTTCCCTACAGTAAAATCCACTGTAAAATCAATAAAGAGTCTGTCCGGAGAATCAATGGACTGCTCCAACATACCGATGCAGGAAGTATTTGTAGACATCGGTGATGTGGAGGTAGGAGAGCATTTCATACTCAGAAAACAAGTAGAAGTAAAAGAATCATAGTTTAATATAATCAAACTTATCAAAAGGAGCTCTGTCAGGCATTAGCTCAAATGTCATCAGCTCCTTTTTTGTTGGGTGATAAAAAGCAAGTTCATAGGCATGTAGGGCGATCTTGTCCTTATCTTTGGACTTAGCCTTATATTTTGCATCTCCAACTATGTGGTAGCCACGACTTGCAAACTGTACCCTGATCTGATGAGATCTGCCTGTGATAAGATTTATTTTTACCAGTGACATATTATTTTTTATCTCCAAGACTTCATATTCAAGCTTTGAATACTTCCCATTTTTCTTATCTTTAGTTACATAACTTAGGTTTTTACTACTATCCTTTGCAAGATAATCTTCAAAACTGCCATTTTTCTTTTCTATGACCTCTTCAAATACTGCAAGATATTTTTTATACATCTTTCCCTGTCTGATATCATCAGACAATCTTGACGCAGCCTTAGATGTCCTTGCAAATACCATTATTCCTGATGTAAGGGTATCAAGCCTATGTACAAGACCCAAAAAGACCTCACCTTTTTTATCGTATTTTTCCTTGATGTACGATTTTACCAATGTCAGCATATCCACATCTCCACTCTTATCAGCCTGTGATAAAATTCCTGATTTTTTCTCAAGCACTATAATGTGGTTATCCTCATATAATACATTTAATTTTTCCATAATTTCACCTATTGCAATATATTTCTAAACTTTATTCAATTTTCATAATATTTAAGTATTCAATTTTTTTTCAATCTGCCGATATATTTTTAAATACCGTTTTTACTTTTTATCAATCTTGAACCAAAAAATCAAGTAGAAAGTCACTTAGATAAATTATTGATATGCAAGTAATACCATGATATAATTTTTTAAGTAATGCTTGTTTTTTATGAGATGTTTTTTTATTTTGAAGGGGTTTTTTCTTAAATGATATATATATATTTATTATCCGTCATATTCATATGCTCGGTATTATATCTAACATTTGATGTCCTATTATCAGCCACCGAGAGGATACAAAAAATACCTTTTGTCTACTTTTGTATCCTGAGCGTAGTGATGTTTTTAATAACCTTTGCTGTGAAAGCTCACCAAAAGGAAAGTATGGCAGTATATAATCTGCATATACTCTATCTTTCACTATTACCTTTATTGCCTCTTTGCCTTTTGCTTTTTTCAATCAATCTGCAAGAAGAGAGTCTAACTGCAAGTAAGTATATCAAATATATATTTTCTGCTACATCAATCTTACTTTCATTGACTGTTTTTATGACGGCTCCTCGCTCTGTTCCGGCAAACTTTAACGCTTTTACCTTTATACACGATATATATTCACAAAAACATATATTTTTTATATTTTCGTTTTACTATTTTGCAGTTGCAATAATAAATATTATTTATCTGTACAGACTTGTTAAGCTTCCTACTTATTCAAGATTTGTGCCTATAGTAATTATAACTGTTTCTATATATCACATTTATATGTTTTTTATACAATTTTTGTATCATGAAGCTGAAGATAAAAGTATAATATACTCTTCATTTTTCATAAATATTATACCTGTTATATCTATATTCTTGTCAGTAAGACTACTGTCGACATATGGAAAAAACTTCAACGAAATACGTATAAAAGCATTGGAACTCTCTGATGAAGCCACATGCATAGTATATAACAAAGTGATAAAATATGCAAACAAAAAATTCCTCAACTTGTTTTTTAACAACGAAGATTTTGATATTACAAGTCCAAATATTAGAGAACTCTTACCTTCAGTTTTTTTTGATGAGCACGTATATAATTCAAAACTCTTTTCTTTTTTGGCTCCTTATAAAAAAGAAATGGCTGATTTGATTTTTAACAAGATAAATACATCTCAAAATGAATTTTTGATTACTATATATGATGTTTCTTTTGCAAGAGACTTAAAAAAAGAGGCTGATTATCTCGAAGAGAATATAATTAAAATTGTGAATGAAAGCAAGGAGATTAAAGAACTCTTTGCTATAAACGATAAGCTTGAGGCAGAAACAAAGGAGTTAATAGATACTCAAAATAAGAAGATATTACTTGAAACTACTGACGCTCTCACAGGACTAAGCAACAGAAGATTTTTCAATCAGGCTGCACACAACATAATTCTAAACTCAGAGCCAACAAAGGATAATCATATAATGCTCTACTTGGATTTGGATAACTTTAAAGCTATAAATGACACTTTAGGACATCTTACAGGAGATGAAATATTAAAGCATGTTGCAAGTGTGCTAAAGATGTCTGTACCTATAGACAGCTTAATTTCAAGAATAGGTGGAGATGAATTTTTAATTTTTATCAAACATGATGAAAATATAGGAACATATTCCAAGGTTATAGAGGATGTTTCTTGTAATATAATGGAAAGTATAAAAGAGCCGATAAATATTGACAATAACATTATAAATATCAGCGTATCAATGGGATTCTCAGTATTTCCTATGGGTGGAGGAGATGTGGATACTCTGGTAAAAAATGCCGATATTGCTCTATATCAAGCTAAAGAAAACGGAAAAAACGGATATGGAATATTTGAAGAAGATAAGCACAGACAGATAAAAGAAGAATTTGATTTGACAAATGACATGATATCTGCACTTGAAAACGACAAGTTTGAAATATATTACCAACCCCAAATTGAAATAAGAGACGATAACAAACAGGAAGTCATAGGATTTGAAACTTTTATCAGATGGCTACATCCTACAAGAGGATTTATTTCACCTGCTCAATTCATACCTATGGCGGAAAGAGCAGGATATATAAATAAACTCTCACTTTGGATATTGGACAACATCTGTCATCAAATAGTAAGATGGAATGAAATTGGTTTTCATCCTAATCTATCTATAAACTTTGCAGCACCAAGCTTTGAAAAAAGCTATGTCTACAATATGACCATAGCATTGCTGAAAAATCTAAATATAGATTTAAATACCATACAATTTGAAATTTCAGAAAAATATCTGGCAAAAAATATTGATATAACAATAGAAACACTTAACGAAATTAAAAAAGTTAATGTAAAAATAGCAATAGATAACTTCGGTACTGACTATTCATCACTTAATTATCTTAAATATATTCCTGTTGATGTGATAAAGCTTGACCTAAGTTTTATCAATGGTATAGGAAAAAATAAGAAAGATGAGGCTATCATAATAGCACTTATTAAACTTTGCCAGTATACCGGGATAGATCTCATAGCTGAGGGTGTTGAAACAAAAGCACAGTATGACTTTTTAATGCGTCACGGACTTAGGAAGATGCAAGGCTATTATTTCTACAAATCAATGCCTGCTGACGCTATTACTCAACTTGCAAAGATGATACATCTTATTGAAGAATAATGCTAAAAGTCTTTAAACTCGAGGATTTTACTAAAACAAGTTATTATATATTTTGATTTTCTATTTGAAATTTATACTATTAGATTAAAAACCTTGATTTAACAAACTAATTCAAAATAATATAGGTATTTTTCTACAAAAACTATGACTCATCCGAGATGATACTGCATTTAGAATGAGTTATAGTTTTATTTTTTAAGTGTTTATTTTATAATAAGTTCAAAGGTCAATCTTATACTAAAATCCTATCAAAAAGCCGCTCAATTTTATTATAGCAAGATTATTGATAATCTGCAAAACATATAATTCGGTAAAATAACGATATTGGTTTTATAAATGGTGATTAGTATTATCTCTTTATTCAATGCAGTAGCTATTCTTTTTGTGAATAGATGGGTTTGCATTTCCATTTTCAATTTTACTGAAGTCTCCTTGAGAAATACCTGTAAAAGTTGATAGCCACTTTTGAATCATGTATTTTCATTTCTTCTGACCATGATAGATTTTATAATCCGAAACTCAACTCCCAAATTATCCCAATCTTTTTTTAACTCAGGATTTTTTAACTATTCATTTAATAAAGCTCTGAAATTTTTATCACTCTTTTTAATATATTCTTCTTTATATTTTTTTACCATTTTAATTTCAAAAATTGGAATTTTCTGACTCCTTTTTACAAAGGCATTAGAAAGAGTAATTTTCTTTCAATTCTGGTATATCCATTCTTATACTATGCTCATACTTCTTTTTTAAAAAAACTTATTTAAGACTGGTAGTTTTAGTTTATTTCCGTCTAATATATGCATACTATATTTTTATATATTAAATCAGCTTATTTTAATAAAGCAAATTTATGTTAAAATCATAATATCATTAAGCAAACTTTTCTACAAGAATTATTATAGTAATAGTTGAGGTTTAAATGATACATTAGATGTTTATACTAACAACCTATTAAAAAGCAACGTAGTTAAGTTGCAAAAAAATTATTGAAAACCTCTACTATGTATCGAGTCATTTTAAATAACTACTTGGTAATATAAATGGTGATTAGTATTAATAAGCTTTTCATATGAAAAAATTAAATAATTAACAAAAAATTTTTAAAAGGAGGATGTAAAAATATTGAGCAATATTTATGGATATGTAAGAGTAAGTAGTAAAGAGCAAAACGAAGATAGGCAGTTGTTTGCTCTTCAACAGCTACAAATATCTGAGAAGAACATTTTTATTGACAAACAGTCAGGCAAAGATTTTGACAGACCCCAGTATAAAAATCTATTAAATAAAATAAAAAAAGATGATCTACTTTATATCAAAAGTATTGATCGTTTAGGTAGAAATTATAAAGAAATTTTAGAACAATGGCGGTTAATAACAAAAGAAAAGGAAGTTGATATTGTAGTAATGGACATGCCTTTATTAGATACTCGTAAAGGAAAAGACCTAATTGGAACTTTTCTATCAGATATAGTTTTGCAAATCTTATCATTTGTTGCAGAAAGCGAACGTAAAAATATTCGTCAAAGACAAGCGGAAGGGATTGCAACTGCAAAGGCTAAAGGAGTACGCTTTGGAAGACCTCTAAAACCACTACCAGAAAACTATTTTGAAATCTACTTGTTATGGAAATCAGGAAAAATAAACGGAACCAATGCCGCTAAAAAGTGTGGAATGCCACTTACGACATTCAGATATAGAGCTAAGATTTTGGAACAGTCAGAAAAATATGACCATAGTGTTCTTACAAAAAAGTGTACTTTTATGTAATTTGAATATAAATTATTACATGGCAAAAGTATAACACATTTTAATTTAAATTTCCATATTTTTTAGTTTTTTTCTACAATTATCATTATTTAATTTCATGTATATATTTTTACATAAAAGTACACAATTATGTAAATGATAATCAAAAAATTAAGGAGGATATTTAATATGTCTAAACAAAACAAAATAACAAATTGTGAACATTGTGGTGCTGAGATTGCTAAAAGTGCTAAAACTTGCCCACATTGTGGAGGAAAAAACAACAAACCATTTCATAAAAAATTATGGTTTAAAGCTTTAGTCGCAATAGTAATTTTAGGAGCAATAGGTAGCCTGGGAGGCAACAAAAATAATCGTGAAATACAAAATAATGACACTCCAACAGTTTCATCTGATAGTAGCAGCAACGAACAAAAAAAATCAGACGATACTGCAAAGGTAAAAGCAAAAAACGAAACTCCAAAAATTAGTTACAAGTCGTATACCGTTTCAGAACTTATGAAAGATTTAAAAAGTAATGCTTTAAAAGCAAGTGATAAATATAAGGATCAATATGTTAAATTAACAGGTAAACTAAATGTCATTGATAGTAGTGGTAAATATATATCAATTACTCCTGCTGACGAGGATTTTGCAATTATAGGTGTACATTGTAATATAAAATCTGACGAGCAAAAAAAAGCTATAATGGACATGTCAGTTGGCGACACTATGACTGTAAAAGGAAAAATTACCGAGGTAGGTGAAGTTTTAGGATATTATCTTGATATAGATGAGGTCGTACAATCTGCAAAATAATATTGAGCATAATACCTTTTTATCAAGTTTAATACAACGATATTATACTTAATGCTTCTATATTGACTTTTAAAAATTAAAGTAACTCTAAAAACCAATAATTTGCCTTTTATTAAAATGCTTTTATTGGTTTTTTTTAACCCCATCATAATCAAATTTTCTTATATTCTTCCTTTCACCCTACCCTTTTTCAAATTTCATTTACAATATAGCTATTTTGTGGTAAAATCATAAGACATAGATGAAAATCTTAAGCTTTAATTCAAGGTTAAACTCAATCAGGCACAGTTTGAAATAATATACAACAAAAAATGTAATGCCTGATTTTATTATTTAAAATTATGATGTAATCAATAAATTAAGGGGGTATAGTAGTGGGTCGTATACACACTATTGAAAACAGAAAAGGTAAACAGGACGCTAAGAGAGCAAAGATATTTACAAAGTATGCAAGACTTATTGCAGTGGCTGCAAGGCAAGGCGGCGCAGATCCTGAGTATAATGCAGCTCTTAAAAATGCTATAGATAAGGCGAAATCTGAAAATATGCCTAATGACAATATAGAAAGAGCCATAAAGAAAGGTGCAGGCGGTAGCGACTCAGATAACTACGAGTCAATCATATATGAAGGTTACGGTCCTGGAGGAGTGGCAATTATAGTTGAAACTCTAACTGACAACAAAAATAGAACAGCAGGAAACGTAAGGTATTACTTTGATAAGAATGGCGGAAATATGGGTACATCAGGCTGTGTATCATTTATGTTCGACAGAAAAGGCGAGATAATAATAGAAAAAACTGACGATATAAGCGAAGATGAGCTTATGGAAACAGCTCTTGAAAATAATGCACAAGACTTCATCACAGAAGATGACTGCTTTGTCATATATACTGATACAGCAGATTTTTCAGCTGTGAAAGAAGCCTTAGGCTCAAAATATGAATTTATTTCTGCTGATATCAAGCTCATCCCTGAAACTTATACTAATATAGATGAAAGTAACGAAAAGTTAATGGAAAAATTGCTTGATCAACTTGAAGATGACGATGATATACAAAATGTGTTTCACAATATAAAACAATAGTATTTATGAGGTGATGACCATGATTAATAAACAAGAAGGAGAAATAAAAGTATCCAAAGAAGTAGTAAACACAATTGTAAAACTATCTATAGACGAGGTGGATTCAGTTGCTGAATTTTCACACAACTATAACAAAAAACATAAGACTTTACAGGTGAAAATAAATGACAATAATGTGTGGGTAAATGCTTATATTGCCTTATACTACGGAAATAACATCCAAAAAGAAGTGGAAAAAGTACAGGAAAATATAATCAACTCCGTCCAAACTATGCTGAACCTTAAAGTTAAGACGGTAAATATCTGCGTTAAAGACATAGTATTAAAGGAAGAAAAATAAGCATGAAAGTTGATGAGAATAAAAAAAATACGAATATGTCGATTTCCAGGAAAAAACAGCGTCAAAATGTAATGCAGATGTTATATCAAATGGATATCCAAAACGATTTTTTAAATATTGAAACTATTAATACAGATAAAAAATTAAAGGACGTAAAATACGACATCAACTTGGAAAACTGCGATAGTATTGACAATATTGAACATATAAAAAAACTTATTTCTGATTTTTCAGGAGAAAAACTGCCTGAAAATTTTGAACTTAGTGATTTCATAGAGAATGATGACCTTATAACGTATGAAGTAAGCAACACATACAGCTATTCACAGGAAAAGTTGGAAGATTTTTCGGATATAGGCTATATAAAGCTATTCATATCTTCTTTCTTGGACAACAAAGAGCTGATTGACAGTGAAATATCTCAGGTTTTATCAGATAAGTGGACAGTAAAAAGGCTTGCTAAGATAGACCTTGCTCTTATTCGTACTGCAATTACCGAGATTAAATACCTTGATATTCCTTACAAGGTGGCAATTAACGAAGCATTAGAGCTTGCCAAGAAATATTCAGATGAAAAATCATCAAGTTTTATAAATGGCATACTAAAAGACTATGTAAATTGTTTTATAGAAAAAAATA
Source organism: [Eubacterium] yurii (assembly GCA_900167215.1). Taxonomy (GTDB): domain Bacteria; phylum Bacillota; class Clostridia; order Peptostreptococcales; family Filifactoraceae; genus Peptoanaerobacter; species Peptoanaerobacter yurii. The sequence continues at coordinate 29,670 of FUZS01000014.1, forward strand.
GTTGAAAAAGTATTGACTTATGGTTTTTTTAAATAAAGTTTAGTTTCTTTATATCCATCTGGGTCAGTGTATTTAAAGCTAAAAAATTTACCTAACTTTATCTGAAAGTTAAATTTATATCTGTGTAAAATATTTTGAGAAGAAAGAATATACCTAATGAAATTGAAAGTATTAAGCGTATCTCAGTTAAATGACAGCCTATCCTCATATATCTATGCCAATCCGATATTTTCAAGCATTAGAGTCATGGGAGAAGTATTCAACTTAAAAAAGACTCCTTATGGCTACACCTTTTTATCTTTGAAAGATGATATGTCAAAAATCAGTGCTATGACTTATCTTGAAGACTTTGATGTAAAAGTTGGAGACACTATAACTGTGCAAGGCAAGATAAACTTGTACAAAAAAGGCGGGACATATTCCTTGCTGATAAACTCCTACGAAAAAAGCGGAAGAGGTCAGGAGTATGAAAATTTTAAAATCCTATATGAAAAGCTTGAAAAAGAAGGATATTTTAAAAGTGAAGTCAAAAAAGCAATACCAAAATATCCTCAAAGTATAGGAGTAATAACATCTGCAAGCGGTGCAGCCGTACAAGATATAATGGCAGTGATAAAAAGACGCTACCCTATTGTAAAACTCTATATCTATGATTCCAAGATGCAAGGTGAGTATGTAGAGCAAAGTGTCATAAGCGGAATAAAAAGGCTTGAAGAAATGAGTGTAGATACAATAATAATCTCTCGTGGCGGTGGAGACTTTGATGATTTGAGCTCGTTTAACTCAGAAAATATTGCAAAAGCCGTCTATGAATGTCCAATTCCAATTATCTCTGCAATAGGTCACGAAATAGACTTTGTAATCTGTGATTTTGTTGCTGATATGAGAGCTTCCACTCCTACTATGGCAGGAGAACTCAGCGTACCTGACATATCAGAACTTAGCACTAAAGTCAAACTCTTGGAAAGTAAGATACTTTCATCTTATAAAAATGAAATCAACAGATATAAAAATATACTTTCAACTTGTATTTCCAAGATAAAGTCAAATGCTCCATACAAGAAGATATCAGATAAAAAAAATCACATATCAAAACTTGAATTAAATCTCAAAATACAATATGAAAAGAAGATCTTAGAGTTGAAATCCGATATAGAAAAGCTGGACTTGGACTTGAAAAACAAGTATGAAAAAAAGATACAAAAATCGAAAAACAAAGTTGATTTTTTAGTATCTGTGATTGAAGAAAACAACTATGTAAAAATAATGTCCAAGGGCTTTGCCATTGTAGAAAAGCAGAGTAAATTGATAAAATCCAGCAAGGATTTGAAAGATAAGGATATAATAAAAGTAAAGATGATTGATGGCACAGTATCTGCAGTGGTAAAAGGAGAATGATATGCAAAAAAAATCCAATGATTTTGAAAAAAATTTGCTGAGACTTGAAGAGATATCACAAAAACTGTCTTTAGAGGAGATTTCTCTTGAAGAGGCTTCAAAACTTTATGAAGAAGGCGTGGCACTTTCAACACAATGCAAAAAATATATTGAAGAAAAAGAAATGTTAATAGAAAATCTGAAATAAATTTCGAATTAATCTTAATACTCTATTAATATCCTTTAAATTAATGGATAAAATTTATCAAGTATTATAATTCAACTGTCACACATTATTTTTAGCATAAGTAGTAAAATATTATTTTCCATAATTCTAAGAAAACTTAGTATTAGTATAAATTACGATTAACAAGTAATACTAATCTTCTATTTTATTAATTGGAGAATATTTCTTTGATTATCTTGAAATTACACTAAAATTATGAGTTTATAAATATTATTTTTCCATTGTTTTATTAACTATTAAGTATAAGTTGATATTAAAACAGCCGTAGGATAGTTCCTCACGGCTGTTTTTTAGAAAAAGAGATCTAAATCATAATATCATATTAGTTTTGTGCAAGAGCTGTAGCACCTGTAGGAATAGGATTAGGACTTTGAGTCACCTTCATAGTTCTTGCATGATAAGTCAATACATAATTATCAGTTCCGCCAAAATTACTTGAAGGTAAAGTTGCTGTCAATGTTAGTGTGGCAGGATCGTATACATAAGTCGCTCCACCAGGATTTCCCTTTGAAGCCTTCAACATCTTTTCCATGTCACCAGCTATTTGACTTGTATTTCCATTATAATCCGATAATGAAGAATTTATAGAAAACATCATAGATCTAAAGTTTCCTTCAAAAACCCTAATTCTTGATACCTTTGTTGAGTCCATATATCTTGGTACTGCAAGCAACATAAGCAATCCCAATATAGCCACTACCGCCAATAATTCTATTAGTGTAAACCCTCTCTGTTTTTTAAATTTTGTTTTCATATCATTTGCTCCTATATAGTCTAAAATTAATTGTACCGATACAAAATATAATTTCAAATAATTTTTCTAGTATAATAGTATCACACTTTTTATATTTTGTCCACTATTTTTTATACTTTTTTCATATTTTTTAAAAAATAGTATTTAATCCCTATTTTTATAAATGTTTATACCTATAAAAATATATTTTTAAAGTATAATTTTTTATATATTTAAATCTAAAGTTTAAATTTTTTAAAAAATTTTGTGTTTTTAAAATATTAGACTTGACATATGGAGATAATTTTTGTATAATATGCAAGTAACTTGTCGAAATGGCGGAACTGGCAGACGCACTGGACTCAAAATCCAGCGGTAGCGATACCGTGAGGGTTCGATTCCCTCTTTCGGCACCAATAATAAAAAGAAATGCTGATATTAACTTCTAAACTTGTTGATATCAGCATTTTTTATTGTTTTTATCTACTTTTTGGTTAAATAATATTTTTATATTAAATTCTATTTAAACTATGGATTTTATACTTGTTATACTCTTTAGTATATCTTTTGTTAATAAACTTTTAGTGCATCAATTTTAATAAAATAATTCCATTATTCTATTAGATTTTAGTATTAGATGAAACACTAACAAAAAATATTGAACTTTTAATAACTATAATTTTATTTTATTGGAACTATTATCAAAAATTTTATACTTATTTTCTGCTTTTCTTGACCAAAATTTACAAATATCAAATTTGTATTTTTCTAATTTACTTAAAACTTTCCTATCATTTTTTATAAAATAATCCTTAAATTCAGATTTAGTTTTTGAATCAAATAATTTCTTTATATTTCCAACAGTTGTAGAATATAGTATTTCCTCTTCAAAGTTTTTTACTTGAGGAATTAGTACAATATCCTTTATATTTTTTGACTTTTTTAGAATATTTATATTTATTTTTAACCTATCAATTTTATCTTCAGTATAAACATCAGTGTCAAAAACTAAAACTATACAAGTCTTAGGTGGATATAACCTTAATCTAGCTTTTGTTACTTTTTCTTGTAGTGGATTAAAAATATAAATAAGCCCGGAAGCAATATATTCATTTTTTATAGCTTGAATTAAAATTTTTTCACATTCACCTTCAACCAAATATATTATTTTATCGCTTTTATTCATTTCTTTGTACCTCTAATTCAAATATTTTATCTAAATCCGGAGCACAAGAAAAGATATCATTCTTAACAGCATTATATAAAGACGTTTCATCTTTTTTAATATAATCTTGTGGATACATTGCTTCCATATATGGTTTTTTTCTTAAAAATGTAAAGCTATGTTTTGGTAAATCCATATCTAAAATTTCGCTATTGTGAGTTGTAAAGAAAAGTTGACTTCTATCATGTAACGAAGAAATCATTACACTTATCAGTGCCTTTTCAACTTCTGTGTGTATGAAAGAAAATTTTTCATCACAATAATAAAAACCATTAGCATTTTTTATTATCGCACTTAACATTTTAGCTATTGTTATACCTGATTTAGTTCCACTAGATAGTCTAGTACTATCTACAACTTCTCCATTTTGAATTATTATTTTTTCACCACTCTTTTCTATAAAAAATGAATTTTCTACTTGTTCTAATTTTTTTACAGAAATTATATCAGAATCTAAAACCATCAGAGTCTTTTCTAGTATCTTTAAATCAAAACTTGAGTCATCTATAGAAAATCTTTCTTCCCTTCCGTCTGTTAACTCAAAATACCACCCAAAGTTAGGAATTGATTTTAATTTATCTATATTTGAAATATCTTTATCAAATTCAAGTAATTTAAACTTTTTCATACAACTTTCGTATGAATCTTTTTTAGTTATATTAGATTTATATACATTAATCATATAATCTAAATTTTCAATAGTCTTTGATATTACATTTTTTTTAAGATTACATGATACTCTATAAAGTACATCATCTTCTAATAAAAAATCTATTTTAAAACTGGCTTCCTTTTTAATATCATTTATCGAATTTTCAATACTAGATATTTGTCCTTTAGAAATAAAGTTAAATATATACATCAATATTTTCCCAAGAGACGTTTTTCCTGAAGCATTACTACCCATTATTATATTCACTTTTTTATATCTAAAATTAGGTTTATTCTGTAAGTATTCATAATCTATTGAAGAGTTAACTATTTTTTTTGGATATGAAAAATTTATTTTAAAATCTTTAAAAGCCATTAAATTATTTACTTCTAAATTCATAATTATCATAAAATTTCACCTCTCTCCTATAGTTAATTAAGATATTACTTCTTTTTTGTAGAACAAATATACCATTAACTACAAAATTAGTCAACCGGTTGTTTAAATTTTATGCTCAATTTTAAGCAAGTATTAATATTTTTTAAAAGTGTTGCACTTAACTTGATAATCTATCCTCAATTTATTTCATCTATAGATTAGATAAACAAATAGTATAGAGATTTTTTCTCTTATAAACAGTAGGAGCTTTATTGTTTTATACGAGTTTCTCAATCAAGAACTACCTTAAATCAAAAAAAATAGAAGGATGTAAAGTTCATTTATTTTACATCCCTCTATTTATTAAACCCTATTTTCTATTTTACTTTATTTATCAATATCTTAGCTGAGTGTCCGTTTAGAATTTCTTCTTTTCCGTCGCATGAGCTGTCAAAGTCTATCTTTACTGCCAATGTTTCATCTTTGATAAAGTCTTCAAAAGCTTTTATAGCTTCTTGCAATTCCTCATCAAGACTGCAAGTTATCTCTATCTTATCCATCATTTCATATTCGTTATTCTTTCTTGTTTGTTGGACTTTTGAGATGAATTCTCTTGCATATCCCTCTTGTATCAATTCTTTGCTTAGGTTTGTATCCAGCACTATAAATAGCCCTTCATCAGCACCAACATCATAGCCTTCTTTAGCCTTTACATTTATCAGGAAGTCCTCTTTGGCAAGTATTGTATCTTCTCCATTCAAATTGAAAGTAATAGAGCCTTTTTCATCCAAAGTATCAACTATTTCTTTGGCATCTGTTGTTGCCAAAACTTGACCTAAAGGTTTTAATTTTGCGCCTAATTTTTTACCAAGTGTTGCAAAGTTAGGTTTTACATCATAGTTCATAAAGCTTGTTATATCGCTTGAAAACTCAATTTCTTTTACGTTAAGCTCTTCTTTTATAAGTTGTGTAAGCTCTCCTATTGTCTTTTGATTCTTTGCATCAAGAACTACCTTTGCTATAGGTTGTCTTACCTTTATCTTGGCCTCTTCTCTTGAAGCTCTGCCAAGTTTTACAAGGTTTTTGACCATGTCCATCTTGTTTTCAAGAGCTAAATCCACCTTAGAGGCATCAAATTGAGGATAGTAAGATAGATGGACTGATTTTTCACCTGTAAGTTTGATATACATTTCATCTGACAAGAACGGTGCAAAAGGAGCAACAAGCTGTGTAATTCCCTTTAGCACTTCAAATGTAGTAATGTACACCGACTTTTTGTCCAATGTCATCTCTGTCCCCCAGAATCTTCTTCTACTTCTTCTTATATACCAGTTTGAGAATACTTCATTGACAAATTCTTGAATTTCTCTTACAGCCTTAGTCATATCGTAAACCTCAAGCTGTTTTACCACATAGTCTACAAGGTTGTTATATTTTGAAAGTAGCCATCTGTCAAGCTCGCTCCTTTGTTCATAAGGCACATCTATTGACTTGATGTCTATGTCATCTGTATTTGCATATAATACAAAGAAATTGTATATATTCTTTATTGTGCTGAAGAATTTACTTTGTACTTCTTTAAGTCCGTCTATATCAAATTTTGTAGGAGACCATGCAGGAGAAACATAAAGCAAATACCATCTCAATGCATCAGCTCCGTATTGTTCGAAGAGTTCGAAAGGATCTACGGTATTTCCCTTAGACTTACTCATTTTCTTACCGTTTTTGTCAAGTATAAGGTCGTTGACAAGTACGTTCTTATAAGGCGATACTCCATCTACATAAGTTGCAATTGCAATAAGTGAGTAGAACCATCCTCTTGTTTGGTCTATACCCTCGCATATAAAGTCCGCAGGGAAGTTTTCTTTGAACACTTCTTTGTTTTCAAACGGATAATGCAACTGTGCATAAGGCATTGAACCTGAGTCAAACCAGCAGTCAATTACATCTTTTACCCTGTGCATAGTCTTAGCGCAGTGAGGACATTTGATAGTGACATCATCTACATATGGTCTGTGCAGTTCGATATTTTCATCTATATCTTCTATAGCCTTTTGGGCAAGCTCTGCTCTTGAGCCTATAGACTCCTTGTGTCCACATTCGTCACACACCCAAATATTTAGCGGTGTACCCCAATATCTTGAACGGGAAATAGCCCAGTCATTCAAATTTTCAAGCCAGTTGCCAAATCTCTTTTCTCCTATAAATTGTGGGAACCAATTTACTGAGTTGTTATTTTCTATCAGCTTTTCCTTAAATTTAGTGACTTCTATATAGTAGCTTGGCTTTGCATAGTAAATAAGAGGTGTTTGACATCTCCAACAGTGCGGATAGTTGTGTACCATCTTTTCTTTTGAATATATCTTATTTTCAGTAGCAAGATATTTAATAATGTCTACTTGCAGTTCATCATCAGTTACAGATCTGCCTTCCCAAGGAGTAGCTGTATATTTTCCGTCATCTCCTACAGGATTGAGTACCGGCATATTGTATTTTTTTCCGACCTTATAGTCATCTTCACCAAAAGCAGGAGCAGTATGCACTATACCTGTACCGTCTTCAGTAGTTACAAAGTCTCCCAGCATTACAAAAAATGCCTTTTCATTTGTAGTAACAAATGGCATTAGTTGCTCATACTCTTGATACTCCAAGTCTGTTCCCTTCATTTCTTCCAACACTTCGTAGTCACTCTTAAGCACTGACGGAGCAAGGGTCTTTGAAAGATAGTATATTTCGTCATTTTGCTTAGCTTTAACGTATGTTTCAGTAGGAGAAACTGTAAGACCTACATTGGCTGCAAGCGTCCATGGAGTTGTCGTCCAAGCAAGAAAATACTCGTTTTGAGTGTTTTTCTTCTTGAATTTTGCTATTAGGGTATTAGTTTTTACTTCCTTATAACCTTGTGATACCTCGTGTGAAGCAAGTCCAGTCCCACATCTTGGACAGTAAGGAAGTATCTTATGTCCTTCATAGATTAGATTGTCCTTGAACATCTTATCAAGTATCCACCACTCTGTTTCTATATAGTTGTTATCAAGAGTGATGTAAGGATTGTCAAGGTCTATAAGATAGCCCATTCTTTGAGTCATCTTTCTCCATAGACTTTCATATTCAAAAACTGAATCTCTACATTCCTTGTTGAACTTTTCTATACCATACTGCTCAATTTCCTGCTTAGAAGAAAGTGAAAGTTTTTTCTCCACTTCTATTTCAACAGGCAGACCATGAGTATCCCATCCTGCTTTTCTCTTTACCTGATAGCCCCTCATAGTCTTGTATCTGCATACAGAGTCTTTGAGCGTCCTTGCTATTACGTGATGTATACCCGGCTTACCGTTAGCTGTAGGAGGTCCTTCATAAAATATAAACTTTTCCTTATCTTGCCTTTCGTCTATACTTGCTGAGAGCAAATCAATCTTATCCCAGTTTTCAATTACCTTGTTTTCGTTGTCGCTTATGCTTTGATTGTAAAGATTTTCAAACTTCAATTTTAGCCCCTTTCATATATTTATAATAAACCTGTTCGACAATATTAAAAAATAATAACATATAATGCAACTTTTTAGGAAAGTCCATTTATTAAAGTGCATAGTTCAAAAAAATATTCGAACAAGTCTGATAAAGCTTGTTAAATACAAAATTCAAAATAATATGTCAGCTTTTTTTATGCTTCTTTTAAAAGATAAATACTGATCTTTGTTTATAAATCTTCTGAATTAATTGACTACATTTAAGTTTAGTTATTTATTGCGTATACTGTTTTAAATTCGTTTATAATGATTTTAATAAAAATAATGTAATTATATAAGTTTTATAAGTTCAATAGAATTTTGAATTATTAATACTAAAAAGCTATCAAAAAGCCTTGTAATTTTATTACAGTAAGATTATTGATAATCTGCAAAACGAATAATTTACTAATAATAACAATCTTGATATTATAAATGGCGATTAGTATAAAATATCTCCATAGATTTAGAAGTATTAGTATTCAGTATAAAATTCATCAGATATAGACAATGTCTTCCTAAAAACAAAAAAAGTCCCGCAAAAATTGCAGGACGAATTTACTCGCTATACCACCCCAAAAGGCATAATAAAGATGACTTATCATCAATGTCGTCTAACGCACGACAAACGGAGAAATCTACTTGCTAATATAAGCTTTCGATTACCCTGCAAAAAGGTGATTTTCCAATTAATAGCCTATCCTGTCTCTCAGCATTATGACAGGTTCTCTGTAGTAGTTTTTTAACTGTACTCTTCCTTTTTTTCGCATAGATATTAATTTGTATTGAATTCCATATAATTCTATAATAATTATACAAAAAAGTCAATATCTTTTATACTCTATTCAAACTACTTTAATTTAATACTTAAATTTATAAATATAGTTATTCTCAAAATTTATAAATTAATTTAACTATAAAAAACTGATACAGTATTTTAAGTTAAAACAAAAAATTTAGACATATCAAATGATATGCCTACAGTGTCCTTAACGAATAAGTCTCTTTTTCTCCTTAAATAACACATCCTTAACTGATAAGGCTTTTGTTACAATATGAGAATACTACATTTATGCTCTTTTGTCAATATCTTTTATACTCTATATAATTTATAGTACAAGTTTTCTTTAAAAAAATAGCTTTAATTTTTCTTTAATACCATATTAAAGGGACTATGAATAACGAAAATTCCATTCTCATAGTCCCTGCTTATCACCTTTACTTTTCTATATTTACAATAAGTTTATGATTTGTATTTTAATCTCTAATGTCTAAATCCCCCCACTCCTCCGGGACCTCCGCCTTGTCCGTATATAATATCTGTCATCTCTACCTTTTGGCTGAAATTTCCTGCTGTTATAGTATAAGTTTCGCCTTTTTTAATTTCAGCTGTACTTACTATTATGCTGCTGTATGCTTTTTTAGGAGTGTAGCTTGCTATTACCTTACCTGCAGAGTTTTTTACCTCTATCTTTGTTCCTGCACTTTGTTGTGATGACAGATTTAATAATATACTTCCCTGAGTAGAGTCAGATCCGAAGTTTTGTGACATTCCTGCAGAACTTGCAGTAATTATTGTTCCACCTGTAATTGTTGCCGTTCCGTTATAATCCAATGCTCCGTTTCCGGCATTTGAAGGCCCTGATATATATGTCGTTCCACCTGTTACATATAGTGAACCGTTTGAGTCTATAGCATCTCCTTCAGCATTGATATTTACTGTACCTCCTGATATTTTTATATAGGTGTTTTGTTGATTTTCAAAGCTTCCTCCGCCTTGACCACCATTTCCATCAGGTCCTCCAAATTCATCTTGTCCTCCTGGACCTCCATGTCTACTGAATCCGCCTTGTCCTCCAGTTCCTCCGAATTCACCATCCGGTGGATTTCCTTCAGGTCTTTGTGACATATCTTCATTTGCATTAGGTGGTGGCATATGACCTCTTCTTCTCATATTTGAATTATTCCCGCTATTTTCTCCATTTTGCGGTGGAGCCATATCACCCATATCTCCATGAGGTAGTGGAGGTGGCATTTCATTGCCATTGCTATTTTCATTTTGTGAATAAGATTTTCTCTTCATCTTTTGATTATTTATTGATGAAGTATTATCTGTTCCATTACTTGTTGAACTTGAAGTATTGGAATTTTTATTTTTTCTAAACTTTTTTACTGTTGAATTACTTGTATTGTTTGAATTTGTAGTTGAAGCATTATTTGTTTCGCCATTGTTTGATGTCGATGATGAATTTTCGGCATTATTAGCCTTTCTCGACTTTTTTACTGTTGAATTTCCTGTATTATTTGACTCTTTTGTTGAATTACCTGTTGTAGACTTTTTTGTAGCCGAATTGTCTGTAGTCTTTGTTGATGAATTACTTGAAGATTTGGTAGTTTTCTTACTTGATTTTGTAGCAGTAGTATTAGTATCTGTAGCTGATGTTGAACTTGATGACTTGGTACTTTTACTTGCAGTCTTATCTGATGAAGTAGTGCTGTTTGTTGTTGTAGTCGTAGTTTTTTCAGTAGCATTTATACCGTCATCACTTGATACTATATTTACAACTCCATCTTTGATATCTACCTGCTTGCCTTCTATTCCTTCAACACTCTTTAATATATCAACTTTTCCGCCTTTTACTATCAATTTATCGTCAGAGTGCATTCCGTCATCACCGGATGAAATTGTTATATTACCTCCATCTACCTGTAACAAGCTCATGGCATCCATTGCGTCACTTTCTGATTCAAGATTTATATTTCCTCCTGAAACGTAGATATATCCCTTTGAAGTATCATCGTTATTTTCAGCGTGTATAGCATCTTTTCCGGCTTTTACTTTAATAGTTCCTCCGCCTATCTTAACAGCGTCCTTTCCTCTTAAGCCATGGTTTTTTGCAGTTATATTATAGCTACCGCTACTTATTACCAAGTCATCCTTAGATACTATACCGTTGCCGTATACTGCATTAATATTAAGTGTACCTTCACCGTTTAAAGATATATCATCCTTAGAATATATCACCGCATCTATTTCTTCACCGGCTTTATTTACGAATTCACTCTTATTTGACAAAGTATTTACACTTCCCTTTGCAGTGGTGATGAAGACCTTATCAGCCTGTTTTACATAGATTGCAGCTGAAGTGTCGTTATTTATAGTCACTCCGTTTAACACTATCTTTATCTTAGAAGTATTAGTAGCATCAACTACAACCTGCCCGTTTGAGATTGTACCTGATAATATATATGTTCCTTCTTTATTTATTGTAATAGATTCGTTGTTTAATTTTATCACCTTGCTGTTGCTCTCATCGTAGGAAGTATCCTTGTCTGCGTCCGTGAAAACATTGCTTGCTTTTAACTCTGAAGCTGTAGATGTTGCTGTATTTGTCGATGTACTTTCTGTACTTTCTGTAGTTTTACTGCTTATAGATGCCTTAGTTGAATTTGTTACATCTTTTCCTGTAGTTGTACTTGCAGACGAGCCGCAGCCCACTGCCGTCAGTAACAATGTCCCCGCTAATAATACACTTGCCATTTTTCTCTTCATTTTTATTCTCCTTTATTTAACTTCAAATTTAATATTTTTTTACTTAGTTTTCTTACTGCTTTAAATAATAAAGCTTAAATGTTTTTTCAAATCTTTCTTATAATTCACTGCTCATTTCCTGTATTGATAGAAATATCTCCATATTTCCGTTTCTACATCTGAGCTAGTCCACAAATTCTTTTTCTTTTTTGATGTCTTTTAATTTCAGATTATAAGTCATTCTGAACATACTTCCCATATCTGTAGTCTTTACATTCAAAAGTTGTACACCCTTGGCATATTTTTCAAATATATCATCAAAAACACCTGTATAGTCCAAATCTTCAGGTATAGTAATTCTAAGCGTCTTTTCCGCTACGCTTGTATTTCCTACACCAAGTTGCAGATATAAGAGCTGAGCTGCACATATTATTACAACAAATAAAAGCGCAAAGCCTATATATCCCATTCCAAGCAACAAACCTGAGCCCATTGCCAAGAATATGGAGCCTATCTCTGCGGCACTCCCTGCCATACTTCTAAATCTTACCAGCGAAAATGCCCCTGCTACTGCAACTCCGGTACCCACATTGCCATTTACCATCATTATAATCACACATACCATAGCAGGTATAAGTGCAAGAGTGGTGATAAAGTTTTTAGTAGATTTGTTTTTTATCTTATAAGAAAAGGCTATTATCAAGCCTATTGCCAATGATGCCAAAATACATATTACAAACTTGTCAACTGCTACTACTGTCGTGGTGCTTGTATCAAAAACCCCTCCAAAAATCGCCGCATTCATTTTTAAAACCCACTTTCCTTATTTTTTCAATCATTTTAATACCTATATTTTAGTATTAGACTTATCTGATAAAGCTATATTTAAACTGCTATAAGCTTTAATTCTATAAGACTTATCAAAGCTAAATTTTGATATATTATATATAGTTATCAAATAAGTCTATTTCTTTTATTTTAAGCTAATTTTTCATTAGATATTTCTATTAATAATATTGAGTAAATTTATGATTATATTGCTATTTTTAAATACTCTTCCTGATTATAGATGTCACCTTTTTCTAATTTTTTTAATTTTGACATCTTATATGCCTTACCGTATTTTGAAAAAGATGTCTTAAATATTCTCTTTTCCGATAGTAACTTAGTCATCCAAAGAGGCATACCCCCGACCACCTTTATCTCCATAAGTGTCTCATCATCTTTTATAATTGCTTTTCCAAAAACTTTGTTGCAAAGTGATAAATTATCTTGACTATAGATGATATTTTTATCAAAAGTTATCCTAAATTCCGAATCATCCTTAGCAAAAAATGCTTCTCTATTGCAAGATATTAACATCTTTGGAGAAAGATTTGCATGTAGCTTCTTAAAATAGTCAATTTCTTTTAGGATTTGGCTTTGCTCCTTAGGATAGATGTCTCTTTCCATATAGTCCATAGCCTCGCCTTCTCTTAGCTTAAGCCTCCTTTTATAAACTACTGACTTGTATTTTTTCTTCAGCTCTATAAACACCTTTGTTTCATGATTTGCTCTCCCATATGAGCGGATACGTATCTTTTCCTTATATGCAGGCTTTTGCAAAGAATTTCTTATCAGATAAAAGTCAGGTGTATCAAAGTAAAGACTGTTTACTACACTTTTTCCGAATTCATCCTCTTTCATATATCTTTTCATCTCATCAAGCAAGTATTTTTGTTGACTTGAGTTGATAAGATATTTCAGTTCTATTCTTTTAAAATATTTTTCGCCCTTCATCTTCTCACTTCCTTAACTTAGCTATAATTTAATTTCAAAAATATTCAACTTTACTTAGATATATACGATATAGTATATGACTTTTACTTTTTTAGTTTTAATTGTTCAAACTTTAATATAATATAGCTCTTTCCTATGGCTTTAACTATATTATGCAAGAATTATAAATTTCAGAGTTAAAATCAAATTAAATTTATAGATTAACTTAACTTAAAATTTATATTTAAAATAATCACAAATAAAATTAATACTTTTTTAGTAAATTTTTTAAAAATGTGATTTTAGTTACGGAATAAGTCATCATTTTTGTTGTATAATCTTATCATCAAAACAAAGTTATTAAGTATTAAATATAAATAAATAATATTTTTAGGAGGAATTAAGATGACAGTTAAAAAGACAGATACTATAGGTGAAGTATTGAGAATGAAGGAAAATGCGGTAGAAATATTGATAGGTTTTGGAATGGGATGTATAGGTTGCCCGTCTTCTCAAGCAGAAACAATAGAAGAAGCAGCAATGATACATGGACTTAATGCAGACGAAATTGTAGAACAATTGAATAAATAGGAGGGGTCATGAGTTTATTTCTTGGAAAAATACATTTTTGGCTTTTTGACAAAATTAGATGTTTTGAAGATTTGGAAAATGAAATAATAAATTTTGCTCAGGAAAAAGGCGTAAAAAATGATTTACACATAAATGAGATGTACGAATTCATAGGCTATCCTACTGAAGATAAGCCTTTGGATGAGCTGATAGATACGTCAAATATACACGGATGGCTTCAGTTACAAATACAAAAGGCTGAAAAAAGACAGGCCTATCTTATAAAAAATCTTAAAGACATAAATAAAAACTATATCGAAGAACTCAAAACAGTATTTGAAAATCATGGCAGAAAAATGGCTAAGTTAGTGGAAACTTCTCCTCAAAGCCCTGAAGATGCCTACACTATACTCAATAATTTTCTACTTGAAGGTATGCCTTGCGATAAGACTGTAGATTTTTTTAACAACGATGAGGAAAGAATCAGTTTTTCATTTATACGTTGCCTGCACAAAAAATACTGGGACGAGTTTGACGCTGATATAAGTGATTATTACAATTTGAGAAACTGTTGGATTTCAGGCTTTATTAACTCACTTGATGAAAACTACGAATTTGAAGTGGAAGTAAAGGATCCGACTTATGTAAATATACTTCACAATATTTTTCATATAGTAAAAAAATAAAAACGATATAAGCTGACAAAGAGGAGTAATATGAATTATATAGATACTATGGTGTTTGAACACGCTAATATTAGAAGAATGTTAAAGGTAGTAAGGGAATTTTGCTATAGATTATACAATAGAGAAGATGTTGATTTTAGCGACCTTGAACAGATGATTGACTTTATCAGAAACTACGCTGATAAGCACCATCACGGCAAGGAAGAACTGAAACTCTTCAACAAGATGGTAGAACATCTCGGACCTGCTGCACAAAAGCTGGTAACAAATGGAATGCTTGTAGAGCACGATATGGGAAGATTTTATATGCAACAACTCCAAGAAGCTGTAAAGGACTATCAAGGCGGAAATAATGAGGCTGTTCTTGACATAATAGCTCATGCCATATCATATACTCATCTATTGGAAAGACATATACAAAAGGAAAATGACATTGTCTATCCTTTTGCAGAGAAAAATTTCAAAAAAGAGATATCTGATGAGATACAAAAAGAATGTGATGAGTTTGAAGTCAAAGCACAAGAGCAGGGCTTTCAAGATAAATATCTATCAATGCTCGAAAATTTGGAAAATAAATATCAAGGTGGCAATCCACTGCTTGATTTACTATAAATCTTATAAAAAAGTATTATGTATGTTATCATATGTAATACTTTTTTTATATCAGAAAATAAGCTTATACCAATCACCATTTATAAAGCCAAGAATGCTATTTTACTAAATTATATGTTGTTCAGATTGTCAATAACTTTAGTGAAATGCAATCACATGCTTTTTTGATAGCTTTTTAGAATTAGCTGAAATTTTATGATATAATATAGGGAAAATTTTATAGAACTAAAGTTTTACATTGTTATATTAACTTTTATTATAAGTCTGAAATATACAAAAATGAAATTTTTCATTATTTTATTTACTATTACGATATAAAAAAAGTAGATTGGAGATTATTATGAAAGATAGCGAATTTATCAGAGATAACAAGGTTCCCATGACTAAGGAGGAAGTAAGAGCTGTTTCACTTTCTTATCTGGACATACACAATAGGAAAAATTTCTTGGACATAGGCGCAGGTAGCGGTTCATGTTTTTTGGAAGCCTTGGTAAGCAACAAAAATCTGACAGCTACTGCAATAGAATCAAATGATGATGCGGTAAATCTCATAGAGCAAAATATTGAAAAGTTTGAAAATATCTATGGGAATATAAAAAGCAGAACTACATTGATACATGCTATGTCCCCAATAGAACTTGATGAAAAATTTGATGCTATATTTGTAGGCGGTACAAGGGGAAACATGGATGATATAATCAAGCACTGCCTATCTATTTGCGAAGAGAATGCTGTAATTGTAATTAATCTCATAACAGTTGAAAACTTTTCACATCTTATGCAGATATTAGCTGAAAACAAGGATATAAAAGCTTATAGTGTATCTCAGTTATCTGTAAATAAAATGGATACTCTTGGAAGATACAGCTATTTGAAACCGCTAAATCCTATTTTCATTATAAAAATTGAAGTTTAAATTTAAGATAGTTTATATATAACAAGTTTACAATATTATTAAAGAAGATTAATTTGATTGACAAAAATTATCTTTTTTTATACAATCGAAACATGGTAATCATTTTATTTTTATAAAGCAATTTTGTAAAGGTAGGAGATAGTTATGAAAAAAATAATTCTTTCATTTATCATACTGTCGTTAATCTTAACAGGATGTCAGGATAAACAGACTGAGAATAACACGCCAACAGAAGATAATAAACCAAAGACAGAAACTTCTGATAATAAAAATCAAACAGAAGAGGGCAAAAAGGATGACGACAAAAAAAACGAAAGTGGAGTAAAAGATAATAAACCTAAAGAAGATGAAAAAAAGGATAAAAATCCTCAAAAGGCTGTAATACCGTCAATTTATATGAAGGGTGCAAGTATAATATTTGGCGACGTTAAAAGCGAGTCGTTGGAAGAATATCTTAAAAACGCAAATATCACTCTAAAGGATAAGGCTATAATCGAAATAACTGTAGAAGGTGATAAGATAAAAGATGTCAAGACTGTTGAAAGTATATCAGCTAATGCTGTGTATGTAGGTCTTGTAGACTCCAATACAGCTGAGTTTTCACACAACTCCAAATCATTTGTAGTAAAAATCTCTCCTGATGAGATGGAAAGTCTTGATGGAACTGATTCCAACTCACTTATCCGTGTAACCTTGAAACCTTTGGAAGATGGAAATTTGATATTGAGCTCTTTTTCATTTAACGTATAGAATATAAATTTCTTATAAGATTTAGGATATTGATAAAATATATTCAACATTAGCTTTTTGCTTAAATAATATTAAGTATATTGACAGGAGGTGTGATATGGGCCATATTTTCTTGCTTATCGGTGTAGCATTTTTGGTCGCTGAGATATTTTTACCAAGCGGAGCCTTCGGTGTCATCGGCTTTTGTTTGTTTGTAGCAGGAGTCTATATGATGACAGGCAGTGTATACTTTACAATATTAGCTGTAATTCTTGCTGTAGCAGTATTATTTATCATCCTGCTATTAATAGCCGGTGCATTGCCTAAGAGCAATCTATACAAGACTTTGCTCCTAAACACGAAACTTGGAAATAGCGAAGGTGTGCTAGCCTCAAAAGAAAACGACACACATATCGGTGAAATTATGCAGGTGGACACTTTTTTAAGACCGTCAGGCAGAGTTAAAAAAGATGGTAAGGTCTACGATGCTATGAGTGACAGCGAATTTATCGAAAAAGGTGAATTTGTTGAAGTTGTAGGCAACAGAGGTTACATTCTGCTTGTAAAAAGAGTTGAGAAACAAGCTTAGAGTTGTCGTGGTTTAAATTGATACTGATATCTTTTTAAAAGACTTTAAAAAGATTTAAGTATAGATTGTTTCAGTTTGGTATTTAATAATTTTTTAAGTCAAAGGAGGAGTTATGCCTTTCCAAATTATTATAGGCGTTGTTATATTTATCGCCATAATCTTATTTTTAAATATGTTCCCTATCGGTCTTTGGATTACAGCCATGTTTTCAGGTGTAAAAGTCTCGATTATGACATTGATAGGAATGAGATTCAGAAGAGTTAGACCGTCAAGAATAGTAGATCCTATGATAAAGGCTACAAAGGCAGGTTTGTCACTTTCAATAGACAAGCTTGAAGCCCACTATCTTGCAGGTGGTAATGTAAATACAGTAATAGATGCTCTAATCGCTGCACAAAGAGCCAATATCCACCTTGAGTTTGAACAAGCTGCTGCAATAGACCTTGCAGGTAGAGACGTGCTTGAGGCGGTACAGGTATCAGTAAACCCTAAGGTTATAGAAACTCCTATAATCTCGGCAGTGGCAAAAGACGGTATAGAAGTAAAGGTAAAAGCAAGAGTAACAGTAAGAGCCAATATAGAAAGACTTGTCGGTGGTGCCGGTGAAGAAACTATAATCGCCAGAGTCGGTGAAGGTGTAGTAACAACAGTTGGTAGCTCGGTAAGTCATAAAGAAGTGTTGGAAAATCCGGATAAAATTTCAAAGACAGTGCTTGAAAAAGGTCTTGACTCAGGAACAGCTTTTGAAATACTTTCAATAGATATTGCCGATGTCGATGTCGGAAGAAATATAGGCGCTCAACTTCAAACAGATCAAGCGGAAGCTGATAAGAAGATAGCCCAAGCCAAGGCTGAAGAAAGAAGGGCTATGGCTATAGCTCAAGAACAGGAGATGAAGGCAAGAGTCGTTGAGATGAAAGCCAAAGTTGTAGAATCAGAGTCAAAAGTACCTCTTGCTATAGCAGATGCATTTGTAAACGGCAAACTTGGTGTTATGGATTACTATAATATGAAAAATATCATGGCGGATACTTCAATGCGAGAGTCAATATCTCAGTCAAATCCTACTAATAAGAAAGAAGAATAGACATGCGAATCCCGTCCAGCGCTATTATTCCACTGATTGTATTTATAATTTCACTTCTCATCAGTCCGAATAATAATAAGAATAATCAAAAAAATCAGAAGAAAGAAAAAAAAGAAAAATCTAATAAGAACAAGCAAAAATTTGATAATTCAAATAAGAATTTTGCAAATAAAAACTCAAATAATAGCAATACAACTAAGACTGGCGGTCAAAGTCAGTTCAAGTCAAATCAAAAGTCTAATGCAAAAGCTCAGACTAAGACTTCATATTCAAACGATACGGAGATGGATGAATACTATATCAAAAGGGAAAGAAATAGACATAATGACAAAAAAAATAATCCCATCTATGGCTATTCATACGATGAAGATAAAGAGTTATTTGATTTGAAAAATGCGATTATTTACAGTGAGATATTGCAAAAACCCCTTGCTCTTAGAAAGTAAAAAGTATCAAAAAAGTTCCACAAGCAAAGCTTATGGAACTTTTTTGATGTCTTACTTATCAATCTCACTCAAATCAATTGTACTTGATATATAGTGATTATATCCATTTTTCTCGCAAAAATTTTTAATTTCTTTTTTCAGCTTTTCATCCCTTGTATATTCTGTCAAATATACTTTTAAGCCATTGTTTTTGCACTTCTTAACATAGTTTTCAAAATATACTCTTGTGTCTTTTGACGAAGTGAGAAAAGTTTTATTATTAAAATCTATTTTGCTAAGTACAGTTTCCTGATTTACTCCATACACCAAGTTTTTCAATTTTTTTTCATCTAGAGCCTTGCTTATAAAAGTATCTCCACCATTTACAATGCAAGGCAGATCTGTCTTTTTCATTTCAGCTAAGATTTCAAGCAAGGATGAATACACCTTAGGGCTATTATAGTGATAGTACACATCCATATTATCAGCGAAATAACCGTCAATACCTTTAGATTTTATTTTTTTTGACAGATTTGATATATGGGCTTTCCACCTCTTATTTGTAACGTCCACCCACTTCTCATCATCCCAATTTTCGTAATCTCCCAAAGTAATATCCTTGAAATCATCATAATATGACCTGAATTTTTCCAAAGAGCCTATGTTTATATATGAAAATACCTTCTTATTTCCTTGTTTTTTCAAAGTTTTTATGTCATCTTTAGTAAGATTGTCTGCGTCAATTACTATCAAGTCATAGTTTTTTATCTTTTTAAAATCTTTTTTCTCAACTCCTAAAAATACTCCGTATTTTTCAGCCTTAAAAGTTTTTTTGATTAAATTTTCAGCATTTGAAAGGGCAAAAGTATTTTCAATTATAAGTGATAAAAACATTATTAACACAAAAACTTTGAAAAATAATCTTAAAAATGAGTATTTTCTATACATCTAAGCTCCTAAATAATATATTTTTTTAGAATTGTCGATATTCCTATCTCTATGCTATAAGTATAAAATCAAAATTTATTACAATCAAAAAAACTTATTATAACTTATACATAAATCAGTCAAGCATTAGTGTGTCACTTATTTCTGTATTTATCATTAAGAATTTAATTTAGTAGCAGATATAATATATTAGCAACATTATGATGTATCTTCGAACAAGTCTATTTAATTTTACTAATTTGTATAATTGTCAAAATATCCTTGGATATAGATTATAGGTGTACCCTTGTCACCACTACCTGAAGTAAGGTCTGAAAGTGAGCCAAGCAAGTCTGTAAGTTGTCTTGGAGTAGTACCTTCCGATACCATCTTACCTACCAAGTCAGTTTCTTTATGTTTAATATAATCCACCACTGCTTTTTTGAGTTCTTCACCTTTTAAGTCGGCAAACTCATTGTCTGCAATATATTTCAGCTTAATCTCAGACGGAGTACCTGCTAGTCCGCTTGTAAATCCCGGAGAAACAACAGGATCAGCAAGCTCCCATATCTTACCTACAGGATCTTTGAAAGCTCCGTCCCCATATACCATTACTTCCAAATTCTTATCTGTCATGGCTTTTAGCTTTGCTTGGATTTCTTCCACCAATTCTTGTGAATTTCTCGGGAATAATTTCAAAGTATCTTCAGTAGCTTTATTTGAGCCGAGAAGTCCGTACTCACTGTATCCGCTACCGTCGACAGGTGCGTTTAATATATCTTCAAGTGAGCATACTTTTTGTGCACCTGAGTCTTCCAAGAGTTTCTTTGTTCTTTTTCTTGTGTGTATGTCGCAATTTATTACATTTTTCGTATATTTCAAAATTGCTTTTGGATCGTTGGCAAAGATTATTTCGCACTCAGCTCCTGCTTCTTTTACTATTTTTTTGTAAAACTCTATATAATTTACCCCTGTAAACTTATGAACAGGATTGGAGAACATTGATATGAACTTAGCTTCATCAAACTCATCTACCCAAGGATTGACATCATTATTATCCAAATCTTCCAATGATACAAAATGGTTGCCTACCTCATCTGAGGGATAAGAAAATAGAATGATTACTTTCTTAACTCCAAGGGAAATGCCTTTTAGTATCAGTGAAAATCTATTTCTGCTAAGTATTGGAAATATAACGCCTACTGTATTGTCGCCAAACTTCGTCTTAACATCCTTTGCAATATTGTCCACTGTCGCATAGTTGCCTTGCGCTCTTGCAACTATGGACTCCGTTATAGTTACTATGTCCTTATCTTTAATGCTATAGCCTTCTTCTTTTGCAGCCTCTATAACAGTTTCGCATACTATGTCCACCATATTGTCGCCCTGTTTTATTATAGGAGCTCTAAGTCCTCTTACTACAGTTCCAACCATTCTACCCATATTATTTCTCCTTTATAAAGATGTATTGAACTCTCTAAATTTATTAACTGTTCATATACAAATATTATAAGTATTTTTAATGAAAAAATCAAAAAAAGAGCTTATAATTTGAAGATTATTTTATATAGTTCAATTAAGACCTACAAATTTAAAGGTAATTTATATAGTATCTACAAGCGATACATCAATAACGTAAAAATAATTATTCTAAAATTATTGAATAAAATCATTCAAAAATATTCGAAATATATTGATACTAACTTAAATAATAATTCATATTTTATTATCATTACTTTTAATATAGTCCAGATAGCTCTTATATATTCTTATAGCACAATCTTGAATATCTGTATTATTTTCAACTTGTATGTCACTATATTTTTCGTACAAAGCTTGTCTTTCCTCAAAAAGTTTTTTTACAGAGTCAAGTCCGCCTGCTGACAGCGGTCTACCTACAGTTTCAAGCTTTTCCAAATCACGCTTGACATAAACTATTATAGCATTTCGCCTAAGATTATTGATATTATCTTCGTTTTTTACACAACCTCCACCTGTTGATATAACGACATTTTCCATCAATGACAGCCTCTGTATCATATCACATTCCAATTTTCTAAAATATGCCTCTCCAAATTGTTTGAAAATCTCAGCTATAGTAATATTATTCTCACTTACTATCAGGGAGTCAACATCTACAAAGTCTTTTTTTAATATAGTCGCCAATTTCTTGCAAAGAGTGGTCTTTCCGCTACCAGGCATACCTATTATTGCAATATTTGTTTTTTTCATCAAATCAATATCTTCCTTTTTCAATCTTATTTCCACCACCCTAAACAATATCTCTATTTTGCCACTTATATTGAATTTTTAACTAATTCAAATTGTTAAATACAATTTTTTTATATTAATAAGAATCACTTTAATTAAAGTAAATTATAGTATTTTAAATTAAAATATAAACATATATTGATATTCTAATACTAAAAACCCATTAAATAGTCCTAAAAAAATATTAAGGATGCTTATCGAAAACTAAAAAAATTAATATTTCAATAAATTTAAATATATGACAGTACAAATGGTGATTAGTATAAAATAAGTCTTGATATAATTTTTAAAAAGCATTATTGATATTTAGCTAATTAGCAATAAATTTTTAAAAAACTATATCAAACAAGAAATAGTATTTTAAAAAAATACTAAGATTTCAATACTTAAATATGTTTTTCATGCTAAAAATTGAATTTAACATATTCAATCATCACTTCTTAAAATCTATCATATCTCCTATAATCTCTGCCTTTTCTTCCAAAATTACGTCCAATAGCGTAATAGCTACTGCAGACTCAAGTACAGGTGGAATGCGTAGTATGACTGCAGGATCGTGTCTGCCTTTTATCTCCAGTTTTGTGTCTTCCATAGTCTTGATATTTACAGTATCTTGCTCTCTTGCTATCGACGGTGTAGGCTTTACAGCGACTTTCATTATTATAGGCATTCCGTTTGATATTCCGCCGTTTATTCCTCCATCGTGATTTGTCTTTGTTCTTATTTTCCCATCTGCAATTTCAAGTTCATCATTATTTTGACTGCCCTTTAGCATAGTTGACTCAAAACCGCTACCAAATTCCACGCCTTTGACAGCAGGAATGGAAAAAATCATATGAGCTAATCTGCTCTCCAAGCTGTCAAAAAATGGCGAACCCAATCCAACCATCATATTATGCACCATTATCTCAACCATGCCACCTACAGAGTCTTTTTCGTGCATTATCTTATCCAATAGAAGCTTTGCTTTTGCGATATTCTCATCATCAAAAAACGGAAGTTCTTTTTTCGTAAGATACTGTTGTGAGGCAAGAGTTTCTAAGTATATAGGAGTGTCAATAATATTGTAAAGCGAAGAAATATGTGAGCAGACAAAGATATTTAGCCTTTCCAATATTTGAAGCGCTATGCCCCCTACTACGCAAAGCGGGGCTGTAAGCCTGCCTGAAAAATGCCCTCCACCTCTATAGTCGTTATAGCCCTTGTATCTCAAATATCCTGTATAGTCTGCATGGGAAGGTCTGAGATTTTCTGATAAATTATTATAATCTCCTGATTGCATATTTTCATTTTTGATATTTATGGCAAGTGGAGCGCCTGTCGTATAGCCTTCAAAATAGCCTGATAATATCTCAAACTCATCCTTTTCATTTCTCTTTGTAGTGTACTTATTTTGATTAGGTCTTCTTCTGCTGACAAAAGAGCTTAAGTTTTCCATATCTATACTTATTCCGGCAGGTAGTCCATGTACCACTGCACCTATTGAATTTCCATGAGATTCTCCATATATACAAAGCTGTAATTTATTTCCAATGAAAGATGACATCTTATCTCCCTTTATTCAAATGATTGAAAAGCAACTTTTTACTAAAGTAAATTATCAAAAAATATATTCTAAATATCCCTAATACTACTTTTTTATTTATAGCAGATAAATTTATATAAAAGCTGATTCATACTAAAAAGCAATTAAATAGTCCTAAAAGTATATTAAGGATGTCTTGGTGAAAATTAAAAAAATAATATTTCAATAAGTTTAAATATATGACATTTTAAATGGTGATTAGTATCATTTATTCTAAAAGCTTAATTTTTTTCTTTTAATATTTATTTCAAAGCTAAGATTCTTATAAAAATCTATTTATTTTCAATATCAATATATCTACTTTCTGTATTATAAGCCTAAGATTTTAAGATTTCAACTTTTCCACCTAAGCTTTGAAAATCTTCAAAAAATTTCGGATAAGATTTATTTACTGCATTTTCGCCCTTTATTATGACATCATCATCACATATTATACTTGCTATTGCAGCAGACATAGCTATCCTATGGTCGTTGAAAGAATCTACTGATCCTCCTCTTAATCTTCCTCTTCCTTCAATTATAAGCTCGTCATCTTTTTCAACAGCATTGCCACCAAGAGCTTTTATCATCTGACAAGAGGCATATATCCTGTCGCTTTCTTTGAGCCTTAGTCTTCTTGCATTGTAAAATCTGCTTGTGGCATTTGAAGAGCAGGCAAGTACAGATAAAATCGGCAGTAAATCCGGTATCTGCGACATATCTACCTCTATTACATCAGACCTGTATTTACTTACAGTAATCTCATCTTTATCCATATCTACCCTTGCTCCGAAGCTTTCAATTATCTCAATTATCTTCTTATCTGACTGTAGAGAGTTAGGATTCAGTCCGCTAAGCGTAACAGGAGCGCCTATTGCTCCGGCTGTCAAGAAAAATGCAGAGTTTGACCAGTCTTTTTCTATGACATTATCCTTAGGACTTATATATCTTTGATTTTTCCTAATAAAATAGTTTTTTTCATCCTCTATAATTTCAATGCCGTATCTTCTCATCACATCTACTGTCATATCCACATAGGACTTTGACTCAAAGTCTCTCACTACTTTGATATGCACGTCATCTTTTTGCAAAACAGATGAGATTAAAAGCCCTGAAATAAACTGAGAGCTGATATTTGCTTCTATTTCAACATCAGTAAATTCAAACTTATTTTTAATTGTAAGAGGGAGCTTATCACTACTAACTTCGCATTTTGACTTTCTAAGTATATCTATTATCTGATTTATCGGTCTTTCAGGCAGTCTACCTCTTCCTGTAAAATGACAGTGCTCAAGAAGAGATGGAGCTATAGTAAGCATAAATCTAAGTGTAGTCCCACTTTCTCTACAATCAAAAAGCTCGCTTTTCTTATTTGTGGGCGATAATCTTATATAAGCCCCATCCTTTATCAGCTTTAGACCAAGATTTTCCACCGCAGAAAGAGTACATTCAATGTCGTCAGATATATCAGGTATGAACAATGTAGTTTCAGTATTTGACAGAGCAGAGCATATAATCTGACGATGTGCCATAGACTTTGAAGTAATAGCTTGGACTTTCCCGCTTAAATTTCCACCTTTAATTCTTATCATAATATCATCCTTTTTGTAAGCATTGATATTTCTATCAGATATATTTTTCAATTTAAAAATATCTACAGCTTTAACAACAAATAAAATTATAGAACTCGACTTTTCCGCTAAAATTATCGTGTTTTTAGTTGAAATTTGAGTATTTAATATGTCTTACTTTATATAAAGTGATTTAAGACTTTTCTTCCTTGTCTTTTTTATTTTTTATATGTCTTTTTATACTTTTTATAATATATATGATAATCAATGTCACAATATAAATAATGATATAAGCAGCTACCCAAAAATAAAGTTCCACTAAAAGCCATTCTTTACTGTAGGATTGTTCAAAAATGCCACTATATCCAAGCTCATATACAGCATTGGCATCGTAAATATATACGCATATACTATATAACACTATTCCTAAAAAGCCAAAGAATATATTCGATTTTAAAAATAGTATATCAAAAACTGGAAATAATATAAATGATATAATCATTATATATATACTAAAATCAATATAACCAGTTATTTCATATCTTCCATGAATAGGCGTATTTGGAAGTATTAGATAGTGGATAGCATATAATCCAAAGTATGCTGACATTATTTTTAGAAATTTTATTAACTTTGTTTTTCTATCCGTATTCATAGATTACACATCCTTAATTTATTTTTTCTTTGAATTTTAGTTATGTAAATATAGTTCTTATATAATATTCAAATTTAAACTTCTAATGATTTATTATTTTTTATACTAATACCCGATAATATAGACAATATATTACTTACAAGATTTTTATAATAATAAATCTCCGTTTGCAAACAATGATATCTATTAATCAGGTATTTGTATTTTTATAAATATTATGATACTTTGATTAAGACTAATAATCTTCTTGAATAATTTTTGATTTGACTAATAATATTTTCAATTTATATAAAGATAATTATTGATGAAAATTTTATGAATTCCATCTTTCTTCCTCTCTTTTCCTTATATATTCTCTTATTTTCCTTATTACAAAAACTATTATATAAATTATAAAATAATAAACAATATATACATATATACTTTCTTCAATATCTGATAGTACATATGGTTCTTTATATACTCCAAGTCCAATAAATCCTCCAAGACTGAAATCATAAGCATTTTTTGCATTGTAAATATAGACACAAAAACTGTATAAGCATATACCAACACTTCCATATAATATATTTGACTTTAAAATTAATATATCAAAAAGTGGAAATAGCAACAACATGAACACCTTTATATATGAAGCAGACTCTGGAACTCCATATTTTAAAAAATATGGCAGTATAATATAATGAATTATATATAATCCAAAGTATGCTGTCATTATCTTTAGAAATTTTACTACCTTGCCTTTCTTATCATTATCCATAGACTACACATCCTTAACATATTTTTTCTTTGAATCTTAGTTATGTAAATATACCTTATGTCATATTCAAAATTCTAAATGATTTATTATTTTTATACTAATACCTAATAATATAGATAATTTATTCCATACGAGATTTTTATTACATTAAATCTCATTATGCAAATATTTATGTCTATTAATCAGGTATTAGTATTTTTATAGATATTATGATACTTTGATTAAGATTAATAATCTTCTTGAATGATTTTTGATTTGACTAATGATATTTTTTTACTCATATAAAGATAATTATTGATGAAGATTTTATGAATTCCATCTTTCTTCCTCTTTTTTCTTTAGATATTCTCTTATTTCCCTTATTATAAAAACTATTGTATAAATAATAGAATAATCGATGACATATATAATTAGTGTTACTTGAAGATAAGATAGCAAATACTCCTCTTTGAAATCTCCAGTCATAAAAAATCCTGCACGTCCAATACCATAGGCAGCATTCGCATTATAAATATATGTGCATAAGTTGTATAAACATATGCCTACCGTACCAAAAAGTATATTTGACTTTAATTTTATAATGTCTACAAGAGGAAACAATAAACACATCAAAATACGAGTAACCCTATCATAAATTGAATCACTATAAAATGGAGAATGAGGAAAAATCACAAAATGAAATAAATATAATACAAAGTATGATGTCATTATTTTTAGAAATTTTACTACCTTTTGTTTTATCTCATTATCCATAGATTAACACTCCTAAATTTTTCTTTTCATTGTAGTTTAGTTATGTAAATATAGCTCTTATATAATATTCTAATTCAAACTTCTAATAATTTGTTATTTTTATACTAATACCCGATAATATAGAAAATATATTACTTACAAGATTTTTATAACAGTAAATCTCATTATGCATATATTTATGTCTATTAATCAGGTATTAGTATTTTTATAGATATGGTTTCCTCTTAACCAAATATTTTAAAGCATTATATTTTTAATTAATATCAGTATACCCTTAGGATTATTTAATATGTCTTGCTTTATAAAAGTGATTTATGACTTTTCTTCTTTGTCTTTTTTATTTTTTATATGTTTTCTTATAGCTCTTATTATATTTATTATAATTAAAAATATAATATAAATTATTACATAAAATACTATCAAAACTCCAAGTTGAAATACTAACCATTCTCTACTAAATGATGTATAAAAAATACCACTATATCCAAGCTCATATACAGCATTAGCATCGTAAATATATACGCATATACTATATAACACTATTCCTAAAAAACCAAAGAATATATTCGATTTTAAAAATAGTATATCAAAAAATGGAAATAATAAAATTGATATCATCATCATAAATTTACTGATATCAAAACAACCTGTAATTCCATATCTCCCATGAATGGGCGTATTTGGAAGTATTAGATAGTGGATAGCGTATAATCCAAAGTATGCTGACATTATTTTTAGAAATTTTACTACCTTTGTTTTCTTATCATTATCCATAAACTACACATCCTTAATTTACCTTTTCTTCTTATTTCAGTTATGTAAATATAAGTTCCTATACAATACTTCATTTTAAATTTACAATAATTTATTGTTTTTAATGCTAACACCTGATAATATAGACAATATATTACTTACAAGATTTTTATAACAGTAAAATTTCATTATGCATATATTTATGTCTATTAACCAGGTATTAGTATTAGTATTATAAATATTATGATACTTTAATTTAAATTAATAATCCTCTTGATTCATTTTTAATTTAATTAATAATATTTTTTTACTTATATAAAGATAATTATTGATGAAGAATTTATGAATTCCATCTTTCTTCCTCTTTTTTCTTTAGATATTCTCTTATTTCCCTTATTATAAAAACTATTATATAAATTATAAAATAATAAACAATATATACATATATGCTTTCTTCAATATCTGATAGTACATATGATTCTTTATATACTCCAAGTCCAATAAATCCTCCAAGACTGAAATCATAAGCATTTTTTGCATTGTAAATATAGACACAAAAACTGTATAAGCATATGCCAATACTTCCATATAATATATTTGACTTTAAAATTAATATATCAAAAAGTGGAAATAGCAACAACATAAACACCTTTATATATGAAGCAGACTCTGGAACTCCATATTTAAAAAAATATGGCATTATAACATAATGCACAAAATATAATCCAAAGTATGCAGCCATTATCTTTAGAAATTTAATTACCTTTGGTTTTATCTCATTATCCATAGATTAACACTCCTAAATTTTTCTTTTCTTTGTAGTTTAGTTATGTAAATATAGCTCTTATATAATATTCTAATTCAAACTTCTAATAATTTATTATCTTTTATACCAATACCTGATAATATAGACAATATATTACTTACAAGATTTTTATTACATTAAATCTCATTATACAGATATTTATGTCTATTAATCAGGTATTAGTATTTTTATAGATATGGTGTTCTATTAACCAAATATTTTAAAGCATTATATTTTTAATTGATATCAGTATACTCTTACAATTATTTAATATATCTTGCTTTAAATAAGAATTTAATGCTTTTCTTTTTTATTTTTCTTATATTCTCTTATATCTATAATTGCATTTATTATAAATGAAACTATAATGTAAATAAAAACATAAACTCCTACTATAACCTTAAGTATAAATACTAACCATTCTTTGTTATATGAACTACTAAAAAAACCGCTATATCCAAGTTCATATGCAGCCTTAGCATCGTAAATATATACGCATATACTATATAATACTATTCCTAAAAAGCCAAAGAATATATTCGATTTTAAGTATAATATATCAAAAACTGGAAATAATAAAATTGATATTATCATTATAAATTTACTGATATCAAAATAACCTGTTATTCCATATCTCCCATGAATGGGCGTATTCGGAAGTATTAGATAGTGAATGGCGTATAGTCCGAAATATGCTACCATTATCTTTAGAAATTTTACTACCTTTGTTTTTCTATCCGTATTCATAGATTACGCACCCCTAATTTATTTTTTCTTTGAATCTTAGTTATGTAAATATACCTTATGTCATATTCAAACTTCTAATGATTTTTTATTTTTTATACTAATACCCGATAAAATAGACAATATATTACTTACAAGATTTTTATAACAGTAAATTTCATTATGCAAACAGTGATGTCTATTAATCAGGTATTAGTATGGTTATAAATAATACAATATGTTTGTTAAAAACTATAAATCATTATTTTTAGTGCAAACATTATTTTGCTATTATTTAAAAAGATTTGATAATAAAAACAGTAATACTTTAAGACTTATCTTCTTTATCTTCTCTGCTACTTATATAGTTTTTTATCCAGTTTATAACAAATATTATTATAGTTAATATTAAATAAATTACTAAATATAAAACTGTCAAAGCTGTAAGATGAAATAATAATGCTTCGTAAGAAAATGCTCCTTTATCAAAAAGTCCTAAACGACAAATATCATAAGCACCTCCAGCACTATAGACAAATACACAAATATCATAAAGTGCTATTCCTATACATCCGTATCCAAAATTTGACTTTAATATAAATATATCAAATAATGGAAATAACAATAAAGACCATCCCTGTATAAACTTATCGTTGTCAGAATTAGTGTATAAAGGCGTATTGGGATAAATCACAAAATGAATTAAATATAGTATAAAGTACGCTGACATTATCTTTAGATATTTTATTACCTTTGTTTTTCTATCCGTATTCATAGATTACGCACCCCTAATTTATTATTCCTTGTATTTTAGTTATGTAGATATAAGTTCCTATACAATACTTCATTTTAAATTTACAATAAATTATTATTTTTAATACTAATACCTGATATTTTAGATAATATATTACTTACAAGATTTTTATAACAGTAAATCTCATTATACAAATATCGATGTCCATTAATCAGGTATTAGTATTTTTATAGATATGGTGTTCTATTAACCAAATATTTTAAAGCATTATATTTTTAATTGATATCAGCATACTCTTACTATTATATAATATTTCTTGCTTTATAAAAGTGATTTAAGGCTTTTCTTCTTTGTCTTTTTTATTTTTTATATGTTTTTTTATACTCTTTATAATATATATAATAATCAATGTCACAATATAAATAATAATATAAACAGCTGCCCAACAATAAAGTTCCACTAAAAGCCATTTTTTACTGTAAGATGGTTCAAAAATACCACTATATCCAAGTTCATATACAGCATTAGCATCATAAATATATACGCATATGCTATATAAAACTATTCCTAAAAAGCCAAAGAATATATTCGATTTTAAAAATAGTATATCAAAAACTGGAAATAATATAAATGATATAATCATTATACCTTTACTGATATCAAAATAACCTGTTATTCCATATCTCCCATGAATGGGCGTATTTGGAAGTATTAGATAGTGGATAGCGTATAATCCAAAGTATGCTGACATTATTTTTAGAAATTTAATTACTAAAGGTTTTATATTATTCATAACTAACCATCCTATTAATTTAAATCTTTAAAATTATTTCTTGCTATTAGATAATATGTTAACGGCATATGAGGATGGTACATTCCACCAACATGCAAATCACCAAGAAATGGTGCTTCCCCACTTGAGAAAATAAATTTCCATTTTGCTTTATTATATTTTCCACTCATATCTCTTCCTATCATAGGACCTTTCTTTGAAGCCATATTTGCAATAGTTTGAGTAAGAAATGCAGGGCAATATCTAATTTCGATATAATAAGGAATTCTGGAATTTTTCTTTTTTAACACTTTCAGCTTTGAAAATCTTAAAAGTTTTTCTTCTTTCAATTGAGTTTCTATATATTTTAACCCCTTTTTAACTGTTTCTTCATATGGATAATCCCCTATTGTAACATAACCTTCTTTTGTTTTATCAAATATATATAATTCTTCTCTATTATCTGCTATGTCCCCTAATAGAGCTAATGTTTTATCCTTCATACCGTTATTGTTATAGTCTTTTTCTATAAACCATTCAAAGGTCCCTTCTGGGGCATTATGAACATATAGCATAGATTCATATTTTTGATGAACACTTATGCTGTCCACTCTTCCATATTTTTTAAATCCCCACTTTTGCAAAGGCATATATGGTACACCATATCATCTTCATTTACCACATTGAATATAGTCTTGTAAGCACTTACATTTGAAGAAGTAGTAGTGTTAGGTGTAGCAAAGGCATAGGTAAAAGGTTTGAGTGTTTTCTTATCTTCAAAATATTTGCCAACAAGATTGGCTACTGCAGCCCCTCTTGAGTGTCCTGTAATAAGGATGGAACCTTCATTTAAAGAATAGGTCTTCAAATATTTTTCCACTGCTGCTATCACTCTGTTTGCAGTTACATCAAATCCCTTGTGATTTGCCTTATGTGTCCATTCAGGATGACTACCTGTAAGGTTTGTATATTGTGTAGTAGCTGCGCCCACATCAAAGTTGCTTGTCCATTCGCTGTTCGTACCGTTAGTACCCCTTACTACTAATACAATCATATTTCTATCTTTTCCCTTATATCGTAGCTTAAGATGTCCTATAAGAATCTCTGTAATATCATCCGGGTCTTGAGTATAGCCGTTAAGTTTGATATTTGATATATCTTCAAGACCTAATTTTTCCAATAGAATAGATGGTCTTTTACTATTGTCACCTACATAAGTTGAAAACTGTTCAGATTTTGAAATTTTTATAGGTAATTTTGTTTTTTTAGAAATTGCATGATCCATGGATTTAACATTCAAATATGACATATCTCTTCCTTTTTCCTTCTCATCTTCAGGGTTATAGCTATAGATATCAAAGGCACATATAGATGAAAGTACCGCCAAATCTTTGTAATATATCATATTACTATTATCGAAAAACTTTCTATAATCAATTTCGAATTTTACAGCATTATCCCTTGTCTTTTGATCTCCTTTCCAATAGGCGGTAGCTTCATATTTATTCATTATAGGGCTTACATCAAGATTAATAATGGATTTTGGTTCTTTTTTCGCATTGAGAGATTTATATTCTGAATTTCTAAGACTATAGCCTGATACAGTATTATATCCGATATTAGGTGATGAATTTTTATCATTTTCTAATAATTCACTATATCGTATATTGCCGTCTGGCAGTCCGTCAAAGTCGGTATCAAGCTCTGTAGGGTTAGAGTTGTAATTCCAAACGGTGATTGACCTTTTACCCTTGTAGAGTTCTGTTGCTACAGAGTGTTTTTTCAATAAAAGATTGATGTATTCATCCATATTTTTTTCTACACTCTCACCTAACTCCTGAGCATCTGTCAATCCATCTCTGTCTGTATCATTGTGATCTATTTCTGAAAGTTTCTTGCTTAACTTTACAGTGCTATAATCATCTAATATTACCCAGTCTCCTGAATTTGTCTTCTTTCCGATTTTATCTGCAAGTTTTAGAAAAAATCTATCTACTCCATCATTAGCATATCCAAATAATCCATCTGTACCTTGGACTAATTTCCTATATGCTTCAGGTGGTTCCACTTCACTAAATGACTCACTTTGTTCTAATCCATCCGGATGTGGTACAGGATCACAAGGCAAAAGTGATATTACCGAGACTGATATATTTTCTTGAATAAATCGTCCTGCCATTTCATTCATAGAGTTTATAAACTCATCATTTCCACCAAATATCCTATCACTAATCATTATTACATTTTTTGAAGCGTCAGATCTATAATCAAGGTTACGTACAATTTCCAATATCTCAACCGGTTTTTGTCCATAACCTCCTCCACCACTTGGCTCCAAAGATTCAATCTCTTTTTTAAACAGTTCAATATTTGTAAACCAACATAATGAGTTGTTTTTATGCTGTATTATGGAACCTGCTCCGTCCTCATCAACATCTCGAAATTCTATTATTGAAAAGTTCGTATCAACATTATACTCATTTACAAGTTTTTGAGAAAAATGTTTAATATTATTTTTTACATAATTCATTATATCAGTCATAGAGCCAGCGGTATCGATGACAAAAACAACATCCGCCTTTCCTGTTCCCACCTTGTTATTGTTCTTTGAAACAAGTGACAGCATATCAGTCGTAGTTACATTTACAGTTGATTTTAAAAATAGAGCTGTTGGAGTAGTCACCATATTTATATTTGGATTGTCGTTACTTTTCAACTCTCTTGTTATATTACCGCTATTATCATATACGTAATTGATTCTATCACTGTCACTATTGCTTGTCATGCTTCGTGTCTCAGTGAGTTTGTTATTATCTATTTTAAGCATATTTTGTGTAGTATTGTTGACTTGCTTTATATTTGACAATACATCTATGCCAAAACTTTTTAAAAACTCGTCCACATCTATGACAAAGTATTCTCCGTTGCCCTGAATCTGTCCGCTTATTGTCTTAGCACCTTCATCAACAACAGTATCGACCAATTCCAGCTCATTATCTATGAAAGAAACTATAGTCAAATTTTTACTATCTCCATTATACTGATTTTTATAACTGAAAGTTAAGTTCAGCGGTATATCATAGGAAGTTCTGATTTTAACTGTATCACTTAATACAGCTCTATTATCTTTAAAAGAGGAATATGGTGAATTTTCCATTCTTGTATTTTTTGATATATTGTCGTAAACATTCCCTGATATTGACGGCACGAGCCAATTATTACTTTCAAGTAGTTCTTTATCTTTTATACTGTCATCAGCTGTCTGCTCAAACATTCTTTTAGCATCCGGTGTGACTCCGTCAGTCATAGGATTGTTAGGATCAAGCCCTAATTTTATCTCGTCATCGTCATATATTTCATCTTTGTCAGTATCTATAGCCAAAGGATTAGTATGATATTTACTTACTTCTTCATAATCAGTAAGATTGTCTCCATCTGAGTCTACAGATGCCGGATTTGTACCTACCTCTTGTTCTTTTATATTTGTAAGTCCATCCTTGTCAAAGTCTTCGTCAGCATCAGATATACCGTTGCCATCAGTATCTTTCTTTAGCAAATCAGTATCCAAATATTTAAATTCAAATCCGTCATTTAATCCGTCTTTGTCGGAGTCCTTATTGTTTTTGTCTGTTTTCAAGAAGTCTTCCATATAGTCGGAAAGACCGTCTCCATCGCTGTCTTTTTCTATATCCTCCACTTCCCATCTTACAGTCAATGTCATATTTTTATCTGCTGTTATTTCTTTTAATTCTTTATCATTTTCATCAAAAACTTTCGCATTATATCCGTCAATCTTTGGCAAATCCACTTTATTTTCAGCTTTTACCTGCATTATTTCGGGTAGTTTCGCATTATTGGGAGCGTCAACATGATGTAGTATGATATCATAGGTTACATCTGTTATTTTTATCTGAGCAACTTGTCTTATCTGCTTTTCACCTTTTTTGTACTTTAGCTTTGAAGGCACATATACATCCTTTAATCCTGAGTCCACAGTAATATATCCTTGCAGTTTTGCCCCGTTTTTAACATGCTTTGCGATAAATTCGGCAAATTTTACCCTATTATCAGTATTGGAGCTGTCAATATCCTTTACTTTTTTGATATATTCGTGTCCTGTAAAAATATTATGCCCTGAAACTCTCTTATATCCGTCCCATATCACCAACTTTGTGCTTTGATTGACATCAGATTTTCCAAAGCCTTCTTTTCCAAATCCGTGATTGCCGTTATATTCTTTAAATGCTGTTTCAATGTCATTACTCCAACTATAAAAGTCATCTGTCTTGGAATATTTATCATCAGTTCTTACTATTCCTATTGTTGACAAACCATATTCATCTTTTTTCAGATGCTCTGTCCCCAAGTTACCGAATCTTTCCAAATCAACCATAAGATAGCCTGTCATCCAAGATGAACTTCCCCATCCTTTTCCCAAGTCTCCATCTTCTTTGCCTAACGGTCTTGTATCATGCTTATCATTTATCATATGCCCAAACAGCGGAGCATATGGAGCTATTCCTTCCCATCTACTTTCATGATTTTTCCCTTTACTCTTTGATGAACGTTTATAATCTATCTCCTGTATATCAAACGTTCTTTTCATAGAATTCTGATTTTCTGCAAAAATGTTGTACATAACAGAGTTTAGCATCATTAAACATATCAAAACTACAGACAAAATTTTTTTGATTTTTTTATTGTACATAACTTTTCACGTATCCTTTCAAAATTAATAAAACGTTGTCAAAAAAGTGCAAAGAAATTTGAGAAATATTAAAAATATATTTTGATATATTTTTTTTAATATCACTCCCCTCTTATGTAAATATCCTTATAAAAAAATATGACATAACACTAATTTTCACTACGTTCCGTTTTCAATACAACATAATCTAATGTCCTGATATTTATTGTATTTTTAAAAGAACTATAGTATGTTTTTAATAATTATATTATATTATATTAGCTTAATATTTACAATACCATTTATTAACTTTTTATTTAATATAATACTGCTTATGAAAAATATTTTATTTATGATTGTTTTTTATATACTCAACTCCCACACTGAAACTATCAAAATTTTAGTTGAAATTTAAAGATAAATTGAATTTTTTATACACTACTTGACACACCATTTTCTCAATAACTCAACTTTCCCACTAAAATTATTCCAATTTTCTTTGAAATTTAAATTTTTATAGATTTTTCAATACCCCACTTGACACACAATTTTCTTAATAAGATTTATTAAAATTTGCATAATTATCAAAAAAATGAAAGCACAAAAAATATGTCAAGTATAGTATTATATTTTTTAAATATACTTAAATTTCAATACTTTGATGTATTTTTCATGTGGGAAATTTAAGTTATAGAATAAAATAAAAAAATATTTTACAATACCACTATCTGTTCAAGCTATGGATCTTTTTATTTTAGTTTATAATAATATATTATTGCGACATCTTCCTATACTTATTGTCATTCCGTCATTCTTAAATGTCTCGCCTATTATGTTGTCATCAGACATTATCATTGCAGTAGACAGAGATACGGAAGAAACTCCGGTGATGTTTTCCACAAATTCGTTCTTAGGCAGACTTTTATAATATGGAGATGATTTTATCTCCTCCGCCTCAAAGACCACGAAATTTGCTTTTAAATGATTGGCAAGCTTTATTATTGCCTCCTCATCTTTTTTTAGGGCAATACTGGCTATTGTCGATACTGATTTTGGACTTATATTATTTTTTTTAAGAAAATTAAGTACATTTTCAAGCAATAGGCTTGGAGATGTATTTTTCCTACATCCTATGCCAAGCACAATATTTTTAAGATAAATCTTGCTATAATTTTGCAAATTTTCAAGCCCTGTTACATCCTTATAAGTAAGATGTACTATATATTCATCAGTTTTAAGTCCATCAATATCAATTACTCCAATTTTATCATCATCTACATTGTAATTTATCAAATTAAAGCCCCTTAGGTCATAGCTATCATCCAGCTCAATATCACTAATCAAATAGACCTTTTCATTATTTGCCAATTTATAATTGATTCTTTTATATAGGCCTCTGTCTTGCTCGTCTACCGCATTTAATCGCAAAGCAAGAGTGTCAAGAGCAGACTTTTTATTTACATCTGTAGATGTGGTTATGACAGGTGTAAGCTCTAATTTTTCTGCCATATACTCACATATCCTATTTGCTCCTCCTATATGACCGCTTAGAAGCGATATGGCAAATTGCAGTTTCTCATCGCAGACTATTACCGCCGGATCGCTCATCTTGTCCATAACATACTTTGAAATATGTCTTACTACTATGCCTGTTGCCATTATAAATATCAAACTTTCATACTTTGAAAAAATCGTAGACAGCAAATCCGAAAGACTTTCATAACAGCTTACATTTTTAAGATTTTTCGCTGATTTTTCATGCTTTTTCATCACAAAAACGCAGGAATTTTCAAATATCTTCTCTATTTTCTCAGCAACATATATTGAATTTTCAGTCAGACTTATTATTGCCGTCTCTGAACTCGTGTTTGAATTTTTTGTCATATAGTTTTGAATTATAGTAGTCATTTCCCAAAAATCCTCCCACCAAAATCAAGGCTGTCTTGGTGATATTTGCTTCCTTAGTCTTCTTTGCAATATCTGCAAGTGTCCCTGCTACAATCTTCTCATCATCCCATGTAGCTTTGTATATTACGGTGCAAGGCGTATCATACTTATATCCGCCTTCTACAGTCAGCTCTCTTACCACATCTTCAATCTTGTCTACTGACAAGAAAATCACCATAGATGTATTGTGTTTTGCAAATGATGACAGACTTTCTTTTTCAGGTACCGGGGTTCTGCCAGTACGTCTTGTTATTATAAGACTTTGTGATACTTCCGGCACTGTATATTCCACCTTGAGAGAGCTTGCCGCTCCCAAAAATGAGCTTACCCCCGGGATTAATTCATAGTCTATATTTAATTTGTTAAGCTCCTCAATCTGCTCCCTTATCGAGCCGTAAATAGAAAAATCCCCTGTTTGAAGTCTTACAACGTACTTTTCTTCGCTTACATCTCTTTTTATAACATCTATTATCTCCTGCAAATCCATCTTTGCAGAATTGTATTTTTTGCAGTCTTCTTTGCAGTAATCAAGCAGCTCAAGATTTATCAATGAGCCTGTATATATTACCGTATCAGCTTTTTGCAGTCTTTTTAATCCCTTTACCGTAATCAGTTCCACATCTCCGCTACCTGCACCCACAAAGGAAAGGTATGTTTTCATCTTGCACCCCTATAATTCCCAACGTTTATTGATTATTATCGTAGTCAGATATTCTTCATTTTCTTGAGTAAATATATCTTTCCCCACTATTATTTTTTCATTCTCCCTTGACGAATTGCTCACTATC
The DNA here is from genome assembly GCA_900167215.1 of [Eubacterium] yurii. Taxonomy (GTDB): domain Bacteria; phylum Bacillota; class Clostridia; order Peptostreptococcales; family Filifactoraceae; genus Peptoanaerobacter; species Peptoanaerobacter yurii. The sequence continues at coordinate 68,425 of FUZS01000014.1, forward strand.
AAGCTATGATTTTCAAGTTTGTATTTTTTTATAAGCTCAATCAACTCACCGTAGTTTTTATATGCCTTCATCAACACTATAGCCTCAAACTCCGCTATATACTTCTCTATCTTTTCCATATTTGCAATGGAAGGTATTACGACAAATGGCATGTCATCAAAGGCAAGTGGAAAATTCATCTTTGATGCCACATCTACAAATGACGGTATGCCTGATATCGTCTGTACTTCGATGTTATTTTTCAAGTTCTCAAGCACATAGATAAAGGTTGAATATATCATAGGATCGCCAATAGTAACAAAGCCTACATTTTTTCCGGACAAGGCGTCATTTTTCATCTCATTTGCCATATCTTTAAATATACCCTTGATTTTCTCCCTGTCTCTTATCATAGGAAAGTGTCTATTTTTCACTTCAACATCTGATTTTAAGAAGTCCTTGGCTATAGAAAATGCTATGCTTTCATTATCAGACTTGGAAGTGGGACAGTAAAGCACATCCAATTTTTGTAAAATCTCCACCGCTCTTAGAGTAAGACAGTCCTTAGAGCCTGTACCCACACCTATTACATATATTTTTGCCATTATATCTCCTAATTGTTTTGTTATAAAAAAATCGCTTAATTCCTCAATCAAAAATTAACATATTTTCTAAAAAATCAAACTTCCTAAAACATAGTAATATTTCAATTTAAATATTAAAATTTGATGATAATTCTACCATAAAAACAACAATTTTAAAATATCAATTATATATTCCCAACATTTATACACTAAAGTCCTGAATGGATTTTAAAATCAGTGTTTATATGCTTATTACTTTTTAAAATTTAAGTATAATACTATTTTAAAATCAATCTAATATTCGCAAAAACGCAAATAAATTCAAGATTTTATTGTAAAAAAAATTATTTATGTTAAAATTTGAAATTATGCTTTTGCATAAAAATTAATTTTATTTTTGCACAAAATTTTTTGTGCTTTTAATGGAGGTTATGGGATTGAAAAAATTGTACATTGCTTTGATTTTGGGACTTACATTTTCTCTTTCAACAGTAGGAGCTTTTGCAGATAACACTGATGTTTCCGCAAAGGATGTTAAATCTTCAAATACTTTGAATTTTAACGTTAAGACTCCTAAAATTGATGGTAAGGATTATGATGAAAATTCAGGAGCTGACGCATATGCAAATGGCGGAGACAACGCTAATTCAAAGTTTTATAAGGCACCTGATATCTACAATATGGTATCTGACAATCAAACAATAGTAATACCGAAATACAAGACTATGCAACAAACTACTGAATGGTCTTGCGGTAACGCAATGGCTCTTATGGTTTTGGAGCATTTCGGAATAAAAGGTCATACGGAAATGAGTCTGGCAGAGGCTATGGGTACGTCTGTTGATTTGGATGTAAAAGGTGCTAAGCCCGGTTCAGCAAACAACTTTTTTGAATACGGTACAGATGTTGAGCAACTATATAATTTTTTCAGTAATTTAAAAGATGTAAAAGTAGTTGAAACTAACTATAAGCCAAATGCAAAGGCAGAGGATTTGACTAAAAAATCATACGGTATAAGTGATGCTGATGTTGGCAATATTAAACCTGTCTTTGTAAGTGAAAGTCTTTATACTTCAGAAAATAAGGCAGGCTCTACAAAATATGTAAGTGATGCAAAAGATTCGTACTTTGTAAAATGGCTTACTGGACATCTAAAAGCAGGTCGTCCTATAATGGTGGAATGGAGCCAATGGGACGGTCACTGGGTAGCTATAATAGGCTATGATAATAACGGTACTCCTTCTATAGGTGATGACACATTGATATTTGCAGACTCTTACGATACTTTTGACCACTATCAAGACGGATATTCATACTATGGTCTTGAAAGATTCTTCTACGAATGGAACGACAGAAAAGTAGCTAAAAAACCTCTTCAACTACAACCGTATATAATAGTTGATAAAGTAAATAAAAATACTAATGTAGTAAACGTAGATAAAGTAGAAAAAGTAACTGAAAAAAAGTAAAATAAATTTAAAAATCGGGTTGTGAAAAATGAAAATATATTTTTTACAACCCCATTTTTATTATAAATAGCTTATCTTCTTATACTAAAAAGCTATCAAAAAGCTATTTAATTTTAATTATTGATAATCTGCAAAATGAATAATTTTTCAAAATTCCAACTTATTTTTAGAAAAATAGTATAGATAAAATATCTATTAATTGGATATCATATACTAATTTAGTACATAATAATTAAATCTTAGAGATTTTCAATTTTTATAAAAAGTCCTTGACTTTTAATTATGAAAGTGGTAATATAGGTAAAATATTTTTTGGAGGAGGAGTACAATATGCTTAGCACTACTTTTAAAACAACAAAATATTATTATTACTACTATACGGAATGCTCTGTCTCATAGAACTATAACGGTTTATGGGCGAGCAAAGTTTTGCATGCGCCCGTAAGTGAGTAGTAGTCTAAATGATTAAGATATCAACCACTATCGGGAATTTACAGATAGTGGTTTTTTTGTACCCATAATTCGGAGGTGATAGACATGAGGTGCTTCCTCATTGCTTACAGTTTAAACCTTTCTCTTTTTAAACTGCCATAGATATAGCTTAGCACTACAGATTAACAAGTGTTTTGACTTTTGAAAGCATAATACAGACTTTTCATTTCAACAATATAATTTTTTAATGCTGTTAAATTACTGCTAATAGTTAAATACTATTAAAAAATTTGTAGATCTTAGTTATATAAATGCTATGCAAATAATGCTATTAGCATTAAACTTAGAGTTCTAACAAAATATATAATTAAAATATACAAAAAAGGAGGGCACACGAAGTCGTGTGTAAGAGAAAATGAAAAAAATAAAATGGATGTCAAATGAAAGTTTTCCACTGGAAATGCACAAGGCGAGAGTAGTTCAAAAATTGAAACTTCTCGAAGCTCCAAAAAGATTAGAAGCAATGGAAGAAGCAGGATTTAACACCTTCTTACTCAAAAATAGGGATGTATTTCTTGATATGCTCACTGACAGTGGAGTAAATGCCATGTCTGACAAACAACAGGCAGTTATGTTGCAAGCAGATGACAGTTACGCCGGCTCCGAAACCTTCTTCCGTCTGGAAGCAGCTGTCCAAAAGATGTTCGGCACAAAGTTCTTCCTACCTGTCCATCAAGGTAGAGCATGCGAACACATCATATCTCGTAGCCTTGTAAAAGAAAAACAAGCAGTTTTGATGAACTACCATTTCACTACTTCTAAGGCACATGTTGTGCTTGCAGGCGGATATGTAGAGGAGCTTGTAGGCAAAGAAGGACGTATCCTCAATTCAGACTTCCCATTTAAGGGCAATATGGATGTTGAACTTTTGAAAGAAAGAATAAAAGCACTCGGAAGCGAAAATGTAGCCTTCGTTAGAATGGAGGCTGGAACAAACCTAATAGGCGGTCAACCCTTCTCCTTGAAGAATTTGGAAGAAGTGAGCAAGGTCTGCAGAGCAAATAAGGTTAGCTTGGTTGTAGATGCCAGTCTTTTATCAGACAATCTACATTTTATGAAGACGAGAGAAAAAGACTGCGAGCCTATGACTATTAATGACATCTGTCTAAAAATAGCAGAATTTTCAGACATTATCTACTTCTCTGCAAGAAAACTTGGCTGTGCCAGAGGAGGAGGTATCTGCACTTCAGACGAGGCACTATTTAAAAAAATGCAGGGACTTATCCCGCTCTTTGAAGGTTTCTTGACATACGGCGGTATATCTGTACGTGAAATGGAAGCTATGGCAGTAGGTCTGGAAGAGACTATGGATGAGGATGTCATCTCTCAAGGTCCTATATTTATAGAATTCATGGTTAAGGAGCTTCTAAAGAGAGATATTCCTGTTGTTACTCCTGCAGGTGGCTTGGGTTGTCATATAAATGCAATGAAGTTTCTTGAACACATTCCACAAGAAGAATACCCTGCAGGTGCTTTGGCAGCGGCATTATACATTGTCAGTGGTGCTCGTGGAATGGAGCGTGGTACCTTATCAGAACAAAGGGATGAAAATGGAGTTGAAGCTCTTGCAGATATGGAGCTATTGAGATTGGCTCTGCCAAGGAGAGTATTTACTGTATCCCATGTTATGTTTGTAGTAGATAGGTTGGAATGGCTCTATAAAAATAGAGAGCTCATAGGTGGACTACAGTGGGTAGATGAGCCGGATATCTTGAGATTCTTCTTTGGTAGACTCAAAGCTAAGGGAGACTGGCCACAAATACTCCTCAAAAAGTTCAACGAAGACTTTGGTGACAGTCTATAAGAACAAATTAAACTTTAAGCAAATAGCTTAGAATTTACAAAAAAATAGTGTATTTGGAAATCAAATACACTATTTTACACTATTTTTTTATTATAAATACTTCGTCATCTTCACAATGATAGACTTCCAACTTATTTTCTACAAAGTCTGTCAGAATTATTCCCTTAGAAAGACAAGTAAGAATCGGTCCATGGTCATTTTCTTTACTTATCCACTTTATTCTATACCTATCCCCATATATATAACCTAATGTCATTTCTTTCCCGCAATATGGACAAATCATGACAAACACCTCTTTTTCAATAAGTCTTGTTTAATTATCATTATTTTACAACTGTAAATATCTTGCATCTTAGACACAAGATAAGAAACTACTGAAAGCAGGTATTTACAAGACTTGTAAATATTATATAAAAATAATAGAACAAGTTCTTTTACACTTGCATTATATCACCTTAGACATATTTTTACAATAAAGGCTGATAGAAATATAAAAATGACAAATTCAATATCAATATTTAAAAATTAAATATCCTATGCTATATCGTTGTAATTTATTACTTCTTTTTGATTATTTGTATGCTCACCAATTATCTTCTCCATAAAAATCATATTGTACCACCTATCAAACTTATATCCGCATTTTTCAAACTTACCTATAAGTCTGTATCCCAGATGTTCGTGGAATTTTACCGAGTTTTTCGTAAGATACTCATCATCCTTTTCAATGCTTGTAACGCAGGCGTATAATGTGACTATACCCATTGATTTTAACGCCTTTTCCATCGCCTCATACAGCTTTCTACCAAGACCGTATTTTCTCATATCATTAGAAACATAGATACTCATCTCACAAGTCCAATTGTAAGCAGGTCTTGTCTTAAAAACATTGGCATAGGAATATCCGCAGACCTTTTTGTCACATTCTATTACTAAAAAAGGATATTTAGATGAAAATTTTTCCATCCTGTCAAGCATTTCTTCCCTTGTAGGTGGCACATATTCAAAGGTAATAGCAGTATTTTCAACATAATAAGAGTAAATCTCAAGAATTTTGTCAACATCTTGTGGATTCGCCCTTCTCACGCTTATCCTCTTATTTGCTGTTTCTTTGAGTAAACAACTGACATGCATAGTCCTAAGTTCATTCATCTTCTTACAGTAAAAATTTTCTATAACTCTATTGTAGATAAATCCGCACTTTTCCTGTACTCTCTTTGACTTATCATTCCCGTCAAAATATCCACACCATAGTTTTTTGAATTTTAATCTGTTGAAGGCATAGTTTGCTATCTCATTGACAGCCTCAGGCATCAGTCCCCTACCCCAAAAAGGAACTCCAAGCCAAAAGCCTATTTCTCCCTCATCATCGGCTATTTCAATATTGGCATCCTTGCCTGTCATTATGCTTATACTTCCTATCACTATATCCTGCTCTTTAAGCACTATGGCAAAACTTTCAGGCTTTGACAATATATTCCTTATAATTTCCTTGCTTTCATCTACAGACTTATGTGCCTGCCATCCACAAATAGGTCCGACTCTTTCATCCCTTGCATATTCATATAAATCATTGGCATCCGCCACATCCCACGGACGCATTATCAATCTTGTAGTTTCCAATATCATAATCTTCTCCGTATCTTAGTATTCTAATTTAATTTAGGTATTATATCGAATTTATGCGAATTTTTCAAGATTTTTATATAGTGCTGTCATTTCTTTGATTATCTTATAATTACTCTTGGATGATGATTGTAAGTGAATATTTAAATTAGCCTATTTATACATAAGAGCAATTAAATAGTCCTAAAAAATATATTAATACTAATCACTAATTAAAAAGTCAGGCAAATTTTAATTTTATACTAAATGTTTGAAATTCAGTTGACTTATTTTCAAATATCATTAAATGGCAGTTTAAAAGCTTTTTAGTATAAGAATGAGAAGATAAAGACTAAAAAATAATATTTCAATAAGTTAATATATATTACATTATAAAGGCTGCTTACTACGAAATTCATAATATTTTATCAATTTTGAAAAATTTATCAAGCTTTATAAAAAATTCAACTTTTATATGATATAATCTAAGTACTAATTTTTATTTACAAACGGAGAATTTATGGATTACGATAAGATTTATACACAATATATGTACAGTTACCCTCATAAGAGGGCTTATCACTTTACAGAAAAACTTGAGCTTTCAAGCTTTAAAGATAGATTTATAGGCAAGGATATGTCCTTATATATCCATGTGCCATTTTGCAAATCAAAATGCGGATATTGCAACCTTTTTTCCATCACTAATGTAAAAAGTGACGAATACAGAGAATATATTAAGGCTGTAAAAAGACATTCCAAACAAATGAGAAGTCTTATAAATTTTGAAAATACAAATTTCAGCTCTTTTACCCTTGGCGGGGGTACTCCGATGATACTCAGTCCAAAGGACTTATCATCCTTATTTGAGCTTGCAAGAGATGACTTTCACATGGACTTGCAAAAGGCATATTCTATAATAGAAGGCTCACCAAGACAAATAAGTGTAGAAAAACTGAACTTACTAAGTGATTTTTCCCTTAAGAGGCTTAGCATAGGAGTCCAGTCTTTTATTGACAGTGAGCTTCTGACAATTCAACGTGCTGAAAAGGTAGCTGATGTATACAAGGCACTTGAGATTATAAAAACTTACAACTTTGATACAAATATTGACCTTATCTACGGCATACCTAAGCAAAATGAAGAAAGTCTCATTTTTTCTATAGAAGAAGCATTAAAATATAATCCAAGCGAGATATTCTTATATCCACTTTATAAACAGGTAAATGCAAGGCTTTATGATAAGTTTGACATAGATGTACAAGAGCAGTATAAGCTCTATCAAATTGGGCGAGACTATCTCATATCAAAGGGCTATGAGCAACTTTCCATGAGAAGCTTCTCAAAAAACAGTGAGATAAATGCAAACTGCGGTTTTGAAGATGTACTTTCACTTGGATGTGGTGGCAGGTCTTATTTTGAAAATCTTCACTTTTGTGAAAAATACGTCTCTGAGAAAAAATCTTGCGAGAGCGAATACGAAAAGTATCTGAAAAAAGATGACTTTACAAGCGACATCTCCTATTATATTTTAAATGACGACGAGATGAAAAGACGCTATGTTATAAAAAACCTGCTCTATGTAAGTGGTCTGTCAATATCAGACTATTACAGACATTTCAGCTCTGATGTAGAAAGTGATTTTTCTCAGATAGCTAATCTTCTTAAAGAAGGCTATGCACAAAGACATGATGACATAATAAGACTTACTCCTCTGGGCATGAGTCTTTCCGATATGATAGGCCCTATGTTTATGTCGCAAACTATACAAAAGAGGATGAACAACTATGACTAAGAATATCTTTTTTAGAGGAGAAATTGACTTTTGCAACTATTCCTGCTCCTACTGTCCCTTTGCCAAAAAGACTCTGAGCAAAGAGAAAATCCAAAAAGAAAGTGAAAATCTGGAAAAACTATATATCTATGTAAAAAATATGCAAGAAGACGCAAATATAATGATAACTCCTTACGGAGAGGCATTGATTCATCCCCTATATCAAGAGTTTATGGCAAGGATATCCGCTCTTGAAAATGTACGAAAAATTGGAATTCAAAGCAACCTCTCAGTAGATATAGATGAATTAATTACTACACTTTCTAAAAATCATGCTGATTTTTCCAAGATAATGCTCTGGGCTACCTTCCATAGTGAATATGCTGACATAGAAAATTTTTGTAACAAGGCAAATAGCTTATCAGAACTTATTTCCATATCCTGCGGTATAGTTGCAAACAGAAAAAACTATGAAGAAATAAGAAAGTTGAGAGAAAACCTGAAAGCAGACATATATCTTTGGATAAATGCAATGGATAAAATAAAAAACAGATTCAGCAATGACGAAATAACCTCTCTTTCAAAGATAGATCCTATGTTTGCCTATGAGTTTTACGCAAAGAGAATAGATTTTATGAATTTAAGGGATGACTATTTTTCTACCTGTCAATCTTACGACAAAATATATGTAGATATTCAAAAGTACTCATCTTCCTGTTTTTTCAAGAAAAAAAGAGCCATAGACTCCCTATGTAACAATCACAAAGTCTGCGACTGTTACCTCGGCTATTCCAATTTCAGAAATAATATTTTGGATAGATTTTTTGGAGAAAACATCATTTTTCGAATAGCACAAAAGAGAAAATTCAAGGCAATATTTATAGATATAGACGGTGTTATGACAGGAAAAAACGGCAAGTTGTTAAATAATCTTACAAAAATACTTGAAGATTTGTCGAAAAAGACAGGCTTATACATTGCAAGCTCAAGAAATATAGACTCAGCAAAAAAATTGCTTGGAAAAAACTTCCAATATTTTAAGGGAGGGGTATTTTCTGACGGATGTTATACTGTCGATTTTGAAAGAAGTACTGAAAAAATCACTGCTTTGGATGACAGTGTAAATATAAATTGCTTTGAAGAAAAACTTTATGAAAGTATTGCCAAATCAAATGAAAAAGAGCATAGCTCAAATATATGCAAGACTAATTTTAATGAAAACGATAGAATCAAAGAAAATACTCAAGAAATAAATGATGATATAGCTCAAAGCTATAAATTAAGAAAAGATATATTTAGAGAAAAGCTGCTAAGAATTTCTCTTCCGTCTAAAATTGCCAAAAATATTGACTTTCCAAATATTAAAAAGAGAGTTTACAATAATTCTACATTTTTTCAAAATCAAAAATCTTCAAAACTTTCAGGCATTAAATATATTTGCAAAATAAATAATATCATTGATGAAGAAATACTTATAATCAGTGATAATATTCAAGATGAAGAGCTGTTTGAAAATATAATGCATATTGTAAGCCCTCTTTATCAGAAAAAACTGCATAAAAAAAGTCGTTATATACTTGATTTATGCCATTTGACATTTATCATTAAGTAGATAACGACTTTAGATAACTTCTATTTTGAAACTACCATGGAATTAATCCATCTTGCAAAGCTGCCCGGATTTCTTGTTTGAATAAACACCTTTCCCGGACCTCTAAATCTACAAACCAAACCTTCACCTGATGTAAGAGAGCTTATCCAGCCAGATGAAGATGCTTTTTCTATCTTATAATTAGTATTGCTTGTCCATGCAACAAGGTGTTGATTATCCACGATATACTCCTGACCTACTTGCAGGTCTATTTCGTGGATGCTTCCGTAAGAGTTTATAAATACTGTTCCTTTTCCGGAAACTTTAAGTATGAAGAAGCCTTCTCCGGAAAATAAACCTTGAGCAAGATTTTGAGTCTTTGTAGATACATCTACGCTATGCTCAGAAGCAAGATATCCGTCTTTTTGTACTATCAAGTCATTCATCCCGTCAAGTTTATAGTCAATTACAGAGCCAAGTGTAGTTGGCGCAAACAAGACTTTACCTGCCCCCCTTGTAGCTCTTATATATTGAAAAAATATCTTTTCTCCTGCGAGCATCCTTGTAAGTCCGCCCATCAGACCTTTCTCGAGCTTTCCATCAATATCGAGTGTGCTGTCCATTCCTACCATTGCCCCGGACTCAGCCTTTATAGCCTCTCCTTGTGCCAAATAGCATTCCACCATCGGAAATGTGTCTTGATATAAAATCCTGTACTGCATACTACCTCCTTATACCAAACATGGTTTGTAATAATAACTTTTCAGCAAATGTATTTGATATTATTATTTAATATCTCCTAACATCTACCTACCATACCGCCTTAATTATAAGGCATATAGTTAAAATTTTCAATATATATTTTTAACTTATTCATAAATTAATCAGCATATTAAATTCTTTTAATTTAAATACTTTTTAAATTTAATCCTACTTACTTCTCTTCTGATATATATTTCCAATATTCATTTAATTTTTTCTTATAATACCAACGAATAAGAGGAATCATCGCTAATAAAAGTAATAAAATTCCGTTGATAATAATCTCTCCAATAAAAGTAAGAACAAAATGAAAGTCTGAATATTTTTTATTATTTTCCTCATTCATATTAATTAGCTCTTCTACAGAATAATTACTTTCACCTAATTGTGGCAACTTATCAATATCCAAATTACTGTTGCTAAGAAATTTTACTCCTACTATAGTAGAAAAATTTTTAGTGTATTCTCCTTTGAAATTAATATCATCATATTTTTTTATAATTGTCATTGCCCTTCCCCTATATAGAAAAAAATCTTTGGGAAGTCTATTTTCAAAATATATATTTGCTATATTATCACCATTACCTTCAGTTTTAACATACATGTCTTTGCAATATCCTGCAAATTTACACTTCGAGCCTTTAGGCATAATAAATTTTATATTACCTTTGAATTGTGTATTATAGCTAAGTCCACTGCGGTAAGCAAGAAATTTATTATAATATATCAAATCTCCATCGCTACTTCTTTCCAGAGCATTTTTGATAAAATATTTATTTTTTATTTCTATATTTTTATCTATATTTAAAACTTTAATAACAATCTTATTTTTTGCTTTTGAAAGCTTAGTTGTATATGTACCTGCAGTTATAGACGACTCATCATTTAGCTTTACCCCATTAATATAGACATGTATATCCGATATATCACTTATCTCATCAAATTCATATTCTATTAAATTATCTCCTTTTTTTATCTTTTCATCAGATGATTGTTCATTCCTACTAAGCATTAGTATATGTTCCACATCTGCACTGTCGTTATTTTGCAGGTAGATATTGTAATTTACATTTTCAAGTCTGTAAGTCTCATACTTATTATCAGGTCTTGTACTACATCTATCAAAAAAATAATTCACGTTTATAATTGAGGCTACAAAAGATATTATTATAATCATAATTGCAATACTTATCTTGTAATACAACTTGAATTGATACCTATTTTTTTGAAAATTCGGATGAAAGATATCTGCTACTTTTGAAAAAACATATAAGCCTAAATAAAGACAGGGTATTAACATAAAAAACTCTTTTGAACCGAACATATCTTCCCCTTTCACCTTATTTTCAAAATTGTTACAATTAATTATTACCCATAATCTGAGTATTTATAAAATTTTAAATACTAACTAAATAAAGACTACTTTACGAAATTATTTGTTAATTTTATCATAATCTTGTATTTTTTTTCAATCTGTGATAAACTATTCAGGTTTTTTATTTCAATTTAATACAGACAGTTCGTAACCATCCTGTCTTAAAACAAAACTATAGGGCATAGGCATATTTTTTTAAATATGTTTGTTTTGTGGGCAGTCATGCCCTTTTTTTTATTTTTGGAGAAAAAATGCTGAAAGATTTTAACCCCAACAGATACTCTGTGATAAACGAGAAAAATAAGAGAGAAATTGTAATGCTCATCGGCTCAGGCTGTAAGTGGAAAAAGTGTAAATTTTGCGATTACCACTTTGACTGCGACGAGTCTGCAGACGTATGTTTTGCACTTAATAAGTCTGTACTTGAAAATGTAAGTGGAATACACAAAAAACTTGAAGTTATAAATTCAGGCAGTTTTACTGAGCTTGATAAAAATACCATCAATCTCATAGAAAAGATAGCAATAGAAAAAAATATAAGCGAAGTACATTTTGAATGTCACTATCTCTTTAGGAAAAACATCCCTGAAATGAGGAAGATGTTTCAAAAAAGTAACATAAATCTTAAAATAAAATGCGGAGTGGAGACATTTGACAGCGCATATAGAGAGGAGATTTTGTCAAAGGGTATGAAAGATGCTACTCCAAAGGATATAGCTGAATATTTTGATGAGGTCTGTCTGCTTTTCGGCCTTAAAAACCAGAGCGAAGAATCTATGAGAAATGACATAAGTACAGGACTTAAATATTTTGAGAGAATCTGCATAAACATAATGCAGGAAAACGGCTGTGAAGTAAAGCCTGATGAGAATACTATAAAAATTTTTGTAGATAAGATATTACCTGAAATAGAAGATGATTATAGAATAGATATCTTACTTGAAAATACCGCCTTTGGCGTAGGAGGAGTCACAACTTGAACGAACTTTTACTGATTTTCAGTGTGGTGCTGATTTTTTCAAGCACCGTAATATTTTTTAAATTTTTTGGTTCTTATGGACTGTTTGCCATTACCGTTTTTTCAACCATTACTGCAAATATTGAGGTGCTTATCCTTGTCAATGCCTTTGGCATGGATCAGACTCTTGGAAATGTGCTTTTCGCATCGACATTCTTATGTACGGATATAGCCAGTGAAATCTATGGTAAGGATACAGCAAATAAGATAGTAAAGTTAGGAATTTTTACAAGTTTATTTTTTGTAATACTCACTCAATCTTGGCTCTTTTACACTCCGGCACAAGGTGACTTTGCCTTTCCTCATATCAAGGCGATTTTTTCCAATACTCCACGACCGATGATAGTAGGTCTTGTCGTATATGCAATCTGTCAAAAATTCGATGTTTGGATGTATCACCTGATATGGAGCAAGACAGAAAAAATAGCAGATAAGAAAAAGTACCTTTGGCTTAGAAATAACGGTTCTACCATGTTATCACAGCTTGTAAACACTACTTTATTTACCTTTGGTTCTTTCCTTGGTATGTATGATATGCCTACTCTTATGAACATCTTGATTTCAAGCTATGCCATATTTTTAATCTTGGCTTTGGTAGATACTTGTTTTATGTATTTTGCAAGATTTTTATATGAAAAAGGCATGGTTGAAAAAATTTAAATCCGTCATAGTCGGATTTTCTTGATTATAATTGAAATTTAAACATATATTGGTTATTAATACCAAAAATGACATAAAATTCTACATTGTTTATTTATGTTTGTCCATTTTTGATGAAAATATTAAGAAATCCATATAATGACCTGTATTAAATTCTTCAATATATGTTTAAAAATCAATGTCTATAATTTCCTATTCGTAATCCATACTTATTCTTAGTTCTCCATTTTCAAAAGTATAGTAACTTATATTTCTTGTTCTTAGCTTATCAGGCAGGTGAAAACGCCTTGTTTCATTTAATAGAGAAATTATAATGTCATTTTTTTCCTTAGTAACAGATATATTTTCTGCATTTGCAAAGGGGAGATTAATGATAAGAATACGAGTTCCATTGATATCTTCCATTTTAAAAGCCTCTGTCTGACAGAAAATTTCTGCAGGATTAGCATTTTTATAAAGAAGCTCTCCTATCTTTTCAAGAGCATCTATTCCATGAATTTCTTCAGACTGCAATTCCAATTTAAAAAGTTTCTGCTTGGAAAAACTTTCTTTTGCAAGATGAATATTGTCATTTTGTATATTTTTCCAACCTTCAAAATATCCTTGCATGACCTCCTTTGGATACAGTCTGTTCATATAGACAGCGTCCACATTGAAATCATAAAGTTGCAGCCAAGTATAGTTTCGACGTGCTTCTTCCAAGACAATCTGCTCAGAAGTAGTAACTATCCTAATACCGGTACTGTCTTTATTATGAAATATATCGTAAAGAGAGCTTAGTCTTTTTGCCAAATTTTTGAACTCTTCAAATACTACATCTCTTGGTTTTGGAACTGATGTTTTTTTAGATATTGCAGAGCCGAAAATAGAGTTTATACTTTGTACCATAGGTAAGATAGTGTCTGCCAACATATTTAGCTTTTCCGAATATGTAAGCATTGAAAGAGATTGACCGGTTGGCGCACAATCTACAATCATGACATCATATTTATTGTCCTCATAGATATCTAAAATCTTAAGCAGGGAGAATACTTCTTCCAATCCGGGAAATAATAATGCTTCCTCTATTTCTATTCCGTTGTTTGATTTTTCAGAAATGATTTGTTTTAAGTAATCCTGTAAATTTTTCCATACTCTTTTGCTTTCTTCTATTGTGTCAATTTCTACAACATCTAAGTTTTTAAATATCTGACTTATTTCTCCGTTTAATTTTCTATCTAAAACATCTCCCAAACTGTGAGCTTGATCTGTACTCATAAGTATAACCTTTTGCCCCAAATTTGCTAAAAAAAGTGCTGTAGCTGCTGCTATACTTGTCTTTCCTACTCCGCCTTTTCCTGTATAAAACAATATTCTCAAGACTGTTCCTCCTTATTTTTTTCCACTTGAAAATGAATATATAAGCTTCCATTTTCTAATTTTGTGTCAACTATATGACTTTTTCTCAAAATATTTGGAAGAGGAATACAACGATTCACATTATTTATTTTAATATTAATATCCAGAGCGTTATGATTAACTTTTAATTCATCTTCTCTTATAAAAGGAACTTGAATTTTTAGCATATAACCGTCATCACATGGAATATACTCTTCATTTTTAGTAGTTTTTTTTACGGAAAATAAGTCAGGAATGCTTTCTATTGAATCACAAACTAAGTCCAAAGCTGATTTACCGACAATCTCTTTTGGATACCAAGGGATTTTTGCAATTGGGGTATCGTAAAAAACTTCCTCCAATTCCTTGATATATTTCGATTGAATTTTTTTCCAATTTTGCATAAAAGGATTGTCAACTTCATCACTTATAATACGATTGATAAAAACTGCATCAAGCTGAAATTTATATAAATTTAAGTACATGTAGTTTCTCTTTGTTTCTTCCACTATCATTTTTTCAGGAATACAGACCAATCTTACACTGCAAATCTTATTATTTTTTAAAAGTTCTTGCAGTTCCAAAAGATTTTGGTGGATGAGCTCTATAGTATCCATGGTTTTAGCACTTGGAAGTGTCACCTTATATGCTAACTTTGAAACAGGAGAAAGAACACGAACTATTTTTTTTCCAACAGGGAAAAATTTTTCCATATACCATGCAAGAAGTTCTGGAAGTTTTAAGAGTGCAAGAGTCTCCCCTGTAGGTGCACAATCAACTATGATACATTCATATTGCTTAGTTTCATATATCTCTTTAATTTTTAAAAGTGAAAAAAGATTTTCAAAACCTGGTAAAGAAAAATTTTCATTTAAATTGTTTAGGCTAAGTCCGCTTGTTCCCATTAGATTCAACATAGTATTTTTTACATCCGGAAACATCTCACGTTTTATAAGATCTGAGTCTAATTCCAAAGCCTCTAAATTCTCTGTAATTTTAGTAATTTTTGAAGCAATTTGTACTTTAAAAATATCACTTAAATTGTGAGCAGTATCTGCACTGACTAATAAGGTTTTTTTGCCACTTTTTGCAGAAGATAGAGCATGTGCAGCTGCTACACTTGATTTCCCGACCCCGCCTTTTCCTGTAAAAATAATGATTCTTTGCATAAATTCTTCTCCTTTATAAAAATCAATATAAATTGTAGCATATCAAAAAATAATAAGCAATATTTTTGAATTTTTAGATACTTTTAAATAAATTATTAGGATATATATGTTTTTTTCTTGACAACGGAATACTATTGTTCTATAATTATATATGGTAATTAGTAAAACGATAACTTATTTTTTAACTATGAGTAAGGAGATGATTAAATGAAAAGTATTTCAGATGAGATGTTTGAAAGCTTCAAAAAAAACTTGGAAAGCGTTAATGGAGTCTGTGTGCGTGCTTCTAAAGCAGAACTTGCAAACGTAGTTACTCAATTATTTAAAGAGCATGAGATTAAATCAATATCTTTGTTTGAATCTCCAATGTTAAAGGAAGCAGGAGTTGCTTGTGCTCTTGAACAAAATGGAATTACTGTACATACAGACCATATTCGTCTTCATGCAGAGACTGATAAGGGCGGATTATCAGAAGCTCAACATGGGATTGCTGAGCTTGGTACTATTGTGCAGGAACAAGATGATGCAGACGGAAGAATGGTAGCTACGATGTCTGAATACTATATCGGAGTAGTAAAAGGTTCTACTATTGTTCCAACTTACGATGATATGTTTGATATTCTATGTGATATGAAAACAATTCCCAACTACGTAGGCTTTATTACTGGTCCAAGTCGAACAGCCGATATTGAGTGTGTAGGAACTGTAGGAGTCCATGGACCGCTTGAAGTATGTACTATAGTTGTAGATGATGAATAACAAAAAGACAAATTTTTAAAATTTATGAATAGTAGGAGGAAAGATGGCTAGCGAAGATTTAAAAAGAGAGATAAGCTCTGCATTAGACAATGCTACTCTCGGAAGAACACTTGGTAATTTTTGTAAAACTTATCCTGCCAGAAGAGAAAAATCTTATGAAGGTGTTGATTTTCAAAATACCAGAGAAAAAATAGCGGAAGTAAAAACTTATGCAGCAGAGCATATAGATGAAATGATAGCAGAATTCACAACTAATTGTGAAGCAAGAGGCGGACATGTATATCATGCCAAAAGTACAGAAGATGCAATGGAGTGGATCCGTCAACTTGTAAAGGAAAAGGGAGTAAAGTCTATAGTAAAATCTAAATCTATGGCTTCTGAAGAAATTAAGATGAACCACGTGCTTGGAGATGACGGTGTTTTAGTTCAAGAGACAGACCTTGGAGAATTTATAATCTCTTTGGAAGGTAATACTCCTGTGCATATGGTTATGCCGGCACTTCACTTAAATAAAGAACAAGTTGCTGATTTATTTACCGATTATACTAAGGAAAAAAATAACCCTGTTATTTTGGAAGAAGTAAGAACAGCAAGAAGATTGATGAGAGACAAATTTACTCATGCAGATATGGGAGTTTCAGGAGCAAATATAGCTGTTGCAGAAACAGGAACAGTATTTACAATGACAAATGAAGGGAATGGACGTATGGTTGGAACATTACCTCCAATTCACTTGTATGTCTTTGGAATTGAAAAATTCGTAAAATCTTTGTCTGATGCCCGTCATATCTTTAAAGCCTTGCCAAGAAACGGAACTGCCCAAAGAATTACAACATATCTTTCTATGTACACCGGAGCATGTGAAGTAACAAAAGACAAAGAAACTGATGAAAAGTGTAAGAAAGATTTCTACTGTGTTATCTTGGACGATCCTGGACGTAGAGAAATTTTAGCAGAACCTGATTTCCGTGAAATATTTAATTGTATCAGATGCGGAGCCTGTCTTGACGTCTGTCCTGCGTTTGCATTAGTAGGCGGACATGTTTATGGTTCTAATGTCTATACAGGCGGGATAGGAACAATGCTGACTCACTTCCTGGTAGATGAAGAAAGAGCTGCTGAAATTCAAAATATCTGTCTACAATGTGGAAGATGTAATGAAGTTTGTGGTGGAGGATTACATATCTCTGATATGATTATGAGATTGCGTGAAAAGAATATGCAAGAAAAGCCGGATGCTTTGAAGAAATTTGCATTAGACGCTGTCTCAGATCGTAAACTATTCCATTCTATGCTTCGTATTGCCTCTGTTGCACAAGGAATGTTTACTAAGGGAGAACCTATGATTCGCCATCTACCTTTGTTCTTATCAGGAATGACAAAGGGTAAAAGCTTCCCGGCAATAGCGCAAGTACCTTTAAGAGATTTCTTCCATACTATAAAGCAGGATGTAAAAGATCCTAAGGGAACAGTGGCTATTTTTGCCGGCTGTCTATTAGATTTTGTCTATACAGATCTTGCAAGAGCGGTAGTGGCAGATATGAACTCTATCGGATACAAGGTAGAAATGCCACTGGGACAAGCTTGTTGCGGATGTCCTGCGTCAAATATAGGTGATGTAGAAAACGCTAAGAAAGAAGCTGAAATTAATATAGAAGGAATGGAAGCTGAAAAGTATGATTATATAGTAAGTGCTTGCCCATCTTGTACACATCAATTACGTATGTATCCGTCTTTCTTTGAAGAAGGAACTCCTATGTACAAGAGAGCAAAAGAATTGGCAGACAAGGCATTTGATTTCTGTAAATTATTCTATGACCTTGAAGGAGTTTCAGAAACAGGTGACGGAAAGGCTGTAAAAGTCACTTATCATGACTCTTGCCACTTAAAGAGAAGTTTAGGCGTATCAAAAGAACAAAGAGAGCTATTGAAAAATACAAATGGTGTTGAATTTGTAGAAATGAATGAATGTGATAACTGTTGCGGATTTGGCGGTTCTTACAGTTTACTATGTCCTGATATCTCTTCTCATATTTTGGAAAACAAGATTCAAAATATCAAAGAAACAGGAGCAGATGTCGTTGCTTTGGATTGTCCGGGATGTTTGATGCAAATCAAGGGTGGATTGGATGCCAGAGGTCTTGATGACATAAAAGTAAAACATACTGCTGAAATAATTGCAGAGAAAAGGGGACTAATTTAATTGATAGAAATATCACTGAAAGAGTGCATGGAACAGGTAAAAAATTACATTCATTTAATAGCTGATTATCCCATAAAAGAAAGTCAAGTGGGGCTTGTTTTAGATGATGTTCTTAATCTATCAGGAAAGATGCTTCGCCCGAAACTTTTATTGTTATGTGCATTTTTAAATTCGAATTGGAAAAATAATAAGGAAAAAATATGTAAGTTGGCTGCTATGGTGGAGCTGACACACCTTGCTTCTTTGATACATGACGATATAGTGGATGATTCTCCTTACAGAAGAGGAGAGACATCTATACAGGGGAAATATGGAAAGGATGCTGCAGTTTTTGCAGGAGACTTTCTAATATCTCGAATCTTTTACTATGGGGCTACAGAAAATTTGAATGAGGCTGTCTCAGTTTTATCAAAAACTGTAGAATATATGTGTATAGGAGAGATAGAACAAGACCTTAATCGTTACAAAGAAGAGATAAGTGAAGAAAAATATTTTGAGATAATTGAAAAAAAGACGGCAGCACTTTTTCAGGCAGCCTGTCATTTAGGTGCTAAAGAAGCGGATTGTCCGGATAGCTTTATAGAAAAATTAGAATTATTTGTAAAAAATTTAGGTTTGATGTTTCAATTAAAGGATGACATTTTGGATTTCACTTCAAATTCAAAGGATTTAGGTAAGGAAACTCACAAGGACTTTCAAAATGGAATCTATACTTTTCCGGTGATTATGACATTAAAAAACTCTAAGGGCAGAGAAGCTTTACTGACTCTTATGAGAAAAAATAAGGAAGGTAAATTATCGCTTGAAGAAATTCACCATTTGCAAAGATGTATAGTTCAATTTGGTGGGATAGAGGCAAGTTATGAAAAAATAAAATATCTTTCTGCTATTAACAGACAATTGATAAAAGAATTGGAGCAAAACTTAATCATAAATGTGTATTTTGAAAAAATGTTGAGTGATTTGGAAGTAGAAAAATGAAAACTAATAATCTAACTGCAAAATCAGCTCTCCAATTGGCAGCTCCACATACTTGGATTGCCTCAATCGGACCGGTTCTTTTCGGAATATTGTTTTGTAAATTGGAAAAGTATCCTTTAAGTTTTTGGAAAAGTATTATTTTAGTTTTAACTTGTATATTTATGCAATCCTCTGTCAATACTTTTAACGATTATGTAGATTATATCAAGGGCAATGACAGCGAAAAAGATAATGTGGAAGAAAGTGACGCAGTTTTAATCTATAATCCCATTAATCACAAGCATGTTTTGATACTTGCCGTTATCTATCTAATCTTAGGGGCTGTACTTGGAATAATTGCCTGTAGAGATAGCGGATTTTTACCCTTAGGAATAGGATGTATTGGAGGCGCTGTTATTCTTCTGTATTCAGGAGGGCCTCTTCCGATTTCCTATCTTCCGATAGGAGAGATTGTTTCAGGTTTTGTAATGGGAATTCTAATACCTTTAGGAGTGGCGTCAGTTTCTGACGGGAGATTCCATAGTGAAATTTTCCTGTATGCATTTCCGCTAATGATAGGAATTGCGCTGATTATGATGACTAATAACGGATGTGATATTGAAAAAGATACACTTGCTAATAGACAGACCTTAGCAGTTATTCTTGGAAGAAGAAATACCAAAAATCTCTATCATGTCTTAATTGTAATATGGTTATTAATAATTAGTTTTCTATCAGTGTATCTATTGGGAAATGTTGGTTTTACCACTCCTGTACTTATTGTTTTGGGATATAGATGTTTCAAATCACTCATGCAGTCTGAATTATTAGCTTCCAAAAGAATAGAGCAGATGAAAAATATTGTAAAAGCAAATATAATTGTGAATATAGCTTATTTTATAGCTATTTTAACAAAAATAATTGTGGAAAAGATGTAGTATGAATAAAAAGCAGAAATCAGAATTTGTACATGAGGTATTTGAAAATATACATACTCAATATGATAAGGCGAATAACAGGATTAGTCTTGGATTGCAAAGAAGCTGGAAACAGAATTTAGTTGACAAAATTGCTGAAGAGATTCCTAAGAACAGTGATTTTTTAGATGTATGCTGTGGTACAGGGGATATTTCTATATGGCTGGCAGAGAAAAGAAAGGATTTAAGTATTAGCGGAGTGGATTTTTCTTCTGCAATGCTAAATGAAGCAATAAAAAAAAGTAAAGGTTTAGATATAGTCTGGAAAGAAGCAGATGCATTATGCTTGCCATTTGAAGATTGTAGTTTTTCAGCTGTTACTATTTCTTTTGGCTTAAGAAATACAGTAGATTATGAAAAAGTCCTAAAAGAAATGATAAGAGTGGTTAAAAAAGATGGCTTTATATATTGTCTGGATTCTTTTGTTCCGGATTGTTTATGGATTCAACCTTTTTATAAAATATATTTTAAATATATTATGCCACTGTTTGGTGGTGGAAAAAAGTATTATAAGGAATATGTTTGGTTATATGAATCAACACAAGAGTTTCTAAAAAGGAAAGAATTAATTTTGTTGTATGAAAAACTTGGATTAGGAGAAATTAAACATTTTAGCAAGATGTGTGGAGTTTGTGTAATGATTCAAGGAAAAAAATAGATAAAGTATAGGAGAAAAAGATATGAGCGAAGAAAAATTTGATGCTATTATCGTAGGTGGCGGTTTGGCAGGTTGTTCTGCAGCTATCGTTCTTGCAAATGCCGGACTTGAAGTTCTTGTAGTAGAAAGAGGAGATTTTTGCGGAGCAAAAAATATGACTGGTGGACGTCTTTATGGACACAGTCTTGAAAAAATTATTCCAAACTTTGCGCAGGAAGCTCCAATTGAAAGAAAGATAACAAGAGAAAAAATATCGTTAATGAGTGATGACAGCTCTTTAGATGTAGGATTTGGCTCTAAAAAATTAAGTTCAAATAATGAAAATGCTTCTTATACAGTGCTTCGTTCTACATTTGACAGATGGTTGGCTTCAAAGGCTGAACAAGCAGGTGCGGAAATTATTCCTGGAATTTTAGTTGATGAGCTGATTGTGGAAGATGGCAAGGTAATAGGAATTTCTGCAACAGGTGAAGAATTATATGCAGATGTAGTAATTCTTGCAGACGGGGTAAATTCACTTTTGGCACAAAGCATAGGAATGAAAAAGGAATTGGAACCTCATCAAGTAGCCGTTGGAGCAAAGGAAGTAATTAAATTAGGCGAAGATGTTATCAATCAACGTTTTGCTGTAAACAACGGAGATGGAGTAGCTTGGCTTTCATGTGGAGATCCTACTGTAGGCGGATTTGGCGGTGGATTGATTTATACTAATAAAGATAGTGTTTCTGTCGGGGTTGTTGCAACTTTAAGTGATATAGGACATAGTGACTTATCAATCAATCAGCTCTTAGACAGATTTAAAGAACACCCTTCAATAGCTCCTTATTTGGAAGGTGGAACTCCTATTGAATATTCAGGCCACTTAGTTCCGGAAGAAGGACTTCACATGATACCTGAATTATACAGAGATGGAATCTTAGTAACAGGAGATGCAGCAGGTTTTTGTATTAACTTAGGTTTTACAGTCAGAGGAATGGATTTTGCCATTGAATCAGGACGTCTTGCAGCTGAAACAGTTATAAGAGCTCGTGAAATAGGAGATTTCAGTGCAGATTCTCTTTCTTACTATAAAAAGCTGCTCGATAACAGCTTTATCATGAAGGACTTAACTCAATACAAGGGCTTCCCTACTTTGCTTGGAAGAAGGGAAATTTTTGAAGGTCTTCCTGCAATGGTCGATGACATTGCTACGAAAGCATTTACAGTAGACGGAAAGCAAGGACAAAGTTTTATTGGCTATGTTATGCATTCAGTGGCAGAACATACAACAGCGGCAAAACTTGTAGATTTTGTTACTACAGTATTGGAGGCGTTTTAATTATGAAGAAGATGAAAATAGAAGATAAACTTGCATTAGATGTTTTTCACGTTGATGAGGAAAATCCTCATATAGATGTAGATACTGATTACACTGATGAAACCGAAATCAGAAAATTATTATTGGCCTGTCCGGCAGAATGTTATAAATTCATTGACGGAAAATTGAGCTTCAGTCACTTAGGATGTCTTGAATGTGGAACCTGTAGAGTGCTTTCACATGGAAAGATAGTTAAATCTTGGAAACATCCTATAGGAGAAGTGGGAGTTACTTTTAAACAAGGCTAAAAAACAAACTGCACCTCTAATCCTAAATATGTTTAGGGGTGCAGTTTAATTTTTTAGGCTCTATAATAAATATGGGGGAGATAAAATATAAAAAAGTATATCAAAAATATAGTGCAAAATAACTAAAGATAAATAATGTATTATACAAGATAGGTACCTATCTTGTATAATACATTATAAAAAAAATTGCATAAATATCAATTCTAAGTTATCATAATTTCACCACAAAATTTATGAAAGGATTTGATATTTATGCAAAATAATAATAGCACATTTAAACCTGAACTTCAACAAGTAAAAAATATAAAAACTATTCTGATAGACAATGTCTATCACATTTATGCCACAAGAATTGATGATAGACCCACATGTTGTCATAACCATAAAATGCAAATAAAGGACTATAGAGTAGTAAAAGTACTTCTACCGTCATATCAAGGAAAAAAAGTAATTTTACATCTAAAAAAACAAAGATATAAATGTAGACATTGCAACAAAACATTAACATCTCAAATAAGTGAGGTAGAAAAACATAGCAATATATCAAATAAAGTCAAACATCAAATACAGGAAAAATTGAAACAAATAAAAAGCTTCAAACAAATAGCAAAAGAAGAAAAAGTAAGTATAAATACTGTAATAAGAATCATAGACAAAATGGAGGTGCGAGCAAAACAAGATATAGACACAAGTATAATATATATAGATGAATTTAAAGGAAATATCCAAAAAGAAAAATATCAATTAGGAATGTATGATAAAGATCATAATGTAGTAGATATATTGCAAAATAGAAACAGCCAAACAATAAAACAAAAGATAACTCAATTAGAAATACAACCCCAAATAATAGTAATGGACATGTTTAAACCATTTAAAAATACAATAATACAAATATTACCAACAGCAGAAATAGTAGCAGACAAATATCATGTAATAAGGCAGGGACTGTGGTCAATAAGAGATTTAAGAGTAGAGCTATTTAACAAAGATGAAAAGAAATACAAAGATTTAAAGAAATATTGGAAATTACTAAGCAAAAATCCAACAAGTCAATTTAGTGATAAACAGAAAAAAAGGTTAAAAAAGCTATTAAACTTAGATGAAAATCTAAAACAATTATATAAAATAATAAAAGAATTTTACAAGATGTTTGAAGTAAAGAGATATACAACAATAGAATCAAAGATAGAAAAGGTAATAGCAGAGTTAATCCAATTAAACATAAAACAAAGTATAAAATTAGCAAACACATTAATTAATTGGAAACAAGAGATAATAAACATAATAAAATACAAAATAAATAATGGATATGTAGAGGGATATAACAATAAAATAAAGGTAATAAAAAGGGTGTCCTTTGGACTAAGAAATTATGAAAGATTTAGAAAATTGATATACCTACGTATTTAACAATAGTAGAGGTGTTTTTACACCCCCACTATTGACAAAGAACCATTTTTTATAAATATTGGCATAAACTATGGAAAAGGCGATTAATACTAAAAACCTATCAAAAAGCCCTGTGATTTTATAACAGCAAAAATATTGACAATCTACAAGAAACGTAATTTGCTAAAATAACCTTCTTGGCAATATAAATGGTGATTAGTATTACTCTATTCTCAAAACACCTGAATCTATCTTAATTTTTATATCATCTCTTGCATTTTTAAGCTTCTCTTCAAATTTTGTATCTTCAAGTATGTGTTTTTTCCCAGATATATTCGCCAAACCACTTTGTCCCTCCACCTGCACTTTTGCATCGCAGTTATCAAATTCCATCTTGATTACACCGTCATCCATCTCTACATCTATATCATATGATTCTTTTCCGCTAAGACCCAAGACTCCGTTATCCATCTCTATCTTAGCTGACTTAAGAGTCTCTTGAGAAGAGAAAAAACCGTCTTTAATATCCACATCAAGTTTCAAATTTTGAGGATTAGGTGTGTGTATAATCATACAAGGTAGGTTCTTGTTAAATTTTTCAGAGCATGATATTTCGCATTTTTGTCCATTCTGCCTAATGCCAACATGCTTGAATATATCCTTATTATCATTTTTTGAGTAAAATTCAATCTTGTATTCATCTGATTTTACAATCTTTGAGAATAAGTATGGAGATTTAATATGTAGCTGATTAAACTCTCCTAACTTTTCAGTTTTTAACAACTTTATATATTTTCCAAATATCTTAGCATCAGAAAATTTTTTATTCATAAATAACTCATCACTTAAGTCGTCTGTCAAGTCATCAGATACTCCTTCCAATATCGACTCGGTCAAACCGTCTGCAAACTCATTTGCTTTTTTATTTACATAATCAGAAAAATCATCATCATAATAGTTTTTAGATTCTTCTCCGTCTTTTGTAAAATCATACTCATATTTATGTGTTTTAAACGAATTACTATACTTGTTTAAAAAATTTTTTGCATTATTATAGTCAAATATGAAAAATGAAATTGCAGTACATATACTACCTATCAACATCAGTATTATCAAAATTTTTAGAGCTTTTTTCATCACTGCTCCTCCTTTTCTTCCATTGTATTGTTATGAAAAGATCTTTAAGAGTTTTAAACAAAAATTTTACTATAAGTATACCTATAAATATTACAATCAATCCAAATACAATGGTTGTAAATGCAGCAAATATACCTGTAAAAGGATTGACATTTATAAATAAGTTTGAAGCCCTGCCACTAAATATATTAAAAGGCAGGAAAGGAAAAATCGCTCCTAAAACACTCATAATAAGCCCTAAGCCAAATTGAAATATTCCTAAAATCAGACTTATTACTCCCCAAAATATACCAAATATAATACTAAGTATCAAGCTGACAATACCTATCACTAAACCGATTAAACCGAATCCAAATCCAAATAGCGGTGGCAAAATAGAAAATACTCCAAGAACCACCAATACTATCAATAAAATATTAAGTGCTTTTTTATTGTCATCATCCTTAGATGAAGACTTTTTAAATTTACCTCCTTCATAATTTGATTTTTGTTTTGACTCATAACCTGTTTTAGCACTATTCTCATCTTTCATATTTTCACCTATATCAATAGGCACGAGGTGAATCTTTTCTCCACTTATATATTCTTTTGCTATTGCTTCAGGAGAACCAAGCTCCTTACATATATCTTCTTCACTTTTCCCTTTTTCCGCTGCAATGGCAAAATGTTCTTCATAATCTGAAATTATGTCATCCGTCACCGTCTTAGGCATGTCCCTGAGGTAAAATCTGAGTAAGTCTAAAAACTCTCTTTTTTTCATGCTATCCTCCTTTTATTACATTCGTTTTTAAAAATATCTTAACTAATCTTTCTTTTTTAAGTTGCTATATCGCTTCTTTGAATAATCTTACCTTCACCTGTTGTCTTTAATATATTGTTCACCGACTCTGTAAAATCCACCCATTCTTTGTACTGCAAATCTTGTGAACTCTTACCTATATCTGTAAGCTTGTAGTACTTCCTTGGTGGTCCTGTTTGAGACTCTTGCAGATATGTATCAACATATCCGTCATTTTTGAGCCTTCTAAGTAATGGATATATAGTCCCTTCTGAGATATCTATATGTCCTGATATCTCTTCCACCAACTCATATCCATACCTGTCTTTGTCGATGAGCAGAGACAACACAAGTAATTCCAATACACCTTTTTTGAACTGTATATTCATTCTTGTCTCCTTTCATTGAAAAATAAATGCTCTGATTACAGTTAGTATTAAAGCCGTATTGACTTTTAAATATTTTTTATCTTGACTTAAATTTTTACTTCTACTCAAAAAGCAGTATATGATAATACTTAATCTAATATCATTATCTATTTAAGTTATTTAGCCTTTTAGCCTTTTATAATATTTATCTATCGTTTTTTAAAAAATAGTATATAGCTTAGTCCTACATCATAAATGCACTAAAATTATTTTATCAATTATTTAATTTTGGTATAGGTAATAAATTCTAAGATACATATTGATAATTATAGTCTAAAAAGTTTTTATTCTCTTGTAAAATCAGGAACTTAATTTTATTATCAACTTTTTTACAATTACATTATACCACAAGGTACTGTATAATGCAAGGTACTAAATTAAATTTAATATAAAGGCATCGAGTAGGAGGCTACCCATTATTTGAGTAGCCGACCTCTCACACCACCGTACGTACGGTTCTCGTATACGGCGGTTCAATAGTTCGAGTGAAGTCTCTCGTATCTTAAAGATATGTCATCATATCCTTGGGATACGAGATATTCATTTGTTAGGGTTGTTGATAGTATAAAACTTCCTGCCACTCTCCAATAACCAAGCCTTGAGTTTGCCCATTCCCACGCCTTTTGTTTAGTTTTACACAAGCGTTTTAGGTTCTCGAATCT
>FUZS01000006.1 GCA_900167215.1 [Eubacterium] yurii
ACAGACATTTCTGGTGTAGAGGATATTATGTAGATACAGTAGGAAGAAATAAGAAAGCAATAGAAAAATATATAAAAAATCAGCTACAAGAAGATATAATGAATGATCAACTAACAATAAAAGAGTATATAGACCCGTTTACGGGTAGTAAGAGTAAGAAGGCATAATAAAGGCTGCTTTAGCAGCAGCCTGAAAAATATTATACAATTGGCGGACTTATTCAGTGCCTCTTGAGAGGTTGTAAGTAATATGCCCTTATAGGGCTAGTGCAAACCACCAGTTCAACTGGTGGTTATGATTACATAGGTATGCTTACTGTAAATATACTACCTTCTCCAAATATAGAAG
Organism: [Eubacterium] yurii; assembly: GCA_900167215.1. Lineage (GTDB taxonomy): Bacteria > Bacillota > Clostridia > Peptostreptococcales > Filifactoraceae > Peptoanaerobacter > Peptoanaerobacter yurii. The sequence goes on from FUZS01000006.1 coordinate 349, forward strand.
TAACACTGATAGTCCCTCCGTGTTCAGCCACTATGCTTTCACAAATAGAAAGTCCAAGACCGGTGCCTCCAAGAGATCTTGAGCGACCCTTGTCCACTCTGTAGAATCTGTCAAAAATAAACGGAAGGTCTTTTTCAGGTATTCCTATTCCGTCATCTGTTACTGAAATATGGCACTTTCCTTCTTTTACAAAAGTTTTGACAGTTATTGTTCCATTGACATTGGTGTATTTTATGGCATTTGATATGAGGTTTATTATTACCTGTTCGAATTTACTCTTATCTATAATCACAGGCAGTTTATCATCAGGGATTTCATCAACTATCCTTTGATTTTTCATGTCAGCATGAAGTATCATCTTTGATATACAATCTTTTGCTAAAGAATTGAGGTCAGTTAAAGACATATCCCAGCTTTCTTTTTTGTAGTCCATATGAGAAAGTTGAAGTAAGTCTTTGATTATATTGTTCATTCTATCTGATTCATTATCTATTACATTTAAAAAAGATGTTGCAGTATCTTTGTCTTCTATAGCTCCGTCAAGCAAAGTCTCTGTATAACTTTTTATAGAAGTTATAGGAGTTTTAAGTTCGTGAGAAACATTTGCAACAAAATCCCTTCTAAGTTCTTCTAATCTTCTTGATTCTGTAATATCTTGAAATACGACGATTATTCCTGCAAGTGCACCGTTTTCTTCCTTAAATACGGCAGATGAGACTGTATAGTATTTGTCATTAATATTTAATGTGATGTCTTCACTTTTATTAGTGCTGTAGTTTCTTATTATCTTTGAAAAGCTCAGTTCATTAGTGAATTGACTAATTACATCATCGTAGCTTTTATTTATAAGAGAGTCTACATTTTGATTGGAGTTTATTATGTTTACAAAGTTAGCATTACAATGTATAATTTTTCCAAAATTGTCAATGGCTACAAGTCCGTTTTGCATGTGATATATTATTGCATTGAGCTTACTTTTTTCAGAAGATAACTCTTTTATCATATTTTCAAGGTTCTTTGTAAGATAGTTGAAAGTTGAGCCAAGTTGTCCTATTTCATCGGCGGAATTTACCTTTACTTTGGCAGAAAAATCACCTTTTGAAACAGTAAGAGCAACTCTGGTAAGTTTTTTAATCGGAATAGTTATGGAATTTGAAACAAAGTATCCGAAAAATATAGTGATGAAAAGTGCTAATAAGGTTGCTCTTATTATCATCAAAGTTACATTTTTCAGCATAGAATCTATGTCATCAAGGCTGCGTCTTTCATATAAGATATATCTTATACTGCCGTCATTGTTTTTGTTGGCAAAAGCCATATTTTTAATACTGTATCGCTCTGTATCACTTTCTATCAAAATATCTTTTTCTACTACATTTTCACTTGCCAAGTCAAGTAATATGCCTTCGTTTAATACGGAAAAAGCATTTTGAGATTCAAAGGTTGAATTTGTAGATGCCAGTATATCGTACGAAAATGGATCTATGATTGAGACTTCATAAGATTTTGAAATAGGCATATCAAGTATACCGCTTTGTAATTCATTCTTATGAGAATAAAAGTCATCTTTTGACAATATGCTCATATTATCTATAATATTTTGACTTATGTTAATCATGTCGTTTCTTACAAGGTTCATATTGTATTTTTCAAATTCGGAATTGATAAATACGCCAACTATTACCATAGCTACAAATACAAGTAAGAAATAAATCATTATCATCTTATATTTAAGAGAGTTTTGCAAAATAAACCTCCATTTTAAAAAATTTGTTTCAGCATATTATACTATATTTAATTAATTTATGGTGGAAAATTTTATGATATTTTTTAATTATCGCTTAGTAAAAATCTATATTCTATCATAAGTTAGTGAACTTAAATTTTCCATAATAGTGTTTAAATCTTAATAAAAAGCTGTAGAATTTTTACCTTTAGTTTATAAAAACTAAAAATAATATATCTTGATTCAATTATAAGACCAATCTTGAATGATTTAAAATAAATAAGACTAAACTTAGGAAGTGTTGCTTTTTTTTGAAAAAATGAGATAATATAATGGTATAAAAATTTGAATAAGTATTTAGAAGTAACTCAACTTTCCCACTAAAATTTTCTTAATTTTAGTTGAAATTTAAATGTTTATTGATTTTTTAATACACTACTTGACACAGAATTTTCTTAATGATATTTATTGAAATTTGCATATTTATTAAAAAAATGAATACACTGAAAAAACTATGTCAAGCATAATATTATATTTTTAAAATATACTCAAATTTCAATATCTTTAATGTGTTTTTCATGTGGGAAAGTTGAGGAAGTAATAAAATATCAATAATAAGATGGAGATAGATATGAGAAGATTAGTAATAGCAGCTACAAATTCAGGAATAGGTAAGACTACTATAAGCTGCGGTATTGCAAGAGCTCTTAGAGATATGAACTATGATGTTTCATGTTTTAAGGTAGGAGTGGATTATATTGATATCGGGTACCATAAGATATCTACTGGAAATACATCTTCAAATCTTGATGAATTTATGCTTTCTAAAGATGAGATAAGAAAAATATTTTCAAAAAAAGCAAGATATATATCAATAGTCGAAGGGGTCATGGGTTTGTTTGACGGTTATCAGGATATGTCTGACTATTGCTCTACATCTTCAATGGCAAAAATTTTGGATGCTAATGTTATATTGATTGTGGATGCAGCTAAGATGTCATCTTCAATTGCAGCATTAGTAAAGGGATTTATAGAATTTGACAAGGATTTGAATATAAGAGGTATAATACTAAACAATGTAAATTCGGAAAGTCACTATAATATATTAAAATCTGCAATAAAAAAAATCAGTGATATCAAAGTGTTGGGTCATATACCAAAAATGAAAGATATCGGATTTTCATCAAGACATCTCGGTTTAAATTTGGCAGATGAAGACGTTGAAAATGAAGAAAAAATAAGAAAAATTGCTGATATTATAAAGCAATATATAGACTTAAATGCACTTGTTCAACTTGCAGAAAATGAAGATATACTTTGTAAAAGTAATGAAAAAAAGAAAAGCTATGATGTAGTTTTAGCTCTTGCAAAGGATAGAGCATTTAATTTTTATTATGAAGACGGTATTGAGCATCTTAAGGAAAAGGGTGTTAAGATAGTAGAATTTGATACTTTTAAAGATAAAAAATTGCCCTATTGTCATGCTGTGTATATAGGTGGCGGATATCCGGAGCTTTACGCAAATGAAATATCAAAAAACAAATCACTTATGAGAGATATTTATGAAAAATCAAATCAAAATATGCCTATTTATGCAGAGTGCGGTGGGCTTATGTACCTTGGAGAAAAGATAGTATCTAATGATGAAGAATATGAGATGGTAGGAATTTTTGAAGGTGTAAGTACAATGAGTGAAAAATTACAAAGGTTCGGTTATTGTAATGCAAGAAGTAAGTTAGATACTCCAATTTTAAAAAAAGGTCAGGAGATAAGAGGACATGAATTTCATTATTCTACTTTTCAAAGTGAAGAAGATACAGTATTTGATATGAGGAAGACTCTATATGATAAAAGTGTGAAGAAATGGGTAGGGGGATATCTAAAAAACAACACTCTTGCAACATATTTACACGTCCATTTTGCTAATGATATTATAGCAGAGAATTTTTGCCAAAGTATGGATAAATACAAAAAAATTCTTGAATTAAAATAAAAAGATGATAAAATTATAATTGTAAATATTAAAATTTAAGTTTTGTACTAATTTTTAATATAATAACGGATAATTTCGTATTTAAGTATTCAAAGTTTATACTATAATCTAATAAAATAATGGATAAAATATTTTCAGTACATTTATAATGGATCATAAACAATATGCTGTTTTTTTAAGAACATTGATGACTATTATTTATAGATTAAATAGATATTAGTATTAGCTAATAATTCAACTAATAGAATAAAAAATTTTTCGTTATTTAAACAAATAGTATTTTATAATTATTAAGGAGATTTTATGGGTCAACTTAGAAAAAAAATAGGATTAAAATTCTCGTCAATTATTGGGAGCTGGTTGTTAATAGTGCTTTTTGCATTTTTTGCCTTAGTGGTACAGTACCTGATATTTTTTAAAAAATTAACTTCTGATGTGATTAATTATGCACAGTATACAGTTTATCTCTTTATTTTGGTAGATATTGCATTATTGGTAGCTTTTTATGTCAAATTCAGTATAAATATACCTATTTCGCTTTATGAAAAAGGTATATTTATGAAGAGAAAAAAGGTTTCGATAATGTATAATGAAATTGAGACTTACTATTTTACTCCGGCATCAGATAATAGGATGAAGTCCTTAATTGTTGAAAAGATGAATAAGGATAAGTTTATATTTGATATTTCGTATGTAGGGGAAGACTTTGTAGATATATTCCAAAAAGACTATATTGCAACTTTTACCAATGATATAGTAGAAAAAGTAAAGCATGGATATGAAGTCGGATTTGGAATAATGAGCGGTAGGCAAAAGACAGTTTTCAAGGTATTTAATACCAAGGGAATGGCGAAAAATTTGACCTTTGCTGATGAGTTTTACATCTGTAGAGACGGTCTAAAATACGACGATGAATTTTACAAATGGAGTAATATAAGGGCAGGTTATGATATACAGACAGGTAATATTGAAATTGTAGATATTACAGATAATCAGATGATATTAAACACTTATTTTACCTACGTTGAAAAGGGAGAGTTTCCTTTTAATATTATAGATATTTTAGTAGATGAAGTAAAGAACAATGGTGGAGTATTAGAAGAAAACCCGTTTGAAGAGGATGATGACAAAACAGAAGAATTGAAAAATGACGATATAAGTGATGTAAGCCTTGATGATAAGGAAGCACAAGTACATGATTATTCACAAGTAGATGTGGAAGAAGAAAATAGAGACAAAGACGATACTCAAAACAAGGAATAAAATTATAAAAAAGAGGAGGCTGTTATGCAACTGGAATTTGTTAAGGTAAATCCGGTAGAAAATATGACAGTATTTATTTTGGATGAAGTTGAAAAAACTAAACATATAGAGATAGCAAAGAAGCTTATGGACTATAGTAGTTTGTATGCAGAGCAGGTAGGTTTTGTTGAAAAAATGAAAATAGAAGATGATAATATTGCTGTAAGGCTTCAGATGATGGGTGGAGAGTTCTGCGGTAATGCTACAAGATCTCTTGCAGCTCTCCTCGTTCACTATGACCATAAGAGTATTAGAAATATTGGAAATAACTATTATGTTGATATTGAAGCTTCAGGCCTTGAAAAAGTTCTAAGATGTACTGTGCAAAAGTTGGATGATTTCAGATATATGTCAAAGATAGCAATGCCTCTACCAAGCGAGATACCTACAGAACTTTTACTGGAAGATAGGTATAAGTTATATAGAGTTGATTTTGACGGTATATCTCATTTTATAATAGATATAAAGAGTGTTCAGGATAAAGACTATATTTTCAAGATAGTTAAGGACTTTATGGAAAGTGAAATCTACGATGCCTTTGGAATAATGTTTTATGACTTTGATACTGACTTTTTGACACCTCTTGTATATGTGAAGGCAACTGACAGCTTGTTTTGGGAGAGAAGTTGTGCCTCAGGTACGTCAGCGGTAGGCTCTGCACTTTCATATATTTACAGTAAGGAGTTGGATTTAGATGTATTTCAACCGGGTGGAGTGCTTAATATTCAGACAAGACTTAAGTATGGAGTCATAAGTGATATCAACCTGAATGGAAAAGTGGAGATAGTAGCAAGAGGACTGGTAAATGTGTAGTAAAATACTATGAAATAATGTTAAAAAAAATAAAAAAACTACTTTTCTTTTTACAAAAAATATTGTAATATTATATTATTAATTAATTGACTTTATTATAACCAGTCTAAGATTATAACTTATACTTACAGTTATTGTAAATTCAATATAAAAGGAGGGTTTAATAATGAAAGAGCTTACTAAAAAACTCTTAGATCTTGTATATCAAGATGTCAAACCGGCGATAGGTTGTACCGAGCCTGTTGCTATAGCTTTTGCAGGAAGTGTGTGTAGAAGGTATGTAACAGGCGGTATAAATAAGATAGTGCTTACTACAAGTAAGAACATATACAAAAACGGAAAGTCGGTTATGGTGCCACATACCAATGGAAAATCGGGATTGAAACTGGCATTTTGCTTAGGCCTTTTAAACGGAGATGATAAGAAAAATCTCTTGGTATTGTCAGATATTACTGAAGAAAGTCTGAAAAAAACATTGAATTTTTTGAATGAGGCTGACATAAGTCAGGAAATAGAGGAAAACTGCCACAGTATATATATAAAATCCGAGGTTTTTACAGACAATGAAATTGTTGAAGTGGTAATATCAGCAGGCCATACAAATGTCGTACTTATTAAGGTAAATGGTAAGACACTACTTGAAAAAAATGTATGTGATACATCATCATCTATGGATGAAGATTTGATAAAGAGTCTTGACTTTGATATTTTAGTTGAGATAGCAAAAGATGTGGACATAGCTGAACTTGAGTACATAAAAGAAGGAATAAAACTTAATATGAATGTATTTAATGAAGCTATAAACAGCGATTATGCATTAAATATAGGTAAAACCTTAAAGACCCTGCAAGAGAAAAACATCATAGGTAATGATGTAATAACGACAATAAGAATTGCCACTTCAGCAGCTGCAGATATGAGAATGGGGGGAGGAGACTTACCTGTAATGACAAGCGGTGGCAGTGGGAATCAAGGCTTGGGTGTAATTCTACCTATATATTTGGTTTCACAAAAGGAAAACGTAGATGAGGAGAGAGTGCTCAGAGCAATATTCTTAGCTCATCTTATAAATAAATATGTCAAGGTGTATTCAGGAAAACTTTCTGGAATGTGCGGATGTGCTATAGGTGCAGGAGTGGGGGTATGTGCAGGAATGACATATATGCTTGATGGCACAAACGAACAGATGAAAGGTGCTTGTAATAATCTGCTTGCCAATCTCACAGGTATGATATGTGACGGTGCAAAAGACAACTGCTCTTTGAAACTTTCAGTTTGTGCATCAGAGGCTGTAGTAAGTTCGTACCTTGCTCTTAACGGTGTTATAGTTAGAAACAAGGTTGGCATAGTATCCGACAGCGTTGAAAATACGATAAAAAATGTTGGAATACTTTGCAATCAAGGATTTAAATATTCTGATGATGTATTACTTGAACTAATTAAATAAGTGATTAAATATATAAAATAGAAATATGTTTATCTTTTATTAGTTATGTCGAAGTTTTGATTTATGATAATTAAAGAAAATTTATATAACACTTTATATATTAATCAAACAATATTTATACTAAATTCTAATAAAATAATGGATAAATCTTTTTTATTGCATTTATAATAAAGTCATAAATCATATGCTATTTTGAATATCATTTATGAAAATTGTCCATAGATTAAATAGATAATAGTATTAGAATATTTTTAGGATATTGATATATAAATAGGAGGTTTTAAAATGAGTGAACAAAAAGAAAAGAAAGATTATTTGATAGTCAAATTAATCGCTGGAGTTATAATAGGTTTGCTGGTGGGTCTTAAGTGTGATGAAAAAAGTATACAAATATTTATGTCAATTAAGCAAATTTTAGGACAGATAATATTTTATGCAGTTCCTTTGGTAATTGTAGGCTTTATCACTCCTGCTATTACAGGACTGAAACAAAATGCGAATAAGCTTTTGACTACAGCTTTGATAATAGCCTATGTTTCATCTATAGGTGCGGCATTTATGTCAATGATAGCCGGATATATAATAATACCTAATCTAAATATAGTTTCAGATGTTGCAGGGACAAAAGAGCTTCCTGAAATATTATTTTCATTAAGTATACCGCCTATGTTTCCGGTTATGACTGCTCTTGTTACTTCAATAATTTTTGGACTTGCAATAATATGGACTAAGTCTGAATTGATGGAAAAACTATTCATAGAATTTAATAATATAATGATGGTTGTAGTACAAAAAATAGTAGTACCTATTCTTCCTTTCTTCGTTGCATCAACTTTTGCGACTCTTGCATACGAAGGAGCAATAATACATCAATTCCCTGTGTTTATTAAGGCAATAATCATAGTTATAGTAATGCACTATATATGGCTTGCTGTATTGTACGGTATAGGAGGAACAATATCAAAGTCAAATCCTTTTGAAGTATTGAAACATTACGGTCCTGCATATCTTACAGCAGTAGGTACTATGAGCTCTGCTGCGACACTACCTGTATCTCTTGAATGTGCGAGAAAATCAACAGTACTTGATAGAGAAATTGTCGATTTTGCAATTCCTATAGGAGCAACTATTCACCTATGCGGTTCAGTTTTGACAGAAGTATTTTTCGTTATGACAGTATCTAAGATACTTACAGGAAACATACCACCGGTTGGAACAATGGTAGTATTCATATTATTGCTTGGTATATTTGCTATAGGAGCACCTGGAGTCCCTGGAGGTACTGTAATGGCATCTCTTGGTATAATAATTTCAGTGCTTGGATTCGATCAAAGCGGTACTGCTCTAATGCTTACAATATTTGCTCTTCAAGACAGCTTTGGTACAGCTTGTAATGTAACAGGTGACGGAGCAATAGCATTAATGCTTACAGGACTTTATAAAAAACAAAAATAATTGCTTAATATTACTATATACTGTTAAAGGGGTTATGAAAAATGAAATTTCACTTTTCATGACCTCTTAAGTTTTTAATTTATACTAAAATCTAATAGAATAATGGAAATATTTCATAAAAATGATAAACTAAATATTTATTAACTAAAGGATATGCTATAGAGTATTCTAATACAAATCACCATTTATAATGCCATATATTCAGATCTATTGAAATATTATTTTTTAGTTTTCAACAACTATCCTTAATATACTTTTAGGACTATTTAATTGGTTTTTAGAATAAAATAACTACTTGGTATTATAAACATTGACATAAGGGAAAAGTTAATATACAATATTATAAAAGTAGAAGATTAATTTTGAAGAAATGGAGGTTGATACTTATGATAGTGTGGATTATAATATTATTCTGCATTGCACTTGTTGCGCTCATACTTTTAAGGAGTTTTTCGGACGAAAGAGATTGGGAATTAAAAGATGAATATGGTGAGAGTATATACTACGGAAGACATCACAGTAAATTTTATTGTTTATTGGAAGATTACGCTTATCGTATTGTAGCAGGTATCATCTCTGTTATAATAATAGGAGCTATATTTGCACCTTTTTTCTTTGTAGTTAATTCAAGATATCAGGAATATAATAGGGTCTATGAAAGGCTGAATAAATAATATTGCGCAATATTACAAGATGACTGAATTATATAGTTAATCAGTCATCTTGTTTTTTTAAAAAACTTTTATTAAATTAAACTATTTAAAGTAGAGTTTAATTACATAAAATATAATACATACTAAGTATTGAAATGCTTTGGTTTATCATAATTTAATGAAACAGTTCAATACATAGTGTTTAGATATCAAGTATTTATAGTATTTAATAAATAGTAAATGATTTTGATTTTTTTGATTTGAAAGAAATAACTTTTATTTAAAGCTGATATATTTCTTAGTGTAAACAAAATATATCATCACTATAAATAGCTTTGGAAATTTCAATTTAGGAGGAAAGCATGGAATATAAACAATCAGGTAATTTTTTAAAAAGCGGATTGATGACAGCCTTGGCTTTTACCATATTATCATCTCCATTTGCTCTGTCAAATCATTCCTTAAGCTTTGAAAAAGCAGAATTTAGTACGACTAATAGTGTCATGGAAAGAATTGATAAAACATATAATTCAAAATTGGAAGCAAAACAAAAGAATTGCGACAATTCATACTACAAATCTAACGAAATAGAAGACAAGAAAGAAACATATGCTGATAACGACAAGAACTTAAAGGATAAAGTATGATAGTTGAAATTTCTTATAAATGAGGTAGTACGAAAATAACATAGATTAGACCCACAATATCAAAAAACCCGAGTTATACTTCATACGCGGGTTTTTTGATATTGTTGTTTGAATAATTATATAGTTTTAAAATAATAAAAATTGGATTATTTTGATTTGTATGGAACAACTTCAGATATGATTTTAGCCAAGCTCTTAGAATCAACTTGGTAGTGTCCGGTATTTAACTTGTTTACATTTAAGGTAATAGTTCTTTTATCTTGAAAGTTTATTTTCTTTTTGCCGATTTCAAAGAATTTTTCAAGACTTCTGTTTGTAAGTTGCTTATTTAATTCACTTTCAGTGCCTTTTAGCTTACCTGATTTGAAATCTTTGTTCATTTCATCAAGTATTTTGTTAAATTCATCTTCGAATTCTATCATTGTATTTAAGGGCTTCAATTCCACTGAAACATCTATACCTTTACCACTTTTTTCTGCTTGTATAATCTTGTAATCTGCATTGGAATAGATTCTTTCAAAAGTCTCCATAAGTTCAGGTTCTTTTTGCTTTCTAATTTCTTCATCAAAGCCAAAATAATTGAAGAAGTATTTTATCTCACTTAAAATATCTTGCCTATGAGTCTCTTTGATAGTTTCAGCTGATCTTTTTTCTGACAAAATATCCAGGTATTTTTGCGATGCAGTTCCTTTAAAAGTGATATCAAGCTCACCTTGTGCAAGTATCTTTGATATTTTTTCAGGACTGTTTCCGCCGTTTCCTGTGAGTTCCATTATTGCAAATATTGCAATTGCTATTACTAAAGTAATAAGTCTCCATAAAAGTCTTTTTTTCATAAGTTCCTCCTTATATTTAATAACGTAGTTATTTTATCATAGAAAAAAACAAATAAAATATTGTGATTATATTACAATTTGTATTAAAAATATAAAAAATACCGTTAAAATTGCGAAAAAAAATTAAATTATATTACATAAAAATTACAGATTAAATAATGAATATAATTATGTAATATTTGGAAAGTCTAAACTTTATAAAAAAATATATTTATAAAATTATAGTAATGCGTTTTACAGTTATATTAAAAAATGAAAAATAGAGATTTATTTTATGGTATAATGACAAAAAATAATTTGTTAATGACCATTATTAAAAGATACTAAGTATTTTAAAAAATGAAGCTATTCGAAGTATATGTGATAATTCTAAGTTTTGTAAATTAAAAAAACTTAATATTACTACACAGTATTTTGATGTATTTTTTATGGTGACAGCTATGGTGTTTTTAATAATGACTTTTAATAATTTTAAGAGGAGAGTGTTATGAAAAAGAAGGATTTTTTGCTCATACTTTTTTTACTTTTAAGTATGATAGTAATTTACGGTTGTTCAAATAATAAAGCTTCTACTGATTCTACAGATACAAATGTAAAAGTTACAGGTAATAAAGAAGATGAGGATAAAGAAAATAATAAAAGCAATTCAGAAGATGAAAAAGTTAATGATGAAGATAAAGAAGATAGTGAGGATGATATAGAGAATAAAAAGACTGAAAGTAGTGAAAGTGCAGACAGCAAATTCGCCGTACCAGGTTATAAGGTAGGAGAGATACCGGCTATTGAAATGCCTGTGTTACCTAATCTTTTAATTACAGAAAAGCCTAATGCAAAAATAAAGATAGATATAACAAAGGACTTGGCGTCAGTGCCTGGAGTGACAGTTACACCTGTAAAAATTGAAAATGGAACTATAGTCAGTGGTAATACTGTTGCACAAACAGGTAAGGGTGGAAGCGGTCAAATGTCAGATGGTAAAAAGGTGGTTCAGACTGATGGAGACGGCAGCGGTCAATATTCAGATGGAAACATTGTAATACAAACTGATGGAGATGGTAGTGGACAGTACATTAATAATAAGACAGGGATAAGTCTTCAAGCTAATAAAGATGGAAGCGGACAATACAGGGATGAAAAAAATGACATAGTATTACAAGTTGATTCAGACGGTAGCGGACAATACAGTGACGGTATGAGGAAAATATCTATTATGGTAAGTCAGGACGGTTCTGCAACGTATAATTATAATACAGGAGAAGTCATAATAAGAAATAGCGGTGACGGTTCAGGTTCGTATAAAAATGAAATTTTAGATATGAAAATATATAATGAAGGTAAAGGAAAAGCTGATATAAGAGTCAACGGAGAGAAAATTATAGTTGATGCGGAGCCCCTGGAAAAAGCCGGTAAACTTCCAACTCTCAGTCCTATCCCTGCAGTACCTCCGATAGAGGCAAACAGTATAATGATAAAACTTGATTCAGGTGTATTGTTTGATGTTAATAAGTATAATATTAGACAAGATGCAAATGATGTATTGATGAAACTCATTGCTGTTTTAAAAAAGGCAAAGGTGGAAAAGTTTGAAATCTATGGACATACTGACTCAGACGATACTGACGAGTACAATCAAGTGTTGTCTGAAAACCGGGCAAACTCAGTAAAGGATTTTCTAATTAAAAATGGAATAACAGCCAATATTACAACTACCGGATTTGGAGAAAAGAAACCTATTGCTACAAATTCTACCAAGGAAGGCAAACAATTAAACAGAAGAGTAGAAATAGTAATACCTACTATGTAATTTATATAATTATGCGACTGTGGATTTACCCAGTCGCTTTTTCATATACAAAATTATAAGTAATACTAATACTAAAAACTTGTCAAAAAGATATGTATTTATGTTACAAAAAAGTTATCAGGATCTCCACCATGTATAAAGTTATTTAAAATAACTGCTTGGCATTATAAACGGTGATTAGTATAAAAATCTATAAAAAAGTCATATAATTGTATTACAGTAGAATTGTTGATAATTCAATAACAACTTGAAGTTTTTGTTGTAAAAATTATATCAGTAGATTCCAAGTTATTAAAGTTTTACAAAAAATTCAAAATAGAGTATAATTATACAAGTGTAAAGTATAAATATTGCTAAGATATACTAAGATAAAAAGATTTAATAAAAAAAGTTTTATATACTAAGAGGAGGAAATATGAAACAGCTTGAATTAAGGAGAAAAGACAGGCAAAAAGATGAAAAATTTGCCTTGGAAGTGGTGGATGAATCATTATTTGCCAATATATCAATGTACGACGGCAAAGAGCCATATTCTGTAGTTATTTCCCATGTAAGAAAGGGAGAGTCTATATATTTTCATTGCGCCAAGGTTGGAAGAAAGATTGATATACTCAAGGAAAATCCGAGAGTCTGTGTAAGTTTTGTTTCTCAAAATATTCCAACTTATGAAAAAGATAATTTTACTACTTTGTTTAAATCAGCGATTTTTTACGGCAATGCCGTATTTGTAAGTGATGAGAATGAGAAAAAAGAGGCACTTAAGATACTGTGTGAAAAGTATCTTCCTGAATATATGGAACATTTTGATTCGGCAATGAAGAGGAGTTTTGCAGTTACGCAAATAATAAGAATAGATTTTGAGTCTTTTTCTGCAAAAGAAAAAAGAGGAAAAGTAGGGGAATAATGATAAAATTAGTAGTTAGCGATTTGGATGGAACATTGCTTGACAGCAACAGTGAGCTAAGTGAAATCACCATAAATACAATTAAAAAATATATAGACAAAGGTATTGAATTTGCATTTTGTACAGGTAGAGCCTTTGCAGAGATGGATCATATCTTAGAAAGTATACCGTTTATAAGATATGCCATAACGGCAAATGGTGCGTATTGCTTTGATACCTTCACTAAGGAAGAAATATACAAAACTTTGATGTATAAAAAAGATATAAAGAAAATTTATGATGCCTTAAAAGATGAGGACTTACTCTTTGAAGCCTATATAGATGATAAAATATATTGTAATAAGAAATCTGACGCTGAAATTATAGAATATATACCTATAGAGTTTTTAAATATGGTGAAAAAATCAAGAGTATTAGTTGAAGATATGGAAATGTTGATAAATGAGCTTGACGAAAAAGACGGTGCTATTAAGATTCACATTTTTTTCACTACAGTAACAGATAGGGATAAGGTATTTCAAAGAATAAAAGATATGCCTTATGACATAGTTTCTCAGAGTTTTAACGAGATAGAAGTAAATGCAAAAGATGTAAATAAGGGAAATGGAGTTCTTGCACTTGCGAAAAAATTAGGTGTAAGTAAGGAAGAAAGCATGGGATTTGGAGATAACTTCAACGACATCAGTATGAGAAACGGTGTAGGTACTTTGGTAGCTGTAGAAAATGCAGTTGGACCTCTCAAAGAGATAGCTGACTACATTACAAAGACCAATACTGAAAATGGAGTGGCATTTGGCTTGGATAAATTTTTAGGGTAGACTTATGCAAAATGTTATAAAAAAACTGGATGATAATATAATAAAACTCATATCAGCAGGAGAAGTTATAGAGTCTCCATGCAGTGTAGTTAAGGAGTTGGTCGAAAACTCCATAGACTCCGGAGCTACATCAGTGGTAGTAGAGATAAAAAACGGAGGTAAATCATATATTAGGGTCACAGATAATGGTTGTGGCATAAGTGAGGAGTATGTTATAGAGGCTTTTAAGAAGCATACAACAAGTAAGATCAGCAGCTTTGACGACTTTATAAATATATCTACTAATGGTTTTCGTGGAGAAGCTTTAGCAAGTATATCTGCGGTTGCAAAGATATCTATGACTACCAAGACAGCTGACAGTAACTACGGTATGACTGTTGTTATGAATAATGACAAGTTACTGGAAAAGACAAAGACAGGAGCAAAAGACGGCACGACTGTAATAGTGGAAGAATTGCTTGAAAATGTGCCTGCAAGGAAGAATTTTCTAAAATCTGACAAGGCTGAAGGTGCTAAGATAACAGATTTTTTGATAAGATATGCACTTGCCAATCCTAATGTTAAAATAAAGTATATCAATAATTCAAAACAGGTGTTTGCAACCTATGCTACAGGAAAAGTAATTGATGTTGTGGATATTATTTTTGGAGAAAAGCATGACGACAAGATAATAGAAATTGATGAAAAACTTTCTGATTTTTTGAGTGTAAGAGGAATTATAGGAAATAACTCCGCCATGTATTCAAGCAGGAAGATGCAATATATATTTGTAAACGGTAGAATAATAAAGGATAAGACTATTACGTCACATATTGAAAATGCTTATAAGAAGTTTATTCCTTCAGGAAATTATCCACTTTTTTTCTTAGACATAATAATTAAGCCTTCAATGGTGGATGTAAACATCCATCCTAATAAACTTGAAGTGAAATTTTCAGAAGAAAAGTTGATATATTCTTTGATAGAAAATGCAATATCTCATAAACTTGATAACTATAATATGATACCGACTGTAAATATTGCAAAGGAAGAAAAGGAAGAAGAGACTCTCTTTAATGATATATTAGCAAATTACAAAATTAAGTCACAGAAAAAAGAAGAGAAAAAAATTAGGCCATTAGAAGAATACGAAGAACAAAAAATTGTAATATCAAAGCAAAAACAAGATGAAGAGTTTATATATAAGGTTGATGTAAGTTTTGCTGAAGATAAGGCAAAAGAGGATGAAATAAAATACGATAGTAAAGATGAAATTAAAGATAATCTGGACATTGTATCAATTGAAGAGCAGGTAAAGGCTGATATAGCTGAAATTAAGCCCGTAGAAGTAAATACTTTATCTATTCCCAAAAAAATTATTAATCAAGAGATAAAAACAAGTGATAAAAAAATCAACTCAGTGGATTTGACCCTTCTTAGCTATGGTGGAAGAGTATTTGATACCTATATTATGTTATACAATGATGAAGATATGTATATCATAGATCAGCATGCCGCACATGAGAGAATACTGTATGAGAGATTTTTAAAAGAGTTTTACTCTAATTCCATAGTGCAACAACAGCTTTTGATACCTCAAAATGTAATGATACCGATAAATCTTGTGGATTATAGCCAAAGCATAATAGATGAAGTAAGCTCATTTGGTTTCGAGTGTGACCTATTTGGTGATAATATAATCTTAGTTCGTGCCATACCTGATTTTTTGGACATGGATGCAAGCCTTAAGTTCTTAGATGAGGTTTTCAATATATATCTTGAGGAAAAATTATCTCTTGAGCTGATAAAGGACAAGATTGCAACAAAAGCCTGTAAGGCGGCTATAAAGGGCAATGATGTCAGCATTAAAGAAGAAGAAATAGAAAAAATTGTCTATGATTTGGAACATTGTGAAAATAAATTCGCCTGCCCGCATGGCAGACCTGTAATCACGAGATTATCTAAATATGAGATGGAGAAGTTTTTTAAAAGAATATTGTAAAAGAGAGATTTATGAAAAGAAATATACTGGATTATAATTTTGATGAATTTCAAAATATATTAGTTGACAACGGATTTGAAAAGTACAGGGCAAAGCAGATTTATCCACTTGTTTACAGGGGAATAAAATCATTTGACGAGATAAATAATATACCTAAAAATTTAAAAGATTTTATGCTTGAAAATTTCGTTGTTAATTCTCTAAGTATATATAAGAAATTACAGTCCAAAAAAGACTATACAAAAAAATATCTTATGAAACTTGATGACGGCAACATAATAGAATGTGTGCTTATGAAGTATAAGTTCGGTCTTTCCGTCTGTATTTCGTCACAGGTGGGTTGTTTGATGGGATGTACCTTCTGTGCATCTACTATAGGTTCAAAAGTTAGAGATTTGAGCAGTGGAGAGATGATAGGTCAGATACTTGCTATGAGCAATGATGTCGGTGAAAAGATATCAAATGTTGTTATTATGGGAAGTGGAGAGCCCTTTGACAACTATGAAAATTTACTTAAGTTTTTTGATTTAGTAATGTCAAAAGATACATTAAATATAGGTGCCAGACACATAACTGTATCTACTTGCGGACTTGCAGATAAGATAATTGACTTTGCAGACAGGAAGTTGCAAATTAATCTTGCAATATCACTACACAATCCAAGTCAGGAAAAAAGAAGTCAAATTATGCCGATATCAAGAAAGTTTAATATACAGGAACTGATGGAAGCCGTAGAATACTATATCTCAAAGACAAACAGACGTGTTACCTATGAGTATGCTCTGATTAATAAGGTCAATGACAGTGAAGAGGATGCTAAGTTGCTTGTGAAACTTGTAAAAAAACAACTCTGCCACATCAATCTTATTCCGGTAAATTCTACAGAACATAGTAATTATAGAAAACCTGATAATATAAGAATACAAAATTTTATGAATATTTTATCTAAAAATGGGATAAATGCAACTATAAGGAGGGAAATGGGAACGGATATAAACGGGGCCTGCGGTCAGCTCAGAATATCTGCAATTTCAAAGGAGAAGTTATGAAATATTTTTCACTTACAGACATAGGAAAAAAAAGAGAGAAAAATGAAGACAGCTATTATTCGCAAATTAATAATTATGTCGGTACTACAGTAGGGTTTTTTGCCATAGCTGACGGAATGGGTGGATATGAAAATGGTGAGTATGCAAGTAAAAAAGCTATTGAAGAAGTCGTAAATTATGTGGATGAAGAATTTAAAAAACTTGATTTTTCAAATATCTTTGATGATGATATAAAAAAAATATTTGAGAAGGCTTTAAACCTTGCAAATAATGTCATATATGAAAAATCAAAAACATCTTCTCCTATGGGCACTACATTTGTATCTGGAATAATTGTAAATGACAAAATTTTTATTGCGAATGTAGGCGATTCAAGAGCGTATATGCTAAATGGTGACAACTTTACTCAGATAACCAAAGATAATTCATATGTACAGGAACTAATTGAAGAAGGTATATTAGATGAAGATAAAGCAAGAACTCATGAAAATAAGAATGAAATAACAAGAGCCGTCGGATATTATGAAAGTTTAGAAGTAGATTTTTATGTACGAGAAGTACAAAGCTCTGATAAGATATTGATATGCTCCGATGGTCTTACCAATATGGTGGAAGATAACTTTATTAAGTCTATTTTTCAACAAAATAATGATCCGGAAAATATATGTATGGAACTTGTTTTTTTAGCTAATACCAACGGCGGAAAAGACAATATTACTGTAACTGTCATTGAAATCGAATAGATCTTGGAGAGTATTATGGAAAAAATAATTTTAGGCGGGAGATACGCTCTGCTGGAGAAAATTTCTGAAGGCGGTATGTCCACGATTTACAAAGCATATTGCAATGTACTTAACAGAGTTGTGGCAGTAAAAATTTTAAAACAGGAATTTTCAAATGATGAGGAATTCCTCAAAAAATTCAATAATGAGGCAAAAGCTGCAGCAGCTCTCAACCATCCGAATATAGTAGGAGTATATGATATAGGTAGTGATGATGATGTATCTTATATAGTCATGGAATATATAGATGGTAAAAATATCAAACAGATAATCAATGAGAGAGGCAGTTTTGCAGAAAAAGGCGCTCTTGAAATATTAAGACAGATATGTTTGGCATTAAAAGCCGCTCATGATCAAGGTATTGTTCATAGAGATATAAAGCCTCACAATATAATGATAAATAAATTCGGTATAGTAAAGGTTGGAGATTTCGGTATAGCAAAGGCAACAAGCTCAGCTACTATTACCAAGTCAGAAAGTATAATGGGCTCAGTTCACTATATTTCTCCTGAACAAGCTAAAGGAGAGTATGTTGATAAGAGAAGTGATATATATTCTTTAGGTATAGTTTTCTATGAAATGCTTACAGGAAAAGTGCCTTATGATGAAGATAAAGCAATAAATACAGCACTTAAGCATGTGAACTGTCAATTGGAAATACCTGAAAAATATAAACATATACTATCTTCTTCTGTGCAAAATATATTATTGAAAATGACTCAGAAGAATCCAAATGACAGGTATCTTGATGTTTCGCAAATAATAGCCGACATAGATAAAATACAAAATGAAAACGAAGAGGTAAGTTACTTTGTGGAAAATGATTATCATACAAAAATAATGCCGGCAGTAAAACAAGAAAATATACAAAGAGAAGAGCAAAGGCCAAAGAAGAAGAAAAAAAGAGGATATAAAAAGTATTTTATATTACTTGCCATAATAGTTGTTGCTTTGTCTTCAGCGTATCTCATTTCAGCCGGCAATATCTGGGATGCTTTGGCAGGCAATAATGTGAAGATACCTGATATAGTAGGTAAGAATATTAAAAAAGCAACAAAAGAATTAGAAGAAGCGGATCTTAAAATAAGGATAATGTCTGAAAAAGAAGATGAGGAAACAGAAAGCGGAACTATACTTTCTCAAAACCCTGACGCAGGGATAAAGTTGAGAAAAGGTGAGGAAGTGTCTGTAATAGTTTCCAAACAGCCTGAAAACATAACTGATATACCGGATGTGGTAGGCAAGAGCCTTGATGAGGCGAAAAAATTGATTGAAGACAAGAAACTTAAACATAATGTTAAGTATAAATTTTCCAAGGATGTAGAAGAAGGTTTTGTAATGTCTCAATCTCCTGCTAAGGAGCAAAAGGCAAAATTTGATGATGTGGTGACTATTGAAGTAAGCAAGGGTGAGGAAGTAAAAAAGGAAAAGATTCCTAATTTGGTAGGAGCTACACTTGATGATGCAAGGAAGATAACAGGTAATTTTTCAATCGGAAGCATAAGCTACCAGGAAGATACGTCAAAACCTGACGGCAGAGTTCTTTCTCAAGAACCGCAAGCAGGAAGCCAACAAGTCCCAGGTACTCAGATAAATATAGTTATAAATAAAATTGAACCGAGGAAAGAACCTGAACAGGAAAAACCTAAGATAGAAGCAGAGATAGTTACTAAAAACCTCGAAGTAGTATTGCCTAAAGGTGATGATCTCTTAATAACAATTGTGGATAAGAGCAATGGAGCTATAGCCTATAGTAATACTATATCAGTAAAAGAAGGTGAAAATGTAAGTGTTCAACTTAGCGGTCGAAAGGGAGAATCTAAAGAATTTGATATATTTATAGGTGGCAAGTATTTTGCAACTACAGGTACAATAACATTTTAGCAATTAGCAACGTATTTGTATGAAATAACATCTTAAGTATTAAAATAAGAGCAATTTTAGAATAAGTAAAATTTTAAATAATTATGTTGTATATTTAAAATTGCAATAGCTCTATAACAGCAAAAGTGCTTATAAATTAGTATGAGTGAAAAGAGGGTTGTATTATCAAAGGATTGGTAGTAAAAAAAATAGCAAATTTTTTCTATGTGGAATGTGATAATGTAATTTATCAGTGCAAACCCAGAGGAAGCTTTAAAAAAGAAAATAAGTCAATAATAGTAGGTGATTATGTAGATATTGCAATAACAGACGAAATTGACAATGAGGCTGTTATAGACTTTGTATATGAGCAGAAAAATATGCTCATTAGGCCAAGTGTTGCCAATATCACTAAATTAATCTTAGTATTTTCTGTTTTGGAGCCTAAGTTGAATTTTTATATAATTGACAGTTTCTTAGTGCTTGCAAAGAAGAAAAATATAGATGTCGTAATTTGTTTTAGCAAGACAGATCTTGATAAAGAACAAACTTACAAAGAAGCTGTCAAAATATATGAAGATATAGGATATGAAACTGTTGAAATAAGCAGTGTAAATAATACAGGTATAGAAGAACTGAAATCTAAGATAAGTGGAAATATCAACGTGGTAGCAGGTCCGTCAGGAGCAGGAAAGAGCAGTCTTATCAACAATGTATCCTCTGATTTTAATCAGGCTATATCTTCAATAAGCAGCAAATTACAAAAAGGAAAAAATACTACTACCTATGCTACACTTTTGAAAATGCCTATGAAAGACTCATATATTGCAGATACTCCCGGCTTTACTTCAATAAAAGCTACAGATATAAAAATAAATGAACTTAAGGACTATTTTATTGAGTTTGACAAGTATAGTGAGGGCTGTAAGTTTAAAAATAAGTGTTTACATGAAAACGAGCCATCTTGTTCAATAAAAACAGCATTAGAAGAGGGCAAGATATATAAAAGCAGATATGACTCTTATATAAGAATGTTAAGTGAAATAAAAAAATATGAAAATGGGGGAAGGTATTGATGAAATCAATAGCGCCGTCTATATTGTCGGCTGATTTTTCAAATATAGGAAGGGATATTAAGGAAGTTGAAGATAATACAAATTGCAAATATCTTCATATTGATGTTATGGACGGTATGTTTGTTCCCAATATCTCTATAGGGCAGGTATTTATCAAATCCATAAGAAAGGCAAGCAATATGATATTTGATGTTCATCTTATGATTGAAAAACCTGAAAGATATGTAGAAGATTTTCAAAAAAGCGGGGCAGATATATTGACTGTCCACTGTGAAGCTACAAATCATCTGCATAGGGTGCTTGCACATATAAGGCAGTGCGGTATGAAAGCAGGAGTGACACTAAATCCTGCTACGCCTATAGAAAATATCATCCCTGTACTTGACATGGTTGACTTGGTTTTGGTTATGAGTGTAAATCCAGGTTTTGGAGGTCAAAGCTTCATTAGAAACAGCTTAACAAAAATTGAGAAACTGAAAAAATGGAAAGAAGAATACGGATATAACTATATAATAGAGATAGACGGTGGAGTAAATGAATCTACAATATCTGAAATATCAAAGGCGGGAGCTGAATTGTTTGTTGCAGGTTCAGCGGTATTTAACGACAAAGGTATCAGACAAAATATAGAGAATTTAGAAAAACTTATGTAAGTTAAATTTTGATATTTGTTGTAGATTATAGAATATGAAATAAGGATGAAAAATGAATGATTATGCTGTACTTGTAGTAAACGGCTCTATAAAAGATATGGATTTTTACAAAGATATTTTAGATAATGCGAAGATATTGGTGGCATCAGATGGTGCTGCCAATATATTATATAGACATTCTAAGGATATTGACTACATTATAGGTGATTTAGATTCTATTTCTGAAGAAGTACTCAATTATTACAAAAATAAAGATGTTACAGTTAAAAGATATCCTGTAAAAAAAGACAAGACAGACTCTGAGATTTCAATTGATGAGATATATAAAATGGGTATTGAAAAAATAATAATGATTGGTGCAAAAGGAGATAGAATAGATCATTTCATGGCTAACTTAAATCTCTTGTACTATGCTGATAACATAGGAGTAAATCTGGTCATACTAGATGAAAATAATGAAATTACTCTAATCAAAGAGGGACAAAATTACATTGATGTCAAAGTAAATCAGACAATTTCATTTGTCAGTCTTATAGGAGAGGTACAGGGCATTACTCTAAGTGGTTTTGAATATGAACTTGAAGACTATAACTTGAATTTCGGCTCAAGTATACTGACATCTAATGTGGCAAAAAAAGAAAGAGTTTTTGTTGAAATAAAAAAGGGAAGTTTACTTTGTATTAAGGTCAACGAGAATCTATAATCTTGTATATGATATTTAAGTATATGTAATTAGGAATATAAAAAATATTGTAGTATGCTATGTATATATGAAAAAATAATATATGGATTTGAAGCAAGATTTATGCAAATAATTGAAGGAATAAGGAATTTATTTATATTAAATGAAAATAAACATACTAAACTTGAATTATATATTCCTTAATTAAATAAATATAGTATTAAAAATTACTTTGAAAGGTAAATGGACTCAATGTATATAACAAATCCGTCTGAAATAGAAAAAAAGAGTTTTGAAATTATTGATGAAATAATAAAATCTGAGCATAAGGGCTATGAATTTAATAGTATTTTTGAAGAAAAAATAATAAAAAGATGTGTACATACATCTGCTGATTTTGACTATCTATACAATCTAAAAATATCAAAAAATTTTGAAGATATAATTAAAAAAGCTATTGAAGAAAAAGCTACAATATATACAGATACGACCATGGCTCTCTCAGGAATTAATAAGACAAGCTTGAAAAAATACGGTATGGAAGTAAGATGTCTTATAGCTGATGAAGAAACAAAGCTCTTAGCTGAAAAAATGAAAATTACTCGTTCAATGGCAAGTGTTATTAGAATATTTGAAGATGAAAATCCTAAAATAGCTGTAGTTGGAAATGCTCCTACCTTTTTATACAAGACCTTAGAAATGTATGAACAGAAAAAATCTAATTTAAGAGCTATAATTGGTGCACCTGTAGGATTTGTTGAGGCTAAAGAGTCTAAGGATAAGCTTTTTGAAACTAATATTCCTCAGGTAGTGGCACTTGGAAGAAAAGGTGGCAGTAATATTGCTGCAGCTATAGTAAATGCAATATTATATGCCTTGGTGTAAGAAATGGATGAGTTGAAGGAGAGACTTCAAGATTTTTATGAAGTACAACTGGGTTTTATAAATACTAATAACAAGAAGATAAGGAGAGGTATAACTACAGGAACAGTCGCTACTGCAGTATCAAAGGCAGGAGCTATGTTTATTTGTGATGGAAAAAAAAGAGATTATGTAAATATTAAAACTACAGGCGGAAAAAGTCTTGATGTAATCATAGAAAAGTATGAAGAAAATGATGACTCTATACTTGTATATGCCAGAAAATATGCAGGAGACGATATTGACGCAACTAATCTTGCTCTTATTTATGCAAGGGTAAAAAAAAGAGATGACTCTGAAATAAATATAACAGGCGGAGAGGGAGTAGGCATAGTCACAAGAGCAGGACTTGATATAAACGTAGGTCAAAGTGCAATAAACCCTAAACCCAGAGAAAGTATAATAAGAGAGATACAAAACTTTACTACCTTTGGATTTGATATTACAATATGTGTAAAAGATGGAGAAGTTATAGCTAAAAAAACCTTCAATGAAAGACTTGGAATAGTAAAGGGAATATCTATAATTGGAACTACAGGAATAGTAGAGCCTATGAGTATAGAGGCGCTGAAAAGCTCTATAGAAAAGGAAATTAAGGTAAAGTCCAAAGAAGGTGACAAAATTGTCTTATCTTTTGGAAATATGGGAGAAAAAGCCTTAAATAAACTTGGAATATCATCAGACAAGATATGTATTTGCAGTAATTATGTAGGTGATGCTCTTGAGTATATATCAAATTGTGATAATGTTACAGATGTATTGATAGCAGGAAACTTCGCAAAGGCGGTAAAGTTAGCAGGAGGAATATTTAATACCCATTCACATGTAGCAGACGCCAAAAATGAGATTATAGCAGCTAATCTGGCACTTTTGAATGCACCTTATGAGCTTATTAAATCAGTAATGGAAGCAAATACTTCAAGGCAGATTACACAATATATAAGTAGTAATAATTTTGAAAGAGTCTATGATGTATTAGCAAGAAGAGCAGAAGAAAAATGCGATATATTCATAAAACATGGATTTAAAAATCATATTTTGATGTTTGACTATGATGATGAAATGTTAAATAGTGTTGATATTTCAATATTTATATGATGCTAATCACTGTTTATAATACCAAGTATCTATTTTAATACCAAAATCTAATAAAATAATAGATAAAATATTTTAAGTACATTTATAATAAAGTCATAAACCATATACTAATTTTTAAAAAATGCTTATGAGAATTATCCATAGATTAAATGGATAATAGTATAAACTGATATTATAAATTACATGGATTTTCAATAACTTTATTGAAATGTAATTACATTGCTTTTTAAAGAGTTTTTATATTAATGCTAAAAAGCAATTAAATAGTCTTAAAAATATATTAAGGATATTTGTTGAAAACCCAAAAAATATTATTTCGATAAATTTGAATATATGGCATTATAAACGGTGATTAGTATTATCATGAAAATAAAAATATATAAGAAAGCGACTGTGAAAATGGAATTTTTATTTTCTCAGTCGCTTTTTTCAATGTGTTAAGGTTTATTTTCATTTGGTGATTGGCTTTGTGCAGGTGGCGTCTGACTATTATTATCCAGTATCAGATTTGCATCATTTTGATTATTGCCTTGATTACCTGAGTTTTCACCTTGCCCTTGTCCATTACCACCGTTTGTATCCGGTGGAGAAGAATTCCCGTCAGTAGGATTAGTTGGTTGAGACGGTTGAGTATTATTGTTATTATTTGGATTTGGAGGTTGTTGAGTATCTTCAGGTTGTTGAGGAATAGCTGGTGTTTGTCCTTGATCCGGATTAATAGGAGTAGTTTGATTATTCTTATTTGGATCGGTAGTAGGATTCTGACCTTGATTTTGATTTGACTTGTCCCCATCAAATAATACACCGTCAAGATTTTGATTTTCATTTGGTTTAACACTGTTGTTATATACAGGTGCAGTAGGTTGTTCCTCTTTAACTGGTTCATCTGCTATAATATCGTTAGGTTCTATTTTAGTAGGCAAATCAAATGTCTTATATGACAGCTTAAGAGCATACTTAATCCTATTCATAACATTTCTCCATAAAGCAGCAGGTATTGCTGAGGTGTAGTTTAGTTCAACAGGATTATCTGCACCTATCCAAACAGCAGCTGTATAGTACGGAGTGTATCCGACAAAATAAACATCTTTTTTTGAATCTGTTGTGCCTGTTTTTCCGGCAGCAGGCATTTTGTCAAGTATTGCTGCTTTACCTGATCCGCTTGTTACAACACTTTCTAATATGGTAGTCATCTTATAGGCGTTGGATTCATCTATCATGGTAAATACCTCAGGCGTATTTTCATATATAACAGAGTCATTTCTATCAACAATCTTTGTTATAAATGTGGGTTTCACCTGTTTTCCAAGATTAGCAATACCTGAATAAGCTGATGCCATCTCAAGAGGAGTAACACCATGAGTTAGACCGCCAAGTGCCAATGCGAGATTTTCATCATTATTTACAGGATCGTCTTCTCGACGTACCAAATGCTTAAATCCCATCTCTTCAAGATAGTCAAGTGAACGTGTTATAGCTTCAGCTTTTGTTTTTCCAAGAGACTCCAAAGTTTTAACAGCGGCTACATTGGCAGAGACCTGTATTAATTTTTTCATAGTAGCATTTCCATAGTAAATGCTATATATGTTGCTTGGCCAGTATCCTGTAGGACTTGTAGAGTCACGACGTGGAGAGTCATTGATTATGGAATTTGGAGTCATTCCGTCTTTTAATGCAAGCAGATATACAGCTAAAGGTTTAATAGCTGAGCCTGGTTGTCTCGGATTGTCGGAACGGTCGTAAATAAAACTTCCTGCTTGACCACGTCCTCCTATAAGAGCCTTTACATAGCCGGTCTTTTGATCTATTACAACCATTGCTGCCTGAGGCTGTATGTTATTATCTTTATCTGTAAATGAATTTGGAAAGTTTTCTGTTTGTGAAAACTCATATTCCAAAATCTTTTGTATTCTTGGATCTAAAGTAGTATAAATTTTCAATCCACCAAATTTTAGCATTTCATTAGCAGCTTCTTCAGAATTGCCTTGACTTATTAATATTTTAATGACTTCTTTTTTTACTTTA
This sequence comes from [Eubacterium] yurii, assembly GCA_900167215.1. GTDB lineage: Bacteria > Bacillota > Clostridia > Peptostreptococcales > Filifactoraceae > Peptoanaerobacter > Peptoanaerobacter yurii. The sequence continues at coordinate 26,877 of FUZS01000006.1, forward strand.
TCATTAAAATACGAAGAAATGCCGCTGTTGTTTCTCGGTGGAAATTTGATGGTTATCGGGGTTGCCAATGCTTCAGTATATCTTGCATTGTCAATAAATCCAAGTTCAAGCATCTTTTTAAGTATTATCTTTTGTCTTGAGATGGTGTCAGGATTTAATTCAGCCTTCGCAACTATAAGAGATCCTTGTTTCAGCAAGATATATTCATATTGGTCTATTCTACCTATATTTCTCAACCTCCTGTAGATGTCCAATTCAGCATCAGTAGGAGTATATTTTTTTTCAGATTCATACATCTTTAATTGGATTGTTGTAAGGTCGTCACTTTCTGTAATATCTAAAAGCTTGTAAGGGATATATTTTACAGGATATTTGGTAATTCCTGCAAGTACAGCTGCCTCAGCAAGATTAACGTCTTGAATATTCTTATTAAAATAAGACTTTGCTGCAGCTTGCACACCGTTTACATTACTACCTAAAAACACCGAATTCAGATAGGCATATAGTATCTGAGTCTTGGAAAATCTCTTCTCCAATTCCATGGCATAGACAGCATCGGTAATCTTTCTCATAGCAGATTTTTTAGAACTGGTGAGCAGATTTTTGGATAGCTGCATAGAAATAGTAGATGCACCTTGTTCTAATGATCTGGCTTTAATATCATGGACAATTGCTCCTAAAACTCTCTTTACATCTACACCGTTATGTTCATAAAAACGCTCATCCTCTATAGCAATAAAGGCTTTTTGAACATCTGACGGAATATCTTCTATAGGAACTATAGTTCTATATACATTACTTTGAATTTTTTCCGTTATCTTACCTGTGTCATCATATATGAAAGAAGTTTCCTCCAATAACGAGTCAATGTTTTTCGCTGTAGAGCTTGGGAAATTGCTTGATATAGATATATATAAAGCCACTAAAACAGCGCAGGTAGCTATAATAGAAAAAATCAAAAAATAGAAAAAGAAATTAAATATTTTCTTTATTATTCCCAATTTTTTCCCTGGCATAATTCCTCCTGATTTGAAAGAAAATAAAATTAAAAAAAATTATACTTTATTATTATATCACAAGATAGTATAATGTTAACATAAATTTTATAAAATTGTAACATAGAATTTTGTAAAATTATTGTAATTTACAGGATTTTAATTTATGGAAACGGAATAAATATGAGTGACGAATTTACAAGACTCAAGATAATGATAGGTCAAGACGGTTTTGACAAACTTACAAACAAACACGTAGCTATATTTGGACTTGGAGGAGTCGGGGGATTTGCTACGGAAACTTTGGCAAGAAGTGGAATAGGCAAGCTTACAATTGTGGATTTCGATAAGGTAGATATTACAAATATAAACAGACAAATTATTGCTGATATTCAAAGTATAGGGAGATATAAGACTGATGTCTTTGAAGAGAGATTAAAAAAAATAAATAGGAACATAGTAATTAACAAAATAACAAAAAAATATATTCCCGGCAACAGTGAGGAATTTTTTGATGACTATGACTATATAGTAGATGCTATTGACATAGTTACAAGTAAAATACATCTTATAAAAAGTGCTTATGAAAAAGATTTAAGAATCATAAGTTCTATGGGTATGGGTAATAGGCTGGATCCTTCCAAAATAGTCCTTACTACCTTAGATAAGACCAGTAACTGTCCTCTTGCAAGAGTGATGAGGAGAGAATTAAAAAAATATAATATAATTAAGTTGAAATGCGTTTACTCTACAGAAGAAATTAAAATACAGGAAAAAAATTTTGTGAAAAATAAGATGGTGAACGGTTCAAGTGCCTTTGTTCCGTCAGTTGCCGGTATTACTATGGCAAGTGAGATTGTACGATTTTTTTTAAGCGAAAAATAAAATTAACTATAAAATTGAAATGACTGATTTATTTTTTTAAATTGCTGAAGTTTTCTTTTTTTTGGTATTACAGTGATAATTTGCATTTTTAAATATACAAGATACAAGAAATGAATTAAAATTAATAATAGACAAAGTTTTAATAAATGGGACATATGTTGAGAAATTAAATTTAAAATGGGAGAATTATATGATTAACAACAAAATATTAAAGATTCTATACGAAAATAGGGATGACTATGTATCAGGAGAGGATCTTGCAGGGATATTTTCTATATCAAGAGCTGCAATTTCAAAGAGAATAGAAAAATTGAGACAAAAGGGAGTAAATATACATTCAGTACCAAATAGGGGATATAAAATTATCTCTATGCCGGATTTTTTGATAGAAGAATCAGTGTCAATATCTGTACCTGAAGGTCAGATAATAGGAAATACCATAGAGGTTTTTGACGAAATAGATTCTACAAATGAGCAGGCGAAAAAAATCTCCAAAAACGCAAGAGAAGGCACTATTGTAGTTGCAAATATTCAGACAAATGGGAAGGGAAGAAGAGGAAGAGAGTTTGAATCAAAAAGAGGTGGATTGTATTTTTCTATCATTCTTAAACCTGATGTAGCAATAGAGAAAGTGCCTTTTATAACTCAGCTTGCAGCTTGTAGTATATATAAGGCTTTAAATGAAATGGGAGTGGATATATCCATAAAATGGCCAAATGACATAATTTTAAACGATAAAAAAATTTGCGGTATACTTTGTGAAATGAGTTGTGAGATTGATTATTTAAGTTATGTAGTTGCAGGCATAGGTATAAACATGAAGAAGGTGGATTTTGAAGAAGGACTTGAGAAAATAGCCACATCATTGGAGCAGGAAGGTTATGAACTCGATAATTTAGAGCTTTTTTGGAATATTTTAAAGTACTTTGACTATTTCTACAAAAAATATACTATGCATGATTATGCTGAAATGCTCGATATATTAAGAGAAAACTCATATATTATAAATAAAAATATAGATGTGCTTACTTCAAATGAGAAAAGAAAAGCAAAGGCAAAAGATATAGATGAAAAAGGATTTTTGGTTGTGGAATATGAAAACGGAGATATAGAGCATATAAACTATGGAGAGGTAAGTGTACGAAAAAGATGATGAGATAAGAGCTCAGATGAAAGGAAAAGATCTATGAAAAATCCCAAAAAATTGTTTGACAAAAAGATTACCTGTCTTAATTGTCATACATATTTTGAGACAAAAAAGCCCATTTTAAGCAGACTTAGAATAATTGATGCAGAAACTGACGGACACAAAATATATAAAGAAAACTCACCGAATTTGTATGAGATAAATGTATGTCCAATTTGTGGATTTGCATTTGATGACAGACTAAACAATCCCTTATATGAGGAAGACATAAAAAAATTGTTGTCGTATTTTCAAACTGTGAAAAATTTTGAGCAGTATTGTCAGGAGAGAACTATACAAGATGCAATAAGAATATCTAAACTTGCTCTTTATATTGCAACAACAATAGAAGAACCTAAGACACTTAGGGGAGTTCAGTATCTGAAGACTTCTTGGCTATACAGAGAAATAAATGATAAGAAAAATGAAGAGATGTATCTTAAAAAGTCAAAGGAATTTTTTGAGGATGCATTTGAAAATGAAGATTTTGAATATTTCGGACTTAGATTGCATGTTCTTTACAACATACTTTCTGAAACTTGCAGAAAACTTGACTTATACGAAGATGCTGCAAAATATTATTCGAAACTGTTTAGATGTTCAACTACACCAAATTATATGAAACAAAAAGCTCAAAATAATTGGCTTGATTACAATAACAGGTAAAAAATAATGTTTGGAGGTAATCATTTTGAAGGTATTGATACTTACCAATAAAGTAGGAGGTGGTCATAACACCACCGCTAATGCTCTTAAAAAAGAGTTCGAAAAATATGATAATGTTGAATGTAGGACTATAGATTCTTTTGAGTATATTTCTCCTATATTACAAAAAAGTGTGGCAAACGGATATTTATGGTCTACTGCGATATTTCCGGGACTATATAAACAAGGATACAGATACCAGGAATTGATGGATGAAGCACCTGATACCGATATGTCTGATAACCCTGCTTATTCATTTTTGACACAGAAGCTACTTAGCTACTTTGATAAAGAATTTTATCCTGATATTGTTATAAGTACACATATATTTTCAGCCCAACTTATCAATATTATGGTAGAAAAATCACTGATAGATGTTAAATCTGTAGGCATAATAACTGACTTTACAATTCACCCTCACTGGTGTAAGCTTTATAGCATGGATTATTTTGTTACTGCAAGTCAACTGCTTGATTATCAGGCTATAAAAAAAGGCATTCCTAAAGAAAAAATACTGCCATTTGGAATACCTATAGATGAAAAATTTTCAAATGTAATAGAAAAAAATTTCGCTAAAAAAGAACTTGGATTAGATGAAAATAAAAGTACAATTCTTGTTATGTCAGGATCTATGGGCTATGGAAAAATTGATAAATTAGTAAAAAAAATAGATGCTATGACTGAAGAATTTCAAATAATAGTTGTTTGTGGTAACAGTATAAAAAATAAAAAAAATCTTGAAAAATACAAGTTTGCACACGATATTTATATATACGGTTATGTAGATAATATTGATGTTATGATGAGTGCAAGTGAGCTCATTATAACAAAACCGGGCGGACTTACAAGCTGTGAAGTACTTTGTAAAAAATTACCTATGATAATGATTAATCCGATTCCTGGACAGGAAGAAAGGAATGTAGATTTTCTTTTAAATAACGGATGTGCCATGTATGCAACTAAAACTTTTCCTATAGATGAAGCCTTTTATCAGATGTATATAAATAAAGAAAAATTTGATAATATGAAAAAGAATATAGATTTGATACGAAAACCTAATGCTACAAAAGACGTATGTGAATTTTTGGTAAATCTAAATAAAAAATAGTCAACAAATAAAAAATATAATAAAAATATAATTTTTTAGTTAAAAAAATTATCAAAAATGAAAAATATGGGAAAAAATTAAAATAAACTACCATTTCTTTCTAAATCCTTGTAGTATAGATAGTTTTATATTAGATACCAAAAAAGCTTATTTTTTCTAAATCGAAATATATTTTATTCTAATGCATAAAACGTTCATTTTAAGTGAAAAAAACACTTGACTTTATTTAAAAATTCAATATACTATGTGTATATAAAAAAATAATAACCATATGAAAATATAATTTGTAAAGATAGTTTTTGGAGACTTAAAAGTTTGGATATATAGTTAATCATTGTTTTAGTATCATTAAGACTTTAATATATTTTTTTTACATTTATCAGAAAATAATATTTCATTGTATCAAATATTATTTGGATTAATAAAAGGCTAGTTTAAGATTTATTTTTCTATGGTTATATCAGTACTTAAATTATTTTTTAGAAAGGAAAGTGAATATATGCCTGTATCAGAAGCACAAAAAAGAGCCAGCAAAAAATGGAGCCAATCAAATAAGGATAAGATAAAGATAATTACTTACAGAAGCTGTGCCAAAACTTTTATAAAAAAGATAGCTACAGCTGAGGAATTAGATTCTTTGATGGAAATGATAAATGAAAGAAAAAAAGAATTGTCTAAATAGTTTTTGTCTTCAAACACCCTACAAAATGAATAGTAGGGTGTTTTTTTGGGTATTTTATAGTTAAGAGAGTTTCTATCTGATATTAAATTTTTACTACAAACTAATAAAATAATTTTTAGATATGGTATGTAGATTGAAACATACCATAAATTTAGTAAATATAATTTTTAGCTGCTATTTAGCAATGTGTTTAAGGGGAAAGTATGCACGAATATAGAAATGTTGATGAATGGGTATTTTCTATACTTTTAAATGTTGAAAAAACTGAAGTATCAAGACTTAAGGAATATAAGATTTACGAACTGATGAAACTTCTTAATCACAATAATGACAACTATCATATTGATACTTGCGATGAATACTATGAGGACATTGATGAGACGCTAAGAGAGAGCAACTGGAATTTTTTTGAAGAACTCTATACAGAAGATGATAGGTTATTTGACTGTGGTGGAGTATTGGATGATGATGATTTAAATGATTTTGATAATTTGGTAGTAATTAATAAGTAAATATATAAAAGAGGTATAAGTTGAAGTCATATAGTACTGTGTTGTCAAGTGCAAGCGCAGAGATTGTAATCGAAAAATCAAGGTTTATAGGACATTCTTTTCATGTTGAAGATATAGAAGAAACTGAAAACATAATAAGAGATGTGAAAAAGAAATATTATGATGCTACACATAATTGCTTTGCCTATATAATGGGCGAAGATATGAGCATTGCAAAAGCAAACGATGATGGAGAACCATCTTCAACTGCCGGAACGCCTATGCTTGAGGTTATGAAAAAGCTTAATCTGACTAATACACTGCTAATAGCCACAAGGTATTTCGGTGGTATTAAATTGGGAACCTCAGGACTGATTAGAGCTTATTCAAAGACTGCTAAGATTGCACTTGATGCAAACAGTATTGTAAAAAAAGATGTATTTAATAAGATTGTTTTGTATATTGACTATAATTTGATTGGAAAGATGCAGAAATTTCTTGATAATAATCAAATAATATATGATGCTCCCGTTTTTACTGAAAAAGTAGAGTTTATATTATATGCAAAGGACGAAAAAATAGAAGATTTACAAAAAGATATACTTGATATAACTAATGCAAATTGTAAATTGGTAATAGGGGATAAGTTGCATCTGGATTTTGTTGATGGAAAATATTTGAAAAATTAGTTAAAAATATGTATATATTATTTCAAATAAGTCATTTATATATAAAAACAAAATAGAAATTACCTTTTTATTACAAATGAATAACTTTAGAAAAAAAGGATAGAAATATTCGTAGATGATGACAAGAATTTAAAAGTTTAGTAAGGGTCATCAGGAGGAATTATTATATATCAAAGATTTATAATTAAATGTAGAAAGGAATTTATATGGGATTTGTAAAAGAGTTTAAAGAATTTGCCATTAAAGGTAATGTAATGGACATGGCAGTAGGGGTAATAATAGGTGGAGCGTTTGGTAAGATAGTTACATCTCTTGTAAACGACATAATGATGCCTATTATATCAAAGATAACAGGGGGAATTAACTTTACTGATCTAAAGATAGTGCTTACTCCTGCAGATGAAGCTAAAAAGGTAGCAGAAGTTGCATTTGCTTATGGTAACTTTATCCAAAACGTATTTGATTTCTTGATAATAGCATTGTGTATATTTGCAATGGTTAAAGCTATAAACTCTTTGAAGAAAAAAGAGGAAGAAAAGCCTGAAGAACCGCCAAAACCATCAAACGAAGAGCTTCTTCTTACTGAAATAAGAGATTTGTTAAAGGAAAAGAAGTAAATTTTTGTTGAAATAATTCTTATTTATGTTATAATAGTAATGTGTTTATAGATTTATAGTAATAAAATACTATTTTTCTTCTAAAAGAAATTTGATATTTTTTTTAGTTAATATGGAAAAGCGACGATTTAAAAAATTTTACGGTATGAATTTGTATTTTTAGTTAAATAATTTTTGTATGTTAATTATCTTAGAAATTTTGAGGAAAAGGGGTGTGTTGTGGAGATAATATTAGCAAAGTGTTTTCTTATAACTTTTGTCTTATTTATTATGACCATGATTTTTGATTATTCTAAAAGGGTATTTTACAACATAGACAGCTCCGATATTTTTTCTAAAAATGCAGAAAGACAATCTGATGAAAGTATTGCTTCTTCAAGAAAAAAAGCTGTTCATTCCAAGCTAAATGACTCTAAGTCAAATAGGAAAAGAATAGATAGATACGAGGGTAGATACGCAGATTATAAGGAATACAAAAAGTATAAAAAAATATGATGATTTTGAGATATTACCATGGTAATATCTCATTTTTATACACATTTGCATCTATAGTTTAACGGATAAAATACTTGCCCCCGAAGCAAGTGATATAGGTTCGATTCCTATTAGGTGCACCACTAAAATGAGGTGTTTTTTAACATCTCTATTTTTATTTTTAGAACTTTTTATATTAGTTCTCCGTTTGTAAAAATATATTGACAAAACAAGGCTTGTAATATAAAATTAAAGTGTAAATAATATTTTTGAACTGTCTTGCATTAAGTTACTCTTCTTATTCAAAATTATTTATAATACATAAATACAAAGTTTTCGTAGGGAAGAGTCTTTTGTTAATGCAAGAAATGGAGGGAACAAAATGAAGAAAAAATTAGCATTAGTATTTGCTGCTGCCTTTGTAGCATTATCGCTTTCTGCATGTGGTGGAGAAAAACAACAGGCAGAAAATAATACTCAGACACAACAAAACACTACCACTCAACAACAAGGTGAAAATGACAAAAAAGAAGACAAAAAAGAGGGTGAAGATAAAGCTAAAGGCTCATCAGATTCAGCTTTTAACGTTGAAATTACAGATGATTTGAAGGCCAAGGCTAAAGAATTTTCTGTAGGTATGGTAACAGATACAGGTGGAATAGATGATAAGTCTTTCAACCAAAGTACATGGGAAGGTTTGAACAAGTTTAAAGAAGTTACCGGAGCCAAGGTAGGCTATGTACAATCAAATAACGAAGCAGACTATGTACCTAATCTTACAACAACTGCAGACGAAGACAATGACTTGGTTATAGCTACAGGATTTTTGTTTGAAGACTCTGTAAAAAAAGTTGCTACAGACAAACCTGACACAAAATTTCTTATAATAGACACACCTATAACTGATAAGCCCAATGTTACAAGTGCAAGCTTTTCAGCTGAAGAAGCATCTTACCTTGTAGGTGTTGCTGCTGCTGAAACTGCAAAGGCTGCCGGAAAGACAAAGGTAGGATATTTGGGTGGTGGAGACTTCCCATTGATTCAAGCATTTGAAGCAGGGTATGAAGCTGGAGTTAAAAGTGTTGACGACAAAATGGAAATAGCAGTAGAATATGTAGGCGGTTTCAGTGATGCAGGTAAAGGACAATCATTGGCAAGCAAGATGTACGATGCAGGTGCTTATGTAATATTCCATGCTGCCGGTGGAGCAGGTAACGGCATGATAAAAGAAGCTAAAGACCGTAGACAAAACAAAGAAGAAGTATGGGCTATAGGTGTTGATAAGGATCAATATGCTGATGGTATATATGAAGGAGATAAGTCAGTAATACTTACTTCTATGGTAAAAAGAGTTGATGTTGCAGCTTTTGATATATCATTAAAAACTCTTAAAGGTGAATTTCCTGGTGGAAAAGATAATCTTTACAACATAGCTAACAACGGTGTAGGAATTCCTGAAAAAAATCCTAATCTTTCTGAAGCGGTATTGAAGAAAGTTGAAGAGGCAAGAGAAAATATAAAATCAGGAAAGGTAAAAGTACCTACAGTTCCAAGCAGACTACAAAAGAAATAAGCTTAAGTATAAAAAATATCCACCTTTAAAATGGTGGATATTTTTATAAGATTTGTAAAATAGTTTTTAAAATATTTTTGATTAAATTAACAAATTATATTTATTTATACATAAATTCAAAATAAACTAATATCTATTTAATCCATGGATAATGCTTGTTAATGTTTTTTGAAAAACAGTACATTGTTTATGCTCAATTCTAAATGTACTAAAAATATTTTATCCATTATTTTATTAGATTTTATTATAAAATAATATTGGATTAAATACTTTCATTTTTAATTTATTATAATGCCATTTTCTTTTGTTAAATCAACAATTTTTTCATAGTGTATATGGCTATATAATGATTCATAGTATTAAATTTGGAGGAAAAAGATGGATAATATGAAAAATCGTATAGATGAAATAGAACTTCGTTTACAAATCTTGGAGAAAGAAATCCAAATATTACGAAATGAACAAAAAAAAGAAATACCTAAGGATATTATATTAGCCGATGAAGGGCTTACAAATAATGCTATATCTCAAGATAAATCAAAGTTGGAGAAAGGATTAAATGAAAAGACGGAAGAAGTTAAATTTTCTGATAGAATTTTAACTGAAAAATCTTTCATTGAAGAAGAAATAAAATCTAAACAATCTTTAAAAAAATCAGAAGATAATGAATCATTGGTTGGAAAATATCTTGTTGGAGCTTTAGCATCTTTGTTGATATTTATTGCTGCAACATCTTTTGTTGCAATGGTATGGAATAAAATAAGCCCTGAGATAAAACTTTCAGTAGTTGGAATCAGCGGTTTAGTATTGACTGTATATGGTTTTAAAATGACACTTAAAAAGCCAAGTAATGTAAGTTCTATTATTTTAGGTACCGGAATAGGTCTGGTTTATATTGCGGCTGTGTCGGCGAGTTTGGTTTTTCTTCTTATTAGCCATGAGGTATCAGCTCTACTTTGTGTGCTTTGGACCTTGATAATTTTATTTTCCTATAAATTCACTAAGTTGTATTTTACTATCATCATTGCATCTATTGGAAGTTTTATTAATTTGTGCTTTGAGCTCAATTATGTGGACAGTATCCAAGATATTATGCTCATCATTATTCATACAAGCTTTGTTACGGTGATGTTATTATATATGAGCAATTTTCTGGATAAAACTCGTAATACTATAAGTATATTTTTTGCGTTTTTCAATTTTGCTTTGATATTTTTAGTAATCTTTTTTACTTGGAATTTTGAGTATTCTTTAGCTTTAACAACGGTTACAATAATTTTAATGCTTATTTCAAACTGGATGTATCGTTTAGCAAATAAGGAAAATACTCACCATACTTATATTATTTTAACTATTATATCTACTTTATTTTTATATTTAGATATAAGTCATAGATTTTCATATGCAGTCAATTTGACATCCTTACAAGGAGCACTTGCCTTTTTTATAGTGATGTTGATACAGGTTATAATAAACCATGCTATTTATCCCCAAATAGAAAAGACTTTGACTATGTTCTACGCATTTCCGCTGTATTTAGTGTTGGTAAGTATCAATGGAGATATATTTGATTTTCGTGGAATGGGAGCTTTAGCTATAATGGTATTGTTCATTTTACGAAAGAAAATTACAAAGAAAGCTATAGTAGTTTCTTATATTATTCTATTTGTATTTTTTGATTTTTGTTTATCTTATGGACAAAATATTCTATATGCACTGTTATTTATGATTGGTAATTTGATATTAATGTTTTATATTTTGAATGAAGAAAAAATGGAAAATTTAGTATACAAAAATATAGCTGTTTCCATCTTACTTTTAAGTTATTTCAAGATCTCAGGCATTATTTGTCATCTGGTAGGATTAAAAGACGAAAATTATGAAATTCAAGATTTTATAGCATATATGATGAATGTGATTACTGTAATTTTTGTTTACAAAATAGCTTATTTAAAAAGTAAAGATGAAAATAAACCACCGCTTTATAAACATCTTGGGCTTTATGTCTTTTCTATTTTGCTATATTTTTTCGGTATTGGAGAAATGTTCCAAATGAATTCAGCGGGTTTTCGTTTTATTATAACACTTGCTACTCTTGTTGTTTCACTGTTCCAAAGCCATTTGATACTAAATGATTATAAAGAAATTCCAACTGATGTCGGAATTTGGATAGTTGCAAAATATTTAATCTTTGCTTGGTTAACATTACGTGCATACTCAGAGCTTCCTATTGAGTCAGTATCATACAGTGTTGTTGCCTTGTTACTTGCTATAGTAGCAATATATGCAGGATTTAGGCGTAATATCAAAATTATTAGACAATTCGGTCTTTGTATCACTATGCTGATGGTAGCAAAATTTATCTTTGTAGATCTTCATGGAGAAAACTCTATTACGAGAGTCATTGCCTTTGCAATTGGCGGAATATTATGCTTTATTATAAGTATTATATATAATAGACTAAGTAAGGAATAATAGAACATAAGAAAATAAACGGTCTTTGACTATATATTGATTATTTTTCTAAAATTTATATATTATCAAATTTGGTATATAATCAATATATAGAGAAACGCTGGACGATTTTTATGATTTTTAGAAATATATGATTTTTAAGGTGATCATAATATAAGATTTAAGCTTATATTGGTTGATACAATAATTATTGTATCAACCAATATATACATAGTAAAAATAAGATATATGTTTGTATATGATATAATAATTGTTTTATAGCCTTAGATTTTATTAGTATTTTTAAGAAGGGAGTAATAAATATGTCTGAAAATATTAAAATAGCTACTATTTATTTCTCACCTACTGGAACAACAAAAAAAGTTATTGATTATATTGTTAAAGGAATTGGCGGGGAAGTTATAAAGTCCATAGATTTAACCAAACGAGATAATAGAGAAAGAAAACAAGGTTTAAGTTTTGTAGATATAGATTTGATAATAATAGGAGCTCCAATTTATGGTGGATTTTTATATAAGGAATTTAGAAACTATATTAAATATTTAGATTTTCAAGGGAAATGTACTATTGGAATCACATTATATGGTAATGCTACAACAATGTTTGCAACCAAAGAATTGATATCTATAATAAAAAGGGGTAATGGAAGCTTACTTGCCTATGGAGAATTTGTGGGTGAACATTCATATTCTTGTAAAGATATTCCTGTTGCTGAAGGTAGACCAAATGATGATGATTTACAAACGGCTTTAATATTTGGAGAGACTATAAGAGAAAAACTATTAGATATGGATACTCAGCATTTTTATAATAGAGTTAGTTTATTTGAAAAAATTATAAACTTTATTGCTGATATTAAGCCAGTTCATAGCGGAAAAAGAATATTTATTATACCATATACAGATAAAGAAAAATGTATTAACTGCCATAAATGTTTAAAAATATGTCCCAAGAGTTGTATAGATGAGGATATAAAGACTAATAAAGATGAGTGTATAGTATGTATGGCGTGTGTTAAAAATTGTCCAACATTTGCAAGAATATCCTATCCTCAAAATATAATAATAAAATTAGGATTAAATATCATAAATAAAAGGAAGCATAAATCACATTTTGTAGTGTTATACTAATATCTGTTTAATATATGGATAATATTCATCAATGGATTAAAAAAACATATGATTTATAGATTTATTACTCAACTTTCCCACTAAAATTATAGCAATTTTCTTTTGAAATTTAAGTATTTGTTGATTTTTTAATGCTCTACTTGATACACAATTTTCTAAATAATATTTATTGAAATTTCCATATTTACCAAAAAAATGAAAACACTGAAAAAACTATGTCAAGAATAATATTATATTTTCAAAATATACTCAAATTTCAATACATTTAATATAATTTTAATGTGGAAAAGTTGAGTTATTAATAAAAAATAATATATAAATGTTAGGAATATAACTTAATAAATGATAAGAATCTTATATATTTGAAAATTGTCGACCTTAGATATGAGCAAAATATGCTTGGATAGACAAATTTGTAAAATTAGCATTTAAATGAGATAAAAAGTTAAAATGTAAAAATAAATATAATCAATACTTATTAAAAATATTGAGGTCGACAAAAAAGTGCTTTCAAAATCAGTAAATATATGATAATATTAAGTACGGATTTGAATATCACCAGATTGGAATGTAAATCAAGTGGAGCTATCATCTGACTTAAGATAGCGTTTAAATTTGAATATCACCAGATTGGAATGTAAATCAAGTGGAGCTATCATCTGACTTAAGATAGCGTTTAAATTTGAATATCACCAGATTGGAATGTAAATTACAAGGTAAAATATTTTTTAATTGTTTCATATTACACATTTGAATATCACCAGATTGGAATGTAAATAAAAGGCACAAGGTATCACAATATACGAACTTGTTAATTTGAATATCACCAGATTGGAATGTAAATGTTTTTGCTCCATCCATTGCAGATGATAGTTTTTTAAATTTGAATATCACCAGATTGGAATGTAAATGTGCATTTACGTCAATAAGTTCATTGACGCTTTCTGATTTGAATATCACCAGATTGGAATGTAAATGATAAAGACAAGGTAACTTTGGCAGATTTCAAACCGAATTTGAATATCACCAGATTGGAATGTAAATTAGTGTTTTTATAACATTCAGTATAGCGTCTATTGTTATTTGAATATCACCAGATTGGAATGTAAATGAATTTAACATCAATAGATATAAATATCAATATAAAATTTGAATATCACCAGATTGGAATGTAAATTGAAGTACTGATGTTGTATCATTATTTTCATTGAAAATTTGAATATCACCAGATTGGAATGTAAATTATAGACTGAAAGTAACAGACTTGCTGTCTTGTTTTACATTTGAATATCACCAGATTGGAATGTAAATATGTGGGATAGGGATTTGTCTATATCCGTGTTCAGATTCGAATATCACCATATTGGAATGTAAATTTAGAACTACTGAATTTTCTTTAAAATACACTCTTTTATTCGAATATTACCAGATTGGAATGTAAATTATTTTATCTCCTAAGTATTTTTGATATTATACTTTTATTTGAATATCACCATATTGGAATGTAAATTAACACAAGATGAATATAACTATGGAGACCTTGAGAATTCGAATATCACCAGATTGGAATGTAAATGGATTAGGGCTAAAATTATGAGGAATTAAAAAGAGCGTATTCGAATATCACCAGATTGGAATGTAAATATTACTACTGTGTCGCTATTATCTAGTTTTTCTGTATAATTTGAATATCACCAGATTGGAATGTAAATATTAATAAATGTATTATTTATGTTCCTTCTTGTCAATTTGAATATCACCAGATTGGAATGTAAAGTTATGAATGAGAACAAAATTAAATCGAATTAACAGGGGATTAAAATTTTTAAAAAGTTAAATATTTGTGTTCATAAAATAAATTATTAATAATATAAGTAATGGTATTTGAAAAAACAAAATAAAATGTCGTGTTTATATTGAATTTTTTATCAATCTATGATAGTATCTATAGCAGTATCTCAATATTTGAATGTAAAAGTTAGATATTATCATCAAAAACTAACTATTGAAAATATTAAATAAAATGTATTCTTATTGTAAAGTATCAATTATTTTCTATTATTAACAAATTAATTTATTATGTTTTTTTCAATTTACAAGTTTTTATAAAAATGATATAATTATCATATAAAACATACATAGATACACTGATTTATTTGTCTTCATTTAGATGAATATAGATATGAGTTTGCTATTTTAATCTTAATTTATGTTTATGCAAAATCTATAAAGGAGGTTCTTATGGCTAAAAATAAAGATATTGATAATATAATCAATAATTACAAGAATATGGAGAAGGAAATAGTTAACCAGCTTAATTATATCGCGAGTCATGGCACCATTTCAGGCTCAAATAGGGAATATATTTGGAAAGAATTATTTGAAAGAATAATTCCCAAAAAATTCAATATTGAAAGAGGTGTATTTATTATAGATTCTTTTGGAAAAATATCAAAAGAGGTAGATTTAGCAATATATGATGAGCAGTATACCCCGTATATATTTAGATATGGAACATTAAAATTTATTCCTATTGAATCAGTTGCTGCGGTAATTGAGTGTAAGAGTACAGGAGCAACAGAAGGTGGGTTGTTGGATTGGTTGGAGAGTATAAATGGGTTGAATACAGGAACAGATTCTATTGTTAGAATAAATGGAAACATTAATTATGGAATTGACATAGATAAGTTAATAGAAAATAATACAGTCACACAAACTAATACAGTTACACAAACTAATACAGTTACACAAACTAATACAGTTACACAAACTAATACTACTCCAATAAAAATATTATGTCATATGGGCGTGAGTGAGAAATATACCAAAGAGTTTGATATAGTTATAAAAGCTGAAGGAAAATTAAGTATTAAATTTAAAGAAAGTTATAAAAATCTTTTTGATTGGTATTTACATTTAAATCATTATCCAGATTTTATTTATCCAGAAATTTATAAAGAAAGGGAGAATAAACTAAAGAAATTTATTGAAAAATGTAAAAATAGTAAAGAAATTAAGTATGATGGATTAAGACAGAGAAAATTAGAAGATTATAAAATAGATGAAGATAATACAATATTGTCATTTATATTTCAGTTTAATCAATTACTTATGTTAATTAATAATCCTTTATTTTTTCCGCATATGGATTATGTACGAATGTTTAATAGAGATGTATAGGAGGAGCTGATTATGGAGACTGTTATTGCTATATCCATTGAAAAAGTTCAAAGATATATTTTTCAAGTAATTGATAATAATCAAGCAGATGAAAAAACACTTAGAAATATTATTTCTGCCTCTAATGATGTTGCAAATAATATTTTGAAAGAAATTGAGTCTAAATTTAATCTTAATCAAGGACAAACTGGAGATGAAAATAAGATTCTTTGGATTTCAGGAAAAGTTGTATTTAGAAGTAAAGAACCTAAAGAAGTAATAAAAAATAAGTTAAAAGAATTATATCAAAAGATTTATGCAGATTATCAAGGCAATATCTTTTTAAATTATGTAAATTTTCCCATTATTATAAATGATAACATGAGTATTCTAAGAGAAGCTGAACGTCTTCTTAAAGAAAGTGAAACTAAATCGCAAGTTATAGAAGATAATAATGAGTTGTTATTCAGCTTTAAGGAATTGGGAATTAAAAACTATAATCAACTATTAGAGAATGGAAGAGATAAGGAAAATGTATTTTTGACTAATATGGATGATTTGGTCGTAATGGATGAAAATCATGAAACAGATAGTAGTGATGGGAAGATTGCTATTGTAAAAGCTGATATCAATAACCTTGGAAGAATTATGAAAGAAATCTGCAATTATGATGAATATTTGCAAGTAAGTGATTTATTGTTAGAAGCAGTGTCTATAGATAACTTTAGAAAAATGGTTAGAAATAGTATGCAAACTACAAATAGTAATACACTGAAAAAAGGCGATAATGTAGAAAATAATGAGGTGAAACAAGATGAAGAAATATTTGAAAAGACTATACTTCCATTTTATGTTGCCGGTGATGATATTTTTTATGCAGTTCGTATTAATGCGTTGTTTGAGTCAATAAAAGTATTACATAATATGATAAATGAGATCAATCAGAAGTTAGATGAGATACAAAATAAGAATAATAAAATAGAATTATCTATTGCTGTTGGTGTAGTTTTTGTCAATAATCATCAACCAATTAGATATTATAGGCAGATGGTTGAAGAGGAGTTATCTGCTGCTAAGAAGGACATGAAGGAGAATAAGTCTTTTAATTCAGTTGTTGGAGTTAGTATTGCAAAAAACCTTTTTTATATCTATAAAAATGGATTTGGATATGGAGAAAGTGATGGATTCTTTCGCTTTTGTAATGAGGTTAGAGAACTTAGAAAAATGATTGATGAAGGAATATTTACAAGAACATCATTACACAATCTACTGATAAATTTGGAAACAGAAAGAGATAAGGAAAAACAGATGTTATATGCCTTATATTTTTTAATGCCAAACCTTAGGACTGGAGATGTCAGTAATAAAGAAGAAAATAAAGAACTGTATTTTAAATATTATTGGTTATCTCTTTTAGTTGAAGAAAAAAGGGATGGACAAGGTGAAGCTGAAAGGTTCTTTTTACCTAAGAATATTAATAAAATATTAATTCCAAAGATAAAGTTGATATTGTTATTGTTAAATAAAAAGTATTATGATAAAGATGAAGAATATAAATCAAAAAAATTAAAATATAGATATATTATATCATCCGCTGGAGACTCTGTTAATGACCAAAAAAGAAGAATACGTTCTGTTATGTTTCATAAACCTATAAACTACTTGTTAAATATAATAGAAAAAACTGGGATAGAGAAATTATTCATTAAACAAAGCTTTAAAGAAAAAAAGAAGCTATATATATCAGCCCGTTTTGAAACAGGGATATTTTATAGAGCCAAGATCTTGATAGAGCAAAGAAAATATCAACAAGTCTTAAAAATGTTTATGAACTATAATGATAGTTTTAATGAAAAAAATCAAGAGGAAATTGAAAATGTTCATACAATGGATTTTGATGAAAAAAAATTTAAGAAGAAGTTTAGAGAAATAGAAGGAACAGAATGGTTAGATAGACTAATACTTTTAAATAAGTATAATGAGCAAAGAATTATTTTAAAAACTGCAGAAAAAAATAATAAAAATATATAGAATAAATAGCAAAACATATAGTTTATGTTATAGTTATTTGTAAATTATATCAATATATGGGGTGTAATTATGTTTGAAATAAAGGTAAAATTAACTACTGTATCTTGTTGCTTAATTGGAAATCAAACTGAGAGTTTTTCAGTTGGAGGAGTAGATCAGTCTACAACTATAGACGAAAGCGGAAGACCTATTATACACGGCTCTGCATTTAAGGGTGCTTTGCGAAATATTGTAAGAGAGCAAGAGAAAGAAGTAAAAAAAATGAAATTTACTAAAAACTATGTGGAACGCATAATAGGAGAAATAATAGATAAATATGATAGTGAAGATATAACTAAGACAAAAAAAATTGAAAATATGATTTCAAATCTTAAAAAGCAATCCTTAAAAGCAGAATATATATTTGGAATGGAGGGGATTAATGGTATGCCAAGAATCTTCTGTTCTGATTTTCGAGTTATAGAATCTAAAGATAAGAAGATAGATGACTATTTTATGATAGATACAAAAAATAGTTTAGAAGAGATAAATGGAGATATATTAAGTAATCCAAGGACTTATAAGGTTATTAAACCTGGGGTGAGATTTGAGGGAGTTATAAGATTCTATAATCCTTTTTCTAAAGAAGATGGTGAAACTAAAAATATAGAAGCAAAAATAAAAAACGAACTTAAGTGTGCACTAAAGATGTTTAACAGCGGAATATATGGAATAGGAAACTCTAAGTCAAGGGGATATGGACAGATAACAGTAGACTTTGATAATGATGGACAAGAGGGAGAATGCCATGATAATATATGAAGTAAAACTTAAAAAAATAGGTGAAATGACTACTCTACCTGACTCTCAAAGGCTTTTTGGATTTTTAATTAATAACTCTAAGAAGTACTGTAGTGAGGTTGAGATAAGCTCCTTTGTAAGAGATGTAAAGGAACAAAAGCAAAAATGTATGATATCAAATTTAGTTCCAAGTGGATATTATCCAACTCCAAAAGATTTAGTAATGAAAAATTTGCAGGGTAGGTTGAAAAAAAATCAAGAGGAAATTATAAATTTTGAAAAAGAGCAAATGGAATTAAAGAGTAAAAGTGAAACTATTGTGGAAAATCTAATAGAGAAAAATAATAAAAAGAAAGCAAATAGTGCAGAGAATAAATTAGGTAGTGAAGAAAAGAAAAAATTAAATGAAGAATTAGCTGAATTAAAATCAAATTTGGAAGAAATAAAAGTTTGCTTTAATAAGAACTCTGAACATATAAATAACATATCTTCAAAAAATATATACGAAACTATTAAGAAGATGGACTTTATTGATCAAAGTCAATTGAAAGAAATTTTGAAGCTTGGAGAAGATGAAGTAATAATAGAAGTTGATGATTTATCAAAGTTCAAGTATATAAAGAAAAATCAGACTTTCATTCAAAAATTCCGCTTGGAAAACCAGATTAGACAACTTCCAGGATTGCCAAATGTAGCATATTCATTACCTATACTTTCTTTTGAAAATCAGGAAGGTGATGTTCAATTAGATTTTAGTTTTTTTGTAAAGGTTATGGAAGGAACTTGTATTTCGAAGACATTGGAAGCTATGAAAAAAATTACGGATACAGATAAAAATGATATGTATGGACACAAAATCCCATGCTTTTTAGGGGGGAAGGGAAGTTCAGGTTATAATGAGTATAGTATCTATAATATTGAAAAGATAACAGAGAGTGAAGATGTAATACATTCATCTGTAGCTGTAAGTTATTTAAATATCGGAATGTTATTACCTGATTTTGATAAAATTGATGCTCAAAATTCTTCATTAGACATACATACATCAGATAGAAAGCCCTTTGAGATAGAAAATGAAGTACCTAAAATAATTAGTTTTGTAACTGCAGGAAGTATTATTAAGTTAAAGCAAGATAAAACAGATTTATATGAGATAGGAAGAAGTATTGATAATAGTAAATATAATCCTATGTATAATAAAAATGCGATTATTTTTGGCAACTCCTATCTTGTGAAATTGGAGGTAAATTGATGAAACTTAAATTTACAACTATTTCTCCAATTATCTTATCACCAAGAATGGAGAAAGCATTATACAAAGGTGTTGATTTTAAAGAAATTGATGGGAATAGTAAAAACTTAAAACTAAAAAATGTTGATAGTATAAATATTGTGTATCCTTTTTATAGTTATGAAGACAGAGATTTATTATGGAAAAAATGTTTTTCATCTGTAGAGGATTACTATATTCCTGCTTCTTCATTAAAGGGAGCCTTATTAGTCAGTAAAAAATATCAAGATGACAATATACTTAGGAGTAAAAGTATATTTAGGGATACAAATATCAGTAAAGATTATATAGAATTAAAAAATTTGTATAAATTTCAATATTTATATCAGAAAGCTGAAGGAATAAATACTGTAGAAAATAAAGATAAACAGAGCTTGGTATACAAAACTCCAAAGTTTGAGCCTTTTTTTCCTGGAGTAGCAATAGAAATGATAGGGAAAGGTAAAAAGTTTGAAAGTGATATTTTACTTAAACCGGAGATATCAGAAGAATTATTTAAAAAGAAGTTAGATGAAAGTTTTAGTATAACTAAAACTAAATTAGAAAATTATATAAAGGAAATTGAGCTAAGGGAAGAAGATATTAATTTATGGATAGAAAATAGGAATTTAAAACAAGAGGAAGGTAAAAAAGAAGATTTTCTAAGTCAATTGGAAGAAATAAAAGAAAAAATTAAATCTTTGATAGATAGAAAACTATTATTCTTAGGTGGATACAAGGGGATTTTAGGAAGCTTAACAAGGAAATTAGATGAAATTCAAAAAGTTAAAAACGGTTTTTATATTGATGAAGAGACTATGTTGCCTTATGGATTGGTAGAAGTATTTTATGAAGTAAAAAATAAAGAGTAAAATTATTTAAATTATTATTACTTCAAGATTGCAATGATATAAGAAAAAATATTATTACTAATAATTAGTTAATGTACTCAACTTTCCCACTAAAATTATCCTAATTTTTATTGAAATTTAAGTATTCATTGATTTATTAATACACTACTTGACACAAAATTTTCTGAATGATATTTATTGGAATTTGCATATTTATTAAAAAAATAAAAACACTGAAAAAACTATGTCAAGTATAATATTGTATTTTAAAAATATACTCAAATTTCAACATCTTTAATATGTTTTTCATGTGGGAAAGTTGAGTTAATGTATAAAAATAGAAATAGATAATATAGATTGATTTGAAAAATGTATAAAATTTATGAATGACATGGGTAATAAAATAGAAAAACAATATATTAAATCATAAAAATTTTGTGGTAAAATAAAAAACGTAAGTTACTGGCAGATTCCTTGGGTTTGAATGTTATAGATAGTTTGCAAAAAGATATTAAAGAGAATTTAACTATAACTGATAGTGGAAAAGTTAAATTTAATAGTTATGTATTAGCTGGTAATGGTAGTGGGAACATATACCAAAGAGTAGGAACTTGGAATTTTAAGATTGGAAAAACAGATGTTGATAGGGGATTTTCAGCTTTTTCTTACTTTTTTATAAATATTGACGAGCATAGGGTTGTAAGTGATATAGGTAGATGAAAATTGAAACTTACCAACACAGATGGAGATACATACTATTTTTGTGGAAGTATAAATAAGGTTTTAAATAGTAAGGGAGTAGATTTATCATTTCTTATTCGAGATGTATTAGGTATGGATAATTTGTTAGTTTTTGACGGAGATTATAAAGAATATTTTATCAAGAAAATATCCATTGAGTATTATAGATTTTCAGGTAAAAACTATGATAAGGAAGAAGAGGGATATTTGCCATTTCAATATTCTGAGCATTTTGTTATAGATAAAGAATCTGAAAGCATTACACATATTCAAATAGTAGGTAGAGGGTGTAAGATATCTCATAAATATGAATATATAAAAGAAATTGATAAACTTTTTGAAGATTTTAATCAAGTTGATTTATTTTCATATATTGAAGGAAATCCAAGTGATGTAGTAGAAAATTTGAATGAAAGTAAAAAATATAAGATTACTATTGATTATTACAATAAAGAACAATATATTATATCAGGAAGCTTTGATAAAAAAGGGTTACCTTCAGATTTTTCATATTTTGTAAAAAGCATTTTTGAATATACTGCTACTTATCCTTTAGGAGAAATACTTAACCCTTTAAATTACGAGAAAGTGAGACGGCGTAGTGTAGAGTATATATATTGTAGTGTTGAATTTGAGAACGGGTATAAGACTTACTACTATCTTACTGATGATGACAGTATAGAGGTGGGAGACTTTGTAGTGGTTCCTGTTGGAAATGATAATCATGATATGATAGTTGAAGTTGTAAAAGTGGAATATTTTACAGTAGATAAGGTACCTCTACCTATTGAAAAAACGAAAAGCATAATTCGAAAATATTAGTTTTTGAAATTTATACTTTCTTAAATTAAAAAATTGGTAATTTCAATGGATTTTTTCAAACAATATTGATAATTCTGAAAAATTATTAAAATGCTATATAATTACATTACAAGAAAGTAGTTTATAAGTTATAAATCTAAATGTCATTAAATATAAATACTTGGCAATATGAATGTATATTAGTATAAATTCAAGTGAGCGTAATCAAATATAAGAAAAAAGGGGGATTTACCCCCTATAATACTTATTTTTCAAGATTACAAAGATACCTTAGATAATATTTCCTTTTCTATAGTATCTACTTTTGATTCTATTTCTTCCATTTGTTTTTGAGCGTCTTTTACAAATTCTTCGTCCTTTATAGATCCAAGATTTATTTTAACATTGTAAAATGCTCCATGGACAGCTGTTCTTGCTTGCATTGCTGCAACAGCTGCGTCAGTTACTGCGTTTTGATTTCCCTTTAATATAACTGTTTTTGCTAATTCAAGAAGTTCAAAAGCGTCTTTACCTACATATAGTGGTACGTTAGCAGCTCCTTTAAATGCAAGTTGTACAGTTTTTGTTCTTAGTGCCTTTTCTTCTTCAGTTTCCTTAGGAAATTTAAAGGCTTCCATTATTTTATTGAAAGAATTAGAGTCTTCATCGATATAATTTATGAATTTTTCTTTATATTCTTTAGCACTTGCCTTTACTTTTTCCATGTCGGCTGTTACTTCTTCATAGCCTTTTTTTCCTATAGTAAGGTTGGCAACCATTTCTATCAGAGCTGCTGATGTAGCTGCACTTAAAGCTGCAACGCTTCCGCCTCCCGGAGCAGGAGAGTCAGAGCTTGTTTCATATACAAAATCTTTCACACTTAGGTCTCTTAACATAAGTTTTCCTCTTTTCTAAAATGAATGCTAATAATTTTAATAATTATAAGTAGTTTGAGTTTTACATATAAAATTAAATCTTGTTAACTCGACTTTCTCACGTGAAAAACACATTAAATACAATGAAATTTGAATATATTTTAAAAATACAATCTCATACTTGTCATAGCATTTTCAGTGTTTCATTTTTTTGATAAATATGCAAATTTCAATAAATATCACTCATAAAATTGTGTGTCAAGTAGTGTATTAAAAAAACTATAAATATTTAAATTTCAACAAAAATTGTAATAATTTTAGTGGGAAAGTTGAGTTGTTAATGTTAATTTCACTTTTTTGATATTGAAATCTAATAGATTAAATTAATATTAGAATTTTCAAAAATCAAACTTTTACAGTTTAATACTAAACTCTATTTAAATTATGGATTTCATTAATTTTATACTTGTGATACTCTATAGTATATCTTTAGTTAATAAATGTTTAGGGTATAATTTTTTATGAAATATTTCCATTATTCTATTAGATGTTAGTATAAAATATAAGAAGAATCAGCTCTTCTTGTATAATCAATAAATATTGAAAAGTTTATAAAAAAGAGCTGATTGAATAAAGTTCTTTAAGATATTAGAATAATCCTGTTATTACTCCGTTTTCATCTATATCCATATTGTTGGCAGACGGTACTTTTGGAAGTCCCGGCATTACCATTATATTGCTTGTTTGGCAAACTATGAATCCTGCACCGGCAGATACTCTTACGTCTTTGATAGTTATTACAAATCCGCTTGGAGCTCCCATTATATTTGGATTGTCAGTAAATGAGAACTGAGTTTTTGCCATACATATAGGCAATTTATCAAGGTTAAACTCTTCAAGAGTCTTGATTTGTTTTTTGGCATTATCTTCAATTACAACTTTATCAGCACCGTAGATTTCTCTAACGATCTTGTTAAGTTTATTCTCGATAGTGTCTTCAATATCATATAATGGTTTGAATTCAGATTTTTCATTATCAAGGATTTTAACAAGTTTTTTAGCCATTTCAATTCCACCTTCTCCGCCTTTTGTAAAGCATTCGTTAAGTGAAACCTCTATGCAGAATTCTTGACATTTTGCAGTAAGCAAGTCAATCTCAGCTTGAGTGTCATTGGCAAATTTGTTTATAGCAACAAGTACAGGAAGACCGAATTTTCTCATATTTTCTACTTGTTTTTGCAAGTTTGCAAATCCTTGGTTAAGAGCTTCCAAGTTTTCTATTCCAAGATCAGCTTTTTTAACTCCGCCATGCATTTTTAGAGCTCTTATTGTTGCAACTATTACAACGGCGTCCGGTTTCAGGTTTGCATATCTACATTTTATATCAAGGAATTTTTCAGCGCCAAGGTCTGCACCGAATCCTGCCTCAGTAACTAATATATCTCCAAGTTTCAAACCAAGTTTTGTAGCTATTACAGAGTTACAACCATGAGCTATGTTAGCAAAAGGTCCACCATGGATAAATGCAGGTGTGTGTTCCAAAGTTTGCACAAGGTTAGGTTTTATAGCATCTTTAAGCAACATTGCCATTGCACCATGAACACCTATTTCTTTTGCTGTAACTGGAGCTCCGTCAAGATTGTAAGCCACTATTATTTTTCCAAGTCTTTCTTTTAAGTCCATAAGGTCATTTGAAAGGCAGAGTATTGCCATTACTTCTGAGGCAACAGTAATCATAAAACCGTCTTCCCTTGTAAATCCGCAAACTTTCCCTCCAAGACCTACAACGACATTTCTAAGTGCTCTGTCGTTCATGTCTATTACTCTTTTCCAAACTATTTGTCTTGAGTCTATTCTAAGAGTATTTCCGTGGTGTATATGATTGTCTATAGCTGCAGACAACAAGTTATTTGCTGCAGTAATAGCATGCATATCACCTGTAAAGTGTAGATTTATGTCTTCCATAGGTACTACTTGAGCATATCCGCCACCGGCAGCTCCACCTTTTACACCGAATACTGGTCCCAAAGATGGTTCTCTTAGCGCTATGAAAGCTTTCTTACCTATTTTATTTAGTGCTTGTCCAAGACCTATAGTAGTTGTTGATTTTCCTTCTCCTGCAGGAGTAGGGCTTATAGCTGTTACCAAAACCAACTTTCCATTTTCATTTTTCTCCATTTTTTTAATGAAGTCAAACGAAACTTTAGCCTTGTACTTTCCGTACATTTCCAAATCATCTACATCTATTCCAAAATTTTCAGCTATTTCATTTATAGGCAACATCTTAACTTGTTGAGCTATTTCTATATCACTTAGCATATTTCACCTCTATATTTTTAAAAAATGGTATTAATTTCGTGTTCTACTTCATATAATTTATAAACAGTGTTATAATTTTTCAAAAATTTTCAATATTATAAAAAATTATTAGTCAAGAAGTCTTTTTTCAAGAATTTGATTTATATCAAAGTTTTCGATTTGAAGATAGTATTCTGCTGCGTCAAGTAGAGATTTCATAGGTACTGTACCTATTACTTCGCTACCTACAACATTTACTCCATATCTTCTGGCTTCCATTTTTACCATTTCAAATGCTTGATATACAGAAGATTTTTCATAGTTTACAAGGTTCATTGACACTTGAGTTTGGTTTCTCTCTTCAAGTTTAAGTCCTATTGCTTTAACAAATCTAAGACCGCCACCTATAAATCTTATCTTCTTTGCTATTGCACTTGCTATATCTACATTATCTGTATCAAGATTTACATTGTATGCAACCAATGCAACTCTTGCTCCTACAGCAGTACAACCGCTTTTTGCATTCATTTCAGCTTTTCCAAAATCTGGTTCCCATCCTGCTTCTTTTATCTTATCGAAGAAGCCTTCATATTGTCCTTTTCTTACATCAGCAAGATTTTTTCTTTCAGGTTTTGAAGCTGCGTCCTCATAAAGATATACAGGAACACCAAGTTTTGATATTTCTTTGCCTACTTCTTTAGCAAGTTGAACGCATTCATCCATAGTAACCTCTGATACAGGTGTAAAAGGCACTACGTCTACTGCTCCCATTCGTGGGTGAGCACCACTGTGCTTTGTCATATCTATAAGTTCTACAGCTAATTTTGTCATATTCAAGACAGCTTCTTTTACCTTTGAAGGTTCGCCTATCATAGTTACAACTGAACGATTGTGATCTTCGTCTGATGAGTAATCAAGCAATTTTACTTCCTTTATTTTTCTTGCTTCATCAACAATTTTTTCAACAAGAGCTTTGTCTCTTCCTTCACTAAAATTAGGTACACATTCAACTAATCTTGCCATCTTTTTCTCCTCCGATTTAAAAAAACTATCTAAAAAAATAAGTAAATAAAAAGCAGTTATTGATTTGTATTTACTATTAATTAACTTAAGTACGGCTAATATTATATTACTTGTGTAAAATTAGCAATATAGAAAATATTATCAAATATATATTTACGAATTAGTATGTGAAAGAATATAGTAATAATACATATTTGATAATCAATTATAAATTTTACTTATAATATTATGATACTATTTTACAATTGTGACATAAAAAAAGCGTCAAATTTTGATTTGAACTTAAGAATTAAAATTATAATTTTTAATATGATATCATAACAAACTATATTTAAGTATAAAATAGTGATTTTCTGAATTAATAATCCAAGATATATTTTTATAATTTTATTTTGACTATTTTTAAAAAAGTACATTTATACTGATATAAGATATTGTAATTATAATATATTAAAGCTACAATAAGAGCTATAAACATTAAAGTAAAATTTTTTAAAGATACTACCATATCTATAATTGTGTCGTGATAATATAAGTTTAAGTGCTGTTTTTATATACTTTAATGTCTATACATTTATGTATTATAATAAGTATTTAAGCAAATATCTTATAAAAAAGCTTATTAAAAAATTGGATTTATGGTATAATCATAGAAAATAATAAAATTAAATCTGGAGGTTTACTTATGTTTGGATTCAAGAAAAAGGAAAAAGCAGTAGAAAAGGAATTAAAAGCTGTAGTTACAGGTGTAGCAAAAGCACTTGAAAAGGTTGAAGATGAAGTGTTTTCAAAAGGTTTCTTGGGTGACGGAATTTCAATTACACCTACAGATAGCAAGTTTTATGCACCGATAAGCGGTGTATTAAGTTCAGTATTTCCTACAGGTCATGCTTACGGTATAAAGGGTGACGACGGTGTTGAAGTACTTGTTCATATTGGTATTGATACTGTAAAGATGGAAGGCAAGGGTTTTGATATAAAGGTAAAGCAGGATGATACCGTAAAACAAGGTGATTTACTTGTTATATGTGACTTGGATGCTATAAGCTCAGCCGGATATAAGACAGACACCATTGTAATAGTTACTAACCAGGATGAGTTCCCTATAGAAAAGGTAGCTCAAGACGGTGAGAATGTAGTGGCTAATGAGTCAGTTATAATTAGAAAAAAATAAATTTTATGGGTCGGTAAAATCCGATCCTTTTGTTTTTTTATGCAGATTTTATCAAAAATGCAAACTTATAATAATGTCATTTAGATTAGTGAAAAATTATTTCTTTGATTACCTTGCTTGCATTTAAAGTAGCAGTATATGAAAGTGAAGGATTCAAAATTTATTATTATAAAGATTGGTGAACAAAATTTATCACTTGCATTTGAAGCTTTATTTAAATTAATATTAATTTTAATAACTCAACTTTCCCGCATGAAAAATACATTAAAGACATTAAAATTTGAGTATATTTTAAAAATACAATATTATACTTGACATAGCATTTTCAAGCTTTTCATTTTTTTGATAAATATGCAAAATTAAATAAATTTTATTTAGAAAATTGTGTGTCAAGTAGTTTACTAAAAAATCTATAAGTATTTAAATTTTAAAGAAAATCATGATAATTTTAGTGGGAAAGTTGAGTTAATAAAAAATAAGATAATTTTCAAAGAATTTTTATTAGAATATAATATTCATTTCATATGTTAATATTCGAAGTATTTCGACTAAAAATATAAAATAATCTAATAATCATAGTGATTTTACAGAACATTAAAATTATCAAAATGATAAGCGGATGTGTTTGAATCAGCATATGATAAAGCTTTTTTCCTTGACTTATTTTCTGAAACTACTTATAATCTATAGCAACACAAGTTTTACATATTCAAAATCTAATAATCCTATTTTGTAAGATATTATTGAACTTTGACCTTGGTACTTGCTGGTAAATTCTTCGATTATTTTTTGAAAAGGAAGATTGTTTGAAATTTATCTAAGTGTGTTCTTGGCTTAGTAAGACATATTTTATGAATAAATTATTTAGGTTTGTAAAAAGGAGGGGTAGTATGATAATTGGAAAGAACGTTGCACGTGTGGATGCTTATGATAAGGTAACCGGACAGGCAAAGTATACTGAAGATATTGGTGTGGCAAATTTGTTGGTTGCAAAGTTGGTAAGAAGCACTATAGCAAACGGTAGAGTATTAAAAGTTGATATTGATGAAGCTATGAAAGTAAAAGGTGTAGTAAAGATATTTACATGTTTTGACGTACCTAAACATAATTTTCCTACAGCAGGACACCCGTGGTCTGTAGAAGCTTCACATCAAGATATATCAGACAGGAGATTGCTCAACGAAAGAGTAAGATATTACGGTGATGATGTTGCTGTGGTAGTTGCTAAGGATGAAGTAGCTGCCAAGAGAGCTGTAGAAAAAGTAAAGGTAGAATATGAAGAGTATGCACCTATTTTAAGTGTAGATGACGCATTAAGCGAAGAAGCGACAGTTTTGCACGAAGATGTCAGGCCTACAAATACTATAGTAAAATCCAATTATAAGGTTGGAGAAATAAATTTTGAAGACTTGGAAAAAGAAAAAGATTTAGTATATTTTGACAAGAAGTATGCTACTCAAACTGTACAACACTGTCATATAGAATTACCTGTTTCAAGAGCATATATGGAACATGGCAAGGTAGTGATAATATCTTCAACTCAAATACCTCATATTACAAGACGTGTATGTGGACAGGCTCTTGGCATTCCTTGGGGACAGATAAAAATAATCAAACCTTATATAGGCGGGGGATTTGGAAATAAGCAGGATGCACTGTACGAACCACTAAATGCTTGGCTTACTTATGTACTTGGTGGACAACCGGTAGAGCTTATTATATCAAGGGAAGAAACTTTCACATCTACAAGAACAAGACATGCTATAGATGGACATATAAGAGCTTATATAACAAAGACAGGAAGACTCGTAGGAAGAAAGTTCTATGGTAGAGCTGATAATGGTGCTTATGCATCACATGGACATGCTATAATGGCAAACTGTGCAAATGCTATAAGAATGATGTACCAAGATGAAAAAGTTTTGGAAGGAACAGCTCATACAATTTATACAAACCATGCTTCAGCCGGAGCGATGAGAGCTTATGGAATACCTCAGGCTGCATTTATCCAAGAATCATTTATGGATGATATGGCAAGAGAGCTTGGAATAGATCCAATAGATATAAGAAAACAAAATATGATGAAATTGGGATATGTTGACCCGGTTACTACTATTACTTGCAATTCGTCAGGACTTGAAGAATGTATAGAAAAAGGTAGAAAATATATAAATTGGGATGAAAAGAGAAAAACTCTTGGAAAAGAACCTTTAAATAAAAGACGTGGTGTAGGTATGGCAATATTCTGTTACAAAACAGGAGTATATCCTATATCACTTGAAACAGCAACTGCAAGAATAACTTTAAATCCTGATGGAAGTGTTCAATTACAAATGGGAGCTACAGAGATAGGACAAGGAGCTGATACAGTATTTTCTCAAATGGCAGCTGAAACAATAGGTCTAAGTCTTGAAAATGTACACATAGTATCTACACAAGATACAGATGTTGCACCATTTGATACAGGAGCTTATGCATCAAGACAAACTTATGTAAGTGGTGGTGCTGTTAGAAAAACTGCTGAAGAATTTAAAAGAAAAGTATTGGATAGAGCAGGAAGAATGTTTAAGGTAATACCAGAAACTTTGGATATAGTTGATGATTATATAATAGAAAAGCATTCTAAAAAGAAAATATCATCAATGCACGACTTTGCTATGGAAGCAATATACTCATTGCAAGAAAGTCAACATATATCAGCGTCTGAAACTTATGATTGCAAGAATAACACATATTCTTTCGGTTGCACATTTGCAGAAGTTGAAGTGGATTGCCTTTATGGAAAGATTAAGATAATAGATGTTATAAATGTGCATGACAGCGGTGCTTTAATAAATCCTCAGCTTGCAGAAGCTCAAGTGCATGGCGGTATGAGTATGGCTATAGGATATATGATGGGGGAAAACTACATCTATGATGCTAAGGGTAAGCTATTAAACGGTAATCTTCTTGACTATAAGATGCCGACAGCAATGGATCACCCTGATTTGCACGTTGAATTTGTAGAAACATACGATCCTACTGGACCTTATGGAAACAAATCACTTGGAGAGCCACCAACAATATCATTAGCACCGGCAATTAGAAATGCAGTATTACATGCAACAGGTGTAGGTATCAATACCTTGCCTCTCAATCCGCAAAAGTTGATAGAGGAATTTAAAAAGGCAGGAATAATAGACTAAAGTAAGTACAATACCAAAGGTAAATATAATATAAATTTATTTGACGAAAAATATCATATATAGGAGGCATTATGTACGATATTAAAAGGATATATGAGCCACATACTGTAGAAGAAGCTGTCAAATTTCTTGCAGAGGATAATGAAGCCATAGTAATAAACGGCGGCAGTGATGTGCTCATTAAAAACAGAGAAGGACAACTGGCAGACTTACCCTTTGTAAGTATATATAATATAAAAGAGCTTAAAAAAATATATATAGATGAAAATGAGAGTATAATAATTGGCTCAGGAGCAAGTTTTACAAGCATAGAAAATAATGAGATAGTAAACAAATACCTTGATTTCTTAGCCTTTGCTGTTGGGCAAGTCGGAGGTCCGCAGATAAGAAATATAGGCACTATGGGTGGAAATATCTGTAACGGAGTGCCAAGTGCTGACAGCTGTACAAGTGTAATGGCTTTAAATACTCATCTACATCTTCAAAGTGCAAGAGGTAAGAGGGTAGTTCCTGTATCTGAATTTTATGTTGGAGCAGGTAAGACTGTAAGAGAAAGAGATGAGTTACTTACTCATTTTGAAATAAAGAAAGAAGATTATTTTGGATATACAGGCAACTATATCAAGTATGCCATGAGAAATGCGATGGATATAGCAACTCTTGGATGTTGTGTTATGACAAAATTAAGTGATGATAAAAAAACTCTTGAAGATGTAAGAATTACCTATGGAGTTGCTGCACCTACTCCTATAAGAAGTCCTAAGTTAGAAGAAAAGTTAAAGGGACAAAGAGTGGATGATAATCTCATAAAGATAGTTGATGAAAACTATACTTTGGATGTAAATCCGAGAGACAGTTGGAGGGCGTCAAGGAATTTCAGACTTCATATAATAAGAGAGATGACAAGAAGAAATATAAACGAAGCTATA
Organism: [Eubacterium] yurii; assembly: GCA_900167215.1. Classification (GTDB taxonomy): domain Bacteria; phylum Bacillota; class Clostridia; order Peptostreptococcales; family Filifactoraceae; genus Peptoanaerobacter; species Peptoanaerobacter yurii. The sequence goes on from FUZS01000006.1 coordinate 59,004, forward strand.
ATAAAAGGCGGTGGGCAAAGTGTTTACAGTTGTAGAGTTTAATGTTAACGGTGAAGATGTGTCTGTAGGTGTAGATGAAAGAGAATCTCTACTTGATACACTAAGAAATAGACTTGGTCTTACAAGTGTGAAAAGAGGCTGCGAAGTTGGAGAATGCGGTGCCTGTACGGTGCTGATAGATGGAGAGAATATAGACAGCTGTATATATCTTACAGTATGGGCAAGAGGTAAGAATATTACTACTGTTGAAGGCTTGAAAACCGGAAATAATACTCTACATCCTGTTCAACAGGCGTTTATTGAAGAGGCAGCGGTTCAATGTGGCTTTTGTACTCCGGGACTTATAATGTCGGCAGTTGCAATAGCTGGTGAAAAGAAAAGATATACAAGAGATGAACTTAGAAGAAAGATATCAGGTCATCTATGCAGATGTACAGGTTATGAAAATATACTGAATGCTGTAGAAAAAGCTATAGAAACTAATATAAATATGAATTAGTTTTACAAGAGATACTGTTTTATTAAAGGACAGTATCTCTTTTTAATAAATAGCTATAGAGTTATTAGGATTAACATAATAATTTTTAGTTTTTTGTTTTTATACTAACATCAAACCAATTAAATAGTCCTAAAAAATATATTAAGGATGAGTGCTTGAAAGCTAAAAAATAATATTTCAATAAGTTAAAATATATGACATTATAAATGGTGATTAGTATTAATTATGATTCAAGTACTGATATTTGCACAAAATATTAATATTAGCTCTTTTGTTTTTTATTATCTGTTTATAGCAATTATATGATTATCTAAATATTTTTTAGATAATCGGTGGTAAATTATTTTTATATTCAAAAGAGAAATAAATATCAGTGTTATTGTGATTTTCAAATATGAAAAAAGGGTATAAATCCAAAAGTTGAGAATAAAAAATGAGGTGAATAATGAATACTATAAATCAACACACAAGGATATACATAGGTAAAGACTCTTTAGAACATTTGAAAGATATAAAAAATTCCAAGATTTTTATAGTCGTAGATGCCTTTTTAGTAAAAAATAAGATGATAGATAGGATATTGTCAAATATAGATTCAAGCAATAAGGTTAAAATTTTTGATGAAGTAAAGCCTGATCCGTCTTTAGAGATAGTATCAAAGGCTACAGCTATCATGACTGAGTTTAAGGCTGAGCATATAATAGGTTTTGGTGGAGGCTCAGCTATTGATACTGCTAAGGGAGTAATATATTTTTTGAAAACCTCAAGTGAAGCTAAGGATAATATAAATTTTATAGCCATACCTACTACCAGCGGTACAGGGTCTGAAGTTACATCCGTATCTGTAGTTACAGACGAAGAAAAACAAGTAAAACACCTACTTTCTTCAAATGAGATACTTCCTGATGAAGCTTTACTTGATGCTACATTTACATTGACAGTACCTCCTAATATAGTGGCAAATACAGGATTAGACGTATTTACTCACATAATAGAAGCCTATGTTGCAAAGTGTGCTAATGATTTTTCAGACGCCTATGCGGAAAAATCAGGGCAATTACTCGTAAAGTACCTTTATGAAAGTTATTCTGACAAAGATAGTTTTGTAGCAAAGGAAAAGATGCACATTGCCTCAAATCTTGCAGGAACAGCATTTAACATAGCTGGTTTAGGATTAAATCATAGTATAGCACATCAAATTGGCGGTGTATTTCATATACCTCATGGTCTTGCAAATGCTATTTTACTTAACTATGTAATAGATTTTAACTGCAAAAGTGATATTGCAAGGAAGAGGTATTCTGACTTTGCCAGAAAAATAGGAATAGTAGAAATATATAAGAGCGATGACTTTGCTATAAGATTGCTAAAATCATATATTACTACTTTAATGAAGTTATTGGATATGCCACTTAAAATTTCCGATTGCAACATTGACAGGATAGCTTGGGATAAAAATAAGGCTTTAATGGCAAAAAATGCACTTGAGGATAATTGTATGAAGTATACTCCTCTTGCAGCAAGTGAGGGAGATATTTGTAAGATTTTAGATGAAATATATTAGCCTTTTTTATAGTTAGCAGCAGAAAGTCAGGCTTATAAATTTAATAATGCAACTTATTATTCCCTGTGGGATGGATTTTGATTTTTGATATTTTCTTCAAAAGTTATATGAAATTCTATACAGGGAATTTATATTTATTAATCTTTTGTATCATTGCAAATATAAGGGTTTTAAAATTAATGCTTTTATGTTACAATTTATGACAATGATAATTCACATATTTAAAAATATATGAAAAAGACTTTAGTTACAATAATTACAAGACATAATATATAAGTAAGAGACACTGCTTATATACAATATAAATGTGATAGATAAATTTGAGGAATATAGATGAACGAAAAATATCTTAAAATATTGGAATTTGATAAGATAAAGGGTATTTTATCAACTTACGCGATTTCTGAAAATGCAAAGGATAAGATTGAAAAGTTAGAGCCAAGCACAAGAAGAGAAGTAATAGAGCTTCTATTAGAGCAAACAAGTGAGGCTCAAAAAATGATAGTTACAAAGGGACCTATACCTTTTGGCAGTATCTATGATGTGCGTCTACAGGCGAAAAAAGCTTCTATAGGATCTATATTGGATGCCAAATCATTAATCAAGGTAAAAGAAACTCTAAGAACTGCAAGAATAAGTAAGTCATATATAGAACAGTTTGATAATATACCTGTGATAAGGTCGCTTTCAGACAATATAAGAGTGAGCAAAAGTATTGAAGATGAGATAGAAAGAGCGATAATATCAGAAACGGAGATATCTGATGATGCCAGTACTGAGCTTAGAAGAATAAGACGTCAGATGGCAAATGAGAAACAAAGTATTAAAAATAAGTTAAATGAAATAGTGACATCAAGTAAATATGCTAAGATTCTTCAAGATACAGTAGTTACTGTGAGAAACGAGAGATTTGTCTTACCTGTAAAATCTGAAAATAGGGATCAGTTCCCAGGGATAGTACATGACACATCATCATCAGGAGCAACTTTGTTCATTGAACCTATGGCTATAGTAAATATGAATAACCACCTTTCTGCGCTAAAGCAGGAAGAATATAAAGAAATTGAAAGAATATTGGCATATTTGACATCTATAGTAGGTGAGTTTTCTCAAGAGATAATATACGATTGTGAAATGCTTGAGGAACTTGATTTTATCATGGCAAAGGGTAAGCTTTCAGTAGCTATGGATGCTATCGAGCCAAAGATTAATCAAGATAAGTATGTAAGGTTTGTAAATGCAAGACATCCTCTTATAGAAAAAGATAAGGTGGTCAGCTCGACAATTGAGATAGGAAAGTCTTATAGCACTCTTGTAATTACAGGTCCAAATACAGGTGGAAAGACAGTAACCCTAAAAACTTTGGGACTTTTATGCATAATGTTGCAATGCGGATTGCACATACCTTGTGACATAGGAAGTAGCGGATATATTTTTAATAATATCTTTGCTGACATCGGTGATGAACAGAGTATTGCACAAAGTTTGTCCACTTTTTCCGCACATATGACTAATATAGTAGGAATTATGAATGAGGTGGATGAAAATTCACTGGTGCTTTTTGATGAACTTGGGGCAGGAACTGACCCGGTAGAGGGAGCCGGACTTGCAATATCGATATTAGATACGCTTAAAGAAAAGGACATATTGACTGCAGCAACAACCCACTACAGTGAGCTTAAAAACTACGCTCTTACAGTGGACAAGGTTACAAATGCAAGTGTGGAATTTGATGTAAATACCTTATCTCCAACATATAGACTTATAATAGGAATACCGGGAAAGTCAAATGCCTTTGAGATTTCTCAAAAGCTTGGTCTGTCAACTGATATTATACAAAGGGCAAGAGATACTATTCATACTGAGTCTATCAAGGTGGAAGATGTAATATCTAAGCTTGACAAGATAAAAAATGAGTATGAAGAAAAAAAACAAAGACTTGAAAAAGAACTTGAAGATGCTGAGTTCATAAGACTTAAACTCGAAAATAAAGAAAGACGAGCTCAACAAAACAGCGAAAAAATTCTTGAAGAGGCAAAAAATAAGGCAAGGTCTTTGGTGGAAGAAGCCAAAAATGAGGCCGATGAAATAAACAAGATATTAAATAAGTTGAAAAAGTCGTCAGATTATAAAAATATTGACCAAAAAATGAACGAAATAAAGAGAAGGATAAACACATATAAGGATAAGTACGCCAAGAAAAAGGAAGAACTTGTAAAATCCAATGAGAAACCTATAGAAAATGTCGAAGTTGGTGATACAGTTTATGTAAACAGCTTTTCCCAAAATGCCAAGGTATTGTCTGTAGATGATAAGAAAAACGAAGTGGTGGTACAATTGGGAGCCATCAAGATGACCTTGAAAAAAGAAAATATATCTATTGAGAAAAAGGATAAGGATACAAAGGGCTCAAAAAGCGGAAAGATAATGAAAAATAAGGCTCAAGGAGCTACAACGTCTGTAGATCTTCGTGGCATGGATTTGGAAACTGCTCTTATGGAGGTTGATAAATATATAGATGATTCATACTTGGCAGGATTGGAGCAACTGACTATAATCCATGGTGTAGGTACTCTTGTGCTTAAAAAAGGAGTACAGTCATATTTGAAGAAACATAAGCATATAAAAAACTATAGAGATGGTCAATATGGTGAAGGAGGAATGGGTGTAACAATAGTGACACTCAAGTAAAATGAATATTTTTGCAATAGGAGATCTTCATCTGAGCAATTCTCTGCCTGAAAAATCCATGGAAAAATTCGGTTGGATAAGGCATCAGCAAAGGATATTTGAAAACTGGGAGCAAAATGTCAAAGATGAAGATATAGTGCTTCTTGTCGGTGATATATCGTGGGCTATGAAACTTGAGGATGCCTTTGCAGACTTAGCTGAAATTGCAAAGATGAAGGGGCAGAAAATACTGATAAAAGGCAATCATGACTTTTGGTGGCAGTCTCTAAATAAGATTAAAAATTACGATGAGCATATGTTTTTTATGCAAAATAACGTATATGAAATTGAAGATTATGTCATCTGTGGAACAAGAGGATGGCTTTGTCCAAATAGGATAAAATTTGATGAACATGATGAAAAAACGTATAAAAGAGAGGTCTTAAGACTGGAGAGCTCATTGATTTTAGCAAGTAAGTGCAATAAACAAATAATCTTGCTTTTACACTTTCCACCTACAAATGATGAAAAGCAGGAGTCGGATTTTACAAGATTGATACAAAGCTACAAGGTAAAAACGGTAATATACGGACATCTCCATGGTCAGGAGTCTTTTAATTTAAGTTATAAGGGTTTGGTGGATGATGTAAACTATCATTTGGTATCTGCTGACTACCTTGATTTTAAACTTAAAAAAATAGAAATTTAAAAATAATTTTAAATTGAAGAGGTAAAGATGATTATTTATTATGATAAGAAAAAATATGAAGTGGGTGATAATATCACTGCTGAACAATTTGCACAAAAAAATGAAATTAAAACAAATTATACAACTTGTCTGGTATTGATAAATAATGAAATCAGGGAGTTGACAAGAGTGTTAAAAGATAATGATGAGATTTCTTTTTTAGACTTAACTGTAAAAGAGGCAAGAGATGCCTATATGAGGACTTTGTCATTTATATTTTTATCTGCTTTGAAAAAGACTAATCCAAGTGCAAAATGCACAATAGAACATTCTCTAAGCAACGGCATATATTGCTATATTGACAACGGCAGACAGGTCAACAGAGCAGTGGTTTCCAAAATCTATGAAAAGATGAAGGAGATAGTAAAAGAGGATATAAGAATTAATAAATTAGAGCTTACAAAATCAGAGGCAAAAAAGTTTTATATGGAAGAAAATTTTGATGTAAAGATGGGCTTACTTGATTACAAGGACGATAAAAAGAAGGTCACGCTTTACGAGTTATGTGGACAAAAGGACTATTTCTACGGATATATGTTGCCTTCTACAGGATATGTGAAAATTTTCAATATAAGGCTTTGCAACGGAGGTATAGTATTACTCGGACCTGATATCAAAAGACCTGACAAAGTTTCCGAGTTTAAACATGAACCGAGACTTTTCTCGGTATATGCTGAGGCAAAGTCATGGGGCAAAGCCATATCTGTAGAAAATGTACTTGACTTGAATAATTCAATAAAGGACAATTCTTATCATGACTTGATAAGATATGCAGAGGGCTATCATGAGAAGAAGATATGCGAAATAGCTGATGCAATTTGTAGAGAAAATAAGAAAATTATACTTATTTCAGGACCGTCTTCATCAGGTAAGACGAGTTTTGCAAACAGGCTTAAGATACAGCTCTTTGCGAGTAAGAAAAGACCTATTTCAATTTCCATGGACAATTATTTCATAGATAGAGATAAGATTCCAGTAGATAAGGATGGTAAAAAAGATTTTGAGTCTTTGAAATCACTTGATGTTGAGAGATTTAACGATGATTTGGATATGTTGATTTCAGGAGAAGAAGTCAAACTGCCTACATTTGATTTTATAACAGGAAAAAGAAAAGATGAGAGCAATACAACTCCTACTAAGATTGATGATGATCAGCCTATAATAATAGAGGGGATTCATGGGCTTAATCCTGCACTTACAGAGTCTCTGTCATCTGCATATAAGTACAAAATATATGTGTCAGCACTTACAGGACTCAATCTTGACTCTCATAATAAGATATCTACTACAGATATAAGATTGATGAGAAGAATAATAAGGGATAATTCTCATAGAGGTTATGATGCTGAAAATACCATGGCAATGTGGTCATCTGTAGGAGAGGGAGAAAGAAAAAATATATTTGTTTTTCAGGAAAATGCTGATATAATGTTTAACTCTGCACTTATATATGAAATAGCTGTAATAAAAAAACATATAGAAGCTCTTTTAAAAAAGATAGGCAAAGATTCAAAATATTTTAATGAAGCTAAAAGATTGCTAAAATTTTTGAAATATTTTGCAAGTATAGATGATGAAAGTGACATACCGAATACTTCCATACTAAGAGAATTTATAGGCGGAAGTAAATTGGTAGATTGATTTTTTGTAGTTATATTTGACAAATTTATTCAAAAGTAATATTATATCACGATATAATTATAAAGAAATTTTGTTATATTAAAAAATAGATAAAAATTTGCAATAAATTATTGATAAACAATTACTGTAGAGGTGAAGTTATTGAGCAATCTTATAATAGTTGAGTCTCCTGCCAAAGCTAAGACCATAGAAAAGTTTTTGGGAAAGGGATATAAGGTCAAGGCGTCTGTAGGGCATGTAAGGGATTTACCCAAGTCAAAATTAGGAGTGGATATAGAAAATAATTTTGAGCCAAACTACATCACTATAAGAGGTAAGGCAGGTACGGTAAATGAGCTGAAAAAAGAGGCGAAAAAATCCGACAAGGTATTTCTCGCTACCGACCCAGATAGAGAAGGTGAAGCAATATCATGGCATTTGGCATTTTTACTTGGACTTGACGAAGAAGAAAAAAACAGAATAGAATTTAACGAAATAACAAAAGAAGCAGTTAGAAATGCTATCAAAAATCCAAGAAAGATAGATAAAAATCTTGTCGATGCACAACAGGCAAGAAGGGTACTTGACAGACTGGTAGGCTATAAGATATCACCTATTTTGTGGTCAAAGGTCAGAAAGGGACTCAGCGCAGGTAGAGTGCAATCTGCTGCAACAAAGATGATATGCGACAGGGAAGAAGAGATTGAAAAATTCATCCCCAAAGAATATTGGAGCATCTTACTTGAAACTCAAAATTCTAAGAGAAAGAAAATAGAGTTTGAGCTTTCAAAGTATAAAAATAAAAAAATAGAAATTAATGACAAAGAGCAGTCTGACAAAATTGTATCTGAGATAGAAAATAAGGACTTGCTGATTAAAAGTATAGAAAAGAAAAATAGAAAAAAATCAGCATACAGACCATTTATTACAAGTACCTTACAACAAGAGGCATCAGCAAAATTAGGATTTACCACTAAAAAAACTATGCAGATAGCTCAGCAACTGTACGAGGGTATAAGTATAAAAGGAAGTGGCACTCAAGGTCTGATAACTTATATGAGAACCGACTCGCAAAGAATATCAACGGAGGCACAAAATTTTGCGAAAGATGCCATAGTTTCAAAATATGGCAAGGAGTATTACAAGGCTTATGGCTATAAGGCTGCAGGAAAAAATGTACAAGATGCACACGAATGTATCAGACCTTCACATATAGACCTGGATCCGCAAAAAATTGAAGATTCCTTGAATAAGGACCAATATAAACTGTACAGACTTATATACAACAGGTTTCTTGCATGTATGATGCAAGACGCAGTGTATGAACAACAGACAATAACAGGGCTGATAGATGATTATTCATTTAAAGCTACAGGTTCAAAGCTTCTCTTTGACGGATTTTTAAGAGTATATGACTACAGTTCAAGCGAAGAAAATATCTTGCCTGATGTTGAAGAAAATGAGCTTTTGAAAGTAAAGAAGATAAATCCTAAGCAACACTTTACACAACCTCCTGCAAGATACAACGAGGCTTCATTGGTAAAAGCTCTTGAGGAGCTCGGTATAGGCAGACCAAGTACCTATGCGTCAATTATTACTACTATTCAGGACAGACAATATGTTGAGAAGAAACAAAAAAATCTCTATCCTACGGAACTTGGAAAAGTAGTTACAAAATTATTGGAGCAGTACTTTGAACAGATAGTAAACTTAGAGTTTACAGCTGATATAGAGAGCAAGTTGGATATAATAGCGGACGGAAATAATCAGTGGAAGGAAATAGTATCAAATTACTATGAGCCTATAGAAAAGAATCTTGAGGTGGCAAGTAAAGAGATAGAACATATAAATATGGATGAAGCTACTGATGAAATATGTGAAAAATGTGGAAGTCCCATGGTGATAAAACATGGAAGATTTGGGAGATTCCTTGCCTGCTCAAACTATCCTGAATGTAAAAATGCAAAGCCTATACTGCAAAAATTGGGGATGAAATGTCCAAAATGTGGTGACGGCGACATAATAGTAAGAAAGAGTAAAAAAGGCAAGGTCTTCTATGGTTGCTCAAAGTATCCAGAATGTGACTTTGTATCATGGGATAAGCCTACTGGTAATAAATGCCCTGATTGTGGCTCACCACTTGTGGAGGCTGACAAAAAATCAAAGCACAAAGAAAAATGCAGTAACAAAGAATGTAAATATAAGGTTTAATCATGCTGTATAACACCTATTCGACATATTTAAAAGAAAAATATAAGCAAAGAGTATACAAGATACCTATAAATTTGCCTGTATCATGTCCAAATCGTAAAGACGGTATGGGAGGATGCACCTATTGTTCCGATATTGCGGTTGGATATGAGATGCTATCCAATGATATGAGCGTATCTTTTCAACTGTCAAAAAACATCGACTATATAGGAAAAAAATATAAGGCAGAAAAATTTATAGCTTATTTTCAAAATTTTACCAATACCTATCTTAAATTGGATGATTTTACAAAATATATAAGCGAGGCTGTAAGAGAAGATGTAGTTGAAATAGCTGTATCTACAAGGCCTGACTGTGTAAATGACAGATACCTTGATATACTTGCTGAAATTAAAGAAAAAACAGGAATAAACATATGTATTGAACTTGGACTTCAAAGCGTAAATTACAATACTCTAAAGCTCATCAACAGAGGTCATGGCTTGGCTGAATATATAGATGCTATGATAAGAATTAAAAAATATGGCTTTGATGTATCTACACATATGATATTGAACTTGCCCTATGATACTTTGCAAGATATAATAGAAGCTGCTAAGATACTTTCTGCTCTTAAGACAGATTTTGTTAAAATGCACAGTCTTTATATAGCAAAAAATACTGTTATGGAGAAAGAGTATAACTTAGGCAAACTGAATGTGGGAACGGTTGAAGACTATGTACAAAAAGCAGGAGAATTTATAGCCTATCTTTCAAAAGATATAGTGATTCAAAGGTTGGTAGGTAGGGCTCCTAAGGAAGATACAGTGTTTTGTAATTATGATACTTCTTGGTGGAAGATAAAGGATATGATTGATGAATACTTGATTTCTAACAATCTTAGCCAGGGTATTAAATGTGATTATCTCAATGGAAAAGAAGTAAAAAAGTTTTTATAAATAAAGTGAGTACCCGATGTAAAAATTGGGTGCTTTTTTTATACTTTTTTTAAAATATGAAACTAAAAAGTAATAAAAAAATTTATGTTGATTTATCATATTTGATAGAGGATTTTTAAAGTTTAAAAATAAATTATTATTGATTTATTATTTAAATGTGATAGAATATAAAACACTATATGTAGTGTATAAAAATAAAAATAGCACCAAATATAGTGGTTTTTTAGATTTTTTTAAGTAATATTCATTGGAGGGGCTAATGCAAACACTTGTAATCAAAAGAAACGGTAAAGAGGTGGATTTTGATAAGCAAAGAATAGTAAGAGCTATAGAAAAAGCTATGAAATACGGAAGCGGAATATATTCGTATCAAATAGCTGTTGATATAGCAAAGGAAATATATGAAGAATGCGAAGAAAAGCAGACTGACAAGATATCAATTTTCACCATTGAAGAAAAAGTATTCAACAAGTTGATTGCCCACGGTCAAAACGATACAGCCAGAGCATATGAAGCCTATAAGGCTATAAGGACTTATCAAAGAGAAAATAATACTACAGATAAGAATATAATGAGTCTTGTTGACAGGACAAACGAAGTATTAATCAATGAAAACTCCAATAAGGATGCTATTTTAAATTCTACACAGAGAGATTTACTTGCAGGAGAAATATCAAAAGACATTGCAATGAGAAAGTTAATCCCGACTCATCTTGTACAGGCACATAGAAATGGAGCAATACATATCCACGATATGGACTATATCTTGCAGCCGATGACAAACTGCTGCCTTATTAATATAGGAGATATGTTTGAAAACGGCACTGTAATAAATAAAAAACAGATAAAAAAACCTCGTTCTTTCCAAGTAGCTTGTACTGTTCTTACTCAAATAATAGCTCAGATTGCAAGCAATCAATACGGAGGACAGTCGGTTGATTTGAGACATCTTGCACAGTTTTTACCTATATCCTATGAAAAATATTACAATACTATAATTGAAGAGGTACAAGACGAAGAGATTGCAAAAAAAATAGCAACAAAGATGACTAAAAGAGAGTTGCAATCAGGTATACAAACCATACAGTATCAAGTAAATACCTTGCTTACAACTAACGGACAGGCACCTTTTGTTACAATGTTTATGAATATAAAAGAAGGCATGCCTTATGAAAAAGAAATGGCAATGATAATTGAAGAGGTGCTCAGCCAAAGGATAGAAGGTATAGAAAATGCGGTAGGCGTAAAGATAACTCCATCTTTCCCAAAACTTGTCTATGTCTTAAACGAAAGTACGACAAAAGGCGGAAAGTACTATTATCTTACAGAATTAGCAGCAAAATGTACAGCAAAAAGAATGTATCCTGACTATATATCAGAGAAGAAAATGTCTGAAATTTACTCTGGTAACTGCTTTTCTCCTATGGGTTGCCGTTCATTCCTACCTGCATGGAAGGACAAAAATGGAAATTATAAATTTGAAGGAAGACTCAACATTGGAGTACAGACGCTTAATCTTCCTCAGATAGCTATACTTGCCAATAAAGATAAGAATCTATTTTACAACATCCTTGAAGAAAGACTAAAACTTATAAGGGAAATGGGAATGCTCAGATACAATCTCCTTAAAAATCAGCCTTCAGATGTTTCACCTATACATTGGCAGTATGGGGGAATAGCAAGACTGGGACAGGGAGAAAAAATAGGCAAACTCTTCTTGGACGGCTATGCTACAATATCAGTGGGATATATAGGACTGCATGAGGCAGTATACGCTATGCTTTCAGAGTCTATCACTACAAAAGAAGGTCATGAGTTTGCACTTGACATACTTAATTTTATGAAGTCAAGAGCTGACAGATGGAAGGAAGAAACAAGGCTTGCCTTTACACTCTACGGTACACCAAGTGAATCTACAGCAGGCAGATTATGCGAGATAGATGCTGAGACATTTGGAGATATTGAGGGAGTAACAGATAAGGGATACTATACCAACTCATATCATGTCACACCTTCAGAAGATATAGACGCATTTTCAAAATTAAAATTAGAGTCACAGTTCCAGACAATATCTACTGGCGGTTGTATATCATATATTGAAATCCCTAATATGACTAATAATGTAGAAGCTATTGAAACTGTAATAGACTTTATGTACAACAATATAACTTACGCAGAATTTAATACTAAGTCAGACTATTGTCAGGTTTGCGGATATGACGGCGAGATAATGATAAATGATGACTTGGTTTGGGAATGCCCACAATGCCATAATAAGGATATGCAAAAAATGAATGTTGTAAGACGTACTTGTGGATATTTAGGAGAAAATTTCTGGTCAAAAGGAAGAACAAAGGATATAAAGGACAGAGTAATGCACCTTTAGTACGGTTAATATTTGAAAACCCCAGTAAAATGGGGTTTTTTTACGCAAATTAAATTTTCTCTTTAATAAATATTTGATTAAGGAAAGTGTATTAAAATATATTTAGTTCAAAGATTGAATTAAAGTTGCATAAGTATTTTTATACAAATTAAGTGAAAAATTTTGCTTAATATATAAAAGCATAATATTAATTTTACAGGTGATAGTATGAGAGAAAATAAAGCTTATTACAGGAAAAAACTGTACCTTATCTTAGTTATAGCAACAATTGTTTTTGGGATACACGGTCTATACGAATATTATAAATTGAAAATTGACAATCCATTTCAGCTTATATCAGCAGTTTTATATGGAAATATAAAGATGTTTTTATTTGCGCCACCTATATCTCCGGAGGCAGATGTCAGTATAACATATGAACTTGCTAAATGGATGGCTCCAATACTTACTTCAGCCTTTGTATTTACAAAGATATCACTTACTCTCCTTCATCTTAAAAATATGACTGTAAACAGATTTAGCAATAATCATATTTTAATCTTTGAAAATACGCTTATGGCGGAGACATTGATAAACAATTTGACAAATCAAAAAAACCCATATAAGATTTCACTTATTTCCAAACATTTTTTTGATGACAATTGGAAGACCAAGTATGAGAAAAAAGGCATTGCTGTCTATCAAATAGACTTTGAAAATAGCGATCAAAATGAGATAAACGAACTTATGTACAATGTCAACATCAATAATGTGAAGTATATGTTCTTTTGCTCCGAAGTTGATTTAGAAAATTATGCTCTATATACAAATATTATAAAGAGGATAAGACCGAAAAGACATATCACTTGTTATGTAAATTGTGAATCTGCTACTATTTCCACTTATCTTGAGGATATGATAAGGCAGGAAAGTGAAAAAGAAGAAAACTTGAAAAATATAGATACAGTACATTTTGACAAGACGGATTTAACAGTCAGGATGTTGCTTTCATATGACAGTGTAAGTAAAAGTATTTCAGATAAAATAGATAATTTATCACTTATAACTGAAGAATGTTCAGTGGAAAAAATAGATGATAGCATAGGTGAATTTCACATTTTAATGATGGGAATAAATGAGCTGACTACCATCTTACTTAAGAATATTTCCAACGATATAACACTGTCTCTGAAAAAAAATACTAAGGTCAGTATAATTGATAATGACGCTGATAATTATATGGACGAGTTACTTATGTACAATGAAGGGCTGAGGAAGTCTCTTGATTTGGAAGTTATAGACTCAGCATTTGAAAAGGGAAGGTTGCTTAAATATCTAAGAGAGATGAAAAAGGAAAATCCTCCTTCTTTAATTTTTATACTAAATGAAAATATACTTGTAAATCTTGAAATGCTTAAGATAGTTGACAGATACTTCTCAGATGTTCCTAAGATAGTAAGAAATATATCTGATGTAGATTTAAAATATATACTGCCTAAAAACTATGATAAAATCAAAATCTTCGGAGATGTCTCACAAATAATGACACAAGATGTGATTATAAGTGAGAAACTGGATAATCATGCAAAAAAATTCAATGATAACTATAACAATGCTTCTGAATCTGCAGGTATGGGAGAGGGTAAGAAATGGAACGAACTATCCAATGTTAAAAAATCATCTTCACGATCTTCTGCAACCCATGCTAAGATAAAAGAGATGATGATAGCAAAAATATTTGCAGATAAAACAAAGGATGAGATAAAATCATATTTGAGTGAAAAATTCGAGGAATTCACTAATTTGCAAAACATACAAAGAGAAGATAAGGAAGAATTTAAAATACTATTTCGTAAATATCTAAAAGAAAATCCCCCGCTTGATTTTTTATCAAGATTGGAGCATAAGAGATGGTGTAACAGCTATTATGCAATGAATTTCAGATATGGAGAGGAAAAGGATGAAGCTATGAAAACTCATCCATGTCTTATAGATGATTGGGAAATTGTGATAGGGGAAAAATTTGACATATGTCATCCTGAATATGACTTGCTTTCTGTATTTATTCTTTTTCAAAAGGAGAACTGAAAATGGAAAATGAACAAAAACATAGAATAACAACTGATGAGATGCAAAAGGCTGCTGAGGAATTCAAGCAGATAAAGTACAAGTATGATGCCTTCATAAGCTACAGACATGTAGAGCCTGATCAAAGCATAGCAAAGCAAGTTCATCAGATGATAGAGACTTTCAAAGCTCCAAAGGAGTTTTATATAAATGGAGAAAAACCTACTTTTAGAGTTTTTCGTGATAGAGAGGAGCTGGCTGCAAAGGATCTTAGTACCTCAATAGAAGATGCCCTTGCAACAAGCAGATATCTTATAGTTATATGTTCTAAGAGAACTCCACTTTCTGACTGGTGTGAAAAAGAGATAGAGACATTTAGAAGAATGCATGGTGATGAAAGGATAATACCTGTATTGATTGAGGGAGAAGTTGATGACTCCTTCCCAAAAGCACTTAAACAACTTAAAAGAAAAGGTGATGAGAGTTTACAGGATATTTTGGCTGCCGACATAAGACCTGATATGGTATTAAAAAATGACTTTGTAGGTTATGAGTATTTACAGGATAACTACAGTCAGAAACTTAGTGAACTAACTAAACAATCTTTAAATATATTAAAAACTGAAAAATATAGAATTATGGCTACAATACTAGGCTGTAGTTTTGGAGATCTCAAACAGAGGGATAAGGAGAGGAAAAATAAGCTGATACTTGCTATTTCATCCTTATCAGGAGCGGTATTTTTGATATTTGGTATATTTATGGCAAATGCCTATCAAAAAGCGGAGCTTGCAAGGCAGGAGGCTGTACAGTCAAATGCAAGTATATTGATGAAGACTTCTAAAGATTTTTTGAAAGAGGGTGACTACATCAAGGCGGTGCTTGTGGCAAAAGAGGCTATGAGTCCTATAACCAAAGATATGAAGGACTATGATGTCTTAAAAGCTGAGAAAATGTCCGTATTCAACGATACCATATATCATACCGGGGCATCAACCCTTACAACTATATCCACTAAAAATAAGCTTACTTTTATGGCAATAAGTAAAGATGAAAAATATGTAGCCTACGGATTAGATAATAACGACACTGCAATAGCAAGAGTGCAAAATGGAGAGGTGATAAAGAGATTTTCAGGTCACAGCCAACAGGTAAAAATGGTAGATTTTTCAAAAGATGGTAAGTATTTAGCTTCATCATCATTTGACAATACATGTATCATATACGACATAGAAACAGGAGAAGAAAAGACAAAACTGGAGATTGATGGTGTACCCATGATGACCAGGTTTTCAAAGGACGGTTCTAAACTCTTCTATGCCACACTTACAAACAACGCTACAAATTTTTATGTATATGATACTACTACATGGCAAAAAGTAGGAGAACTTATTGTTAACGAGTCTGTGAAATATGCTGATATAAAAAATGACGGTAGTGAAGCTCTAATAGTCCTAAGTGCAAATTCAAAGGAACAACTTACAAGGAGAAGTCTAAAAGATGGAAAGATAATAGATATTATTCCAAGGGTACAAGTTAAAGGCATAGATAACAAACAATACTATAGACCGTATAAATCGGCTAATTATTCTAATGACGGGGAAAATCTGATTTTATTGACAGATTCGGATATAAGAAAAATATCTATAAATGGTAAAAAAGAGATATTTAAGCAAAATATGTATATAAATTCCTATGATTCAAAGATAATGTCTGAAAGTGAAATGGGAGAAAAGATTGCTGTAAAAGCAAATGTTCAAATATATATTTTAGATGGAAAAAGTGGCAAGATAAGTGATGAAATATATTTTGCTGATTTAGATATGAAATATTTTACTTATAATTATAAGACAAATACTGTAGTAGGATTTGGAGAAAATGGAAATTATTCCATATGGAGAGATAAGGTCATAGTTGAAAATAATTTAAGTTATGGCGTTGGTGTGCCGGTAGAGTTCATTTTTTTGAAAGATGGAAGCAAGATACTGGCAAACTCACATGAAAGTCAAGCTATAAAGATAATAGATTTAAAATCAAGAGTTTCTTCTGAACCTGTATATGCCAGAATAATTGCAAACTCTAATGATAATTCACATATGCTCTTATATGATGGAGATAGTTTTGCTATTTCAAATGATAATGGGAAAACAAGTAAAAAAATTCAAACGGATGAAACAGCTTTTTACGGTCTTATTCCAATCTCTAAGTACAATGCAATATCTAATGACGGAAGATACTACGCATCTATAGTTATGACGGAAGATACTTCGACAAAGTTGTCAAAACCTACTCTTAAACTTTATGATATTCAAAGTAATGTAAAAAAACATATAAGTATAAATTCAACATCATCTTCATTCACCTTTACCGGGGATTCAAATCAAATAGCAGTGTTAGATGATGTAGAGGGCTTGAAAATTTATGATATTAAGGATTTAAAATTAATAAAAAGCTACAAGGATATAAAGGACAGCTCCGGAGACATAATGATTTCAAATGACTCTAAAATTTTGGTTATAAACAGATTTTCTGGAATTGCTTCTGTTTATAATTTAGAGGATGGTACTCATGTAGAAGATATTGCAGGAGAGGTTTTAAACATACAAAATACGGGGGATGAGATAAAGCTCAAGGGAATTCAAAATAACGCCGCATTTAATTGGAGCAGTAAAACAGGTATAAATACTTGGGAAATGGATGAGGCATGCAATCAGACTCCGCTTAGTTTTGAAGATATAAATATGTACAACGAAGAAGGTGATATCTTGCTGATGATAAGAAATAATGAAACTGACAGAAAATGTTATGTAGTTGATTTTTCTACAGGCAGACTGATGATGACGCTCAATCCTTCAATAAAGAAATATACTGTCAACGGTCACATATCTCCTGATGGAAAGGTAATAGCTATAGATCAAAACTACTATGCTAAATACGATAATGATAACTCAAAGTCCATATCATATGTAACAACTGCAGTTTACAAGATTTTAAGCGAAGAGGAAGTTTTACAGGAAATAGACAAAATATTATCTGACAGAACACTTTCAAAAGAAGAAAAGGTTCAGATAGGTATAAGTACAAAATAAGTAATTTTAAAAGGGCTCCTCTAAGGAGCTCTTTTAAATGTATAAATAAAATGTATATATCTTTTTGACTATTTGCTATAATACTAAATTCTAATAGAATAATGGAAATATTTTATAAAAAATGATACACTAAATGTTTATTAACTAAAGATATGCTATAGAGTATCATAAGTATAGAACTGATTAAATCCATGATTTAAATAGAGTTTAGTATAAAGTCAGGATTTATACTATAATCTAATAAAATAATGGATAAATCTTTTTCAGAGCATTTATAATAAAGCCATAAACCACGTGCTGCTTTGTAAGTCATTTATGAAAATTATCCATAGATTAAATGGATAATAGTATTATAATAATCAAAAAATATATATGACTATTATAATGAAAAAGATGAAAGATGTCATTTCATTATTCTATTTAATACTGGTTTTACCTTTTTTATAATCTAATAAAATCCTCCGTCTTTCAATATTTCTACAAAATTGTTCAATATTTTTGCAGTAAGCCCCCATATTATGCAGTTTTTAAATTCATAAAAGTAAGTTACTTCATTTCCTGTAAAAAAATTATAATTTTTACCGTTTTCTATTAGATGATAGGGGAAGTTTTCATCACGTTCTATTTTTATCTTGGACTTGTAAGATGAATAATTTGTGTGAATAATTTCCTCTAATGGCACCGCAATCAACTTTTCAACTTCATCATTATAATCTATGTCTTCAAATTTGACATTTATAATCTCAAATATAAAAGTATGGACAAAAAGTGAGTTGAAATTCATAAGATAGTTAGACTGAGCTATTATATTTATATTTTCGTCAGATAGATTACATTCTTCCTTAGTTTCTCTGATTGCAGCTGTCAGAGCGCTTTCATTTTCTTCCATGTGTCCACCTATAAATGAGATATCGCCGGATTGATTGACGTTGCCAGAGCGTTTTTCAAAAATAAGGTGGAGCTTATCGTTGATATTCATTAGAGCAATTACAACACTTACCTCTCTTAACTTTTTTATACTCTCAGGCTTCCGATTTTTAAATATATCTCGTATCCTTAGAACATCATTCATTATCCGATTTTTCCTCCATTTTTACTACCACTCAAGTTTACAAGACTTAGTATGTTGCTGTCAAATGAAAATATTATGTCTTCTTGTTCTCTTGTCCTTTTTATAGCAAGTTGAATTAATTTTTCAAGTAAGTCAGGATAGTCCATACCAACAGCCTTCCAAAGATAAAAAGATAGCGAACCGGGTATAGTATTGATTTCATTAACATATATTTTATTTTCTTTTTCATCTATGATAAAGTCTATTCTTGCAACTCCATTACAACCAAGGGTCTTGAAAGTATCAACTGCCATGTTTCTTATAGTTTCTCTTGTATTTTCATCTATATCTGCCGGTAATTTTCTACTTAGAGATTCCATGGTACCTTTAGCATTTGAGCTGCCTGTTTTTTTGCCTGAGGAAGATTCATACTTATCCTGATAGCTAAGTATTTCTCCGGAGCCTATAGGTTGTTCACATTCAGATGCAACTGCAGACTCTATATCACCAAGTACACTACAATTTACTTCTTTTATTGATGTGATAGCTGGCTCTACTATCAGCTTATAAGAAAAGCCAAAAGCGTAATCTAGCGCATCTTCAAGAGAATAGTCGTCTTTTGCGATTCTTATACCTACTGATGAGCCAAGGTTAAATGGCTTTACAATGACAGGATAGTTGAATTTTGATTTTATTTCATTTTTTACGTCATTGCTGTTCTCAAGATACTTAAATTTATTTACGACTAAGCAGTCTAAAACAGGTATGTTGTTTTCTTTTAATATACATTTCATAGCGTATTTGTCCATACCTACAGCAGAGGAGTATACGTCGCAACCTACATATGGTATTCCAAGCATATTTAACATGCCCTGTAAAGTACCGTCTTCAACATTAGTACCATGAACTATTGGAAATGCTATGTCAATATAGTCATAAATTTTATTGCCTAAAAATTTAAATGGGTACTTTATTAAGTCTACTTTTTTTCCATTTTTTACCAGTAGAACCTGATTGCTTTTTTCAAGCAACGACTTTATATTTTTATACTCTTCTATTTTTCCTGTAAATTCAGAAACAAAAAACCTATTGTCTTTTGTAATATATATAGGTACTATATCATACTTTGTTTTATCGAAAAATTCAGCTGCTTGTAGAGCTGAAACTATTGATACTTCATGTTCTGTAGAGTTTCCTCCAAAAAATAATCCTATTTTTATCTTCATAAAATTCACTCCATATTTAAAATTTTTCTCTCAATATAATAAACTTTTTTTATCATAAATACAAGTGTTAGGATATATTTTATATTTAAATATTATTTTTAGTTTTGATATATTTTTCCATAAATTAAACAATGAATGAAAATTTCAATTTGTCTATATGAAAGTATAACTAAGCTTTGAATTAAATTTCTAATTGTAGATATATACAAAAAATATTATAAGTATTAGCATTAATAATTACATTGTGATATAATAATAGATGAATTTTTTTATAATTATTTTAGGAGAATGTTGTGAATATAGGGATTTTGGGAGGTACGTTTAATCCCATACATTACGGTCATCTTTTTATTGCACAATATATACTTGATTTTATGAATTTGGATAAGATTTTATTTATTCCATCCGGCAATCCTCCTCATAAAAATGGAGTGATTGATAAAATTCATAGGTTGAATATGAGTATATTGGCAATAAGTGACAATGATAGATTTGAAATAGATGAGTTTGAAGTTAGAAAAGAAAACTATTCTTATGCCTATGATACCTTAAACTATTTAAATAAAAAGTATGTAGAAGACAAGCTTTATTATATCATAGGTCAAGATGCAATGATTGACTTTGATAAATGGCACAGGTATGAGGAAGTGGGAACTATGGTTGATTTTATAGTTGTTACTCGAGGCAGGATTCTTACTCAGAAATTAAAAGAATTATATTCAGGTGTAAATATGATTTTTATAGATACTCCTGTTATAGAGATATCGTCCACAGATATAAGAGACAGAGTGCTGAATAAAAAATCTGTAAGATATTTTTTGAGTGAATCTGTAGAAAAGTATATATTAGAAAATAATCTTTACGAGGTGAATAAGATGACTTTAGAAGAAAGAATAGAGGAAGACTTAAAAAAAATCCTGGATGAAAAAAGATACAGACATACTTTGGGTGTAGTAAAATCGGCTCAGGAACTTTGTAAACTATATGGTGAAGATGTACAAAAGGCTACTTTAGCAGCCTTGCTTCATGATGTGGCAAAGCAACTGAAAAAAGATGAGGTAAAGCAAAAGATAGAAAAATATAACATAAAACTTGATGATATAGAAAAAGAGACCAATCAGTTGAAACATGCAAAGATTGGTAGATATATAGCTGAATTTGAATATGGCATAAAGGATAAGGACATATTAAATGCTATAGACTATCATACAACCGGTAGAGCAAATATGTCTAAGCTTGAGATGATAATTTGTCTTGCAGATTATATAGATGATACAAGAACTTTTGATACAGTGGACGAGATAAGAAGACTTTCAAAGTTAAATCTTGAGTACGCCTTATATTATGCAATTAACGGAACTTTAATTAATCTTGCACAAGATAATAAACAGATACACAAAAATACCATAGATTGTAGGAATTTTTTGCTTGAAAAATGCAAAGATTGCATAGATAAACTATAAGCGGGAGACAATAATGAAGATTTTTTTAAAAGTATTGTTAATAATTGCTATATTAATTGGAGGTTCAGTCTTAGCTTTTAATATTTATATCAATGTAAAATACCCAAATCAGGTAAAAAATGCCTCTATGACCTATGAACAGCTTACAAAACTTGCAAAAGAAGGAGATAATGAAAGGGTAAATATATTGCTGTTAGGAGTTGATAATTTAAGTGCAGATGACAATAAAGCTAACATGCGTACTGACACTATGATGGTCTTTTCTCTTGATCCTAAGACAAAAACCGGATTCATTCTATCTATACCAAGAGACACAAAAGTAAATGTAGAAGATTACAAAGGTAGGATTAACTCGGCATATTCGCTTGGTGGAATAGAGTTTACTATAAAGGCTGTGAAATCACTCTTAAATATTCCGATACATCACTTTATGGAAGTTGACTATCAAGCACTGTCTAAAACGGTAGATGATATTGGTGGAGTAGAAGTAGATGTACCTATAGATATGATATATGATGACCCCTATGCCAAACCTCCTCTTCATATTGAGCTTAAACAAGGATTACAGATACTTAATGGCGAAAAATCTATGCAGTTTTTGAGATTTAGGCATGGATATGCTGATCAAGACCTTGGAAGAATAAAATCTCAACAAGCATTTATGAACGCAGTTATAAAAAAAGTGTTGTCAGCGGAGTCTATAAAACAAATACCTAATTATATAGATACTTTTTATACTTATGTCAAGACTGATATGAGTTTGACTGAAGTGTTTCAAATAGCGTCAAAATTCATTGATATTAAACCTTATAACATCAAAAGGGAAACTCTAATTGGAGAGGCAAAGTTACAACATGGAGTTGCTTACTATATACACGATGAAGAGAAAATGAAAGAGCAGATTAATACACTTATGCAGGGTAAATATTTTGTTGAAGAAGATGTACAAACAGCCGGCATAACTGAGAAAAAAGATGATAATTCTCAACCGGGAGAAGTTAAAAGTCAAAGCAACAATAAAAATAAAGAAACTCCAAAGACACCCTATGTAGTAGTGCTTAATGGAGTAGGTTCACAGGGATTGGCTCAAAGAGCTAAAGATTTGCTATACGTAAACAACATCGATGTTCAAGATACGTCTAATGCTGATAATTTTGATTATACACAGACCTATATTTATTACAAGGATGATGCAAGCCTTGCTGACAAGGTCCAGTCCATACTTGGTACAGGAACTATAGTACAGGAAAATAAGGCGTATCTCGGTAAGGCTACAGACATACTGGTAGTAATAGGGTCTGATTTTAAAAAGTAATTAAACTCATGATTAGTGTAATAAAGAAAGCATAACTTATTTTGTAAATAATGACATAAAAATAATAAATTGACTTTTTTAAAAATTATATTATAATTTTTAGTGTTCTAAATTTTTACTAAGGAGAAAAAATGAATACAATTGAAAAATTGAAGAAAATATATGAAGTTCTTGACAAAAAGTTGGGAGAAGATATTGTAATTTTAAAGATTGAAGGAATATCTACTATTACAGATTACTTTGTAATAGTATCTGCACCAAGTGAAAGACAAGTAAAGGCACTTGAAGAAGCACTTGATTATGAGCTTGAAAAAGAGGGAGTAACAGCAAGGGCGGTAGAAGGAAGAAGCACAGCCAAATGGATATTGATAGATTATACTGATATAATAGTCCATATTTTTAAAAATGATGAGAGAGAATTCTATAATATTGAAAGATTATGGAAGGATGCTCTTTTGATTGATGTCAATGAGTTATAGATTTTCGTGCTAATATTCTTTAAATTCAGGATAAAACTGGTAAATAACTTTTATTTTAATTATAATATACTTCAACTATAGTAAGTGATAATAATACAATGTTGTCCATAATCCTGATAGAGTTTAGTATAAAATATATGGAGGTTATATTTTGAATTTTTTTAATTTTTTGTCCTTAATTGGCGGGCTTGCATTATTTTTATATGGTATGGAAGTTCTTGGAGAGGGTTTATCAAAGCTTACAGGTGGTAAGTTAGAAAAAATACTTGAAAAATTGACAAGCAATCCTATTAAAGCAATACTTTTGGGTGCAGGAGTAACTGCGGTTATACAAAGTTCTTCAGCGACCACTGTGATGGTAGTAGGTCTGGTAAACTCGAGCGTCATGAAGTTACAACAGGCTGTAGGTGTAATAATGGGAGCCAATATAGGTACTACAGCTACATCATGGATATTGAGCCTTACAGGTATACAAAGTGACAGTTTTTTTATTCAAATGATAAAACCGAATAATTTCTCACCTATAATTGCAATAATAGGTGTAGCTATGATACTTTTTTCCAAAAAGGAGAAAAAGAGAAATATAGGTACAATAATGATAGGTTTTGCCATACTTATGTTCGGTATGGAAAATATGAGTAGCTCGGTAGAGCCTCTTGCTGATATACCTGAGTTTCAGGAATTATTTGTAATGTTTGAAAATCCGTTATTAGGTATGTTGGTAGGACTTATACTTACATCTATAATTCAATCTTCTTCTGCATCTGTAGGTATTTTACAGGCGCTATGTATGACAGGCACTGTTACTTTTGCTTCGGCTATACCTATAATTTTAGGACAAAATATAGGTACTTGCGTAACAGCGATAATCTCATCTATAGGTGTAGGAAAAAATGGTAAGAGAGCTGCATTTATACATCTTTACTTTAACTTGTTGGGGACTTTACTATTTTTAGTAGTGTTTTATACGCTAAACTTTATTTTTAAATTTTCATTTATGCCACATGCTGCAACAGCTGTTGATATTGCTATAGTTCATTCTACATTTAATATTTTTGCTACAATATGTTTATTTCCTTTAAGGAGTCTATTGTTGAAATTGGCAATATTGACCATAAAAGTTGATGAAGAGGAAGATGCTGAAAAGACTAAGTTTGAAAAAAATATAGCTTTGTTGGATGATTTATTTTTGGAGAGACCGGCCTTTGCATTGGAACAATGTGACCATGTTGTCAATGCTATGGCTCAGCTGGCGAAAAAATGTGTATTTAGAAGTGTAGATATAGTAAAAAATTATACAGAAGAAAATTTTGAGAAAATAAAATCTATGGAAAAAGACAGTGACGCTTATGATGATGCTATAAGTACCTATCTTGTAAAACTGAGCACCAAAGATTTAGCTGATAACAACAGAAAGTATATAAATGTACTTTTTCATATGATAGGACACCTTGAACGTATGACGGATCATGCCTTAAATGTAGCAGAAGGAGCAAGGAATTTTAATGAAAAAGGAATGATTTTAACTCCTGATGCCTACCAAGAAATAGAAATATATGGAAAGGCTATACAGGACATAGTAGAAAAGTCAGTTGATTGTCTCCAAGATAAAAATTTAGAGTTGTCAAAAGATATAGAACCTCTTGAAGAAGTAGTGGATACTCTTACAAAGGAACTTAAAGAAAGACATATAAAGAGGTTGATTAAAAATCAATGTAGTGTAGAAGCAGGATTTATATGGACGGATTGGATGACAGACTTTGAGAGAATTTCAGATCATTGCAGTAATATAGCTCTTTCAGTAATTGAAACCAGCAAGAATAATGCAAATATGCATGAGTATATTGAACAACTTAAGAATGAAAAAAACGGCATATTTATGGAAAAATTCAACAAATTTAAAGAACAATACCAGTTACCTGCAGAATATAGTGTATAATAATTTGATAAAAATAGAACTCTTAACGAATGATGCTTAAATGTTAAGAGTTTTATTTTATAAAGCTATTTATTTTTTACAGGGCATCATCCAATACTTTTTTTACTATTTCTTTTGTTGGAGCGCCTTCAAATACTTTTTTGTTATCAGCATAAAAAGTAGGGACATAGTAAAAATCAACATCTACTAATTTTTCTTTTTCTTCGTCTATATCAATCTTTTGTATGTCAAGTTCCTTATATTTGGGATTTTCTTCAAATAGTTCTTCAAGCCATTTGCTTGCATTATTACAATGTGGGCACCATGCTGCTTTAAACATTCTTATTTTTTTCATCAAACTTTTCCTCCTATTATTTTAAAAATATATAGTGTAAATACCTAAAAAATTCAATAATAAACAAAAAAACACTAATATAAGTTAATAAAAGTGAACTGTTTTATTATGTTATACTAATCACCATTTATAATGCCAGTACTGTTATTTTACCCAATTATATGTTTTGCAGATTATCAATAATCTTGCTGAAAAAAATTACACGGTTTTTTGATAGGTTTTTATTATTAAAAATATATATTGAAAGTCTTATAAAAAAAGCGTATAATATAGTAAAAGTTACAGAATAATTACAAAAAGATAATTCAATATTAATACTTATCATTGTTTATAATACCAAGTAGTTATTTTAAATAACTTTTTTGTAACGCAACTATACGGATTTTTAACAAGTTTTTAGCATAATTATTAAAGAACTATAATACATATTATATAAGGAAAAGAGAATTTTATGAGTGATAGTGATTTGCTGAAAGAATTATCAAAAAAAACTTTTGAGGTATGTCTTATTTATGGTGAAGAAAGGTTTGAGATAGAAAAATTTATAGACAATATGAAGGAAAGTCTATCTGAAAGTTTTAGGCAACTAAATTTTATATCTATTGATTCAGAGTATGACGTTGAAACCAATATAGACTTTTTAATAAATTCTTGTGAATCTTTTCCATTTATGGATGAAAAAAGAATAGTAGTTGTAAAAAACTCTAATTTATTTCAGACATCTACATCTAAGATTTATTCAAATGATGATATGATAAAACTTAAAAGTTATCTTGAAAATCCTCTTCAAAGTACAAGACTTATCTTTGCTCCCACAAAGGTGGATAAAAGAAGTGAGATTTATAAACTGATTAATAAAAAATATGATGTAATTAGCTGTGAGCGACTTGATAAAATCAGTTTCTCACGGTGGGTTTTAGGTAGATTCAAGGAAAAAAATATATCAGTAGACAATCTAACTAAAGAATATTTTATTCAAAGATGTGGATATTTGAATAAAGACACAGAGCTAACACTTTTGGATGTAGAAAGTGAAATAGAAAAGCTAAGTGTAAATATTAGACAAAATAATCTAAGTATTAAAGATATAGATAAGTTAAATTTACTTGTTGAAGAAAATAATGTCTTTAAGTATATTGATTATGTATTTTCAAAGGATAAGGAGAAAGTTTATAATACTACTAAACAGATAATATTTTCTTTTAACTCCATATTAGTTCTTTCTTTAATAGGAAGACAACTGTCGATACTTATTAAAATCTATGTTCTTAGAAAAAATGGCTGTTCTCATGAAAGTATATCCAAAATACTATCTTTGCAGCAATTCGTTATAAAAAAAGATATGATACAGTTAAAAAAATATACTTTTGATGAACTCTTATCACTCTATAATCTATGCAGTGACTTGGATTACAGGATAAAAAAAGGACTTATAAAAGATAGTATTGGATTAGAAGTTATAGTGAATAAAATTTGCAAAAATTAATCTTAATTCTTAAATGAATTAAAACTAAAATAAATTAATCTTAAGTAAAATTAAAAAAAATTAAGAAAAATTTAAAATTATATTTGTTGATATTTCAATTAAAACTTTATATTCTTAAAATAAATTTAAAAAAATTTCTATTTTATTGTAGAAATTTTTTTGTTTTTGTGGTAAGATATATTAAACTTAATTTAAGAAAGTGGAAATTTAAAAAATATAAATTTAAAAAAGAGGTGTTTTTATGGCCTTAGGTAGAAAATCTAATAAGAAATCAGACGGTATGATGTCAAAAGATTTAGGAAGTATTTTTAAAAAGAAATCTTCATCAAGTAAGAAGAAAAGAGGTAAATCAAAAACTTTTATTTCCTTGGATATTGGAAGTAGCGATATAAAGATGGTCGCAGGAAATTACAACAATGACGACATTGAAATATTATCTTTTGATTCAATTAAACAGGAAAGAGGAGTTTGTGTAGCAGGAGTAATAAATAATGAAAATGCAGTTGCTGAATATCTCTCTACTTTGATAAGAAGATCAAGAGTGAAGGAAAGAGATGTAATAGTTAGTGTTGATACACCGGAGATAATGAGAAGAGAAATGGTAATCCCTGCAATGGAAGAAAAGCTCATCTTAAGTACAGTAAGATTTGAAATAAGCGAGTTTTTACCAATAGATATTGATAAGTATATAATTCAGTATTCAGAGATAGATCGTTATGTCGAAAATGATACAGAAAAGATGAGTGTAATGATATACGCATTTCCTGAAATTGCTGCCAGACAATATTTTGATATAGTAAAAACTGCTGGACTTAATCCTGTTGCACTGGATATACAGTCTAATTGCATAAGAAAACTACTATATAATAGGAATATAAATAATTATTCTCTAAGAGATCAAACTGTAGCTATAATTGACATTGGTAATGAAAGTATGAATCTTACTATAATTAAAAATGGAAGGCATGAATTTAACAGAATGGTAAGAGGAAATGTTTCAATATCAAGTGTATTTGTGGAAAATGGAATATGTTCAGAGTCAAGTGTTGACAATATAATTGATAGGTATACTAATCAGAATTTATTTACTACAAGTTTAGCTATTGATGAACTTAGAATTCAAGAAAGTATAATATCACTTGTAGATATATGGATAGCAGATATATTAAAGCTATTCCAATACTATACAAGTAGAAGCAATAAAAATAGCATAGACAGAATATTTATCTATGGTGGCGGATCAAGAATTAGAAATGTGGATCATTATATAGGTACAAGGATAGGGATACCGACAAACACTATTGAGTCAATACAAGGTGTTAAATTCCCTCCTTCTGCAAGAAATAGAGAATTGGCAAAATATGTAAATTGTATCAGTGCCATAATTGAAAAGTAGGGAGTGATAATATGGAATTAAATTTTTTTAACCCGTTTTTAGTTTCAAAAAGAGAAAAGAAAACTGGCGGCAGTGGCGGCGGTGGAGGCTCTATAGTTCCCGTCCTAATTACAGCTTTGGTTATAATAGCTTTGGTAGGTTACGCTGTGTATAGCATGGCTTCTATACAGCTTGCTGAAAAAAATATAGTTGATTTAGAACAACAACTTAACGATCCTACATTTGTAAAACAGTTAAAAGAAGCGGAAGAAAAAGAAGCTGAGATAGCGAATATCCAGGCTGAAAGAGCTTTCCTTGAAAAAGTGGATATAGGTATTAAAGATATAGATACAGTTACAACAAATCTTCTAAGCCTTATAGCTAAGAATGTAACTAATGATTTATTTCTTACAGACATAGATGTAAAACTTAATGAGATTACGCTTACAGGTAAGTCTAAATCTAAGTTAAGTATAGCTCAATTCGAATATAATATTAGATCATCTGAACTTTTTGACAATATATATGTAGATTCTATAAAATTGGAAGATGAAACTAAGGCATATGATTTTGTTATAAAGTTTAAAGCAAAGAAAGAAGCATATCAAGGCAGTGCTAAGCCTGCCAATGCTGCAAAAACTACTGGGAATTCAAAGCAACCAGCAAATAAAGGAACAAAGGGGGGAAAATAGATGAAAATTACAAATAGAGATAAGAATCTTCTTTTAATAATATTTCTTATATTAGTTTGTGCATTATATTATCAATTCTTTTTCACTCCTCAAAATGCAAAGTTAACAGAGCTTAAACAACAAAGCGAGGATATGAATACTCGACTTATGAATGGACAAGCAAAAATTCAAAAAATTAAAATTTTAAATAAAAATTTAGAAGATGAAAAGAAAAAAATATTGAAAATTGCTCAAAAATATCTTGTGAAAGTTAAACAAGAAGATATAATATTGATGATAAATGAATTTGAGAACAAAAGTTCTATAGGAATTGAAGAAATAACATTTACAGATCCTGAAGATAAGGGTATAATATTACCAGAAGAAAAACCTCAAGATGGAACTGCAGATGCAAATCAATCTGGAAATGCAAATCAGTCGGCAGATGCTAATAAGCAACAAACAGAAAACAATGCTCAGCAACCTGCAGATGCAAATCAACAAGCTGGAGCCAATACAACTGAATCTGCTAAGCCAGATCTTAGTAATATAGACCTTACTGTTGCTAAGATAAAATTCAAAGGAACTTACACAGATTTGGCAAATTTGGTAAAATTAGTGGATGAAAATAGTAAGAATATAGTATCTAACGAACTTAAGATAACAAGAAAAACTGTTGAAGATCAAAAAGAGTTTTTGTTCTTAAAATCAAAGGGTAAGACTAATCTTAGCGATGAATATATAGAGGGAGATTTGGAACTTAGATTCTTCAGAATATCTTCTATAGAAAAGTATGTTCCTAATCCAGATAGCAAACTTAAGGCTCCTCTTGTACCTAAATCAACTAAGAGAACACCTGTAACTGATTATGATTGGGCCGCTGTTTCGATTATAACTTTCAATACATCAACAGGTGAGGTAATAAATACAGTTACAAGAAATGAATTTGGAGTATTTGATTATTCTAAGAGTACAGGAAGTAATTTAGGCTCAGGTGGAACTGGTTCAAGTGGTGGGGTATCATCAGGCACAGGAGGTGTAGTAGAACCTCCTAAGTCAAATGCAGTTGTACAACCTATACAACCTGGTCCTGCACCGGTGTTTAGTAAACCTAAAAATGTAGAACCTCAGGTACCTGCAAAAGAATTTGTTACTTATACTACACCAATAGAACTTGTTAGATTTGATAGTCTTTCTGATTTCTTTGGTAGAGGTGAAAATGCTGGAGATTCCGTAGCTATTGGAATGGATGAAATTTCAAGTAAGAAATATAAGATAATTAAAAATTCAATTAGCTTTGCTCAAAATTCACCTAAAGGAAATAAAGTAATATTTGATGTCACTAAGAAGGATATCAAGCTAAATGAAAAACCTGAAAAAATACAACTTAATATCTATACTGCCAATCCGGTAGAATATGAAGTGGGTTTAGTATTTTCAGATAAAGAAGGTAAAAAATATATACCATTTAACAAAAAACTTTCTTTCACAGGATGGGAAAAGATAGAATTGACTCCAAATACAGTTTTGTTCCCAGCTACATTGGAAGGAATATACTTTAGCAGAGCTAATCAAGATGCTCCTTTAAATAGTGAAGTGTATATTGATAATTTAAGTGCAGTATATGTTCAAAAAAAATAGTGTATAATGCTAATATAAAAAATAAATTATGTAAATGGTTGGGATAAATATGAATAGAAAAGACTCAAACAAAAGAATAAATAAGGTAGTTAAGCCTCAGGGAAAATCTATTTTCTCAATGTTCGGTAAAGGAAGAGATTCCAAAAGAGATGATGATATTCAAAGCATAAGCGATATATCTCAAAATGACTTTGGAACTTCAGGATCGTATAGAGATTCAGGTTTTGATAATGAGGATATGCTTAGCTTCATCAAAGATTATGATAACAAAAAAAATAATAAGGATACAGTTAATCAGATGAATAACACTGCAAGTGAGCCCGTTGCCCCTCAAGGTGGCAGCGGAGCTGCTCATCAAGTATTTAATCCAATTACCGGGATGCCTGCTAATGATTCAAATATTGCAGATTCATTTGGTAGCGGTGCATCTCTTAGCGGTACAGGTTCAGACTCTGTCTTTGGAGATCTTGGGGATCATAGTTTTCCAGGTTATTCGGATATGAAGGCGGAAGAAAATAACTTCCAAACACCTGATTTAACATCTACAGAAACTTCTATGGACTTTGGTCAAATCAGTGAACCTGTAAGCAGTGAGCTTGCTGATTTTACTTCTAATGATACATTGGAGACTCCAAGCGCAGATACTTTTGACAATGCGAATGATGATATATATGCAATGTTAAATACTTCAGGACATGTGGATACTCCAGATGCATTGATGTCAGATACTGAGGAAGTTGAAAGTCCAAGTTTTGATTTTGAAACTCCAGAATCTGTTGAAAGTGAAAATAGTAGATCTGAAGAAATGCCTATAACTGATAAAATTGAAGAGTTTTATTCAAACAGCGTTTCAGACACTCAAGAAGTTGATAATTATGACGATATAAGTGAAGATATCAACATGGAAACTCCAATAGACTTAGATAAGTATCTTGAAGAATTTGATAAAGTTGATGATATTGATGAACATGATGAAATTGAAGATGTGACTTCATCAGCAAAAGAAACAGATGAAGAAAGACTAAAGAGAATCAGAGAAAAGAGAAAAAGAAGAAAAGAAAGAAAGAAAGAAAAAATAAGAAAATATATTGAGGAAGGTAAAAAAGTAGAGGAAAGAGCTAATTCTTCTCTTGTCGTTACAAACAGCGGTGATGACGTATTTGGAGACATTGAACATTTTTATTCAGAAAAAAATGAAAATAACGGTTTAAAAAATGAAAATTTGGATATACAACCAAGAATGAATTTGTCTACAGATGAAAATGACGTTAGCAATTCCAACATAGTAAATCTTGAAAGAATGATGAAAGAACAGGAATTGAAGCTTGAAAGATTGCAAAAGGAATTGGAAGAAAAATCTAACGTATCTGACTCTAAAGCCGGTTCTCAAAATGATGAGCTTTTCGAAAGTGTAACTAAAAAGCAAATTCAACTTTTGAAAAAAGAGTTGGAACTTAACTCAAGAGAAAACGAGTTAAAAAATAAAGTTCTTAATGTGTCTTCTAAAGATATAGCACAATATAAATTTGATTCGGTTAAGTATAATAAAAGTTATGATGTTGAGACTGCACTCAAACATTATGAGACTGATCCGAAGGCAGCTATAGAGGAATTGAGAGATATGGCTATTTATTCTCGTAGCAACAAAGAGTATATGGTTGCTTATTTAGCACTTAAGAAGCTTATCGATGATAACAGCGAGTTTCTTGAACTTATTAAAGAGATAGAAACCGCAAAAACTAAACAAAAATTGGAAATAGAGAGGTTTATCAGCACGTTAAATGTTGAAAAAAACAAACTATTGTAAATTTTAGGGAGGCTATCAAAATGAAGGATATTAAGGAAGTTTTAGGATTGCCGATCATCTCCATACAAGAGGGAGAAGAGGGAGCAATAATAAAATCTGTTATTATTAATTGTAATAACAAATCTTTAGAATATCTAATAGTAGAAAGAAGAAATGATAACCGTACCGTACTGGAAGCTATACCTTATACCTCTGTAGTGGGAGTTGGGTACTATGCTGTAACAGTCGATTCGTTTGCTTCGGTTATTGATTTTTCTACACTAAATTTGGAAGAAAAACAATTCAAAAAGTATGATGATATGCTATATCAAAGAATAGTGACTCAAATCGGAGACTTTGTAGGGGTTGTTTTAGGATTTTCTTTCAATGAAAATACCGGAAAAATTGAATCTATCCTTTATAAGGATGATGCAAGTCATAACAAGAAGTTGCAAAGAGAAAATCTGCTCACAATTAGGTTACAGATTGCTAATAGTATCTTCGTTAGATGACAAAGTGGAAACTGAAAAAGTTGCTGCAATTGAAAGTGTAAGTAGATATGTAATGCCTAGCGATCAACAAAAAGCTATAGCATTGGAAGATGTCAAGCAGCCAATGAGTGCTGTAGATACTTTTTTGCTTAATAGCTTGAATGATGCAATGGGCAAGGTACTTCTAAGTGATATTTATGATTATGAAGGTAATATACTTCTTCATGAAGGTACAAAAATATCTAGAGAACCGGTGGAAAAAGTCAGATTAGTTGACGAAAACTTGGTATACGAAATACTGGCTAATATATAGTCATCTCTCTAATTTAAGTAGTGAGAAAAGTTTTTTAATAGCAAAGTTTAGTAAGAGTAAATTATATTCTTATTGTACTTTGCTATTTTTTATATTAATTTTAATTCAATACATAATAGAAATTTTGTATACAATGTGATATAATACTTTAGTAAAAATTAAAGGAAAATAAGTGAAGGAAAAAATATGAAGATTTTTTTTATAGGAATAGGTGGGATCTCAATGAGCGGTCTTGCCATGATATGTAAGAATTTAGGCTGGGAAGTCATAGGATCTGATAGAGAAGATTCAAGTGTAATCCATCAACTTGAAAAAAAAGGAATTAAAGTATATATAGGACATAATAAAGACCATATTACAAGTGATATAGATAAGGTAGTATTTACTGCAGCGGTAAAACAAGATAATGAAGAAATAATAAAAACTAAAGAATTGGGAATAGATTTGCTTGAAAGAAGTGTTTTTTTAGGAAGTATAATGAAAGAGTATGAAAACTCTATTGCTGTTGCAGGTACTCATGGAAAAACAACTACAACTTCCATGATTACTCTAATATTTGACAAGGCTGAAAAAAATCCGACGTCTCTCATTGGTGGCATGTTTAAAAATATAGGAGGAAATGTAGAAATTGGAAATTCTGATATTTTTATTTCTGAGGCATGTGAGTATGTTGACAGCTTTTTGCAATTTTATCCGAAAGTTGCCGTAATTACAAATATAGAAGAGGATCATCTGGACTATTTTGAAGATTTGAATCAGATAAAATCTTCTTTTTTAAAATTTGCCAATCAGGTAAAAGAAGGTGGCTTTGTAATTGCTAATGGAGATGATGAAAATGTCAGAGACGCCTTGAAAGAATGTAAGAAGGATGTGTATTACTACGGTTTTAATGAAGGTAACGACTTTATCATAGATAATCTTGAATTTGATAACTTCGGCTATCCTACATTTGAAATCTTCTATGCAAATGATGCTGTGTTGATTGATAACTATAAGTTGAACGTCTTTGGAAAGCATAATGTGTATAATGCTACAAGTTCAATAGTATCAGCCTGTATGCTCAATATTGAAAAAGAAGATATAAAAAATGCGATTGAGAAATTTACCGGTGTGGGTAGAAGGTTCGAGTATATAGGAGAAAAAGATGGAGTAAGGGTATTTGATGATTATGCGCATCATCCTACAGAAATAAAATCAACTTTAGATGCTATAAAGTTATTGAAAAAAAATAGATTTTTTTCAATTTTTCAGCCCCATACTTATACGAGAACAAAGGCGTTGTTCAAAGAGTTTGTTGAGTGTTTTGATGATACTGATATAGTCATATTTGCAGATATATACGCTGCAAGAGAACCGATAGATGAAACTGTAAGCTCATCTATGCTATGTGATGAAGTAAATAGAAGGGGAAAAGACGCCTATTATTTCGATAGTTTTGAGAAAATAGTGCAATTTCTTAAAGAAAATGCAAATGATGGTGATTTGATTTTTACAATCGGAGCCGGAGATGTTTATAAGATAGGAAAAATATATCTTAATTCATAAGGGTTGATATTTTTCCTATGGTAAGGAGAAACAATTGATGAAATATTACGAAAATGTTCAACAAATCAGTGATTTTTTGTTAGAACATGACATAAAACCTTCATTTCAGAGGGTAAAAATATTGGAAAGATTGAGTTATTTTGAAGATCATCCCACAGTAAATGAGATATATACAGATCTTGTGGCAGACATACCGTCCTTATCAAAAACTACTGTTTACAATACTCTTAATCTTTTTGTAAAACACGGCGTTGCACGTACTGTTGGAGTTGATATTACGGAGGCAAGGTACGATCTTATAACACACTTTCATGGACATTTTATCTGTAGTGAATGTGGAAGTATAAGTGATTTAGAATTGAATGATATGGTAAATTTTGATTTTCTTAAAGATGACGGCAGAGAGATAACAGGCATAGATTTGACTGTAAGAGGAATATGCGAAAAATGTAAGGCAAAAAAAATAAATAATTGATATTCAAAAATATCGTATATAAAAAGCTTCAGTATTTTTTATGTAATAATGATAGTTATAAATGTGTTATAAAAAATATGCTGAACTTTATATAATATACTGCATTGTATGTAAAAATTTATGATATTGTAATAGAATATTGGTGTTAATCATAGAAATTGGGAGAAGAAATGGAATTTAAATTAGAAATTGCAAATATTTTAAATGATAATATAGATGTGTTAAGTCAACAAGAGATATATGAAATATTGGAAGTACCTCCAAATTCTGAGATGGGTGATTTTTCTTTTCCTTGTTTCAAATTATCAAAAACCCTAAGGAAATCCCCACAAGCTATTGCTGAAGACTTAAGTAATAAAATAGAAAAACCTATATTTATAAAACAGATTAAAGTTGTATCAGGATATTTAAATTTCTACTTGGATTCTCATACAATTATAAAGCAAACCTTAGATAAGGTTTTGGAAGAAAAGACAGATTATTGTAAGAAAAATCAAAATAATAAAAATATAATTATAGATTATTCTTCGCCTAATATTGCAAAGCCATTCCATATAGGTCATATAAGGACTACGGTAATAGGTCATGCATTGTATAATCTTTATAAATTTATGGGATATAATGTTATAGGCATTAATCACTTAGGAGACTACGGTACACAATTTGGTAAGTTGATAGTAGCTTATAAAAAATGGGGAAATGAAGACTTGCTCAAACAAGAGCCAATAAAAACTTTGTTAGCGCTCTATGTTAAATTCCATGAGGAAGA
The DNA here is from genome assembly GCA_900167215.1 of [Eubacterium] yurii. Classification (GTDB taxonomy): domain Bacteria; phylum Bacillota; class Clostridia; order Peptostreptococcales; family Filifactoraceae; genus Peptoanaerobacter; species Peptoanaerobacter yurii. Next base: position 95,134 of record FUZS01000006.1, read on the forward strand.
GGAAAAAGATGCTTCTTTAACTGATGAGGCAAGGATGTGGTTTAAGAATCTTGAAGATGGTGATGAAGAAGCAAAAAAACTTTGGCTATTTTTTAGAGAGGAGTCTTTAAAAGAATTTTCCAAGGTTTATGATATGCTTGGTATTAAGTTTGACTCTTACAATGGAGAGAGTTTTTATTCTGACAAGATGCCTGCAGTACTTGAGGAGCTAAAAGAAAAAAATCTTTTGAAATCATCTCAAGGTACAACTATTGTTGATTTGGAAGAATATGGGCTTGGAGCTGCTTTGGTGCAAAAAAACGATGGCTCAACACTATATTTGACCAGGGATTTGGCTGCAGCAAAATATAGAAAGGAAACTTATAATTTTTATAAGACTCTGTATGTGGTTGCATCTCAACAGATGTTGCATTTTAAGCAGATGAAACAAGTATTAAAGCTAATGGGCTATGATTGGGCTGATGATTGTATACATGTAATGTTTGGTATGGTTTCTCTTGAAGAAGGTACACTTTCTACAAGAAGAGGAAATGTTGTATTTTTAGAAGATGTTTTAAATAATGCAATAAAAAAGACAAGAGCCATAATAGAAGAAAAAAATCCTAATATAGCCAATATAGATGAGCTTTCAAGACAAATAGGGGTGGGAGCCGTAATATTCCAAGAACTTGCAAATTCAAGGATAAAAGACTATGTCTTTTCTATGGAAAAGACACTTAGCTTTGATGGAGAGACCGGACCTTATGTTCAGTACAGTTATGCAAGGGCATGTTCTGTTATAAGGAAGTCAAATGGATTTGATTTTTCTTCTGCTACGTATGAGTCTCTTTCAGAAAATGAAGAGGCGATGAATATTATAAAGATAATTTCAACTTTTGATGAAGTGTTAACAAAAGCGGAAAATAAAAATGAACCTCATCATATAGCAAGATATGTACTTGACTTGTCACAAGCATTTAATAAATTTTACCACTCAAATCCTATAAATGTAGATGAGACAGAGATAAAAAAAGATAGACTTGCACTTACTCTTGCAGTAACATATGCTATAGAAACTGCAATGTCAATTTTCGGTATACAAACTCCAAAACAGATGTAGATATAAACAATAATAATCTTATAAATTACTTGTAAGGAGAGAATTATTTGAAAAAAATAGATAATACAAGAAATTTTTGCATAATAGCACATATAGATCATGGTAAATCAACTCTTGCTGATAGACTTATCGAAGAAACGGGAGTAGTTAAAAAACGTGATATGAAAGAACAGATTCTCGACAATATGGAATTGGAAAGAGAAAGAGGAATTACCATAAAATTACAAAGTATAAGATTGGTATATACAGCAAAAAATGGAGAAAAATATAACTTCAATCTCATAGATACTCCGGGTCACGTTGACTTCGGTTATGAGGTATCGCGCTCGCTTGCTGCTTGTGAAGGTGCAATACTTGTAGTTGATGCAGCACAGGGGGTAGAGGCTCAGACACTTGCCAATGTGTATTTGGCTCTTGATCAGGATTTGGAGATAGTACCTGTAATTAATAAGATAGATTTGCCAAGTGCAAGACCTGATGAAGTAAAGGCTGAGATAGAAGAGATAATAGGACTTGATGCTTCAGATGCTCCTTTGATATCTGCGAAACAGGGACTAAATATTACAGATGTACTTGAAGCTATAGTAAATAAGGTACCAAAACCCAGGGGAGATGTAGACAAGCCTCTTAAGGCTCTTATATTTGACTCGTACTATGACGCATACAAGGGTGTTATTGCATATGTCAGAGTGTTTGACGGCAAGGTTAAAAAAGGCGACCAAATATTGATGATGAATACCAAAAAAACTTTTGAAGTAACGGAGGTAGGTATTATTTCCCCAACTCATATAGCTGTTGATGAACTTGAAACAGGAGATGTAGGATATATTACTGCTTCTATCAAAGATATAAGGAGCTGTAGGGTTGGAGATACTATAACACTTGCTGACAATCCTACTACTGTACCTTTACCTGGATATAAAAAAGCTACACCTATGGTATACTGCGGAGTATATCCGGCAGAAGGTGAAAAATATGAAAATGTTCGTGATGCTCTGGAGAAGTTGCAGGTAAATGATGCAGCCTTAGAATTTGAAGCTGAGACATCTGTTGCGCTTGGATTTGGATTTAGATGCGGTTTTTTGGGTCTGCTCCATATGGAAATAATTCAGGAGAGATTGGAAAGGGAATTTGACCTTGATATAATTACTACTGCTCCTTCAGTAGTTTACAAAGTGACAAAACATGACGGCACTGTAATGATGATACAAAATCCTACTAATCTCCCTGCTGAACAGGAGATAAGTATGATAGAAGAACCCATTGTAAATTCCAATATTATAGTACCTAAAGATTATGTTGGTGCTGTAATGGAGTTGGCACAGGAACGTCGTGGGATTATGATAAATATGGAATATCTTGACAGTACAAGGGTAATGCTTCACTATGAACTTCCACTTAATGAAGTTATCTACGACTTTTTTGACTCTCTTAAATCAAGGACTCGTGGCTACGGCTCCCTTGATTATGAATTCAAAAACTTTGTAGAGTCTAAATTGGTAAAGCTTGATATATTGATAAATAAGGAGAAAGTTGACGCTCTTTCTTTTATAGTGCATGAAACAACTGCACAGACAAGAGGCAGGGTAATGTGTGAAAAATTGAAAGATGAGATTCCGAAACATCAGTTTCCTGTTCCTATTCAAGCAGCAATAGGTGCTAAAATCATAGCAAGAGAAACTATAAGTGCCTATAGAAAAGACGTACTTGCAAAGTGCTATGGCGGAGATATCTCAAGAAAGAAGAAACTCCTTGAAAAGCAAAAAGAAGGTAAGAAAAGAATGCGTCAAATAGGAAATGTTGAAGTGCCTCAAAAAGCTTTTATGGCAGTATTAAAGATAGATAATGATTAATTTAGTGCTTAAATTAAAAAAATAAAAATTTATTTATTGATATTTACTATGGATAAAGTAACTATAGCTTTATGTTATAGTTATTTTATTTTGGAGAGAAAAATGTTTTTGCTTGATTATAGGATAAACAATGATATAGAAGAATATTTTAAAAAAAGGAATTGGGACTATATTAAAACTATTGATAATAAGGATTTATATAAGGAGATAAGCGGACATCCTGATATTGTTGCCTGTACAATAGGGGAAACCACAGTTTTGGAGATGAAAACTTATGATATATTAGCTGAAAAACTGAAATATTATAATATAGTAAGAGGAAGTGCCAAACTAAGAGAAAAGTACCCTTTTGATATAGCATACAATGTTATTGCTACAGATAAATACCTTATAGGGAAGTTAAATTATGTGGATGAAAGCATAATTAAAATTGCTAAAAGTAAAAAACTCAAATTTATAAATGTTAAGCAAGGATATACAAGATGTAGTACAATTGTAATAGAAAATGATATATTTATAAGCTCCGATATAGGTATATATAATGAACTAAAAAAAAATAACATCCATGTATATTATGTAAAAGCAGATGATATTATATTAAGTGATAGATATACCGGATTTTTGGGTGGAACATGTTTTTACTATAATAATGAATTGATTTTTTTTGGAAATATATCAAAAAATAACTTTTATAGAAAGATTAAGACCATACTTGATTCAAATAAGATTAAATTTACAAATGTATCCGATACAAAACTTATAGATTACGGATCTGCAATAGAATTAATTTAAAAATCAAATGAGAATATTTAATCATAAGAATGTAATTCGCAAATAAAAACTCTTCTTCAATTAATAATACAATTATAATATAAAAATATGATTTTATCAAAAAAACTTAATAAAAATTTCTGTTTTGTATTTACAAATGAAAAAATAAGTGATATAATGTCTACATATTTAATGTTATCAATTGAAGATAAAATAATAGGAGGAAATAAAAATGGCATATGTTATTCATGATAATTGTATAAGCTGCGGTGCTTGCGAACCAGAATGTCCGGTAGGAGCAATTTCTCAAGGAGATACTCAATATGTAATAGATGCTTCAGCATGTATCGACTGTGGAGCATGTGCAAGTGTATGCCCTGTTGACGCACCAAAACCGGAATAATAATTACTTATATTAGAAATTAAGTCGACTTTAGAGTCGGCTTTTTTACATATTATGAATATTTTATAGACAATTCGTGATTTTTATGTTTAAATTATATGTATATAATTATTTAAAATTTTATAATAATAAAAAGTCCTTAAAGTTTATCTTTATGACTTTATTTTGTTCAAATTGTTGTAAAATGGGTAAATAGTTACAAAAACAATATTAATGCAAAATCTAAGAATATGGAGTATGAAATGAATAAAAATATAGCTATTTTATTTGATAGCGGTCTTTCCGTACCTAAAGAGAGTATGGGTAAAGATATGTATGTAGTACCCTTGTATATACATTTTAAAAATGAGTCGTATAAAGATACAGTCAATATAACATCACAGGAAGTTAAGGATAAACTTCAAAGTGAAGGGCTTGCAAAGACAAGTATACCTTCAATAGGTGATATAAAAGATATAATTGAAAAAATAAAAGCTGATGGTTATAAAAACATCATTGCTATCACTATATCATCAGGCTTAAGCGGAATATACAATGCTATGAAAATTGTTTCCGATGAAGAAAAAGATATCAATATTAAGGTGTTAGACACAAAAAATATAAGTTTATCTGCAGGTTTTTTTGCCATACATGCACAGGAAATTTTAAATGAAAATCCTGATGTCAGCTTGGAAGAAATGTATGAAAAATTACAAAATAATGTAAAAACATCTAAAGTATATATTTATTTAGAAACCTTAAAATATCTTATATCAGGTGGAAGAATTGGTAAGGTAATGGGTTCCATAGGTACATTACTAAAAGTTTTACCTATTATAACTTGTGATGATGATGGCATATATCAAACTCTGGCAAAGGTAAGAAATATAGATAAGGCAATAATGGAAATGGCAAATAAGATCAAGGAGTTTTTATCACAAAACTTGGATAAAAAATATTATCTTGCTGTAGTTTATAAACGTGATATCAATCTGCTGGAAAAGATAAAAGAAATGTTGAAAGATGAAATTTCAAATGCACAGATGTTTATACAATGTGATATAGTAACTCCTGCAGTGGGAGTTCACTCAGGCTTTGGCGCAATAGGAATGTGTGTATATGCTTATAAGGGATAGTGAAAAGTCTATTTTTAATTTTAAGTTTTTGAAAAAACTATTTAATCAATTTAAATATTTTATCTTTATTATTAGTATGATTATATTTTATGCAATATTAACCATATTTTATATTGACTTTTACTATGTGAATATAGTAATATAGTACTTAAACATATGAATTGTGTTAAGATTTTAAGATTTAAATTAATTACTTTTATTTACATTGTATATAGTTTAGTATTATTGGAGGGACCATTATGAACAATATACCTACGCCTCATATAACGGCGGAGTACGGGAAGATAGCAAAGAAGGTTTTGATGCCTGGAGATCCGCTTAGAGCAAAATTTATTGCTGAAGAGTATTTGCAAGAAGTGGAGTGTTTTAATACAGTAAGAAATATGTTTGGTTATACAGGGATATATAAGGGCAAGGAAGTATCTGTAATGGGTAGTGGTATGGGTATGCCGTCTATAGGGATTTATTCTTATGAACTTTATAAATTTTATGATGTTGATTCAATAATAAGAATAGGATCAGCCGGTGCATTTAGGGATGATGTTCATGTTATGGATGTAGTAATAGCTATGGGAGCTTGTACCAATTCAAACTTTGCATCACAATATAAGTTAAACGGTACTTATGCTCCTATTGCAAGTTACGACCTTTTATCACGTGCAGTTGAAGTAGCTAATAGTCAAAATAAGAAGGTAGTTGTTGGTAATGTTCTTTCTTCAGATACCTTCTATAATGATGACGATGATGCAAGTTTTTCTTGGAAAAAAATGGGAGTAGTGTGTGTAGAAATGGAAGCAGCTGCACTTTATATGAATGCCGCAAGATTAAATAAAAAAGCTCTTGCTATGTTTACAATTTCAGATCATATTTATCTTGATGAGGTATTGACTGCTCAACAAAGACAGTTAGGATTTTCAAATATGATTGAAATAGCATTGGAAATGTAAAGCTTTATTGTTATAAGGATATTGTATATTGATAGTATTATATTTGTATACCTTAGGATTATAAAGATAGATGTAATACTGTCATTAATCTAATACAACAATATTTAAAATATTTTTAGTGTATCTATAATTATGCCATAAATTATATTCTATTTTCTTAAAAGCTATTAACGAAATTATCCATAGATTAAATAGATAATAGTATAAATATATGAAAAGTATTAGAAAAAAATTATAAAATAAAAAAAGGGAGCCAATACTTAATATTAAAGTAAGGGCTCTTTTTTATGTTATGTTTATTCTTCTTGTCTTTCTTCCTTGACAAAATTTTGCATAGATTCCTTATTTGCCTGATCAGAAATTTCATCATAGGTAAATACATATTTATTTGCCCATGATACTGATTCAAAATATAGATTAGGTACACTTGCAGGATTGATGCCAAGTTTCTCACAACACTTATCAAGATTATCCCAGTTTGCCTTTTCATAAGACAAGATTACATCATATATGTCATATAGAGGAGAAGTAGCTTTTAGCATTATAGCATCTTTAACGTCTGCATTCATAGGTATTTCCTTGAATATTCTGTTAAGTGATTTTCCAAGAACTACGTCAATCATTGAAAATAGTCCAACTAAAGAAGCCTGATATTTTCTTGCTACTTGATTTGAATTTTCGGCTATAAGTTCTGCAAATCTTGAGCGTATAACAGACATTCTGACAACTTCATCTTCATTTTCAGATATGAAATCTGATATCATAATAAAGTTTATCCACTTTTCTATTTCTCTTATACCAAGTATAGCTAAAGCGTGTCTAATAGAGTTGACTTCATTTACAAGTGAAAAAGAATTTACAAGTCTTAGCAACTTATAGCTTATACCTACATCACTTTCGATTATTTTAGTAATTTTATTAAAGTCAACTTCTTCTTTGTTCATCTCTTCCTTTAGTCTTATGAAATGGACATTTATAGAGCTTGCAGACTTGCCTGTTATTATCTCCGGCTTTGAGAAGAAAAAACCTTGGAAATAATCATATCCCAATTCATAAGCTATGTTAAATTCTTGTATTGTCTCAATCTTTTCTGCTAAAAACTTTCTTTTACCATTTGAGTATTTTTCTATTATCTTCTTTGCTCCATCCACGCCTGCAAGCATAAAGTCTACCTTTATTATATCGTAAAGCGGCAAAGTGTTCTGATATGGGTAGTCCAATGTGAAGTCATCGAGAGCTAAGGTATATCCCTTTTTCTTCAAATCAATGAGATTGGATAAAAATACTCTGTCAGGTTCCACTGTTTCAAGAACTTCAATTATTACTCTGCTCTTGCTTAGTAAGGTAGGGATGTCATTATTTATAAGAGCAGCATCAAAATTTATAAAAGCAAATTTATCTTCCACAAGATTATCCATACCGATATTTATGTGGCTGTTAGTTATAAGTATTGATGTAGCTTTTGTTGAACTTACAGTTGGATCGAAAAAGTTCTTCAAAGAGTTTCTATAGAGAAGTTCATAAGCTATTATTTCTTTGTTTCTATCAAAAATGGGTTGTCTTGCAACAAATACGTCCATGTATACCATTCCGGCACAGAAAATGCCTTTCCTTTCAAATAAAAATTATTAATTTTATATGATTTTAAAAGCTTTATTAATTAAATGCTCAATATTATTATTAAAAATTACAAAAATGAAAAAAGTATATAAAAACTGTGTAATATATATCTCTTTTTTGGAAATTTTAAACACAATAATGGAATTATAGCATATTAATAATTGACTTGCAATTAAAAAGAATATTATTCTAAAGATTTATTATCTAATACCAAAGGTAGTAATTAAAAGAAAAATAAAAACTATACTCTTGAATTATTTTATCTTAGTTGAATATTAAGATAAATAAATTTTGATTTATTTTCTTGAAAGTAAGACCACATTTTCAATATGAGTGCTATGGCAAAACAAATCAAAGGGAGTAACTTCTTCCAAAGTATACTTGGCATTTTCAAGTAATATCTTCAAATCCCTTGCTAAGGTTGAAGGATTACATGAAATATAGATAATTTTTCTTGGAGATACCGATAATATAGTATCTAATACAATTGGATCACAGCCCTTTCTTGCGGGATCTAACACTATGATATCGGGGCTTTTTGCTTTTTTTGTTAGTTTTTTTATCTCATTTTCTACTTTTCCGCAAATAAATTCAATATTATCTATATTATTTTCTTTAGCATTTTCTTTTGCACTTATTATTGACTGTGGCACTACTTCTATGCCATATACGTATTTTGCTCTTTTTGCAAGTAATAATGATATACTTCCTATACCGCAGTACAAATCGTAAACTACATCATCTTTACGTATCTGTGCATAATCCAAAGCTTTTTTATACATTTTCTCCATCTGAGTATAGTTTACTTGAAAAAATGAGTTGGTATAAATCTTAAATTTTAAGTCATCTATATATTCTGTTATAAAATCACTTCCATACAAGAGAATATTATCCGAAGATAGGATAACATTTGTGTTTTTTTTATTTATATTTTGTATAATTGAAGTGATATTAAGATTTTTTTTGTTAAATTCTTCTATTAAGTAGGAAATATCAAGTTTCTTATCTGTATTTGTTACCAGTATTAGCATAATTTGAGATTTGTCGTTTGAAATCTTAGTGACTATGTGCCTAAGCACTCCTGTAGAATCTTTTTCATTATATGGCTTAATTTTTGCAAATGACATATATCGCTTTATAATGCTTATTATTTCATTATTAATTTTATCTTGTATGATACAGTCTTTAAATGGAATTATTTCATGAGATTTCTGTTTGTAAAATCCTATCTTTATATTATCAATAGTACCACCTACAGGAAGTTGTACTTTATTTCTATATCTATATGGTCTTTCCATTCCTACAACATCATTAATCTTAGGCTTCTCTATATTTCCTATTCGAGTCAATTTTTGAAATACCATATCTTTTTTTATCTTTAGCTGTTTATCATATGATATATCCAATATCTGACAGCCGCCACAAAAATCTTGAATTTCACATAGTTGTTGTTCTATTCTTAAACAGGATCTTTCCAGTATCTCCTTTACTTTTGCCACAACATAATTTTTCTTAACTTTGATTATTTGTGCTGAAACTACGTCTCCTACTACACCTTTATCACAAAAAACTGCAATATTATCTAACTTTCCAACAGCAGAGCCATCATCAGTCATATCTGTTATTTCTAATTTTATAATCTGATTAATATTCATAACTATCCTTGTTTTAAACTTAATTTAATATATAAAAATATACGAATCATATTATAACATAAAGAAAGCTAAAATAAAAATACAGAATTGTAAAGAAGGCTTGATTATATGATGGCTTTTTAAAAATACAATTGAAAAATAGCATTTTTTTTGATAAAATATATCATGGTCTTTGAAAAATGATCTTGAAGTTGTATTGAGTTTTAATTATTAAAACAGATTTTAATTTAAATTGAGAAATTTTTCCTTACATATATCAGGAGGTAGTGATGTATCTCAAACAGGAAAGTAGGATAATAGAAGCGACAAGTATAAAATCTGAAAATATTTTTGAGGATATTTTTGAGTTTACAATAAATAGGGCAGGTTATAAGGAAGAGGATGACTCTATAACGGTACCTACCTATTTTACTCATATACAAGGTAGTTTTGAGGACTATGAGAAAAAACTGCTTAAACTCGATGAGAGACTTTCTCAAGAAATAAAGGGTTATACAAGGCTCACAAGTTTTGTGAATACTGTAGATGAAGAGTTTACAGACAAATTCAACCAATATTGGAAAGATATTAAGACAGCTAATGTTAAGGCTATTATGGATAATTTGGAAGAGTTATTTGTCTATATTTGCGAAAATGAGAACCTTAGAAAGATTTTAAAACTAAAATTTGAAACTGTTCTTGAGATGTATCTCAAACAACAACTTAATATGAATCTTGCAAAGGAGTCTGTTAAAAAACTTCTGTTTATATGTAAGAAATACTATTTTAATATAATGAACGAGTATTATCTGCAAGAGGGCAATCCTAAGATACTTTGTTATGGGCAGATTTACAGAGATGACCTTTACTTCTTGCTTCTCATGTATTTTTGCGGAGTGGATATCTTGTATTTCAATCCTACAAAACAGGAGAAGTTCCCTTTTCCAAGAGAAGTTGTTCCATATATTGATGTTCAAAAACACGGTAGGACTTCAAATATTACCAAGTTATTTGTAAGTAACAAGGATAATGAAACAAATAGACAGGAGACCGTAGCATACAAAGCATCTCAAGAAATAAATATGGTACTTCATGAAGACAAGGGTGGAATGTATGGCAGCTGGCAATTTGAAAGATATATGGTGGTAGCAAATACAATTAAGACATCATATGATGAAATATCTCAACTTAATACTGTTGAGGCAAGGTTTAGACAAGGCTTTGAAGTAGAGGATGGTTGCGTCTATATTCCTAATATCTTTTCAAAGGTTAGCGGCATAACTGTGGACAAATCAGATTATTTTGACTTTTTTGACACTGCATCTTCAGGAGCGCTTATTATAGAAAACGTACCTTTTAGTGTAAAAAGAGAACATAATGAGTCTCAAAATCTCGTTTCAGATGAAGGTCTTATTGATAAGGATGCAATAAAAAAACTTCCGCAATATCAATTTTCTCATCTCAAAGAAAGCGTACAGGACTATATCTTATCAACTATACAGGAAATGGTGACAAAAAAAGATGTTTTATTTAGATTTGCTGATGATGAGAATATAGATAATTTTGTAGTGTATGAATCTCTGACTTTGGAAAGAAGGTATCAGGACTTACTCCAAAATTTTGACTTTCCGTATAAGATACCGAGGATTGTCATATTCCATGACAACCAGGAAGTGTTTAATAAAAATGATGCAATAAGAGTGGCATTTTTCGTTTTATCAGGATTTGATGTTGTAATTTTTACGCCAAGCGGATATAATGATATTGAGATGGTACTTAACGATTTTATCTATGATGTTCATAAATTAGAAAGTTATGATTCAAATATCAAACTCAAGGACAGGGATAAGTATAGAAAGACAAAAAAGAAAGGCTTTTTTGAAAATTTATTTGGTAATTAATTTAGTTGGAGGAAAAAAATGAACGAAGAAATTACAATGCAAGATACAAAGATTGAAGAAGATCCGGTACAAGAGATGCAAGTTATAACTACACAGTTGCAAACATCTCCGGAAGTTACAAGAATTGCCGATTCACTCGATGTAAGCAATGTACAAAACATTATGAAATTTGGTCAGGAAACTGCGGTTGAGATTTCCAAATTTAGTGATAAGATACTTTCTACTATCAACAATTCTCAGGTAGAAGACAGCGGAAGGATGATGAAGCAACTTTCCAACATAATGGATAAATTTGATCCGAAGGATTTTGAAGAAGAAAACAAAGGTTTTTTGGCAAACTTATTCGGTAAGGCAAAGGAAAATATTCAGTCTCTACTTAAAAAATATGAAACTATGGACAAAGAAGTATCTCAAATCTATGTAGAGATTAAAAAATACGAGTCTGAAATAGGTAAGACAAATGATATGCTCAGCACTATGTATGAAAAAAATATAGAGTACTACAAAGAGCTTGAAAAGTATATAATGGCTGGGAATGTAGTAATAGAAAAGATGAAGAATGAAATAATTCCTCAGTATGAGAAAAAAGCAAGTGAGACTAATAACGAATTGGATAATTTCAATCTGCAAAACGTTAAGGAGTCTCTTGAGATGTTGGAACAAAGAGTATATGACCTTGAACTTGCTAAGATGGTAGCCATGCAGTCAGCACCTCAAATAAAACTCATCCAAAGAGGGAATTACAACCTTCTTAGAAAAATAGGAAGTGCCTTTGTGGTAACAATACCGGTATTTAAAACTGGTATGATACAGGCTGTTGCAATAAAGAGGCAAAAGGTACAAGCAGACTCTATGAAGGCACTTGATGAAAGAACAAATGAGATGCTTATGAAAAATGCTGAAAATATCTCTAAGCAATCTATTGACATTGCGAAACTTTCAGGCTCTTCAAGTATAAAGATAGAAACTTTGGAAAACACATTTAATACCATAATGAACGGTATAGAAGAGACTATGAGAATAGAAGATGAAAACAAGCTCATAAGACAGCAGGGAAAAGATAGAATATTACAATTGCAATCAGATATGAAAAATAAACTTAAATCATTATAAAAATGATTATAAATTGAGTTTACTGTGTATAAAATACAGTAGAAAATATTTTTCTAAACTATAGATTTAAGGAGATTTTTGCGATGGAACATGTAATAACTATAGATAACAAGGCATCTGAAGAATTGAAGAGTATACTTTCATCAATGGATATCTCAGCTGATACCATTAGAATTTTTATTTCAGGTATGGCTTGTCATGGTCCTATGTTCAACATAGCTAAGGACGAAGAAAAGAAAAATGACTATGCTATGGAGTTTGACGGTATAAAGTATGTTGCCGACAAAGCTTTAATGGAAGAGTTCGGAGGATTTGAAATACAATATTTGGAAGATGATTCATTCCACGGTCTTTTTGTAAAACCTCAACTTATGCCTGAAAATGAAGGTGGATGCAGTTCTTGCTCAGGTTGTCATTAATATTAAAATGTATCAATATTATCTAAAAGTAAAGGGGCTGATTTTCAGCCCCTGTTTTTTTCTTCAAGTTCAGCTATTTTTAACTGTAGTTCGTAAAATCTTCCTTCCAATTCACGATTTATATCTATCTGTTCTTTAAGTTTTTCCTCATATTCTTTTTTTGTCTTGTCCAACTTTGATTGTAATGATTGACTGTTTACATCTGTCATTTCAAGGCTTTTTATTTGTACGTCCTTTTGCTCCAATTGTAAATTTAAGCGGGCAATTTCTTTTTCTTTTTCCTTGATTTGATTACTCAATTCAGCTTCGTTGGATATAGATGACAATTGTTCATAGTATTTTTCAGCTATGTTGTTACAAGTTATGATTAGTATATCTATCTTGGAAAGATTGTCAGCATCTTTTTCAACAATGGATATCTCTTCATTTACCAAACTTGCAATTTTCAAGATATCTTCACTGTTTTTTTCGCTCACTAAAGTGTATTGTCTTCCAAAAATATTTACTTTCAGCCTATTGTTCATCACCAAATTCTCCCTGAAATTAGATAAGTACATCCAAATTTAATATAAGATATTAAGATTATACTATCATAAATAAAACTAAAAATCAATTACTGTAATTAATAACTTAAATTTTCCGATTATAACATGGAAATATGATAAAAAATACTTAAAATTGTAACTTAGCACTCAAGTATTTATATGTTTATAAGCGAACATAATACTGATATAATTTAAAAACTAAAACTCAAAAAAAGGTGGTAAACTTCTCTTGTGTTCAGATTTTTTGTGAAGAGAAAGTATAATTTTTTCTTCATTTTCCGATACTTTTTCCCCTGTAATATATTTTTCAATAGAAGAATAACTTACTCCCATTTCAGCTTCATCTGTTTGATTCTCCCACAAATCAGCTGATGGAGCTTTTTTGAGTATGCTTTCAGGTACACCTAATACTCTTCCTATTTCATACACGTCTTTTTTTAGTATCTTTTTTAATGGCATAAGATCTACGGCACCATCACCATACTTGGTAAAATAACCGGTATAAGTTTCATCCGCATTGTCAGTCCCAACTACCATATATCCAAGGTTATTTGCAATAGAGTATAAAGTTGACATTCTAAGTCTTGCCCTTAGGTTAGCGTCAGTTATTTTAAGATAATCATCTTTAAAAAGCCCCAAGTCTTTGATAGTTTTCATAGACTTATCAAGTATAACTTGGTGTTCATCGCTTAAATCTACAACTACAGACTGTATATTACACTGTTTTATAAGTAAGTTGGCATCATCCAAACTGCTTCCACTTGAATGAATAGGAATAATTACACCAAGTGAAGAGTCAGGACAGGCTAACTTTATAAGATTGGCTACTACAGCGGAGTCAACTCCTCCGGATATGCCGACCAGCAATCCTTTGGAGTTTGAATTTTGCACCTGCATTTGTAACCATGAAACTAATCTGTCTGCTACATATTTATGATTCATGACTCCCCCTGTTTATCTACAATTATTTGCTTATGTTTTCAAAATATTTGTAGAGCATTAATACGCTGTTTCCGGTTCCACCTTTTGTATGAAGTACATCCCCATTTTCGCTCCAAGCACTACCGGCTATGTCGAGGTGAGCGATAGGTGTGTCTTTCGCAAACTTAGTGACGAAAAGTCCTGCAGTAATTGAACCTCCGGCTCTTCCTCCTGAGTTTTTCATGTCAGCAACATCAGATTTGAGTAATGACATATATTCTTCATGGTAAGGTAGTTGCCAAATCTCATCCAATGTATCTTTTGAAGCTTTTTTCAAATCTTCATAGATATCATCATACTTTGTAATTACACCTGTAATATCATCTCCAAGAGCTACTATTACTGCTCCTGTAAGTGTAGATAATTCTATAATTTGAGATACTTTTTCTTCTTCTATAGAATAAGTTACAGCATCTGCAAGAGTAAGTCTGCCCTCAGCATCAGTATTGTCAACTTCTATAAAGGCACCATCCATAGTAGATATAATGTCACCGGGCTTATAAGCGTTGCCGTCAATCAAATTTTCACAAGCAGCTATAACAGCAGTTACATTTACTTTAAGTTTATTTTTTGCTATAAGAGCCATTGCGCCTATTACAGTAGCACTTCCGCCCATATCGCTTTTCATTTCAAGCATAGATGAAGTAGGTTTTATTGAGTATCCACCACTGTCATAGCAAAGTCCTTTTCCTATAAGGCCGTAAGTTTTTTCGTCGTTTTTATTTCCTTTATACCTTAAAACTATTAGTTTAGGTCTGTTTACAGATCCTTTAGCAACTGACAAAAATGCATCCATTTTTTTAGATTTTATATAATCCTCATCAAAAATTTCAGCTTCAAAGCCGTATTTTTTGGAAGTTTTTAGAGCTTCCTCAGCCAATGCCTCAGGAGTAAGTACATTTGCAGGTTCGTTGACAAGATTTCTTGTATATGATATGAGCTCCGATTCAAGTAGAGCCTTTTCTACTACATCATCTCTCATCTCAAAGACTTCATTTGATATGATGTTAAATACTATCTCTTCTTCATTTTTATCTTCAGATTTTTTGTATTTATCAAATTTATAATCTGTAAGCGCAGTATGTCTTATAACTGTCCTCATATAAAGTTCATAATCTATATGTTCAAAAGGTCTTATAGCCAAGAATATATTCTTTATATTCAAAGAAAGAGCTTTTTTTACTGCTTTTATAAAAGAAGTCGTATAAGTTTTCAAATTTATGTCTTCTTTTTTACCAAGTCCTGCTAATATTACATTGATAATTTTTCCATTCGAAACAAAATTGAAAAAATAAACCTCTCCTTTTTTTGATTTGAATTTTTCATCTTTTATCAAATTATTAGAAATAGTCAGGATTTTAGGAGTTATATCCAGTTTTTTAAAGCTTATCATTTCATTTTCAAAAGTTGGAAGTATTATAATTCCATCACTGAAATTAAGTTGATTGTTTTGAATTATATTAAATTTCATATTTCACCTCTTATATTTTTAATTATTACTATCTTTTTATACTCAAAATAAAATAAATTTAAACTAAAAGTCTTGACAAACTTTGCGTTATATAGTATTATTTAGTTAAATAAACAAATGAATAGTTGTTCATATGTAATAGGAGTAATTTATGGAAGATAATAAATATTTAGCTATTGCATCTGATGTTTTGGAAAAGATGCAAGAAAATATGCCAATAGAAGAGGATATATGTGACTTGGCTGACTTATTTAAGATGTTTGCAGATTCTACAAGACTCAAAATTCTTTGTATATTATGTGAAAGTGAGATGTGTGTCAATGATATAGCAAATCTTATTTCAATGTCACAGTCTGCTGTTTCCCATCAGCTTAGGATTTTAAAACAAAGTAAACTTATAGGGGGTAGAAGAGAAGGTAAGATAATATTTTATTCGCTTGCAGACAGTCATATTAACACTATTATTAATAACGGTTTGGAACATATACAGGAATAATTTTTTAGGAGGATATCATGAAGAAGAAATTAAAAATGAATAATCTTGATTGTGCAAATTGTGCAATGAAAATGCAGGAGGCAATATCAAAATTGGACGGAGTAAATGATGTTCAAATTAATTTTATGTTTCAAAAAATGACAATTGATGCAGATGATGAAAGGTTTGATGAGATAATAAAATTAGCTGAGTCGGAATGTAAAAAATTTGAAAAGAATGTTTCAATACTCTACTAAAGAAAGGATATTTATGGGCAAAGTTGAAAAAATAATACTTTTTAGAATTGTACTTACAGGATTCCTGTTACTTACATCCATATTCACAGATATTTTTAAGGCCATTGAAATGCCAATGTATATTATAATATTTCTTATAATTGCCTATGATATTATATGGAACGCTGTCTTAAATATTAAAAAAGGTCAGTTTTTAGATGAAAATTTTCTAATGAGTTTTGCCGCTATAGCAGCATTTATACTTGGACAATATGATGAAGCTATAGAAGTTATGCTTTTTTATCAGTTAGGGGAGTTATTCCAAGATATTGCAGTCAATAAATCGAGAAAGTCCATTTCAAGTATGATGAATATGGTTCCTGAATTTGCAAATATTGAAAGAGATGGACAAATTATTCAATCTGATCCTGATGATGTTGAGATTGATGACATAATAGTGATAAGACCGGGTGAAAAGATTCCTGTAGACGGAGTTATTGTTGAAGGATTCTCAAGCATTAATACGGCTGCCATAACAGGTGAAAACAAGCCTAAGGATGTTGAAGTTGGAGATGAGGTTATTAGTGGCTGTATTAATAATAACAAGTTAATAAAAATTAGAGCTGTAAAAATATTTGAAGATTCAACAGTTTCAAAGATATTGGAACTTGTAGAAAATGCTGCTGATAAAAAGGCAAAATCAGAAAAATTTGTAACTAAATTTGCACGATATTATACTCCTACTGTTGTTGGACTTGCACTCTTGTTAGCATTAATTCCACCTATTCTTACTGATTATAATTTTACTATGTGGATTAACAGAGCATTGGTATTTTTAGTTTCATCTTGCCCATGTGCCCTTGTTATTTCAATTCCTTTAGGTTTCTTTGGTGGAATAGGAGGAGCATCAAGAAATGGTATATTGATTAAGGGAGGTAACTATCTTGAGACTCTTTCAAAGGTAGGCTATGTAGTTTTTGATAAGACAGGGACTCTTACAAAAGGCAATTTTAAAGTTGTTGACATAAGAGTTAATAAATATTCAAAAGATGAATTATTAGAGTATACTTCATTGGCAGAGGCTTTTTCCACTCACCCTATAGCTCTTTCTATCAAGGAAGAATACGCTAAAGAAATTGATATAAAAAGAGTTAAAGATGTTCAAGAAATTGCCGGTATTGGAATATCAGCTGTGGTTGATGACAAGAAGGTATATGTCGGTAATGAAAAGATGTTGGCTAAGTTCAAGATAAAAAATGAAATCAGCACTACAGGTACCGTTATAAACACTATAATAGATGGAGTTTATGCCGGTAGTGTGATAATATCAGATGAAGTAAAAAAAGAATCAAAAGAAGCTATAGAACTTTTGAAGAAAGATTACAACATAAAGACTATAATGCTTACCGGAGATAATCTAGCTGTTGCTAAAGAAGTGGGAGATGAGCTTGGGATTGATGATATTAGAGCAGATTTATTGCCTGATGAGAAAGCTGAAATAGTTCAGGAAATAATAAAATCTAAGGATGTTAATAAAAAAGTCGCCTTTGTAGGTGACGGTATAAATGACGCTCCTGTGCTTTCTATTGCCGATATAGGTATTGCTATGGGTGCTATGGGCTCTGATGCCGCTATAGAGGCTGCTGATATTGTACTTATGGATGATAATCCAAGAAAGGTTATGTCAGCAATAAAAGTTGCAAAGAAAACTATGAATGTAGTAATGCAAAATATAGTCTTTGCAATAGGAGTTAAAATCTTGGTCATGGTACTTGGAGCGTTTGGTATTGCAAATATACAAGCAGGTATATTTGCTGATATGGGTGTAACTGTAATTGCAATTTTAAACTCTTCAAGGACATTGATGGTAAAAGAATAATAAATTATATTAAAAAGTGCTTATTCATATCGGAAGTGAATAAGCATTTTTTCTATCTTTAATAAATATATTATTTAATCTCTAAATGTATTTCTTGATTTCCAGAGTTCTTCAAAATTTTCAAACTTATTTTTTACTTCTTCCCTTTTCTTAGATGCTACAGCGACTATAAGTGCATTTATTACACTTAGAGGTGCTACAAGAGAGTCAACTATAGAGCTCATATCACTCATTGCAATCAATACATCATCAGATAATTCTCCTATTGGTGAGTTTAGAGAATCAGTAATCGCTACAAGAGAGGCTCCTTTATCTTTTGCATACTTCATCAAATCGCAGGTACGGGAAGTATATCTCGGAAGACTTATTCCTATTACGACATCTTTAGAAGAAATGGATATCATTTTTTCAAACATGTCAACATAGTCATATTTTATCAACTTTACATTGTCCAACATAAGCTCAAGGTAATATGACAAATACTCGGCAAGTGATGTTGATGTCCTAAGGCCAACTATGTATATACAACCTGTGCAATTAACAATCTTATTGACAATATACTTGAATGTACTGTGATCTATCTTTGTGAGAGTTTGTTTTATATTGTGAGAGTCGTTCTTAAGTACATTTTCCAAAATTTCGCCTTCATTTAAGTTTTCAAAGCTCATCTTGGCTCTTTGTATTATTGTGAGTTGAGTTTTTATTACCTCCTGAAGTTCCTTCTGTAGCTCCGGATATCCGTCATATCCTAATGCGTACGCAAATCTTACTATCGTTGATTCGCTGACATCAGATTCTTTGGCAAGACTGGAAGCTGTCATAAATGCACATCTGTCATAGTGTTTCATGATATAATCAGAAACTTTTTTGTGTGCTTTGCTCAGAGAGTCATACTCATTTTTTATATTGCTAAACAAGTCGATACTTTTTTCCATAAAAATCACCTAACTGCCTACCTTTGCAAAATACCATATAATAAAATAACTGTGAATTTAAGTACCTTGCAAACAAATTTTCAATATATTAAGTAAAAATAACTACTAATATAATTATATAACAACTTATGTAAAAAGTCAAAAAAAAATCAAAAATCGCACTGTTTCATTGATATAATATTTTAAAAATTTTAATTCAGTGCGACAAAAGACAAGTTTAATTTTTTGAATAAAATTTACATATCAAATCCAATAATTCTTCATAGGTTGAATTTGGAGCAACTAAAGTTTTAAAACCATATTTTTTTGCAGTTTGCTTGGTTTTTTCACCTATGCAAAAAGCTAATTTTGAAGTAAAGTGGTTTTTTTCATAGGATTCAACAAGTCCCAAAACTCCATAAGAACTTGTAAAAACATATATGTCATCACTTTCTTCACTGTAAAGCCTCGCTTTTCCGATTGTTGATGAATATATATCCAGTCTTTCGACTTTTATATTATGTTTATGCAATAAATTATACAAATCACTTTGCACATTATGTGGGAGTACACAGACAACATTTTTAGCGTCTAACATTATCAGATGCTTTGCAAGTGTTTTTGCATCATAATTTTGCGGAATTAAATCGCATATAATATTTCTATTTCTAAGGGCATTGGATGTTGAAGATCCAACAGCACAAATTTTAGTATTATATAAATCCCTTACATCAAAGTCGTTATCGGATAAGATTTCAAAAAACACTTCCACTGCATAAGTGCTTGAAAAACATAGATAATCATAATTTTTAATATTTTTAATTATATTTGTAAAATCGTTCTTGTCATAATTTTTTTCTAATAAATTAGTGGAAATATTTACTACCTGTGCTCCTTTTTCTCTGAGTTTTTGTATTAAATAATCGTTTTTTTGTCTTGGTATATTCAATATAAATCTTTTGTTAGTTAATAATTTTGGAGTAGAGCTTAGTTTTTCGGATAAATTTGCGACATTTCCTACTAATAAAATAGATGGAGTTTCAAAAATGCTCGTATCTTCGATATTTGACAATTCTTTAAGTGAATACTCAAATTTCTTTGCTTTTGCAGTAGTGCCTCTGCTTAGGACTACAGCCTTTGTTTTAGGACTTTTACCTGAATTTATAAGACCTCTTGCAATTTTATAATATATATTTGTAGACATTAAGAAAACAAGAGTTGTATTCTTCATATTTGACAGATTGATAAAGTCATTTTCATCTAAGGTCTCGCTATTTTTCTTTCTTCCGCTTACTACATAAAATGAAGAAGATAAGTCCCTATGAGTCAGAGGTATTCCAAAACTTGCAGGGACTGAATTTATAGATGAAATTCCGGGTAATACTTCAAAATCTATGTTATTTTCAAACAGGTAAAGTGCTTCTTCTGCTCCTCTACCAAAGATGTAGGGATCTCCACCCTTTAGCCTGAGAACATTTTGGTATCTTTGTGCATAGTATACGAGAAGTTTATTTATGTCCTCTTGTTTCACCTTATGATATCCTGATACTTTACCAACATCTACAAGAATTGCCGATTTTTTGGAAAGTAGGATTATTTCATCAGATACGAGATTATCAAATAGAATCACATCAGCTTTTTGAATTATTTCATATACAATAAGCGTAAGATTTCCAATGTCTCCGCTACCTGCTCCTGCAATATACACTTTATTTTTCATAGTATTCCTTATATAGATTATGGAAAATTTACATATTTTAAAAATTTAAAGTTAAAATAATTATATACTTAAGATTTTTTGACAAGTCCTTAATTTAATTTTATTTATAGGTTTATTTAATAGCAAATTATAAAAGTGGCATTAAGTCATCAGATACTTTTCTGCTTATTGATGGCAAAAACTTAGTAGAAGATTTTATTTTATCTTCATTAAGTCTTATTATGAGAAAGGATACTGCCATACATACAAAGGCTGTGATAGTTGCAATTAAAGTATTATCTTTAGCAAAAACCATATAGCTCAAACATAGACCAATAAGCATCATAATAAGAGGAAAGCCGTACATAATAAAAGCTCCAAGTAAGATATCTGTAGATTCAACATCAAGTTCAACAAGGTCTTTTTCCTTAGCATTTACAGTATTTATAACTTCTAAATCTATGAACTGTCTGTTTTCAAGACCAAGACTACAAGCATGGCAATCGCCGCATGCACCATGTCTGTTGACTCTAACTGTTGCTATATTTTTATTTATTTTAATTACTTCACCTAATTCTTTCATTTTTTCACCTTCTATATAAAATCAATTAATCTGCAATAATAATAACTTTATTTAGAAAAATTATATCATAATATCAAAAAAATAATCAACAAAAAGCAATTAAAATTATTTAAAAAATCCTATTAAATAATTCTGTTTAATGTGTTATACTATTTGAAAAATATATTTTCGCATAATTATTAAGAGGTTTAGTATGCTATATATTTGTCCAACGCCTATCGGCAATCTTGAGGATATAACCTTAAGAACACTTAAAGTTTTGCAAGAAGTTGATGAGATATATTGTGAAGATACAAGAAGAACTATTAAACTCCTCAATCACTATGAAATAAAAAAACCGCTTTTTTCTTTACATGAACATAATGAAAAAATAAAAAAAAGTGAAGTTTTAAATAAACTTATTCAAGGGAAAAATATTGCCTATGTGTCAGATGCTGGAATGCCTGGAATATCTGATCCGGGAAGCGAGCTTATATCCTTTGTTATCGAAAATAATTTAGACGTTACAACATTACCTGGTGCCTGTGCTATGGTGGTAGCACTTGTAAATTCAGGTCTTTGTACTAAAGCATTTAGCTTTATTGGTTTTTTGGAAAGAGAAAATTCTAAGCAAATAAAGCAATTAAAAGAATTGTCTGAAAAGAAAGAGACTCTTGTGATATATGAATCACCACACAGAATAAAAAAAACCATGAAAAATCTTCTTGATATTTTCGGTAATAGAAAGATAGTAATAGCCAGAGAAATAAGCAAAAAATTTGAAGAATATATAAGAGACTCTTTGGAAGAAATTAATAATAAGTTAAGAGAAACTGAGCTTCTCGGGGAATTAATAATTGTAGTTGAAGGTAATAAGGAAGAAAAAGATATAAATGTAAGTGATGACGAAATAAAAATTCAATTGTCAAAGTATATGCTTGAGATGTCAAAAAAAGATGCTGTTAAGCTCTTAAGTAAAGAGTTAGGAATAAATAAAAACAGGGTTTATGACTTATCTTTAAATCTATGAGTTTTAAATATATTTTTTGATTTAAGTCGATTATAATAGTTAAATTTATTTTAATAACTAAAGTTAAAGAAGTAAAAATAGTTTCTATTTAAGTAAATATAATAATCATATTTTTAAATATGCTTTGTTAATTTTAAAAGGAGTATGTTATGAAAAGTTTATCTCTTGGAACAGTATTGGAAAAAAATTTTTGCTTTGATTTGTCAAGCTATTTGAGTATATTTTTAGATGAAATAAGATATACAGATGACAAAATCGGCTATCTTAGAATTATACAAAAGTACATCTTGAATAAGAATAATTTATTGCCAATATACAGAAGTTCACTTATAGATAGGATATATAAGATGAAGGCTAATTATTTTTTTGATATAATGAATGATTATGTGTGTGAATATGATGATGAGAGTGACTTGAATCCGTCTTCATATAATACTTCTTTTGGAAGTTTTTCTTCATCATTTTCAAGTAGTTTTTCTCCTTATAATTCGTATACAGGAAGCTTTTCATCTACTTCTTTTTCTTATGGTTCATTTAGTTCTTATGCTTTAAGAGGCAGTTATCAAGGTTCATATGTTTCTTCTTATGAAAATATAGCCTCGTTTAGACATTATGCGAGTTATATCGGAAGCTATATTATGTATGGAAGCTATAGAGGAAGTTATGGTTCTTTTGGCAGTTATGGCTCTTATGGATGTTATAATTTTTATAAAGCATATTCAGATTCAGGGCATTATAAAACTTTTGACAGCGAAAATAATAATACTATGATATTTAAAAGAAATATCGGTTATCCCAGGGGAATAGATTTAAATAATAAGGAATATAAGAATAAAGAGATGATAATACAAAGTCGAATTGAAGAGAAAGACTTTGTAACAGGTTACGGTCTGGAGTTGATATGAAAAATTTGAGAGCTTTTCATACGCTTTGTTCAAGAAAGATGCATACACGATGCAATTTATGTATGCAGGATTTCGATATTTTGACTATGATTTTATCAGCCTTATACTGGAAAAAAAATAATGGTAATATAGATTTGATAGCAGATGAAGAAAACATATCTTATGTAAAATCCAAGTGTTTAGAAACGCTCTGGGATAACATATATGAGATTCCCAATTATGATATAAATCGTGAGATGTTTTGGGCAGGTGGAAAAATATTTGCTCTTAGAGAACAAAAAACTCCAATTGCTATGATTGATACGGATATGATAGTATGGAGTGATATATCTACAAAGCTTAATGAAAAGATTGTTGCAATTCATAATGAACCTTTAATACCTGAAATATATAAAGTCAAAGAATACTTTAAGATGAAAAAGGATTATAAATTTGACCATAGGCTGGATTGGAATGTATATCCTTCAAATACCGCTTTTTTATACATTTCAGATAAAGAATTTAAAAATTTTTACTGTAATGAAAGTATAAGATTTATGCAAAGTTCTCAAGATGACAGTGATACACTTTCTTATATGGTCTTTGCAGAGCAACGACTACTTTCAATGTGTGCTAAAATAAGTGACATTAATATAGGATATATGATTAATTATCCTGAAAATTTGGGAAACCAAGATGATTTTACACATCTTTGGGGATATAAAAAAGTACTTGCTGAAAGTGAAAGTGAGAGAGAAAGATTTTGTAAAAGGTGCGTTAAAAGAATTTTAAAAGAATTTCCAAAAGAGAGTTTACTTTTTATTAATGAGGACTTTTTCTATAACTATATTTGATTTTATAGCAATAAATGTCAAATATAGTTAAATTTAGTAAGAAGAAAATATAATTTATACTAATCACCATTTATACTACCAAGCAGTAATTCTAAATGACCCTATTCATCGTATAGATTTTCAAGAATTTTGTTGTAGTGAAATTATATAGCTATTTAAAAAGGTTTTTAGTATAATATTGATTTGTGGGGAAGGATATGAAAGAGGTAGTAACTTTATTAAAAAAATCTATTTTATTTGAAAATATAAGTGATGAAGAGATAGAAGAGATACTTGAAAAGTCAAATTCAAAAGTTGTTTCAATTAAAAAAGACGAATATCTATTTTATCAAGAAGAAGAATCTAAAAATCTGTTTATATTGCTTGAAGGAATTGTACAGATAGAAAAGGTAGATGCTAATGGCAAAAGAATGATAATGAATAGATTTGATGAGGTAGGTACTATGTTTGCCGAGGTATATGTGTATTTTTCCGACAAGCTCTATGATTATTCTTGTATTGCTGTGAAAAATTCGAAAATTCTTGCTATGCCAAAGGAGTTTTTATTAAATATAGATGACCTAACTCAAAAATATAATTATAAACTGACTCAAAATATGCTGAAAATTTTGTCAAGAAAGGCATTTTTTCTCAATCAGAAAGTTCTTATACTAAGTAGTTTTACCTTGAGACAAAAGATTGCAAGTTATCTTTTACAAAGAGTAAGAGAGTGTGGATTAAATGGCAAACCGCTCGACTTGTTGTTCAAAAGAGAAGAGCTGGCTGATTTTATCGGAACTACAAGGCCGTCTTTATCAAGGGAAATGTTGCAAATGCAAGATGACGGAATAATAAGACTCAATAAAGACACTTTTGAAGTGATTGATTTAGAAAAATTGAAAGATTTGGTATAATTTATACTTGACACTCCTGTGGATTTGTGTTAAATTATATGGGTATATTTCCGCTCACAAAAAGGTATTAATTGCCAAAAGGCAACCTTGAGGTGGCGAGACTTGAAAAAACAGGAGGTGTTTAAAAATGTACGCAATAGTAAAAACAGGTGGTAAACAATATATGGTAGAACAAGGCAACAAAATATCAGTTGAAAAACTTAATGTTGCTGAAGGTGATACTGTAAGTTTAGAAGTTGTTGCTTTGTCAGAAAACGGAGCTGTGAAAACAGGTGATGCCGCTGCAAATGCCAAAGTAACTGCAAAAGTTCTTTCTCATGGAAAAGGTAAAAAATTGATAGTTTTCAAATACAAACCTAAAAAAGACTATAGAAAGAAAAAAGGTCATAGACAACCATATACTCAATTGGAAATAGAGTCAATACAAGTATAGTATTATGATTAAGATTGAGATGGTGAAAGTAAATAATAATCTTGAAAGTGTATCTATAAATGGACATGCAAACAGTGCTGAATATGGAAGTGATATAATATGTGCAGCTGTTTCTGTCTTATCTCAAAGTGTAATTAATGGAATGATAAAGTCATTGGATGGAAGAGAAGATTTTTTTTCTTTAAGTGATGACGGAAGAATAAAAATTGACATACCTAAAGATGTTAATGATATACAAAAGATAAAATTACAAGCTCTTGCTGATATGCTTGAGGTAAACTTTGCTGATTTATCCAAGACATACAGCAAATATATAAACTTAGAAGTGAAGGAGGTAGGATAAGATGATAAGAATTAATCTCCAATTATTTGCCAGTAAAAAAGGTGTAGGTTCTTCTAAAAACGGTAGAGATTCAAGAGCTCAAAGATTGGGTGTAAAGACAGGTGACGGTCAATTAGTTACTGCAGGCTCTATAATAGTTAGACAAAGAGGAACTAAGATTCATCCAGGTAACGGTGTAGGTATAGGTAAAGATGATACTTTATTTGCACTTGTTGAAGGAAGAGTAAAATTTGAGAGAAAAGATAAGTTCAGAAAAAAAGTAAGTGTATATGCTGTTTAGTTTTTTTGAATATTAAAAAGGGTTATGAAAAAATGAAGTTTCATTTTTTCATAACCCTTTTTTGCTATTATCAATGACTATTTATAAGTCATACTAATACTAATCACCATTTATAATGCCAAGATTGTAATTTTATACTAAAATCTAATAAAATAATGGATAAAATATGTTTTATATCTTTATAATAAAGTTATAAGTCATATACTATTTTTTAAAATTTTTAATAAAAATTTTCTATGGATTAAATAGATATTAGTATTACTAAACTATTTGTTTTGTATATTATCAATAATCGTACATTTATAACATTATTACAACTTTCCAAAAACTTGTTATCAACTATTTTATAGTATATTGTTATCAACAGTAAAATTTATATATAAGATAATGCTATCAAACTTTTATGATGTAAATGATAAGTTATAGTTCAACATACACTATACATCAATTAGAACTTTTAGGTAAGTACCTTACAAAAAGGTGCGTACTTGTTATATAAATTTAATTTACTTATAATAGTGTAGAAAGGAGGTATTTTGAATGGAAACATTGATTATAGTGACGCATCCTGATATAGAGCATTCTACCATTAATAAGCGTTGGATTGATGAATTAAAGAAATATTCTGATAGATTTACAATTCATGAATTATATAGTAAGTATCCTAATGGAGAGATAGATGTTGAAATTGAACACAAACTGATTGAATCTCATAAAAAAGTAGTATTTCAATTTCCTTTGTTTAATTTTTCATCACCACCTTTATTAAAAAAATGGATGGATGATGTACTTGTTTATGGATGGGCTTATGGAAGAAAAGGCGGTGATAAGTTAGAAAATAAGAAGATTGCTCTTGCGGTTTCTACAGGAATACAAAAAGAAGACTATCGGGAAGATGGGAAATATTATTATACACTTGAAGAAATATTGACTCCATTTAAAGTCTTGTTTAAATTCTATTGTCGTGCTGATTATAATGACTTTTTTTCTTTTTATGGTTCTGAAAAAGTACCTGGAGAAGAATATTCTTCTTCCAAAGAAGAAATTGATAGAAGTGCTATTTCCTATATTCAGTTTTTAAATAAATTATAGGATAAAAAAACAACTACCAATATTTACAAAGTAGTTGTTTTTCTATTTTTTTCTCCCCAATCGCAAATGTCATACAATATAGGAATCAATGTTTTTCCACGTTCAGTCAAGGAATATTCAACTCTTGGCGGAACTTGAGAAAATTCTGTTCTTACTATTATATCATCATTAATAAGCTCCTTTAACATTAGACTTAATGACTTGTAAGATATTGTTCCAATTTTGCGATGGAGCTCATTATGACGTAGCACCTTATTTTCAGCCAAAAGATGTAAAATGGTCATTTTGTATTTGCCACCGATAACTGACATAGTGTAACCAAAACCTGTATCTTTTGGAGAAGTATTGGTAGGTGCACAAGTAGCTTTTTTGTTCAACATATAATTATCCCTGCAGTGATATTTTTTAAATAGACAACTCTTTCAGAGAAGAGTAAATGATTGTGCTTACTACACAACATTATCCAATGTAGCAGATGAATAAGCATCAATTAAAATGGTGTTTATTCATTATAATTTAATAACAGTTGTCTAATTTCCAATTGTTTTTTTACCTGTGAGAGTATATTTTGAGTTATTTTGGCATCAGTATCGTTAATATTGTTTTTTGTGGTTACTCCCTTGTTATATAAAGCCATATTTTTTCTGTTGGTATTTTCAAGTATGGATTTGTTTATTTTTTCAAGGGCAATCTCATTTGATTTAATTAAAATTTGAATGTAAATCTTATCATAGTTATAAAGAGTCTTTCTCTTTAATTCACTAATATCTTCTTTTTTCTGTCTTATAAGTTTCTCTTGCTTTTCCACTCCTGTTGTGTAACTTGAACCTGTATTTACAACAGATATCCACTTTAAATCATCGTTTAAATCTTTAAGGTCATCTTGGAGATCTTTAAGTGATTTTTTGTCATTTAATTTTGAAATCATATCATTAGGAAGTAACATATCAAGTTTAGGTTCTACTAACTTCAAAGCTATTATGTCATTTTCAGAAATATTCATATGATTTTTTAACTTATTTTCATTAATTCTAAGCTTATTTTCTAAGTCTTGGAGCTGAAATTTAAGATTATCAAGTTTTAATACTTCATTATCATATTCAAGTTGAATAATTTTTCCTGTTTTGAGTTTTGCTGAAGCTTGTTTTACAATATTTTCCTGATTTGCTATCTCAACTTTTTTATTTTTTATATCATTTTGTTCATTGATTATATCTGAGAAAAGTTTCATAGTAGTTTGTTCATTGGATATAATCATATCTTTTTTTGTTTCTTTTGCATTTTTAAGCAATTTTTCATAGTCAAAAGTCTGATATGAACTATTATATACAGGAGTCTTTGTAACATAATTATATTCGTAATCAGGTTTATTTTCTCTTGGATTATCTTTTTGTATATTATATTTTTTTTCAAGAGAGTCTATCAACTCCTGTTGTAATTTTATCTTATCTGAATTATTTACCGCCTTTTGCCTTGCTTCCTCAAATGTTAGATTGTAGGTAGCTGCATTTGACACGGAAAAAAGCATGGTGAAAATAATCAGTAACGGTATTTTTTTCATCTCTTCTTCCTTCTTTAAAATCTATTTTTAGTTGATACTTATAAGTAAGCTACAATTTTATTTGTGATTAATACTATATAATTTATTCAAATTAACATTCAAAATTGTAGCTATATTATATTAATAATGAATTTATCAATTATATTTACTTGAAGTATTAATAAATTTTATTATCCTTGAAGACTTAGCAAATATGGTTTTTTTAGTCTTTCAATCATTACACCATGATTTGATTTGGCATTTTCCAGTTGCAATTCCATCTCTTTTATTTGCAAGTTTAAATTTTCAAGATCAATCTTAGTTTTAAAGCCTAAGTCTACAAGTTTTTTGAGATTTTTTGCCTGTCTTTTAGCATTGTCTATTTGAGTTTGAAGATTTTTTATATTTGTTTCAATATTTTCAACAGAGTTTACAGAGTCAAGAACAGCATTTTTAATATTTTGCTTTGAAATTCTCAAATCTACATCCTTAATATTTAAATCTGTGCTTGATTCTTCTTTTGGAAGTGAAGAGTTGCTATAATCTATAAGAGAGTATTTTATTCTTTCTTCCAATTGCCTAATTTGAGAGTTTTGTTGCATTATTGCAGGGGCTTGTGAAATTGCACTTCCTACTAAACTATCTTTAGATATCCCATTTTGAGAAAGTGTTTTAAAAGGTATTAAAATATATTCAATTTTTCTGTCAACTTTTGTATTCATGACATTTGAAAGATCTTTGTAGGACATATCAAGTTGAAGTTGATTCTCATTAAGAGAGTTTTTCAATTGTTCTATTTCTACTTCCTGATTTTCCAGATCTATTTTGCTTATTACCCCTTTTTGGTATTTCACCCTTGATATAGCTAAATTTGTATTTTTATTGTTGATTTTTTCTTTAATCAATTTGTTATTATCTTCAAGATTTTTGATTTTAACAAAGATAGCTTTTAAATTGACCTCTATTGCATCTTTTTGTACTGCTAAACTTTGTTTAGATATCTGTTCGTTGTCAAGTAGAGTTTGATACTGAATACTTTGAGTAATTGATGATACAGGATTTGGTTCATATTGACCGCTTTGTCCTTGGTATTGTGAACCATTGGATGCTGATTGTGTTGGTATTCCGTTTTGCAAAGTATTTTGAATATTATCAACTGTATCACTTCCTCTTTCTATAGAGAGGTTATTGTTGATTGAAGTTTTTAATGCTTCGTCGTAAGTGAGCTTGCCACTTGCAAATGAAAGTGACGGTATTAGCGAAACGGCAAGCAAAAGTGCTGTAATTTTTGATTTCAAAAAAATCATCTCCTTTTATGATAAAGTAAATCATATCTTCGTTAAATTGAATTTTATTAGCCGGTGTTCTTATTATATCACATTTTTTATTTAAGTTAAGCAAAAATGAATATGTTTAATAAAGATTTAATAAAATGAAATAAATTTAAAACTTTGTTAACATATTTATATATTTGCAATGAAATGTGCAACATCTCTTGCGTCACCAAGAATGGCAAATTTCGCATGTCTAAAAATGGCGGAGTTCTTGTTGTTGTTTATTGCTATAATTTCACTGGCATTGACGCTTCCAAGGTGTTGGACTGAACCTGATAAACCGAAGGCTATATATAATTTTGGGCTGACTGACAGTGCTGTCTTTCCCAATACTTTACTTTCATCTACTAAGCCCATATCCTGAATTGGTCTTGTTGTTGCATAATGAGCATTCAACTTTTTTGCAATGGTCAAAATGTCTTCTATACCTTTTTCAGGATGATATCCTCTTCCAAAAGCTACTATTACTTCAGATTTTGCTAATGAATCCGAAGTTTTTCCTTTTTTATAATCATTAAATAATTTTGTAAATATTTCTTTTATCTGTTTTTTTCCATCTTCTTCGTCAAATACTATATAGAATCTGTCTGTAGTATAATCCATTAAATCTAATAAGCTCATAATATCGGTCTCCATCATTTTTATAAACATTCAATAAGTTCTATTTTATGGTTATTTGCAATTTTTTTATAATTATCCGGTGCCTTGTCTGTAATTACACAGTCGATATCATCAATTTTGCAAAAAGTAAAAAGTGTATTAGTCTCAAACTTGCTATGATCAATCAATAAAAATACTTTTTTAGATCTGGCGATTACTTCAGCTTTGATTTCTTTTTCCTCAAAAGTTGAATTTGTTGCTCCATTTTTTACGCTAAGACCGGTAGATGACATGAAAGCCTTATCGATGTTTAAGTCTTTTAAAAACATTGATGTTTTCTTATCTGCAAATGAAAAAGTCTTCTTATTCAATTCTCCCCCAAGAGATATAAGGTTGATGTTATCTTTGTGTGATGTCTCAAATATCACTTGTAGGTTATTTGTTATAAGAGTGAGATTTTTTTTAGAACATAAATAGTAACTCAAGTTTACTGTTGTGGTACCGGAGTCTATATAAATTATGTCTCCATCTTCTACAAATCTTGACGCCTTTCTTCCTATCAATTCTTTTGCATCCTTTTCCTTGAATTTTCTCTCATCAAAATTCTTAAATTCAAGGCTTTGAGCATCGTACTGTACTCCACCATATATTTTTTTTATATTTACATTTTCTATCAGCTCGTTTACATCCCTTCTTACAGTATTCATGGAGATATTAAATTCGTTTTGCAATTCTTTGAGTGTGACTATTTTTTTTTCTATAATCATTTTTTCCATTTTAGCGAGTCGTATATTTTTCATAGAGTATTATCCTTATAATTTAAAAAATTAAAAACTTATAAATGTATTTAATAACATTATATCATATTTTACTGTTATTTTTATCAAAAAAAACGGCTTTTTAATCATAATATATCAAAAACTTACCCAAAATCTTCAAATAAAAATTTACAATATTATATCAAAATCTCTTGACTTTTATTTATTTTAGATTTAATATAAACATATCACAATAATTTTTTTAATGACCGGCAGATTTTTTAAGTTGAAGTTTGTTACTTAATTATTTTTTATTAACTCTTACTTAAATTTATTATTTGGAGGATGAAGGCAATATGAATAATTTACTAATGCAAGTAGAAAACGAAATAGCGGTTGTTACAATTAACAGACCTAAGGCGCTTAATGCTTTAAATTCTGAAACTTTGGCTGAACTTAATGAAACATTTAAGGAAATTCAATCAAGAAAAGATGTAAAGGTTGTTATTCTTACAGGATCAGGCGAAAAATCATTTGTTGCCGGAGCCGACATATCAGAAATGGTAAATGCAACTCCTGCAGAAGGTAGGACTATGGCATTGTTGGCTAAAGAGGCATTCTCAAGATTGGAACAAATGCCTCAAGTAACTATAGCTGCAGTTAACGGATTTGCTCTTGGTGGAGGTTGTGAAATATCTATGTCTTGCGATATAAGAGTTGCAGCTGAAAATGCAATATTCGGACAACCTGAAGTAGGTCTTGGAATAATTCCGGGGTTCGGAGGAACTCAAAGATTGTCAAGACTTGTTGGTAAGGGAAGAGCAAAAGAACTTATCTTCACTTGTGACAGAATAGATGCCAATGAAGCGTATAGAATAGGTCTTGCAAATAAAGTAGTTCCTCAAGCTGAGCTTTTGGATTATTGTAAGAAGATGGCAGAAAGAATCCTTAAAAATGGTAGCTTTGCTGTAGCTATAGCAAAACAAGCTATTGAAAGAGGTTATGATGCTGATTTGGATACAGCTTTGGTTCTTGAAGCTAATTCATTCGGACTTACATTTGCTACAAATGACAAAAAAGAAGGAATGACAGCATTCTTAGAAAAGAGAAAAGCACAATTTTCAGATTTTTAATATTTAATATTATTCCGGGCGTATAAATGCCCGGTTTTTTTATCACTTTAAAATGTATAAAAAATGGTTAAGTTTAATATAAAAATTATCATAATATAACCAGGATAAAATGAAATATTTCTTGCAAAAAATGAGTAAAATTAACTATTTAAAATCATTTTAAAAATATACTCATTTTTTTATTGACTTTTTTTAAAAAAAGTATTATTATTCACTCTATAGATTAAAAATCTATAAGACAATTATTGTGATGCAAGATTGCTTGTCGGTTGTTATTTATTGTTTATTTTTTACATTTTCAAGACTTGCGGATTTATGAGAAGAATTTTTAATAAGCATATCATTGTATCAAAGTTAATTAAATCTTTTCAATTTACCTTTTAGGTATGAATATTCTTAATTTAAACATAGTCAAGAAATGTATGGGGTGTAAGAAAAGTTTGATAATATTCTAATGTTTACAACTCTACACTTATACTTAGGGTGTATTACATAAGAATCTTTATCAGGAAGTATAAGGAGATGTACAATGGATTTTCGTTTAACAGAAAAACAATTAGAACTTCAAGCTAAAGTAAGAAAGTTTGCGCAAGAAAGACTCTTACCTACAGTAGTAGAAAGAGACAACAAAGGGGATTACCCTGAAGATTTGTATAAAGAAATGGGAGCTATGGGACTTATCGGTCTTCCATATCCAAAAGAATATGGCGGTCAAGGGGAAGACTACCTTTCATATGCTATTGCTGTTGAAGAAATATCAAAAGTTGATGCGGCTCTTGGAATATCATATTCAGTGTGCACTTCTTTGTATGCAGGTTCAGTAATGAACTCAGCTGCAACTGAAGAACAAAAGAAAGAATTCTTACATGAGGTATTGGAAGGAAAGACTTGGGGATCATTCGGTCTTACTGAGCCTAATGCCGGAAGTGATGCAGGCGGTTGTGTAACAACAGCAGCTAAGGTTGACGGAGGATATGTTTTAAACGGACTTAAATGCTTCAATACAAACGGACCTTTAGCAGATTATTCAGTGGTTTTTGCACTTACAGAACCTGAACTTAAAGCAAAGGGACTTGCAGCCTTTGTAGTAAAGAAAGGTACTCCAGGATTTTCTGTAGGTCGTGTTGAAGATAAGATGGGCATTCGTCAAGCTCAAGTATCAGAGTTGATATTTGATAATTGTAAAATTCCTGAATCTGCTATGATAGCACCTACAGGACAAGGATTTAAAGTTGCTATGAAAGCATTGGATGGCGGACGTATAGGAGTCGCAGCTCAAGGTCTTGGTATAGCTGAAGGAGCCTTTGAAACAGCAGTTGAATATATGAAAACAAGAGAACAATTTGGAAAGCCTATATTTAAAAATCAATATCTTGCTTTTAAGATGGCTGAGTTGAAGATGGAGATTGAAGCAGCTAAATTGATGTTATACAAAGCTGCAACTGATAAAGATTTGGGACTTCCTTACGGTGATTCAGCTGCAATGGCAAAATATCTTTGCACTAACGTAGCTATGAAAGTTACAACTGATTGTGTTCAATTCATGGGTGGAAACGGATACATGAAGGGATATCATGTAGAACGTATGATGAGAGATGCAAAAATAACTCAAATCTACGAAGGAACAAATGAAATACAACAATTGATAATAAGTGGCGGTATATTTAGATAATAATTAAACTTTGCTGTCCGCATATAAGCAGACAGCAAAGTATTATAGCAATGTTTTTGTTTTGAGCTTTTTATAAAAATAATACCTAAATTCGCAAAATTTACGGCTTACATAGATATTTTGCAAAAAAAGGTAGTTTTTATAAAAAATTGTATTTATTTTAACTATATTTTTTATTATTAATTTTAAGGAGATCTTTTATGGACATGATTATTCTTCTTCTTGCCATAGTACTCTTTACAATTCTTGCTTTTAGAGGCATCAGCGCACTTATAATGGGACCGTTGATTGCATTAATTGTTGCAGTATTGGCAGGACTTCCTGTATATGATTCCATGCTTGGACCTTTCATGACATCAACAAGTGACTATGTAAAGAAATATTTCTTTATCTTCTTTTTAGGAGCACTATTTGGAGCTATTTACGAAACAACAGGAGCTGCTAAGTCAGTAGCACTTGGTATAGTGAGAATAAGCAAGGGTAAGTTTACAGCTTCTATAATTACTTTAATTACCGGTATATTGACTTTCGGTGGAGTTAGCGGTTTCGTAGTATTCTTTGTAATTTATCCTATAGCAGTGCAACTATTTAGAGAAAATAATATTTCAAGAAGAATTTTGCCTGGAGCAATATCTGCAGGTTGCTGGACTTTCTCAAT
This sequence comes from [Eubacterium] yurii, assembly GCA_900167215.1. Lineage (GTDB taxonomy): Bacteria > Bacillota > Clostridia > Peptostreptococcales > Filifactoraceae > Peptoanaerobacter > Peptoanaerobacter yurii. The sequence goes on from FUZS01000006.1 coordinate 130,275, forward strand.
GATAGCTCCGATGTCACCGTCAATACAGAACGTCATTGCATCAAGAGAATTGAAGACACCTATAGGAGCTGCAATGTTACCAGGTATTGTCGCTACAATATTTGAAATTGTGGCTATTGTTTTATGGCTTGAGTATAGAACGGCAGCTACAAAGAAAAAAGGGCAGGTATTTGATGATCCTACTCTTACACCACTTCCAAAGACAGAGGCAGTAGATATGAGTGCAGATAAATTACCTAACTTTATATTATCGCTCATTCCAATACTTGCAATAGTATTAACTTTTAACTTATTTCCGACTATTTTTAAAGTTGAAACATCAGTTTTACTTGGAACATGTCTTGCTTTGATATTCTTTTTCAACTATATACCTGGAGTAGGTTTGCATCGTATAATTGCTCCTTTAAACAAGGGTGGACTAAACGGAGCCTCTGCTATAATGAATACTGCCTTGGTAGTTGGTTTTGGCGGAGTAGTACAAAAAACTTCAGGATTTGAAAGCCTTGTAAAAAATGTATTAAGTTGGAAGATGGATCCTCTCATCTTCGTAGCAATAGCTGTTGCTATATGTGCCGGTGCCGTAGGTTCTGCATCAGGTGGACTTACTATAGCATTTGAGGCATTGAAGGATACATTTACTTCTATGGGTGTAAATCTTGCTTATGTTCATAGAATTGGTGTTATAGCTGCAGGTACTCTTGATACTCTTCCTCACCAAGGTGCACAAATAACATTGTTGAACTTGTGTAATCTTACACATAAAGAAGGTTACTTAGACATATTTGTTACTCAAATTGCTATACCAATACTAACATTATTCGTCGTAATTCCAATGTGTATGATGGGATTATAATATTAAATTTAATTAAAACTATGATTTATTAAATTAAAGTCTAATTAATTATTAAGTAAAATGAATGTTTAAAATGAAAATAAAATTTCAGGATTGTTTGGAACTTAATTTAATATGGTATAGAAATTTTGAAAACTCTTTATTTAAAACAAAGTTTTTATCTAAAGAGTTTTTTTTATTTGAAAAAAACAAAAAGAGTATTGACATATTAGTAAAAATAAAATAAAATATAACAGCTGTAAAGTTATTTTGCTTTACAGCGTAAAATCATGACGGTCGTAAAATCAAGGGGTAATTTGATTATGGAAATAGATAGAATTGTTTATGTCAATGAATTGCTTGATCTATACGGCAATCTCCTAACTGAAAAGCAGAGGGAAGTGATGTTTTACTATTTCTCAGACAATCTTTCTTTTGGTGAGATAGGATTGGAGCTAGGAATATCAAGACAAGCAGTAAGTGATACGATAAAAAAATCCGAACAGCTTTTATACTTCTATGAAGATAGCTTGAAAATATATGAAATGCAGGATAATATTCTAAGTATTAGGCTGAATATTAAAAAAAATCTGCTTGATTTTAAGGAAAAGCACAGTCTTACAGATCAGCAGTCGAATGATATTGACGAGATAATAAAACTATGTGAGGAGAGTAAATCAATATGATATTTGAAGGACTTGCCGAAAAACTCCAGAGCACTATGCAAAATCTTAGGGGTAAGGGAACACTTTCTGAAAAAGATGTAGATCTTGCAATGAAACAGGTAAAGCTTGCATTACTTGAAGCAGATGTAAATTATAAGGTTGTAAAAGACTTTGTGGCAAAGGTAAAAGAGCGTTCCGTGGGTGAAGAAGTAATGAAGAGTCTTACTCCAGGACAACAGGTTATAAAAATAGTAAACGACGAGCTCAAGGAATTGATGGGTTCAGTCCAAAGCAAGATAAACATATCTTCAAAGCCTCCTACAGTTATATTGATGTCAGGATTGCAGGGTGCAGGTAAGACTACTACTACAGGAAAGTTGGCTTATCATCTAAAGTCTCAAGGGAAAAATCCTATGCTTGTTGCCTGCGACGTATATAGACCTGCAGCTATAACACAATTGCAGATATTGTCTGACAAGGTTGGGGCAAAGTTTTACAGTGAAGAGGGAAATAATAATCCTGTAAGCATAGCTCAAAATGCTGTAGAAAGTGCAAAGACTCTTGGTTTTGATGTAGTAATAATAGATACTGCAGGTAGACTCCATATAGATGAAGAACTTATGCAGGAGCTTAAGAATATAAAATCTACAGTAAGACCAAGTGAAATACTGTTGGTAGTGGATGCGATGACAGGACAAGACACTGTCAATATAGTGAAGTCATTTGATGAGGCACTTGGAATAGATGGTGTAATACTTTCAAAACTTGACGGTGACACAAGAGGTGGAGCGGCACTTTCAATAAGAGCTGTAACCAATAAACCTATAAAATTTGCTGCTATAGGTGAAAAAATCAATGATTTAGAGCCATTTTATCCGGATAGAATAGCAAGTAGGATACTTGGAATGGGAGACGTGATGTCTCTTATAGAAAAGGCACAAAGTGCTGTTGATGAACAAAGCATGAAGGAACTTGAAGATAAAATCAGAAATCGTGATTTTAACTTTGAGGATTTCTTAAAACAAATGCAACAGATAAAAAAGATGGGACCGTTGAAAAATATAATAGAGATGATACCGGGTGTACCTAAACAACTGAAAAATGCTGATATAGACGATAAGGAACTCTTAAAGATTGAGGCTATAATACAATCTATGACAAAGCAGGAAAGACTTGATCCTTCCATAATAAACGGAAGTAGAAAAATCAGAATAGCAAAGGGCTCAGGTACTCAAGTCAGTCAAGTTAACAAGTTGCTCAAGCAGTTTGAAGAGACAAGAAAAATGATGAAACAGATGACTAATATGAAGATGGGTGGTAAAAAGTTTAAATTTCCTTTTGGAATGTAAATTTAATAACTAATTTTTAGTTATAAAGGGTAATTAATTATTTCTAAAATAATTTTTTATATATTTCAAATTTAAAGTTCAAATTTGATTAAAATAAATACTGAGGAGGTGAAAAAATGGTAAAGATAAGATTGAGAAGAATGGGTGCTAAGAAAAGACCTTTTTATAGAATAGTAGTTGCTGATGCAAGATCTCCAAGAGATGGAAGATTTATTGAAGAAGTAGGCTTTTATAATCCTATGGGAGCTAAAGAAGTAAAGATTAATGAAGACAGAGCAAAGCATTGGTTAGAAACAGGAGCACAACCTACAGATATAGTAAAATCTCTTTTCAAAAAGAACGGGATAATAGAAAAATAATGTAGAACTGAAATAAGAAATGAGAGGTATTTAAATAATGAGAGAATTGTTGGAAACTATAGTAAAGTCATTGGTAGAAAAACCTGATGAAGTACAAATTACTGAAAATCACGGCGAGTATTCAATGATAATAGAGCTAAGGGTTTCTCAAGACGACATGGGTAAGGTTATAGGAAAACAAGGTAGAATAGCAAGAGCTATCAGAACTATCCTAAAAGCTGCTTCTGTAAAAGAAAACAAAAAAGTTACTCTTGAAATAATAGGATAATTAAAGGACTGCTGCTTAATAAAGTAGCAGTTTTTTTAATATAATTTTGTTTTTTGGGTATCAATATTCAAAAATAAACTATAAGTTTCTGTGACATTTTGGAGGAATAATGAAAATAAGCAATCTTATTGAAATACAAAAATTGATAATAAAAAGCAATCTTGAAAATGTTAAAACAGCCATAGATGCAACACTTGGTAATGGAAAAGATACTATTACAATTAGGGAAACTTTTGGAAAAAAAGTCAAGATATATGCTTTTGATATACAAAAAGATGCAATAGAACGTTCTAAGAGAAATATACCTGTTGAATATCATGAGAACATCGAATTTATCCAAGATTCTCATGAGTTTATAGACAAGTATGTAGAAGAAAAGGTACAGTTGGTAATGTTTAATCTTGGATATTTGCCAAAGTCAGATCATGTAGTAAAGACAAACCCTTATACTACTCTTCATGCATTGGAAAGAGCACTTGAAATGCTTGATGTAGGCGGACTTATAAGCATAATGTTCTATGTTGGTCATGACAATGCAAGAGAATACAATTCACTTCTTGAGTATATAAGAATATTAGACGCAAAAAAATATAAGGCTATACACATCAATCCTATCAATCAATATGAGTATGCTCCTAAGATGGCTATAATTCAAAAGTTGGAAGATTAGGTGATATTTTTGAGTGAAATTAATCTACCGATTTCCTATATTGAGGATATGAAAGAACTTTTAAAAAGTGAGTTTGACGACTTCATATCCACTTACAATGAGAATCCTCACAAGAGCGTAAGTCTCAATACGAAGAAGACTTCAGTTCAGAAGTTTTTAGATATAAAAAGTGACTGTGTATATGAGAGGATTCCTTGGAGTATTGATAGTTTGTATGTAAATGAAGGCAATATCTCAAAAAATCCTCTATATCATACCGGAGCTTACTATATACAAGAGCCTTCTGCTTCATCAGTGGTGAATTTTCTTGATGTGAATAAAGGCATGAAGGTACTTGATATGTGTGCTTCTCCGGGTGGCAAAACTTTTCAGATATCGCAAAGACTTTCTGATGATGACATTCTTATATCTAATGATGCAAATAATTCAAGAATGCCACAACTTCTAAGAAACATCGAATATCATGGACTATCAAATGTTATGATTACAAATGAGACTCAAGATAAACTTGCAGAAAATTTTCCAAGTTTTTTTGACAGAATATTGCTTGATGTTCCTTGTTCAGGAGAGGGGATGTTTCGTAAGGACTCAAAACTTATATCATCTTACGAAAAGAGTAAGAGTCAGCTTGTATCGGTACAGAAAGATTTGCTGACTAAGGCTTCCAAAATGCTGAAAAGAGGCGGTAAGCTGATTTATTCAACATGTACATTTAACAAACGAGAAAATGAGTTGAATATAATTGAATTTTTAGAAGAAAATAGTAATTTTGAAATAATAAATATAGAAAAAAACTTCAATTTTACTTCTTTTGATGAACTAAAAGAATCTGCAAGGCTTTTTCCGCATAAGCTGAGAGGAGAGGGGCATTTTTTAGCCTTACTTCAAAAAAAAGGCGAGGAAGAAGAGCTTGAACTGCTTAAAAATGAAGCATATATAAGTAGAGAGAAACTGCCTAAAGCATATCTTGATTTTGAAGAAAAATCTTTAAATATAAAAATGGAAGGTAATTTTTTGATAAAAGATAATAGAATTTACCTTGAGATTTTTGATAGAAAAGTAAAATCTAAGATGAGAATTATAAGAAACGGGCTCTTCTTAGGAGAGATAAAAAACAATATCTTCAATGTCAGCAGTGCTTTTATAAGACATTTGAAGTCTGATGATTGTAAAAACATTATTAATTTTTCTCTTGATGATGAGAGATTGAAAAAGTATCTTAAGGGAGAAACTATTTATATTGATGGGATAAAAGATGGAGATTATATTATCTGCACTGAAAATATGACTGTAGGACTTGGAAAAATTAAAGATGCTAAGATGAAAAATATGTATAATAAAAATTGGAGAATGATATAGGAGAATAAAATGAAGGCACTACTTACGATAAAATACCCTGAAGAACAGATAGAAAAATTGAAAGAATTGGGATATGATGTAGTGGTAAGAAAAGGTGAATTGTCAGATGAAGACTATGACTGCGACGTACTTCACTGTTTTAAGACTCTTAGAGCTGACAATGTATCAAAGTTTAAAAATTTGAAGTTTGTTCAGCTTGCCTCAATAGGTTTTGAACATCTGCCTAAAGAAGAGCTTCTAATGACAGATATAGTAATTGCCAACCAAAAAGGAATATACTCAAAGCCGATAGGGGAATGGATAGTGTTTAATATCCTTGAAATTATCAAGAATTCCAAGAGCTTACATGAATATCAAAAATCAAAAGTCTGGGATTTTGTTAGGGATATTGATGAACTTGAAGATAAGACTTTGCTGTTTTTAGGTACAGGTACTATCACTATGGAAGCTGTAAAAAGACTGCAAAATTTTGGTGTGCAAATGATAGGATTAAACAGCGATGGCAGACATATAGATGGCTTTGACGAATGTCATAAGTTAAGTGATATAGATCTATATTCAAAAAATGCTGACTTTATAATAAATGTACTTCCTTCTACTGATAAGACGGACAACTATATAAATAAAGATGTTATAGCAAAATTTAGAAAAGGCATAAATTTTATAAATGTGTCCAGAGGAGCTGTAGTAAATGAGAAGGATTTATATGAGGCACTTAGAGATGGGACTATTAAAAGTGCCTGCCTTGATGTATTTGAGACAGAACCTTTAGATGAAAAGTCGCCATTTTGGACTATGGAAAATGTCTATGTTTCACCTCATATCTCTTGGAGCTCTTCTAAAAAAGCTGAAAGAGTCTTTGAAAATCTCTATAATAATATGAAAAATTTTATCGAAAATAAAACATTAAATAATATTGTTGATTTGAATAAAGGATATTGATATGTCTGAGATAAGGTTGGATGTCATCACTAAAAGGCCGGTGATTTTCACCAATACAAGAGAAAATAAACCTACTGATTTATGGGACGGTAAGGTTATGAAGATGTTTGAAAAATTTGACAATGTTGAGTATTCTCGAAGCTGTCCGTTTTGCGTGGGAAACGAGTCTATGACACCTGAATGTATATATGAGAATAACAATGGAAATTCTACTGTAAAAATAATTCCCAACCTTTACCCTATAATACAAAATGAAATTGATATAATGCCTATAAGCGACTATTGCTATTTTTCTATGGGTATGCATGATGTAATTGTGGAAAGCTCTCTCCATAATGATACATATTTTACCATGAGCAGGGAACAGTTTTATGAAATATATAAGACTGTTCATAGAAGATATGTTGAGCTAATGAAAGATGAGAATATAAGTTACGTCAGTTTTTTTAAAAACTATAAGATGCTTGGCGGAGCATCAATGCAACATTCTCATAGTCAGATACTTGCTATAGACGCCACTCCTCTAAAGCTTAACAATGAGATAGAGTGCGCAAGAGAAAGCTATGAAAAAAAGAAAACTTGTCCTTTTTGTGATATGATAAAATTTGAGATGAGAAAGAGAAAAAGAGTAATATTTGAAAATGAAAAATTCATAGCTATAGAGCCCTATGCTGCTGCTTATAAATATGAGACACATATTTACCCTAAAAGGCATATTTCATCTTTTGAAAACGAAGATGATATACTACAGTTGTCACAAACGATACATAAGGTGTTTAATATGCTATACAACACAATAGGGGATTTTCCTTTTAATTTATATCTTAATTCTTTGCTTAAGACAAAAAAAGATTATAAAGACTCATATCATTATAGTTTTAGAATTATACCGAAGATTACAGGAAGCGCAGGTTTTGAAATGGCTTCAGGTATAAGGGTTAATTCTGTCTATCCTGAAGATGCTACTAATATGATATTAAGTAAAAATAAGTAATACTGATACTAATCAACATTTATATTGCCAAGATTATAATTTAATCAAATTATTAGTTTTTCAGATTATAAATATTTTTTCTGTAATAAAATTATATGGCTTTTTGATAGGGTTTTAGTATGAAATATGTACTTTGATTTATCCAAGATCTGAATAATATTAGTGTTTATAAATATCATCAAAAAACTGTTATTATTGAATTAATCAGTAATAACAGTTTTTTAACTATTAGCAGTATTATTTAAAGTATTTTACTGCAGATTCAAAGAGTTTCATATCATATTCACCAGGTAGATTTTTGTATAAGCCATAGCCTATGCGTTCGCTATGTCCCATTTTACCTACTATTCTTCCGTCAAAAGATGTGATTGATTCAATAGCATACATTGAGCCGTTTGGATTGAATTTTATCTTATCTGTAGGATTTCCTTCAAAATCTACATATTGAGTGGCTACCTGACCATTTTTAAATAATTCTTGTATTTCATCATCTCTTGCAATAAATCTGCCTTCTCCATGAGATATAGGAACGTTATAAACTTTTCCTATCTCTGCTTGAGAAAACCAAGGAGATTTGTTTGATATAAGCTTTGTTCTTACTATCATTGCCTGATGTCGTCCTATCTTATTATATGTTAAAGTAGGGCTTTTTTCAGTAGTATCAATTATCTTACCATAAGGTAGTAAGCCAAGTTTTATCAATGCTTGAAAGCCGTTACAGATTCCTGCCATCAAATTACCCCTGTTGTCAAGAAAATCTGTCACCTTCTCTTTTATAAGTTCATTTCTAAAAAATGCTGTTATAAACTTGGCACTTCCATCAGGTTCATCTCCTGCTGAAAAACCACCTGGTATCAAAATTACTTGAGATGTGTCTATTATTTCGGCAAAGTCTTCTATTGAATTTTTTAGCATGTCAGAATTCAAGTTTTTGACTACGAAAATTTCTGCTGTAGCTCCTGCTCTTTCAACAGCTTTAGCTGTATCGTATTCGCAGTTAGTTCCCGGAAATACAGGTATGACTACCTTAGGTTTAGCAACTTTTATACCGGCACTTGACCATGCATTTACCTTGTATTCAGGAGAGATCATATTTTCGTTGTTGCTTTGATTTATATTGCAACTATAGATACTTTCAAGTTTTTCTTCATATCCCTTGGACATTTCATCAAGTGAAATTAGCTCATTTTTATATGATATATTTGGAGTTACAACTATTTTCCCTATTTTAACTCCAATGTCTATATCTTCTTCTACTTCTACCAAGAAAGAAGCAAAGTTTTGAGCAAAAATCTCTTGTAAGCTGAGATTTTCGTTAAATTCAAAGCCAAGATAATTACCGATAGACATCTTATATATTGCCTCAGCAACTCCACCCATACCTACAGCATAGGCTGAAATAATTTTCTTTTCTTCAATAAGTTTTGATATTTTATAAAATACTTCCCTTAAATTCTCAGATTTAGGTAGATAATTATCGTCAAATTCAGCTTTTATGAAATATACTGCATTTCCAGATTTTTTGAACTCAGGGGAAATAATTTTGTCTATTTCTTGGGTTGTAACAGCAAATGAAACCAAAGTAGGAGGCACTGTCAAGTTTTCAAAAGTTCCGCTCATTGAATCCTTGCCTCCGATAGCTGCAACCCTATAATCCATTTGTGCCTTGAATGCTCCAAGTAGTGATGATAAAGGCTTGCCCCAACATTTCTCATCCTTTTCCAAGTTTTCAAAATACTCTTGGAAAGAAAGATAGATATTATTATATCCGCCACCTACAGCAACAATCTTGCAAAGTGAGTCTACTACAGCCATATAGGCACCATGAAATGGACTTTTTTCACTTATAAAAGGATTGTATCCGTATGACATAATCGAACAAGTGCTGGAATCTCCTTTTTCCACTGATACCTTGTGAACCATTGCCTGTATAGGTGTGAGTTGATTTTTCCCACCGAAAGGTAACAATACGGTATTTGCACCTATATTTGAATCAAATCGTTCATTTAATCCTCTCTTAGAGCAAATATTTAAGTCAGAAAGCATCTTTATATAATCTTCTTTAAAATTATAACTTTTCTTTTCTTCTAAAAATTTTGGACTTTCAGTGGTGATTTTTATATGTTTTTCAGCTCCGTTAGTATCCAAAAAAGAGCGAGATATGTCTACAACCTTTGTATCATTGTAGTACATAGTTAAATAAGGATCTTCCTTTACTGTTGCAACTACAGTTGCCTGTATGTTTTCTTCAGCTACAAGTTCCAAAAATCTTTCTTTATCTTTGCTTTGTACCACAACTGCCATTCTTTCTTGTGATTCACTTATTGCAAGTTCTGTAGCGTCAAGTCCCTCGTATTTTTTAGGAATGGCATTTAGCTTTATATCAAGTCCGTCAGTAAGCTCACCTATTGCTACTGCGACACCTCCGGCACCAAAATCATTGCAGCGCTTTATCATCTTGCAAGCTTCTTCATTTCTGAAGAGTCTTTGTATCTTTCTTTCTTGTGGTGCATTTCCTTTTTGCACCTGAGCGCCACAAGTTTCTACAGAGCTTTCATCATGTGATTTTGATGAGCCTGTAGCCCCTCCTATACCATCCCTTCCTGTAGCACCGCCAAGTAGGATTACAACATCTCCGCTTTCTGGTTTTTCTCTTATGACATTTTTTTCAGGTGTAGCTGCAATGACGGCGCCTATCTCCATGTGTTTTGCAAGGTAGCCGTCATGATATATCTCATCTACAAGCCCTGTTGTCACTCCGACTTGATTACCGTAAGAAGAGTATCCTGAAGTTGCCCCTGTAACGATTTTTCTTTGTGGAAGTTTGCCGGCTATTGTTTCATCTACAGACGTGAGTGGATTACCTACCCCTGTTACTCTCATTGCGGCATATACATAGGCTCTTCCTGAAAGCGGGTCTCTGATAGCTCCACCTATACATGTTGCAGCTCCACCAAAAGGTTCTATTTCTGTAGGATGGTTGTGTGTTTCATTTTTAAAGAGTAATAGATAAGGTTCTTTTTTGCCGTTGACATTTACATCAATTTTTACAGTACAGGCGTTCACTTCTTCGGATTCATCCAGATTTTTCAATATTCCGGTTTTTTTAAAGTATTTTGCGCTTATCGTTCCTATATCCATTAATGTTATAGGTTTTTTAATATTAAGCTCATCTCTTAATTTTAAATATTGATTGTAAGTATTCTCTATGAGTTTATCTTCAAATTTTACCTCATCTATTATTGTATTAAATGTTGTATGTCTACAATGATCCGACCAATATGTGTCTATAACCCTTATTTCTGTAATTGTAGGATTTCTCTTTTCACCTTTAAAATAATCACGACACATCATCAAATCATTGATATCCATAGCAAGGGAAAGTATTTTATGGAAGTCTTCTAACTGTTTATCATAAAAATCTATGAAATTGTCAATTACTTCCACTGCTTTTCCGCTTTCATAGTGAGTGATTATAGACTTTGGTGTATCAAGGCTTGCCTCTCTTGATTCTACAGGATTTATCACATACTTTTTGATTTTGTTGATATCTTCCTTCGAAATATCACCATAGAGGCAAAATATCTTTGCAAAATTCACTATAGGCATCTGTCCATTTGAGATTATCTGTATACACTGCATGGCAGAGTCTGCCCTTTGGTCAAATTGTCCGGGCAAGGCTTCCACTGCAAAAACAAGGGAAGTATCTACATTTAAATTCTTGCTGACTATATCCAACTGAGGCTCAGAAAAAATTGTCTTTATTGAATATTCAAAAGACTCTTTACTGATATTTTCGACATAATATCTATTTATTATTCGTATTTTTTCAAGATTTTTTATTCCAAGAAATGTATGGCAATCAGATAGTAAACTCTTTGCTTCACTTGCAAATTCTTCTTTTTTTTCTACAAATACCTGATAAAGCATTATTTTTCCTCCATTTCCTTTTTCAAGGCTTTTTTACCTATGTCTTTTCTGTAGTAAGAATTTTCAAAATCTATTTGTTTAAGCATATCGTAGGATTTTTCTATCGCTTTTTTTAGAGTAGTATCAACTCCTGTTACTCCAAGCACTCTACCTGAATTTGTATATAGTTTGCCGTCTTTTTCTATTGCACCTGCAAAATACACATTATCCAGTATTTCATCAGGTACATTTATTTCAAAGCCCTTATCGTATTTTTCAGGATAACCGTCTGAAGCCATTACTACACAACAAGCACTATTATCAGAAAATTTTACTTCTACATCTGCAAGATATCCCTTTGTTACAGCCTGCATTATTGTTAATAAGTCGCTCTTTAACAGTGGTAGCACTACCTGAGTCTCAGGATCTCCGAACCTACAGTTGTACTCTATAACCTTTACACCATCATCTGTTATTATAAGACCGAAGTAAAGACAGCCTTTAAAAGTCCTATTTTCACTATTCATGGCATTAATAGTAGGTATGAATATTTTTTCCATACATTGCTTTGCAATTTCTGTTGTATAATATGGATTAGGGGCGATAGTTCCCATACCTCCGGTATTCACGCCTTTGTCATCATCCTTACTAAGCTTGTGATCCATAGATGAAATCATAGGAACTATTGTTTTGCCGTCTGTAAGAGTTAATACAGATACTTCCACACCTGTCAAAAATTCTTCTATTACAATATTTTCTCCGCTTTTACCGAATTTTTTGTCAAGCATTGAGGCTTTTATTGCGGATATAGCTTCTTCTTTATCTTGAGCTATAGTTACACCCTTACCAAGAGCCAATCCGTCAGCCTTTATTACAACAGGCATAGACATGGTTTCCAAGTATTTTACGGCAAATTCATAATCAGAAAATGTCTCATACTTTGCAGTAGGAATGTTGTATTTTTTCATAAGATTTTTGGAAAATATCTTGCTACCTTCAATTATTGCAGATTTTTTTTCAGGACCGAAACAATCTATTCCGTTTTCTTGAAGTATATCCACAAGACCAAGCACAAGAGGATCATCAGGAGATACAATACAATAGTCAACTTTATTTTCAATAACAAAATTTTTTATATTTTCCAAATCTGTAGGGGAGATATCTACGCAAATTGCATCTGCTCTCATTCCGGCGTTTCCAGGTAGGGCATATATTTTTTCTACAGACTTATTTTCTTTGATTTTTTTGATGATGGCGTGCTCTCTACCACCACCACCTATTATTGCTATATTCACAACAGCCTCCTATTAATGATGAAATAATCTCAGATTTGTAAATACACTGACCATATTATATTCATCACAAGTTTCTATTACCTTATCGTCATTTACTGAGCCTCCGACTTGAACGATGTATCTTACCCCGCTTTTCTTAGCCCTTATTATATTGTCTGAAAATGGGAAAAAGGCATCTGAGCCAAGTATTACATTATCAAGATTTGAAAGATATTCACTTATTTCTTCTTGAGTTAAGACATCAGGTCTTTTTTCAAAATAGTTTTGCCATATTTTATCTGCACATACATCTTCTTCGTTTTTATTGATATAGTTTTCAATTACGTTGTCTCTTGTAGCTCTTGATATATCTGATTTAAAACTTAGATTCAAAACTTTGGGGTGCTGACGCAAAAACCAAGTATCTGATTTTGAGCCGGCGATTCTGGTGCAATGTATTCTTGATTGCTGACCTGCTCCTATGCCGGTAGTTTGTCCTTCAAAAGTAAAACAAACAGAGTTTGATTGAGTATATTTCAGAGTAATCATTGAAAGAATGAAGTCTCTTTTTACATTATCAGGCAAATCTTTATTTTTAGTAACAATATTATCAAGCAAACTTTCATCTATAGGAAAGTCATTTTTATCCTGTTCAAATATTACACCAAAGACCTGTTTAATTTCCTTAGATGCAGCCTTGTAATCCTCATCAATTTTAATAATATTATATCTTCCTTTTTTCTTTGCTTTAAGAATTTTAAGAGCTTCATCATCATAAGATGGAGCAATTATACCGTCTGAAACCTCACGAGAAATAATCTTTGCGACTGTAACATCACATCTGTCTGATAAGGCTATGAAATCTCCAAATGACGACATCCTGTCAGTGCCTCTTGCCCTTGCATAAGCACAGGCAATAGGGGAGTCATCAAGCTTTTCTATGTCATCTACAAAACAGGCTCTTTTTAAGTTGTCATCAAGCTTTATTCCTAATGCTACTGAAGTAGGGCTTACATGCTTAAAAGAAGTTGCACAGGGAAGGTTTAAAGCTTGTTTTACTTCTTTTACAAGCTGATAGGCGTTAAATGCATCTAAGAAATTAATATATCCGGGATTTCCGTTTAGGATTTCAAATGGTAAATCAGCATCATCTTTCATATATAGTCTTGCTGATTTTTGATTGGGATTGCATCCGTATTTAAGTTGAAACTCTTTCATAAAAACTCCTAAATATTTTTATTTATAATCTTATTTATACTTGTATTATTTTTTAAATCAATATATCTAACATATAGAGCTATCTTATTTTCAAAATTTAAGCTTTGCCATATTGAATTTGCAAACTCATCAATATCATTAGGAATACTTACTTTCAAAGGTTCACCTCTAAATGAAATAAGAGGGTTTGCTTCCATATATGTGTGGATGAAGTGACCTGTATTATCAAGAGCTTCATAATTGTAGAAAAATCTTTCGCATGCAGTCCCTTGAGAGTCTGCGCTTTTTAATATACTTAACTTATAGGTAAAATTATTATTTTCTATATTTACAAGTCCGCTTATTCTTGGTGTAAAGTTAGGAGAATCAGGTTCAAACTTTCTTAAAAAAAGTGAGTCTTCAAAACTTCTATTATTTTTAAGTCCGTCATAAATTGTATCTGTATGGTCTCCGTTAGTAACAATTATATTATTTTCAAATCTTTTGATTGCCGGATATATTATAAGACTTGGATCTTCTACCTTGCTTTCATCAAAGGCTCTTGTAAATATATCTCCATTTATTTCTTCTAATATCCTATTTCTGCTGTTTTGACTTCTTCCACTTAGGAAATAAGCTAAGCAAAGCTTGTCATTTTCACTTTTTCCTATGATTATTCCTCTGCCTGGATAAGGGTTAGCTTTTAACAGCTTTTCTATCTTAGCTATATTTTTCGTCTGCAATTTTATTCTCCTTTAAAATTTGCTTACATATCTTTTCAACAGAAAGTGGCAGTATCTTCCATTCAGCTTCTTGCATTACTCTTTCCTGCAGGGATTTTGGCGTATCGTCTTCTTTTACCTTTACGCTTTTTTGCATGATTATTTCTCCACCGTCAGGTATTTCATTTACAAAATGTGTAGTTGCACCTGTAACTTTCACGCCCTTTTTCAGTGCAGCCTCATGTACCTTGATACCGTAATATCCTTCCCCGCAAAATGATGGAATCAACGAAGGATGGACATTGATTATCCTGTCCTTGAATGTATGGATGAAGATATCGTCAACAATAGTTAAAAAACCCGCCATAACTATCAAATCAATGTCGTTTTTTTTCAGTATATCTATCATAGATTGTTCAAAGTTATCTGGGTGAGACTTTTTAGTAACGACATAAGTTGCTATATTATTTTTCTTTGCCCTCTCAAGAGCGTAGGCATCTTCATTATTGGATAACACCAGTTTTATTATTCCGTTTTTTATGACTTTGGAGTCTATCAATGCCTGAAGATTGGTGCCACCACCTGAAACCATAACAGCAATATTTACTTTTTTCTTTTCGTTTAGTTTCTTAGACATATCTTATTCCTATATCATTTTTATTTTTTCTTCATCTTTTATTATTTGACCAATTACATAAGCATTTTCGCCGTTAGATTTCAAAATTTCAAGAGCTTTATCCACGTCATCTTTTCCAACTATAACGGTCATTCCTACTCCCATATTAAATGTATTGAACATATCTCTTATATTAATATTTCCTTTTTTGGAAATCAGATTAAAAATAGGTAGGATATTAATCTTGTCTTGAACTATTTCAGCACATAAGCCTTCTGGTATAGAACGAGGTATATTTTCATAAAAACCTCCTCCTGTTATATGGGATATGCCTTTGACATTTACTTCTTCAATAAGTTTTAGTATGGCTTTTACATATATTCTTGTAGGTGTGAGCAGACAAGAAGCTATAGACTGACCATTTAATTCATCATTAGGAGAAGTTATATCAGAATTTTCTACATCAAAAACCTTTCTTACCAAAGAAAAACCGTTGGAATGTACTCCACTTGAAGGTAGAGCTATGATAACATCGCTTGCTTTCATCTTTGACTTGTCTATTATTTTTTCCTTATCTACTATGCCGCTGCAATACCCTGCCAAATCGTACTCATCCTCAGGATAGAATCCGGGCATTTCAGCTGTTTCTCCGCCTATAAGTGCACAGTCAGATTCAACGCAGGCATCACATACTCCCTTTACTATCTGCTCTATTTTTTCAGGTACATTCTTACCACAGGCTATATAGTCAAGAAAATACAGCGGTTTTGCTCCACAGCAAATAATGTCGTTTACGCACATTGCTACGCAGTCAATTCCTATTGTATCGTGTTTATCAAGTAAAAAGGCAAGCTTCAGCTTTGTGCCTACACCGTCAGTTCCACTGACAAGCACAGGTTTTTTTATGCCTGTAAGGTCAAGCTCGAACAAGCCTCCAAAACCTCCAACATCTGAAAACACTCCCTTGGTAAGTGTTCTTGCTATGTGAGTTTTCATCAGTTCTACAGCTTTATATCCTGCAGTTATGTCTACTCCGGCATCCTTATATGCCTTAGAATATGATTTTTCGCTCATACTTTACTCCTTTTTATTCCAACAGTAGGTACATAATTTATCTTTATCCAAGCCTATAGCTCTAATCAAGCCTTCAAGTGACTGAAAAGCAAGCGACGCAAGGTGTAATTTTTTGCAGATTGCATCAAGCAGATTTTTTCCTCTTTGAGTAGAAGCGTCTGAATACTCATCAATATAATTAAACCCTTCCTGTCCTTCTAATTCCACAATTACTCTTCTTGTTATCAATTCCATGTCACTGTTGGAACGTGAAAAGTTAAGGAATTTGCAAGGATACATTATTGGTGGACAGGCAGAACGAATGTGGACGGACTTTGCACCCTGTTCATACAAAAAATCTACAGTTTCTTTCAATTGAGTACCTCTTACAATGGAATCATCTACAAATAACAGGCTTTTATTACATATCAATTCTTTTACAGGAATTTGTTTCATCTTTGCTATCCTACTTCTGTCTGATTGATTTGTAGGGGTAAAACTCCTGGACCATGTAGGAGTATATTTTATAAAAGCCCTTGCAAAAGGTATATTACTTTCATTTGAATATCCTATAGCGTGTGGAGTTCCTGAATCAGGGACTCCACCGACATAATCAATATTTTCTTTGTTGAATTGCAATCTGTCATACTCAGCAAGTATTAGTCCATTTTTGTATCTCATCATCTCTACGTTTATGCCCTCATAATTGGAAGTGGGGTATCCGTAGTATGTCCACAAAAAGGAGCATATTCTCATCTTTTCAAGTGGTGGAGATAGTTGTTTTATGCCGTCACAAGATATTTCGACTATTTCTCCAGGACCAAGCTCTTTTTCGTCTACATAATCTAACTTTTGGTATGCAAAGGACTCAAATGAAACACAATATCCATCTTCATTTTTTCCTATAAGAACAGGGAGTCTGCCATATTTATCACGCACTGCAATTATCTTTGCATCATCTTTTAGGATCAGGATATTTGCGGTTCCATCTATTTTATCCCTCATAAACTTAATTCCGTCAACAAAATTATCTTTTTGGCTTATAAGAGAGGCTATAAGTTCAGTTGTATTTACTTTTCCACCTGTCATAGAATCAAAATGTCCACAATAATTAAAAAGGTACTCATCTATAAGTTGCTTGGCATTGTTTACAATGCCTATTACACAAATAGCGAAAGAGCCTATTTTAGAACGTATAAGCAGAGGTTGCGGTTCGTTGTCACTTATACAACCTATGGCAGAGTTTCCACTCATTTCTTCAAAGATTTTTTCAAATTTTGCACGAAAAGGAGTGTTTTCAATATTGTGAATGTCACGTTGCAAGCCTTTTTCACTGTCAAACACGGTGACACCTGCTCTATGAGAACCTAAATGTGAGTGGTAGTCAGTGCCGAAAAATATATCTGAAATAGCACTTTGTTGACTTGCTACTCCAAAAAAACCTCCCATTATCTTCCTCCAATGGTTTAATAGACGTATTTTAAATATATTTTGAGTATAGGTATTTTAAATTTAGCTTCTTATCTAAATTTCCTTATAAAAAAATCTAATAGAATAAGTGTATAGAACAATATTTAGTATAAGAAATTTCAATATGTTAAAATAAAATATTAATAAATAAGCCTAATTTAATAAATAGTTATTAATTAAATCTTTGTGAAATATCTCTATCCTTTTCAAGTACCTTTTCTTTGTCAGATAATCTTCGTTTAAGCAATTTATCATACAGTGTTTCATCTTCAATAGATAAGATCTGAATTGCAAGTAGTGCAGCGTTTACACCTCCGTCTATTGCTACTGTAGCCACAGGTATACCCGGAGGCATCTGTACAGTGGAAAGTAGGGCGTCCATACCGTCAAGATTTGTGGATTTGCATGGTATACCTATTACAGGTAAAACAGTATTTGCAGCTATGGCTCCAGCAAGATGAGCAGCCATACCTGCTGCACAAATTATTACGCCAAAGTTGTTATTTCTTGCATTTGATGAAAATTCAAGAGCCTTTTCAGGTGTTCTATGTGCAGAATATACATGTACTTCATAGGGCACATCAAAATCTTTCAATGTTTGAATACTCTTTTCAATTATTGGTAAATCACTATCACTACCCATTAAAATTCCAACTTTTTTCATAATCATCTCCTAATTATAAACTAACAAAAATATATAATAACATCAAAACTAATCTATGAAAGAACTGTAAATTTATTTAATAGTAGGAGCTTTTTCCTTTTGTATAACATCATGAGCACCACCTTCAACTATACTTGTAGCCGATACAAGGGTAATCTTAGCATTTTTTTGTAACTCTTCTATATTTAGGGCACCACAATTACACATGGTTGATTTTATCTTGCTTAGAGTTAAATCAACATTATCTTTTAAACTACCGGCATAAGGAACATAAGAGTCCACGCCTTCTTCAAAGGAAAGTTTCTTATCCCCACCAAGATCGTATCTTTCCCAATTTCTTGCTCTTGCAGAGCCTTCTCCCCAGTACTCTTTGTAGTATGTTCCGGCAATACTTACTTTATTTGATGGACTTTCGTCAAATCTGGCAAAGTATCTGCCCAGCATTACAAAGTCAGCTCCCATGGCAAGCGCAAGAGTGATATGGTGATCATAAACTATTCCGCCATCTGAGCAGACAGGTACATATATTCCTGTTTCTTCAAAATACTTATCTCTTTCCTTACAAACTTCAATTATGGCTGTAGCCTGTCCTCTGCCTATGCCCTTTGTCTCTCTTGTGATACATATAGAGCCGCCACCTATACCGACTTTAACAAAATCTGCACCACAATCAGCCAAAAATCTGAATCCTTCAGCATCAACTACATTTCCTGCACCTACTTTTACTCTGTCACCATATTTTTCTCTAATCCATTTTATAGTCAGCTCCTGCCACTGAGAAAATCCCTCAGAAGAATCAATACAAAGTACATCTGCTCCTGCTTCTACCAAAGCAGGTACTCTTTTTTCATAATCTCTGGTATTTATTCCTGCGCCGACTATATACCTCTTAGAGCTGTCAAGGATTTCATCAGGATTGTTCTTATTACTGTCATAGTCTTTTCTAAAAACAAAGTAGCAGAGATTAAAGTTATCATCAACTATAGGGAGAGTGTTTAACTTATTGTTCCAAATTATGTTATTAGCTTCTTTTAAGGTAATACCTTCTTTTCCGTATATCAACTTTTCAAAAGGAGTCATAAATTCAGCAACTTTCATATCGGTACTCATACGGCTTATACGATAATCTCTACCCGTTACTATTCCAAGCAATTTGCCGTTAGGGCTGCCGTCAGCGGTTACAGCTACTGTAGAAAAACCTGTTTTTTCCTTGAGGTCCAGTATGTCTTGGAGAGTATTGACAGGTGAGACATTAGCTCTACTTGTTACAAAACCTGCCTTATATGTTTTCACCTTTCTTACCATTTCAGCCTCATCTTCTATTGATTGAGAGCAAAAAATAAATGAAATTCCCCCTTGTTTAGCAAGAGCAACAGCAAGTTCATCTCCAGATACGGATTGCATGATTGCAGAAACAAGAGGGATATTAAGAGTAATAGGGCACACTTCACCTTTTTTGTATTTAATTAACGGAGTTTTCAAATTAACATTTGCAGGAATACACTCAGTAGAAGAGTATCCCGGTATCAGCAAATATTCGCTGAAAGTATGAGACGGTTCATTTATAAACTTAGCCATTGATTTCTCCTTGTAAAAACTAATTAAAAAAAGATAATGATAAATAAAAAAAATAAATGTTCATAAAAGTAAAAACGAAATTAAGTAATAATAAAAAAAACATCAAATCAAAAACTAAAAAATATATCATTTTTTATAATGATAGGAATATACCATAATTTAATAAAAAAATCAATACAATAAAGAAAAATCATCATTATATTAAAAAATATGAAGAATAGTTTTAGCGATAAATACAAAGTTAATGATTAAAAAATATGTTAAATAAAATATGAATATTATTTATAAAAAAGCAATAATAGTTTTGAAATATGTATGAAAAATCCACTGATTTCTCAGTGGATAATAAGTTTTTAAATTAAATTATTCGTCTTCGGGAATAAGGTCGCAGTTTTCTCTATCACTTGGCATTAACAAAGTAAAACCTATGAAGAAGATAAAGCTTGCAATCAATCCCGGAATTATAGGATCTAAGTCAAAGAAACTGACAATTTTTCTTTCAACGAGAACTACAACTATACTACCTGCAATAAGAGAGGCGATAGTACCTTGAAGTGAAGATTTTTTCCAATAAAGTCCAAAAACATAAGGGAAGAATGCTCCGGCAGCTCTAAGTGTAAATGAAAACATCAGAATTGTTATAAGATTACCTGTATTGGTAATAGCTATTACCCACCCGAGTATTCCCACTATTATCATAGTTATCTTAGTAGTCTTCATTACTTGATCGCTTGTAGCCTTAGGATTGATATATATCTTGTAGATGTCATTGCTAAATATTGAGCCTGCCCCCAAAAGGTCAGAGTCAGCAGATGACATTGTTGCTGATATAATTCCTGAGAACAAAAGTCCTACAATTATTGCAGGCATAGTATTCATAGCAAGGTGTGGAAGTGCATATTTTGCACCGTCTTTCATTATAACAGCACTGTCAAGTTTGTTCATATTTACCAAGGCTAATGTTGTTATACCAAGTATTGTAGGTATAAAAGCGTAAACAAAGTTAATTACTGCAGAAATTATAGATCCTTGTACTGCTACCTTTCCATTTTTAGCTGCATAAAATCTTGATACAGCTTCCTGTCCTACTGTAAAGGAAGCAATGTACATGATTACAAGCCCAATAATAGTAGAAACTTTGATACCGCTAAATAGACTCATAGTTTCAGGTGGAACATTAGCTATTACCTTATCCATTCCACCTGCTAAATTAAGTGAAAAAGGTATTGCCAAAAACATTCCGAGCACTATTAAAAACACTTGAACAAAGTCAGTAAGAGCAACCGCCCAAAGACCACCCATTATAGCATAAACAGTTACTACCAATGCCACTATTGTAACTGCAATTTTTGGACTTACTCCAATCATAACAGAAACAATAGTTGCAGATGCTATAAATTGAGATGCTGTAAGACCTACAAGTGGGAGTAACATTATTATTGAAGTTATAAGACCTGCTGAGCGACCATACCTTCTTCTAAAATACTCCGGCACAGTCTTTACCTCTGCCGCTCTGAACTTATGTGCAACAAATGATAAAATGACAAAGGCTATACCCATTGTGGTAACATACCATGATGCCCCTAATCCCCATGTTCCATAGGCTTTTTCAGCAACACCTAATGAAGAGCCTCCACCTATTTCAGTTGCTGAAAGTGTACCTGCAAGAAGTATAGGTCCCAGATTTCTTCCTGCAACCATAAAATCTTCATTGCTGGTTATTTTTTTGGAAGAGTAGTAACCTATAGCAAGCATTACAAGTAGATAGATGATTACAACTGCTACAACCGTTACATTTGCATTCATAAAAACAACTCCTTTTTGTTTAGTGCAGATATTTAATAAAATTACGGAATGCTTATCACAAATCTATACTGAATTAATTATAATTAAGGAAACGTTACTTTATTTATAATATTAACTTGGAGCATAAAGCTTTAAATCAAAAAATATGTATCGATTTTGCATATACATCCTATGAATACTAAAAATATAAACAAAGAAAAAAATTTTGTTAATCAAACAAATATCAGTATACTAAGCAAGTTAAAATACTGAAATAAGTACATTCGTAATTAAACTTAATATAAGCATAAGATTAAAAAAATATATCTATAATAATACTATTATATTATAATAAAGTCAATAATGAAAAAGTCAATCTTAGCTAAAGTATATCGTTTATAGCTTTGACTGACTTTTATAAATTTTGAATATCATTTATAGAAAGTTAAGAAAAATCAATCAATATTTTGTGCTTGATACATCTCATAATACTTTCCTTTTTTCTGTATCAAGGTTTCGTGATTTCCTTCTTCGACTATACTTCCTTTATCAAGGAGATATATCTTATCCGCATTTTTGATTGTTGATAGTCTGTGAGCTATTATAAAAGTGGTTCTTCCCTTCATAAGAATACTCATTGCGTTTTGAATTATCTCTTCTGTTTGAGAGTCTATAGAGCTTGTAGCCTCATCAAGTATAAGAATCTTAGGGTTTTGAGCCAGGGCTCTGGCAAAGGAGATAAGTTGTCTTTGACCTGATGACAGCATTGAACCATGGTCAAGTATTTTTTCATCCATAGCGTTGCTTTCTAATATATCTGTGGCTCCCACCATTTCAAGGGCTTTTAATGCGTCTCGCTTGCCTATATTAGGATTGCCCAAGGCTATGTTGTAAAACAAGGTATCAGAAAAAATATAAGGATCTTGCAATACTATTCCCATTTGATTTCTAATAGCTTGATTTTTTAAGTCTTTCAAATTCATACCATCTATAAGTATGTCTCCTTTTTGTGGTTCGTAAAACTTTAAAAGTAAGTTCATAATTGAACTTTTTCCTGAGCCTGTATGACCTACCAAAGCAACTACCTGTCCTTTTTGTGCTATAAGATTGATATTTTTAAGGACATATTCCTCATTTTTGTAATAAAAACTCACATCTTTAAATTCAACATTGCCTAATATAGGAGCAATTGTTTCATTACTTATAGGAGTTCCAACTTTGTCTATCATTTCAAAAACATGAGAAGATGCAACAGCAGACTTGGAAAGATTAGCTAATTCTCCAACTATGACATGAATATTGTGAAAAAGTACGTCTATATAGTCAACATAGATGTAGAGCAAACCTATTGAAGTAATTGAAATATTTTTTAGTAAGCTGCTACCGAAGTAATATATCATAACAGTAAAGACTATATTTTTAAAAGCTCCTATTATTGTATAAGAAGTTAGGGAATTTAGTATCAGAAGTTTATAGCGTTCGTCTTGCTTCTTTATATTTGCCTCATCAAATTCTTCTTTAATACTTTTTGTATTGTTAAATGATCTTATTATACTTATGCCTTGCACTGCTTCGTTGAGTATTCCGTTTAACACACTAATTTTACTTCTTATTATGTCATTATATTTTCTTGCCTTTTCGTTGTAAAACCATATAGTAAAAAGTAGTAGTGGTATTAGTAACAAAGATATGAGAGCAAAATTGAAATTCAGTCTGAAAAACATTATATACACACCAATTATATATACAGTTCCCTTGACCAGTTCTCCCAAAACTTTTACATAGAGACTTTGTACAGCCTCAGTATCATTTGTTATCTTTGATACTATACTTCCTGCAGGCATATTGTCAAAAAAAGATACATCAAGTTGTTGAAGTTTTTCAAATATTTGAAGTCTCATTTTTTTGACTATCTTAAGAGCCATGATTTTAAGCTGAATACTGCTTACATACTTAAATAAGGAGGCTGTTATATTATACAGTAAGTAGAATGATACAAGCTTTAATATTGAACTTTGATTTATTGGAGATTTTATAAGTTCTTCATCAAGTATTTTTCTAATGGAAAAAGGTGCCAAAAGTTCAAAAGCTACAGCAGTTAGCAAAAGTAAAAGACCTGCAAATAAATTTGACTTGAACATCAAAGCGTAAGCTGAAAGTCTTTTAAAGTCTTCTTTTTTATTTTCATTTTTAGGAGTTTGATTTGTATCAGTCATTTTGTTCATCCTCCTTTAATTGTTGGGTTTGATATTGAGTTGCATACCATCCGTTTTGCTCCATGAGATTCTCATGATTTCCTCTTTCCACAATCTTGCCGTCGTTCATTACTATTATCTCCTGAGCATGAGAAACTAAAGACAGTCTATGAGAGACTATTATAGTAGATTTATTTTTTCTTATGTTCCTAATGTTTTGTATTATATTCATCTGAGTTTTGGAGTCAACAGCTGATAAAGAATCATCCAGTATTAATATATCAGGTTCTTTGAGCAATGCTCTTGCTATGGAAATCCTCTGTTTTTGACCTCCTGATATAGATACTCCACGCTCTCCGACAAGAGTATTAACTCCTTCAGAAAAGTTGCTTATATCTTTGCTTAATCCTGCAAGATAGATAGCACTTTCTATTTTTTCATCATCTGCATCATTTTTACTAATCAGTATATTTTCTTTTATAGTCTTTGAAAATAAGACGCTATCTTGAGGTACATAGCCTATCTTAGACATTAGACTTGAAATTTCAATATTTTTAAGAGGACTATTTCCAAGTAGGACATCACCACTACCATATTCATATTCTTTTAGAATTTGCTTTATAAGAGTTGATTTTCCGCTACCTGTCTTGCCAACTATGCCCAAAGTACTGCCTTCAGGTATGAATAGATTTATATTTTCTAAATTATTAGAAGAAGAAGTAGGGTATTTGAAAGAGTAGTTTTCAAATCTTAAATCACAAGGTGCATCTTCTTTTAACTTGACTTCATTTTCTTGTGTGACATTGTCCTTTTCTTCCAAGACTTCATATATTCTTTCAATCGAAGTAGATGCTCTTTGAGCAATATTTATAAAGTCTCCTATGCTAAACATCGGCCATACTAAAAATCCAAGATAAATATTAAAAGATATTAGTTCTCCAAGTGTAATTTGACCTGAGGCGATAAGACTACTCCCATACCATATGGCAATTGCATAGCTAAGTGAGGTAAAAATCTTCGAAGACGGCCAAAAAATATCAGCAATTATTTCAGTTCTTAGTGATTTTTTATAGACGTCAGTAATACTTTTTTCAAAATTAGAAATACTTTGATTTTCAAGAACATAAGAACGTACAACTCTCAGCCCGTTAATATTTTCAAGAGCTACATCACTCATTGCAGAAAAAGCCTCTTGTTGTTTGGTATATTCGTTGTGAATGTGGTTGCCAAGATAGTTGGAAAATAAAACAAGAAAAGGAAGTGGTAAGATACTGAAGAAAGTCAGCTTCCAAGAAATTATGGCTCCCATTGCTATTATAACTGTAGAAAGATAGCATATGCCGTCAGAAAAAGCCATAGTACCATAGCCAAGTAAATCACTTATCGTAGTTACATCACTTGTAGCTCTTGACATCAAATCTCCGGATGAGAATTTTTCGAAAAATGGTCTTGGCATTGAAAGTATTTTGTTCATTATCATGTTTCTCAAGTCAAAATCTATAACTATAGCATTTGAAAATACGTTGTACGACCATACAAAGTTGGATATATACTCTGAAGTAAATAAGACTACCATCAAACCAACATAAGTCATTAATTCATTCCAAGTAATAGTGCCTTTGGTAATGGAATCTATAGCCTTACCTATGATAATCGGTGGAAATATTATAATAAAATTTGCCAATTGTAATACCAAAACTCCGATTATATAGTTTTTTCTCCTTTTTTTGAAAAACCAGAATAATTTTTTTAAAGTTTTAAACATAAACATCACCGATTTATTTTAATAATTAAATTTTCCATTATGGGGTAAATAAAAAGCACTAAGATTATACATCAACAATATCTATTTAACAAGTTAATTAATAATTACATTTAAATGCAATACTGATATTTGTTTACTTAAATGAGATTAACATCTTATATTAAAAATTTATTTTTTACTATGATTATTATTTGTTTTTTTTATGACTTTATGGGGATATATTTAAGAATATTCTAAGGAAAGGTTCATTAAATAAGGGTTTTACGATTTTTTATGTGTTTTAATAGAAGTGTTTATAACACTTTTTTGTTAAAAATATCTACTATATGGCAGCTTAGAAGTTTATTACGTAATAAGTTATTTAAATAAGTTTGTATATATGATAAATTAATTCATTTATTAAACAAAGTATCATTGCTAATAAATAGGGAGGAAGTTATGAGTATCAAAGAAGAAATGCTTGCAAAGAAAAACTGGGTAGTATATGGAATAACTGATGATGTAGAGAAATTTGGCTACAAGATACCCATGGTAATGGTGCAAAAAGGTTACAATGTTGTTGGAGTAAACAAAAAATATGCCGGCAAAAAAATACTTGGTATAGATGTATACTCTTCTTTGGAAGAAGTACCAATGGATGTGGACTGCGTGGATGTAGTTGTAAATCCTAAAATTTCACTAAATGTGGTGGATGAAGCTATAAAAAAAGGTGTAAAAAATCTTTGGTTCCAACCACATACTTTTGATGATGAGGTAATATCTAAGACAGAAAAAAATAATATCAACTATGTAAATAACGACTGCGTATATGCTATATTAAAAGGACATCACTAAAACGGATGATAGTGTAGTGAATATAAAAATATGAATATAAGATTATATAGGACTATTTACTATTAAAAATTCATTTAGTTTTATTCTTATGCTGAAATTTACCAATAGTTCTATTGAATTTTAGGATGAATAAATAATTTTTTTAGAATTATCAAAGAAAATGGTATAGAATATGGCTGTAGTTTAAATTATTTATCAGCATAAAAAAGTAATTGAGAGTAGATTGTTAATTAATTTACTCTCTTTATTTAATTATTACTTGACAAAATATACCCAAAGTCATATGATTGTATATGTTAAAGAATCTAATGAAAAACTTTAAATGATAAGAAATTTATTACATAAAATATTAAAAAATCAAGTTATTCAAGAAATTTATAAAAAATTTACATAAAAGACAATATTTGTCTATTTAAGGTGATAAAATTATATTAAGATAAGAAAGACTGTTGAAAGTTTCGAAAAATACCGACACTTTTATTAAAAAAATGGAGAGAGGACTTTTCCATTATTATATTATACTAATCACTATTTATAAAACCAAGTATCTATTTTAAATTGTATTATACATTATATCAATGTTCCATAACATTTTTATTATATAATTAAATGACTCTTTAATGAGTTTTTAGTATTAAATATTAATATAAAGAAAATATGGTCTAAGTAAAATGTTAAATAATCAAATAAATGGATAAATGTGGATATTTATAAACGAAATAATAAAAGAATTATGAAAGGAGAAGGGAATGTTCAACATAACTTCTGATATACATGTTGATTTATATTATCAGACTAATAACTCACAAAAGCAAAACTATGACTATATTATGGGAAATATAGATAAGCTTTTTATGGGAATACAGGAAGAGATATCGACAAATGTAGATGAATATATAAATCAGATGATTAGAAATACTAAAAAACTAACAGATACATTGATATTAGCCGGAGATATTGCAAATAACAATTCATATTCAAAGTTGTTTTTGAAAAAGGTGTCATCTATATGGAATAATGTTTGGTATATAGACGGTAATCACGAATACTATTTCCAAGACAAAGATAATGGAGATAATAGATTATATAGACTAATAGAAGATTTGAAAGATTATCCCAATATAAAGTATGTAGCAAATACTGTACAAGAAATACAATGCAGTAAAAAATTGCTCAAAATTGGCTTTTTGCCCCTTATGTATAATATGAATAATCCGGATGTTTTTAAAATGTTTAACAATAGAATGAATGATAAATACTATATAAAGGCGGATTATATGTATGAGTCTTATGAAAAAGGACGCATATTTTATGAAAATGAAATCTATGATAAATGCGATATATGTGTAAGCCATGTACCGCTTTTAAGGTTGGAAGGTACAAGTGGAGAAGAGACAACATACTATACAAAAGTAAATATAGATACAAATATAATATATTTCTTCGGTCATACTCATAGAAATGAAGAAGTAGATGATTTTGTAATAACAGAAGATGGAGAGAAGGCAAGTGTAAAGGGCTATAGTGTAGGAGTAGGATATCCTATATCTTATGGAAGAGGATTAGGAATACCACATACACAAACGTTCATTTACTCGGATAATGAAAACATCTTACTTGAGTTAAAATAATAAATATTTTACATGAGATATCGAGTATTGTTTATCAATCTTACTTACTCAATATCTCTATTGCCTTCTTATATTTCTCGACTCTCTCCAAATCCTTTTCTGTTATATTTTTTAGTCTTTTTAAATTGCTATTGTGTTTTAAGTCGCTTAGCTTTACTTCTTTTGCTATGTCATCATCTTTGATTTTCTCTATATAGTCAAAATATGATTCATCCTTTTTATGGGTTAATAAGTTTAAAGAGTATTTTTGCTTTTCTGTTAGAAAATCTAAATCTTCAATAGTGTAGTTACTGTCTTCTAAGACATCGTGTAATAGGGCTATAATCTTAGCGTCTTTTGTTTTAACTCCAAAAGAAACTTTAAGTGGATGAAATATATATGTTTTACCTGCCTTGTCTTTTTGCCCTTTGTGTGCTTGGAACATTATAATCAATGCCTTTATATAATTTATCATTGTGTGTTACTCCGATTATAATAATTAAATTATAATTCATAACTCAACTTTCCTACATCAAAAACACATTATAAACATTGAGATTTGAGTATATTTTAAAAACACAATATTATACTTGACATAGTTTTTTCAGTATTTTCATTTTTTTGATAAATATGCAAATTTCAATAAATATTATTCAGAAAATTGTGTGTCAAGTAGTATATTAAAAAATAAATTTATGTTTAAATTTCAACTAAAATTGCGATAATTTTAGTGGGAAAGTTGAGTTCATAAGATAATGAGAGTATAAGGTTCATACAACTTAATATAGTGAAATTAAATTTTATCTTGAATAATAAGACAGTATGAGTAATTAATTTTCTTTATTTTAGGTAGCTATATGATTTATTACAAGCTTCTCCACTTTATACAGTTCGGTTTATCATAATCTATAAAAAATTGTTCTGCACATTTTATTGCATCATCCAGAAAAATTACGCAATTTGCGGGCATAATAATTTCATCATTGTTAAGTTTAAAAGATATATCTTCATATCCGTTTCCAACAGATTGAAAGACAGTACCCTTATAATCTATGAAAAAATGCAAGCATGCATGGTTGTCATTAATTAAAATAACAAGGATAGGATAATCATTCTTATCTTTGCTAATCCATATTTCGTCAAATACATTTTCGACACATTGTAGAATATACCCTTTCATTTCATCGATAGTATAACATTCATAGTTGCCAATATTACTTGAAATATACATAAATATCTCTCCACTTTCTTATGATACTAATCGCCATTTATGATAGTAAGTATCTATTTCAAACTGACATTATATATTATATGTTTTACAATGACCTTGTTATGATGTAATTACATGGCCTTTTAATAAGTTTTTAGTATAAGTTTGAAAATCAAAATAAAAAATCAATTAAATAAATATAATTTCTAATTTTACAAAGCATTTCTAAAATACAATGTCCTACTTAGCTTGATACTATTTTTAATCTTTGAATCAGCTATTAATACTATAATCTAATTAATCTATGGATAATAATCATCAATAGTTTTTTAATAGTATATGATTTATGGCTTTATTTTAAATGTATTGATAATACTATATCCATTAGTTTATTAGATTTTAACATAAGTATTTAATTCAAATAATATAGGCTTTTTAATTTACATATACTTATAAGATTAATTATCCATCATTATATTGAATGTACATTTAAGTATCTAATAAAAATCAATTTTTTAAAATAGCTTAAAATTCAATAGTAGCTTAAAAAGTAATCATGAGATATTAAAAAATTTTTGTTAAATAAGCTTTAGCAGACTCAAGGAAAATACCCACATAAAGATCGTAAAACAAGAGATTACAGTAGAAAATACTACTAATTGTGTGGAAAGTTCACTGTCACATCCCATTTGTTGAGCCATAATTGCTGAACTGACAGCAATAGGTGCGCAGTACATAGCTATCAGTGCGACTATTTTTTCAGGAGAAAAGCCAAGCAATATTGCAAGACTAAGAAAAATTAGCGGTACAATTAATAGTTTTGCACTAAGTGTAACTATTAAATCCTTCATATTAGAAGATACTGATGAAAAGTCAAGATCTGCTCCCAGTAAAAACATAGGTAATACTCCACCTAATTTTGATAAATCTATGACTGCCTTGTCAATAAAAATAGGAAGATTAATACCTGTAACAGATATCAATATACCTGATAATGATGCTATAATCATAGGATTTTTAATAACTTGAAGAGCTATTTCTTTTAATTTTATCTTACTTTGTCCACCATAAATAGATAATATAACAACAGCAAAAAAATTATACAAAGGGATAACAACCATTATCAATATTGCAGCAGTCGCTGAAGCTTTTTCTCCTGCTATATGTGATGTTAGAGGTATTCCAAGAATTACAAAGTTGCTTCTGTACATTCCTTGTATCATTGAGCCTTGCCTTTTTCTCTCTTTTTCGATAAAAGGTACTATAAATATGCTAATAGCAATGATTACAACTATACTTATCATCGCATATATCAATAATTTTGCATCTATTATTTCTTTTATATTTGTGTGGATTATATTGCTAAAAGTGAGAATAGGTAGAAAAAATTTGAAGCATAGGGAGTTCATATTTCCAATAGTGTGCTTATCTAAAAGTTTGTATTTTTTTAAAAGATAACCCATTATAACTATTAAAGTTATTGGCACTATAGCGTTAAATGCAATTTTGAAACTATCCATGTCTTTCTCCTTTAGGATATTTTTGTTCAAAAAAATTTGATTTCAAAATATTTTTTACAAATTATATGTAAAAATTTATTTGCAATTGAAATATATAAATTAAAGTTTTACATTGATTTTGTCGAAGAATTAAAGTAATATAAGTAACTACAAACATAAATTGAACTGTTTATTACTACAATTATTCATACTAAAATCTATACTTTTTAACAAAAATAGTAGTTTTAACTATTCACATTTCATTTGAAATTTAAATAATCTAAACTAAATTTTATATGAAATAAAATATTCAAAGTAAGATAATAATCACAAGCTCAATATTTGGTTTATAAATAAAAAAAGAATAATAAGGTAGTGTAAAAATTTTTGATTTCAATAATATTTTACGACCTAAAATTATAACATAATGGGGGTAATTATAAAATACATATACAAAAAATATTTGATATAAGTTATTTCTTTTTTTCGATAATTGTACAAAAAAATTTATTATCACTTGACAAATACACACTAAAAAAGTTAAAATTAGATGTTCAAAATAGTCATTAAATTAAAAGAGGACGGGTATGTACCAAATATTCGGAGATGAGATATACAGTAGCTTGGATATATCAAGCTTGCTTAAAGAAAATTACGATATAGATACTATAACTGATCTTACAAAATCAACTTCAAGAGAAGATACTATAGCCTTGAAGTGCAGTGTCCACATTGATAGAGTAATAAGTTGTGATTTTGATATGACAGATATAAAACAATTTGAAGATCTAATGTCAAAATCTGAGGCATATATTGATGATGTTATAACTTCTTTGAAAATAAAATATTCACTTCATAAAATCAGAGCATATAAATATGATCAAATAAGTCAAAAGATAGTTTTTATAGTGTGTATTATGTACATTGAGTCTGCGAGAAAAAAGATAATTGATGTATTTAAGAGATTGTTGAAAAATAATGATTAAAAAATTTTCATTAATATATATAATTTAAGAAAGGAAAATATATGTATAAAATAGTAGCTAAAAGAATGTTGCAAAGCAATATATGTCTTATGGATGTTGAAGCCAAGAGATGTGCACATTCTTTTTTACCGGGTCAGTTTCTTGTAGTAAAAATGGATGAAAAAGGGGAGAGAATCCCTCTTACCATCTGTGATGTCAATAAGGAAAAGGGATTGATAACGATAGTGTTTCAGACAGTAGGTGATTCTACAAATAGAATGGCGCTTTTAGAGGTAGGAGATTATTTTGAAGATGTCGTAGGACCTCTTGGTAATCCGTCGGAATTGGTGGAAAAATCAAAAGAAGAACTTCAAAAGATGAATATAGTATTTATAGCAGGTGGTGTTGGTGCTGCTCCTGTATATCCGCAAGTAAAGTATCTTCATGAAATAGGGGTTGACTGTGATGTTATTATAGGTGCAAGATCAAAGGATATATTGATACTTGATGAAGAAATGGGAAAGGTCTGTAAAAATCTATATTTGGCAACGGATGATGGTAGTCTCGGATTCCATGGAAATGCTTCTCAATGTCTTGAAGATTTGGTTAAAAACAAGGGAGAGAAGTATGACCATGCCGTGATTATAGGGCCTATGATAATGATGAAATTTACTACAATGATGACAAAAAGTCTTGGTATTCCTACAGTAGTATCATTAAACAGTATAATGGTTGATGCTACAGGTATGTGCGGTGCATGTAGAGTATCTGTCGGTAAAGAAGTCAAATTTACCTGTGTAGACGGTCCGGAATTTGACGGATATGAAGTAAATTTTGATGAAGCAATGAGAAGACAGACTATGTATAAAACTGAAGAGGGCAAAAAATTGTTAAGGCAAAAAGATAAGGGTACTCATGGTAAAAATCCTTATTGTGATTGCAAGGAGGAAGAATAATAATGGGAGAAGTAAAACCTTTAATTAAAAATACAAAACCAAAATCTTTGAGAGTTCCTGTAAGAGAACAGGATCCGCATGAAAGAGCTACAAACTTTGATGAAGTTTGTTACGGATATAATCTTGAAGAAGCTATAGAAGAATCAAAGAGATGTCTAAGTTGTAAAAATGCAAGGTGTATAGGTACTTGTCCGGTAGGTATAAATATACCTGAATTCATTAAGAAGATAATAGAAAAAGATATAGAAGGTGCCGGCAGAATAATAGCAGAATCTTCGGCATTGCCTGCTGTATGCGGTAGAGTGTGTCCTCAAGAGTCACAATGCGAGATGACATGTATAATGGGGATAAAAAATGAACCTGTTTCAATAGGTAAGTTGGAAAGATTTGTAGCAGATACTAATATGAAAAATGGAGTTGTATTTGGTGAAAAATTACCTCCAAAAAATATAAAGGTAGCTATTATAGGAGCCGGTCCGGCAGGACTTACTGCTGCAGGAGATTTGGCGAGAAAAGGCTATGATGTGACAATTTTTGAGGCTCTTCACAAAGCCGGTGGTGTACTTGTCTATGGTATACCTGAGTTCAGACTACCTAAGGAAGATATAGTAAAAAATGAAATTCAAAATATAATAAACTTAGGAGTGAAGATAGAAACTAATGTAGTTGTTGGTAGGACTGTAACTATAGAACAACTTATGAATGAGGAAGATTTCAAGGCTGTATTTATAGGCTCAGGTGCCGGACTCCCTAAGTTTATGGGAATTCCTGGAGAAACTGCAAATGGAGTATTTTCTGCAAATGAGTTCCTAACAAGAGCTAATCTTATGAAGGCTGTTGATGACAGCTATGATACACCTGTAAAAAAGAGTGAGCATTGCGTGACTGTTGGTGGTGGTAATGTTGCAATGGATGCTGCAAGAACTATATTAAGATTGGGTTCTAAGTCTACAATAGTTTATAGACGTTCAATGGAAGAGCTTCCTGCAAGAGTGGAAGAAGTACATCATGCTAAAGAAGAGGGCGTAAACTTTGAGCTTCTTACAAATCCTGTAGAAATATTGGAAGATGAAAAAGGGAATGTAAAAGGTATAAAATGTGTTAGAATGGAACTTGGTGAACCTGATGAATCAGGAAGAAGGTCTCCTAAGGTAATAGAAGGTTCTGAATTTGTAATTGAATGTGATACAGTAATAATGTCGCTTGGAACCTCTCCTAACCCTCTTATCAGTTCTACAACATCAGGTCTTGAGATAAATAAGCATAAATGTATAATAGTTGATGAAGCTACAGGAAAAACTTCAGTAGAAGGTGTTTATGCCGGCGGAGATGCTGTTACAGGAGCTGCAACGGTTATTCTTGCAATGGGAGCAGGAAAGGTGGCTGCAAAAGCTATGGATGAGTATTTGGTAGAAAAATACAATTTAAAATAGATTTGTGTAGATAATAATTATTTAAATTGCTGAATTTATTTTAACAAGCAAAAAATTAAATATAAAAATATAGATTAAGGCACTCTACATAAAATAGGGTGCCTTAATCTATTAAAGCAATTTACTAATACTTTGTTGATGTTGTTTCTTTATATATTCAAGCAGTTTTGAATCAAGTAGTAAGTCTAATGCTGTGTATGCAAGTGCTTTTGAGCAAAATCTAATAGATTCAAGTCCGTACTCACTTCTTGCAGCTTCTTTAAATCCTTGAGTATGACCTATAATAGGATCTGTGGAAATCTTAAAATTAGGCTGAATGGTTGGAACTACATATGATACATTGCCTACATCGGATGAACCTATACTTTTTTTGCCAATACGGTCAATTTCATAACCTAATTCTTCTACATGTTTGGCATAGATATCATCTAAAAGTGGAGTTATAACCATGTCGTCAACACTGTTTCCATACTGTTCCAGTTTAAATGTTGCTCCTGTTTGTAGTGCAGCGCCTTTTACTATATTTTCAAATTTAAATCTTAATTCTTGTACCTGTTTTTTAGTATTTGCTCTGAGATAAAACTTTGCTTCAGCAAATTCAGGAACGATGTTGGGAGCATCTCCACCTTTTGTAATTATTCCGTGTATTCTTACATCGTCAGTTACATGCTGTCTTAATGCGTTTACTGAGTTGAACACCTGTATTACAGCATCAAGAGCATTGATTCCGTCCCAAGGTGATGCTGATGAGTGAGCAGGTTTTCCGAAAAATTGTACTACTACGGGATCTATAGCCAGAGAGCTTGTGCTTACGCTGTTTCTGTCTGAAGGATGTGCACAAAGTGCAACATCCACATCATCAAAAAAATGTTCCCTTACAAAACTTCCTTTAGCGCTTCCATTTTCTCCACCTTCTTCTCCGGGAGTGCCATATACTCTTACTTCTCCGCCTACTTCATCAATTATATTTTTAATTGCTGAGGCTGAGATGAGACTGTTGGCTCCAAAAAGATTATGACCGCAGGCGTGTCCAATTCCTACAAGTGCGTCATACTCTGCAAGATATACTATTACAGGACCTTTTTTGGCTGATTTGTAAGTTGCTGTAAATCCTGTTCTATGACCTGCTACATCTACCTTAACATCAAAGCCTTCTTTTATAAGTCTGTCTGATAAGATTTTGCAAGATTTAAATTCATAATTGCTCACTTCCGGATTGTCATGAATTTCTAAGGCTATTTTTTTATAGTCTTCAATATTTTCATCAATAAATAAATTGATTTTTTCTTTTAGTTTTTTCATTATTATTTCTCCGTTTTTACCAAACAGGTATTGATTGACCACCATATTGTTCTTCAAGTGCCTTTTTAGTTTCATCAGTTTGATATACTTCAACTATTTTTTTGAAGTCTTCTTTTTGAGCGTCATCTTTTTTAGCAGCTATTATATTCCAATAGTCTTTCATTCTCTCTTCTTTGTAATCTTCATATGCCAAAGCATCTTTTGCTATTGTAAGCCCTGCTTCAAAAGCTACGCCATTGTTTATTATTGCAAAGTCAAGGTCAGGTAAAGATGCAGGTATTTGATTAGCAGCCATTTCAGTTATTTCAAGTTTTTTAGTATTTTCTTTTATATCAAGTAATGTTGGAAGATTGCCCTTTGACGGATCTAACTTAATATATCCAAGTGACTCCAAAAATTTCAATGCTCTACCACCGTTTGAAGTGTCGTTTGGAATTGCCACTTTCAATGCTCTGTCTGTAGGTAATTCTTTAAGGTCTTTTACTTTTTTAGAATATGCTCCCATAGGCGCAACTACCGTATATCCTATAGGTGTAAGATTGTCTATATTATTTTCTTTTATGAAATTTTCAAAATATATTTCAGTTTGAAATGCGTTGAGGTCTATGTCACCTGAAGAAAGTGCCTTATTAGGTTGGATATAGTCTGCAAATTCTACAAATTCCAAATCAATTCCGTCATTATTTAGCCTTTTTCTAACATTTTCCCAAACTCTGTGGTCTGTACCGTTAAGTCCTAATTTATACTTTCTTAATGTGGCTGTCTTATTTGAGTTTTGAGTATTGTCCTTATTTTCACTTTGAGTGTTGCTTGTTGATCCGCAAGCTGTCAATAGTAAGATTGATGATAAAGCTAAAGTTAGTATTTTTTTAATATTTTTT
Organism: [Eubacterium] yurii; assembly: GCA_900167215.1. Taxonomy (GTDB): domain Bacteria; phylum Bacillota; class Clostridia; order Peptostreptococcales; family Filifactoraceae; genus Peptoanaerobacter; species Peptoanaerobacter yurii. Next base: position 166,631 of record FUZS01000006.1, read on the forward strand.
TTCATGTTTCCTCCAAAAATTAAATATATAATATGATTTGTATACTCCTAAATTAAAATTTATATTTTAAATGACATATAACTGAAGTTTAAAAAATATAATTACTATAAGATTCTGTCATTTTACAAATAAAATAAATCAAAATTATGTTAGAGTATAAAATTAATAACAAAATAGTTTTTAAATTATGTTTTAAAATTAATTCTAATTAATTATGAGATAATCTTCTATAGATGTCATCTCCTATAAACTGTACAAAAAATACAAGGATAATTATTATTACAAGAGTAAGAGTCATAAGATGAGGATTGAACATATTGTATCCGTATCTTATAGCAAAGTCTCCAAGACCTCCTCCACCAACTGTTCCTGCAATTGCTGAATATCCTATAAGCCCAACTAAAGATAGGGTGATTCCCTGTACTATCCCTCCAAGGCCTTCTCTAAGCAATACTTTTATAATGATGTCAAACTTAGAGAAACCCATTGCCGTATATGCTTCGATAACTCCTTTATCAACTTTTAAAAGAGCAAGTTCTACCTGTTTTGCCATGAAAGGTGACGAGGCTATTATAAGAGGAATTACTGCTCCCTTTACACCTATAGTAGTGTGAACAATTGCTCTAACCAGCCAAGGTATTGAAGCTACCAGAATTACGAATGGAATGGAGCGAAGAATATTTATTATTTTAGACAATACAGAATTAAGAATTTTATTTTTCATAAGTCCATCTTCACCTGTAACTGCAAGAATAATTCCTATAGGTGTACCTAAGATTGTAGCAAATAAACCTGATATTCCAACCATTATACAAGTATCTTTAAAAGCCTTTACAAGTGAAGGTCCATATCTTATTAAATCTTCATTAATCTTGCTTATCATATTTTATCACCTCCACTATTACATTATTATTTGTAAGATAGCTTATTGCTTGGTTTACATTATCTTTTGCGCCGTCAATAGTTACTATCAATGTACCGTATGTTGTTTCGCAGAGTTTTTCAATACTTGCGAAAAGAATACTCGTAGTAACTCCGAATTTGCTGAAAAGTCCTGCTATAAAAGGATCATCAGCATTATCACCGATGAAATTAAGTTTATAAAAGTCCTTTTTTAACTCTTTTTGTTTTTCAGCCACTCCATCTTGATGTAGACTTTGTGAGATAAATTCCTTTGCAATAGAAGTCTTTGAATTTATAAAAACATCTATGAGATTACCCTGCTCAACAATTTCTCCGCCGTCCATTACTGATACCTTATTACAGATATATTTTACCACATCCATTTGATGGGTGATTAGCACTACTGTAATCCCAAAGTCTTTTTTTATTTTTTTCAACAAATCAAGTATTGACTTTGTAGTATTAGGATCAAGAGCAGATGTAGCCTCATCGCATAGAAGTATAGACGGGTCGTTTGATAATGCTCTTGCTATTGCAACTCTCTGCTTTTGCCCACCACTTAATTGATTAGGGTATACATACTTTTTTTCTTCCAAATCTACTAATTTAAGAAGAGAGTCTACCTTTTTTTCAATTTCTTCTTTGCTTAAAGTTTTTAGATTTTTTAAAGGAGCTGCAATATTTTCATATACGTTGGCACTGTTCAATAAATTAAAGTTTTGGAATATCATTCCAATTTTTTTTCTTAAATTTCTAAGAGACTTTTCATCTAAAAGGTTTATATCTGTACCCCCTATTTTGACTGTACCGTTGTCAGGTTTTTCTATAGAATTAATAAGTCGTATTAGTGTACTCTTACCGGCGCCACTATAACCTATTATTCCGTATATATCACCTTTTTCAATCTTAAGTGAAACATTCTTTAAAGCTTCGACTTTTTTATTTTTTAGATGAAATGTCTTACTTACATTGTTAATTTCAATCATTTTTTCTCCAAATAAATAAGATTTATGTCTAAAGTATACTAAATTGATTTAGTATTGTAAAAAATTATATCAAAAATTAATATGGGGCATATTATAATTTCTTTTTTATAAAAAATCAAGAAAAATATTGAAAATACTGTATATTTAAAAACTATATTCAGTTATAAGTAAAATCTATAATAAAAATTTATTTAATAATTTATTCTTTACATATTTTCATAACAGAGTTATAATAACGGTGTTATATATGATATTAGTTTACATATAACTTGTATTCGCTCATATTAATAATTTTGAGTTTTTGTATTATTTCTAACAACATTGCTTTAATTTATTGCTATTACTGATTAGGCGTTTTGATTATTTTTTATTGTAGAGAGATTTTTTTTACATTATATATTTTATTAAAAAGAGGTGAGTGTAGTGAAAAATACTTTATGTGAAAAAATTGTATGGTATGGACTTTCGCCTACAATATTCAAATTTATAAAAGAAAATTGGAAGGAAGTGGATATAAGACAAATAAAAAAACTTTCAAAACAAAATTATAAGAATATGATACAAAGGACACCAGACATAGGAAGTTTTAGAAAAAATTCTCTTAGAATTCCTTTAGCCGGTGGTATGCTCTGGCTTTCCATATACAATGCCATGAATGGCAAGATGGATGAAGAAGGTTTTGATAAAATGGTAGAAGCGACTATACAAGCGCCTTTGCTTAAGAATAGTTTTCAAAAAAGTAATCCTTTTATCTTGGAAAATCAAAAAAAGATGATGGAGAAGAGTAAAGTCGCCAACTTAGTCTCAGATAGTGAATTTAACTGGAATACAGAGATGATATATGGGAGAGATGAAGATGAATATACTATCTTATATCATAGGTGTGGGCTTTGTGCACTTGGAAAACAGGAACATCATGAGGAATTGATTCCTTATATGTGCAAGATTGATTATGAAACTTTCAAATTAATGGGGGCTGTGTTACATCGTTCAAGTACATTGGCAGAGGGTGGAGATTGCTGTGATTTTCACGTTTGTAAGAAAGGATCTAAGTGGGATGAAGAAAGATAGGAGATATGGATGAAGAATATTATGAATAAAAGTGAGAAGAAAGTTATAAAAAATAATCAAATAGAAGATAAAATATTAAAGGTAGCAAAGACTGAGTTTTTAGATAAAGGTTTTATAAATGCTTCCATGAGGACAATTGCAGAAAAATCAGGATTTACTACAGGTATGCTATATAGTAGATTTACAGATAAGGATATGATTTTTACAAAGTTGGTAAGCGAAGGAGCAGATAAATTTTTAGATTATTTTTTAAAAATGCAGGAAAATTTTGAATCTCTAAATCCTGATGACAAAATCCATACTATGGATGACTATTCTACTGAATTTGATACATTATTTGAGATCATATATGATCATTTTGACAGTTTTAAGCTTATAGTTTGTTGCAGTGCAGGTTCAACTTATGAGAATTTCATAGCCAAGATAATAAAAATAGAGTCAGACAACACTTTGATAACATTTCATAAGCTTTATGAACAGGGATTTATTGAAAATTATATTCGAGAGGATCTTTGCCAGATGCTCTGCACTGCCTTAGTAAATGGAATGTTTACCTCAGTTGTACATGACTTTTCAAGAAAAGATGCCTACGAGTATATGAAGAGTCTCCAAAAGTTCTTTACTGCAGGATGGAGAGAGATAATTGGAGTCAAAAAAAATTTTGATAAAGGAGGAGAAAATGAAGAAGAAATCAAATATTAAATGGTTTTTTGAATTTGCAAGTATGAATAGAGGGCAGTATTTAGCGTCTATATTTTTTGCAATTTTAGGAGTTTTCTGCATGATATTACCATATTTTGTAATGGGTGATATTGTAGCAAATTTATTATCAGGAGAAAAAGAATTCAGTACTTACCTTAATAAATGCCTAGTTATGGTAGTTATGTGGATATTAAGAGTATTGTTCCACAGTATTTCTACAGGACTGTCACATAAGGCAACATTTGGTGTATTGGCAAATATTAGGAGAATGTTATGTGATAAGCTTTATAGATTACCACTTGGTTACGTCAAAGACACTCCGTCAGGCTCACTCAAAAACATAATTGTTGAAAGAGTGGATTCTATGGAAACAGGTCTTGCTCACGTAATACCTGAGTTTACTGCAAATATGTTGGGACCTGTAATAGTAATAATCTATGTTTTTTCTATAGACTGGAAGATGGGACTTGCCTCTCTTCTTACAGTTCCTTTTGGTGTATTAGCGTACTGCGGCATGTTTAAAGGATTTAAAGAAAGATTCAATAACACAATTATTAAAACAAAGAAATTAAATGACACAGCTGTAGAATACATAGGGGGAATAGAGGTAATAAAGGCATTTGGCAAGGCTGACAGTTCATATGAAAAATTTGTAATAGCTGCTAAGGAAGGAGCTGCTTGCTTTGTCGATTGGATGAGAAGTTGTCTTTTTTATTCTTGTGCATCAATGACACTTTTGCCTGCCACTTTGACTGGAATGTTACCTATTGGTGGCATGTTATATAAAGCAGGAAATCTTACTGCTACAAACTTTATACTGTTGATAATATTATCTTTTGGTATTATTGCTCCGCTTATGAATGCATCAGCTCATGGTGAAGATATAGGTAAAATTGGAACCATAGTATCAGAAGTTGTATCTATTCTTGAACAAGAAGATATGAAAAGACCTGAAAAATCAGAAAAAAATATTGAAAATACAAATATAGAACTTAGAAATGTACATTTTTCTTACCATGAAGACGAGGTATTGCATGGTGTAAACTTGCATATAGAATCAGGCTCTGTAAATGCTTTTGTAGGACCATCAGGTAGCGGTAAGTCGACAATAGCCAAACTTATAGCAGGGTTGTGGGATGCAAATGAAGGAGAAATAATCATAGGAAATGTTAATACAAAGGAAATGCCTATTGAGTATCAAAATAAGATTATAGCCTATGTTTCTCAAGATAATTATCTTTTTGATATAAGTGTAAAGGAAAATATAAGACTTGCAAAGATAGATGCAAGTGATGAAGAAATAGTAGAGATTGCTAAAAAAAGTGGCTGTAACGATTTTATTTCTTCATTAGAAAATGGATATGACACCATAGCCGGAGGTACAGGCGGACATCTTTCAGGAGGAGAAAGGCAAAGAATATCAATAGCAAGAGCAATGCTCAAGAATGCTGATATAATTATTTTAGATGAGGCTACAGCCTATACTGATCCTGAGAATGAAGCCTTGGTTCAATCTGCAGTTGCAAAATTAGTAAAAGGAAAGACATTGATAGTAATTGCACATAGACTTAGCACTATAGTAGATGCTGATAATATTTTTGTGGTAGATGACGGAAATATAATTGCAAATGGCACACATAATCAATTGCTTGGAGAATGTAAATTATACAGTGACATGTGGGAATCACATGTTTCATCTAAGGATAAAGTGGGAGGTGAAGTAAATGCTTAGCATATATAAGAAGTTTTTTAATTTTTGTGGAGAAAAAAATAAGAAGAAATTTAAAATATCAATATTTTTTGGCGTTTTAAAAGCTTTTTTTGAAGCTCTTAGAGTACCTGCTACTTATGTTATGATTAAAGCTGTATTGGAAAACAATGTTACACTAAATACCTGCCTAACATCTCTGGGGATAATTCTTGTAAGTATTGTAGGAGTAACCTTACTTAGAAGCAAGTCTATGATGTTGCAGACAGAGGCTGGCTATGAGACTGCCGCAAATAAGAGGATAGAAATTGCTGAGCATCTTAAATATTTGCCAATGGGATATTTTAACGAAAACTCTCTTGGATATATCACATCTGTTACCACTAATACAATGGAAGTATTAGGAGATACAGCTACAAAGGTAATAATGATGACTACAGAAGGATTACTTACTACAATTTTGATAATGTGCCTTGTATTTACATTTGACATAAGAATAGGTCTTGTAATATTGATTGGACTTATAGTATTTATGTTGGTAAACACTAAGCTCAGAGCAAATTCGTCTTTTGTATCTGAAGAAAAAGATATTGCTGATAGAAATATGGTATCAAATATTTTGGAATATGTACAAGGGATGGCTGAAGTAAAGTCATATTCACTTTTTTCAAAACAGAATAAGAAGCTTGATGACAGCATTAAGCAAGCATCTAAAGTTAATGTGGATATGGAACTTAAGCTTTTACCTGCTATGGGTTTGCAAAGTCTTGTTACTAAGCTTACAGGTGTATGCGTTATAGGATTTTCTATTTTTTTCTATTTAGACGGCAGTATGGATTTGCCAAGTTGTATAACTATGCTAATTTGCGCTTTCATGATGTATTCAAGCCTAGATTCAGCGGGTTCATTTACAGCTATTTTAAGGTGTATAGATATAGGTGTAAATAAGGCTAATGAAATATTAAATATCAAGTCTATGGATATAGATGGTAAGGATACAGTAGCTCCGACATATGATATAAGTTTTGAAAATGTTGATTTTTCTTATGAAAAGAGAAAAATTATAAATGATTTGTCATTTGATATAAAACAAGGAACAACAACTGCAATAGTGGGACCTTCAGGTGGAGGAAAGACAACTATATGCAGACTTATGGCAAGATTTTGGGATGTGGATAAAGGTGTGATAAAATTGGGAGGAATAGATGTAAAAGACTACAGCATTGATTCATTGATGAAGAATTTCAGCTTTGTATTCCAAAATGTTTATCTCTTTGAAGACACGATAGCCAATAACATAAGATTTGGTAAACCTGAAGCAAGCGATGAAGAAGTTATTGAAATAGCCAAAAAAGCTTGTTGCCATGAATTTATACAAAAACTGCCTAATGGATATAATACAATCATAGGCGAGGGGGGTTCAACCTTATCTGGTGGAGAAAAACAGAGAATATCAATAGCAAGAGCAATGATGAAGGATGCTCCTATAATAATATTGGACGAAGCAACAGCAAATGTCGATCCTGAAAATGAAAAAGAGTTGATGAGTGCAATAGAAGAGCTTACAAGGAAGAAAACCATAATAATGATAGCCCATAGACTTAAAACTGTAAGAAATGCAGATAAGATATTAGTCATAGATAAGGGTGAAATAGTTCAAAACGGAACACATGACGAATTGATGAAACAAGATAATATTTACAGAAAATTCATCAATGCAAGAGAACTTGCAGTAGGATGGAAGATATGATATGATGTTCCAAAGATATTTGGGAGGTTAATCTATGAGCAAATTTTTTGAAGCCTTGGTAGGGGAAAATACAGAGAATAAAAATATATTCACTCCTCTTTTGGGAGAGTGGGAAATTGAATGGGTTGATGGTAAAGGGACTGAAAATGAACGACATGTAATAGGGGAATGGCTATTTTCAGAAATATTAAATGGAGAAGGAATTCAAGATGTCTTTATCTGCCCTTCAAGGACAGAAAGAATTATTAATCCCCAACCTGATGCTGAATATGGTACAACTATTAGGATATATAATCCTAAAAAGCAAAAATGGGACATTTGTTATGCTTGCTTAGGAAAGATGGTGTATCTTGAAGCAGAAAAAGTAAATGATGAAATCATCCTTACAAATAAAAGCGAAACTGAAAATCTTAATCTATGGATATTCTCAGATATAACAGCTGATACCTTCCATTGGGAAAATAAAACATCTTTTGATAAAGGTGCGACTTGGATAATAAATGGAGAGGTATACGCTAGAAGAAAGATATGAGATGAGCATTATTTTTTATAATGTATTACCACTAAAAAATATTAAATAGTCAGGTGAATCAGTACTATTTTAAGCTTCGTAATATATGGAAATATTATGTTGTAGAATATATAGATTTCTTGACATTATAAATAGTAATTAGTACAAGTATGTAAAATGATAAGGTGAGATTTTGTTTAAAATTCAGCCTTATCATTTATTATGCTAATATTATACTAATCACCATTTATAATACTAATATTGTTATTTTACAAAATTATATGTTTTGCAGAATATCAGTAATCTTGCTGTAATAAAATTATGCAGTTTTTTGATAGGATTTTAGTATAAGAGAAATATTAGTTCTTTTTTATTTTTCTTTATTACGAAAATATCTAAGTTTATTTAAGCACATCTTTAAATTCCATATACCTTGTCCACATACTTACCTCAGAAAGTGATGGATGTGATACCATAGTATTGTTTGTAAGTTCCAAACTATTTGACTTTCTTAAGATATGGTAATTTTTGTCATTTCTATATACATCTGTAGTTTTTGATGTTATATCTTCGTTTATGACTTTTAAAGTCTTAATACCTGAGTTCATAATCTCTACATAAGCTTGTAAAAGTAAAGATGCCTCTTCACCTATAATATGAACTCCTAAGATTTGTTCATCGTTTTTATCAGCAATAATTTTTATAAATCCATCATTTAAATCTCCGGTATCATAACCAAGTGAATATCCCTTTGCTGTCTGCGAATAGAAATGCTTTGCAACTTTTATATCATATCCTTTTTCCAAAGCTTCTTTTTCTGTCAAACCTACATGAGCTACTTGTGGAAAAGTGTAGGTTACAGCCGGTACGGTATCATAATATACAAATTCATGGTTTTTATTTGTTGATTCTTCGTTTTCTTTTTTTAGCTTAGCATCAAATAAGTTATGTGATAAGGTTTCAGCTTCGTAATTTGCCTTATGTCTGAATTGATACATTCCGTTGATATCTCCTATTGCATAGACATCTGGAACAGTTGTTTCTAAAAACTCATTTGTTCTTATATATCCGTTTTTAAGTGAAATATCTGTATTTTCAATATCAAGTAAGTCGGTATTGCTCTTTACTCCAGGGCAAACTATTATTTCTTCTGATTTGACGCTTTGTACTTCACCTGTAGTAATGTCTTTAAATTCTAATACTTTTAATCCGTCTTCTTCATACATTCTTATTGTATCTTTATTGGTGAATATATTTATTCCGTAAGATGAAAATATTTCAAGTGCTTTTGTTGATATTTCTCTTTCTTCTTTAGGCAATATATACTTATTATGTTGTACAACATTTACTTCACTTCCAAGTGCAGAAAAAATATGGGCAAATTCCATTCCTATATATCCGCCACCTATTACAGTTAGGGATTTATACGGTTTTTTAGGGAATTTATCACCAAAAAAACTTTCAGAAGTAATGTATTTTACTTCTTCCATTCCTTCAATCTTAGGTATCTTAGTTCTTGCTCCTGCTCCTATTATAATTAATTGTCCTGTTATTATTTCTTCGCCCTTTGATTTATCGTTATATATTACTTTTATTTCCTTATTTGAAACAAATTTGGCTGTAGCTTTGTATACATCAACATTTTTTTGATTTGCATAATATTCGTATACTTCATTACTTTCTAAATTTATCTTTTTTTCAACTCTTTGTTTTATCAAGTCAAAATCCACATCAGTATCATGAATTTTCAGACCGATTTTTTCAATATGTTTCGCCTGTCTTATAAAGTCAGCTACACTTACCATTACTTTTGTTGGAATACAACCACGAGTTAGGCATGTACCACCGAATTTCCCCATCTCAATCAAGGCGCATTTTTTTCCATGGGAGATTGCTTCGTCAACCACTATATTAGCGCTACCGCTTCCAATAACAATTACATCATAGTTTTTCATAAATTCACCTACTTATTCAAATTTGTCATATATTGATGTTCATCAAATATTTCAAGCAATAAATCTTTTAAAAGCCATTTCTCGTTACTTTCCGTTCTGGCAGATGTGATAGGTCTTGCAACAAGTTTTGACTTAAAACTGTAGAGTAAATCTCTTATGTCATTATCGCCATCAAAACCTTGTATTAGCATAAATTCATTGTTAAAAACGCTATTGTCATGTTTGTTGTCCGCTAAATCAACTTCATCTCTATCGAAAATGTCTCCAACCTTTACTTCAAGATAAGATTTGTCAATATATTTTATAGTTATATCATCACTAAATAAAGATTTTATTTGATTTTTTCTATCATCATTAAGACCGTATAAGATTATTTTTTTCAATTTTTGCTCCTTTATCTACTTAATCAAATGTATAAAAATACAATAGTTCTTATACCCAGATAGAATTAATAATAAAACAACTATAGTATTTTAAAGAACTATAAAAATTTTTTTAAAATATCAAAAAAATTTTTATTTTGTAACTAATGATACGGAATTAAAAATTATTATATTGTAAAATCTTAGCATAACAACAAACAAACATAAAAAAATTATTTTTAGGAGACAATGGAGGTATAATATGGGAATGTTTTGTTATCAATGTCAAGAAACAGCTAAAAATACAGGATGTACTGTAAAGGGTGTCTGTGGTAAGACTGCAGATGTAGCTAATTTACAAGATATGCTTGTATGGCAAACAAAAGGTCTATGTATTGTTATCAATAAACTAAGAGCAAAGGGAGTTGCTATAGATAAAAAAGTAAATCATGTGGTTACTAAAAATCTTTTTGTTACTATAACAAATGCAAATTTCGATCAAGATGCTATATTAAGAGAAATCTATTACACAATGGATGTCAAAAATGAATTGATATCTAAATTGTCTGAAGAAGAAAGAAACAATCTTCCGCAAGTTGCACTTTACAATGAAAGAGATGATGCTAAGGTATTGGAAAAATCAACTCAAATAGGTATCTTGTCTATTGCCGATGAAAATATCAGAAGTCTTAAAGAACTTGTAACTTACGGACTTAAAGGACTTTCAGCTTATATGAAACATGCTAACAACTTGAAACATGAAAATGAAGAAGTTGATATATTCATTCAAGAGACATTAGAACAACTTTTGGATGAAAGCAAGACTATAGACGAGTTGGTGGCTCTTACTTTGAAAACAGGTGAATTTGGAGTTAAAGGTATGGCACTTTTGGACGGAGCTAATACTTCAACTTACGGACATCCTGAAATCACAAAGGTAAGCATTTCTGCAGGAAAAAATCCTGGTATATTGATATCAGGTCATGACTTGTTCGACATGAAGATGTTGCTTGAGCAAACTCAAGGAACAGGAGTTGATGTATATACTCACAGTGAAATGTTGCCTGCAAATTACTATCCTGAACTTAAGAAATATCCACACTTTGTTGGTAACTACGGTGGAGCTTGGTATGCACAAAAAGAAGATTTTGAAAACTTCAACGGCGTAATACTAATGACAACAAATTGTATAGTACCTCCAAAAGACAGCTACAAAGATAAGATGTATACTACTGGAGCTGCAGGATACCCTGGATGCAAGCACATACCAGGAGAACCGGGAGAACATAAGGACTTCTCTGAACTTATTGAACATGCAAAGAAATGCGAACCGCCAAAAGCTGTAGAAGATGGATTTATAGTAGGTGGTTTTGCACATAACCAAGTAATATCACTTGCTGATAAGGTAGTAGACGCTGTAAAATCTGGAGCAATCAAGAAATTTGTAGTAATGGGTGGATGTGACGGAAGACATAAAGAAAGGAATTACTATACAGAATTTGCAAAGGCAATGCCAAAGGATGCTGTAATTCTTACTGCAGGTTGTGCAAAATACAGATATAATAAGTTGGATCTTGGAGATATCGGTGGAATACCAAGAGTTCTCGATGCAGGACAATGTAACGACTCTTACTCACTTGCAGTAATAGCTCTCAAATTAAAAGAAGTATTCGAACTTGAAGATATAAACGACTTGCCGATTGTATTCAACATAGCATGGTATGAACAAAAAGCTGTAATAGTGTTATTGGCTCTACTATATCTTGGAGTTAAGAATATTCACCTTGGACCTACTCTTCCTGGATTCTTATCACCTGCTGTAGCCGGAGTTCTTGTAGAAAACTTTGGTATAGCACCTATAGGAACAGTAGAAGATGATATAAAGTTATTCTTTGAATAAAAAAATTTAACAGTACGGCTCCTAAAAATATATAATAAAACACAAGGTTGTTGCAGACCTTGTGTTTTTTTGAGGTTTGCTCGGAATGGGTGATAACTTGACGGTGAAAGTCCGTTACAGGCTTGGTAGTAGGAACTGTTAGCAGAGGGCAAGGGTGTCCATCGTGAGGTGGAATCTGAAGTAAGCTTAATGCAAATTCTCGGTCTGACGAACAGAAATCACATACAAGGCATTTATAGGGCAGACGAGCTTGCTCAACAAAGTGAAGTCCAATACTACCCGAACCCTATGGTGTAAATGTGACAGATAGATGAGAGGAAGGTTATCACTCTTAACCGGGGAGGTCTTATGTGGCGGTTAATGACAAGTTACCCTTGAT
>FUZS01000024.1 GCA_900167215.1 [Eubacterium] yurii
CTTAACAGTGCAAAAGCAAGTAAATTAAAAGATGATTACTACAAGCTTCAAGAAAATGAAGAAATGAAAAAATTAAATGAAGTATTAGGAATAAAGTGGGAAAAAGGGATAGTAAAGTATGAAGAGTTAAAAAATTATGCAAAGGGATTCGTATACAACAAAAAATAACTAAAAACAATCACCTGTAAAGATAGTATATTGCTGCTTTACAAGGTGATTGTACTGACTTAAAAATGATAAAGTTGGGATTTTAAAAATAGCTCCCTATGTGGGAGCTATTTTTCTATCTTGTCAAGTATTCCTGTAATATATGCTATTGCTATGCCATAATTTGTTATGGGGATTTGTGATGACTTTGCAGATTCTATCCTATTTAGTACATATTTTTTGTTGAACATACAGGCACCACAGTGTATAATCAGTGAATAGTCTTCAAGTTTACTTGGAAAGTTATTTCCACTTACCACATCAATATCAAGATTTTTGCCTGTTTTTTTTCTGAGCAACATTGGGAGCTTGACTCTTGCGATGTCACCGTCTTGAGGATTGTGGGTACAGGCTTCCGCAATGAGCACCTTGTCATTGTCTTTAAGCAAATCTATAAATGCAGCTCCCCTTACAAATTCATCAACATCTCCCTTATACCTTGAGAATAGGACTGAAAAAGATGTAAGCTTGCTTTCTTTAGGTTTTAAAGGATAAATCTTTGCAAATACTTGTGAGTCGGTAATTATAAGATTAGGGCTGTTTTTTAAGATGCTTAGTGATTTTTCAAATCTTTCATCTGTAGTACATATTACTGTACATTTATTATCAAGTAAGTCTCTTATTGTCTGTACTTGAGGAAGTATAAGTCTACCCTTTGGTGCTTGAGTATCTTGTGGCATAACAAGCAGTACAACATCATCCTTTTTTACAAGATGAGAGCAAATGCTGTCTTCATCTTTAAATTTACAAATTATTTCCAAAGATGTGATTAAATCTTCTATTCCTATATTTTCTTTTACGCTGACTAAAATTGCTTCTTTTGAAGTCAGCTCTATAGCTCTTTTTTTAAGGCTATCCATATCTTTTGACTGGTCAATCTTATTTATAACTATGAGATAGGGAATATTTTTTTCTTTGATTTTTTCTATCCAGGTTAATTCCTTTGAAAAATTGGAAATTATATCATCTGGAGTAGTTACTATAACAGCTATATCAGTTTTATTGAGAATATGGGAAGTTTTTTCCATCCTCTTTTCACCCAGCTCACTGTTATCGTCAAAACCGGCAGTATCAATTATAAGAGCCGCTCCTATACCATGAATTTCCATAGATTTTTGTACAGGATCTGTAGTAGTGCCGCTAATTTCTGATACTATTGAAATTTCCTGATTTACTATCTTATTTATCAAGGAAGATTTGCCTACATTGGTTTTACCAAAGAAAGCTATATGCACTCTTTCGCCTTGTGGAGTTTGATTCATATTCATAAAAATCTCCAAAATATTTATAATTATTAAAATCTAAAATCTCTTTTTCCGCTTTCCATTTGAAGTATATAGTCTTTAGCAATGTTTTTCACCTTTTCCTTAGGTATCATCTCCAGTTCATTATCTATTACATTTTGAGCAAGGATTTTTGTTTCATCCTTTGCGTAGTCTATAAGGTATTCGTTGAGAGTCATCAGAGAATTTGGTTGACAGACATTTACTATCTGACCTGACTTTGCAAGACGCATAAATCTGTCTCCTGTACGTCCTGCCCTGTAACAGGCTGTGCAAAAACTTGGAACATAGCCCAATTTTAAAAGCCAATTTACAACTTCATCCAATGTTCTGTTGTCGTCTACATCGAATTGTTTTGAGTTTTCATCTATATTTTCGTCTTTTTCGTAGCCTCCTACACTGGTCTTTGAACCTCCGCTTATCTGAGAAACACCAATCTTAAGCACTTCTTCCCTTGATTTTTGAGATTCCCTTGTAGAAATTATTATTCCTGTATAAGGAGCGCAAATTCTAACTAAAGCTACTATTTTTTTAAATAAAGTGTCATCTATGGCATAGGAAAATTCATCAACATTTATATCATCTGCAGGTCTAATTCTCGGTATGCTGATAGTATGAGGACCTACTCCAAATTTTGCTTCTAAGTGTTCTGCGTGCATCATAAGTCCAACAAAATCGTACATATGGTCATAAAGACCGAATAATACACCTATACCGACATCATCAATGCCGGCATCCATAGCTCTGTCCATTGCTTCCGTATGATAGGCATAGTTATGCTTAGGACCTGTAGGGTGAATATCTTCATAAGTTTTTTGATGGTAAGTCTCTTGGAAGAGTATATAAGTACCTATACCTGCTTCTACCAACTTTTTGTAGTTTTCTTTAGTTGTTGCAGCAATATTTACATTAACACGTCTTATTGCTCCATTTTTATGATGTATGGAATAAATAGTTTTGATGCTCTCCAAGATGTATTCTATACTGTTTCTATGCGGATCTTCTCCGGATTCAAGAGCAAGCCTCTTATGTCCCATATCTTGAAGTGCTATTACCTCTCTTACTATTTCTTCCTGACTGAGCTGTTTTCTTGTTATGGTAGTATTCTTAGCATGATAAGGACAGTAAGTACATCCGTTGACACAGTAGTTTGATAAGTATAGTGGGGCAAACATAACTATCCTTTTGCCATAAATTCTTTCTTTGATTCTTCCTGCAAGATTATATATCTTTGTAAGTACCTCTTCATCATCACATTCAAGTAAGACTGCAGCCTGTCTGTGACTTATTCCGTTCATCTGCTCAGCCTCTTGAAGTATGTCGTTTATCAGTTCATAATTATTTTTATTATTTTTTGCATATTCAATAGTTGATAATATTTCTTCGTGATTTATAAACTCTTGTGCTACTGAAGATTTTGCGTTGTACATTATTTCCTCCTATACAGGTATTTTAGCTATATTAATAATTTGTTGTTCGAGTATTTTTCTATCTTTTAAAATGTCATTTACCTTGATTTTATTTGGATAAATGCTGTAAAATTGTTCGTATTTTTGTGGAGTTACCTTTCTCATTATAACATTAGCACCACAAGAAAAGATGCTGTCTTTTTCTTTGGAGTCTATCACACCTAAGGCTGTTGTAGCTGGTAAATGAGCTTTTGGAAGGAGAATTCTCGTAATTGCCACTGCCTTTTTCACAAGATGAGTATCTCCGTTTTTCATATTTCTTAGAGGAGTGTCTTGACTTGCTATAAAGGGGCCTATTCCTGCCATATCACAGGGTATACTTTTAAGAGTGAGTATGTCCCTTGCTATTGTATGTAGGCTCTGTCCCGGTAAGCCTATCATAAAACCGCTACCTGTATAATAATTGAGTTTTTTCAGATCTTTTAGGCATTTAAGTCTGTTTTTTAAGGTACCGCAACTATGCAGTGATGAATACAGCTTTTCATCAGCAGTTTCGTGCTTTAGTAAATATCTGTCTGCTCCGCAACTTTTGATGTATTTATAGTCTTCATAGCTCATCTCACCACAACTGACAGTTACAGCCATATCAGTCTTTTCTTTTATTTTTTTTACTATATCCCCAATTTTCTTAGCGGTAAAATATGGATCTTCGCCGGATTGTAAGACTATTGTCTTGTACCCTGACTTATCTGTTTCAACTGCCACTTGAAGTATCTCTTCTTCACTTATTCTATACCTTGTAAGATTTTTATTGTTTGAATTAAGCCCGCAATATGCGCATTTTCTCTTACAATAGTTTGAAAATTCAAGTATAGCTCTAATATCCACCTTATTTTTAAAATTATCAAAATTAATCTTGTCTGCTAATTCAAATACCTTGCTGAAGTCTTCAAGTTCAAGTAGAGACACTATATCATCTTGTGAAATATCTGCATTTTGTTTCAGATTTTCATAGATGTTATTCATCGTCGCTTACCTTTGCATACATAGTCTTTGAATTTATTCCCTTGAGTTTTCCAAGCTTTCCGGATAACTCGTTTATAGTATCCATATCAGAGTCAACTATGATGCTAATGACCCCTATATTTCTATCTCTATAAGGAATACCTAATCTACCGACTATTATATGACTATAGTTATGTAAGATGTCATTTAGTTTGTTTGTACAGGAATTATCTTCTACAATTATACCTATTAATGCTACTCTGTTTTTCATAATATCCTCCATAAGTTAAATTGAAATAAATTGTTTTTGATATTGATTAAGTCAGTCATTTTTTATTTCAAATTAAATTTTAATATACAGTCAAAAATATATACTATGATATCATTATAATTAAGTTATACTAATCACTATTTATGATATCAAGAATTTATGACAAATTACATTATAGTTTATGAATTATCAACAATTTTACTGCAATACAATTACATGGCTTTTTAGTATTAAATAGTATTCATATGTATTACACTTATTTGAATGCAATATATATAGAAAGTTTTTTGCAATTAAAAAATGTATCAAAATTAGTATATCCGTTTAAGGATATCCATTAAGTTTATATAATTAGAGTATATAACATAAGAGACAGTATAGTTAGTAAAAAAATGAAATAAAAAAACCGTACAATAACAGTACGGCTCGTAAATAAAATCGGCTTTATCTTTAGAAACAAGAAAATCTCGAATCTTTAGAGCTATACCTAAGTATCTTTTTCGTAGAGTAATGGTAGTTAAGGGTTGACCTATACTACACATATACCATCGAATCAGATTTTACAGTCTTAATATACTATTTTTTTGAAAAAAAATCAATCGAATTTTTAAATTTTATTCAATTTATGATTTGACAATTATCGTAAATTGATTAATAGCCCAACTTTCCCACTAAAATCATCGAAATTTTAGTTGAAAACTAAATATTTATAGATTTTTTAATACACTACTTGACACACGATTTTCTAAATAATATTTATTTAAATTTGCATATTTATCAAAAAAGTTAAAACACAGAAAAAGCTGTGTCATGTATAATACTGTATTTTCTAAATATACCTAATTTTACATGTTTTTAATGTTTTTTCATGTGGGAAAGTTGAGGAGTAAATTAATTATTAAATAAAAATTTGTTCAAATATTTCTTAATATTATGCTTTAAATAGAAAGATTGATTTTTAAACATTATAAGTGTTTTAAAAAGCTATTTTAAAAAATATTTAAGATTTTTTTAAAATAGTACTTGATTATATTATATGAATTGTGGTATTATTAAATTAATCTTAAATAAATGATTTGTTTTTTTCAGAAAAGTTTTAATTTTTGTGTTTTTTTATTGCCTTGACTTTTACATTTTTTTTACAAGATTTCTATACTTTTTTATAAAAGTTTAAATTAACCTTTGAAAATATATAAAAATATGTTATAATAAGACAAATAAAATCAAAAATCTATCTGAAATTAAAGTCATTAAATAAGTTCAACTTTATAGATTTTTGAAATTTTTTGTAAATCAGTCTTAAATTCTGCCTTGGTTTAATGTTTATATTATGAAAGAACGGATTTCAATTTAAGATTATTTGATAGCAGTAGAGATTTTTTGGGAGGATTTAATGCAAAAAGCTAAGAGATTGGGAGATATATTGGTAGAAAGTAAGGCAATTACTCAAGAACAGCTTATGTCTGCGCTCCAAAAACAAAAGACTATGGATAAGAAATTAGGAGAAATTCTGGTTTTAGAAGGTATCTTAAAGGAAGAACAGATACTTAAAGTCTTGGAAGTACAGCTTAGAATACCATATGTCAGTCTTTCAAATTTTTCAATAGATAAGCATGCAGCAAATATGATAAGTGAACAGGTAGCAAAAAAATACAATGTTATACCTCTTAAGGTGAACAGAGGAAGGCTGCTTCTTGCTATGTCGGATCCGCTTGATATATTTGCGATAGACGACGTAAAGTTGCTTTCAGGATTGGAAATATCGGTTGCCATAAGCTCAAGTGAAGAGATAAAAAGAGCTATTAATAAGACCTACGATTCTACCAAGGATGCAGAAAGAGCTGTAGAAGAATTTAAAGAAGAAATGGTTGATCTCAATGCTATTGAAGAGATTACCGAAGATGCGGATGTAGCTAATGCTCCTATGGTAAGGCTTGTAAATTCGATAATTACACAAGCAGTTAATATGAAGGCTAGTGATATCCATATTGAGCCTTTTGATAAGATAGTAAGAATAAGGTTCAGAATAGATGGTGACCTTAAGGAGATAATGTCTCCATCAAAAGTTACTCATTCAGCAATAGTAACAAGAATAAAGATATTGGGAGCCATGGATATCGCTGAGAGGAGAATACCTCAAGACGGTAGAGTTGAGACTTCCGTAGACGGAAAGTTAGTAGACCTGAGAATATCAATCCTTCCTTCTGTATATGGCGAAAAAATAGTTATAAGACTTTTGTACAGAGATTCAATAATGCTTACAAAGGAACAGTTGGGATTTACCCCATATAATCTTGAGCTATTTCATAAGATAATTCAGGCTCCTGAAGGTATAATACTTGTTACAGGACCTACAGGTTCAGGAAAATCTACAACCTTGTATACTGTGCTTAGAGAACTTAACGATATAAAGAAAAATATTATCACAGTTGAGGATCCGGTGGAGTATAGACTTGACGGTGTTACTCAGGTACAAGTTAACCAAAAGGCAGGACTTACGTTTGCTGCCGGACTAAGGTCAATATTGAGACAGGACCCCGACATAGTTATGATAGGGGAGATACGTGATAACGAAACCGTTGAAATTGCGACAAGAGCTTCAATCACTGGTCACTTGGTTTTGTCTACACTGCATACTAACGATACGGCATCAAGTATTTCCAGACTTGAGGATATGGGTATAGAGCCATTTATGGTGTCTACATCAGTTGTTGGGATAATAGCACAAAGACTTGTGAAAAGAATATGTCCAAAATGTAAACAAGAGTATATTTCTACACCTGATGAAATGTCAGCTATGAAACTTTCCAAACCTATAAAACTGTATAAGGGTAAGGGATGTAACAACTGCAACGGTACAGGTTTCTCAGGGCGTATAGCTATACATGAGATACTTGTAATGGATAGAGAAATAAAGTCTATGGTTAATAGGAGAGTCTCTATTGATGAAATAAAGCAACGTTGTATTGACAAAGGAATGAAGACTCTTAATCAAACTGCTACAGAACTGGTACTAAGCGGTATAACCAGTGTAAGTGAAATGTTAAAAGTAACATATAGTATAGATTAGTATTTTTATTGAAAAAATTTAACTGTAAAAGGGATATTCAAATGGAAAAATTAAATAGCGTAAATGATGTGGAATTTGCGGGAAATTATAAGTTATCCAATGATAACATCAATCCCATACTTGAAATTTCCGTAAATTTAAAAGCTTCGGATGTGCACTTATCTGTGGGTACACCTCCGCTTGTCAGAGTCAATGGTAAACTGACTCCACTAAGTAGAAACATATTGACACCTCCAGATACAGTGGCTCTTGTAAGACAGATACTATCCCCTACAAAGTTCAGTACTTTGCAGGAAAAAGGGGAAATAGACTTTTCATATTCTTACGGAACTTTGGGAAGGTTTAGGGTTAATGTATTCAGACAAAGGGGAACATACTGTATAGTAATGAGACTTATAAACAATGTGATTCCTGATATGTCTTCACTTGGATTGCCTTCAGTAATTAAAAGTCTTTGCGAGCTTAAGAGAGGACTTATTCTTGTAACAGGACCTACAGGATCTGGTAAGTCTACGACACTTGCATCTATGATGAAAAATATGAATCAAAGCAGAAATGCTCATATAATTACTATAGAAGACCCAATAGAGTATATTCATACACATGGAACATGTGTTGTAAATCAAAGGGAAATAGGTATGGACACTGAAAACTTTGCCAATGCTCTTAGGGCTTGTCTGAGAGAGGATCCAGATATAATTCTGGTAGGGGAGATGCGTGACCCTGAAACAATATCTACTGCAATAACTGCAGCGGAAACAGGTCACTTGGTTATGTCTACATTGCATACCATAGGTGCTGCAAAAACAATGGATAGAATTATAGACAGTTTTGAGCCATACCAACAACAACAAATTAAAACTCAGTTGGCAGGTATGATTGAGGCGGTCATATCCCAACAGTTAGTTCCTACAGTAGATGGCAAATCAAGAGTTGCTGCCCTTGAAATAATGCTTGCTACACCGGCAATAAGAAACCTTATACGTGAAGGAAAGACACATCAAATTCAAACCATAATACAAACTGGTTCAAATGTAGGTATGATAACAATGGACAAAAGCTTGATTAACCTGTATAAGAGACATAAGATAACTTTAGACTCTGTGAAAAAATTTGCGGTTGATCAGGAAGCAATATCAAAAGAGTTAGGGGTGTAAAGGATGCCTAAATATAATTATATTGAAATAGATTCAGCTGATAAAATAGTACAAGGTACTATGGAAGCCGGATCAAGTGGTGAAGTTATTTCTCTGATGAAGAGCAGAGGTTCAAGACCTATTGAAGTAAGTGAAGATATAAAAGGACTTGGCGGTGTTAACATCACTGTAGGTAAGAGAAGAATAAAATCTAAGGATTTGTCAGTTTTTTCAAAACAGTTATATACAATGCTACACGCAGGTATGCCTCTTCTTACTTGTATTGAAACACTTAAAGATCAAGTTCAAAGTAAGTTGTTGAGGGAAAAGCTAATAGAAATCTATCAAGATCTACAAAAAGGTGCTATATTTTCAACGGCTCTGCAAAAGCATGGTGAAGCATTTCCTGAACTTTTTATATCAATGGTAAGGTCAGGAGAACTTACTGGTAATATGGATGGTGTATTAAATAACCTGTCTACACACTATCAAAAAGAAGCAAGGCTTCAAGCTCAAATTAGAAGTGCCATGATATATCCTATTATAGTTTTAATAGTTGCAATAGGCGTTACCGTGTTTATGCTTGTAAAATTAGTCCCTATGTTTAAATCGTTCTTTAGAGGCAAGGCATTGCCTGGTATAACTCAATTTGTAGTTAATCTCAGCGACTTTATGATAGCTAAATGGTATATAATTATAGCTGTGGTAGTAGGTGTAGCTTTTCTAATTAACAGATATGTTTCCACACCGGTGGGTAGGATGCAGTTTGATACAAATAAGTTACGTCTTCCTGGTGTTGGCAGTCTTATGAAAACTATTGCGTCATCAAGATTTGCATCTACATTATCAGTACTTATAAGCTCAGGTATACCTATAATTCAGGCTATTGAGTCATCTGGTCAGGTTACAAACAATGTATTTATTCAAAAAAATATGACTTATGCTATAGATAATATTAAAAAGGGTTCTCCTATGTCTGTAGAACTAAAGAAACTTGAAATTTTTCCACCAATGATGATTTCCATGCTTAAGATAGGTGAAGAATCTGGTGCCATAGATTCAATGCTACAAAAGACATCAGATTTCTTCGAAGAAGAATTGGAAGAAGCAATCAAGAGAATGACTTCAATGATGGAACCGTTGATAATTATATTAGTCGGAGGAATCGTTGCAGTAGTATTGATTTCCGTATACTTGCCTATGTTCGATATGTCAACAATGGGAGTAAGTTAAAAAATAGGAGATAATATGTCTTTTTTAGAGGATATGACATTGGCACAGCTTAAGGAGTTGGCAAAGGAAAAATCCTTAGCCAACTACTCTAAGATGAAAAAAAGTGAATTGATAGAAAGTTTAAACATTCAAAAAAGCATTATAGAGAGTCAAGAATGTGAGCAAGAGGAAAATAAAGAAAATGATAGCTCTAAGTCTGTTGTCTCAGACTTAGTCTTAGTTGAAAACTCAAAAAAACAAGGTGAATTGTACGTAGACGAAAATCATGAGATTTCGGGCGGTGTCTTAGAGATACTGCCCGACGGCTACGGCTTTTTGCGTGGTGGGAACTATCTTTCTACAGAAAATGATGTCTACATGTCGCCAACTCAGATAAGAAGGTTTAAAATGAAGACTGGCGACTATGTAACAGGAATAGTAAGACCACCTAAAGAGGGAGATAGATTCAGAGCCTTATTATATGTTCATAAGATAAACGGTGAATTACCAGAAAAATCACTTAAGAGAGCTTCATTTGATTCTTTGACAGCTTATTATCCTAAAGAAAAATTTAATCTGCAAAAATCTGATGATATTGCTTCAAGGCTCATTGATATTATAGCTCCTATAGGAAAGGGTCAAAGAGGGCTGATAGTTGCACCTCCCAAGGCAGGAAAGACTACGCTTATAAAGTCTCTTGCAAATTCCATAAAAAAACATAATGAAGATGTAGAGCTTATTATACTGCTTATTGATGAAAGACCGGAAGAGGTAACAGATATGAAAATGTCTGTTGAAAATGCGGATGTAATATACTCGACTTTTGATGAATTACCTTCAAACCATATTAAGGTAGCTGAGATGGTTTTAAATCGTGCTAAGGCTTTGGTGGAATTTAAAAAAGATGTAGTAATATTGCTTGACAGTATTACAAGACTTGCAAGAGCATATAATATCACAATTCAATCAAGTGGAAAAATCTTATCCGGTGGATTGGATCCAAGCTCACTGTACGGACCGAAACAATTTTTCGGTGCGGCAAGGAATCTTAAAGAAGGCGGTTCTTTGACTATAATTGCTACGGCACTTATAGATACTGGCTCAAGAATGGATGATGTTATTTTTGAAGAATTCAAAGGTACAGGTAATATGGAACTGACTTTAGACAGAAATATATCACAAAAGAGAATTTTTCCTGCCATTGATATAGAAAAGTCAGGAACGAGAAAAGATGAGCTATTACAGTTAGAAAAAGAAAGACAGTTTGCTTCAAATTTAAGGAGAAATCTTGACACTAATAAGAATATATATATCTTGGAAAAATTGATTAAATTGATGAATTTATCTTCAAATGATGAAATAATAAAAAATACCAACTTTTGATAAAAAATCTGATAGCAATGGTTAAAATACTTGTTATCGGATTTTTTGTGTATTATACTAAAAAATTGTTAAAAAGCTATGTATACTAATACTATTATCTATTTAACTTATGGATATTTTCATTAATAGTTCTTAAAGAAATAGTGTATGTTTTATGACTTTATAATAAATTCACTAAAAATATTCTATACAATTTTTTAATAGATTTCAGTATAAAAACCTATCAAATAGCCATGTGATTTTATAACCGCAAAATTATTGACAATCTGTAAAATATGTAATTTGTTAAAATAACATTCTTGACATTATAAATGGTGATAAGTATGATTATATTACATAATACTAATACTAAAATCTAATAAAATAGCGGATAATAAATTTTTAGCGAATCTATAATGAAATCATCAATCATACATATTTTTTTAAAAACTATTTATGAAGATTATCCATAGATTAAATAGATAATAGTATAAAATCTAATAAAACTATAGATAAAATATTTTCTGTACATTTATAACAGAGTCATAAATTATACTAACCACAGTTTATAATGTCATATATTTAAATTTATTAAAATATTATTTTTTAGTTTTCAACAACACATCCTTAATATATTTTGTAGGACTATTTAATTGGATTTCAGTATTATATACAATTTTTTATAAAGATGGCAATTTGAGTTTGCAATAACTAACTTGACAAAAAATAAAAATAAGAGTAAAATGATGACACTGTTATCAGAGATGGGAGGCGAAATTTATTGATTAGAAGTAATTTTGATGATACTCATACCAAAATACTGGATTGTGGGAAAAAACACTTTCTTAAAAATGGTTTTGAAAAAGCCAGTTTAAGAGATATATGTAAAGATGCTGGTGTAACTACAGGAGCTTTTTATAGACATTTTATTGATAAAAATGACTTGTTTGAAGCAATTGTTTCTCCAATAGCTAATAAAATAATAGACAATTTTTTTAAGTATGAAAAAATATCTATTAATGGTATTAGAACAAAGCAAAATGAAAAGATTGCAGAAGTTCATGTAGATGGTACGATAGAAACGGCACTATTTCTTTTTGATAATAAAGAAATATATGCATTACTAATTAATGGCTCTTTTGGCTCATCATATGCAAATTTTCTTGAAAAATTAACAGAAATGGAAGACAATACAAGAATAAAAATGCAAGAAGTTTATTCTGTATCGGATAATTCGTATGAACATATTAGTAGTAAAGGGTTTCATATAATTAATCACTCTCATTTTCTGGCACTTACAGAAGCGGTATTGCATTCAGAAAATGAGGATGAGCTTATTGAGAATGCAAAGCTTGTATCTCGTTTTTTTTCAGGAGGTTGGAAAACTATTAGGGGATATTGATTTTTTTTGACCAATAGATAACAGTGTTAGCATACAGCGTTACCGCAAATCAACAATAATTCACGCTAAATCTAAACAAAATTAGGAGGAAATATAAGATGAACAATGAAAAACTAAACAAACTAAAGATGAGGGATATTATTACATTGTCTATATTTAATATAGCGATGATTGCAGTAATGCTTGTTACAAAAATGTGTACAATGATGCTTACAACACCTGCATTTGATTATCTTTTTTATGTAGGCATTATGGGATTACTTTGTGGTCCTATTTTTGTGGTAATGTCCAATAAGGTTGCTAAGAGAGGAACGTATTTAATTACTGGAATATTTGGTGGATTATTTATAACAGTAATGGGATCACTATGGTTTTTACCAGTGATGATTGTGGTGGGTATAATATGTGAAATCATTATGGTTGGAGAAAATGCATATAAAACACCAAAGAGAAATGCTATTGCATATTCTATATACTGGGGATTATATGCACTTGGTAGTGCTATTCCTATGCTCTTTTTCAAGGAACAATATTTAAATAGTTTAAAAGAAAGCTATACAGAAGATGGCATTAAGATTTTAGTCAAATTTTATGGTTCTTTAGATATGCTTTTGTTGATTACGATTATTACAATTGTGTTATCTGCAATTGGATTTATTGTAGGGCAAAAACTTTTGAAAAAGCATATAGAGAAAGCAAAGTTGGTATAGATGAGAAAATTAGATAATAGAACATATATTATCTTATTAGCAGTATCAACAGTATTTTGGTTTTTGTTTTACAAAAACAATCAAATACATTTAAGTGTTGCATTAAACATGATTCTTTTGATGTATATAAGAGAATATAAAAAGGCTATCAAATTCGTAATTACATATATGACTATGATTCTATTGGCTATTTTGTTTGCGGGTAAGATAGCTTTAATGTATATCATCTTAAATATGCTAGCCAGAAGTATTCCTCTAATAATGATTGTTACATGTTTAGTTGTGGGGAATTCTAGTGAGCTTATGTCAAGCTTACAGAAAATAAGGGTTCCCAAATTTATTATTGTAATGGTTTGTATTATGATAAGGTTCTTTCCGGTTCTAAGTAGAGAAAGAATTTCTATTAGGAATGGTATGAAAGCCAGAGGAGTTTTTAGAGCTTGGAAAGATTATGTTAGGCATCCATTTTTAGCATATGAGTGTTTTATGGTTCCGTTAATTATTAGATGTATCAAATTGTCTGACGAGCTTGGAGCTACAGCGGAATTAAGAGGATTAAATACAGATAAGAGTAGAACATGCATATATGAGGTAAATTTTGGGCTAAAGGATGCATTTGTAATTATTATGTATGTAACTGCAATAGGATTAATATATTTTGGAGTGTAATAATGATTGAATTTAAAAAGGTGTATTTTTCTTATAAGGATAGCAATTCATCAATAAAAGATATCAGTTTTTCGATAAAACAGGGAGAATGTGTCATTCTTTGTGGCAAATCAGGTTCAGGAAAGAGCACGATTTTGCGCATAGTAAGTGGACTCGCTCCTGTTTTTTATGACGGAATATTACAAGGAAATATTAAAGTAAATGGACAAATTCCTGCTGAATTGGAATCGGAAGAACGTGCTGAATTATTTGGTGTCGTTTTCCAAGATCCAAGGAGTCAATTTTTCATGAATACAGTTCAAGACGAGATTTGTTTTGCAGCAGAAAATATTGGAGTTTCCTCGAATAAAATAAAAGAAATGCTCTATGAGGTTTCAGAATTTATTGGAATTGAAGATTTGCTTTTGAGAAATATTGATGAATTATCTAGCGGTCAAAAGCAAAAAGTTGCAATCGCATCTTCTTTGATATTGCAACCAAAAGTTTTAATATTAGATGAGCCAACATCTAATTTGGATATTCAAGGGTCTAAGGTGTTGATAGAAATAATAAAAAAAATTAAAGATAAAGGAATATCTATTATCATAAGCGAGCATAGGCTTGACTCATTTAAGGAAGTTGCAGATAGGTTTTTATATATAAATAATGGTAAGTTAGACACAATTTGGACAAGAAATGAATTTGAAAATCTCAGCGATAAAAAATTATTAAGCATTGGATTAAGACCTAAAACAGTAGAAAAAAATACAAATAATGATATCGAAAATGATAAGGAGTCACTTTTAGACATTCAATCACTTTCATTTCGTTATAAAAAGACAAATTCAGGAATTGATAACATAAATTTAAAGTTATATAAAGGAGAAGTTGTTTCGTTGTTAGGTAATAATGGTGCAGGAAAAACTACATTATGTAGAGTTATCAGCGGACTTCTCAGAGAAAAAAAAGGAACAATAAAATATAAGGGTAAAATATCAAATTGTAATTTAAGAAATAAATTTTGTTATTTTGTTATGCAAGATGCAGATTATCAATTGTATTCAGATTCTGTTTCAGGTGAAATAGTGTTTGGTAAGAAAGTAACAGAAAAATTGAAAGAAAATCTGATAGAAAGTTTAAATACTTTTAAATTAATGGAACTAAAAGATAGGCATCCGGCTTCTTTGTCAGGTGGAGAAAAACAGAGAGTTACATTGGCAGCCGCCTATTGTTCGGAGGCTGATATTTATATATTAGATGAACCGACAAGTGGAATGGATGGAGATGGGCTTTGTGCAATTATAAGGTGGGTAAAACTCCTTGCTGAGAAAGGGAAAATAGTCATTATTATTACACATGATTTGCTTTTATCTGAAGCAACAAGCAATAAATCTATTTACTTAGAAGAGGGTAAACAGCTAAAAGATAGGGAAGATACAGGATATGAATATAATTAAGGCAGGCATCGAATAGGTAGGGTAAAGCATGATAAATGTATTTAGAAAAATCTGACTTTTCTTTGGGGCAGAAAAAGGAAATTTAATAAAGTCTACGATTGTGGCATTTTACATTTATTACCGTTCATTTTGTGGCAATTTAATATATGTTAGAATGATTGTTTATTCATTAAATTACAAAAAAACACCATTATCTTGCATTTTTGATATTGATGATTAGTTTATTAGGGAAAATGGTAAAACAAAATATCTTTCAAAGGAAACAAACTCATGAAGAATATTTCATGGTAGCTGATAAAAAATTGAACCTTAGGTACCGGTCGGTATTACTTATCAGTGTTCCAGAGTGTTTTCTAAATATAGGTGTGTTTGTTTTAGCTATATTTCTAATTAATATTCATAGCATATTTCAAAAAATATAACGATAATAAAAATTAATTAAAAATTATTATTGATTTATAACCTGATTTATTGTATAATATGAAATATCTTAGTAAAAGCTAAGAAAAATAATTTATAAAATCAGGGGGCTTTATGAAAAAATTATTAAGGTATTTTGTATTTGCAATATGTTTGATATTTTGTTTATCTGCATGCTCAAGTAAGGATGATACAATTAAAACTGATAATGGCAGTGGTAATTCCGACGGAAAGAAAAATGTGGTTGTTACTACATCATTTTTGTATGATATGGTGCAGCAAATTGCAGGTGATACTGTAAATGTAGACTTGATTATACCTGCGGGAGAAGATCCGCATTTGTATATAGCTAAACCTGAAGATTTGAAAAAGCTTCAAACAGCCGACTTGGTACTATATCATGGACTACACTTTGAAGGTAAAATGGTAGAAGTATTGGAAAAACTTGGTATTCCTGTAAGTAAAGAATTCCCTCAAGATAAGGTAGGGAAGATGGAAGAAGATGGAAAAACAGTAATAGATCCGCATTTTTGGTTTGATATCAGTCTATATAAGATGGCAGTTGAAGAGGCTCAAAAAGCTTTGTCAGACCTTAATTCCAAAGATAGTCAGATGTATGAGAAAAATGCTGAAAAATACTTAGCGGAGCTTACAGAGCTTGATTCATATGTGAGAGAAAATATACAAAAAATTCCTGAAGGACAAAGATATCTCATTACACCACATGACGCATTTAACTATTTTTCAAAATCTTACGGCATAATAGTAAAAGCTCCACAAGGCGTAAGTACCTCAAGTGAAGTGGCAAATGCTGATATCCAAGAAACAATAGATTTTATCGTTGAGCATAAGATTAAGGCGGTTTTTGCAGAGTCTACTACAGATCCTGCACGTATGGAAAAATTGAGGGAAGGTGTAGTTGCCAAAGGTTTTGATGTGAAAATTGTCAAAGGTGAGGGAAATGAACTTTTTTCAGATTCACTTGCGCCTAAAGGTCAAAAAGGCGATAATTACATCGATATGTACAAACATAATGTAGATTTAATAGTTTCGAATCTTTCAAAATAGTATTTAGATATTAAGTTTTATACTATTATCTGTTTAATCAATGGATAATTGTAATTACGATTTTAATTGGGATAAGATAAAATTGCTAACTATATATAATTTTTAATTCTATAAAGTTTTAGTATTAAATTCAATATTGCTATTATCACATGATAATTATACGGGAAATAGGAGATTCACGATAATAGCAATACTGATTAATACAAATATACAGATGATTAATTTATACTAAAATCTAATAGAAAAATGGAAATATTTCATAAAAAATGATAAACCAAATATTTATTAACTAAGGATATACTATAGAGTATCACAAGTATAGAATTAATAAAATCCATAGTTTAAATAGAGTTTAGTATTAAAAATAAAATTTTACTTATTTTGGAATTACACTTAAATTAGACTTGTATAAAGTGAACTTTTTCAAGCTTTAATAATACTAATCACCATTTATAATATCATATATTTAAACTTATTGACTCAACTTTCCCACTAAAATTATTACAATTTTAGTTGAAATTTAAACATTTATTGATTTTTTAATATACTACTTGACGCACAATTTTCTGAATAATATTTATTGAAATTTGCGTATTTATCAAAAAAATGAAAACGCTGAAAAAACTATGTCAAGTATAATATTATATTTTTAAAATATACTCAAATTTCAATATTTTTAATGTGTATTTCATGTGGGAAAGTTGAGTTATTGAAATATTATTTTTTAGCTTTCAACCACTCATCCTTAATATATTTTTTAGGACTATTTAATTGGTTTTTAGTATAAGTTATTAAATATATATAGAAAATTATTAAAAGCAGTTATTTATTAGGAGATAGATATGGAAAATAATGTCGCAGTTCATGTGGAAGATTTGACCATGGCTTATGACAGCAAACCTGTACTTTGGGATGTGGATGTAAATATCTTGGACAATCAGATTACTGCAATAGTAGGTCCAAACGGAGCAGGAAAATCTACACTGATGAAAGGTATTTTAAATATTATCAAACCAATTTCAGGAGATATAGCTATTTTTGGGAAATCTTATAAGAAAATATACAAGGAAATAGCATATATTCCACAGTCAGGCAGTGTTAATTGGAATTTCCCTACTACAGTTATAGACGTGGTATTGATGGGGAGATATGTATATGCCAAAGCTTTTAAAAGATATTCCAAAGAAGATAGACAGACAGCTATGTCAGCTCTGAAGACAGTGCGTATGGAGGAGTTTTGTAACAGACATATTTCTCAACTTTCAGGAGGACAAAAACAAAGAGTATTTCTTGCAAGGGCTATAGCGCAAAATGCAAGACTGTACTTTATGGACGAACCTCTGCAAGGTGTAGATGCAAAGACGGAGGCTATAATCATGGACACTATAAGAGAGTTTAAGAAAAAAGGAAAGACTATAGTAGTTGTACACCATGATTTATCCACTGTAAATAAATATTTCGAACAGGTTATTTTGATAAATAAGCAATTGATTGCAGCAGGAAAGGTCTCTGAAGTATTTAATAAGCAAAATATCAAATTAGCGTATGGAGAGTGATGGTTATGACTTTGCTTTTTCAATATTCCTTCATAGTTGTGGCACTTGGGACTATGTGTCTTGCAATGTCTACTGGAATAGTAGGGACTATAAGTATATTAAAAAGACAGTCTTTAATAGGAGATGCAGTAGGCCATGCCTCTTTTCCCGGTATTGTACTTGCTTTTATCATAGCCGGAAGAAAAGATTCATTGACGCTTATGAGCGGAGCAATAATTGCCGGAGTATGTGCTTTTTTTATTATACAATACATTGTAAATAGCTCTAAGTTGGAGGCTGATACAACTATGGCTGTTATCTTGTCAGCAATGTTCGGCTTTGGAATGGTTTTAAAGAGTTATATTCAGGGAAACTCCTCTTTTTCAGGCTCACAAGCAGGACTTGCTAACTATATCTTCGGTCAAGCGGCATATATGCTTAAAGAAGATGTCATTATAATTTTTTCAGTTTCTATAGTATCAATACTACTTTTTTTGATATTTTTTAAGGAAATAAAGATACATGTATTTGATGAGGCATATGCTGAGACTTTAGGTATTAAAAAAAATATAATCTCAGTTTTGATTATCATAATTACCATGCTGTTGATTGCTGCAGGGTTAAAGGCGGTAGGTGTGGTCTTGATAAGCAGTATGCTAATTACTCCGGGTGTAATAGGTATGCAGTGGAGCAAAAGATATGAGAGTGTACTTATAATAGCAGCAATAAGCGGAGCCTTATCTGCACTTATAGGCACATCTGTCAGTACACTTGTAAAGGGTATGTCTACAGGACCAAGTATCATACTATGTATGACTGCAATAGCATTTTTATCTGTGCTTTTTGGACCCTACGGCATTATAGCATCAAAGATGAGAATTGGAAAGTTGAGGATGAGAAAAGATGACTGATAGTTTATTTGTTTTGATAGCGACGGCTGTAGCGTGTAGCATTGTGGGAGTATTTGTAATGCTGAGAAATTTGGCTATGATTTGTGATGCGATTTCGCATTCCATCTTGCTTGGTATAGTTCTTGCCTATTTTATAACCAAGGATTTGCATAGCCCGTTTTTAATTGTTGGAGCAAGTATATTTGGAGTTATCACCTGTGCATGTATAGAGTTGCTTACCAAGACAAGATTCATCACTCAAGACACCTCGGTCGGCATTGTATTTCCGATGTTTTTTTCAGTAGCTGTAATCTTAATAAGTGTTTATGCAAAAAATGTCCATATAGATACTGATGTCGTATTGATGGGCGAGGTGATTATGGCTCCTTTCAATAGGTTGGAAATATTTGGTTTGGATTTGCCAAGGTCTCTTTGGATAATGTTCTTTGTAATTATTGCTAACATTGTTTTTATCAGCATATTCTACAGAGTACTTAATATATCTTCTTTTGATATGACCTTTGCAAGTATGGTGGGCATCTCTATCTCTATCTTGTACTATTGCCTTATGGCTATGGTTTCCTTGACAGCTGTAGCGTCATTTGAGTCAGTAGGAGCAATTTTAACCATTTCTTTTTTCGTTGCACCGGCGGCAAGTGCATATTTGCTTAGCAAGAATATGAAGAAGACTATTATTCTAAGTTTGATTTATGCAGTAGCCAATACTTGCATAGGTTTTTATTTTGCTTGGATTTGGAACCTTTCTATATCAGGAATGTGCGCAACAGTTTTTGGAATAAGTTTTTTATTGACACTGATGTTTTGTCCTGACGGTATCGTTGTAAGTAAGATAAGACATTACAAAAAACGTGGCAAGTTTACTAAAGAGATGATAGTCCTACATATGGACAATCACTCAAAAGATGATAATATGTATGCAGAGCTTGGCATTTCATCTATGAAGCACCATTTTAATTGGAGCGGACTTAGACTGAGCAAATATATGAATAGCTTGCAAAAAGAGGGATATGTAAACAGAGATGATAAGATGGGGGTATATACTCTTACTCAAAAGGGCAGAAAATATCAAAAAGAAATAAGAAGCAACTATGGACTTATAGAGATAAGATAGAATAATATATCAAGTATATCATTAGTCATTTAATTAATTCGGAAAATTTCTTCTCTTATTTTGTAATTACTCTTATTTAGCAAAAAATGAAAGCAAAGTCTTATATTGTTTTATAAATATATGTTTGAAGTTAAAAAATGCTTATATAATTAAACTTGATTGATATTTTAGCTGTATTTTATCTTGCGAATTAGTGTATAAACTTTATATTTTTTAAAAATAGAGGATATTCTTTTTATGAATATTCTTTTTTTGTTACATTCTTTTTACTTTGATAAAATACGATATGGTGGTATAATATCGACTGGGATGTTTTTAGTTTTTAAAAAAGTGGAGTATTAAAATATGATAGAAAGCACTACAAGTGAAAAAAAATTTACTCATCTACATTTGCATACACAATACTCTCTACTTGACGGTTTTACCGTGATAGATAAAGTGATGAAAAAAGCAAGTGATTTAGGTATGGACAGTATTGCAATTACGGATCACGGCGTAATGTTCGGAGTAGTAGATTTTTATAAGGCTGCCAAAAAATACAATATAAAGCCAATAATAGGCTGTGAACTTTATACTGCAGCAAGGACTCACAAAGATAAGGAAAATATAGATAAAAAATCAGGACATCTTATTTTGCTCGCAAAAGATGACGAAGGTTATAGAAATCTCATAAAGTTAGTTTCCATAGGCTTTGTAGACGGATTTTATTATAAGCCGAGAGTTGACTACGAATTGCTCAAAAAATATTCTAAAGGTCTTGTAGGTCTTTCAGCCTGTCTTGCAGGAGATGTACAGCAACAGATTTTGGCAGGAGATTATGAGAAGGCATGTAAGACTGCTCTTAGCCTTGAAGAAATATATGGCAAGGGGAATTTCTATCTTGAAATGCAAAATCACAATATTCCTGAGCAAAAAAAGGTAAATATCTATCTTAGAAAGATGTCAAAAGATACAGGCATACCACTTGTAGTTACAAATGATGTACACTATGTGGACAAGCAGGATAATAAATCACATGAGGTGCTTCTTTGTATACAAACAGGAAAGACACTTGCTGATGAGCAGAAAATGGAGTTTTTGACCAACGAATTTTATTTCAAGTCTCAGGAAGAAATGTACAAGCTTTTTGAAGGTGATGAAGAGGCTCTGTACAATACTCAAAAAATTGCAGATATGTGTAATGTAGAATTTGACTTTGACTCATATCATCTGCCAAATTACGAAGTACCTGAAAACTATACAGCTTATGAATATCTCAAAAAACTTTGCAATGACGGACTGAAAAAATACGATACTGTCACTGATGAGATAAGACAAAGATTGGACTTTGAGCTTGAAGTGATAAATCAAATGGGTTATGTAGCATATTTTTTGATAGTTCACGATTTTATAGATTTTGCTAAGAAAAATGACATAGCTGTAGGTCCAGGTCGTGGCTCGGCCGCAGGCTCCATAGTTTCCTATCTGCTCAATATTACTGACATAGATCCGCTCAAATTCAACTTGCTTTTCGAGAGATTCTTAAATCCTCAGCGTGTATCCATGCCTGATATAGATATTGATTTCGCTTCAGATAAAAGAGATATGGTAATAGAATATGTCAAGGAAAAATATGGCAAGGATCACGTATCTCAAATCATAACATTTGGTACTTTTAAGGCAAGGCTTGCAATAAGAGATTGTGCGAGAGTAATGGGTATAAGTTACTTCATAGCGGATAAAGTGGCTAAGATGATACCTCTAATGCTTGGAGTTACAATAGAGTCAGCCTTAAATATCAATCATGAGCTTAAAAAATTATATGATGAAGATGGTACGGTAAAAAGACTCATAGACATGGCAAAGACCATAGAGGGTATGCCAAGACATGCCTCTACCCATGCTGCCGGAGTGGTTATTTCCAAGAATTCTGTAGACTCTTATGTTCCTCTCTATGTACAAGATGACAATATAGTGGCTCAGTTTACTATGACTACTTTGGAAGAACTTGGGCTTTTGAAGATGGATTTCTTGGGACTTGGAACTTTGACCATAATACAAAAAACCATCGATAATATCAAAAAAAATAGGAATATATCTCTTAAACTTGATGAGATAGACTATGATGATAAAAAGGTATATGATCATATAGCTACAGGGAAAACCTTGGGGATGTTCCAGATAGAAAGCTCAGGTATGAGAAAGTTTATGAAAGAACTCAAACCTGAAAATCTTGAAGACCTGACTGCCGGTATATCTCTATATAGACCGGGTCCTATGGATTCCATAGGAGAATATATAAAAAACAAGGAAGACGAGAAAAATATAAAATACATCCATGAAAAACTGATACCTATACTGTCGGTAACTAAGGGCATAATGATATACCAAGAACAGGTAATGCAGATAGTAAGAGATCTTGCCGGATACTCATACGGAAGTGCAGACCTGGTAAGAAGAGCTATGTCCAAGAAAAAGATGGATGTAATGGAGCAGGAACGCCAAAAATTTGTCTACGGTATGGAAAGTGAAAATATAGCAGGCTGTGTAAAAAATGGCATAGACGAAAAAACTGCCAATAAGATATTTGACTATATGATAGATTTTGCAAACTACGGTTTCAACAAATCACATGCTGCGGCTTATTCTGTCATTTCTTATCAAACAGCTTATTTAAAGACCTACTATCCGGTTGAGTTTATGGCATCTCTTATGAGTATGGCTATAGGAAATACTGATAAGGTCATGGAATACAAGATGGATTGTCAGGAAATGGGAATTGAAGTTTTGCCGCCTGATGTTAATCACTCTTTTTCAGATTTTTCCATAGAAAATGACAAGATAAGATTTCCTCTTTCGGCTCTCAAGGGTGTAGGATTTGCAGTAGCGTCCAATATAGCCTTAGAAAGAGAAAAAAACGGAAGATATGTAAACTTTGAAGACTTGGTGGAAAGGCTCGACTCAAGAGATATAAACAAAAAAGTAGCAGAAGCACTTATAAAATCAGGCTCTTTGGACAGTATCATAGTCAACAGAGCAAGTGCCATGTCAAACTATGAGAGGATAATTGAAGGAATTCATTCTACGAAAAAAAATATGGTGCAAGGTCAGATAAGTTTTTTCAATGTTGTTGCTACTCAAGGTTATAAGATAGGTATTGCTCCGGATATAAAGGAATTTTCCCATGAGATACTGCTTAATATGGAAAAGGAGATACTCGGATTTTATATAAGCGGGAATCCACTTGAAAAATATCGGGATTTGATAAAACAAAAGACAAATATGACGACTACCTCTATAAAAGAAATAAACGAAGAAAATACAAGCCAAAAAGTCATCGAAACCACCAAGGTGAAGATAATAGGTATGATAAGTAAGATGAAGATAAGCACTACAAAGAAAAATGCAATGATGGCTTTTATAACTATAGAAGACCTGTACTCAAGTGTGGAAGTGATAGTTTTTCCGAAAATTTATGAAAAAGTATACTATGATTTAGTTCAAGATAAGGTAGTGTATATAAGGGCAAGGTTATCGGTACAGGAAGATGAAGATACAAAGTTGATTGCAGAGGAGATACTTTCTATTGAAGAAGTGGTGTCAGATAAAAAAATATATGTGAAAGTCAGTGATTTTCACAATTCTGCTCAAGTACAAATGATAGAACGCTTGACAAAATCGACAGGAAATGCGAAACTATACTTTTATGATGAAAAAAGTGGAAAGACCATGGTAAAAGATAATCAAAATATTGATTTTAATCTTGATATCATAAAAAAATTACAGGATATAGCTGGTAAAGAGAATGTAAAAATCGTTTAAGCTATAGCGCTTGCACGCTTTGACATAAAATACTTATACTAAAAGCTCTTAAATAGATACTAAAAATGGAATAAGATTATTTGCTAATATTTGAAAAAAGTGAGTAAAACTAAGTATAAAATGCTTTTTAAATTACAACTAATAATATACAAAAGAGCTTTAGCTGATTTGAAGAAAGGAGAAATGGCGGATTTATCACGCCATAAAAAGTAAAATTGAAGAGAAATTTAATATTATCTTTATTAATTTTCGGCATACTGTCAATGAATGCCTATGCCGATATAAACGACGAAATAACTAAGACATATGATTCGGTAGATGTAGTAATAACTAAGACAAATGTACAAAATAAAACAAACGAACAAAAAAAAGTAAGCAACAAGGTAACTACAGATACAACTATGGTATTTGAAAATACAAACAGTCAAACAAATACCAATAATCAAACAAATCTGAACAATCAGCCAAATCTAAGTGGTCAGACAGATTCTAATAATCCAACTAATGCGACAGATCAAACTACTTCTGATAACTTAGCTAATTCTACTGCTTCATCAACTAAGTATAACTTTTTAGAGAAGGTGGAAAATTCAAATGTTGTAGTAAAGCTTGCATCTCAAAGTAAGGAAGAATTGCAAAGTCTATATAACAGAGGATTTAGAATTTTTGAGATTACAGTTTCTCTTACAAGAGACGGACAACTTGTTTTAGCGGATAATTTTTCACAGTATTTCGAAAAATACTATGGGAAAAATATATATACACCAAGTATTGATGAATATTTCAGTTATAAAATGCTAAATTCAAATTCTCAGATGAGCTTAGGAGATATAAACGTATTTTTAGACAGATATCCTGATGCCAGATTTATAGTCAGAACCTTTGATTATAGAAATTCAGCATTAGAAATCTTAAAAACTGCTCCTTTTAAAAATAAGAATAAGTTAGTTGTAGGGGTTACTGATTCTCTTGCAAGTAATAAATCGCTAAACACAGCAGCAATAGTGGATTTAAAAGGAGAAGGCGATATAAAAAGTTACATTGCAAGAAATGAAGGAAAATATATAATTTTCATTTATCAAAATGTACTTCCTTCAAAAGAAGAAATAGAGATAATCAAACAGTCAGGAAACAAGATATATGAACTTAAAAAAGCTGATAATAATTCAAATGTTGACGGATATATTTATTCGATAGAGCAGGCTGTAAATTTAAATATTAAGACACCTCAAGCTGTTGCAACAAATTTCTACCAAAGACCTGCCATAAAAAATGACAGATTCATAGCTCATGCAGGTGGAGAATATGCAGGAATTTTGCTTACAAATGCACTTCAATCTATGAAAAACTCATACGCCAGAGGAAACAGGTTAATAGAGATAGACTTTGACTGGACGACTGACGGCAAGGCTGTACAGGTGCATGACTGGGCTACTTTCAGTAAATTAACAAATAGTGATGTATCTATAGATGGATATTATATGAATTATGAAGAATTTAAAAATAAGAAGATGATATATTATCTGCAACAAATGTCTATTGACGATACAGCGGAGTTTTTGAAGCAACATACAGATGCTTATGTTATTACCGATGTCAAGGAAGACAATATGAAAAGCGGTAACTTCAAGATGCTCAGTGAATTTGCTCAAGAACATCCGAGTCTTATGAACAGGATGATACCGCAAATATACAGTACGACTGAATACGCTGCAATAAGAGATTTGGGGTATAAGAATATAATATACACTTTGTACAGGACTGAGCAAAGTGCATATAATGTATTGGAATTTGCAAAATCAAATGACTTATTTGCCGTAACTATGGACAATTATTATAGAGTATACAGTGCACTGCCTACGCTTTTGGTTCAAAACGGTCAAAGAGTTTATGTTCATACTGAAAATAATAAGGAAAAGGCAAAAAACTTCATAAACAGCGGTAAAGTATACGGTATATATTCCGACCATATATTAAGTTATGATGAACTGAATAAATAAAACTGAGGAAAGAAAATTGGAAAAGATTGATTTAAGAATTCTTAAAAATTATCAACAATTACCAAAAGTAAATATAAAAGCTGTAAAAGTTATGCAAGACAGAATATATTTTTTAAAATATATAAGCGACGGCAAGTACAGGCAGTATTTAGAGGGCATATACTGTTACTACGAAGCAGATGAAAAAATCATAAGAGTGGATAACGGATTTCACACAAGGGATCCCAAGAGATTTTATCTTTTTGTACCTGTATCTGATGAAGACCTGCTTTCTTTTTCAAATATGAACTATATAGTTTTTTCCACAATAGTGCAGTATTTGGATGAAAAGGACATGGCTCATATCATACTTTACGCTATAGACGTTGAGAAAAACAGACAATTGGAAGTATTTTCAATAAAGTATAATGTTAATGAGTTTATGTATTCCGGTTTTAGAATGTTATCTGACAGCTATGCTCTTATTGAGCTTGGAAATAAACATAGTGAAGAAGAAAAAGAACTGGATAAATTGTATTTAATCAATATATATGACAGTCAAATAGATGAAATTCATGATTATTATACCAAATATACTACAGGCTTTATGTGTATGGATAAAAAAAGTGAAAATTTCTATGTTGAAGAAGTTTACATGGATGAAGAACATGAGTATAGTGTGATAAATTCTGATATGTATGAGATTAATACTCAAGAGATAGAAAGGAGTCATGTAAATCCTTTTAATAACAATATAAAAGTGTATAATTTGAAAGATTTTATAGAAAAATCGAGGCAAAAAGACAAGAGTATAGAGCCCACTTACATTATTGATTCCTTAGGAGATAAGGGAATAATGAGAGTAATAGGAAGTACAAGAGACTACATCTATTACAAAAAGGATTTTTACGATAAGTATTTAAGGCAGAGTGAGTACTTTGAAGACAGACTTCTCATAGGAAAGCAGGAGATTTTTGCTATTGATAAAAATACTGCTGAAATGGCAAAAATAGCAAGGATGGATATAGAAGACTGCTTCTGTTATGAGAATGATGA
The DNA here is from genome assembly GCA_900167215.1 of [Eubacterium] yurii. Taxonomy (GTDB): domain Bacteria; phylum Bacillota; class Clostridia; order Peptostreptococcales; family Filifactoraceae; genus Peptoanaerobacter; species Peptoanaerobacter yurii. The sequence continues at coordinate 27,054 of FUZS01000024.1, forward strand.
GCCTGTGAAAGTTTCAAAAGATAATTCAAGTATAAAAATATTTGATCTTCACGATAAAACACAGATTTATGAGTATAAGAAGATAAATTCCAACGAGAACTATTATAAATATATCTTAAATCAGTATCTCATTACTAAGGTTGAGAATTCAAATAGGAATTTTTATAGAATCATAGATATAAAGACCGGGAAACTTGAATTTGAATGTAGAGAGGTGCAGTATTTGGACAATGTACTTTTCTATGACGAGATAATTTAAATAAAAAAGAAAATAATAGTTGAATTAAAGTTAGATGTAATTAAAGATAAAAAGGAGGAGCAATGTCACATAGCATTATAGGAAAGATAATAGATGTAATATATCTATCTTTTGATAACGAATATGGCGTTGCTCTTTTTCTATCCCAAGAAGATGATGAGATAACTATTACAGGTTCTTTGGCAGGCTTGGATATAGGAGATAAAATTCAAATCACCGGCAATTATACAAAGCATAAAATATATGGAGAGCAATTCAAGGTTGAGTCCTATGTTCCGCTAAAACCGGACAGTGTCGAAGAGATTTATGATTTTTTGTCTTCAGGAGTAATAGATGGAGTAGGGGAAAAGTATGCAAAAAAAATAATAGATGTCTTTCAAGAAAAGACTCTTGAAGTTATAGAAAAGACTCCGGAGAAATTGCTCCAAATAGATGGGATAGGAACTAAGAAGCTGGATAAGATAATAACATCTTATCATGAGAAGATGAACTTGAAAAATGTAATTATTCAGCTTTCCAAGTTTGACCTAAGCACAAGTTTAAGTATAAAAATCTATAACACTTATCTTGAAAACACTGTAAACGTGCTTATGAATAATCCTTATAAACTATGTGAAGATATAAAAGGAATAGGATTTATAAAGGCTGATGAAATTGCAAGAAAAATAGGTATTGCGGATAATCTTGAAGAGAGAAAAATACAGGCTGCACTTTATATTTTAAACCAATCTGTCTATGAGGGGCATACATATATTAACTTGGGCAAGTTATCTTTTGAAATGAAAAAACTTATAAACTTGGATGATGAGGAAGAAATCTTATCTGTATGCTATGACCTCTACACACAAAAGAAGATTATTATCGACGGTAGTATGGATGAGAGGGATAAGATAAAAATCTATCTCTATTCTTATGCAATGGCAGAGACTAATGTTGCTTCAAAACTTATAGAGCTACTGACTTATCAAGATGAGATAATAGAACAAAGTAAGTTAAATGATATAGTAAGTGAGAAGATAAAAAACAGCAATATACAATTATCTGACGAACAGATAGAAAGTGTATACATGGCTGTAAACAACAATATATTGATCTTAACCGGAGGTCCCGGTACAGGAAAGACAACCACCCTTTCATTTATCATAGATGTATTTGAGGCAATAGGCAAAAAAATAAAATTATGTGCACCTACCGGAAAAGCCTCTAAAAGGATGACACAGTCCACTAAAAAAGAGGCAAGCACCATACACAGGCTATTGGATATGGGATATAATTCCAGCCTTGAAGAAGAATTCTTTGGCAAAAATGAAGATGAGCCTATTTCTGCTGATGTAATAATTGTAGATGAGACATCAATGGTTGACATCTTGCTGATGAATAACCTCCTGTCTGCAATAAAAAAAGGCACAAGACTGATACTTGTAGGGGATAAAGATCAACTTCCCTCTGTTGGAGCAGGGAATGTGTTAAAAGACATAATAGACTCATCACTAATACCTTGCATCACTCTCAGCAAGATTTTCAGACAGGCTATGAAGAGCAATATAATAGTAAATGCGCATAGAATTAATTCAGGGCTAATGCCACTTGCCAATCAAAAGGAAAATGACTTTTTTATCATGAGTAGAGAAAACGCTCAAGATATCCAAGATTTGATAGTGGATCTGATAACAAAGAGGTTGCCTGAGCATTACAATATAACAAAATCAGATATACAAATAATTACACCTATGAAAAAAAGAGACATAGGAACTCAAAACTTAAATAAAATTCTCCAAAATGCCCTAAATCCTAAAAGCCCTTTAAAAAATGAATACGAGACTAAATTCAGAATTTACAGGGAAGATGATAGGGTAATCCATGTCAAAAATGACTATGAGAAAAAATGGATAGATGAATCCAAAATGGAAGGAAGCGGAATTTTTAACGGAGATACAGGAGTAATACAAAGCGTTAATCTTTCTGATAAGATACTTACTGTCTTATTTGATGATGGGAAAAAGGCAGTATATAATTTTGATGAACTTGGAGAGTTGGAACATGCTTTTGCACTTACAATACACAAGTCGCAAGGTTCAGAATATCCATGTATAATACTTCCTATTCATCATACTGTGCCAATGTTGCTGACTCGAAAGATACTCTATACAGCCATTACCAGAGCAAAAAAACTTCTCGTTATAATAGCAACACAAAATACAATTAGAAAAATGGTGGACAATATCTTTGAAGAAGAAAGAAACAGCACACTAAAAGAAAAGTTATTGATGTTTAAAGAATTGCTCACAAGTGACGATAGTGATGATGAAGATAAAATTGATACTGAAAGTACTTTATCTGTAGATTAAATTTTTTTACTTAATCTTAGTGTAAGATAAGCTGTTAGAAAGAATTGATTGTTATGAAATACGCTCAAATAAGAAAATATGATATAGCAAACGGAGTAGGAATAAGGACAAGTGTCTTTTTTACAGGATGTACTCACAACTGTTTTAATTGTTTCAACAAGGATTATCAGGATTTTGCCTATGGTAAAGAATTTACTCAAAGTCAAATTGATGAAATAATAAGATATCTTAGCGAAGATGAAATTTCAGGACTTACTATCTTAGGTGGAGAGCCACTTCAGCAAGATTATAATGACATGATAAATTTTTTGACTCAGGTCAGAAAATCCACCTCAAAAAGCATATGGATATATTCAGGCTATACCTATGAAGAAATATTAAATAGTAAAGAAAAAATGGAAATTATATCTTACTGTGATGTACTTGTAGATGGAAGATACGAGGAAAAACTTAGGAATTTGAGGCTAAAATTTAGAGGAAGCTCAAATCAGAGAGTAATAGATATTCAAAAAACTCTTAAAGAAGCAAAAATTGTAATTATGGAAGAATTTAAATAAACTTAAAATTACAGGGTTAAATGACGTCTTAGCTTAATATTAAAAATCTATTAATATTTAAAATATAAAAAACAATTGGTACTTATTCTTATATCTATTTAATCTATGGATAATAGTATTATACTCTTCATGTATATTATAGGCATAGGTATTATTTTAAATTACTGACACTTTATTTTATAACTTTTTCCCAGATGTTATTTTTAGAAAATTATTGTTTTTTTTTAAGTTTTGTGTTATCCTTTATAGACATTAAATTTATGAGTTTATTAAACAAATTTTTAAATAAAACTTCTTGTACACAATTTATTATTTTGAATATTTATATGCACCCATAGCTCAGCAGGATAGAGCTACAGTTTCCTAAACTGTGAGTCGGAGGTTCAAGTCCTCTTGGGTGCACCAATTAGACAGGAGATGTTGATAGTTCAACATCTCTTTTTGCATTTAATCACTTATTATCCCAATTTATGATAAGAACCATAAAAATCCTAGTAATTTAGTATTTTTTAATATGAAATTATAAGAAAATCAGCATTAAATAAATATTGATAGATTAATTAAATTATAAAGTTAAGAGCTAAATTAAACAAGAGTATATTTATCGAAAAAACTAGGCTTAAAAGTAGTTATTTTTATTGTATTTGAAATAATAGAAATAATAGATATTTTATTTACTCAACTTTCCCAAATAAATAATGTGGTGTAACTACTGAAATATTAACATTTATAAAAACAATAATACACAACTTGACAAAAAAATTAATTCTACTTTGTAATTTTACATCATCTATATCATCTATATCATAATACTATAAATATTTGATTAAAATTTCTTTGTTTTTATTGATATTCCAATTAAAAAGCACCTATCTTGGGTATATATGTGTAAACAAAAAAAACATATACTTCTAATTAGAAAGGTGCTTACACATATGATATCAAATATTTTCGATTTTGAAAAGAGTAGATTATCTTTTATTAATGCTTTTAGAGTTCTTAAACTTAATAAGTTGTTAAATCAGTCTAATATCACAAAAGCTAAAGGTCATAGAGCTATTGATATTTTCCTTTTCATCTTTAGCTTAGCTTTTACTAACAAGTCATTAAGGGGATTACTTTGTTTTATAAATCCTATCTAATTCTTTGTCAAATAGTTCTTCTGGCGTGTTATATCCTAGTATCTTTCTTGGCTTTGCATTTATCTTATCTGTATATTCTTCAATATTACTTTTACTGTATTTACTTATATCCTTGCCTTTTGGTATGAACATTCTCAATAATCCGTTATGTCTCTCATTTGTCCCTCTTTCAAATGCTGAGTATGGATGGGCGTAGTAGATGCTTGTTTCTTCATATTCTTTTAGTATCTCTCTTAATCCTTGTTTTATTGATTCATTATCTTTACCCTTTACTTTCACAAATATACTGTGTCTTGTCTTCCTTTCTACTAGCTAGATGATTACTTCTCCTTTTTTCTTCTTCCCTTGTACTGTATTTCCTTCCCAATGCCCAAATTCTTGTCTTTGTTCTATATACTGCGGTCTTTGACTGATACTTGTACCATATATCTTTTTATTTTTTATCCCTATCTTATTTCTTGCTTTTCTCTTTACTTTTAGCGCTAAATCTATATTTTTTATCTGCAGTATTCCTTTTTCTATATAGTGGTATATTGTCTTGTAACTTGGTATTATTTCAAACATTCTTTGTTTTTTTGCTCTTGAGATTGTTTCGTCTACTGACCATTTTTCTTGCTTTATTGATTCTACTAAATACTCTATAAATTCTTTACTACACTTGTGTATCTTTAGTGCTTTTCTTGATTTTTTTCTATTTTGCTCATACACTATTTGTGCCTTATCAGGAAGATATACTTCTACTTTCTTTTTATTTTTTATCTGTATAGTAGCGCCCCTTTTTAGTTCATTGTATATTGTTGTTCTTGAGCGACCCAATACCTTAGCTATATATGCTACACTTTTACCTTCTTGGAGTAATGCGCTTATTTGTCCTCTTTGAATCCGGTCTATATGTTTGAAGCTTCTTTTACTGGCTTTTTTATTTTGCTCTTTATATTTTGATGTTTTTATGTTACAATTTTTTTGACTCATCTTGTGTTCTCCTTTAATATATGCTTGGGAACTATATTTTAACACAGAATTCAAGATGAGTCATTTTTTTATTTTTTTGTTCAATTTCACTATACAATGTACGAAAAATAAAAATATTGGAAAATAGGGATTTCATGAAAAAAGTAAAAAAAAAATAAAAAAATCTCTTGACACATAAGATAAAAATATGATATTATATCCGAGCTGTCAACGAAACAAGATAAAAACAGAATATTTCAATACTTTTAAAAAGCATAAAAAACTTAATAAAAAAATAAAATATTTAGTCAAAAAATGCTTGACAAAAAAAAATAAAAAAAGTATAATAAATAAGCTGTACCACGAAGGACTTACAAAAGTCTTAGCAAATTGACAGTGAATAAAAATGGACAATGAAAATCGGATAGTAAACAAGACAAACCTGAAATAAGGTAAGTAAGGAATAACAACACAAAAGTCAGTGTAAGAGCTGAAGGATAAATTTTAATTGAGAGTTTGATCCTGGCTCAGGATGAACGCTGGCGGCGTGCCTAACACATGCAAGTCGAACGAAGGTATATATAGGAAGTCTTCGGATGGAATATGTATAACTTAGTGGCGGACGGGTGAGTAACGCGTAAGTAATCAACCTGTGACACACGGATAACTGATAGAAATGTCAGCTAATACGAGATGAACTGTTTAAATTGGGAAATGGAAACAGCAAAGCGAAAGCGGTC
>FUZS01000004.1:0-60832 GCA_900167215.1 [Eubacterium] yurii
GTCAGAGTGTAGACAAAGGGGCAGAAATTTTTAAAATTTCTGCCCTTTTGCATGTCAAAAAACAAGAAAATTCTTTGAAATTTCAGTATTTTGTGATATAATAATAGTATAATTAATTGATATTTCAATGGGAGAAAGAAAAATGTTACATAAAAATAGTAAAAATACATTACAAATGCAAATAATTTCCATAGAACAAATAGTACCAGAAGATCATTTTTTGAGAAAAGTAGATAAATATATAAACTTTGATTTCATATACAGTGAAGTAGAAGAATTATACTGTCTTGATAATGGCAGACCAAGCATAGATCCAGTAGTACTGGTAAAAATACTTTTAATACAATGCTTTTACGGAATAAAAAGTATGAGACAAACAATAAAAGATATACAAGTAAATACAGCATATAGGTGGTTTTTGGGATATGACTTAACAGATGAAATACCACACTTTACAACATACTCAAAAAACTATACAAGAAGATTCAAAGGAACTAATATATTTGAAAATATATTTAGTAAAGTGCTAATGCAAGCAATAGAAGAAGGCTTAGTAGATAGCAAAATGCAATTTGTAGATTCAACACATGTAAAAGCACACGCAAACAGACATAAAAATCATAAACAAGAAGTAGTAAAAAAGGCAAAAGCATACCAAAGACAACTAGAAAAAGAAATTAATTTAGACAGAAAACATAGAGATAAAAAAGAATTAAAAGTCCAAGAAAAACAAGAAACAAAACAAGAAACAATAAGTGATACAGACCCTGAAAGTGGACTGTTTCATAAAGGAGAACACAAGGAAGTATTTGCATATAGCGTACAAACAAGTTGCGACAAAAATGGATGGATACTAAACTACAAAGCATATCCGGGCAATTTACATGACAGCACAACATTTTTTGATTTTTATCAAAGCAAAGTAAAACAAACAAAGCCGGAAAAGTTAGTAATGGATGCAGGCTACAAAACTCCAGCAATAGCAAAGATGCTAATAGAAGATAAAATAATGCCGGTATTACCATACACAAGACCAAAAGGACAAAATAAAAACGGACAAATGTATCCAAAAAGAGAATATGTGTATGATGAATATGAAGACTACTACATATGTCCGGAAAATAAAGGTTTAGAATATAGCACAACAGATAAAGATGGATATAGACATTACAAAAGCAACAAGAAAGAATGTGTAAAATGTAAAAAACTTAGAAACTGCACAACAAATAAACAAAATCAAAAAACAATAACAAGACATATATGGCAAGATTACATAGATATATGTGAAGAATACAGATATACATACACTGGTAAAGCCGAATATGCAATGAGGAAACAGACAATAGAAAGGCAATTTGGAACAGCAAAAGAGTGCCATAACTTTAGATATACAAACCAAAGGGGTATAGAAAAAATGACTGTAAAGGCAGCCATTACTTTCACATGCCTAAATATAAAGAAATTGGTAAAAATGTTGTCTCAAAGAGACACAAATTCACCAAAAAAATTAATACAATCATTAAAAACTATTTACACTCCCAAAAAAATACAATTTTTATTCAAAATCAAAATTCTAATCAAAAAATTAAACCCACAAAAATATTTTTTTGTGGGTTTGTCTTCAGCCTGACAGGATGAAAACTCATCCTGTTTGGATATTTTTTTATATATTACTTTTATCTATCTCATACCTGCTGCAAGATTTAAGAATTGAGTAATTATAAGGGCATTACTTATATTACTGATAAATCCGCCGATTACAGGCACTACGAAAAATGCAAGCTTTGAATATCTGTATTTTTTGCAGACAGTTTGCATAGTAGTCATTGATACAGGTACTGCGCCAAGACCAAAGCCCATATGTCCTACTGCCATTACTGCGGCGTCGTAGTTTTTGCCAAGCAATGGGAATGTGAGGAAGAAACAAAATGCCACTATCAACACTACCTGAGCTATAAGAAGTACAGCAAGTTGAGGTCCAAGACCTGCCAATTCCCATAGTTTCATTGTAACTATAGACATTGAGACGAAAAGTGCCAACGAGAAATCGCCTATAGTATCTATGGCTTCGTATAGATTTTCATGGTCGCCTTTTTTTGTATCATAAAGCAGTCTTATCAATATACCGCCAAACATACAGCAAACATGGATAGGGAAGTCCTTTCCTATAGCTTTTATAAGCAGGAATATTATCTGACCTATACCGCAGGCTATACATAATAATAATACAGCTGTAATTATATTTTTCTTTTCTAACATTACTTTTACAGACTCTGTATTTTCACTATCGTCATCTTTACCATCAAGAGCAGGATCTTCAAACTTGAATTTTTTCACAAGGAAGTTTCCAAAAGGTCCACCTAAGATAGAGCCTGAGATAAGTCCAAATGTTGCAGAAGCCAAAGCCACTTCCATTGCCGCCTTAGCACCTGCTTCTACAGCTACAGGAGCAAATGAGGCTGCATTTCCGTGTCCGCCTGTCATAGGTATACTACCTGTCATCATAGAGATAAGAGGATCTACTCCCATGAGCGAGCCTACTCCGATTGCCACTGTATTTTGGAGAGCGGCAAGCACTGCAGCAAGTACAGCAAAAATTATTACCAACTTACCGCCTTTTTTGAGTAGCGCCATACTTGCAGACGCACCGCTGGCAGCAAAGAACCAGCAATAAAATAGGGTATTTACAGTCTTAAAATCAAATTCCGGATTGAATAATTTTGCATAATAACAACACATTATGATGATTGATACTAAGGTTCCGCCTACTACCGGAGCCGGTAGACAGTATTTTTTGAGTATAGGGAACTTTGCTCTGAAAAAATCTCCAATGTATATCGCAATTACAGCGATAAACATAACTTCAAAAGTCCCAAGTTTTAAAACAGGAATTTCCATTTGTCCTCCTTTAAAAAAACAAGGAAAATCATTATAATATTGACTTTTCAACGATATATAGAAAAATTCCGATATCGGTAAAAATTAATGATTGCAGATAAATACACAAGTCATAGTGTTTGATATATGATAGACTATAAACTTTAAAAAGTAAATCTATACAAAGTCAGTCCATATTTTAAACAAAATCCACCATATATTATAAAATTAATTTAGCAGCTTATAAATTTCAAAAATCGTTGAATAAATAGCATATTATAAAAATTTTCCTAAAAATAAAATACAAAAAATTTCGATTTAAGGATTATATCATAAAATGAAGTATTTGTAAATATTGGAAAATCAAAAACCATTGATATTTATTTGTACAAATTACTTACAAATTTCTTTAAGTACCAATAAAAATTGTACTTAGTTGCAAAAGATGACCTGTAACTTTTTTAATTACAGGCCGTCTTATATATCTTAACTTTTATAGTTCATCATATAAATCTTACCAGTCGTCTTCGCTGTCCACATAGCTTACTATTGCGACCACATCATCCTTGATTTTTAAGGCTCCTATATACTTTCCTTCGTCTTGAAAAGCCCTAAGTTGTTTAATTGTATCTTCGAAAAAATTTTGATTTGCCATATCTTCATCAGATAAGTCATTGCAGAATACAAACTTTATTTCTTCGTCATCAATGTTGTTGTTCAACTTGTTCAAGCTGATTTCTTCCACCTTTTCCAAATCAATGATTTTTTCAAAAGGAGGGATAATAAGCATATCAAACCAAGTCATCATTTTGTATCACCTATTTTTTAAATACGTTGTCGTAGTCTCTTATTGCTCTTGGAGTAAGCATTTGATGGAAGGCGCATATTGATTTTGGATTTTGGTATGAACTTTCTGTAAATGCCTCAACATAGTTTCTCAAAAGAGTCATATCTACTATTTCATCAACAAAGCCGTATTTTGCGCAAGCTTGTGGTCTTGACTTATCTGTGTAGTCATTTATAAGCTTGTTCATCTTGTCTATTATAGGTTGGAGATCTTTTCCTTCCTTCTTGTCTTTTACAAGTCTTCTTGAGTACATCGCAACAGCGGCAGTTTCTCCGCTCATTACATAGATTTCAGTTGCAGCAGTACCTATGGCAAAGGCGTTTGTATTGTTACCTTGAGGTCCGCCTATTACATAGTGGGCTGCAGCAGTACCTTTTCTTAGAGTTATTTGAAGTTGAGGAACGTCAGAGTTTTCTATAGAGTAGATTAGTGATTGACCAAGACCGAGAAGTTCAGCTTTTTCAGCGTCATCGCCCACGTCTATACCTGTAGTATCTTGTATCCACACTATAGGTAGCTTGTCCCTACCGCAAAGAGTTACAAATTCGTTCATCTTTATAAGACCTTGACGGTACAATTTTCCACCTATTCCGGCAGAGTTTTCCTTGTATTCAGGATACTTAGGTAGAAGTCCTTGGAAGTTGGAAATTACACCGACAAGCAAGCCGTTTACCTTTGCAAGCCCTGTTACCATTTCAGGTCCGTAGCCTTTTTTGTATTCCAAGAATTCTGAGCCGTCAAACAGTCTGCCTATTACATCATATACGTCATAGCTTCTCTTTTGGTTCATAGGCACTACATCGTAAAGCTCGTCTTGTGAAAGCATAGGAGGCTTAGGATCGTCCACTCTGAAGAATTCAAGATTGTAAGCAGGTATATAGCTCATGTATTTTCTTATAGCGTCAAGTACGCCTTCTTCTTCTTCGTATACTTCTCTGAAGAAACCTGTTTGTTCAAAATGCACTCTTACCGCTCCGGGAGGATCTTGCTTACCTGCATTCATATTGGCTTCTATTATTTGTTCTGCACCTTCCTGATCTATATAGCCCTTAGGGTTCATACCGCCAAGGATTCCTGCTCCACCAACTGCCATGTTGGCATCTTTATGTGCTATCAGTATTGTAGGGCTTATTGAGTGGTATCCGCCACCTGCAGGGTTTGTTCCGTATATGCCGACGATTACAGGTATACCCATTTGTGCAAGCTCAGCATTTCTGAAAAACGGAGTACCGCCTCCACGTCTGTTTGGATATACTTTTTCTTGCACGTCAAGTTTAACGCCGCTACAATTTAGGATGTATACAAGAGGTATGCCAAGTCTTTTTGCAGTGTCAGAACCTCTAAGCAGGTTTTCAGCTTGTCCGGGTATCCATGCACCTGCAAGTTTCTTATTATCTGAAGCTATGATTACAGCCCATTTTCCTTCTATTCTTCCAAGTCCTTTTAATATACCTGTTGTTCCGTCAGGATTTTCTTCAGGGTTGAATATTGTATTTAGAGGGCACCAAGTACCTTCGTCAATTAGTTCTTCTATTCTTTGTTTTGCAGTCATTTGACCTGATTTGTTAAGTGATTCGTCAGATCTTCCGTAGGCTACAGCTTCTTCTATCAAAGCGTGGATTTGAGCCTCCACTTCTTTGAAAAGCTCTCTATTTTCAGCATTTGAGGATGTTACTGCCTTACCTACTTTTGGCATATTTTGAAAATATGAATGCATTGAGTAATTTCCCATAATTGCCACCTTTCTTTAAATTTTTATATTATATAGAGTAAAATTCTTTTAAGTTGTAAATATATTAAGCTTCCTTAGGTACCTTTATAAATGCCTGACCCGGATCTATCTCTTCTCTTATCATTCTGATTACTTCAGGATCCGGAGCTTCCAATGGAACTGCTCTTGTAACGTCTATTTCAAATCCTGTATTTTCTTTTACATCTTCCGGAGAAGAAGTAGGATAGTATCCGTGAAGATACATTCTCTTAGTCTTTTCATCAAATTTCATCACGCCTCTGTCAGTAACGACCGCTATAGGTCCTCTGTTTGTAGGTAGACCTTTTTTAGCTCTGCCTTCAGGGCCGTCTATCCAGCCCGGGCTTGTGATATAGTCTATCTTGTCAGTGAAGCGACGTTTTTCGTGTTGCATCATTATTACAGTATTTACAAATGTAGCTATTCCGTTTGCACCGCCACTACCTGTAAATCTTGTCTTAGGATGGTTGTAATCTCCCATGCTTGTAGAGTTTACATTACCGTATGGATCTATTTCAGCTCCACCGATGAAGGCTATCATTCTTTTTTCATCATGTAGCCATTCATTTGTTTCAAAGCCTATGAATCTTACGTTTGGCCATTGAACTGCGCAATGATCCATAAATCTGTTATCGCCGACACTTCTTGGCACTTCTATAGGAGAGCAGTCCATAAGTCCGCTTTCCACTATCAGTTTACAATTTGGAGCAAATACTCTTTTTGCAAGAGAGGCGCCTATAAGTGGAAGACCTGTTCCCACTATTACTATTTGTCCGTCTTCTATAATCTTAGCTATAGTTATAGCCTGCATTTCTTTATTTGTATAATTTGAATAATTAGCCATTATTTCGCCCTCCCTATTTAACCTTTGTAGCATAACCGAATCCGGGTACATTAGTGTATTTTAACAAGCGGTTTACACCGAGTTTTTCAAGATATTCTTCGTGAGTCTTCACTCCGTATACCCACTCGTCAAGGAAGGCTTTGAAGTCCTCATCAGTCTTGCTTGCCTTGTCATAAGCTATAAAGTATTCTTTGTCATAGTCATAGTAGTTGTACACTTGTGAAGGATGTGCGCCATGAGGAGCATGGACTACAGCATCTACGCAAAATCCGGGTATTGAGTTTGCAGATGGATTAAGTCTTATATGTTCATCTGTTACCAATGTTTCACAAGTTACTATTACTCTTTTAGCAGCTATTGCTATGTCTATATCGTGGAATTCATCTCCTTCTATAGAGCAAGTACCGTCAGGAGAAGCTGTCTGTACATGTATAATCGCACAATCAAGTTGCGGTACAGGAAGTGCAAGCACTTTTTCGCCGGGAACGAAAGGATTTTCAACTTCTACAAGCTTATCCTTCGGAAGTTTGTCTATAGTCGCTCTTACTTCCTTGCTTATTCCCCATTTATCTGCAACGTCAGAGCCCATCATCAATCTAACAGGAAGATAAGGCAGTCCGAGTGATGCAGCATGAAGCATCAACATGATGGCATCTTGTGAATAGTCTTCAAATACTAAAGTTCCGTCTTCTATTTTCTTTCTGAATCTTCTTGCAACGTTAGTATATCCTGAATTTGCAGTGTAGCAGTTGATATATGCCTTAACTCTGTCTTGACCTATAAGCATATCCCAGTCTCCGCCTGCAGGTCCTGCATAGACTACGAAGTCTTTTTGACCTTGGCGAAGTATTTCATGTACAGCCGCATAAGGCTTTCTATTTGTGGTAAAACCGCCCAATGATATTGCATCGCCGTCATGCACAAATTTTGCAACGGCATCGTGTAAACTCATTACCTTACTCATAATGTCCTCCATATATTTTGCGACGAAAATTTCGCTTTACGATCGCATTTCTTAGTTTTAACTTTTTATTTCAAAAGTCGGATGTTGATATTTGATAATTAAATATGATGTAAAAACTGTCATAATAAAGCAAATATAACTATCCTAAATTAAGTAATATAGCATTAACTGATAATTTTATTTAAAATCAATTTTTTTTAGATAATTTGCAAGTTGATTAACAAGACTTGTTATAATAGATAGTTAGGCTTTTATTTTGTCTGTTCCAAGTTGCAAATTATCATATTTTTTTATATATAACCAAGTTGTGCTATAAGCATGAAGAATCCTGCTGCAACTGCAGAGCCTATTACGCCTGCAACGTTAGGTCCCATAGCATGCATCAAAAGATAGTTTGTAGGGTTGTATTTCGCACCTTCTACCTGTGACACTCTGGCTGCCATCGGAACGGCAGACACTCCGGCTGATCCTATTAGAGGATTTATCTTTCCGCCTGTAACATAGTACAACAATTTTCCAAATAACACTCCACCTGCTGTAGAGAAGGCAAAGGCTGCAAGTCCCATAGCTATTATAAGTAGAGTTCTCGGTTGTAGGAATATTTCACCATTTGCAGTAGCACCTACTGTAAGACCGAGCATTATAGTAACTATGTTTATCAATTCGTTTTGAGCTGTGTTTGAAAGTCTGTCCACAACTCCTGATTCTCTAAATAGATTACCAAGCATCAGCATACCCAAAAGTGGGGCAACAGACGGTAATAACAATGAAGTAAATAGAACAACAAGTATAGGGAATACAATTTTTTCAATCTTACTTACTTTTCTAAGCTGTCCCATCTTTACCTTTCTTTCCTTTTCTGTAGTAAGAGCCTTCATTATAGGAGGTTGGATAAGTGGTATTAGAGCCATGTAAGAATAAGCTGCAACAGCTATCGGAGCCAAGAGCTCAGGTGCAAGGTTGTTAGTAATGTATATTGCTGTAGGACCGTCTGCTCCGCCTATTATACCTATTGAAGCAGCCTGTCTTGCTGTGAACTGTCCTGACATATTTGCAAAGGTAAAGGCAGAATATATACCTAACTGTGCGGCAGCTCCCAAAAGAAGGCTTACAGGGTTTGCAATCAACGGACCGAAGTCAGTCATAGCACCTACTCCCATAAATATCAGACAAGGGAAGAGGTTACTCTTTACACCGCTGTATATTATTCTTAGCACACCTGCAGAATACCATGGTTGACCTTCAGCCGCCTCAGCCATAAGACCTGCAAGAGGAAGATTGGACAAGAACATACCAAAGGCTATAGGTAATAGCAACAACGGTTCAAACTGCTTTGCTATAGCGAGATAAACAAGGACAAATGATATAATAATCATAAGTATGTTTCTCCAGTCAAGTGCAGCAAAACCGGATGACTTAAAAAGATTAGTCAAAACATCAATAAAAAGATTGTCCATTTGTTTCCTCCTTATTTAAGAGTGGCAAGAACAGTATCAGTTTCTACCAAATCTCCCTCTTTAACAAGAATAGTGTCAACAGTACCGGCTTGAGGAGCAACTATTTCATTTTCCATCTTCATAGCTTCAAGTATCATAACAACTTGGCCTTCAGCCACTTGTTCTCCCGGCTGTGCTACAAGTTTGAATACTTTTCCCGGCATTGGAGATACTATGTCTACTCCGCCTGAAGATGAAGGGGCAGCTGCAGGAGCAGGAGCAGGTTTTGGAGCAGGAGCGGGGGCTGCAGCAACAGGAGACGGTGCAGGAGCAGCAACAGGGGCTGCAGCTACAGGCACACCTTGTACATAAGCTGTACTTCTGCTAAGTGAGGCATAAGGACCGCCCAGTTTTTCAACTTCAACATCATATTCTTTTCCGTTAACTTTTACTACATATCTCATATCAATAATTTCCTTTCATATTAAATATTTTTTGATTATAAACAAAATATTTTCAGATTCTGACACTAAATTTTGACATAAGTACGGTTATGTACCATACAGTCATATAACTATCTCTTATTTATTGAAGTTATCCTAAGATTTTCTATAGGAGTCCTTGTATGCTCACTTACAGCTGCAAGTATTACCGCATACTCCTCAAAATTTTCTTCTACAGGTTTTGGAGCAACAGTTGAACTTGAGCTTGTACTTACAGCTTTTGTAACCTTTTTAGCTTCCTCAGCTTTTTTTGCCTGAGCTGATGAGCCAAGACCCATTGCGTCAAGTATCTTACCCATGATTATTATGGCAACTGCAAGCAATATCAATACAAAAAACACAACCGCCATACCGCTAAGCGACATCACCAAAGAATCAACCAAGCCTATCTTGATACCATCCATTCTTACACCTCCTGTCGTAAAATACAATATATTTGTGTAAAATAACTTAGCTTGTTATCGTTGAAAAATAAATTCACAAACTGTCAAATTCAAACACTTTAACTAAATACTAAAGCCTCATAGCCTAAGCCTATATTGTAGTAAGTTTTATAAGAGTCTGCCTAAGAGATTTCCAATACACTTAAATATTTTTGAAAACGCTCTGCCTTATCTTAAAAAAATATACTTATATTAAGCACCGTTTATAATGTCATATATTTAGATTTATTGAAATATTATTTTTTTTAGTTTTTACAAGCATCCTTAATATATTTTTAGGACTATTTAATTGCTTTTTAGTATTAACAAAATAGGGGAAATAATATCCATCCAGACTCAAAACGTATACTAATCACTATTTATAATGCCAAGAATCTTATTTTACCAAATCGCACATTTTGTGGATTGTCAATAATTTTACAGTTATAAAATCACATGGCTTTTTGATAGGTTTTTAGTATTGGGTCAAGTTGATATTATCAAACTACGGTGAATTGAAAAAAATATTGCAAAATTCCAACGATAAGACTTAAAATTTCTAAAAATGAAATTTTTCATTCATTTTTAGATAAAAAAAATTAACATAAATACAAAGTTTATAGATAAGGCAAATTGAATTTCTTCATTTTTCTTAGTGAATTAGTGAAATAGTATAGAAAAAAATTTAGAAAAAATTCACTGAAAAATAAAAAATATTTCTATGATTCCGTATTATGGAATTCATTCCATTTTTTTGAGACAGCCCATCTAAATCCATGCTCAAATTCTATCAGAATAAAAGTTTTTTTTCAAGCCTTATTTTAAAAGTTTTGGAAAAAGTTTCTAATATTTTTAGTTTCTAATATTTTCGATTGTAAGATAAGCATTTTTTTAAGTATACAATTTTTCTTTAATTATCTGGGAAAATTCCGGATTTGATAAAGTGGAAAACATTTATAATGAATGCTATAATGGGCTGTATTAATGTTATGTTATTTAAGTTTCCCAAATGAAAAATACATTAAAAATATCAAAATTTGACTAATACTATTATCTATTTAATCAATGGATAATATTCATACTAATCACTTTTTATAAAACCAATATTGTTATTTTAGTAAATTATACTAATATCTATTTAATCTATGGAAAATTTTTATTAAAAATTTAAAAAAATAGTATATGACTTATAACTTTATTATAAAGATATAAAACATATTTTATCCATTATTTTATTAGATTTTAGTATTATTAGTTTTGCAGATTATCAATAATCTTGCTGTAATAAAATTACAAAGCTTTTTGATAGGTTTTTAGTTTCAGCAATAGTTTTAAAAAATATGTATGATTGATGACTTTATTATAACTTTTCTGAAAATATTCTGTCAATTAGCATATCTAACTTTAATATAAAATAGCGAAAAGTATAACAAATCTTAAATAGTTGAAATATCTGTTGTGAAAATGGATAAAACTTATTAGAATTATTGACAAACAGTACCACAGTGTGTATAATACATTTAAGTATTCAGTGTATCCGACACATTGACTAAAGCACTATAGAGCAATAGTTTAGGGTATTTTATGGATGTGAGAAAAAAACTATACATATTCAATTGGTGTTGCAAGAGAGTACTTAGTTAATATTTTGGCTGACTCTTTAAAAATACCAGAAGATAAAAATAGTTTTTCTTGAAGTGATTTAAATAAGAGTGAATCTATTCTTTTAATTCAGCTAAAAGACGTGTCATTAGCTGTTAGTCTGAGGAGATTTTCAAAATCTCCGCTAAAATGCTGATACTAAAATCTAATAAAATAATGGATAAAATTTTTTCGCTGTATTTATAATAAACTCAATGTTCCCATATAAAAAACACATTAAAGATATTGAAATTTGAGTGTATTTTAAAAATATAATACTATACTTGACATAGTTTTTTTAAGTGTTTTCATTTTTTTAATAAATATGCAAATTTTAATAAATATTATTTAGGAAATTCTGTGTCAAGTAGTGTATTAAAAAATCAATAAACATTTAAATTTCAACTAAAATTGAGAGAATTTTAGTGGGAAAGTTGAGTAATAAAATTATAAGTAACATACTATTTTTTAAAAACAGCTTATGAAATTTATCCATATTTAAATAGATAATAGTATAAAAGCCTATAAAACAGAGCTATGATAGTCATAAAACCTGTTTACTTTGGAGGAATACAAGAATGAAATTTAATGGACTAAGTGATAAAGAAGTCAGTCAGTCACGAGAAAAGTACGGCTCGAATATTATACCTGATTCAGAGCCGACAACCTTTTGGGATGAGTTTAAGGAAACTTTTGGCGATCCCATGATCAGGATATTACTTGCCATAGTGGTAATAATGTTCATTATGTTCTTTATGGGACATGCTGAGATATATGAGCCTATTGGTACTATTGTAGCTGTCTTGGTTGTTGCCTTTGTTACGGCAAAGACTGCTGTTGCCAGCGATACTAAATATCGTCAGTTGAAGGACAGTACGAAAAAAGAAACTTGTAAGGTTTATCGTAACGGTATTATTGTGGTTATAGAAGTGGATGATGTAGTAGTTGGAGATAAGATTATTCTCCAATCCGGTGACAAGATTCCGGCAGACGGGTTATTAGTCAGCGGTGATTTGAGGGTGGATAACTCTGCTTTAAATGGAGAAGCTGAGGAGTGTAAAAAGTTTGCTGCTTCTGAGGGAACTCAATTTCCGGAAGAACTGACAGGTGATACTTTTGTTGATAAGCATTCTTTGTTCCGTGGAGCTGTCGTATTTGATGGCGAAGGCGTTTTAGATGTTTGTAAAGTCGGAATGAAGACTATGATGGGTAAGATGGCTGAGGATATGCAGGATGAAGAGCCTGATTCACCGCTAAAAGTCAAACTTTCAAATCTTGCAAATCAGATTTCAGTATTCGGCTATGTGTCAGCAGCTGTCATTGTTGTGCTGTATATGGCATATTTCGTTATAAAAGCAGGAGGTTTTTCTGAATATATTGCGACTGGGTGGAGCAGTATATTATTGAATGTTATTGAGTCTGTTTCACTTGCTATCTTAATAGTGGTCTGTGCTGTGCCGGAAGGTCTTCCTCTGATGATTTCACTTGTTTTGATGCAAAATACGAGTCGTATGTTGAATCATAACGTTCTTGTCAGAAAGGCAGTCGGCATAGAGACAGCAGGATCATTAAATATTTTGTTTAGTGATAAGACCGGCACTATAACAAAAGGCAGTTTGGAAGTTGTAGAATTTTTCACTCCGGGAGGAGTCTGTATTCCCTTAAATGAGATAAAAAATCATGGGAAGCTGAAGTCTTTACTTGATATTGCTATTGGTAAAAACTCAGCCTCTATGTTTGACGGAGAACATAGAGTTATAGGTGGGAATGCAACCGATCAGGCATTGATGAGATTTCTTGGTGAGGAAGAATACAGATTTTTGTCCGGAGGAGATGATAAGGAAGCAGATTATAATGTCGGTTTATCTCAAGGATTTAATTCAGCCAATAAGTTCAGCCAGGCAGAGATAAAGGAGCTTAATCAAGTCTTTTATAAGGGGGCTCCTGAAAAGTTTATTGATATTGCCAAAAAAGCCTTAGATGCAGATGGAAATGTTGTTGAACTTGATATTGCTGCACTTAATGAGAAAATAAACGAATATGCCTCAAGAGCAATGAGAGTCCTTGCTTTTGGATATTCAAACAGTCAACTAAAGGAAGATAAGATAAATGAAGATGTTGTATTAATCGGTCTCGTAGCTATAAGGGATGATGTCAGACCTGAGGCTAAGGAAGCTATACATGAGGTGCAGGAAGCAGGTATACAAGTTGTAATGATAACCGGAGACCGCTTGGAAACGGCAGTTTCTATTGCAAAAGATGCCGGTCTTATTAAAAGTGAGTCAGACATGGCGCTTACATCAGCTCAGCTTAATTCTATGAGTGATGAGGAAGTCAAAAAGATTATAAAGGATATACGTGTCATAGCCAGGGCTTTGCCTACTGATAAATCAAGAATGGTCAAGCTATGTCAGGAGATGAATCTTGTTGTCGGAATGACAGGAGATGGCGTCAATGATTCACCTGCTCTAAAGAGGGCAGATGTCGGCTTTGCCATGGGTAGCGGAACAGAGGCTGCAAAGGAAGCCGGAGAGATAGTTATTATTGATGATAATTTCAGATCTATAAAGGATGCTATTCTTTATGGTAGAACAATATATAATAATATTTTGAAATTCTGTAAATTCCAACTTGTAATTAATGTCACGGCTGTAATTGTAAGTGCGATAAGTCCGTTTTTCGGCATAGTGGAGCCTTTGAAGGTAACTCACCTGCTCTTTATCAACTTGGTAATGGACAGTTTAGGAGCGATTATGTTAGGAAATGAGCCTGCTCTTGAAAAATATATGTTGGAAAAACCGAGACGTAGAGATGAGAGCATTATAAGTAAAGCTATGGCTGTACAGATTCTTGTAATGGCGTTTTGGTTGACTATAGTAAGTTTTTGTTTCTTGAAGATGCCTGTTTTCCTCAATATTTTTGAATCTAAGGAAAAACTCTATACTGCATACTTTGTGCTTTTCGTAGTAGCAGCCTTGTTTAACGGCTTTAATGTAAGAGATGACGGCTTTGGTATTTTCAAGGGCTTAGATGAGAATCCGGGATTTATAAGAGTGTGGATAATAATAGTCATAGTTCAGGCTCTTATAGTTAATGCAGCTGTGATACCATTTGATGCATTCAAGTTGATTAGTTCAATGTTCAGTTGTACGCCTTTTGGACTTAATGGATGGTTAGTTGTGTTTGCTCTTGCATTTACGATGATACCTGTAGATATGTTAAGAAAGGCTATGACAAAACGTGCTCATTAGGAAGGAGATAAGCTATTATGTCATTAAATCTTCAAAAAGGTCAAAAAATTGATCTTACAAAAACTAAGCCCGGACTTAGCAAGCTACTCATAGGCTTGGGTTGGGATACAAATAAATACAGTGGTGGATTTGATTTTGACCTTGATGCAACAGTCTTTCTTTTGAAAGGTGACAATAAGGTCAGCTCAAATCAGGACTTTGTATATTATGGCAATCTTGTGCATTCATCAGGAAGTGTTGAACATATGGGAGACAACCTGACAGGTGGTACAGGAGGGGATGATGAGCAAATTAAGGTGGATTTAAATCGTGTGCCGGATAATATAGAGAGAATTGCTATTGCCGTTACGATTTATGATGCGCAAAAGAGAGCTCAAAATTTTGCTCAAATTAGTAATGCCTACATTCGTATCTCAGATACAGAGTCAAGTACCGAACTTTTGAGATATGATTTAGCTGAGAATTTTTCGACTGAGGCGTCTGTAGTAGTTGGTGAAATATACAGATATAAGGGTGAATGGAAGTTTAGTGCTGTTGGTAGCGGATTTAACGGCGGTCTTAGGTCACTTTGCCAAAACTATGGAGTAAATCTTGAGATTAAAGATAGAAATAGCGGTCCTGTTATTCTTGAAAAAGGGCAGAAAATTAATCTTTCAAAGGGAATAGGAGAGATTCTTATCAATCTCAACTGGAGTCAGCCGAAAAAAACATTTTGGGGCGGATTTAAAGGGATTGATTTGGATTTGGGTTGCCTATATGAACTTAGGGACGGTAGGAAAAGTGCTGTACAAGCTCTTGGAAATTCATTCGGAAGTCTGACTAATCCTCCATATATTGCACTGGATGGTGATGATAGGACAGGAACATCAGTAGGTGGCGAGAATATGAGAGTCAATAGTGCGATGATTCCTGAAATAAAGAGAATACTGATATATACGTTTATATATAAAGGCACTGCAAACTGGCGTGGAGCAGAAGGAATAGTTACTGTAAAGTGTCCGGGTAGCAAAGACATCATAGTTAAGATGGATGATTATGGTTCAAATCTGCCGATGTGTGCAATAGCATTGTTGGAAAATAAAGATGGACATAGCCTTTCAATGGAAAAGCTTGTGCGCTTTTTTAAGGGGCATAGGGAGCTTGATGTAGCATTTGGCTGGGGACTTCGCTGGGTTGAAGGATCCAAAGATTGATGACAAAATCCCTATAGACATATATTTGTCCTTGGCAGTGTATGTGTTTTATAGTAATAAATATTTCTTATAAACTAAGGAGGTAAGGATATGAGTATTAGCTTACAGAAAGGTCAGAAAATTGATCTTACTAAAGATGGTGGAGGTCTAAGTCAAGTCATGGTAGGGCTTGGCTGGGATGAAGCACAACAACAAAAAAGCGGTGGTGGCTTTATGAAGGGAATTTTTGGAGGCGGCGCTCCTCAGTCAATTGACTGTGATGCTTCTGTAATTCTCTGCGGTGCCAATGGAAAACTTGTCAGTGGTGATGTAAAGGAATGTTGTATTTACTTCGGAAATCTTAAACATAGCAGTGGAGCAATAGTTCATCAAGGCGACAATCTAACAGGTGCAGGTGATGGTGATGATGAACAAATCATGGTCAATTTGAGCAAGGTTCCTGCAAACATAGATAAGATTGTCTTCGTTGTAAATATTTATGATGGAAGAAATAAGAAACAGCATTTCGGTATGATAAGAAATGCGTTCATACGTCTTGTTAATATGGACAATAATACTGAAATCTGCCGTTATAATCTCTCTGATAACTATAACGATATGACAGGTCTTGTCGTAGGTGAGATTTATAGAAAAAACGGAGAGTGGAAATTTAATGCTATCGGTCAGCCTGTACAGGAAGCCAGCAGATTGGACTTCTTGCTTGAGCTGTACAAATAGAATGTGTTAACCGTATTTTGATAAAGAATTTTATTCATTAAAATTATAATGATTAAAGGAGGACAAAATGGCAATTAGTTTGGTAAAAGGACAAAAAATTTCTTTGGAAAAAAGCATGAAACTTGCTCTTGTAGGTCTTGGATGGGATACAAATCGTTATGACGGCGGTCATGATTTTGACCTTGATGCGTCTGCATTCCTACTTTCAGAAGACGGAAAACTTCAAAATGATGCAGACTTCATATTTTACAACAACCTTGAAAGCCGTAATAAAGCTGTTGTTCATACAGGTGATAACCTTACAGGCGCAGGAGATGGCGATGATGAAGTAATCTTGATAGACTTCTCAAAAATACCTGAAGATATTAAGAAAATTGCGATAGTTGTAACAATCCATGATGCTGCAGCTCGTAATCAAAATTTTGGACAAGTTTCAAATGCTTATATCAGAATTGCGAAATTAGCTGATGAGTCTGACACTGTCGGCGAACCGGTACTTAAATTTGACCTTGAAGAAGAATTTTCTATTGAAACAGCAATTGTTGTTGCTGAAATCTACTTCAAGAACGGGGAATGGAAGTTCAATGCTGTTGCTGCTGGTTATCAAGGCGGTTTGGAAGCTATTGTTCGTTCTTTCGGAGGAAATGTATAATTAATTAAGCAAAGGGAAAAGAGGTGAATTTTTTGAAAGAATTTCAAAAAGGTCAAAGGATAAAAACAGCCTCGGGTTCAGAGCTTGAAGTGCTGGAAAAACTTGGCGAAGGTGGTCAAGGTATAGTTTACAGAGTCAACTATAATGGCAGACAATTAGCGTTAAAGTGGTACTTTGGAAATAAACTTAGAAACGCAGACAAGTTTTACAGAAATATACAAAACAATATAAAACAGGGAGCACCAACAAGTTCCTTCTTATGGCCTCTTGAGATAACAGAATATTTCGAGGGGAGTTTTGGGTATCTTATGGAGCTTAGACCTCCTGAATTTAAGGATTTCTCTCTTTTCCTTTTGGCAAAGGCAAGGTTTGCAAGTATAGATGCACTGATTAATGCCGCTCTTAGTATCACTAACGGCTTTAGGGAACTACATCGTAGTGGATTCAGTTATCAGGACCTTAATGACGGTAACTTCTTTGTCAATCCTAAGACAGGTGATGTACTGATTTGCGATAATGACAATGTTGCGCCCTATGGTGAGAATTTAGGGATTGCCGGCAAATGCAGATATATGGCACCTGAAGTTGTAATGGGGAAAAAGCGTCCTGATATTCATACAGACCGCTTTTCACTTGCAGTTGTCTTATACTTGCTCTTATTTCTAAATCATCCCTTAGAAGGTAAGAAAACTATGTGTCCTTGCTTGACTGAGGAACTTGAACGTAAATTTTACGGCAGTGAGCCGGTCTTTGTTTGGGATCCGTCTAATGATACAAACAGACCGGTAAGAGGTGTGCACGTAAATGAGATTAAGTTTTGGCCTATATATCCGAAGTTTGTTAGAGAGACCTTTGAGGAGGCGTTCAGCCATGAATCTATGGTTGGCTCCGATACTGAACACAGGGTTCAGGAAAAGAAGTGGCAGGAGGTATTTACAGCTTTAAGGGATGTAATGATTAACTGTCCAAGTTGCAAAGGCGAGACTTTTATAGATATAAGTCAAAATTCTTGCAAATGCATTAACTGCGGGTATGATATCTCAAGACTTCCGGTTTTGAAGGTTAAGAAGTACAATGTTGTGATGGCTCCCGGCAAAAAAGTATATGCCTGTCATGTCATTCATGACAGTGATGATTTTAAGCAAATCAAAGGAGAAGTAATTACCAGTCGAACTGATCCTTCATTGCTTGGTTTAAAAAACGATTCTGATAATACTTGGGATGCAATACTTCCAAATGGCATATCCAAGCCTTATGCGAAGAATCAGGTAATCAAGTTGGGCAGGGGGCTAAAAATCAACTTTGGTAATTCTAATGAAGGTGAAATCATCTAAACAATAAGAAAGTGAGGATATTTACATGGGATTATACGATGAAGTAGTAGAAGTACCCAGGAGAACCATGGTTTTATTTTTCGTGGTAGATACTTCAGGTAGTATGAATGGGGCTAAGATAGGCACTGTTAATTCCGCTATCGAGGAAATTGTACCTGAACTTAAGGATATTTCTGAAAAAAATGCTGATGCGCAAATAAAAATTGCAACTCTTGCATTTTCTACAGGAGCTCGTTGGGTAGACAGCGCTCCGGTAGCTGCTGAAAACTTTCGCTGGAATTATTTGGATGCAAACGGCGTCACAGATTTGGGAGAAGCCTGCATTCAACTTAATGAGAAGCTTTCAAGAAATGCTTTTATGAGTGATGCTACAGGTTCATTTGCTCCTGCTATCTTTCTTTTGTCGGATGGTGAACCTACAGATAACTACAAGTATGGTTTGGAAAAATTGAAACAAAACAACTGGTATAAAAAGGCGATAAAGGTAGCAGTTGCCATAGGTGAGGATGCTAATAAGACTGTTCTTTCAGATTTTACAGGAAACATAGAGTCTGTTATAACAGTGCATACACCTGAGGCTTTGAAAAAATGGATTCAGTTTGTGAGCGTTCGTGCTTCTGAAATAGGAAGTAAAAGCTCAAGTACAGGAATTGCTGATTCTTCTGCAAACTCAAGCACTGACTCCGCTCCGGATGTTTTCAGTAAACAAGATGAATTTGTAAAGGAAATTCAGGCTCAGACAGCTGATGCGGCTGATTGGAATAATTTAGATGATGACGGTATACAGTGGTAAGATGAGGAGGCATCTTTTATGAATGCAAAATCCTTTAATTTAACTGCTCAGGGTGCAAGTCATATAAAAAAGAATAAAGAGTGCCAAGATGCTTCATTAAGTTACCAAGATGAGAATTGTGCTATAGCTGTCGTCTGTGACGGACATGGCGGAGACGATTATGTGCGTAGTGCTATCGGCTCTAAATTTGCATCTGCTATAGCAAAAAAAAACATACAGAAGTTTTTACTTGGAATGGACAAGGAAAAGTTTTTTTTAAATCCTGATAAGCAGCTTAAAATTTTGGAAGCGAGCATTATTAGTCATTGGAATGAATCAGTATCAGATTACCACAGCAAACATCCCTTTGATGAAGCAGAGCTTATTGTTGTATCTGAAAAGGCTAAGAAGAGATACTTAGAGGATGGAAAGATTTGGAGTGCTTACGGTACAACATTGATTGCGGTCGCAATGAATGAAGATTACTGGTTTGCTATTCATATAGGTGACGGCAAATGTGTTGCAATCAACCATGCTGGAGAATTCAAGCAACCCATACCTTGGGATCCGAAATGTTTTTTGAATGCCACAACTTCTATATGTGATTCAGATGCCATAGATAATTTTAGACATTTTTATTCTGATAAGTTGCCTGCGGCGGTATTTGTAGGATCGGACGGAATAGATGACTGTTTCAATAATAATGAACAGTTGTACAATCTTTATAAAACAGTCCTATATTCTTTTGCAACAACTGATTTTAAGGAGGCTTGTGAGGGACTTGCCGATTACCTGCCGAGATTATCAGCAAAAGGAAGCGGAGATGATGTTTCGATAGCTGCCTTGCTGGACATGGACAGTATATCAGAGCTGTCTATAGTAAAAGACTATGACAAAAGTAAGGAAAAAGCTAAGCTTGAAGAAAATGCAAGGAAAGAAGCGGAAAAAAATGAAGCTGAAAAAAGACGTGTAGAAGAAGAACGTGCAAAAATTCAGCATCAAAATGATACTAAAGCAAGTGAAGAAACTCAAATAATCAGTCCAAAATTTTGTGAAAACTGCGGAGAGCCTATTAAATCAGGTGCAAAGTTTTGTACTAATTGTGGAGCTGAAATAAGATGTGTAAAATCAGTGGCACAAGGCATGTTAGATGAACAGAATCTTAAGATTATTAAGATTAACCCGTTTTCATCAGAAGCTGAGGCTGATGATAATGTTGCTGTCGATAAAGAAGAAATTGACAGTGTGCCTCAATCATCTGCCACTACATCAGATGCTACTTTAAAAGAGGATGCTGAGCAAGTTAATATTGATGAAGATATCGCTCAGTGTAACGATAATGCGGAAGATGATGACTTGGAAAGTGGAAAGATTCTAAAACAAGAAACGGATATATAGAAGATTAAATGCAGATATATCGCTGTCTTGAGTGATGTAGCTGCATTTTTTATGGTGAATTATGAAGTGCTCAAAATGTGGGAGACCGTTGGATGTCTCAAGCAAGATTACAAGTACGAGCTATAGTTGCTCATATTGTGGTGAAATAATGGATATAAGCGGGGAAAGCAAAAAAAATCTTGGGGAAGTTATTGATGATATAATGGCTGATTTTGGAGATAATCTACTTGAAAATCCATTGCGACTCAATGCCTTACTTATGGATTATGCTCCGAATATGGCAAAGGAAAGAAAACTCGTTATAAATGCACTTAAAGAAGGTATACTTACCCAAGTTAAAAGAGGATTGGACAATAATGAAAAACCTGAGGATGTAGCAAGGAAATGCTCAGCAATGCTTGTGTCTGATATGTGGATTACAGAAAGTGCCGCTAACTATGCCATAAATGTAATTATGCACTCACTTGGGCATAGCTTAGCTGTAGAACAAAAAAATAAGTCTGAAACTATGCTTGACAATGATAAAGTACTTATAAAAGGTACATTTTCTTTTGGAGCTGTTGTAAGGAAAGAGGATTTATCAAATTATAGCGCTATAGGATATAAGGCATTTGCGACAAATAATCAGCTTAGTGAAATAGATATGCCGGATAATATCAGAAAAATATATCCAAAAGCGTTTTTTGCCTGTACTTCACTTAAGAAAATATCTTTAAGTCCCAAACTTGAAGTAATCGGACAAGGAGCATTTGATGCCTGCAGCCAATTAGAAAATATCATAATAGAAAATAACAAAAACTATATGGTTTCAAATGGTTTTTTGATAGATAAAAAAAACAGACTCTTGATGAAAAGTATAAATCAAAAAGCTCCTGTATCTTTAATTAATAACGGTATAAAGGTCATTTGCAAAAAAGCCTTTGAAAAAACTACAGTAGAGCAGATAAAAATGCCTGCAACTGTTTCAAATATTGAAGAAGATGCATTTTACCTTACTATGAGATTGCAAGATATCACTGTAGATCCTGCAAATAAAGATTACAGAAGTATTGATGGAGTATTGCACAGTCGAGATGTTAAGAAGCTCATAAAATATCCGCAAGGTAAAAGTAATGGCTCCTATTATCTGGAAGATGAGGTAGAAAAGATAGAAAAAAAAGCCTTCAGCTATGCATATAAATTGCGCTCCGTTACTTTTGCAGGAAATCTAAGGGAAATTGGGGAAAGAGCCTTTGAGTATTGTGTAGGAATAGAAAATATAATGCTCCCCATAAGTGTAGAGCTTATAGGAGATATGGCTTTTCAATATTGTGAAAATCTCTTCAGCATTATGTTACCACAAGGCATTATAAGAATAGGAGACGGAGCTTTTTTGGGATGTAAAAAACTTAAGACGCTCAGCATTCCAAGAAGTGTAGAAGAAATTGGAAGTATGGCATTTGCAGCTTGTAGAGAACTATCAAAGGTGGTCATTCAAGAAAATGTGAAGTTTATAGATAATAATGCATTTAAGGACTGTCCTAATGTTGAAATTTCTGTTAAGGCAAATGACTATGTCGCAAACTATTGTAGGATGCATGGAATAAAATTATCTCCATAATAGAGAAGAGTTTAACAATCTGTCGATGCAAAATATTTATACGAAATTCTAATAGAATAATGGATAAAATATTTTTAGTGCATTTATGATAAAGTCATCAATCAGAAATTTTTTTAAAAACTATTTACGAAGAGTATCCATAGATAAAATAGATAATAGTATTAGTAAGTTCTATCTATTATTCTAATAAATATTAGTATCATTGCTAAGTCATGGAAGATAGTAGGAGGAAATGTACATGAGAGAAGATGTCAGAGAAGCAAGTGTTGTTCTGGCGAAGTGCCGTAAATCTCATAGGACTTACGGTATTCGAATTGAAAGAAGAACAGATAATGTATGGTATTGTACCTGGGCATTTCCTATTACTGAGAAAGAGGCTTCCAATGAGGGCTATGGAAACACGATGATATCAGGTAAGGTTGCTGTTGATCCCAATTATCCGGGATGCCCATATTGTGGTGGTCATGTATGGGTAAACTGCAGTTACTGCGGTAAGTTGACATGTTGGGAAAATGGTGAGAAGTCCTTTAAATGTGCATGGTGTGGTAGTACAGGTGAATTGGTTGCAGCTGAAGACTTTGACCTCAAAGGCATAGGGTATTAATCTTTATATAGATTTTCTTGGACTGATATGAAAGATAGAGTTAGATTGGGTCTATCCTTGTATGTCATCGAAAGTATGTTAATACTAAAACCTAATAAAAGAGTGGATAAAATATTTTCAGTAAATTTATAATAGAGTCATTAATTATATATTTTTTTAAAAGTAACTGATGAACAATATCCATAGATTAAATAGATAATAGTATAAGCAAGATATAACAGTGATTATCGATGACGACAGATGGACTCTTGGTATGGAGGATACTTCAGGAGAAGGATGCATGATAGATGAGGAATGAAAGATATTATTATAGCATTATGTCATCTGAGGAGAAAAAGGCCTATAAGATGATTTTTGAAGGATTGAAAATGCGTGCTTTTAATATTGTAGTGTCCTTATATTTGACGCTTGAGGAAGTTCAGGAAGTATATATAAAAGTATTGTATGATAATCCGCTATTTTATTATATCAACCAGACTGTGATAAGGATGCAGGGAAATCCGGGCTACTGGATTTTATTACCTGAGTATTTATATACGAACAATGAAATTAACCGTATAAATGTTGAAATTAGGCATGTTGTAAATAAGGTGAAGCTAAAGGCGGATACATTTAGAAATGATGAGTTCAGACTGGTAAAATGTCTGCATGACAGTGTAGTAAAAAGCGTCGCCTACGACTATGATTCCCTAAAAAAGAAGGATAGTTTCAATGCTCATTCGATAGTTGGTGCTTTTTTAGACAGAAAGGCTGTATGTGAGGGTATTGCCAAAGCATTTAAGCTTTTGTGCAATGAGTATGGCATTAAGTGTATAGTGGTACTGGGAAAGGCAGATAAAGATGCTAATTTTGATGAGGAGAGTTATCATGCGTGGAATTTGGTGAAAATAGGAGATGAATCCTACCATGTTGACGTAACTTGGGACAACCTTTACGATGAGGACTTTCGACATATCAGCTATGACTACTTCAATCTGACTACAAAGGATATATTGCTTGATCATCAACCTATGGATGAACTTCCTATATGTGAGGCAACAAGGCTTAACTATTTTTATAGTACAGGCAGTTTTGTCAGTACATATGAAGAATTGGTAAAGCTGATAGAAGAAAGGATTGAGGCAAAAGAAATTGCTTTTAAGGCGTCTAAGGACAAAGGCTTCTTTTTGAAATCAGAGGAGTTAAAAGATAAGACCGTCGTAGCTTTAATGCATGTAATGTTCTCAAAAAATAAAGTTAGGAGCTTTAAGCTGTTATTCAATGAAATGCATAACATTGGAAAGATAATATTTATGAGAGAGCCTAAGAAGAAAATAGATTTAACAAAACACACTGTATGAATGGAGTTATAAAGATGGTAAAGCTATGGTTCAACCACTGGTTTAGTACAGCGAGAAATATAATTGAATTAATTCGGGAGAACAATCCCAACCTATATGTAATAGGGACTAATGAAAACCCATACTCTGTGATTAAAGGCGTGTGTGATGAATGGTATCAGGAACCGACGCTAAAGGGAGAAAAATACGTAGAATTCTGTCTTGATTTTTGCAATGCACATGGAATTGATGTGTTCATACCAAAAAGAGAAATGTTGAAGATAAGTCAACAGCGGAAAAATTTTGAAGATATTGGTGTCAAGGTGATGGTGGACAGCTATCAAATACTCTCTGTTCTTAATCATAAGGAAGCAGCCTATGAATATTTCAAAAACAATGAGATAGGTTTGGTACCTGATTATGATATAGTTACTACTTTAGCAGATTTTATAAATGCATATGAGAAACTAAAATCAAAATATGAGCAGGTATGTTTTAAGTTTTCTATGGACGAAGGAGGCAGGAGTTTTAGGTTAATTGATAATCAGCGAAACGATTATTTGTCCTTATTTAAAAATCAAAATATGAGAATTACTCTTGATGATGTGTTGTATGCACTTTCTGAGAGGGAAACTTTTGATCCGATTATGATTATGCCGTTTTTGCCTGATGATGAGATTAGTGTTGATTGCCTTGAGACAGGGCAAGGGCTGATAACACTTCCACGAGTGAAGGGGCGTTACAATTATGAAACTCTCAGTTATGATGATGATATTCTTGAACTTTGTAAGATCTTTCAAAGCAAGGCAAAGCTTAAATGCCCGTACAACATACAGTTCAAATATCTTAACAAAGTTCCTTATTTCCTTGAGGTAAATACCAGAATGTCAGGCGGAATACACATGGCTTGCCATGCAAGTGGGGTAAATATTCCTCAAATTGCACTTAATAAATTGTTTGGTAAGGAATCTGAATGGTTTGATAAACGTGAAACTAAGATTATTGCTCAGATATTGCAGGCTATAACTATAAAATAAGCTAATTTGTACTGTTTTCAATATTTATGAATAAAAGATACAAAATTCAGCCAATCTAAGGATTTTACTTTGTAAAGAAAGCTTTTTTGACATAATATGCATAGTTAAGTTTATCTTACAATTGGAGAAATCTATATCTTTGAAAGTTTAACTTATACTAAAAAGCAGTTAAAAAGCTATTGAAAATCTCTACCATGTATAGAGTCATTTAAAATGACTGCTTGACATTATAAACAGTGATTAGTATTAAAGTATGTTGATAGAGTTTAATTGGGGGAGTAATAATTTTGAGTGTTTTTTTTACTGATTTGGACAATACCCTTATTTATTCGCATAAGAGAGAAATCGGGGAAGAAAAGACTGTTGTTGAATATTTGGACGGCAGACAACAGAGTTTTATGACAAATTATACGTATAAGTATCTAAAAAATGCTAAGTGGCTTGATATAGTGCCTGTTACAACAAGGATAGATACACAGTTTAAGCGTATTACCTGTATGAATGAACTTAATATAAAAGAGGCTATAGTAGGTAATGGAGGGATGTTGCTGCTTAATGGCAATGAGGATGAAGAGTGGTCAGCAAAGACTTTGGATATAGCAAGTAAACAGATCTCCTCGCTTGATAAAATTGAAGCAAAACTCAGGAATGATTATCCTTTGGCAGTTATTTATAGACCGATCCCATATATGCTATATCTTAGACGTGATTCTCAAAGCGATATATTTAATAGGCTTGAAGTCTATGCAAAGGAGATGGATTTGACATTTCAGCAAGCTCATAGAAAATTATACCTTTTTTGCAAGGGCATAGATAAAGGCAAAGCAGTGGAAAGATATAAAAAAAGAAGGGGAGTAAGTATTGATGTTGCCGCCGGAGATGATATTATGGACATACCCATGTTGAATTTGGCAAGATTTGCTTTTGCTTCTGAAAAAATAGCTCCTTATGTCAAAAATGAGAACTTATTTGTTTTTGAGGGAGAACTTATTTCTGATAGAATTTGTGATGAACTCCAGAGGCTTCATATCTCTGGCAAAATATAATTGTTAAGGAGAGGCAAGAATGATACATGATATAAAGGAAAAGTATAGTGTAGGGGCTCTTTTGTATTCCCCGGCTTTAAATGAGAAAGTAGCAGATGACGTCGTAAATAATAAGTATGGACAGCAGTATTCACTGGCATTGTGTCTTGAAGATACTATAGCGGATAACAGCATAGAGGTAGCAGAACAAAAGCTTGAGGAAACTTTGAAGAAAATCCATTTTGAAATTGGAAATAAGCAGTTCTTCCTGCCTAAAATCTTCATCAGAGTCAGAACAGCTCAACAGATGAGCAGGCTTCATAATGACTTTGAGCCCTATGCAGATATAATTCAAGGCTATGTCTTTCCAAAGTACTCTTTGACAAGTGCTGATGCCTTTAATGAGGCTGTTAAGGAGATAAACAGCAGATCAAAAAAGAAAGTATATATGATGCCTATATTGGAAAGTTCAGATATAGTAGAGTATGCAAGTAGACGTGAAGTCTTGTCAAAACTGAAGGAGAAGATTGATTCAGTAAAAGAATATGTGCTCAATATAAGAGTAGGAGGGAATGATTTTTGCAATCAGTTTGCTGCAAGAAGACATTATGATGAGACTATTTACGATATCCTACCTATATCTCAGCTACTTGGAGATATATTAACTGCCTTTTCGAGAGAATATGTAGTTTCCGGACCTGTATGGGAATTTTTTTCCAGCGATAATGATGAATGGAAAAAAGGTCTTCAAAATGAACTTAAGTATGATAAACTTAACGGCTTCATAGGAAAGACAGTAATTCATCCAAAACAAGTCAGTGTAGTAAATGAGGCTTTGAAAGTGTCACTAAAAGATTATGAAGATGCCAAGGAAATTTTAAACTGGGATGACAGCGGATTGCAAGTTGGAAAGAGCTTTGGCGGTGAAAGAATGAACGAGGTTAAAACTCACATTAATTGGGCATATAAGATGGTTGCTTTGGCAGAAATATATGGTGTGCTCTGATTAAAGTAGCTTAGGAGGATGTAATGCAGTACTCAGTAGACAATTTGGTGAGATTGGCAAAAAGAGCCAATAACACTATCAGACCCTATCTCTACGTTAATCCCTTACAGGGAAAGCACATTCCGACAAGACCTGACGATGTCATGTCAATGTGCCGTGCACTCGCGCAAACAATCAATACTGCATATCCTGATGAAAGGCTATATGTAATCGGTTTTGCAGAAACAGCCACAGGTATAGCCGCCGCCATAAGTCATTTCTTAAACAATGTTATTTACTATCAAAATACGACAAGAGAATATCAAAAAGATGAGGACTATATATTCTTTACCGAGTCGCATAGCCATGCAACAGATCAGACTCTTAGAGCTGCGAAAGTAGGAGAGTGTTTAAGAGCTATTGACAGGATAGTATTTATTGATGATGAGATTACAACAGGAAATACCATCTATAAGCTGATTAAGGCTATAAAGGACAGATATAGTCTTGTTGATTTAAACTGTAGCATAGTTTCAATACTCAACAGTGTAATAAAGGAGCGTATGGATTTGTTGAGAAAGGAGAATATTGACTTTCTCTATCTGTCCAAACTTCCTTATGAATATAAGATAGAGAGTATTTTGGATATAGAATATGACAAGAGTAGGGATGTAGTCGTGGACATAAAGAGCATAGCTACTGCTGATGAGCTTGAATTTATAAGCCATGTAAATGTGAGGAATGTTTCAGAATTTAAAAAGTATGATGAAGAAAATAGAAACTTTGTTGATTTTGTAGGGAAGACGATGCACAAAGGGCATTATGCAGATGTATTGGTACTGGGTACAGAGGAGTTTATGTATCCTGCATTTTGCTTAGCTCAATATCTTTATGACAACAACATAGCACAAGAAGTCAGGACACATGCAAGTACAAGGAGCCCAATTATAGTTTCAGGGAGAGACGGATATCCGTTATTTAGCAGATATTGCATAAGAAGTCCTTATGACAGCCTACGAACGACCTTTGTATATAATTTGAGAAAATACGATAAAGTCATTATTGTAAGCGACGCTTTAAGGCAAAATGACGAATTGTCAGATATAATTAAGGCAGTTAAAGATGTTGGAAATGAAGATATTACAATAATCAGATGGACATATAATCAGCAAGTCAAAGGAAAAGCATATGAAAAGTAGTTATTTAGTTGATGATGTCATCCTTTTGTTAAAGGATATTTCAGGCGTAGTTAAGCCACTTCCTACAGAGGAAAGGGAAAAGTTGATACAGCAAGGGACACATTATTGCGAGATGTTGCCCTTGGAATATAAGCCTACAGAAAAATATATAAGAATCTATGAAAAAGCCTTAGAGGTCTTTGGTCAAACTACAGCAGATGCAGTTGCAAGAGTCTCAGACAAGATTGTAGAGGCTAAGGGAGAAAATGTAGTGATAGTATCCCTTGCAAGAGCAGGTACTCCTTTGGGAGTATTGATAAGAAGATATATAAGGAAGAAATACGGCTTTGAATGTCCGCATTATTCAATATCAATAATCAGAGACAGAGGCATAGATAGAAATGCTGTAAATTATATACTGCAAAGACACGCTCCTGAATCTATACAATTTGTCGACGGTTGGACAGGCAAAGGCGTGATTTATAAAGAGCTTCAAAAGGAAATCAAATTTTTTGAAGGCGTTTCAGATAGCTTGGCTGTACTTGCAGATCCTGCCTATCTGACAGATTTATGCGGTACACATGATGACATCTTGATACCCAATTCCTGCCTAAATAGTACAGTCTGTGGCTTGATAAGTAGGACTTTCCTAAGGAAGGACATTATTAAGGATACGGATTTTCACGGTGCAGCGTGGTACAAGGAGCTATCTGCTGAAGACAGAACCTATGAGTTTATTGACTATATTGAAAAACTGTTCAAATTCAATCTTCCTTATGATGAAGATACCGTTGAAAAGACAGTTCAAAATGATGTCGAGATAATATCCAAAAAATATGGAATCGATAATATTAATTACATCAAACCCGGAATTGGAGAAACTACAAGAGTATTGCTAAGACGTGTACCGTGGAAGGTAATAATTGATGAGCGATACAAAGAAGATTTGGAGTTGGAACATATAAGGCAGCTTGCCGATGAACGAGCTGTAGGCATTGAATATATGAGATTAAGTAACTACAAATGCTGTGGGCTTATCAAAGAATTAGCTGATATTTGATATAATATTAAAATCTAATAAAATAATATATAAATCTTTTTCAGTGCATTTATAATAAAGTCATGAATCATATGCTACTTTGTAAATCATTTATGGAAATTATCCATATATTAAATAGATAATAGGATAAGACTAAAAATAAATACGAAATCTTACTTTTATATCTAAATGTTCAGTAAATGTAAAAATGTATGTAATATCAATAATATAAGTAGCACAGCAGAATTTTATATGGATTTATAAAATAAAAGTTCAAGTAATTTAAAATAGACTTTGTAGAAAATATCTGCTTGAAATTTTGCTCCATATATGATAGAATTTACGAAAATATTTGTAACATCAAAAAATATTAAACCTAAGTATTACTTTTTTTCAGTATTTACCGAGGTTTACATATCTTAGGAGGGATAAGAATGAAAAAGCATATAATAACTATAGCAAAAGGATCACTTAAAGAAACTGCTTCACATGGCGGATGTGGAGAATGTCAAACATCATGTCAATCAGCATGCAAGACTTCTTGTACTGTAGCTAATCAAGAATGTGAAAGAGAAAGATAGTTTTTCAAATTGCCACGCAAATTTTTTGTGTGGTTTTTTTATGTAAGCATGATACCACTATTTATACCAATACTAAATTCTAATAAAATTAATGGATAAAACTTTTTCAGTTTATAATAAAGTCATAAATCATATGTTACTTTATAAGTCACTCAACTTTCCCACTAAAATTATTCCAATTTCCTTTGAAATTTAAATTTTTATAGATTTTTCAATACCCCACTTGACACACAAGTTTCTAAATAATGTTTATTGAAATTTGCATATTTATCGAAAAATGAAAACACTGAAAATGCTATGTCAAGTATAATATTGAATTTTTAAAATATATTAAAATTTCAATGTCTTTAATGTGGTTTTCATGTGGGAAAGTTGAGTAAGTCATTTATGAAAATTATTCACAGATTAAATAGATAATGGTATAAATTAGGAGTTTACAAAATTGATTTTTAGCTTATTTTCTTAAATAATAGCAGTATTAATTGAAATAAAGAGATTAGCTGTGTTATAGATATTTTAGGGCATATTATCTGTAATTCTATTGAATTTTAGTATGAGGATGTCAAAGATGAAATTTGAGATTGACGAGATTGGAAATATAACAAAAATACATAATATGAACATCAAAGAAGCAGGGCAGATGAGGAAGTTTTCCCATCATGAGGATA
The DNA here is from genome assembly GCA_900167215.1 of [Eubacterium] yurii. Classification (GTDB taxonomy): domain Bacteria; phylum Bacillota; class Clostridia; order Peptostreptococcales; family Filifactoraceae; genus Peptoanaerobacter; species Peptoanaerobacter yurii. The sequence goes on from FUZS01000004.1 coordinate 30,638, forward strand.
AGCTGTATGCAGATTTTAACTTCCCTGATTACAGCGACGAAGAGATGATAAGCTGGTTTAACATAAAGACTGAAAAAGGCAGGGTACTCATAGCAATAAAGGATATGCAGGACAATGTCATAGGATATATGACGCTCAGAAAGATAAATTATATCTTTAAAACAAGTGAGATGGGGATAATCATAAACCCTGCAAAGATAAATATGGGCTATGGTACTGATGCTATAAACTGCCTTAAAAGATGGTATTTTGAAAAACTGAAATTTAAGAAATTATATCTGACAGTGGCTTTTTACAATGAGAGAGCCCTTGCCGTTTACAAGAAAATAGGCTTTATTCCTAAACATTTTTTGTATGAAAGATTTATTAATGACGAAGTGGACGTATTTTTAGACAAAAATTATGAGCCTATAAAAAAATATTTCAAAAAAACCTTCAGTAAAATATATATTAAATGTATAAAAATGGAGTTATCCACAAAAAACTGTGGATAAAGTTGTTATTTTGTGGATAACTTGTAGATAAAATTTTGGAAAACAAGATTTTTTCTGTAAAACTTATCTGTATAATTTTTTTTTATAAAAATGGAAATTAAATTTTTGAAATTCTATGAGATAGAAAAATATAGTAAACATCTAAAAATAAAAAAACGAATTTTTTTAAAATTTAATTTATTAAAATTCGTAATTTATTCTTCTATAAAATATAATATATATTTTTGCCATATTTTTTGAAAAAAAATGAAATTTTTGGATATTTTATCTTTTATTCTGTGGATACCTGTGGATAAGTTGATGGTTTTGTGGATAAGTATGTGGATAAAATTTAAAAGAAATTTAATATTTTTGTTTCTTTTTTGTAATTTTTGTGGTATAATTAGCCGATAATAAGAGATATTTAATATTTATTTAAGAGCCCTATTGTAAAATGTTATTGCTTTACGAGCAATCAGTACGAATACGAGGCGGACAATATACCGGAGATGTACCACATTTTCAGATTATGGAGGCAGTTTTAATATGATTAAAGATAATGATGTAAGAGGGTATGGCAGGTCTTCCGCTTTATCAGGAAGTCTTACAAAGAAGAATTTTAGTTTACTTGCTAAGAGATTAAAACAAAACAGAATATATTTGATGGTAATTTGTGCAACATTAGTAGTAGGAGCTTCTCTTGCAATCACAAAGCCGGGGATTGGATATCAGGTCCTTGTAAACGGCAACCATATAGGATTTACAAAGAATCCTAAGCAAATTGAAAATGTACTTTCTTCTTTGGATAAGGATTTGAGAGTTCTTAACGGCGATGATATAAAGTATGATATGGATATAAAGTTTGTTGAAGGAAAATTGGGAAACAACAAGCTGATAAATGCTGATGACCTTAAGGTAATAGTATCTTCAGTTCTTACAGTAAATAAACCCGCTTACATCCTAAAGACTGACCAAGGTATTGCCTTTGCAATAGACTCTAAGGAGTCAATGAACAGCATACTTGAGTCTGTAAAAGAAAAATATACAAAGGGTAAGAAGGACGCAAAGGCTGAAATAGTAAGTACAGTGGCATTGATACAGGCTGACAGTGTGCCGGTGGATAAGATATATAACTATAATCAGGCGATGTCTCACATCAATGCAAATGAAGAAGCTGCGAAGGTGAACTTCGATGTTAAGGTAACATATACAGGAACATCTGAAAAGCCTGTCAAAAAGGGTGTCACTACAGTATATGACGATAGCATGTACGAAGATGATATGAGAATAAAGACTGTAGGTTCAGACGGGGTTAAATCAGTTCAAAGCAAGATTACTGAGATAAACGGAGAGTTTGTAAAGTCTGATGTAATCAGTGAAAAAGTCATAAAAGCTCCTGTAAACAAAGTAATAGTAGTAGGAACAAAACCAAGAATACCGGGCGTACTTCAAATAGCATATCAATATATAGGTGTGCCTTATGTTTGGGGTGGAACAAGCCCTGCAGGATTTGACTGCTCAGGATTTACACAATATGTATATGCAAGAAGGGGAGTATATCTTCCAAGAACAACTTATGAACAAGTAAATGTAGGACGTAGAGTATCATATGGTAATTTGAGAGCCGGAGACCTTGTACACTTCCCTGGACACGTAGGAATATACATTGGCGACGGTATGATGATACATGCTCCAAGACCCGGAAGATCTGTCGAAGTGGCAAGTATATCAGGTAGACAGTTCCTATTTGGTACAAGAGTAGAATAATCTTAGATGAAAAAAAGTAAAAAATAAAAAAGAGATATATATCTGTTGGGGGAAACTCTGACAGATTTTTTTTTGTATTTTATTACTTTTGTGATATAATATCAGCAATGATTTTTAATGATGAATGATAAAATATGAAGATGACTGCGTATATCATATTTATATTTCTTATTTACTCAACTTTCCCACATGAAAAACTTATTAAAGATACTGAAATTTGAGTATATTTTAAAAATATAATATTATCCTTGACATAGTTTTTTCAGTGTTTTCATTTTTTTGATAAATATGCAAATTTCAATAAATATTATTTAGAAAATTGTGTGTCAAGTAGTGCATTAAAAAATCAATAAATACCTAAATTTCAACAAAAATTAGGATAATTTTAGTGGGAAAGTTGAGTTATTTATAATCAGATTAAATTTGTTAGCTGATATTACAGCTTTCAATATAAAAGGGAGGCAATTATGAAGGTAAAATTAGACGGTGTAATGGAGACTTTACTTATAACTCTTGATGTAAGAGCAAGAGACTACAAGGAACAAAATTCGATACTTAAGGATAAGAAGTCTTATGAGATTACTCAACAGATAGATTATGATTTTGGCAAGTTTCAAAGTGAAAAGAAAAACTACTACGGCATACTTGCAAGAGCAAAGCTTATGGATGCTCAAATAAGAAAATTCATAGAAAAATACCCTACTTGCCATATAGTTTCCATAGGAAGCGGACTTGATACGAGATTTGACAGGATAGACAACGGCAAGATACATTGGTATGATGTTGATTTTCCTGATGTTATAGAGCTTAGAGCAAAGTTTTTTGAGCCAAATGAAAGAGTAAAGATGATTCCTAAATCTCTGCTTGACGAATCTTGGGTTAGGGAAGTGGATACAAAGGGTGAAAAGCTGCTCATCATATCAGAGGGCGTATTGATGTATTTGTCACCTGAAGATGTGAAGGAATTTTTGTATATACTGACAGATAATTTTGACAGCTTTGAGGCTCAGATTGACTGCATTTCAAAAGCTCTGGTAAATCATGCAAAGAGCAACAAAGCCGTAAAACATACAGATTCAGAATATCTCTTCGGGGTAAAGAGGGGAGACGAGATAGTAGCTCTTAATCCCAAATTAAAACAAATAGGCTATATCAACTTTACAGATGAGATGAGAAAATATATGACCGGAATATTTAAGATATTTATCCCGGTGGTCTACCATTATAACAACAGGCTCTGCATATATAGCTATGACAAGAACGATATTAAATAAAAAATTTTGATTTTTCCTTTACTTTTGGAAAATTTGTAGTATAATTTTAATAATCTTTTGTCCGAAAAAATGGACATAATTTTTGTTAATCTTATTCATATTTCTAAATTGCCTTAGACAGTGCAAATTTTGTTATATACAAGAGATGTTTTTAAATGACAGCTATGTAAAAGCTTATATTAATATTGCAAAAAAATTAATAAAATATCGGTATCAAATTTAAGACGGCATGAAATATGATATTATAAATTGCTACTTGTAGTAAAGGAGATAAAATGCAAAGTAATAATGTTAAATCAGGCTATGCAAGGACACCCCATAGGTCTTTGTTACGTTCTCTCGGACTTGATGAGAGCGACTTCAAAAAACCTTTTATAGGAGTATGTAACTCTTTCAACGAAATTGTACCCGGACATATTCACCTTAGGACTCTTGCGGAAGAAGTGAAAAAGGGAATATTGATGGAAGGCGGCATACCTTTTGAATTTCCGGCTATTGCTGTATGTGACGGCATTGCTATGAACCATGAAGGTATGAGATACTCTCTACCAAGTAGGGAGCTGATACTTGAATCTGTGGAAGTAATGGCAAAGGCGCACCAATTTGACGGTCTTGTACTTATACCAAACTGTGACAAGACTGTGCCTGCCATGATAATGGCTGCTTGCAGAATAAACATACCTACTGTAATAGTAAGTGGCGGACCTATGCTCTCAGGTAAGAGGGAAGATGAAGACATAGACTTGGTAACAGGCTTTGAAGTAGTAGGCAAGTATTCGCTCAATGAATGTAGTGAAGAAGAAATGCTTGAAGTGGAAGAAAATGCCTGTCCTACCTGTGGCAGTTGCTCAGGTATGTTTACAGCCAACTCTATGAACTGCATTACTGAGGCGCTGGGCATTTCACTAAGAGGCAACGGTACAGTACCTGCTGTATATTCAAAGAGAAAGACTCTTGCGAGAAATTCAGGCAGAAAGATAATGTCTTTGGTAGAAAAAAACATCTTGCCAAGGGATATAATAAATGAAAAATCAATCAAAAACGCCCTGACTTTGGATATGGCACTTGGTTGCAGTACAAATACCGTGTTACACCTTACAGCTATAGCAAGAGAAGCGCACTGCCCTATAGATTTGAAAGTAATAGACAAGATAAGCTCAAGGACGCCAAATCTTTGTAAGCTGTCTCCGGCAGGACCTTATCACATCCAAGAGCTTGATGAAGCAGGCGGTATATACGCTGTCTTAAAAGAGCTCTCTAAGAAAAATCTCATAGAAGAAGACGCCTATACAGTATATGAAAAGCCTATAGGCGAAATGATAAAATCTGTAAATAAGAGCTCAAATAAGATAATAAAAGATGTAGAAAATCCTTATTCACAAACAGGCGGTATCAAGGTGCTCTTTGGTAATCTTGCGAAAGAGGGAGCTGTGGTTAAAAAATCCGCTGTAGATGAAAAGATGATGGATGTGACACTAAATGCAAGGGTATATGACAGCGAAGAAGAGGCAAGCAGTGATATATTTGCAGGCAAGATAAAAGCCGGTGATGTAGTAATCATAAGATACGAAGGACCTATTGGCGGACCGGGTATGAGGGAGATGCTCACACCTACATCTGCACTTTGCGGTATGGGACTTGATGACAAGGTATGCTTGATTACTGACGGAAGATTTTCAGGGGGCTCAAGAGGTGCAGCCATAGGACACGTTACACCTGAGGCTGCAGAAGGCGGAATCATAGGCATAGTACAAGACGGCGACAAGATACACATAGATATCAACAATGGGAAGCTGTCTTTGATGCTAAGCGATGAAGAGATAGAAAAAAGAATGGCAAACTTTAGTCCAAAACAGCCTAATGTAAGCGGATATCTCAAGAGATACTCTATGAGCGTTTCATCAGGAGCCAAGGGAGCAGTGCAAAGAGATATATAACTTGCCGATCCATAAACTTATACTAAAATTCAATAAAATAATGGATGATATATTTTAGAATATTTATAATAATGTTATAAAGTCCAATTTAATTTCAATTAAATACTCAAGGACATATCCGTAGATTGAACGGATAATAGTATTAAAAATTACCAATAACTAAAATATATTGCAAATAAGAAAGAGAAGTAAGGGGTATAACCGATACTTCTCTTTCTTATACTATTATCTATTTAATCTATGGATAATTTTCATTAATTATTTTTAAAAAATAGTAAATGCTATATGGCTTTATTATAAATGTACTGAAAATACTTTATCCACTATTCTATTAGATTTTAGTATTACATAGAAATAAGAAAGACATAATACTTGATACTACTACTGCTAATAATAAAAACCTATAAAAAAGCCTTGTAATTTTATTACAGCAATATTATTGATAATCAACAAAAGAAATAATTTGCTGAAATAACAATCTTGGCATTATAAATGGTGATTAGTATAAATATAATAAAATAACGGATAAAATATTTTTACTGCATTTATAATAAAGTGATACATAATATAGTATTTTTGAAAAACTGTTGATAAATATTGTCCATAGATTAAGTAGATACAGCATAAAGTTAAATTAATTTTTTTTAGAACTGTACTTTTTTATGTCCTTGGGATAGATTCCCTTGTATTTTTTAAAGCAAGTGCTGAATTTACTATGTGATGAATAGCCCACAGCTTCTGCTATATCCTGAATTTTAAGTGAGGAGTTCAACAGCAGAATCTCAGCCATATTCATCCGTCGTCTTTGAGTGTACTGCGTAATTGTGCATTGATATTTTTGCTTAAATAATCTTTTTAGCTTGGTACCGCTCATAGTGGATATCTTTTCCAAGGTTTTTTGTGAAATAGATATAGCATAATGGTCGTCTATATAGTTGGCAACCATCTCCAAGGCTTCGTCATCTGCCATGGATATGGGATTGTTGTACTTATTTAAAAAGGCGTCTATCGTTATACTTAGCCACTCCTTTGCCTTTGATTCAAAAAATATTTCAGCGGCAGGAGATGTCATCTTGCAATTTAGTATATCCTTTGCAATTCTCTCCAAGGATTTGTTTATAATAGCATTAGCATTGAAAAATAAGTTTTCATAATTGGAAACTTTGTCTTTGTAAGACGATAGACATTCATCTATCATGGCTTGCTTGAAGTTTATACCAACTCCCAAATATGGAGAGTTTTTATGCAGTATAAACCTATAGTTATTAGAATTTCTTGTATCTACAACATAGAGCGAGTTAGAAGAGAGATTTTGATAAGGATTGAAACTCTCTCCGTTTGCTGTAAGCAAATAAGAGGAGTAGACACAGTAGAAATTATCCAAGCCTCCAAAACTCCTGTGGATAATCTCATTTTTTATAAAGACGTCGTGAATGTCAATTGTAAAATCTTTGCCTTCATAAAACCAATATAAGCCCTGTGCATCATCAGTATTAAAACAAAATGTATGCCCGACGGTGGAGTATTTTTTACTATCAATGCTTCCATTTGTAGAAAAAAAGTTCTTGACGAAGTTGTAAAAATCGCTCATATTTACCACCCTTTTATATTTTATCCCAAACGGACATTATCCTAAATAGACATTGTTTGTTATGTATAATTGATTGAACTTCTCATTTATTATATAATAAATAAAAGATAAAAACAAGTACATAGCTATCCAATGTTAAATAAACTTAAAGACTATTTCCTATGATAAGTCTAAATAGGATATTGTTTAGTTTATAGAATTTAAATAAAAGGAGGCGTTATTCATTGAAAAATAAGAAAAAATCAATATTAAAAAGGCTACTGCCCTATGCCGGCAAAAAAGGAGTTTTGCTTTATATTGCCATGATTATGTCTGCTATTTCAGGTATTATGGTCTTGATGCCCATGGTTTTTATCCATAGAATTGTAAATAATTTAATCTTAAATGAAACGGCAAATTTTGTCTATGTAAGGGAAAATTCAATTTATGCGGCAGCTTTTGCTATCTCAGGCTTATTAATTTACCTTATAGGACTTATATTGTCACATATTTTTGCATTTGAAGTGGAGGACAATATAATTAAAACTTCGGTAAAAAAACTGATGAATAAACCTCTTGGATACTTTGACAACAAAGAAAGCGGAAAGATAAGAAATGTTATTGTATCCGGAGCTGCTGAAACTCACTCTTTTTTAGCACATCAACTTCCCGACATGGCGATGACAATCATATCGCCAATAGTTCTGCTTGTGTTTTTCTTTATTTTTGATTGGAAATTGGGGCTTGCAAGTATGTTGCCTATGATTATCGGCATGATACTAATGTCAGCTATGATGACAGCTGAAGCCAAGAAAATGAAAGATGAGTATTATACCGAGCTTTCCGATTTATCTTCTCAGACTGTGGAATATGTCAGAGGCATTCCTGTGGTGAAGACATTTGCACAAAGTGTCGAAAGCTTTGATAAGTTATATTCATTAATTATTAAAATGAAGGATACTGTACTTAAGCTTACAATGAGCTATATGAATAAGATGGCGTGGTTTGAAACTGTCTCCACATCCACAGCATTTTTCTTAGTACCTGTAGTTTTACTTTTAATAAAATTTAATGGCAACTTAGCTAACGTTGTTGCAAATTCGGTTATTTATTTTCTGATAGGACCGGCATTTTCCGTTTTTATTATGAGAACGGCGGCAATTACACAATTTAGCTATTTTGCAGAGCTTGCCTTGGACAAGATTGAAAATATACTTGAATTTGATGATTTTATTTATGGAGATAAGACAAGCTCTGATATTGGAATCGAGTTTAAAAATGTAAGCTTTTCTTACAGTGATGAAAACGTCTTGGACAATATTTCCTTTAAAGTAAACAAGGGGGAACAAGTCGCTTTAGTTGGTGTGTCAGGCAGTGGTAAGACTACCATAGCAAGGCTTGCTGCAAGATTTTATGACATTAAGTCAGGTGAAATTTTAATTGGTGGAATTAATATAAAGGATTTTGATAAAAAAGCCTTGATGAAAAAAATTGCCTTTGTTTTCCAAAATGCCAAACTATTTAAAATGAGCCTAAGGGATAATCTCCTAATCGGAAAGAAAGATGCGACAGATGAAGAGATAGAAAACGCCTTGCTTAATTCAGGAAGTAAAGAGATAATCAAAGGCTTAGAAAAAGGCCTTGACACTGTTTACGGAACAAGAGGCACATATTTTTCCGGCGGAGAGGCTCAAAGAATCTCTATAGCAAGAGCCTTTCTCAAAAATGCTGATATTATCATTTTGGATGAGGCGACAGCCTTTGCAGATCCTGAAAACGAACATATAATTCAGGAGTCTTTTAAGAAGCTGTCAAAGGACAAGACGACGCTGATGATTGCTCACAGACTGTCTACCGTAGTAGATGTGGACAGGATACTCGTCATAGAAAAAGGTAAAATCGTAGAAGAGGGCAAACACTCAGATTTGATAGCTATAAACAGTCATTATAAGAAACTTTGGGATGAGTACCAAAAATCTGTAAATTGGAAGATAGGAGGTTAGGATATGGTTTCTTATTTTATGAAACGATACGCCATGTCGGAAAAAGGAGCTATTAACTTAAAAAAAGCAATCATTTCACATACCTTTGTTAATATAACAAAATTATTTCCACCGATGATTGCCTTTATGTTTTTGTTTCAGAATATAGGAATTTTAAAGGGTATTGGAACTTATAAATTTAACTTGCTTCATTACCTTATATTAATTGCAGTGATGATGGTGGTGATGTTTTTTATTTCAAGGTGGGATTATGTAAGACTATACACTAATGTGTATAATGAGAGTGCAAATTCAAGGATTGATATAGCAGAAAGATTGAAGAAACTGCCTCTTTCCTATTTTGGAAAAAGAGATTTGACAGATCTTGCGGAAACTATGATGAATGATATGAATTTATATGAAACGATATTTTCACATGCTGTACCACAAATGTATTCTACTGCTATTTCCACAGCTGTCATTGTTTTAATGTTACTTATCTATAAGCCTAAATTAGCTTTTGCAGCATTGTGGGTGATACCTATTTCGCTTTTAATAATGCTTTTATCAAGAAAAAGTCAGCAAAAAGTAGTGCAAGATTGGGTAGATGATAATCGCAAGGTTTTTGACGATTTGCAGGAAAAAATAGAGCAAATAGATCAAATAAAATCTTATAACTTAGAAGAGCAAATGCTAAGTGATTTTTTTGAAAAATTAGATGTGTCCACAAGACAAAAAACCAAGGGAGAAATTGTTGCCGGAATACTTACAGGAATAGCTACCGCAATATTAAAGCTTGGTATTATAAGCGTTGCCGTTATCGGAGTAAATATGCTTGTATCAGGTGAGATAAACGTACTTATCTATATAGTTTTTTTAATGCTTACAACGAGTATTTATCTTCCGATAGAGGGTATAATCACCTTTATGTCTATGATAACTATGCTTGACGTCGTGGTTGGAAGAATAAAGGAAATAAAAACTATCCCCGTTCAAGAGGGCAAAAAGAATATGAAACCTAAGAATTATGATATTGAATTTAAGGACGTTTATTTCGGATATGACGATTACTCTGTAATAAACGGTGTGAGTTTTATAGCAAAGCAGGGTGAAATCACAGCTTTAATCGGTTCAAGCGGAAGCGGAAAAACGACTCTTAGCAAACTTGCCGCAAGATTTTGGGATATAGACAAGGGAAAGATTTTGATAGGCACGGAAGATATAAGCAAGGTTGATCCTGAAACTCTACTTAAAAACTTTTCCATAGTATTTCAAGATGTAATCCTCTTTAATTCAAGCATAAAGGACAATATTAAAATCGGCAAAAAGAACGCTACAGACGAGGAAGTAATAAGGGCGGCTAAAATAGCCAGATGCTATGATTTTATAGATAAGATGCCGGATGGAATAGATACGATGATAGGGGAAAACGGACAGAGACTTTCCGGTGGAGAAAGGCAAAGAATATCCATAGCAAGAGCTATATTAAAAGACGCACCAATTATACTGCTTGACGAGGCTACAGCATCTCTTGATGTCGAAAATGAAAGCCTGATTCAAGAAGCTCTGTCTGAACTGATAAGAGAAAAAACAGTTATAGTCATTGCACATAGATTAAGAACTATAAGAAATGCAAATAAAATAGTCTTGTTAAATGCCGGCAAAATAGAGGCGGTCGGTACAGATGAAGAGCTCTGCAAAAGCTCAGGATTTTATAAGGCTATGCTTGAAAAGTCAAATATTTTGTGAAGATTACCTATATAATATGTCTGATTTTTTAAAATTTCAACTTTATCACTTTTAAGATACTGCAATCACCTTGTAAAGTTATAATATAATGACTTCACAAGGTGATTTTTTTAATTCATCTTTCATATCTTAATGTTCTTAAATTTTGTAGTAATTACAATCAAGACTAATAAGCGAGATTATTGTTTTATACTAAACACCATTTATAATGTCAAGATTATTATTTTACTAAATTATGCGTTTTGTATATTATCAATAATTTTTCTGTAATCAAATTACGTGGCTTTTTGATAAGTTTTTAGTATTAATTTAAAACTTTTTATGATATAATTGTTTAAAGCAAGATATTTTGCAGCATTAATCAGACAAGTCTAATTTTTTAACATATGATTATATGCTCAATTAATTATCATACAACTTATTTAACAAACAACTATAAACTTGTATTTACAATAATTTAAAGATAATTAATATTTAAATACATTATTTAATAGTTTATGTAAAAAAGATTTTGATTAATTATACTTAGATTTATTAAATAATGAAAATATCAGTAGATTATATTTATATACTAAAGAAGGTGATGATGTATGAAACTTGTATGGAAGGTAATAAGCATTGCAATAGCTGTTGCAATAGTGGGAATAGTTTTTTTCAAAAGCGAGATAATACCCGATGACTATGTGGTGGTAACCGATGAAAAGAGCTTTACCCTTGAAGAACTGCTTAAAAATCAGGAAGACTCAAACTCGTTCAGCTATGAAATACCTGTTTTCAAAGAAGTACAGGCAAATAATATAGTCAGCATCTCCATAGTCAATTATACAAATGAGCAACTTCGTTCTATCAAAAAAATTGCCATGACTGAAGGCAGATTTTTTTCCAAGGAAGACGACATGCAAAACCACTGCCTTATAAGTGAGGCAACATCACAAATCTACTTTAAGGGCTCTAATTCAGCAGTGGACAAAAATATAAACATAGGCGGAAGAGATTGTAAGATAATAGGAGTGTATAAGGGCGAGCCCAACAACAAGAACGCAATGTATCTATACTTAAGCCAGAACTCAAAAATACCTGACGTATCCGGCATTAAGAGTATATATCTGAAAATGGACAAGACAGCTTCTTACGATGAACAGATAAATAAATTTTTACAACTATTTAACAGAAAACAAGAAGATATTACGATAGTTAAGAGATAAAAAAGGGTATATAAGATATGAAGCGGAAAGGATGGTTTAATTGGAACAAAATACAATATATACTAAAATCCCGTTGATAGTAACTTCGGGATTTGCTATTTTCCCATATACAACTATGCAGATGGACGTAGGTAGAGAAAAGTCAGTCCAAGCTGTGGAAGAAGCTATGGCAAACAACAAAAAGATAATAATTGCCATACAAAAAAATATGGACGTGGATGAAATCAAAAACATCGACGAATTGCATGAGATAGGAATAATATGTAATATAAAACAAATTTTAAGACTCCAAGGCAGCGTAGTAAGAGTGCTGATTGAAGGAGAAAACAGATGTATAATTTCAAAACTCTATCAAGATGAAAATTATTTAGAAGCAGATGCGCAGGAAGTAAGAAACAAGGATGAAGTCAGCTTTGAACAAACTGCATACATCCGTACATCTATAGAGATACTCGAAGAATACATTGAGCTTAGGACAAGAAATGTACAAGACACTGTTAATATGCTCAAAGAGATAAAATCCGCAGGTAGATTTTGCGATATAGCGTCAACTTATCTACCCTTTTCTTTCTCACAAAGGTTGGATATACTCTTTGAGCTTGACGAGACTAAGAGGATAAAACTGCTTTACGATATGCTTGTTGATGAGTCTAAGATTGCAAAGATAGAGCAAAAAATCCACCGTCAAATCAGGCGTGAGATGACAAAAAACGAGAGAATACACTATCTTAGAAATCAGCTTGACGCCATAAACAAAGAGCTTGGGCAGTTTGGCGAGGGTAACAGCTCAAAGGTCGAAAAATACAGAGAAGAGCTTAAAAAGCTCAATATAAGCGACACTATAAAAGAAAAGATAGAAAAAGAAATATCAAAACTTGAAAGAGAGAACAAATACAGCTCTGAGGCTGAGGTGAGTCGAAACTATATAGAAACCTTCTTCTCACTGCCTTGGGACAAACAAACCGACGAAAAAATAGACCTCAAATACTGCGAAGAGATACTTGACTCTGAGCATTTCGGCATGGAAAAAGTAAAAGACAGGATAGTGGAATATCTTGCTGTCAAAAAAATCTCCAAAAATCTCAAATCTCCTATCATATGTTTTGTAGGCCCTCCGGGGGTTGGAAAGACTTCCATAGCAAAATCCATAGCAAAGTCTGTAAATAGAAAGTTTGCAAGGATATCACTGGGCGGAGTAAGAGACGAGGCTGAGATAAGAGGTCATAGACGTACCTATATAGGAGCTATACCCGGCAGAATAATCAACACGCTTATAGAAGTTAAGTCGAATAATCCTGTCATACTTCTTGATGAGATAGACAAGATGTCACAAGACTACAAGGGCTCTGTAGAGTCTGCTATGCTTGAGGTGCTTGACCCTGAGCAAAACAAGACATTTACAGATCACTACTTGGAGTATGAATTTGACCTGTCAAAAGTGATGTTCATAACTACTGCAAACACTCTTGACAGCATACCAAGACCGCTGATAGACAGAATGGAAATTATAAGACTCAGCGGATATACTGAACAGGAAAAATTAGAAATAGCAAAGAGATATCTCTTGCCGAAACAGATAAAAGAGCATAATTTCAAGCAAGACTTCATCAAGATAAGCGATGATGTCATGCAAAAAATAATTACTAATTTCACCAGAGAATCAGGAGTCAGAGGCTTAGAGCAAAAAATTGCCACAATATGCAGAAAGATTGCCAAGAAAAAGGTGCTTTCTCCAAGAATGAGGTCAGTAACGATAAAAGCTGATGACTTGACAGAATTCTTAGGTAAGGAAGTGTTTAAATTTGAAGTTGCAAATAAACAGCCTCAAGTAGGTATAGTAAGAGGTCTTGCATGGACTCAGGTAGGTGGCGATACCTTATCTGTAGAAGTAAATGTGATGAACGGTAACGGCAAGATAGAGCTTACAGGTAAACTTGGCGATGTGATGAAAGAATCTGCAAAGACAGGACTAAGCTATGTACGTTCAATAAGCGAAAAGTACAAAATAGATCCTGACTTTTACAAAAACAAGGACATCCACATTCACATACCAGAAGGCGCAACTCCTAAGGACGGACCGTCAGCAGGTGTTACAATGGCTACAGCTATAGTGTCAGCTCTTGCAAATATTAAGGTAAGAGAGGACATAGCTATGACAGGAGAGATAACACTGCGTGGCAGAGTGCTGCCGGTAGGCGGAATAAAAGAAAAGTTCCTTGCGGCACACAGAGCAGGAATATACAATATAATCTTGCCGAGTGAAAATGAAAAAGACATTGAAGACCTGCCAAAGGAAATAAGGGAGCAGATGACATTTACCCTTGCTGAAGATATGGAAACTGTACTTGATATGGCGCTTGTCAAAGAAGAAGCTGTAAAAGATACTAAGAAAGAAGTTGCAACAGCTAAGGATAGTAAAGCAGGTATTGAAAATAAAAAAGTTACAGTTGGAAAAACAACAGCAAAAAAACAGATAAAGGAAGTAAAAAGCAAAAAATCAGTTTCTAAAAAAGCAACTGATAAAAAACCTGCTTCAAAAAAATCTTCAACAAAAAAATAATAATGCTAAAATCTAATAGAATAACAGATAAATTTTTCTATGCATTTACAATAAAGTCATCAAAAATATAATAATTTTTAAAACTATTAATGAAAATTATCCATAGCTTAAATAGAGTTTAGAATAAAATAAAGATATAAGATTATACAGTCATATGAGATTTATATTTTGCTATTTATAATAATATAAGCTCTTATATTATGACAAATATAAATACATGACATAAAAGTTGTGGATTTAAAAATGTTATTTGTATAAAACATGAAAGTATATCCTTTTAAGTAGGGATATACTTTTTTCATTAAGCTGGTCGCACTATTGTGAGTTATTATCTATTGATGATAAAGCTAATACTAAAATCTAATAAAATGATGGATAAAATATGTTTTATATCTTCATAATAAAGTTATAAGTCATATACTATTTTTTAAATTTTTAATAAAAATTTTCCATAGATTAAATAGAATTAGTATAAGTGTAGCTTTTATGAAAGAGTAGTAAAGAAGTATAAGAAAAAATAAAAGTATAATAGTAACAAACATTTTAGCCACTATATTTTACTTACACTTTTAAGACTTTTGCTATAAACTGTTTAAATTTGTCAATAATTGGTAGAAAATGTATATGATATTAATTTTTATTTATAATATGTTTTTTGACATATTCGTATAAGTAAAAATTTATAGTAATAGACATTAAAATTCTCTTTTTCACTCAAATAAGCTTGTGATATATCAAGCAAAATATTTTTTAGATAAGGGATTTATGTCATTTATAATATAATTTAATTATTAATAAAAGGAGATATTTTCAATGAGCAAGATAATAAAAAATTTCCCGGTAGAAGAAGTTACAAACCTTGCAGGGCAAGTTAATATACAAGAAGGTCAGATAGTGAGCAAGACTCTTGCACAAAATAAGCATGTCAGCATAACAATCTTTGCCTTCGACAAGGACGAAGAGATAAGCACACACGACTCTGATGGCGACGCTATGGTCAATGTGCTTGAAGGCAAGGGAAAGTTTGTCATAGATGGTAAGGAATATATAGTTTCTGCCGGAGAGAGCATAATAATGCCTTCAAGAAAGCCTCATAGCGTCTATGCTATAGAACAATTTAAGATGATGCTTGTGGTTGTATTCCCAAGCTAAGATTTATGATAAGGAGTCTGAATTAATTTTCAGGCTCCTATTTTTTATAGAGCCATACTATTATAAGAAAGTAATAGAAAATGATCTGCTTTTGCATGTCCAAATATAAATTTGTTCCTCATAATTCTTGACATAATTTTACAATCATATTACAATATTATAGTAAGTTATTTTTAAATTAAATTAGAATATGGAAATGTTAAAAAAATCAAGTCTCAACGAAGGGGAGTAATCAATAACATTAAAAAATTAAAGGATACAATTGTAAATTATATGTATTAAAAAGTTTATCATATTTGAAATTTATAGATTTATAAGTGTTCACATATTTTTAAAAACAACAACTTTATACTGTTTTACACAGCCTTTATGTATTGTGTATGATTATTTCCCTTTAGAAGAGATTAAGGGAGGTGGTCATAGTTATGGATTTTAAAGTATTGGCAATGGTATTTATTTTCTCATTTTTGTCTTTTGCAGTAGGATATATAGTCAGAAAGACAGTTGCGGAAAAAAAGATTATATCTGCTGAAACCTATGCCAAAAACTTGGTTGAAAATGCTCAAAAAGACGCAGAGGCGTCAAAAAAAGAGAAGGTTCTTGAAGCTAAGGAAGAAATACACAAGATGCGTCAGGAACACGATAAAGAGTACAAGGACAGAAGAAATGAACTGCAAAAATTTGAAAGGCGTCTTGTACAAAAGGAAGAACAGCTTGATAAAAAAATTGGTCAGGTAGATGAAAAGGACAAGAAATTATCAGATACCGAGCAAAAATTAAAAGAGCGTGAAAGTAAGATAGATGAGATAAGAGAGCAACAACTGCGTAAATTGGAAGAAGTATCCAATTTGACAGTAGATGAAGCAAGAAAACAGGTGCTTGATGCGGCTGAAAGAGATCTCAAATATGAACTTTCGGCAAAGATAAAAGAGCTCGAAACTAAGGCTAAAGATGAAGCTGAACAAAATGCAAGAGAGATAGTGGCTTATGCAATCCAAAAAGTGGCGGCTGATCAGGTGTCGGAAACTACGGTCAGCGTCGTAAATCTACCTAATGAAGAGATGAAGGGTAGAATAATAGGCCGTGAAGGTAGAAATATAAGAGCTATTGAAAACCTTACAGGTGTGGATTTGATTGTAGATGACACGCCTGAGGCTGTGGTATTGTCAGCCTTTGATCCTATTAGGAGAGAAGTGGCAAGAATTGCCCTTGAAAAACTGATAGCTGACGGTAGAATACACCCTGCAAGAATTGAAGAGATGGTTGAAAAAGCAAGAAAAGAAGTGGACAAGGCAATCAAGGAACATGGCGAAAAAGCATTGCTTGAAACAGGAATATACGGAATGCACCCTGAGCTTGTCAGACTGCTTGGAAGATTGCACTATAGGACAAGTTACGGTCAAAATGTGCTTAAACATTCGATAGAAATTTCCCATCTTTGTGGAATTATAGCTGCAGAACTTGGCGGAGATGTAAAATTGGCTAAGCGTGCCGGACTCGTGCATGACATCGGCAAGGCTGTTGATCATGAGATGGAAGGTACTCATGTTGAAATAGGCATGGATCTTTTAAGACGTTACAAAGAATCTGATGAGGTAATACATGCAATGTCTACTCATCACGGAGATTACGAACCTCAAACAATCGAGGCTGTTATTGTTACAGCTGCAGATGCCATATCAGCTGCAAGACCGGGAGCAAGAAGAGAGACCTTGGAAACATATATCAAGCGTCTTGAAAAATTGGAAGAAATTGCAAACTCTTTTGAAGAAGTGGAAAAATCTTTTGCAATCCAAGCCGGTAGAGAAGTGCGTATAATGGTTAAACCTGACAAGATAGACGATGCTCTGTTGCCTAAGCTTGCAAGAGATGTAGCTAAGATGATAGAAGAGCAAATGGAATATCCGGGACAAATTAAGGTGAATATATTAAGAGAAACCAGAACGGTAGACTATGCCAGATAATATGAAATTATAAAGACTTGTAAATAACTCATACTAATTTGTGTTTAAAATGAAAATAAAAATGTAGGCTAATATTTGAAAGTTCAGATATTGTCCTACATTTTTTTATTACTTTCCTCTTTCAATTATCTTTTTTCTTATATCAAAAAGACCTGTATAAGTCGAGATTACATAAAGCTTCGTGTCAAAGCCCAAGAGAGTATCTATGCACTTATCAATGTCTTTTTCCACTGATATATTGTCGCATATCCTTGCAAATTTGACTCTTATAGCCATTTCATAGGCTCTTGTTCCTGTCAAAATCATATTGTCAAGCTTGCTCATATATTCAAAATTGACATCCCATATCCACGATATGTCCTTGCCGTCGGCAAAGTTGTCATTAAGCAGAAAAATAAAGGATTTTTTACCCTCCTCATCTTCTATATACTTTAGGATTTCATTTGCTCCTGCAGGATTTTTCACCAGATTAAGCAGTATATTTTTGCCCTTTACCTCCAAAGTTTCCATTCTGCCAATACCAAGGTGAAAATGTGAAAACACGTCATCAAGCACCTTTTCATCAACATTGTAATTTATACATAGGCAAGATGCAGCTGTAAGGTTGTATATGTGATATGTTGCTGATAGATTGTAGTGTAGAGTGCAGATTTTCTTTGACTTTGAGACAAGGTCAAAGCTTTTTTGAGCGTAGTTTATATTTTCAGCAGTAAAATCCGGCAAATCTGAAGAAAAATCACAAGATATACAGTGATACTTTCCTATGTGGGAATATTGATAGTAGTCATGTATCAATTCGTTACCGCATACTGGACAGAATCTACCCTCCTTTGCCTCCTCGGATTTTTCTTTGGAATGAGGTACTTTTTCCACGCCAAAAGTAATAACTTCGGCATTTTTAACAAAATGTGCAAATCTGTTGACATTTGGATCGTCTTCGTTAAGATACAGTCTGCCATGGTAGTCTAAGAGGGAGTTTTGAATCTTGAGTATGATGGTTTCCATCTCGCCTACCCTGTCCAGCTGATCTCTGAAAAAGTTTGTTATAACTATGTCTGATGCCTGTATATATGGAAGATTCTTTGCCAGTGTAAGCTCGTCAACTTCAAGTACAAGGACATCTGCATTGATTTTAAAGCCAAGCGAAGAATTTTTAATCAGCAGGCTTGCTATTCCATTTATTATATTGTCCCCTCTTGAGTTGGAAACAGTTTTGTATCCTGCTTTTTCAAAGCTTTGATATATCAAGTTGGCAGTCGAGGTTTTGCCGTTTGTACCTGTTACCAATATGGTTTTTTGAGGATATTTAAAAAATTTCAACAAGATAGGGCAGATTTTCACTGCTACCTTGCCTGGGAGTGAGCCTCCGTTTCTACCTATTATCTTAAGTAAGACAAGGATAAGCTTGCCGGCTATAAGTGCTAAATGATGCATTAAAGTCTCCTATTTTCAAACTTAGACCAATCAAAAAATAACTATACTGAAAATATCCACATTTAAGACAAATACTCCTGCTATATTATGCAAAAAGTCTTATCAAAAATAATTTGATAAAGCATATAAAAAACGATAATCGGCTATATGTAAGTGACATTTTTTATATTGTCATTTACCTGCCAAAGAGCTTTAAACAGCAGTGTAAAATTTTCAGCTATCATTAGATTGATATAAGTATATTTTCTCAACAAATTATAACACGATTTTTCAAGTTTTGATATGATTTTCTGAAAATATTTTCAAAAAGTTGAAAAAACATTTTGAAAATAGTATAATTATTCATTATATCAATTTTTGGAGAGTAAAATGGAACTAAAAATATTGCACCTTTATCATGATATAATGGATTTATATGGTGATAAGGGTAATATGATGACTATAAAATACAGATGTGAGCAAAGAGGCATAAACTTTATATATGATACCTGCAGTATCGGAGAGGAAAAGGACTACAGCTCTTATGACCTGATATTTATGGGTGGCGGAGCAGACAAGGAGCAGCTCATATTGTCCAAGGATTTATTGTCGAGAAGGACGCAGCTTGCAAAGGCTATGGACAGCGGCACATTTTTTTTGCTTATCTGCGGAGGATATCAGCTTTTTGGACAGTATTACGTAAATGCTGACGGGCATAAGATACAGGGACTTGGATTTTTCGACTATGTCACTGAGAAATCAAAGAGTAATGACAGGTGTATAGGAAATATCTACCTTGATGTTGAAATAGACGGAGAGAGATTTGATGTGCTTGGATTTGAAAATCATGGCGGTCAGACCTACGGCAATGACGAAAGCTACTTCGGTAAGGTGATATTTGGCAATGGAAATTACTATGGTGCAAAGTCCGAGGGTTTTTATAAGGACAATGTCTTAGGAACTTATATACATGGACCTCTATTACCTAAAAATCCTGCCTTAGCTGATTTTATAATAAGAAAGGCTCTTTTGAAAAACCATGGCGAAGTAAGTCTGGAGAAGCTGGATGACAGCATAGAGGTAAATGCAAAAAAGGAATTGCTTGAAAACTTGGGGCAAAAAAGAATAATAGAAGACTAAAAATTACAGGAGAACTTGATGAAAAAACCGATTTTAATTGGAATTACAGGTGGTACCGGCTCCGGTAAAACTACCGTAGCCGAGGCTATACACTCGGCATTTGAGGGCAACAGTATCACCATGATAATGCAGGATTCATATTATAAGGATCAAAGTCACATCACCTTTGAAGAAAGATTAAAGACCAACTACGACCATCCCCATTCTATAGATATGGATCACCTTATAAGGGATTTGAAATCTCTGATGTCAGGTCAAAGCATAGATATGCCGGTATATGACTTTGCTGAGCATACAAGAAAGAGTGAGACTATACACATAGTGCCTACCGATATTATAATAGTAGAGGGTATACTTGTGCTGGACGACAAGAACTTAAGAGATTTGCTCGACATCAAAATATATGTAGACACTGATGCAGACATAAGGATACTTAGGAGGATGCAAAGGGATATCAACGAGAGAGGTCGTAGCATGGAGTCGGTTATAAATCAATATTTAAATGTGGTAAGACCTATGCACGAGCAATTCACGGAGCCCACTAAGAGATATGCCGACATCATAATTCCGGAAGGCGGAAGAAATAGGGTAGCTATTGATGTGATAATTAGAAGTATCAAGGAATATTTGAGAAATTAAAACTAAGTTATAATAAACTTTATTACTAATAAGTTATGGATAACTTTTTGTAAAATAACTACAAGGCTTTTTAACAGGCTTTTAGTACAATACTAAAATCTATTTAAACTATGGATTTTATCAGTTCTATCCTTGTGATACTCTTTACCATATCTTTTGTTAATAAATATTTAGTGTATCATTTTTATAAAATATTTCCATTCTTATAATAGATTTTATACTAATCAGCCTTTATAATGCCAAGATTGTTATTTTAGAAAATTATTCTTTTTACAGATTATCAATAATATTGATGTAAAAAAATTAAAAGGCTTTTTAACATGCTTTTAGTATAAGTAAATATTAGTATAAAAAAGCAAATAAAAAGGCTATATCCTCAACTAAGAGATATAGCCATATTATTTCAACAATGATAAGCTTATTTTTTTCTGCTGAATTTTTTGTTGAATTTTTCCACTCTACCACCTTTTTCAACGTTCTTGCTTTGTCCTGTATAAAAAGGGTGGCAAGCTGAGCAGATTTCTACCTTTACTTCGTCCTTTGTAGATGCTGAAGTAAATGTATTTCCACAAGCACAGTGTACTGTTACTTCTTTAAACTCAGGATGTATATTTGGTTTCATTATTTTCACCTCTTATAAATAATGGGCAATAGTTGCTTGTTATTGCCTAAAAATATTTTAACCATGTAATTCTATCATATTTCCACTTAAAAATCAATTACTAATTTTATTTTATATATATATTTAAATAGCAAAAATTTTTTAACTGTAAAAGCAAAATTTAACCTTACGTTTTTACAAAATAATAAACGTTTTTTATATTGAAAAAAATCTTTTCTTGTAGTATAATTACAACGAAAAAAATAATCATATGTGTTTTGCTTTTATTAAAAATGGGAGGGATGAAGATGCCGGTTACTATTAAAGACGTAGCCAGAATTTCCGGAGTATCGATATCTACCGTATCAAGAGTCATCAACGACTCAAAGCCGGTAAGTAGCGGTATAAGAGAAAAAGTATTCAGAGTAATAGAAGATACAGGATATGTGCCAAACCCTGTAGCAAGAAGTCTTGTAATGAAAAAGAGCCAGTTGTTGGGCGTTATAGTACCGGGTTCTAAGTATCCGGTGGGGGATTTGGTCAATGCTATCGAGGAAATAGCCAGGATTTACCAGTATGATACCGTTTTATGCAATACTTATTGTGACAGCAAGAAAGAAGAAGAATTCGTGAATTTGCTACGTTCTAAACAAGCTGCCGGAATCATAATCGTAACAGAAAATATCAACGAAGAAATGGATAAAAAGCTAAAGAAATACGGAGTGCCTACTGTATATTACACTCTTGGCACACCTAAGATAGATAACATAAACTGCGTGGATGTAGACAGGGTGGAAGCCATGCTTACATTACTTGAAAAGACTGAAAAAGACGATGGTAAGATAATTTACTTAAGACCTGACAAGGACGAACATAACCTCAAAGAAAACAGCAGACAGGCGATACTTGAAAAAGCTGTAAAAGAGAAGAAATTACCTGCATCCAAATTCAAGGTAGTATATGGTGCAAACGACATAGACTCAACTTACAAATTGATAGAAAAGACTTTGAAAAAAGATAAGACCATAACATCTATCATATCTGCAAACGATGAGTCAACTCTTGGTGTTATTTACTATATGCAGGATAACGGCAAATCGATACCAAAAGATTACAAGCTTTCTCAAATATACGATACTAAGATTGCAAAGCTGATGAGACCTGGCATTACATCTATATCACTGCCTATGTTTGATATTGGAGCTATATGTGCAAGACTTATCGTCAAAGAAATAGAAAACAAGGAACATAAGACGGGTTATGTATTCAAAGCAAATGAAGTAATACTTCCATATAACCTTATGGAAAGAAACAGTACGAAATAAGGAAAAGTTAGATTTTGAATATATTTTGTAATGAAAATTTAATTTTTTTTCAAAGAAACTTGAAAAATTAAGAGGAATATTATATAATAACTCAAGACTGGAGTATGCGTTATACTACCTTAAATTCAACCGACAATTTGTATACGGGAGTTCGGGTCTTTTTATAATCAATGGCAAGCCTTAGTGTGCAGGATTTGTACATATTCTGGTAGTCAGCGAGGAAAGCAGGACACCCACCTGAGTAATCTCGGGACTTGAATTTGGGGAGTGACGGTATTCCGGTTTTTATTTTGCCTAAAATATTGTGATATAGGTTTAATTTATAGAGGTATTATTGCGTATTGTAGATTTATCACCATTTATACTACCAAGAATTTATTTTAAATGACTCTATTAATTGTATACTCAACTTTCCTACATGGAAACTCATTAAATACATTGAAATTCGAGTATATTTTAAAAATATAGTATTATAATTGACATTTTTTTTCAGTGTTTTCATTTTTTTTGATAAATAAACCATTTTCAATAAAATATTATTTAGAAAATTGTGTGTCAAGTAGTGTATTAAAAAAACTCTACATAATACTTAAATCTAATAGAATAATGGAAATATTTCATAAAAAATTATACACTAAAAATTTATTAACTAAAGATATGCTATAGAGTATCACAAGTATAGAATTGATAAAATCCAAAGTTTAAATAGAGTTTAATATAAAATTATGTGAAAGGTCTTTTTTAGTTTAAAAAAAGTTAATTTAATTAAACAAACGCTTGTCTTCTAACGATAAATATGTTAGATTTTATAGTATAAAAAAAGAAGTCGAAAGTCCGACTTCACGATTTACATAAGAAAATGTCGCACAATGCGAGCAATCAATTACGGATAAATCCTTGTTTGAACTCACCTTGTAAATCAATGATAATGATATCATCAAAATTTCACTTTGTCAACTGTTTTTAAAAAATTTACTGAATTATAGTATAAATCCAACTCTACTACATGAAAACTTATTAAAAGCTTTGAAATTAGAATATATTTTTAAAATATGATACTATACTTGACAAAGTTGTTTCAGGTTTCTTATAAATTTGCAAATTTCAATAAATATTATTTGAAAAATTATTAGTCAAGTAGTGTACTAAAAATCAATTAATATTCAAATTTCAATAAAAATAATAATAATTTTAGTGGGAAAGTCTAGTAATTAATATATGAAATTTATGATGCTAAAAATCTTTATTATTTTTAAGTCTTATTAGCTTGAAACTAAAAATAACCTAAGCATTTATTAACAAAAATATGAAATTTTAAGGAGGAAAAAATGGAAAATAAGCAATATTACATAGGACTTGATGTCGGTACAAACTCAGTAGGCTGGGCTGTAACAGATACTTCCTACAATCTGCTCAGAGCTAAGGGCAAGGATATGTGGGGAGCAAGACTCTTTGAGAAAGCAAATACTGCTGCAGAAAGAAGAACAAAGAGGACTTCACGCAGGAGAAGTGAAAGGGAAAAAGCAAGGAAGGCAATGTTAAAAGAACTATTTGCTGATGAGATTAACAAAGTCGATCCGAGTTTTTTCATTCGCCTTGAAGAAAGCAAGTTTTTCTTAGATGACAGGTCTGAAAATAACAGACAAAGATACACCTTATTTAATGATGCTACTTTTACAGATAAAGACTATTATAAAAAATACAAGACTATCTTCCACCTAAGAAGTGATCTTATTAACAGTGATGAGAAATTTGATGTAAGACTTGTTTTTCTTGCAATTTTAAATCTTTTTTCACATAGAGGTCATTTTTTAAATGCTTCACTCAAGGGTGATGGAGACATACAAGGCATGGATGTTTTCTACAATGATTTATACGAGTCTTGCGTAGAATTTGAAATAGATTTACCTCAAATAAGTAATACAGACAACTTTGAAAAAATCCTTTCACAAAAGGGCAAATCCAGGACAAAGATACTTGAAGAATTGGCAAAGGAAATGTCTATAAGTAAAAAAGACAAGACAAAATACGCAATACTCAAGCTTATCTGCGGAATGAAAATTAAAGTGGGAGATATCTACGCTGATGAAGATATCCAAGACGAAGATAAGAAGAAAGATTTAGGTTTTAGAGAGTCAAATTATGAAGAAAGAGCCTTAGAAGTCAAAGAAATAATCGGAGATGAATACTTTGACTTGCTTGAAAAAGCTAAGGCTGTCCACGATAAGGGTTTACTTTCAAATATTATAGGAAACTCTAAATACCTTTGTGAGGCAAGGGTAGAGGCTTATGAAAATCACCATAAAGATTTGTTAAAAATAAAAGAACTGTTAAAAAAATATGATAAAAAAGCCTATACTGATATGTTCAGGAAAATGACAGATAAAAATTACAGTGCCTATGTAGGTAGTGTAAATAGCAATATAGCTAAAGAACGTAGGTCGGTAGATAAAAGGAAGATAGAAGACCTATATAAATATATCGAAGATACAGCACTTAAAAATATTCCTGATGACAATAAAGATAAGATAGAAATCCTTGAAAAAATTAAATTAGGGGAGTTTTTGAAAAAACAACTCACAGCTTCAAACGGTGTAATACCTAATCAACTACAATCAAGAGAGCTTAGAGCCATACTAAAAAAAGCGGAAAACTATCTGCCTTTCTTAAAAGAAAAAGGCGAGAAAAATCTGACAGTAAGTGAAATGATAATTCAACTTTTTGAGTTTCAAATCCCATACTATGTAGGACCGCTTGACAAAAATTCTAAAAAAGATAATAAAGTGAATTCGTGGGCTAAGATAAAACAAGGTGGAAGGATATTACCTTGGAACTTTGAAGATAAGGTTGATATTAAAGCTTCTGCTGAGGAATTTATAAAGAAAATGGTACGAAAATGTACCTATCTGTCAGATGAGCATACTTTACCGAAACAATCCCTGCTTTATGAGAAGTTTATGGTCTTAAATGAGATAAATAACATCAAAATAGACGGTGAAAAAATATCTGTAGAGGCAAAACAAAGGATATACAAGGATTTGTTTATGAAAGGCAAAAAAGTAAGTCAAAAAGCTATAAAACAAGAGCTTATTTCTCTTAATATCATGAACAAAGACAGTGTATTATCGGGAATAGATACTCTATGCAATGCCTATCTTTCGTCAATAGGGAAATTTACAGGAGTTTTCAAAGAAGAAATTAACAAACAAAGTATTGTAGATATGATAGAAGATATTATATTTTTGAAGACCGTGTATGGTGATGAAAAAAGATTTGTAAAAGAAAAAATAGAAGAAAAATATGGAGATGAAATAGATAAAGATAAGATAAAAAGAATATTAGGCTTCAAATTCAGTAACTGGGGCAATCTTTCTAAGTCATTTTTGGAGCTTGAAGGAGCAGATGTAGGCACAGGTGAAGTAAGGAGTATAATACAAAGTCTTTGGGAAACAAACTTCAATCTTATGGAACTTTTAAGCTCAAGATTTACCTATATGGACGAACTTGAAAAAAGAGTAAAAAAACTTGAAAAACCTCTAAGTGAGTGGACTATAGAAGATCTTGACGATATGTATCTATCTTCTCCTGTAAAGAGGATGATATGGCAGTCTATGAAGATAGTAGATGAGATACAAACAGTAATTGGCTACGCTCCAAAAAGAATATTTGTCGAGATGACAAGATCTGAGGGTGAAAAAGTAAGGACAAAGTCAAGGAAGGATAGATTAAAAGAGCTGTACAACAATATAAAAGAAGACTCAAAACAATGGGTTAAAGAGCTTGATGCTAAGGATGAGTCTTATTTTAGAAGCAAGAAGATGTACCTTTATTATCTACAAAAGGGAAGATGTATGTACAGTGGTGAAGTCATAGAACTTGACAAGCTCATGGATGACAATCTCTACGATATAGACCATATATACCCACGCTCATTTGTCAAAGACGACAGCTTGGACAACCTTGTACTTGTAAAGAAAGAGATAAACAACAGGAAGCAAAACGACCCTATAACTCCACAAATTCAGGCAAGTTGTCAAGGATTCTGGAAGGTATTACATGAACAAGGCTTTATAAGCAATGAAAAATACTCAAGGCTTACAAGGAAGACTCAGGAATTTTCCGATGAAGAAAAGCTGTCATTTATCAATCGTCAAATCGTAGAGACAGGGCAGGCCACAAAATGTATGGCACAGATACTGCAAAAATCTATGGGAGAAGATGTGGATGTAGTCTTTTCAAAAGCAAGGCTTGTATCAGAATTCAGACATAAGTTTGACCTTTTCAAATCAAGGTTGATTAATGATTTTCACCATGCCAATGACGCCTATCTCAACATAGTTGTAGGTAACTCATACTTTGTTAAGTTCACAAGAAATCCTGCCAATTTCATCAAAGACGCAAGAAAAAATCCTGACAATCCTGCGTATAAATACCATATGGACAGATTTTTTGAAAGGGATGTAAAAAGTAAGAGTGAAGTTGCATGGATAGGTCAAAGTGAAGGAAATGTCGGAACAATAGCAATAGTGAAAAAAACAATGGCTAAAAACTCTCCGCTTATAACTAAGAAGGTGGAAGAAGGGCATGGAAAAATTACAAAAGAAACTATTGTTGGAGTTAAGGAGATAAAATTTGGGCGTAATAAAGTAGAAAAGGTAGACAAAACGCCGAAGAAACCAAATCTTCAAGCTTATAGACCAATTAAAACAAGCGATG
Source organism: [Eubacterium] yurii (assembly GCA_900167215.1). GTDB lineage: Bacteria > Bacillota > Clostridia > Peptostreptococcales > Filifactoraceae > Peptoanaerobacter > Peptoanaerobacter yurii. The sequence goes on from FUZS01000004.1 coordinate 58,105, forward strand.
AAAGGCTTTGCAATATACTAAGATATGGCGGAAGAACTTCGATATCTATATCAGGATATTGTTTAGTGGAGTATGTAAAGAAGAGAAAAACTATTAGAAGTCTTGAGGCTATACCTGTATATCTTGGAAGAAAAGATAGTTTAAGTGAAGAAAAATTATTAAACTATTTTAGATATAACTTAAATGATGGTGGGAAAGATAGCGTATCAGATATAAGGCTATGTCTACCATTTATTTCGACAAATTCACTGGTAAAAATAGACGGTTATCTATATTATCTTGGTGGAAAAAATGATGATAGGATACAACTTTACAATGCTTATCAACTTAAGATGAAAAAAGAAGAGGTGGAATATATTAGGAAGATAGAAAAGGCTGTTTCTATGTCTAAATTTGATGAGATAGATAGAGAAAAAAATCCTGTTTTAACAGAAGAAAAAAATATTGAACTTTATAATAAAATTCAAGACAAGTTTGAAAATACTGTATTTAGCAAAAGAATGTCACTAGTTAAATATAATAAAAAAGACTTAAGTTTTGGAGACTTTTTAAAAAATAAAAAATCTAAGTTTGAAGAAATAGATTTAGAAAAACAGTGCAAGGTATTGTATAATATAATTTTTAATTTATCTAATTTAAAAGAAGTGGATTTATCTGATATTGGAGGATCAAAGTCAACAGGCAAGTGCCGATGTAAAAAAAATATTACAAATTATAAAGAGTTTAAACTGATACAACAATCTATAACAGGACTATATTCTTGTGAAAAGGATCTGATGACGATATGAGCTGGAGAACAATAGAGATATCAAAAAGTGCCAAGTTAGATTATCAGATGGGATATATGGTGGTAAGACAGGAGAGCACGACCAAGATACATCTAAGTGAAATTCATACATTAATTCTTGCAACCACAGCCATATCGATAACTTGTGCGCTATTATCAGAACTTACTAAACAAAAGATAAAGGTAGTATTTTGCGATGAAAAGAGAAATCCGTCATCTGAACTCATACCCTATTACGGATCTCATGACAGCAGTGCCAAGGTAAGAGCTCAGATACAATGGGATGAAGAGATGAAACTTGAGGTATGGACTCAGATTGTAAAGGAAAAGATAAGGCAACAAGCCCTACATCTAAAGTCAAGGTCAAAATCTCAGTATGAGATGCTTGAAGACTATATAAGACAGGTACAGTTTGCAGACAGTACCAATAGAGAGGGTCATGCAGCCAAAGTGTACTTTAATGCACTTTTCGGACTTGATTTTAGCAGAGGAGCTGATATTGTTGTAAATTCCGCATTAAACTATGGATACGCTATAATTGCATCCATGTTTTCAAGAGAGATAACATCTTGCGGATATATGACACAGCTTGGGCTTTTCCATGACAATATGTTCAATCACTTCAATCTTGCTTCAGATCTTATGGAGCCGTTTAGAGTATTGGTAGATAGAAAAGTGTGTGATTTGGAGATGGAAGAATTTACAAGCAAAGAAAAATTGAAAATTGTGAATATAATGCAAGACAGTGTAATAATTAACGGTAGAACTGAAGTCTTGACCAATGCCGTGAAGATATATTGCAAGAGCATATTTGACGCATTGGAAGAGCAAGACATCTCTTTAATAAGGTTTTATGAAAATGAGTTTTAGATATATGAGAGTAATAGTAATGTTTGATTTGCCTGTAGGGACATCTGCTGAGAGAAGAGAATACAGTGTGTTTCGCAAATACTTAATAAAGAGCGGATTTTGTATGATGCAAGAGTCAATATACTGTAAGATGGCTGTAAACTCAACAATGGCAGATACAATAGTAAACAATATAAGGAAGAACAAGCCCAAATACGGGCTTGTTCAGGTGTTAAAGATAACGGAAAAGCAATATGCAAGCATGGAATTTATAGTAGGGCAAAGTAAGATGGACGTGCTTGACACAACTGAAAGGATAGTAATATTATGAGACTTGTATATCAGGATTATAATTTTACAGCAAATATTTCCCAAGCTGAGATGACTGTAATAATTGCTGAAAATCAAGAGACTTTTTGTGATTTCGTATCAAATATCAGAGAAATGATTGATGGGAAAGGTGATAAAGTGTTACTGACAGATAATAGTGGTGCTATGATTTCAACAGATAAATGCGATATTATACTAAGTCCTATGGATTTTCAGTTAAACTCCAAAAAGATTTTAAATTCAATATACAAAGAAATAAGCCAAATTGTAAAAGAAGAATTATGGATGCAGGAGCAAGAGCTTAATAATGCCATAATGGACTTTTTGGATAGGGCAGTGCTGAAACTGCCCTATGAATTAATATATGAAAAAAATATAGATACACAGGATTTTCTTAAGTTATACAAGCTTAATTTATTGGAAAATTACGATTGTCTATTGGAAAAACTGATTAATTATGTTAAAATAATTTCACAAGTAAGTTTTACAAAATGTCTGTTCTTAGTTAATATTCATGATTTTTTATCAGTTAAAGACTTGGATATGTTATATGAAATAGCATTGTATAATGATGTGAGTCTTATAATGATAGAGTCACATCAAAGAGAAAAATCTTCCTATGAACACACATATATTCTTGATGACAACAACTGTCTGATAGAGTTTTGATTACACATATACCAATATGAATGGTTCGGTGATAAGCTCAAAGTAAATTTTGAGGTTTGAGAACCTTGTAAATCAATAAGTATGTAAAACTGT
>FUZS01000004.1:62430-223379 GCA_900167215.1 [Eubacterium] yurii
CCTTGTAAATCAATAAGTATGTAAAACCTTACCAGTCTTTAGGAAATAGTAGTATTGGTTTGAGAACCTTGTAAATCAATAAGTATGTAAAACAACTTTTTTCTTATCATCATCAAGTCCAAGGTTTGAGAACCTTGTAAATCAATAAGTAGATAATATTTCAAGTAATTTTATATATAATATAGGATAATAGTGTTGATTAGAAATCACTATAATAATTTTAAATAAATTAGTATATAGAAAGGAGAGAGCTATGAGCTTTAATTTAGATTACTTGCTTAATAATTTAGCTTTTAATATTAAAGATACTCCTTATAAAAAGCCAAGTGTTGAGGAGCTTAGTCATAACCTCTTTTCATATTTGGATGATTATCAGAAAATGGGATTTTCTTTTATCAATTTGCCGAATAAGTTGATAAACATCAGCAAAGGGCAAGATAGATATTTACTTTTTGGAGAGAGTTTTTTAGGATATTTCGTTATGGGGGAAGATGGTCAAGTTTTGATGATTTGTAATGATGAAGGCTATGAGGTCTTTCAAGATAATGTTGTATTTGTAAATAGCTCTTTGAAATTATTTGTTTCTTCATATTCTTTGTTTTTATCCAAAGTCTTTGTTTTAAAATCAAAGTTTTTCGAGATTAAAGCTGTTGAGATGGAAGCTATCTCAAGGGAGTTTATGGAAGATGTACTTTCTTTGGAAAAAGACTCTACAAATCAGCTTACATTTTGGGAGCATATAGCATACTTGATAGAAGATGACGGAATAGCCTTAAGAAATGACGTGATTGATTATATCAATGATGGAGAGTAATATTATACTATTATCTATTTAATCTATTGATAATTTTCATAAATAATTTATAAAGTAGCATATGTTTCATGACTTTATTATAAATGCACTGAAAAATATTTATCCATTATTTTATTTAGAATTTAGTATTAGATATATAGAAATAGCTATAAGTTTATTAAATTTTTGCACAAAAAAGACCGGATATTCCGATCTTTTTTGTATTTATACTAATATATTTTTAATTTGTGGATAGTATTCTTTGAGAATTTAATTGAAATATAAATGATATTCATAGTTTTATTATAAATTTTCTAAGATAATGCTATCCATTACTTTATTAGAATTTAGTATTAAGTTGAAAGTATCTACAAAACTTATAGTAAAAGTTTTTGATTTTTCATCTATTCCCTATTTTTTAATCACTATATTGTCGTCTTCCACATCTATAGTTACTGTTGAGTTGTCTTCAAGTGTGCCCTTTATTATTTCCTTGCCGAGCAATGTCTCAATGTTTCTTTGGATATATCTCTTTACAGGTCTTGCACCAAGTTGTGGAGTATAAGATTCTTCAGCTATCAGAGTTTTTGCCTTGTCAGTAATGTTTAGGGTGATTTGTCTGTCTTGTAGCCTTGCTTGTATATCTTTTAGGCAAAGTTCCACAATTTGAGAAATTTGATCCTTTGTCAACGGATTGAACATTATTATGTCGTCTATTCTGTTCAAAAATTCAGGTTTGAACGAGAATCTGAGCATATCTTCGACTTCTTTTTTCGCCTGATCTGTCACCTCATTGTGTTCTTTGACACTGTCAAGCAGTATTTGAGAGCCGATGTTTGATGTCATTATCACTATAGTGTCTTTGAAGTTTACAGTTCTTCCTTTGGAATCTGTAAGTCTTCCGTCATCGAGTAGTTGCAATAATACGTTGAATACTTCGCTGTGAGCCTTTTCTATTTCGTCAAACAATATGATACTATAAGGTTTGCGTCGTACTGCCTCTGTAAGTTGACCGCCTTCTTCATAGCCTACATATCCCGGAGGAGCTCCAATTAACCTTGCTACAGTGTGTTTTTCCTGATATTCACTCATGTCTATTCTGATTATATTGTCTTCACTGTCAAACAGTGCCTTGGATAGTGATTTTGCAAGTTGTGTCTTACCTACACCTGTAGGTCCTAAGAATATAAATGAGCCTATAGGTTTTCTCGGGTCTTTGAGCCCTGAACGTGCTCTTAATATACTGTCAGCTACAGATTTTACTGCTTCATCCTGTCCTATGACATCTTGGTGTAGTATGTCTTGGAGATGGAGTAATTTGTCTCTTTCAGTTTCCACAAGTTTTTGCACTGGTATGCCTGTCCACTGAGATACTATAGTTGCTATTTCTTCTTCTGTTACCTCTTCTTTGAGTAAGGCATTGTTCTTTTTCTCATCTTGAACTTTGATTTGTTCTGCTAACTTATTTTCAAGCTCGACGAGTTTGCCGTATTTAAGCCTTGAAAGTGTTTCAAGGTCGTAGTTTCTCTGAGCTATATCCATTTGGTGCTTTACGTCTTCTATTTCTTCTTGCAAGGCTTTAACACCCTGAATGCTTTGACGTTCCACATCCCAAGAGGCTTTTTTACTTGCGTAATCCTGTTTAAGTGTACTTAGCTCTTCTTCTATAGTTGCAAGTCTCTTTTTGGATTGTTCGTCACTTTCTTTTTTAAGTGCCTGTACTTCTATTTCAAGTTGCATTATCTTTCTGCTCATGTCATCAAGCTCTGTCGGAAGAGAGTCTATCTGAGTTCTTATCATTGCAGCTGCTTCGTCCATAAGGTCTATAGCTTTGTCAGGTAAGAATCTGTCGCTGATATATTTATTTGAAAGTACAGCACAAGAGATTATTGCTGAGTCTGAAATTCTGACACCGTGGTGGATTTCAAATTTTTCTTTGATACCTCTTAGTATTGAGATAGTGTCTTCTACTGTAGGCTCGTCTACCATTACTATCTGGAATCTTCTTTCAAGTGCCGGATCTTTTTCGATATATTTTCTATATTCGTCAATTGTTGTGGCACCTATACAGTGCAATTCACCACGAGCAAGCATAGGTTTGAGCAGATTGCCTGCGTCCATAGAGCCTTCTGTCTTGCCTGCTCCTACTATTGTGTGGATTTCGTCGATAAACATTATTATATTGCCGTCAGATTTTTCCACTTCTGTAAGGACGGCTTTGAGCCTTTCTTCAAACTCGCCCCTGTATTTTGCTCCGGCTATAAGTGAGCCCATATCAAGTGCAAATATTGTCTTGTCCTTAAGAGAGTCAGGCACGTCATTTTTCACGATACGCATTGCCAATCCTTCGACTACGGCAGTCTTACCTACACCGGGTTCACCTATTAGGACAGGGTTATTTTTTGTACGTCTTGAAAGTATCCTTATTGCACGTCTTATCTCATCTTCTCTGCCTATTACAGGATCAAGTTTGCCTTTTTTCGCCATTTCTACAAGGTTTCTACCGTATTTTTCAAGTACATTGTATGTGTCCTCAGGGTTTTCGCTTGTTACTTTTTGATTTCCACGTACAGAGATTAGCTTTTCCAAAAATACAGATCTCTTGATGTCGAATTTTTTGAATATTTCTGTAAGTGCAGAGCCTTTTTCTTCAAACATTGCCAAGAAAAGATGTTCCACTGACACATATTCGTCCTTGAAATCGACTCTTTCTTTTTCAGCATTTGCAAGCAAGCTTGAAAACTTCCTTGACGCATATACATTTGTTACTGAACTTCCTGATACCTTAGGAAGTTTTGAGATTACTGTGTCAGTCTCATTTATAAGAGATGTCGTGTTAATATTCATCAGTTGCAATATCTTTGGAATAATGCCGTCTTCCTGCACCAAAAGTGCCTTGAAAAGATGGATTGAGTCCACTTCCTGATTGTTGTTTGCAAGAGCCAGATTTTGAGCTTCCATTATGGCGCTTGCAGATTTTTGAGTAAATTTGTCCATATTCATAGTCTTCCCTCCTGTTGTCGTTGTTATATTTATATAGTATTTTTCGAATTCAATAGCAAGCACTGCCTAAAAAGTCATCTCAGATATATTTTGTAAAAATATATAAATGAAGCTTTAGCAGTGTTGACTGAGATATACCAATCATCGTTTATAATGTCATATATTTAGACTTATTGAAATATAATTTTTTTAGTTTTCAACAAGCGTACTTAATATATTTTTAGGATTATTTAATTGGTCGTTAGTATTGATATTTGTTTAATTAAGGTATAATTATAACTTTTCATTTTATTATTAGCACTCAATAACAACGAGTGCTAATAATTTTATTATACTCTTATTTTTCATAATGTCAACTGCTTTTTTAAAAAAATTTTAAAATTTTAAATCAAAAAATAAAGACTTAGTTACAAGATAAATTGGTGTATAAAAAAAATTTTAAGTATCTTGTAATTAAGTCTTTGAAAGTATTAAAATGTCTTATTGATATTTTTGAAATATATAGCGTAAAAAATTATGCCAAGTACTAAATATGTGCAATCTATGACAAGGACTATAAGGTAGATTGAGAAAAAGTAAGTCCTTGAAAGTACATAAAGAGCTGTTATTGAAATGCAGTTTATTATAAATGTGATTATTAGTACGGAATTTGAGTGACCAAGGCTTTGCAGAGCATATTTCGTATTTTCAAAAAAGATTTGAAAAGATGAAAAAAACAAGATAAAGCCTGTTATCTGGATAGCAAAGCTCATTACCTCATCAATGTCGCTAAACAATCTTACTGTCTGAAATTTAAAAATAAAAAATAGCAAAGAAATTAAGGTATAAAATATAAGTGTTATTGAAATTGTAATGACAGGAAGTATTTTAAGATGATATAGCTTATTTTTTCTCATATACTCACCTACAAAAATAATGAGAGCATTGCAATATACATACATAGGTGTCATGGCTATGGCTGTCATCTTTGTTGTCAAAGCGTAGGATGATAAAGTGAGATATCCTATCTTACTTATAAGAGCTATCAGCAGTATTTGAAAAATACTCCCTTCCAAGATTTCTTGAAATATAAGGGGAATACTCTTTTTAAAAAGCTCAAATTTTTTCGAAGATTTGATTTTAAAAGCATGGGCAAAATCATCTTTGAGTATATATACATATACTATGACTTCTATCAGCAGTGAGGATATGGAGCCTATAGATATGGCTATTATTGAAAAATCACCTTTTATTATCTTGACAAGGAAGTAGGATATTATTATTTGAAAGACTGAGGCAACAAGACCGGTGTAAAAAATAGTCTTTGTCATCTTTCTGACCTTCATAAGATTGGACATGGAAAATATGACCAAATTCAATAAAATGGAAACAGATTGAATACTTGCATATATTGTTCCTATTTCAAGTATCTTGCCTTCAAAATTGTAGAAATTATTAAGGACAGAGCCTGAAAACATCATTGAAAAAATGACTGCAACAATGCCTATAGCAAAATTTAATTTAAATATTGATTTGAAATAGTCGTAAAAATCTCTTGTTGCAATCTCTACCTTGGATACTGACATATTAAAAGCTAAGGTGGAAACTCCAAGTATGCCTATAAAACTGTAGAAAAATCCGTCAATAACTTCAACTGAAGCAATGGTCTCTACAGAAGTCCTGCCTATGATTGCAAACAAAATGCTTGAAAAAAGCATATTTAAAAAGCTGTTGAAAATCAGCGGTAGGCAGTATCTATTAAGTTTTATGCTTATCTCTTTTATTATCTGAATATTCATGATTCTTCCTTGCGATTATATTTTTATGTTATCAAAGTTTATACTGAAAATCTATTAGATAGTCATTTGAAAAAAATAAAATATGGATAAATGTAATTATAAATTATTCTTATACTAAAATCTAATAAAATAATGGATAATAAGTTTTCAGCGAATCTATAATGAAATCATCAATCATAGATATTTTTTTAAAAACTATTTATGAAGATTATCCATAGATTAAATAGATAATAGTATTAGTCATAGCTATGTATTTAATTGAGTGATTTTTTAGCTTAGTATAATTATATCATAATTTAATATCTTATACTAATTTTGCCTTTCTTATATTTACTTTCATTTTTTATCAAATATTTTTTTAAAATATATAGTCAAATTTTCTGTTTTCAAATATTGGTTTTTTATATTTACTTCTGTAATACATAGTTTGAAAGTATTGAAATATAAAGGAGTAAATAAAAAGTGATATTTATTTACAAAATAAAGGTTTAAAAAGTATAAAAAAGTAAATAATAATCACATAAATAGCATTTTTTGCGGAATTATTTTTTGTTTAGTTATTTATTTGTTAAGTGATACTGAAAGCCTTAAACATCTCTTTAGATATCTTGCGTAGAGATATTATACTAAAAATCTATTAAATAACTATATAATAGTATTGCAGTAAAATTGTTGATAATTCGTAAACTGTAATGTCATTAGTAATAAAATTACCGGGGATTATAAACAGTGATTAGTATTATACGATATTTCTGTGCATAAGACTTAATATTTATGGATTTTTGAGTGCTACTCAGTATCAAATTTGGAAGTTTTTGAAACGGAGGTTATTATGGATTACAAAAAAGTGGCTAAAGATCTCACGGACGCAATAGGCGGCAAGGACAATATAGTATCTGCTACCCATTGTGCGACAAGGCTTAGAGTCATAGTAAGAGATCAGGAAAAAATCGACAAGAAGACAGTTGATAATCTTGACGGAGTCAAAGGTGCTTTTTTCAACTCCGGACAATATCAGGTAATTTTCGGTACAGGTACTGTCAACAAGGTATTTGAAGAAGTTGCTAATCTCGGCTACGGTGATGCGGTATCTAATGGTGCTAAGGATGACAAATCTGCTGAAGAGATAAGAAAAGAGCAGATGACAGGAGGCAATCCTCTTAAAAAAGCTATAAGAACTTTTGGAGATGTCTTTGTTCCTATTATTCCGGTGCTTGTGGCTACAGGTCTTTTTATGGGGCTTAGAGGTCTGCTTACTCAAAAAACTGTTCTTGCTGCATTTGGTATGACTGTTGAGTCGATAAGTCCGAATTTCCTACTTTGGACTAAGGTGCTGACTGACACTGCTTTTGCATTTTTGCCTGCACTTGTTTGTTGGTCTACGTTTAGAGTTTTCGGGGGCTCTCCGGTAATCGGTATAGTGCTGGGACTAATGCTTGTCAGTCCGTCGCTTCCTAATGCTTATGACGTTGCGGCAGAAAAGGCTGAGGCTATAATGTTCTTCGGTCATATACCTGTAGTTGGATATCAGGGTACAGTTTTGCCGGCGTTTTTTACCGGAATTATAGGCTCAAAATTAGAACAATATTTGAGAAAAAAAGTGCCTGATACTTTTTCTTTGTTGCTTACTCCGTTTTTCGTTTTGCTTATAATGAGCGTGCTTTCGCTGTTTATGATTGGACCTGTATTCCACTCTCTTGAAAAGGTGGTACTTGCAGCTACAGAAGTAGTGCTTCATCTACCTATGGGACTTGGCGGTATTATCATAGGAGGCTTGCAACAAATTATAGTGGTAACAGGGGTTCACCATATATTCAACTTCTTGGAAACTCAATTGCTTGCAAACTACGGCGTAAATGCCTTTAACGCACTTATTTCTGCGGCAACTTCAGCACAAGCCGGAGCTACACTTGCAGTAGGAATCAAGACTAAGGATGAAAAACTCAAGGCTCTTGCCTTTCCGTCAGCACTTTCAGCTTCACTTGGTATTACAGAGCCGGCAATCTTCGGTGTCAATCTAAGATTTGTAAAGCCTTTTGTCTGCGGTCTTATAGGCGGTGCTGTAGGTGGATTCTTGGCGTCAGTTCTAAATCTTGCAGGTACAGGTATGTCAGTTACTGTTATTCCGGGTATGACACTTTATATAGGTAACGGACAGTTGTTTTCTTATATATTTATGCTACTTGTCAGCTGCGCAGTTTCTTTTGCACTTACTTTTACTTTTGGATATAGCGACAAAATGCTTGAAGAAAAATAGATATATGGCACTTGGTTATTTAAAATGCCAAGTGCCTGAATTTTATAATCATATAATTTTAAATACACAAATATAAATCTATACTAAAATCTATTAAAAAATTAATACTATAGTTTATTAAAGAGCCTTATAATTAAATCTCAACGAAGTTATTGAAAATCTATGTAATCTATTGTGTTGCTTTAAAATAGATACTTGCTATTATAGATAGTCCTTAGTATAAGATGATTTTAAATTCGCTTTTATACCTTCCTAAAAGCAATTAAAAGATAATCAATTTTGATACATAGTAAAAATATATGATTCAGCAGTATTAATATTTGGATAGATTCAATTATATGAAGTAAATAGATTAGAGGGGGAGCAATGAGAAAGATATCTCTTGAAGAAAAATACAGAGCAATAAAAAATGAAGATAGAGACGAGATAAAAAGACGAAACGAAGAAATACAAAAATCTAAGTATATGCAAAAATTTCATATCAATCCTCTTTCAGGTCTTATCAACGATCCTAACGGTTTTTGTTTTTACAAGGGGAGATTTCATCTTTTTTATCAGTGGTTTCCCTTTGGAGGATTTCACGGGGCGAAAAACTGGTACCACACTTCATCTACAGATTTGATACATTGGAAAAACGAAGGCTTGGCTCTAAAGACAGATACTGTATACGACAATAGGGGAGTATACTCGGGCAATGCCTTCATCCAAGATGAGAGGATGTATCTTATATATACAGGCAATCATAAGGACGAAAAGGACATCAGGCATCCTTATCAGGTCGTAGCGGAGCTTGATGGAGAAAAGTTTGTAAAATATCCGCCTATTATCTCTGAGCATATTGAATATACAGAGCATCAAAGAGATCCTAAGATAATAAGACAGGGTGATATTTATTACCTTATACTGGGTGCTCAAAATAAGGAGAAAAAGGGCAGGCTCTTGGTATATTCATCAGATAATATTTTAAATGATTGGAAATTCAATGGTGAGATGAGAGTAGAGGGTTTTGAAGATTTTGGCTATATGTGGGAGTGTCCTGATATTGCAAAGATAGGCAATAAATATATATTCCTATTTTCACCTCAAGGGCTAAAGAGTGAGGGATATAGATTCAACAATGTATTTCAAAACGGATATATAATCGGCGACATAGACTTTGAAAATCTGATATTTACGCCTATTTCTGAATTTGAAGAGCTGGACAGAGGCTTTGACTTTTACGCTTGTCAGAGCGCCTTCGTAAGGGATGAAGATGTTGAGGAGGTTAAAAAGGCTCTGCCTTCGTTTAATAAGAGAGATGCTCTACTGTCTGCTTGGATGGGACTGCCTGACTCGTCATATACTACCGATGAGAGTGAGGACTACAGCGGATGTCTTGCACTTAGCAGAGTTTTGAGCATTGAAGGAGCTAAGCTTATACAAAGACCGGTAGAATCTGTATATGATTTAAAGGGAGAAAAGCTTTATCAAGGGGATGAAAAATCTTGCAAGTTTAAGATAGATTCACCGATTTTGATGGAGATGAAGAATATAAATTCATCAAAGTTTTCTCTGAAAATTTACTATGATGAAAAAAATGACAGGGGATTTTTTGTAGATTACGATAAAAAGCTCTTGACTATAAAAAGAGACGGATATAACAGGATAAATGAAAATCAAGGCATTACAAGGACAATAGAGCTTGAAAACTTGGATGAACTGTCAATTTTCGTTGACTCCTCAAGTGTGGAGATTTTTATAAATGACGGGCAGTTTACATCGACATCAAGGGTATTTCCGGCAGATATGGAAGATGAGATAGTATTTGAAAGTGAAGATAAGGTAAATTTGGAACTTACAAAGCTTAGAGCAAGTGTAAAAAATGAATTTGCCTTATAAGTTAGTATTTACAAAATCGCATAAAAATGATAGTATAGGCTTAATGAATGTATAAATAAAATTAAAATTGATTATATAATTTGGGAATGGGAGATTGTTATGGGAAGAGTGTTTACCATAGGAGAGGCTTTGATAGACTTCATACCTTTGGAGTCTAAAGGCAGTTTGAAAGATGTGGACATATATGTCAAGATGGCTGGCGGTGCTCCGGCAAATGTGGCTGTAGCCGCATCAAAACTTGGCAGTGAGGCTCATTTTATCGGAATGGTAGGCAAAGATTCATTTGGTGAATTCCTGCTTGAAAGATTGCAGGCATACGGAGTGGATACAAGCTATACATTTTTTACCAGCAAGGCAAAGACAGGAGTAAGCTTTGTATCTTTGGGCGCTGACGGTAGCAGAGACTTCAGTTTTTACGGAGAACCAAGGGCAGATTTGCTCTTAGAGGGAGAATATATCAAAAACTTGGAGCTTAATAAAGATGATTATGTCAATTTCGGCTCTATAGACCTCTTGCCTTTCCCTGTAAAATATGCGACTATATCTCTTCTTGAAAAAGCGAAGAAGGTAGGTGCAACGGTTGTATTTGACACCAATGTCAGAGCTCATCTATGGGAGGATAAGAAGCAATATAGAAATACGATACTTAAATTTATAAAGTATTCTGATATCTTGAAGGTATCTGATGAAGAAATAGAGTTTATTACAGGTCAAAAGACTATCAAGGATGGAGTTACATTCTTGAAATCAAACGGTGCAAACAATATAATAGTAACGCTTGGTAAAAACGGAGCAAATGCACACTTTGGCAATATAAATATCCATGAGCCTGCATTTAGAACTAATGTTGTAGACACAACAGGAGCAGGTGACTCTTTTGTAGGAGCAGTGCTGAATAATCTTGATACACTTGGTAAGAAAGTGGAAGACTTAAGTGAAAATGAAGTAAGGGCAATGCTTGTATTTGCCAATAAGGTAGGAGCAATAACATCAAGTAGAAGAGGAGCTATGGACTCCCTACCTACGAGAAATGAAGTAATGCAAAGCAATATGTAAATAAAAAGGCACTTAAGGTAGAAATTTACTTAAGTGCCTGATTTTTTATGCTATTATCTTAATCTATGGATGATATTGATAATACTAAATTCTAATAGAATAATGGATAAAATATTTTTAGTGCATTTATAATAAAATCATCAATCACAAATTTTTTTAAAAAATATTTACGAAGAATATCCATAGTTCAAATAGATAATAGTATAAATAGTTTTAAAAAAGTATATGATTTATGCTTTCAATATAAGTAGTAGAAATATTTTATCAAATTTTAGCATTATTCTATTACATATACTTTTCCAAGTTTATTGTCGCCTATATCTTTTTTGAATACTAAAGTATTGCCTTCTACACAAAATACAGGTCGTACAGCGTACTTGGAATCGACTTGAGGGTAGGCAATATGACCGTTATAATCTGACACGGCAGTTGCGTTAAATTCTCTCATTTTACCGGGTGTTCTAAGCCAATATAAATTAGTCTCTCCATTTTTATAGTATCCTATCCTGTTAGTCCTATCATCTACTTCTGAAAAGTATTTTAGTATAGTTCCTTCATCCGGTAAATAAGAGTATTCATCTTTTTCTATCTCATATGCAGATAATAAGAATATTTTTCTTTTAATCTTCTCAGTATCCCATACAGGTTCCGGCTTTACACTTTCTTTGGTAGCAACATCTATATTCATATCTAAAATTATATCTCTCATCTTAGGACTGAGGCTATTGTAGAAGTCTTTTGATAAGAACTTATCCATAAGAGAGTTAGGATAATAGGCATTACATGCTCCATTTTGCTCGTATATATTAAATTTTCTTGCTTCGTCCAATAGATAGTATCTCATTAACAAGGTCTTGCCATAGTAGTCATTGCTTAGCACAAAATACGCTTCATACTTTCCCTTTTCTTTGATATATACCATATGATCAGCTGATTTTTTAAAATCATAAGCTAAGTTCTTAATCTCAGTTTTTTGTTCTACACCTGATATTTGTATACAAGCTATACAAGAGCATATTATACATATAATGCTTAGGACTAATGTCATCTTCTTTTTCATAGCAATCCCTACTTTCTTAATTGTTGTATATATAGTATTTTATACAATGTGTCTGCCACTTCCACTCTGCTTATAGGTTTATCAGCGTTAATTACTTGTTTTTCTCCTGATAAAATACCGGATTTTATCAGTCTTGCTATTGATATCTTTGACCAATTAGGAATGCTATCTTTATCCTCAAATTGTGAAAGTATCTGTTCTGCTTCGGCTTTATCAATTTCTTCGTATTTATTAAGAGCATCCAATATTACAGCCCACTGAGCCATAGTAATATATTCATCGGGATGGAAAGACCTGTCAGGGTAACCTTGTATAAGTTTATTATCCTTTGCAGTTTGTAGATAATCTGCAAACCAATCTGTAGATCTTACATCAGTAAATATATTCTTATATTTGCTCGGTTTTAAATATTTTGCCTTTAATATTACTTTTACTACTTCAGCTCTTGTAATAGGATTATTAGGTTTGAATGTATTGTCTGAATATCCTGATAATATACCATTACTCCAAAGATATTCAATACCATCCTTAGCAGGATTATTATAAATATCTGTAAAAGGTAATTTTTTTCCATGTGTTTTACTGCTTTCCATATCTGATGAACCTATTTTGATAGGATTTTTATACCTATCGTTGTTATCTTTGAAATAGTCTGGATACTTGTCTGTATTTTGATTTTTATCAGAGCTTTTTTTATCAGTATTAATCGGTTTATCTTTATTGCTTTTATTTCCGTTTGATATATTAGAATCAGTATTTTTATCTTTATTGCTCTGTTTATTGTTATTATTATCTTTGTCATTTTTGTCTTTTGCAAATTTAGCTATGAATGTTCTATCTTTATCAGCTCTTACACGATATTCAAGGTCTGTTGATACCTTCTTTCCATCTTCATACCAGCCTTCAAGATGATATCCATTTTCAGGATAGGCTGTAAGCAGGGCATATCCTCCAATACTACGACTTCCGCTTCCCCATGCAAGCCCATATCGTTGTTCTTCATCAACTTTTACATCTATATAGCAGGTAGAATTTTTGGCGTCCTGTCCAAGTAGTTCATTGGTTGGATGAATATCTATATTTTCTATTTCGTTTTTAAGGCTGTAGTTTCTTGATGAAGGATTGCATTCTGCATCTTCTAATTCATCTTTAGAATATTCAGGAAGATTTGCTGTTAAAACCATGCCCTTTTTGATAGGTATGTCAAAATAGTTTATTATTTTGGCTGTTCCTTTATATGCAGATTCTTCCTGTATACTGTAGTTGACAGTACCGTCTCCTGTAGCTATGATTTTTACTGAGCAATCACATTCGGCAGTAAGATAAGCAACTTTTTCTCCATCTTGATTAATACCGAAAGAAGGAGCATATTCATGTATTTTTTGTACTTTATTATCTATTATTTTACCTACTAATTCCCCATTTTCATATACATATACATCGACAGGACAATTTATCCTTATCAGTCTATATTTACCATAGGTATAGCTCGCAATTATTCCAAAGACATAGTTAGTATCCATTGATTGCATCCATGCAAGACAAACTTCTGGGTAATGAGCCTGAGCGATAGACTCATTGTTTCCGATAAAAGTTGCTGTCAAATATGGATGAAAAAAGGCAAATGAAACTATTAGATCACTTAAGAAATAGCAAGCAATGTGAAGTGTTTTCTCCTCATATTCAATTCCAGCTTGTTTTAGACTATCTATGAGTAGTTTTTCCACATCTTTGTATAATTTCTTCTTTTTTACTTCTAAGGTATCATTTTTATTTTCTTGGAATATCTTATGAAGCCAATCCTCATTTTTCATCTTATTAAAAAATGTTTTTAAAAACTTTTCAGATTTTTGTCTATCTGAACCAAAGATAAGTTTCATAAGATGACGAATACCATTTTGATAAAAAGCGGTATATATCGGTCTTGTTCTTATAAATTTTTCAACAATAGTATTTATAGAATCTTTTAAATACTTATGTTGGAGTGTGTTATCTCTGCTATCTACAATTGTAGGTTTAAAATTGTCAAAGGCATTAAGAGTTATTCTTTTCATTTTAAACTTATCTATCTTGTATTCTGTTTTTGAAAAACTTTTGTAAGTTTTCAATATATCCTTCATAGTGGTGAGTTGTGTCTTATATTTGGAACTTGGAGTATTTGAAAGATGTGGAAGATTTTTATCATACCCATATCTTTTGAAATTCCAGTATGCAGGTGCTACATATGGTACAGCATCATCCAAATTAACTATATTGTGAATATTATAATGAATTTGATTATTTGCAGATTCTACTACTGTTCCCATAGGTGCTTCGAAGGTGTAGGTATACATATTGTATCGCTTTAATTCACAAGGTTGTAGATTAACCTCTCCTTCGTTTATTGCTCCTGCGACCAAGTTAGCTGTAGCTCCGGCTCTACTATATCCTGTAATCCATAATTTAATATCACCTTTTAAATTTCTATCTGCTATATACCACTGCAAAAAGCCTATGACATCATCCCTTGCTTCTTTAAATCCTTGATGATATCCTTCTTTTCCTATTGTAAAGTTACTTGCCCATTCACTTTCATATCCGCCACCTCTTACTGCTAAAGCAATAATAGTGTACTCTTTGCCATTTACAGTTATCTTCTTATTTGCTGCTACAGCTCCTATAGAATCCATAGTTGGTTTACTATAATACATGTTATTTTGTCTAAAGTCTGAAAATCCTATTTCAGAAAAAAGATTACGTGCATTTACACTCTTATTACCATATTCTGATTCACTACTGCTTGCCCATGAAGACAGCTCCAGACATAATGACATGGTTGCAAGGCTTTGATTAAAGTTATATGATTAATCTTTAAAATAACTGTCTTTGTAGAAATATGTCTCTTCATAATCTCTGCCATCAACTGTCCCTGGATATTTGAATTTACCTATAACTTCTGTAATCTCACTTGCAATTTCTCCAAATATAAATTCTATTTTATCTGGATCAGTTACATCATAATATCCGGCATTTTGTAGATCATTCATGAATTGTCTGGCAAATGTAAGTTCTTTTCCTTCTAAACTGTGAAAAAATCCTAATGTATAGAGTCTATATCTTTTGTTTTTTAAAGCTTCAGCAGTATTGTAACAAGTGTTTGCATATTCATGATAATAGTGATCTGTATATTTGTATTTTCCGTTTTTTGTTCTTTCTCCTTCGTTTGGCATTCCATCAGATAGTAAGATAATATTTTTTACTAGACCTTTCTCATTTTTAATTGATGCTAATAAATTATCTGCATATTTTAATGCTCTGTCAGTGCCTGTACCACTAATAGAAGGTAAATTTGAAATACTATTTTCAAGATTTTTTTTATTGTTGGTAAATGTAGTCCCATATGTAGGATATACATTATTTCCATATGGGACTATTGCTATATAGTTTTCTGATTTATCTTTTAATACAGAATTGCAAAATTTTATTGCCGCTTTTTTCATATTTAACTTAGGAGTACCATCCATGCTTGGTGAGACATCTAATAGCAATACAGTGTATCTTTTTTTTACTTCAAATTTCTTTTTAGGTATACTTCTGAATGCTACCATAGGAGATGTGGTAACGGAGATATCATTGTTATCTTCATCATTTAAATATAGTTTTTGTTTTCCGTTTTCATCTAAGATAGTATCTTGAGAAATTACATTAGTATCTTCTATTATTCCATTTTCTTCCAAATATTTCAGCCATTTTTCTCTTTCTAAACTGTTGAAATCATCATATGAAGAATTAACTTCAGTTGGATCATTTTGATTATCAATTTGAAGATTAGTTTGTGTTTGTATATCAATTTGATTTGATACATCATTATTTTTTGTAATATCTTCATTTTCTTTTGTCATTTCACTATTTTCTTTAGAGTTAATTTCATTTTCTTTGTTCTTATCAATATTTCCTGTTGAAGTACTAATGTTTTCCTTTTTAGTATCATCATTTGATTTTTTTATCTTCTCTTTTTCCTGTTTATTATTTTCTTCATTATTCGTTATACCTATATCATTGATAGCATTTATTTCATCTGCAAAAGACGATGGTGGTATGAGCGAAATTACCATTACGATAGAAATTAAAATACTTAAGATTCGTTTTTTCATTATATCCTCCTTATATTTTAAATTTTACCTATTAAGTTTCAATAACTGTATAGATTATTTAAATTTCATGTATTTTAATAGATATACATAAAATAGTTAATTATATTGGTAAGTTTTATAAACAGTTATTTAAAAGTTGGAATAGGTATAAAAATTGTAAGCAGTATCATTTCAAATAAAAAATATCAGTCCTATACAAAATATATAAATTCCGTACAGGGCTGATATTATTTTATGAGAAAAAACTTATAGTATTGAAATCTCATTTATTAAAGCTATGGGATTTTGAAATATATGTTATCTTTATGTAGGTCACACGATTTTTCTCAGATAATAAAATCATAACTGCTAATTTACTATATCTTGTATATAAGTATCTAATAACTTGCTAAAAATCGTAGTTTTAAAATCAAAATACCGTCTAAATTTTATTTAACTTTGCCTATAGAATATCATATTATTATAAAAATGTCAATATTTAGAGCAAGGATTTTGTATATCTATTTAATCTATGTATAATATTAATCAATAGTTTTAAAAAATTACAATAGGATTTATGTCTATCTTATAAATTCATATTAATCACAATTTATAATGGTATATATTTAAACTTATTGAAATATTATATTTTTAGCCTTCAACAATTCGCCATTAATATTTTTTGGGACTATTTAATTGGTTTTTAGTATCA
The DNA here is from genome assembly GCA_900167215.1 of [Eubacterium] yurii. Lineage (GTDB taxonomy): Bacteria > Bacillota > Clostridia > Peptostreptococcales > Filifactoraceae > Peptoanaerobacter > Peptoanaerobacter yurii. Next base: position 79,080 of record FUZS01000004.1, read on the forward strand.
CTAAAAATATTTTATCCATTTGTCTATTAGATTTTAGTATAAGAGAGGTCTTATATTTTCACTAAAAAGCACCTAAGCCATATATGACTTAAGTGCCTGATTTTTATACTGATACTAAAATCTATTTAAACTATGGATTTATACTTGTAACACCCTTTAGCACATATTTTGTTAATAAACTTTGAGTTGAACAATTTTTACAAATTAATTCCATTATTCTATTAGGTTTTAGTATGATACTAAAAACCTATCAAAAAATCATGTGATTTTATTATAGCAAAATTATTGACAATCTGCAAAACGTTTAATTTTGTAAAATAATAATCTTGGTATTATAAATGGTGATTAGTATGACAGTCTATTTTTTTGGATAAAATTATATGAAACTTCATATACTATAAATCTTAGCTTTAAGATAAATATTTTGAAATAAAAGTATCCAAATTTTATTGAATTTTATGGATTATTGCTATAATTTAACCTTATCAAGTATATGTGTTTTTTCAAGTGCCTTGAGTAATATTACCGCAAATATTGAGCCTACAAGAGTCGATATGCCAAAAGGAATTACATAGGTAAATACTGCCACTTGTTTGTTCATGAAAATAGTAGCTATAGGGTAGCTGATTAGAGCTCCAATAAGTCCTGTACCTATGACTTCGCCTATAAATGCAAGTGAAATCTTATTTGTATTCTTGTAGAGCATGCCTGCCAAGAAAGCTCCTATGATACTTCCGGGAAAGGCAAGTAGTGTACCCATACCCATAATGTTTCTAAGAAGTGATATGCCAAATGCACAAGAAACTGCATATACAGGTCCAAGTATTATTGCGGAAAGTACGTTTATAAGATGTTGCACCGGAAAGCACTTTGCAAATCCGAGTGGAATGTTAAAAGGTGAGCAGACCACCCCTATTGCAATGAAAAATGCGCTGTAGGTTAATTTTTTGATATTCATAAGTTTCTCCTTATATCTTTTTCTATTATCTGTTTAGCTCAACTTTCCCACATGAAAAACGCATTAAATATATTGAAATTTGAGTATATTTAAAAAATACAATATTATATTTGACATAGTTTTTTATGTGTTTTCATTTTTTGATAAATGTGCAAATTTCACCAAATATTATTCAGAAAATATCGTATCAATTACTATATTTTACTAAACTCTATTTAACTATGGATTTTATATTTGTTATAATCTTTAGCATATCTTTTGTTAATAAACTTTTAGTGCTTCATTTTTTATAAAAAAATTCCATTATTCTATTAGCTTTTAGTATTAGAAAATAATTTTATATTTAAATTTCAACGAATATTGCGATAATTTTAGTCGGAAAGTTGAGTAAAAAGTCATAAGTCATATACTATTTAAAAAAATGCTTATGAAAATTATCCATAGATTAAATAGATAATAGTATTAAAATTACATAAAAAGTCTAAGTTCTATGATTTTAAATTTAGATAACTTCTCATTATTAATAATTCAATTCTTGGATGACATCTTCTACTTTGATGGCATTTTTAATTATGCCTTCGCTCTTCATCCAGTCTATAGTTTTTTGCAAATCTTCCTTGTTCATTGATAAGAACTTGGCTTTTTCAGTTTCCATTACAGGTAGCAATGTATCCATGCTCTTTTTCTCAACTGTTTCAGATAGTGGGAAGTTTTCTTTGTTTTGGTTGTTGAGTAGGATTTTTAGACTTTCATCAGGTGATTTTTTCATATCTTCAAATCCTTGTTTTGACGCTCTTAGGAATTTTTCAAGCACTTCCTTTTTGTTTTTTATCATATCGTCGCTTGCCAAGAATACAAGCTCAGGGAAGGCAGGTACTCCGTATTTGTCAACTGTAAAGTAGTTTAGCTTAAAGCCTTCTTCTTCCATTTGAGGTACTTCGTGATTTACAAGGCAACCTATAGTTGCGTCCACCTTGTTTGTAGTCATAGAGCTCATAAGGTCAAATCCTACATCCAAGAATTTAGTGTCTTTGTAGTCCACATTTTGATTTTTCATCATGGACTTTATCATTTCTTCGCTTAGGACTGTTCCTCCGTAGCCTATAGTCTTGCCGACGAAGTCCTTAGGTGAGTTGATATTTTTGTCCTTAAGTGAAAGCACTATGTTCAATGGGCTTTGAACTATAGAGCCTATCATCTTTATAGGGACATTTTGGTCTGCTCTTGCCTGTATGGCGTCATGCGGATAATATACTCCGACTTGAGCCTTACCTGCTGCTGTAAGAGTTATGCCGTCGTTTACATTAGCAGGAAATACTATATTTACCTTGAGTCCCTCTTTTTCGTAGTAGCCCTTGTCTATGGCGTCATATATAAATGTGTGTACAGCATTTGGATACCAGTCAAGTACGACATTTACTTCTTCCAAGGCTGCTGTCTTAGTTTCAGTTTGCTTGTTGTCGCTTGTAGTTTTATTAGTGCTGTCGCACGCAGTTAAGCATATAAGTGTAAGTAAAAAAGAAAAAATCATAATTTTTTTGAACATTTTCATATCTTGTCCCTCCAATTAATAAATTTTTGTTCAAATCTGTCTACCAAGAAGACTAAAAACATTGCAAGAACTGACAATATTACTATGGGAGCAAATACCCCCGCACCGTCAAGCTGTGTCATCATCCTCTTGCTGAAATATCCTAGTCCCATCTGCGAGCCGAGCCATTCGCCTATTGCTGCACCTATTATGCTTATCGGTATAGCCATTTTTATTGACGATATGAAGTAGGGCAGGGCAGTTTTTACTTTAAGTATGAAGAATATCTGCATTTTTGTAGCTCCAAAGCTTATAAGCAGCTCTTTCATATCTTCTTTGGCTGATTGCAAACCGTCATATACGTTAATCACTATTGCAAAAAATGTTATAAGTACAGTTACTACTACCTTACTCCATATACCGTAGCCGAACCATAGTATGAAAAGTGGAGCTATGGCAATAGTTGGAATGGTTTGAGATGATACTATAATAGGGTAGAGAATCTTCTTGCAAGATGGAAATAAATCCATAATTACTGATAAAAATATGCCAAGTATCACCGATATGCCAAGTCCCAATGATGTAATCAGCATGGTATAGGGCAGATGTACAGTAAAAAGCGGCACTCTAAGTTCCCATATCTTATACAATATTTGAATAGGTGTAGGTAAGATATAGGGAGCATTAATCACCGTTGCAAGTATCTGCCATGTGATAAGCAGTGAGCAATTGATAAGTAAAATAATAATCTTGTTTTTCATATCTTCACCGCCAATAGAGATAATATTTGATTTTTAATGTCCAAGATGTCCCTTTGATTAAGCATTTCTCTTGTCCTTGGCTTAGGCAGACTCACTCTTATCTTTTCAAATGAAGTAATAGGAGTGTTTTTTACCACGAGTATCTCGTCTGATAGGAATATCGCCTCGTCTATGTCGTGGGTGATAAATACTGCCGTCTTGTTCTGATATGAACAAAGGGTGTCGCTAAGCCATTTTTGCATTGTAATCCTCGTGATGTAGTCAAGTGCTGACAAGGGCTCGTCGAAAAGCAGCAAGTCACTGCCTGTAAGTATGGTACGAGCAAAAGATATTCTTTGACGCATACCTCCGGACAATTCATGTGGGAATTTGTATTTGACTTCGGATAAGTTCATATGACTTAGGATTTCGTCAATTTTTTCTTCTTTTTCCCTTTTTTTCAATCCTTTTATGTCCATTGGCACGCTTAGATTGTCCCTTATGTTCTTCCATGGAAAGAGCAAGTCTTTTTGTGGCATATAGCCTGCATAGGCTGTTAATGTCGAGATATCTTGCTCCTTGTAAAGTATTTCTCCGCTTGCGCTCTTAAGTAAGGATAGTATAAGTCTAAATACAGTTGTTTTTCCGCACCCACTTACTCCTACTATGCTTACTGATTTTGGTCTGTCTATGGCAAATGACAGATTTGATATTATGTTTTTATCGTCGTAAGAAAAACTTACATTTTTAAATTCCAATATATTCATTAATTTTTCTACCTGTTTTACAAAATAAAAAAGACCTTGCAGGGTGTGCAAAGTCTTAAAATTCTTAAGTGAATATATATCTTGCTTCCCTACGACGGTATTAACCGTATCAAGTTCCAAGGGTCGAGTTTAACTCTCTCAGCCTTTAGGCCCCCCCAGCAATTTAATATCTATTTTTCAATCTTTTATTTATATCTACTACCTTATCATTTGACTGTCTGTTAAAATCTTTCATCAGTTCATCAAAGGTTTTAATCTTATTTTCCACCATCTTTTCCTTATTGGCAAGACATTTGTGAGTTACCTCGATAGTCGCATTGTGCTTGTGGTACTCTTTTTTCATTTCATTTCTTTTTGTCTCTAAGACAAGCTGACCCTTAGGTACATCTTTAATGGAAAGAGAAACCTTTCCCTCCTCATTGCTAAGTACCTTTACATTTATCTTATCTCCGGATCTTAAAATTTGGTTGATATCCCTTATGTATTCATCAGATACCTGAGATATATGCACAAGACCTTTTTGGTTCTTGCCTATTGATACAAAAATACCGTAAGGCTTAATATTAATTACTGTACCGCTAATAATACTGCCTACTTCCAATACATCGGACATATAATGATCGCCCCCGAAATTAAAATTTTATTTATATCAGCAATAAGTCACTAAGTACAAAAATATTGCATTTGATATAAATTACCATAAAAGTATAGCATAGTAAAAGAAAAAAATCAATATGAACACAATAAAAAATAAACATAAGAAGGAAGTATAAATTTAATGAAATAATTTAATATAGATAGATTTTTGACTTAAATAATTTAAAAATATGAACTTAAAACTGACGCAATAACAGCTAAAAATAAAGCTACAAGTATCATTTATCAAAAAATACTTGAAAAAAATTCAGTTTGACTATATAATATTTGATATTAAAATTTTATTATTTCTTGAACAGGCTTCTTCAATGTCTGCTAATTTGTTGATAATTGAGGGGAGGGAAGAAGATGGCAACTGAAGTTAAAGTAAAAGAAAATGAATCGCTTGACAGTGCACTTAAGAGATTTAAAAGACAATGTGCTTTATCAGGAGTAATGTCAGAAGTTAGAAAAAGAGAACACTATGACAAACCAAGTGTAAAGAGAAAGAAAAAAGCAGAAGCGGCAAGAAAGAAAAAGAGATAGTTAGTTTTTTATAAATATATATTAACGGGGTGGAAGGTATGTCTCTCAAAGACCAATTGAATGATGATCTTAAAGAATCAATGAAAAACAAACAACAGGTCAGAAAATCAGTTGTAACTCTAATCCGTGCCGCAATTAAACAAAGGGAAGTTGATGAAAGAGTTGAGCTTGATGACAATGCGGTTATGGCTTTAATTTCCAAACAGCTAAAACAAAGCAATGACGCTTTAGAAGACTTCATAAAAGCCGGCAGAGATGATTTGATAAGCCAAACAAGAGAAGAAATCGAAATATTGATGTCTTATCTGCCTAAGCAACTCACAGATGATGAGCTTAGAGAGATGATAAAAGAGGCTATAACTCAGGTCAATGCCCAATCATCAAAAGACATGGGTAAGATAATGGGTGTTTTGATGCCAAAGACTAAGGGAAAAGCGGATGGAAAAAGAATTAACACCTTGGTTTTGGAGTTTTTCAAATAGAATAAGTTTAAAATTTTAATAAATAATTAGTTGCCCCAGTGGCAACTTTTTTTATTATCAGCTATATAGTTCTAATACCAATCACCAATTAAAAAGTCAGGAAATTTTTTAATTTTACACTAAAATCTAGTAGAATAATGGAAATATTTCATAAAAAATTATACACCAAAAGTTTATTAGCAAAAGATATGTTAAAGAGTATCCTAAGGACAGAATCCATAGCTTAAATAGAATTTAGTGTTATACTAAATTTTCGAATTTTGGGTGATATGTTTTCAAATATCATTAAATGGAGCTTTAAAAGCTTTTTAGTATAAGAGCAAACTTTTTTAAAAATATGAGAAATATAATTTTCTATCTATAATTAATACTAATAAGCTATCAAAAATCCTTGTATTTTCATAACGCTAAGATTATTGATAATCTGCAAAAGCAATAATTTATTAAAATAAGAATCTTGGCATTATAAATTGTGATTAGTATAAGTAAAGTATAGAATTTGTACATACAAAATATTTAATTAACTATTTATTATGATATTGTTATACAAGACTGTTATAAAATGATACATAAAAATCAAAATTGAAAAATATTCAAATTTGTATTATAATATCCTTGTAAAAAGAATTTGTACTAAAATCTCTGAAAATCATACATAGAGTCAAATCAAGTGATGATAGTTGTATTAGTCGTAAAATAATTTTGGATTAAAATTGTGCAATTTAACTTTTTTAAGAGCGACTTTTAAAAAAGCACTAAATTAAGATGGTGTTAATCAAGCTTACTTTATAAGGCTTTAACTACATCATAAGACACGAATGTTTGTATGAGATTTTAGAAGATATTGTACATATAATATTTTTACTGATGTTTATTATATTCTTTATTTTTTTTAATTAAAATATTAAAAAATATTTAAAGGAGGTTGGATTCATGTTATCATTTCTTTTAGGACTTGTCTTGTTGATAGGCGGTTATTTCATCTATGGTAATTTTATCGAAAGAATAATCAATCCTGACGACAGAAAAACACCTGCGTACGCAAAACAGGACGGAGTCGATTTTATTCCTATGTCGCCTGCAAGGGCATTTTTGATTCAGTTGCTCAACATAGCTGGACTTGGACCTATATTTGGTGCAATTACAGGAGCTATTTGGGGACCGATAGTTTACATTTGGATAGTGCTTGGTACTATATTTGCAGGAGCAGTACATGACTATTTGTCAGGTATGATGTCAGAAAGAAACAACGGTGCTTCTATTTCAGAAATAGTTGGTAAGTATCTTGGACCTGTGATGGCAAATATCATGAGAGTATTTTCAGTAGTCTTGCTTATAATGGTTGGTGTTGTATTTATGGTAGGACCTGCTCAGCTTATTGCACTTTTGACACCGGAAAGTTTTAATGTAATGTTTTGGACTATAGTAATACTTGTTTATTACTTCCTTGCTACACTTCTTCCTATAGATAAGGTAATAGGAAAGCTATACCCTGTATTTGGTCTATGTCTTATAATCATGGCTCTTGGTATAGGTGGAGCGACATTGGCAAACTCAGGTCAAAGACCTATGCTTGAACTTTGGGATAACTTTGGAAGTATATATCCTGATCATAAACTTCCGGTATGGCCTTTGATGTTTATCACTGTTGCCTGTGGTGCGATATCAGGCTTCCATGCTACACAATCACCTATGATAGCTCGTTGTCTAAAGTCAGAAAAAGAAGGTCGTATGGTATTTTACGGTGCAATGGTTGCAGAGGGCATAATAGCTCTAATATGGGCATCTGCAGCTATAGCTTTCTACTATGATAAGGGTGGAGCGGGAACAGGTCTTCAAGCTCTTCTTGATTTAAAGGGAGGAAACTCAAATACTGTTTATTCAATGTCTACAACTTTGCTTGGAGGAGTAGGTGGAGTCCTTGCTATGCTCGGCGTTATAGCTTGTCCTATAACATCGGGAGATACAGCGTTTAGATCTGCACGTCTTACAATAGCTGACTGGTTTAAGATAGATCAACAAGATTCTAAAAAGAGACTTTTATTATCTGCACCACTATTGCTTGTAGGATTTTTCATATCAAGATTTGACTATGCTGTAATATGGAGATATTTCTCATGGTCAAACCAAACATTGGCGATGATGTCTCTATGGGCTGGAGCAACTTATATTTGCAGATACCGCAATAAGGTTGCCAGCTGGGTAGCAACAATACCTGCAACGTTTATGTCAGCAGTTTGTAGTTCATATATCTTGCAAGCTCCGGAAGGACTTAAGCTGGATGCGAATATATCAAATATTATAGGTTTGGTATTTGCTTTAGGATGCTTAGCTCTATTTGTTTCAAAAGTATACTTCAAAATGGGACAAAGTCCACTTGAAGATGTTGCGCTTGAAGTAAAATAGACTTTATAAATAAGAAAATATTTATTTACAAAACCACTGTATAAATTTACGGTGGTTTTGGCAATTAAGGAAGAGTTTATACTAAATAATTGTTGATTAATGTATAAAATTTGCTTAGTATTATATTTTTAATACTAAAGAGCAATTAAATAGTTCTAAAGAAATATTAATGATGCTTATTGAAAACTAAAAAATAATATTTCAATAAGCCTAAATATATGATTTTATAAACGGTGATTAGTATAAAAGCCTTTAAATTTATACACTTTTCAGGATATTTTTTATTTTATATCACTTACATAGATGTAAAAATTTTATTTACATTTATTGTATTAGACACTATAATAAGTTGATACAGTCAATTATATACCTTAGTTTAATTAATAAATCTTGTAAATAATATACAGTTATAAAGTGGATACTGATGTTTTTAGATACTAATACTATTATCTATTTAATTTACGGGAAAGTTTTCATTGGTAGTTTTAAAAAATAGTGTAGGATTTATAACTATCTTGTCAATTCAATGAAAATATTTTATCCATTATTTTATTAGATTTTAGCATAACATTTAAAAATAAAGAGAAAGGATGACTTATGTACACTGATTATCATGTTGTAGATTTTAGGGATGTAGATAGAAATTACAATATCAAGCTTTCAGCACTGCTACAAATTTTGTCGACTGCTGCAACAAAGGACTTTCATTACAGTGGCTTTGACCCCATGTACCTAAATCGTAAAAATCTTGCTTGGGTAATATATGAGGCTCAAATAGATATGGACGTGACAAGGCTTTATGCCAATACACTCAAAGTCGAAACCTTTGTAAAATGCACAAAGAATGTCTATTGCACGAGATATTACCTGATTTATGACGACAAGGACAGTTTGATAGGTACAGGTGCGTCCAAGTGGGTGGTCGTAGATACTGCAAAGAAGTCTCTGTCCAAGGTACCTGACGAGATAATATCAGCCTATCCTTTTGATGAAAAAGCCCTGACTGAAAATCAGAAACTCGCTATGTCTAAGGAAAAATTCAAGGTCAAATCAGATAATGAGATAAGGGAGAAAATATTTGATATCAGGTACTTTGACATAGATCCTAACTATCATGTAAATAATACTGTATACGCAGCATGGGCTATAGAGTCACTTGGTGGCGAGGGAGATTTTTTGGCAAAGAATGTGTCAAAATCGCTAAATATAGTATTTAAAAATGAATGTCCTTACACTCAAAAACAGGTAAAGGTGAAATATCAAATAGATAATAATCAAACTCACCACGAAATCTACACTACGGACGACAATCTACTCTGCGTTGTAGATATTAAGTTTGATGAGTTGAAATTATAGAATTTACTTATATCTAACAGACTTGCTTAAACTTATGCTTTAATAATATAATTATCTAAAATTTGGTCTTAAGTTAAGATAATTTTTCTAAATTAAGTTTTATTGATAAGAAGTTATACAGTAAGTCTAATTGCAATAATAGGGAAGATTAAGGTTAAATTATTGATAATCAAAGAAAAGGTTTGTAAATTAAATAATACTAAAAGATATGAAAAAGTGGCTATGAACGATGAAATACATCTCTTATAGCCACTTTTATATTTTTTAAAATCATTTTATAGATAATGTGCTCTTAGCTCTTCGCCGCTCTTTGGAGAGAAGTATCCTACAGGCACGTCAAGTATTGTGCAGGCACCGGTTTTTCCATCTTGAGCCATCTTATACAAGGCTCTTACGCAAGCTATGTTTACAGAGGCTGTAAACTCCGGATTGCTGTCAAGATTGAGTGAAAATTCTATGACCTCGTTGTTTTGCTCACTTGTAGCACCGTATCTTATCACCTTTCCGCCATGCGGAAGTCTATTGTGATTTTTGTCAAGCTCTTCTTGAGATATGAAATGTACTATTGTTTCATAGCCTTCAAAATAGTTAGGCATAGTCTTTATACTTTGCTCTATCTTTGACTTGTCAGCTTTTTCATCAACTACTACAAAGCACTCTCTAATATGTGAAGAAGTAGCTGTAATTTCCATTTTTTCACCGTCTTTAAGCGATTTTATCACATCTTCCTTAGGAATAGTGTATTGTTTTGCATCAAGAACTCCCTCTATTCTTCTTATTGCGTCAGAATGTCCTTGGCTGATGCCCTTACCCCAAAATGTGTAGTTTGCTCCATTTGGCAAGACACTTTCAAATAGGACTCTCATCACTGAAAATAGACCGGGGTCCCAACCTGTAGATATCATAGACAATTTTCCGCTTTTCTTGGCAATGCCATCCATAGTGGCAAAGTATTCAGGTACTTTGGCATGAGTGTCAAAGCTGTCTACAGTGTTGAACATCTCAGCAATCTTGGGAGCCTGAGTCAAAATATCTGTAGCTGAGCCTCCACAAAGCACGCATATATCTATTTCATCCTTGTAGTTTGCTAGATTGTCAAGTGATTCCACCTTTGCGCCCTTTGTTTTGACGCTGTCCTTATCTCTCCTTGTAAATACAGCTACAAGTTCTATATCTTCGCAGTGTTTTACTGCTTCTTCCACTCCTCTTCCGAGGTTACCGTAACCTATTATGCCTATTTTTATCTTTTTCATACAAAACTCCTTATCTTGTAAAAACTCCGATATTAAATCTTATAAAATTACATATCAATAATTTGTGTTTACAAAAAATTGATTAGAATTAAGACAATTGTTTAATCTATGGATAATATTAATAAGGTATTTAATTGAAATAACTTAAAATCTCTTATAAATTATTATATTTTGAGGATAACTTATCCATAATTCCTCTATAATATCAATGATGTGGTATTAAAAATGGTTTTTTTCATTTTTTAATAAAAATGAAGATTAAGAATAATTTTAAAAAAACTTAATATCGGGTATTTATTGTGGTATAATTGTCTTGATAAATATTGTAAAATTTTATCCGAAAATAAAATTATGAAACAGATTTTATTATATTTTTGATTTTTTTGCAAATTATATTATTTTTAAAAAATAGCAGTTATTTTTGAGAAAAATAAGCTGGAAGCTTGATATGATAGGGATTTTCAGTTTTTGTATTTGTAAAATTTCATATAATAGGAGATAAAAAATAAGGACATTATTTTAAGAACATCAAATAAAGGTTTATGAATATGTAAACTTTATTTTAAAAAAATACACAATTGTTTTGAAAAGGAGAATTATATGCCCGACTACGGAATATTTGATGTAATGGGACCGATAATGATAGGACCGTCCAGCTCTCATACTGCCGGTGCTGCAAGGATAGGTAGACTTGCAAAGAAGATATGCGGAAAAGATTTTACAAAGGTTGTATTTCATCTGCACGGCTCATTTGCTCAGACATATATGGGGCATGGTACGGACAAGGCTCTTGTTGGTGGGGCGCTGGGTATGATGCCGGACGATGAAAATATAAAGTATTCCTTTGAGATTGCAAAGGATAGGAATATAGAATTTGCCTTTGAAGAAGAGGATTTGGGGGATGTGCATCCCAATTCTGTAAGAGTGGTAATGTACTATGAAGACGGTAGGGTATCCTATGTAATTGGCTCATCTATAGGTGGTGGAAATATTAAGATTGTCGATATAGACGGACTGAAGATGGATTTTACCAATACATTTCCTACTTTGATACTAAAATATACGGAGCAAAAGGGTATCATCTCCTTTGTATCTACCTTGCTTGCAGAAAATGAGTACAATATCGAAAAGATGATAACTGAGAAAAACGGAGATGTCGTGACCCTGCTTGTTGAGATAAGCGAGGAGCTGACTGATGAGATAAAGGCGAAGATACTCCATAATGAGAGGTTTGTACTTACAAAGTATATATCAGGAGATTATTAATATCAAATTTTACAATATATCATAAAGGCAAAGTAAAATATTCTTGCCATTAAAAAATGAACTTATTAATATAGGAGTATATATGCAATTAACTGCAGCAGAAATTATAAAAGAATGTGAAACAAATGAAATACACCTCTTTGATCTTGCCATTTGTGACGAGATGGAGAGAAATAAGATAAGTGAAGAGAAAATCAGATCTGAGTTTAAGAAGATGCTTGATGTAATGCAGGGCTCATCGTCAAATTATCTGGAAAAAGAAAGTGTTACTAATATGGGCATGATTGACGGATTTTCCAAAAAGATGAACGAGTATTACAAAAAGGGCAGGTCTTTTTGCGGAGAGGATGTAACTTTGGCTATGGCGATGGCATTTTCAACTATAGAAGTCAATGCTTCTATGGGTAAGATAGTTGCAGCGCCTACAGCAGGAGCCTCAGGTATATTGCCTGCAGCATTTATGTTAGCTAAGAAAAAATTTGAGCTTGACGATGATACTTTGATAAACGGCTTGCTTACAGCAAGTTTTGTAGGTAAAATTATAGGCAGATATTTCACCTTTGCCGGAGCTGAGGGAGGATGTCAGGCAGAGTGTGGCTCAGCTGCAGCAATGGCGGCTTCAGCCTTGGTACAGATGACAGGCGGTAGTGTAGAGCAGAGCTTGCATGCTGCGTCATTTGCATTTTTGAATGTGATGGGACTTGTCTGCGATCCTGTAGCAGGACTTGTGGAGTATCCATGTACATTTAGAAACTCATCTGGAGTGGTAAATGCGATGATATGTGCAGATATGGCAATGGCAGATATCAAATCTGTAGTGCCTTTTGAAGAGGTGGTACAATCTGCCGATATGGTGGGACGCTGTCTTCCTGCGTCGCTTAGGGAGACAGGTATAGGCGGAATAGCAGGTAGCTGTACTGCGTGCAATATAAGAAATGAATTCTTTGCAAGTAGAGGAAAATAAAACTTTTAAGCAAAGGTATTTAATTAGCTGATAGATTAATAAATTTCTAAATTCTTTATTTAAAGGAGTAATTGAATGAAAAAGATTTTGGCAATACTTGGACTTGTAGCTATAATAGGCATAATTTGTTTTGTTGTGTTTACTAAAAGTTCAGATAATACTAAAGAGGAAAAAACATCTATAAAGCATAGTGTTCAAACAGAGGAACAAGGAAAGGATTCTGAAGAAAAAGAGCCTATGGTATTTTACAATACTGAAACAGGAGAGTTGGTAAAAAAATAGATAGGAAATACAAGTAATTTTTTAGACTTGTACTAAACTCTATTTATCTATGGATAATTTTCGTTAATAGTTTAAAAAAAATTATATTATTGATAGCTTTATTGTAAATGCGTTGAAAAAACTATCCATTGTTCTATTAGATTTTAGTAATATTATAAATTGCCGAATATATGATTTTCCAAATTATTGAAAATTTATATATTCGGTATTTTTTATGCCAATCTTTCTTTATTTATACTAATCACCACTTATAATGTCAATATTGTTATTTTAGCAAATTATTCGTTTTACAGATTATCAATAATATTGCTGTAATAAAATTAAACGGCTTTTTAATAGGTTTTTAGTATTAGATACAAAATCAATAAGTTTAGAAAATAACTGCAAAATTACAAATATTTAATATAGGAAACAATTTTTATTGCCTATGGTATAATGTACTTAAATTAGCATTATAATTTTTGAGAAAGGAGTTTAAGATGAAAAGAAGGATATTAGCATTTATAATGATTTTTTTGTTTGCTTCTCTGTTTTCTATAACTATCTTTGCAGAGCAAAATAAGAGTATTTCCAATAAAAAACTGACATATGAAGATATGTTTTTAGATCCAAATTTGGCAAAACTTATTGCGACCTATACAAATAGTAATGTAAGTGATGTGGTAGATAGCAAAAAACTAAGTGAGATAAAAATACTGTCAAATAAGTATAAGGATAAGAAAGTGGTAGATGCGCTATTTCATCTTTCAGGCATTGCCAATCTCAAAAATCTTGAGAAGATTGAGCTGTCAGGTATGAAGATAATCAGTATACCGGATGAAATCAAAGATTTAAAATCGTTGAAATACATTGACTTATCCAATAATAAACTTGTTTACGTTTCAGACTTTGTATATACTCTTCCATCATTAACAGAACTTCATATAGATAATAATAATTTGAATATGAATTTAAGTACGCCTATAGCTAAGAATATAAAAAAATATTCATTTTCCGATCAAAACACTGAAATAGGGAATGTGCCTGAAAAATTTATTCCACAAAGCAATATTACTTTTGGTGCAAACGGTGAACCTATATTGACGGAAGTGGTAAAGGCTGCACATGTATTACCCGGAGAAAAAGAGCTTGACGGTGTGGAATGGGAAGACTATATCCCTCAAGTAGACGATATGGTGGAAAGACTGCCTGTATTTGAAGTAAAAGACTATTATATAGCTAAAAGCGGAGCAAGAGCACAGTATGGAAGTGAAGGAGAGTTTGTACGAGTGCGTGGAGACTATGACTATATCAGCGATATAGATAAGTACAAGGTCAAGGGAGAATATAAAAACGGCATATATAAGGGGAATTTTACAGAGTTTACCACTTATACAGAACTTGAAGACGACAATATAACAAGATTGCCATCTAAGGGAAAAATTGAAGAAATGATTTATAAAATTTGCAGTTTTTTGGCTTTATACTAATTAGTGATAGGTCAAAAAAATATTTAATTAGAGTGGAATATCCATAATTTTATAGAATTGTAGTAGTATCATACCAATCTTATATTTTTATAATAGGGGATAAAACTTCATAATATGTATTGCAATATGCGATACGATATTATATAATAATGTAAAGGATGGTGGTGAAAATGTCTGATATTAAGACTGCAAATGTAAATGTTAGAATACAGGAAAATATAAAAAAACAAGCTGAGGAAATTCTTAAAACTATAGGTATATCAAGGGCAACAGCGATAGATATTTTTTACAGACAAATTATATTAAATAAGGGAATTCCATTTTCGCTGACAATTCCTAAAAGTCTTCCGATAAGAGAAGATATGGATGAGCAAGAATTCAATACTATGATTGGTACCGGATATTTACAAGCTATCACAGGTCAGACTCATGATATTGAGGAAGTTTTTAAAGAATTTGAGGAAGAAAACTGATAAAGATGTATAAGGTTAGACTTACAAATCAAGCAAAAGAACATCTTAGGCTAATAAGAAATTACTATAAAAATGAATTGAAAGAACCTAAGGTAGCTGATACCATAATATACTTGTTGAAGTCAAAGATGATGTCTCTATCAAAAATGCCTTATAGGGTTAAATGTGTTGATGAAGAACCTTGGAGACGTTATGGGCTGAGAAAAATTATAGCAAAAAACTATAATATATATTTTTTGATAGATGGTGATAAGAAAATTGTAAATATTGTTGCAATAATATA
Source organism: [Eubacterium] yurii (assembly GCA_900167215.1). GTDB lineage: Bacteria > Bacillota > Clostridia > Peptostreptococcales > Filifactoraceae > Peptoanaerobacter > Peptoanaerobacter yurii. The sequence continues at coordinate 94,492 of FUZS01000004.1, forward strand.
TTCGAGAATGAATCAAGATAATCAACTAAAAATTACAATGGATTAGAGAATCTCAAAAAAGCCATAGACTGCCGTAAAAAGCATATCTATGGCTTTTGTTTATATAAAATCCTAAAATTCAACTTTATACTAATCACCGTTTATTATGCCAAGCAGTTATTTTAAATGACTTTATATATGCTAGAGATTTCCAATAATTTTTTCTAACATAAATACATGGATTTTTAACAGGTTTTTAGTATTAGCAATAATATTTTCTATTCAAGCATTAGTCTTTCAAGTTCAAGTGGCTCGATATATTTACCGTCTTTGTAGGCTCTCATATTTCCGCCTGATATTTCATCGATAAGGGCGATGTGCTTGTCATCTCCTATTCTTCCGAATTCAAATTTTATATCGTAAAGCTCCAAGCCTTTTTTTGCAAGCTCATCTTTTACTATCTTTGCTATTTTCTTAGTCATATCTTCCAATATCTTATACTCGTTTTTGTCCATTACACCCAGCATTTCAAGTGCGCTGTCAGTTATCAGCGGGTCATTTCTGTCGTCATCTTTGAGGGTAACTTCCACATAGGCGTTAAGAGTATCGCCTTCATTGATGTATTTTCCATATCTGCGTAGAAAACTGCCTACAGCTCTATATCTGCATATTACTTCCACACCTTCGCCAAAGACTGTAGCAGGAAGCACTGTCATAGTCCTGTTTGCTATGTCGGCGTCTACAAAATGCGTAGCTATGCCCTGAGCATTTATCTTTTCAAAGAAAAATTTTGTAAGTTTAAGCCCTGCCTCTCCTGCACCTTCCATAGTCAGTCCGACTGTATTTGCTCCGGGGTCGAATACTCCGTTTTCTCCTGTAACATCATCCTTGAATTTGAGCAAATACTTGCCGTTTTCCAAATCAAAAACATCCTTAGTCTTTCCTTGATAAATCTTCTTCATCTCTATGCTCCTCTTAAAAAGCTGTACCAAATCATAAGCCATACTAAAATCTAATAAATAATGGATAAAATTTATAATATAGTCATAAATTCTATACTTTTTTTTAAAACAATTACCCATAGCTAAAATAAATAATAGTATAAGATAGCGATACAATTTAGCAGCAGTGTTAAATTACAGAACAATAATAATAGATAATATAAAAAAATTCAAGGATTTTCGTCTAAAAAATTAAAAAAGTTAAAAATAATTTGATAATATTCGAAACTATCTGAATGATTTTTTGATTTAACTATATATTTGTGCTTTTATAATTTGATTTTTATGATATAATGAAGTATCTTTGTTGCAAGACTTTGATTATATGGATAAAATCAGCTAAGAGTAAATAAATTAGTATATTTTTATAAAAATCAAACTATTATATAGTCTTAATAAAATAAATCTTGAGGTAGTTGAAATGGAAAAGGACCTGTTTGAGCAATATTTGAAAGATGTTGAGGGAGATAAGTCTGACAAGACGTATTTGTGGAGTACAGCAATAGGACTTCAGGATGTGGACGGACTTAGACCGTCAAAATATCTGTTTGATACCGCAATTGAAAATATAGAGGGTAAAATCACGATAAAGCAGGCACAAGAGCTTATTGACAGTTATTACAAAGAAAAAGATAATCGTTCATCTGATATGGAGCGTACCGAAGAAGCTGACAAGGTGTCTTCACGTATAGCTCAGATTTTATCAGAAAAGGCATTTTCATTTACTCCAAATGAATATATATCCATTCATCGTAAGTTGTTTCAAGGAATATACAAACATGCAGGAAAAATAAGAGACTATAATATTACAAAAAAAGAATGGGTGCTTGATGGAGCAACAGTAATATATGGCAGTGCTTCCGAACTTGGAGCAACTCTTGAATATGATTTTAACAGAGAAAGGGAGTTTTCTTACAAAAATCTTTCAATGGATGATATTATTAAACACCTTGCGCTATTTATATCAAGACTTTGGCAGATTCATATTTTTGGAGAAGGCAATACAAGGACAACTGCTGTTTTTTTTATAAAATACCTAAGAACACTAGGTTTTACCGAAAGCAACGATATATTTGCACAAAATTCACGCTATTTCAGAAATGCGCTTGTTCGTGCAAATTACAGTAATTTGAAGAGGGGCATATATGAAACGACTGAATATCTTGAGCTTTTCCTTAGGAATATGCTTTTAAATGAGAAAAATGAATTGCTCAGTCGCAAGCTCCATATAGATTTTGAAAAAAATAAAATTTAAACATACATTGATTTTCTAATACAATACTTGATTCAAAATATGTATAATTATACTTATTGAAATTTGCATATTTATCAAGAAAATGAAAACACTGAAAATGCTATGTCAAGTATGATATTATATTTTTAAAATATACTAAAACTTCAATGTTTTTAATGTGTTTTTCATGTGGGAAAGTTGAGTTTCGGTAAAATGAAATGTATTTTTGCAACATACTAAAATATAAAATTTTTAATATACTAAATTTGGGAAAATGTTGAATTAACAGTAAAAGCTATGTAGCTTTATGTTATTAAGCAAATTTTCTCGAACTGTATAACTTAAAATAGGAGATAATAATGGCATTTGACGGAATTACTATGCACTTTGTGGTAAGACAGCTAAATGACTTGCTGACAAATGCAAAGATAGATAAGATTTCACAGGCGGAAAAAGACGAGATACTGCTCTCACTTCGCACATCAAACGGCACTTATAAATTACTGATAAGTGCAAGTGCCTCACTGCCTCGAATCTATCTAACATATAATTATAAAAAGGAAAATCCTCTAAAGGCACCTAACTTTCTCATGGTGCTTAGGAAATATCTGCAAGGCGGAAGAATCATAGCTGTAAGACAGGACGGCTTTGACAGGAGCGTATTTATAGATGTGGATACTTATGATGAACTCAAGGAGCAAAAGACAAGGACGCTCATTGTAGAGGTCATGGGAAGACATAGCAATATCATCTTGGTAGATCAACAAAGCGACAAGATACTTGATTGTGCTAAGAAAATCCCAATTTCTGTAAGCTCCTATCGTGAAGTGTTGCCGGGTATGACTTACAAGGCTCCGCCCAAACAGGATAAACTCTCACCTACAGATAAGATATCTCTTGAAGATTTCATCAAAAAAGTCTGCACCAAGACGCAGATACACAAGTCTCTTTATACGATTTTCAGCGGTATGAGTCCTCTTATTGCCAAGGAGATTTGCTACAGGAGCAATATAGAGCCGAGCCTTATTGCAAATGAGATTTCGCCTATACAGATTGAAAAACTCTACGGAGTATTCACAAGATTGATGAATGAGCTTGCAGACAATAAGATACAAGCCTGCCTTGTGGAAAATGAAGCTGGAAATATAGTAGATTTTTCCTGCATATATCTGTCTATGTACGAGGGCTATGATATCAAAGAATTTGACGATATTTCCAGGGTCTGCGATGATTTTTACTACCTTAGAGATGTGAAGGACAGAATAAATCAAAAGAGCCACGACGTAAGAAAGGTAGTGTCAAACAAGATTTCCCTGCTTGAAAATAAGATTGAAAAGCAGACAGCAGAGATAAACGAGACTTCCAAGGCTCAAGACTACAAAAAAGACGCTGATTTGCTTACAGCCTACATCTACATGATAGGCGAAAATCAGGAGGAGATAGAAGTCGATGATTTTTACGATGAAAATGGCGGAAAAAGACTGATAAAACTCGATAAAAACCTAAGTCCCTCTGAAAATATCCAAGTCTTATATAAGAGATATAATAAGATGAAAAACAGGAAGAAAGAATTGGCGTTGCAGATGGAAAATGCAAAAGAGGAGCTTGATTATTTATATAACTTGGAGCTTTTTATTGAAAATGCCTCATCACAGACTGAGCTTGAGGATATAGTGGAGGAGATGGTTTCGCAAGGAGTAATAAAACCAAGAAAATCCGACAATAAAAAAAAGAAGAAGACTACAGATTTTTCTCCTATGAAATTCATCTCAGATGACGGATATGAAATATTCGTCGGTAAAAACAACAATCAAAATGACTATCTGACTATGAAGTTTGCAAAATCTGACGATATGTGGCTACACACAAAGGATATAGCAGGCTCACATGGCATAATAAAAGCTCAAAACGGCAAGGTTTCAGACAATGCTATAAAGCAGACAGCGATAATCTGCAGTTTTTACAGCAAGGCGAGATTTTCTCAAAGCGTGCCTGTAGACTATACCCAAAGGAAGAATGTCAAAAAGCCGAATAAGGCAAAGCCGGGCATGGTAATATATCTGACTAATAATACCATATATGTGACACCTGATGAAAAATTGGTGAACAAGCTGAAAATGGAAGACTAAGCTTGTGAATAACTAATTATGCTAAAACTTCAATATCTTTAATGTATTTTTCATGTGGGAAAGCCCGGATAGGAATAAAATTAGATATGGCATTGTAAATGGTGACGGCTGTTAAATGGAATGGATGAAGTTATGAAAGGGTAGAAAATTGATAAATGATAATTATATTAAAAAAATATCTATAGATTGGGATAAGGTCTCATCAGAGTCATATTTAAATAGTATAAGAGCATTGAAAAATATTGAATACCTGAATTTTGACAACAGGGTAACTTTTTTTACCGGTGAAAACGGCAGCGGTAAATCCACCTTACTGGAAGCCATTGCTGTTGCTTATGGTTTTAATCCTGAGGGTGGGACTGTCAACTATAATTTTTCTACCTATGATGATGTTTCTCCTTTAAGCGAAGCAGTTACGGTAAGCAAGGGATATTGAATAGTATAAAGTGGTAAAGTTTAAAACTTTGCAAATAGGACTATCCCCGAAATTACTAACACAAACATAATTACAACATGGTTGTAGATGATTTTTAAGCAAGTATCATCAAAATTTGTAAATATGAATTTTTTTGTTAATTGTTTACTATATATTTTTTATAGTGTATAATATACGCGTATACTTTTAGAATTTGGAAATGGAGATGATTTTAATGTCAAACAAGTATGAAGAAATGATTCGCAAAGAATGGGAAAAATTCTCTTTAGAAGAAAAACTTTTGCCCAATATTATGTTGTTAGGAGCTACTGGGTGCGGAAAGAGTTCACTTATAAATACGATATTTAAAAAAGATAATCTTGCAGAAGTTAATGATGTTTATCGTGGTACAGAAGGGTTTAAAACATATTATGGTAAAGATTATGATATCGGGGCAAATTTGATTGACAGTCGAGGATATGAAATGGAGGATGGAAGTGGTGAAAGTTTTTCAAATTATCAAAAATCCATCCAAGATAAAATGGAAGAAAATAGTAGTAAAAAACCCTTGGAAAAGATACATATAATATGGTATTGTATTTCAATAGCATCCGAAAGAATACAACCTTATGATATTGAAGTTTTAGAAATGCTACAAAAACAAATAGATGTAAATAACAGGATTGCTGTTATTTTAACAAAGTGTGATGAAGATGATGAAGATAGATGTACATTTAAATGCTTTGAAAATATTATTCATGACAATGTAAGCCATTCAATTCCGATATTTGGAGTAAGTATTTATTCAGAGCTTCCATTGGAGTTAGAAGAAATGATGAATTGGTCTGCCAATAAAATTGATAATGCGGATTTGAAGGAAGCTTTTATTGCATCACAAGTTATAAGTTTAGATGCTAAAAGAAAAATTGCTATTGATAAAATTGTTGGATATGCAGCTTTAGCTGCCACTGCAGGCTTGAATCCGTTTCCAGTATCTGATGCTGCTATATTAACCCCACTTCAGGTAACAATGTCTACCCATATAATAAAAATTTATGGTATGGAGAATTATGCCAGTATTTCTAAGGCAGTAATAGGCAATATTATTATATCAAACTTAGGAAAGTCTTTAGCGGGAGGATTATTAAAATTAGTACCTGTTATTGGAACTATAGCAGGGGGTATAATTAATGCTGGTGTTGCTTCTCTTATTACAAGTGCATTGGGATTTGCCATTTCAGAAATTTGTTATGATAGTTGTAAAAAAATTCTTAATGGTGAATACGTGGATATGTCATCTATATTTGATATAGGTAGTATTCAAGAATATTTTGAGCAATATATAAATAATCATGAAGACGATAAATAAAATGCACAACGGGAGGAAATTTCATGGATAAGTCAGCTAAAATACTGCTATTAGGAAAAACAGGGGTTGGGAAATCTGCATTTATTAACTATTTTGTAGGAAGAGAAGTAGCAAAAGCTGAAGCTGGGGAACCAGCTACTTTGATAAATTTCAAACCTTACATAGCAGAAGGATTTGATCATTCGAATAAAATTACAATATGCGATACAAAAGGCTTAGAATCATTAAATGCAAATGAACAAATAAAGGAAATTATAAATGAAATAGTACAACGTAACAAGAGCGATAATATATTTGATTGGTTTCATACAATTTTTTATTGTATATCTTTTTCGAATCCACGTTTTGAGGATTTTGAGATAAAATTTATTAATACACTACAAAAAGAATTGAAGCAGCATATTCATATTATCATTACTCATTGTGATAATAATAATGCAACCCAAGAAAACATCTTAAAAATGAAAGAAAAAATAAAATCAGATTTAGTTGATACAAGTAATATAGAAATTTTTGAAGTAGTGTCAATCAAAAAAAAGAAACTTATTGGTAAATCAGTAGAGCCTCGCGGAAAAGAAGTTATTGCTGAACGTGTCTTTGATCTACTGTTAGAAGATATTGCGTATAAGCTTTCTAACGAATATGCTGAAAAGCTGAGAAATTCTATTGAACAAATTGTTTATAGAGCCTTTTCAAAACTTGATGATTTTATTGAAAATAAATTTAAATTAGGAACTTTAATAGATTTTATAAAAGATCCTGATGAAACAGAAGACGATCTAAATACACACATGGATGAAGTTCTTTCTAAACTTGAAGATGATATAGAGTACATAAAAGAAAAAACTGATGAAGAATTTTCAGAAATACTTAAACCGGCTGCAGAACTTTATTCATCTTATTATGGAGTTGTATCAGAGTCAGATTTTGTCAAATATGCTTGTCTTGATTTTTCTGATTTTGATTGGATTGAAACAGACTGGATGGAGGATTTAGATTCTAATAAATTTATGTCAAAAATAATGCCAAATATCTCAAAATATATGGATGATAATGGTAATTTGCAAGATGATAATCTATCTTTTTTTGAAAAGATTGGAATGTTTGCTGGCGGAATTGGAGATATATTCAATTTAAAAAAGAATCTTAAGAACACACTTCGCGAATTTAAATATGATTTTTTGTACAATGTAATACCTTCGCAAAGCGAAATACAAGAAGATACATACAAAAAAATAATAGATATATTAAAATAAAATTAGGTATTATTTTTATAAAAATACAACTTATATTCAAATTGACTTTAGATATAAGTTGTGTTTTTATATTTATATATAAATATTTCTAAAAATTACCCTTCATATCCACTTGGATAGTCAATATCTATAAAAGGTCTATTTCTCTTTGATATTTTTACACGCATTATCTCATCGTGACATCTTTTGAGTTGGTCTCGTATACTTTCTAATTCTGATAAGCTATGTGGTACTATATATTTTACGCTACCTACCTTCAAAAGTTCTATATACCATTCTACCATTTTTAATTTTCCAAGGCAATAGCTTGAAATCATCATCTTATCATTTGAATCTTCTATGGCTTCTGTTTCAATAGTAATATACGAAACCAAGTCATAAGGAATTTTTTTTAATTTTTTTGCCATATCTAACACCTCTTTTAATATATAACTCAACATCATCGCATATAATGTAGTATTTTTCTTCTAACATACATAAAACACTTAGCCTGTATCCAAGCAATACGCAGATAATATTCCTCCAAACACCGCTTTGCAGTCTATATCTATATAATCTTCAGTTTTATATATTTTTCTTTCGCCACTTACTAATCGTGTTGGAGTATGACCTACTACTAATTTTAAGTTGGAATCTTTTTTAAATACTTTTTTTGAAAAATCCGGTCTTTCAAAGATAAATGATTCAATGGGTAACTTTTCTAACTCAGATATAGATTTTATTTTGCTGGTATTTTTTATTCCAGCGTGAGCTAAAATATATTTTGTATTGTCGGTTTCTAATATTTCAAACTTGGATGCATTTTGTATATATTCAACTATTTTAGTTATAGTTTCAATACCTAATCTCAAATATTGTTTTAATGCTACTCATCCTTCATTTTCAATCCACCATATATAATCATTAAATCCATCACTCACAAGGATTTAAATATATTGTACTGTCTATAGTTACCAATTTAGTAAATAGTCTTAGTGCCATATATTTGAGATTATCAATAACATATGTTATCTCTGGACATAATATCAAGCATAACCTCTATTGGTTTATCTCTTCTATCCGTAGAGTTGCTTAGTATATAAAGTTTGTCGCTTTTGGAAAAATTGATTTTATATAGTGGCTTTATATATAAGTCGTAACAGCGGTGTATGTCTGATATAGCATAATTCAAAGTAACCCTTCATAGTAGTAAAAACTTACTTATGTTAAATTATTATTGAATGACTTAAGTAAATTTTGTTATTTTTAAAATTTTGACCCTATATCATATGCTTTTATCTATATTTGACTTGATTAAGTCTATAGTCATCATAAAATCTATCTCTTAGAACTCTTTCAGCAGCAATTACTGCTAAATCTTCTCCATCATATATGTGATTTTTACTACCATTAACATAAATCTTTTCTACTGTATCATTATTTTTATCTTTTAGGGAATTATACAGCCTATTAATTATTTCCTCTTTTTTCTGTTGTTTTTCTTTGTTTTTTTCAGCTTGCATTTTATCTGCTTTAGCTTGCAGTGATTCTAATTTATTGTTTATATTTCTAATATTTTCTTGTGTTAAGTATTTATCAAAAAAATCACCGAAAAGTCCCATTTAATCGTTCCTTTCATTTTAAAATATAATATCTTATACTACATATTTTATGTTGTATGAATAAAAATTTAATTGTAATAAATTAACCTTGTTTTGACTTAGTAATCTATCTATAGGATATTAGCATGAATATTTTGTAATAATTAAAGAAGATTAGCTTCTTTTCATCCAGCTTCTTCCATCGTTTGTAGAATAAAATAATCCTTTATCTGTGTTTGCAAGAATCTCTCTTGCGTTATCTGTTAAATCTCTGAAATTTCCAACATAACTACTTCCTGAAAAACGTATCATCCAGCTACGACCTGAATTTGTAGAGTATTGTAACTGTGCTTTATTTTTATCACTAATTCTTATAAGCTCTTTACCTCTATTTAACATTTCTGACATAAATTATTCCTCCTTATTTTGAAAACGGATATTTAATACTAATACCCTATAGAAAAATCACTAAACAAAAACAAGCACTTGCTTATAATTTTTTTTTAAGCATATAATAAGTGTTATATCCATTTAGTTTGCACTGTGGGCAAGGATTTTCCACTGTTTTTATAATTCCAAGTTTATATGGGCATTTGTTACATGGTGGCAAAATAGTATCCAATAATTTTTTTAATTTCACTTTTAGTAACCCCCTTTTTATGTGGATTCATATTTACATTTTCAATTTAATAAAAAAGTTTATAACATCATAAACTATCTTTAATTGTTATTATTACTATTATTACTATTATTATTATTATTATTATTATCAGAAATCACACTCGCAATAGTAACTATACCGGTAGCTATTAATGCAACCTCAGATATAATTCTTCCTGTAGTTTTCAAAGCTTCTTCAATTTTTTCTAAATCAAACATAATCATTCTCCTTTTTAATATTAATTTACATGATAATTTATTTTATTTATGCCTTTTTTTATAATCTTCTTCTATGTCTTTTTTCCAGTTTTTCCCCAAGGCTTCATTTAATCTGCCTCTCTTAACTCTTCTCACACAGCTGACTGCTTCACTTAGTGCCATATAGCTGGTAGATATTCCAACTTCATCACAATTAAAATTCACAGCCATTTCTTGATTAATCCCAAACCTACCGGCTTCTGCAATTGCGTCAATATTTGCTCCAAGAAAGATAAATTCCCAGCCGTATTTTTCTTTTTGGTGTTCTACCATTTTTTTGACTTTATCGTATGAATATCTTTTGCTGGAGTTTTCTTGTCCATCTGTCGTTATGATAAATAGCGTTTTTTCAGGTCTATCTTCCTCTCTTGCATATTTATGAACTGTTTTAATGTGGTGAATTGCATCTCCTACTGCATCTAAAAGTGCTGTACATCCATCAACATAATATTCTTTTTCTGTCATAGGTTCAATCTTATCTACACTTACTCTGTCATGAATTACTTTTGAATAATCAGAAAACAAAACTGTAGAGATATAGGCTTCTCCATCTTCTTTTTTCTGTTTTTCAATCATTGAATTGTAGCCTCCAATTGTATCTCTTTCAAGTCCGCTCATAGAACCGCTTTTGTCTAAAATACATACAACTTCTGTTAAGTTCTTTTTCATATTAATTACCTCCGTTTTTTAATTATTTGTTTTGTATACTCAGTATATCACGAAGGTAAAATAAAAAGGTCAACCCAAAGGCGACCTTTTATCTAAAATATTTTATATGACAAACCGTTATCTTCAAGGGAAATATCAATTAATGGCATATCGTATAATTCATTTTCTATATAATACTTGAAAATTATATCTCTTTTGTCGCAAGGTGAAAGTGCATACCCTGCTCTTAAAAGTAAATCTTTAGTTTCATCAAGATTTAGTTTTGCTCCAACACATAAACTCAAGACTGTAAATTTATCCGGATGATAGTCTTCTTTCTTCTTAATCTTGGAAAATGTCTGCTTTGTAATCATAGCCCTATTATACACATCGGAATTTTTAAACCCTTTTTGCCCTATTAGATAAAGTAAATATTCTTGAAATGAATCAGTTACATGATTTAATCTTTCTTTTAGAGCATCTTCATGTTCTTCTGTAAATTCTATGTATTCTTCTTCAAATATACTTTCTTTAATATTTTTTTTCTTTGGCTTAAATATTTTTTGAGGAAAAATGCCTGCGCCAAAAACGGCTGTTATTGGCATATGGTCTCTAAGTTTTTTTTCTAAAGCATCTCTTTCTTTTTTGTATATCTTAAAACCTGTAGTATCTTTCGTTGCAGTGTAAATATGTCGCATTCCGTATTCTTCCAGTCTTTTTTCGCAAACATAATTATGGTCTATATATGCTTTCAAATCTGCATCTATATTTAAACCTAATTTTGTCGACCTTGTATCAAATACTACAATATAAATCAGAATATTATTTTTCATCAAGAAAGAATTTATTTCGTCCATAGCAATACGCAGACCATCTTCAATAGGATAGCCGTTTGAACCTGTGGCAATTATAGGAAATGCTATGCTTTCCAATCCTTTTTCCTTTGCTAAAATAAGACTCTTCTTATAACAAGAGCGAAGAAGTTCTTCTTCTTTTGATTCGTTATTACAGTATTTAGGGCTGACAGCATGGATAATATATTTTGCCGGAAGGTCAAAGCCGGATGTTATTGCAACTTCGCCTTCATTAAGATATCCTATTTCTCTTCGTGCTGCTAACAATTTTTCTTCACCAGCAGCATGATATACAGCAGTATCTACTCCACTTGAATATGTTGGAGCCTTATTTGCGGTATTGACTATAGCATCTACTTGCATTCTTGTTATATCATTTCTCACTATTTTAAATGGCATTGTTTACACCTCTTTATCTTTGTAAAATGTTATACCTACTATTATTTGTATTTCATTGTAATGTCAAATTCTTCAAATGGTCTTAAATTATAAACTCAACTTTCCCACTAAAATTATTGCAACATTCTTTGAAATTTGAATATTTATCAAAAAAATTAAAACACTGAAAATGCTGCGTCAAGTATGATATTGTATTTTTTAAATATACTCAAATTTCAATGTCTTTAATGTATTTTTCATCTGTGAAAGTTGAGTTATAAATATCATGCCAAGGAATATCTTCCGCATTAGAAATTTTATCATATATATCCTGCATTTTTAATTTTTTGTTTAATTTCATTATACAATGTACTGTTCATAAATAATCGTGAATCTTTTCTAAAGAGACTTTTTGCTTGAATTTATAGCTTATTTTTTTCCTTATTCTTTCGTATTTTTCTGAAAAATCTGCTGAGTATATATCCGCTTATAGTCTTTTTGAAGGCGTAGTCAATCTTTTGCGGATATATCATCTCATCTTTTACAAGGGCTATCTTGCTGACAAAGGCTCCCATGCTTTCATCTGTAGCACCTATGTATACCTTTTTTATACGGCTTTGGAGTATGGCTCCTGTACACATAAGGCAGGGCTCCAATGTCACATACATATCGCAGTCGTCAAGGATGAAACGTCCTAATTTTCTTGACGCCTCGTCTATAGCCAGTATCTCTGCATGATTTATGGCGGACTTTGTCGCTTTTTTCGTATTATATGTCGAGGCTATCACCTCATCGCCCTTGACTATGACACAACCTACAGGCACCTCATCTTGTATATAGGCTCTTATAGCGTTGGACAGAGCCTTTCTCATAAACTTTTCTTCATACATATTTTTCACCGATATTTATAATTTTATACTATTAGTTATTTAATCTATGGATAATTTTCAGCACATGCTTTTTAAAAATGGTATATGATTTATAACTTGAATTTAAATACATTAAAATAGTTTGTTCATTTTTTATTAGACTTTTGTATTAGCTTATTTGTCTAATAATATTATCAGTCCTATGATACTATAAATATCCTAACTTTGCAATTGAGTCGATAAAACGTAAAAATATTTTTAATAATTCCAATTTGTGGTATAAATTCGATTAATACTTTAGCAGATAGCAATTTAATTATAGATGATTTGATACTAAAAACCGATTAAATAGTCCTAAAAATATATTAAGTATGTTATTGAAAGCTAAAAAATAATATTTCAATATAAATATATGATATTATAAACGGTGATTAGTATTAATAAAATTCATTATGAAAAAGGAAGACTATGGATATAAATAATGTGGTGTTGGATAAGACGGAGATAAGGAGATACTCAGGTTATAGGGAAAAATTTAAGATTATACCTGAGCTGGAAGAAAAAATAGACGCCCTTATAAAAGAGGTAAAGGCTAAGGCAAGGGTGAAATACGCTTATGAGATATTTGATATAGAGCTTGAAGATGATAAAATCAACTTTGCAAATATTAGCTTTCAAAGCAAGCAACTGGCGAAAAATCTTGTCGGCTGTCATAAGGTGATAATGCTCGCCATAACCTTGGGCAACGAGGTGGATTTGCTAATTAGAAGATACAGCTCGCTGGACAGCACTGCAATGGTGTTTTTGCAAGCTATTGCAGCAGAGTATTTGGAAAAGTGTATTGACGAGATAGAAAAGGAAGTGGTGGAAAGCTCGGATGAAAAATTATATGTAAAGCCGAGATTTTCTCCAGGATATGGGGATTTGAATATAGCTTATCAAAAAGACTTTATCACCCTGCTCAATACTCCTAAAAGAATCGGACTTTCACGCACAAATGCCGGAATGCTCACGCCTACAAAAAGTGTAACTGCTATAATAGGTCTGACAAGGGAAGATTTCAAAAATAAAAACGCAGAGAGTAAATGCAATTCTTGTAGTGCGAGTTGCTGTTTTAGAGAAGAAAAAGCAAGTGAGTAAGGCAGATAGGCTGTAATATAAGTGCCTAATAGTTTAGTAATTTTAAAACTAAGATACAGTCAAATTATAAAAAATATGAAAGTTCAATCTAAGATTTTGTATTTATGTATCAATATAATTAAATAGTATCAGTATTAAAGTAAGAGAAAATGAAAAGTTAAGGGGTGTTTACAATAAAATTCAGGGACTTAATAGGGAAAAAAATAATATATCTTGACGGGGGTATGGGTTCCGTACTCCAGCAAAAAGGGCTGCAGGCTGGGGAATTGCCGGAGATACTCAATATAACAAATCCGCAGTTGATACAGGAAATCCACTATGAGTATTATCTGTCAGGCTCAAATGTCACATATTCAAATACCTTTGGTGCAAATAAACTCAAGTATGAAGATACGGAGCATGACTATAAAGAGTTGATAGTAGCCGCAATTGACAATGTGAGGGCGGCAAGGGAAAGATTTGAAGACAGGGACGAAAAATTCATAGCGCTCGACGTAGGGCCTATAGGCAAGTTGCTAAAGCCTGTAGGGGACTTGGATTTTGAAGAAGCGGTGGAAATATTTAAAGAAGTTATAAAAACAGGAGCAGACGCCGGAGCAGACCTTATTGCCATAGAGACTATGTCGGATACTTACGAGCTAAAGGCTGCAGTCCTTGCGGCTAAAGAAGTATGTGATTTACCTATAATAGCCACTGTTGCATTTTCAGACGACAAAAGATTGCTCAACGGAGCAGATGTCAAGACTGTCATTTCCTTGCTTGAGGGTTTGAGAGTGGACGCACTTGGTATGAACTGCGGACTTGATCCGAGAAATATCAAGGACATAGTTGAAGAATTCTTGCAATATTCATCTTTACCGCTTGTACTCAAGCCAAATGCAGGCATACCTGAAAATATAAACGGAGAGATAAAATTCAACATGGAGCCTGACGATTTCGGCAAGATAATGCGTGAATTTGTGGAAATGGGAGCAAATATAGTAGGCGGATGTTGCGGTACTACTCACGACCATATAAGAAGGCTTTATGAAGAAACTTGCACATTGACATTGATAGCTCCGACTTTTAAAAATCACACCTTTGTAAGCTCATATACCAAGACGGTAATATGCAACGAGCCTAAGATAATAGGAGAGCGTATCAATCCTACAGGTAAAAAATTGCTCAAACAGGCGCTCATAAACAAGGACATGTCTTATATCTTAAAGGAGGCTATCGCTCAGGAAGAAAAGGGCGCACATATACTTGATGTAAACACCGGACTCAACGAG
This sequence comes from [Eubacterium] yurii, assembly GCA_900167215.1. Classification (GTDB taxonomy): domain Bacteria; phylum Bacillota; class Clostridia; order Peptostreptococcales; family Filifactoraceae; genus Peptoanaerobacter; species Peptoanaerobacter yurii. Next base: position 109,533 of record FUZS01000004.1, read on the forward strand.
ATTGACGAGCAGGAGATGTCTCTTGCGGTGATGAGGGCTATACAGGAGATAAGCACGCTACCGCTACAGATTGACTCTGCAAAGACTAACGTACTTGAAACTTCGCTTAGATATTACAACGGAAAAGCCATGCTTAACTCTGTCAACGGTAAGAAAAAAGTGATGGAAGAAATATTTCCCATAGTGAAAAAATACGGAGCTGTAGTAGTGGCACTGACTATAGATGACGACGGTATACCAAATGACGCCATAGGCAGATATAATATTGCAAAAAACATAGTGGAAACTGCAAAGGAATATGGAATAGACAAAAAAGACATAGTGGTCGATCCGCTTTGTATGACTATAAGCTCAGACAAAAATGCTGCAAATCAGACGCTAAAAGCCCTGTCAATGATAAAGGAAAATCTTGGTGTAAAGACTATATTAGGTGTGTCAAACATATCCTTCGGTCTGCCTAAGAGAGAATTGATAAATCATACATTTTTTACCTCTGCACTTAGATGTGGACTGGATTTTGGAATAATCAATCCGGGCAGTGATACCATGATGATGGCTTATGACGCACATATGGTACTTGCCGGCTTTGATGAAAACTCTTCAAATTACATTGCAAAATATTCCAACGACACTACTGTAGCAGCCCCTGTTGCAAAGACATCGGATATGAGCCTTAAAGAGGCTATAAAAAAGGGACTCAAAGAAGATAGCTTTAACATTGCAAAAAATATGCTAAATGAACATCAGCCACTTGATATAATAAATAGTGAGCTTATACCTGCTCTTGACGAGGTGGGAGCCGGATTTGAAAAGGGAGTAATATTCCTGCCTCAGCTTATGATGAGTGCAGACTCAGCCTCAAGAGCCTTTGACGCACTTAAAGAAAAGATGACTGCAATGGAAGACGGCTCTAAGGAAAAGCAGAAGATAATACTTGCGACGGTAAAAGGCGATGTACATGACATAGGAAAAAATATCGTAAAGGTCTTGCTTGAAAACTACGGCTACGACGTATACGACCTTGGCAAAGACGTGGATTACGACTTGATACTTGATACTATTGAAAAGGAAAAAGTCTATCTTGTAGGTCTTTCAGCCTTGATGACTACTACAGTTGACAATATGCAGGAGACTATCAGACTGATAAGGGAAAAAATAGAGGCTGAGGTCAAGATAATGGTAGGTGGAGCGGTACTTACCAAGGCTTATGCCGAAAAAATCGGTGCTGACAGATACTGTAAGGACGCCATGGAGTCAGTACGTTACGCCAAAGAAGTGTTTGGGGAATAGAGTAATAGAAAAATAAAATTGGTCAGACTATGTCTGACCAATTATTTTGAATTGTTTCCACAAATTCCCATATTTCTTCATATAAAGCTTCTTATACTAATCACCGTTCATAATGTCATATATTTAGATTTATTGAAATATTATTATTTTAGTTTTCAACAAGAATTCTCAATATATTTTTAGGACTATTTAATTGGTTTTTAGTATTAGTTTTGATTATTGACAGTATCAATAAGTGAATATGACTTCTCCTTAGTCATATTAGCACAAACCTTTGGATTATATGAAGAATTTTATCGCTTATTTTAAATATATTTTGTGTTTTCAATCTTTCTTACCTTTTCATAGGATCCAAAATCTTCTCTACAAACTGCAATAAAAAGTCGCTGATTACTGCCATCAGTGCAGTAGGCAAGGCACCTGCCATTATTATTGCTGAGCCGTTTGACACCTTGATACCCCTTGTTATGATGTCGCCCAGTCCACCTGCTCCTATAAAGGTACCTATTGCAGTTACGCCCACTGCCATTACAAGGGCATTTCTTATACCTGCCATTATTATCGACATGGACAGGGGCAGTTCTATCTTCATTATTATCTGTTTTTTGGACATACCCATGGATTTTGCCACATCTACCAGATTTTCATCGACGCTTTTCACTCCTGTATAGGTATTTTTTATTATGGGTAGCAGAGAATACAAAAACACCGCCATTATTACAGTATTGACACCAAGTCCCATGAATATCATCAGTATACTTATCATAGCAAGAGATGGAACAGTCTGTATTACATTGGCTGTAGAGATGACTATGCCTGAAAGTCTGTATCTCCTTGCTATGAAAAATCCTATGGGAATGGCGACCACACTTGCAAATATCACTCCGTATATGGAGATTAGAAAGTGCCTGAAAAACTGATGTAAGACATAAGAGCCGTTGACGGCATAATAATTAATCAATTGACCTGCCAAAATACTCACCTCTTCTTATCATAAAATTACATCCTTATAATTTGACTTGCTTAGTAATATTTTACAACTTTAAAAATTCTATTAAAGCTCTTGTTTTAAAATTTTTTAGATATTTTTATATTGGCTTACAAAAAAAGCCTTTTATTTTATTCAAAATAATTATTTTCTTCTAAAAACTTCTTAGCTACAATTTGCGGTTCTATCTGCTGTTCATCTGACATGGAGTTTAATTTTTGCATAGTTGCACTGTCTATCTTTCCTACCAGCTTATTTATTACTGTATCAAGCTTAGGGTATTTTTCGAGTAATTTGTAACTTGCTACAGGGCAGGCATCATAAGAGGGAAATATCCTCAGGTCATCTTCCAATATAACAAGGTCATAGGAGCTTATTCTACCGTCTGTCGAATATCCGAGCACGATATCCATTTCGTTATTTCTTACAGCATCATATACCAGACCTATCTCCATCGGATAGGCTTTTTCAAAGTCAAATTTGTACTTTGCCTTAAAATCTTCGTATCCGTCGCCTTTTCTCCTTATCCATGCGACATCCACTCCCAATTTTAAAGTGGGAGCAAGTTCCTTCAAATCTGATATCTTCTTCAAGTTATGCTTTTGTGCAAAGTCTCGTCTTACCATGAAGGCATAGGTGTTTTCAAATCCGTAGGAGTCATACCACTTCATGTCAAACTTTTCCTTATAGCCTTGCTTCACCTTTGTAAGTGCTGTTTTTGGATCAAGCTCAGGCTCCATATTCAGCTCACCTGTAAGTGATGTGCCGGTATACATTGCACCGGACATATTGCAGATATCCTTTAGAAAGGTCTGCACTATCAGCACTGTAGAGCCGAGGTTATTGATTATCTCCACATCCACATCATCCATGTAATGCTCTATCATTTGTTTTTGTATCTCTGATAGTATCTGTCTTTCAGAAGTATTGCCTCCGGCGATGACTATGCCATCACCGGTGCTTCCTGAGTCCAAAAAAGGAAGTGAGCAGGATGTCAAAAAAAACATGGATATGATTAGAGATAAGAATATTTTGATTTTTCCGGACATTTTACACCATCCTTATCTATTTATACAAAAGATTTTATACTAATATTTTTTAATGGATATTTATATAGTTTTTTCTTTAAATCTAAGACTATATAATGGAAAATTGGATATTTTTCTTTTTTAGATTTTATTTTAAGGCTAATACTAATCAGCATTTATAATGCTAAGAATGCTATTTTACTAAATTACATGTTTTTCAGATTGTCAATAATCTTGCTGAAATTGAATCACATGGCTTTTTGGTAGCTTTGTAGTATAAGATTTTAGAATAACTAAGTAAAGCTTTATACTTCACTATTATCAGAAAAAATATCCCAAAATAAAGTCTATCTTGAACTTGTCTTAGGCTCAACGAATTTTTCGAGCTTTCCAAGTAAAAAGTCTGTACATATTGCAATCATAGTAACACAAATTGTGCCCAAGAATATGAGATTTGTATCAAAGGTATTGAGCCCTGAAAATATGAAGTCTCCAAGACCGCCTGCACCTATATAAGAAGCTATTGCCGTCCAAGATACCACATAAACCGCTGACAGCCTTATACCTGACATTATTACAGGAGCACTGAGCGGTAATTTGATTTTGAATATTATCTCATTTGGCGTCATTCCCATGCCCTTGCCGGCATCTACCAAAAACTCATTTACTCCGTTTATACCAAGCATGGTATTTCTGATTATAGGTAGCAAGGAATAGATGAAAAGTGCAATTATAGCAGGGAGTTTACCTATACCTATTATAGGCACCATCATTGAAAGTAGTGCAAGAGACGGTATAGTCTGCAAAATCGAGGCTATAGTTATCAGTATTACAGAAAGTTTCTTACTTCTTGTCACTGCTATCCCTGCAGGAACAGCCACTACTATTCCAAGTGCTATGGCAAGAGATGATATCAAAAGATGTTCGCCGATTTTTACTATAAGCTGCGAAGAATTTTCTCTCAAAAAATCAATCATTTCACACCTCCACAGTATTAGATGTAGGCTTGTAATCTCCCAAGAAACCGCTGTAAATTATGTCCATTACCGAAGCTCTTGTAACAACTCCTATAAGGTGCAAATCCTCATCAACTATAGGCATATTTCTATAGCCGAGGTTGTTGATGTAAAATATTGCGTCTTTAAGAGGCGTCTTCCTGTTTAAAGACTGTACAGGCATCATATAACTTGAGATTTGCGCATCCTTATCCCTTGATGAACGTATGTCAAATACATCGACCAAGCCTGTAAGTACACTGTCATCGTCAACCAAAAACAAAGTATCAACTCTGGACTTATGCATCATCTCCATAGCCTCACGCACAGTCTTGTCCTGATGTATGAATTTCGGGTTTCTTATCATAACCTCTTCCACAGGCAAGTAGTCAAATTTTGCACTGTCCAATCTCTTTTCTCCAAGCAGGTTCTTGACAAAGTCATTTGCAGGAGCCTTTAATATATTATCCGGAGTGTCATACTGTATCAGTTGACCGCCGTCCATTATAGCTATCTTATCAGCCAAGGTAAAGGCCTCATCTATGTCATGGGTTACAAATATAAATGTCTTTCCAAGTTCCATTTGGAGATTTTTCACTAAAATTTGCAGATTTTCCCTTGTTATAGGATCAAGAGCTCCAAAAGGCTCGTCCATGAGAATTATATCCTGATTTGCCGACAAGGCTCTTATAACTCCGATTCTTTGTTGTTGACCGCCTGAAAGCTCTTTTGGATATCTGCTTAGGTATTCCACCGGCAGGTCAACCTTTTTTATCATAGTCTCTGCTATTTTTTTAATCTCTTCTTCAGGAGTCTTGAGTAATCTGGGCACCATAACTATATTTTCAAATATAGTCATATGTGGCATAAGTCCAATCTGTTGGATGACATAGCCTATAGATCTTCTAAGTTCCACGTCGTTGAGATTCTTTATATTCTGTCCGTTTATAAAAACTTCACCGCTACTTGGCTCTATCATCTTGTTAATCATTCTCATACACGTAGTCTTACCGCTGCCGCTCGTACCTATAAAGGCTATGAACTGACCGTCATCAATCTTGAAATTTATGTTGTGCAGTGCTATCTTTCCGCCGGGATATACTTTAGATACACCTTTGAATTCTATCATGATTAACTCTCCTTTCGCACCTATGGCAAATTACAATAAGCTCAAGGCGATATTTCCTATATAGATGTTAAAACTATATTTATAATAAAAACAATTCCACAGCAAAATGCTACCAATTTATGTCATAATAACATATCAAACATAATATTATCTTAAATGGGAATATTAATTAGATAAAAAATTCATAATAATAACATAATAATGAATAGATATTTCTAAAATAAAATAAAAATAGAATTTTATAATTTACTTTATTCAAAAATAAAGATAGCAGAAATAACGATATCTTTTTATACTTTAGAGATAAGGCTTTTTAATAGATTTTAATATCATACTAAAAATCTATTAAAAAGTCATATAATTACATTACAACAAAATTTCTTAAGAACTATATAACGAATAAAGTCATTTAGAATAAATGCTTGCTAATGTAAAAGGTGATTAGCATCAATCTATAGTATAAATCTATAGTATAAAGTGATAGCGCTAATCTATCATATATATAAAAAATGCAATAAAAAAAGCCGGAATACAAACCGACTTATATTTATTATTGAGCTTTCGCCTTATTGAATTTTTTTGTTAGTCTTGATATCTTTCTTGAAGCCGCATTCTTATGGATAGTTCCTTTAGCTGCCACTTGAGTCAACTTCTTTTGAGCATATCTCAATTTTTCAGTAGCAACTTGCATATCACCGGCACCAAGTGCAAGTTCAAATCTCTTTATTGCAGTCTTAACTTGAGATAATCTCATCTTGTTTATCAAAGTTTTCTTTTGGATTACACTTATTCTCTTTTTCGCAGATTTTATATTAGCCATTTTATTCACCTCCATTTTCCTTTGCGATTTACATTGCTTCTTAGTGTACCACATTTCCATCTAAAAGTAAAGACTAAATTTTATATTTTGTATGTGAATTTATAAAAAACTCAGATATATTGCCATAATTTATCTATAAATCAGAGCTGAGTATATCTTATCGCTATTTCAATTTTAAACTTTATATAATACTCTTTATTAAGATATATATACTAAATATAATAAACTCAACTTTCTCACTAAAATTTTCTTAATTTAGTTGAAACTTAAATGTTTATTGATTTTTTAATACACTACTTGACACAGAATTTTCTGAATGATATTTATTGGAATTTGCATATTTATTAAAAAAATGAATACACTGAAAAAACTATGTCAAGTATAATATTGTATTTTTAAAATATACTCAAATTTCAATATCTTTAATGTGTTTTTCATGTGGGAAAGTTGAGTAATAAAGTATAATATATTTTCAAAAGATTTGTAATGATGCTATAAAGTATTGATATTTCAATTAAATTTCATATGGCTAATATCCAAAAATCAAAGGGATAATAGCATTAAATATTCATAGTATAAGTTTAATTTTTAAAATCTATGCAAAGTTAAGAAAACATCCTAAGGTCTTTTCCTACGAATTTATATACGTTGTAGCTACCTGAAAATCTTGAAAATATCCTTTGTTCGTACCTTTCCTGCAGTTCTTGTTGAGAAAGGTTGGTAGAAATTATGGTCTTTTTGCCTGAAATTATTCTTTGATTCACTATTTCAAACAGTTCCTGCCTTATAAAGCTGTTGGTAATCTCAGTGCCGAGGTCATCTATTATAAGCAGGTCGCAGGATTTGACTATGGAATAGAAAATGCTCTGAGGAGATGAGTGTTTTTCTCTTGAAAATACGTATTGCTCAATAGTGTCAAACATTACTTTTGCACTTTCATACACCACGTTCTTCCTTTTTTTCATAAGCTTGTCAGCTATGCAAAGACACAAGAATGTCTTGCCAACGCCTGTAGGGCCGTAAAATATCATAGATTTTTCATCCGGGTTGTCAATATTATCTATGAAGGAAAAAGACTTATCCCTTATCTTACGCATAAATTCCATTTGAGTGTATTTTCCATACAAAATCTTGTCGTCAAATATATCAAGGCGGAAATTATCAAAGTTTATCTTCTTTGTAAGCTCAAGCATATTGGTGTTTTCATATGCCAAAGTATTGTATCTGTTTATAAAGCATGAGCATTTTTGACTCTTTCCGTCTTTGAGTATTGTGCCTGTATCCTTGCATATATCGCACTGATAGTGCAGGGCAAAATCGCCTATATCTATCTTATTTTTTGCTATATAGTTATTTTTTTTGTTTTGAAGTTTTTTCAACTGTCCATTGAGCTCTTTGTTTTCTACTTCATTTTGATTAAGTGAGTTTTTCAAAATAGCAAGGTATATTTGGTTGATTTTATCATCAAGTATTTCCAAGTCCGTATATTTTTCATAAAGCTCCTTCTTCCTCTTTGCTCTTTGAATCTGGGATTTTCTCTGCTTGTTTTTGTATTCGGTCTCTATCATTTGAAGTATTTCTTTATTTGTCATAATGAGATTTGCTCCGTCTGCTCCAAATTTATATCTTAGTGCCAAATTAGTAAAAAAAATTTATAAAAAATTATATCATATGCTTGAAAAAAAGTAAAATTCATAAATTTATCTTACAAAAATGTTAAATATGAGTTAAAACTGCTTTATTTATTTCAAAAAAACATAATTTATGTTATAATGTAAGCAAATTATCAAATAAATTGGGGGAGGATTATGATGAAAAAAATAGTAAAAAATTCATTATTGATATCCATGGGACTTTTTTTAGGACTTACAGCAAGTTCATACGGCGCTTTAGAAAAGATAACTGTATTTAAGGATAACGTAACATCTATTTTTATAGATGGCAAGAAATTACAAACAAGCAGTGACGTGATAAATCATAAGGGTACTTTGTATGTGCCGCTTAGAGTAGTAAGCGAAAATATGAATATGAATGTAAGCTATGATAAGGCAAATAAGACTGTAAACATAGCAAAAAAACCTCTAAGCAAGGAGGAAGAATTAGCAAGAAAAGCTCAGATACACGAAGAAGCTATGGCGGAAGCCAAAAAATTGAAGGCTCAGGAAAAGGAAGAGGCGAGAAAAGAGGAAGTAAAACCTGACAGCAACATAGATTACAAATCACTGCCTATTACTTATTCTAATGAAAACTTTACAATGAGGATGACTCTTGTAGTAAGAGAAGATGGAAATGGATATAGTGAGTTTTACTTTGATGTGAAGAATAAGAATCCTTATGGAATGGTAATAGATCCGTTTTCTGCAAGATTTAACTATACAGGAGAACACAGGGATTACGAGCTTACAGGCGATATACCTTCAGCAGTTATGGACAAAAAAGTCCTATCAAGCTTTGACACTGACTTTGACAGCTCTGTTTTCTTAACTTTGGAAAAGATACCTAAAAATGTAAGTCAAGGTACTCTAAGCTTTAATATTAGAAAGGTTGGAGATACTGAATTTACAAAAGTAATCATGCCTATTAAATTTTAGGGAGGTCATATTATGGAAGAGAAAAAAGACTTCACTATGATGTTTAAGAAGGGAAAAAAGCCTGAAATACTTTCTAAGGAAGAAACAATAAAACAGGTGGTAAAGGCATTGGAAGAAAAAAAATACAATGTAGTGGATCAGTTGACAGGATATCTACTATCTGGAGATCCTACTTACATTACAAGTCACAACAACGCCAGAAACCTAATAACAACTTATGAGAGAGAAGACCTTCTTGAAGAGATAGTGACATTTTATTTGAAGAAAAAATAGTCTTATAATTATACAAAGTTGATTTATTTAATGTAGACTTGTTCGAAAAGTTACTTATAACATGCTGATTGAACAAGTCTATTCAATTAAGATGATATATGCTAAATAAAAAAAGATATTAATGCCGATAAAATTTTTTCTTTAAAATAAAATTTAAAATGCATTTAAAATTTAGTATACTTATACTAAATAAGCATAAGATTAAGGGGAATAATGGAAAGAATATTAGGACTTGACATAGGTAAACAAAAAATAGGCATAGCTATGAGCGACCTGCTCGGCATGACAGCACAACCCAAGGCTACCATAAGGAGCAAAAATCTGGAAGAGCAGATGCAAAAGATATTGGATTTGATCAAGGAAAATTCGATAAAAGAGCTTGTTGTAGGGTTACCAAAAGATATCAACGGTGGTGACGGAGAGCAGGCACTATGGACTAAGAGCTTTGTAGAAAAACTTTGCCTTAAAAATGAGAATATAAAGATAATCTACATCGATGAAAGATATACCAGCAAACTGGCGCTAAAAAATCTGTCACATATGAGTATGAAAAAGGTAAAGGATAAGGAACTCATAGACTCGCTTGCAGCTGCAAGTATATTGGAGACCTATTTGAGACAAAAAGAAAATGGTGTGAGATGAGTTATATATTAGATATCTTGACAAAAGATGTAAAGACTATAAAAAAACATATAGAAAGTCTGCCAATTAGCCAATATCAAAGCTATATTTCCGGTCTTATGACATCTGATAAAAAATCTCTACAAAATCTGGCTCTTTCAATGAGCAAAAAGCTTGATAAATACGAAGCTGAGCAAAAAAGGATAGAAAGACTCTACGAATACGAGAAAAACATCAGGGAAAGTGAAAACAAGAAAAATATACTCTGTATAGATGAGGTAGGTAGAGGGCCTTTAGCCGGGCCTCTTGTAGTATGCGGGGTAATGCTCGATGAAAATCCCGAAATACTGTATATAGACGACTCCAAAAAGTTGAGCGAAAAAAAGAGAAAAGAAATATTTGACGAGATAATGCAAAAAAATATCAGATATGAGATTATGACTGTAGAAGTGGATAAGATTGATGAGCTGAATATTTTTAATGCAACATATGGAGCTATGAGCCAAATAGCAAAAAATTTTCCTATTAAAGCAGACCATATCTTAGTAGACGGTAATCAAATCTTAAAAGACTTAAATATAGACCAAACTGCAGTAATAAAAGGTGACAGCAAGGTACTTGGCATTGCTATTGCAAGTATAATAGCAAAGGTTACAAGGGATCGGATGATGATAGACTATGACAAGATATATCCTATGTATGACTTTGCCTCAAATAAAGGCTATGGCACGTCAAAACATATAGAAGCTATAAAAAAATATGGGACTTGCCCCATACATAGGATGAGTTTTTTGAAAAATATCCTATGATGTATTATTTCTGCTTAAAAAGTATCTTATGTTGACAGTCTTTGATTTATAGATAAGTTTATATGCAGTATTTTTTAAATTTCAAGTTTAAAATAAATTGTTATAAGAAAAAAATATCTATGAAATCCATTAAAATTCATTATTGATACTAATATATATTTTGTTGATGGAATTTTTTTCTTTGATTATCTTATGCTTACACTTAAATTGGGAGTGTATAAAAGTTAATTTTTCCATTTTTTATTAATTTTTGGTATAAGCTTATTTTTATATTAATTTTTGAATTATAGTAAATTATTATTTTTAAGTTTGTAGTATTATCTACAATAACAGAGCTATAATATTTAGCTATCAAATGAAGCTGAAATCAAATACATGGAGAAGATATGAATTACGAAGAAATGACAGATAAATCAAATATTCCAACTCACATTGCCATAATAATGGACGGAAACGGCAGATGGGCGAAGAAAAGATTGATGCCAAGAAGTGTAGGGCATAAAGCAGGAGCTGATATGCTCAAGAGGATAGTGAGAAAATGCAATGATATGGGCGTTAAATATCTCACTGTCTACGCCTTTTCCACTGAAAATTGGAAGAGACCTGATGAAGAAGTATCCCTGCTCATGGGACTTATAGTGACCTATCTGCAAAAAGAAGTGAAAGAGATGAATGAAAACAACGTAAGGATAGGGGCTATAGGAGATATAGAAAAACTGCCTAAAAAAGCCTATGACGAGCTGAAAAAAGCTATGGAAATCACTAAGGACAATACAGGTGTTGTATTTTCATTGGCTCTAAACTACGGTTTTAGGGATGATTTATCTCATGCAATCAAAAATATGATGAAGGAAAATATTGATATAGAAAAAATTGATGATGAAACAGCAAAAAAATATCTCTACACTTCATATATGCCTGATCCTGATCTTATCATAAGGACAGGCGGAGAGATAAGGTTATCTAATTTTATGCTGTATGAGGCAAGCTACAGTGAGTTTTACTTTTGTGACACTCTTTGGCCTGAATTTGACGAAGAACAGTTATGTAAGGCTATTTATGAGTATCAGCAAAGAGATAGAAGATTTGGAAATGTAAAATAGCGGAGGTTAAATTTGAAAACGAGGGTTATATCTGCGGCAGTCTTGTTGCCCTTATTGATATTTGTGCTTATAAAGGGCAATATTATACTTGCCTCTTTTTGTCTTATATGCTCTCTTATAGGAGTGCATGAGTTTTGCAATGCTCTTGGAGAAAATTCTTCTAAATCTACAAAAATCCTATTGTTTTTAGCAAGTATTATTCAAATCTTTGCTATGTACAAAAACTATACGGATATCACAATAGTATTGACATTTACAATAATATTTATACAAGGTGCCTTGGTAGTTTTTGAAAAGATTTCTCCTATAAATGCTGCCTTAAGTATATTTACTTTTTTCTATGTATCTGTGTCCATATCTTATGTTTATGTTATTTCGGCAAGCTATGCCAAGTTTTTTCCTTATATATTTATCCTGTCTATGGTTACAGATACCTTTGCTTATTTTTCAGGAGTGTTCTTTGGTAAACACAAGCTATCACCTAATCTAAGTCCGAAAAAGACCATAGAGGGCTCAGTAGGTGGAATACTGTTTTGCGTGGGAGCTTCGTTTTTATACGCCTTGGTATTTCACAAGGAATTTTTAGCATTTGTCATACCTTTTGCTTTTTTAGGTTCTATTATATCTCAAATAGGAGATATATTTGCAAGCGCATTTAAGAGAGCAATGAACATCAAGGACTACGGCAATCTTATACCGGGACATGGAGGAATACTAGACAGAGCTGACTCGGTTATATTTACCACTTCATTTGTATATGTTACAGCTTTGCTTTTGAAATGAGGATATGGTGAACATTAGTAAACATAAATAGAGAAACTTAATCATATATAATTATTTTAAGTAATATAAATATAAAAAAGCTTATCTTTGAAAAATATTTTCATTGATAAGCTTTTTAAATTTATCTAATGTTACAAAAAAATTATTTTAAAAGTTTATTATACAGATAATCGTTCTAATAATGCTTCTTGAAATACTTTAGAAAAGTTCATATTTTCTTGTTCAGCTTTTTCGTTCAGCCACTCAGGGATAGTAATAGTTTTTTTAACTGATTTTTCTTCGTTTTTAGCATCTAATTTAACACTTATTAATGTAACAAAGGAATTATTGTCTGTGTTTATATCTTTGGGGTATGTCGGAGTAGGAAGACTCTCGCCATCCATAAGCATACTTAATAAGTGTAATTCAAGGGCAGAGTTTGCATCTTCAAGTATTTCGTCTAATGTATCACCTTGAGCATTGCATCCATCAACATCTGGGAATTCTCCCCAATATCCGTCTTCATTATGAATTATAAGTGGATAATTCAACATCATAGTAACACCTCATTTCAATTTATGCTTTTCTATAAAAAACACTTTTTATTTCCCAGCCATTTGCAAGAAATAATTTTAATAACTCCTTATCTTTCATTACTGCACCTCTATTGAAAGATTATACCACGTTACAGCCTCTATATCAAGTGCTAATGATTAAATACGCATTTAAGAGTATAATAATAAGAAAATTTTCATTTGATAATTTTTAAGCTAAAAATTGTTATTAAAAAATATTGCAAATTATCGTATTTTTGAGTATAATTATTACTATCTTACAAGAAGATGTTTTTTATTAATTGATGGAGGTGATTTGCAGATGAGTTTTGATTTTGATATGAAAAAAAATAAGGAGAAAATTGACGAATTCGAAGCATTCATTGAAGAAAATAAGACTGTTCGTGGAGCAGTAATGCCTATATTGCAAGAAGCACAAAGGATATTTGGCTATATTCCTAAGGAAATAGTGGAGATTATGTCGCATAGATTGGGAAAACACAGTTCCGAAATTTATGGAGTGGCTACATTTTACTCTCAGTTTACTTTCATACCTAAGGGCAAGTATGCAATATCTGTCTGTTTGGGGACTGCCTGTTATGTAAACGGTGCAAATGATATACTTGAGGAGTTTGAAAAACAGTTGAAAATCAAAAAAGGTGAAACTACAAAGGACCTTATGTTTTCGATAGTTGAGACAAGATGTGTGGGTGAGTGCGCAATGGCACCTGTAGTTACTGTAAATGATAAGGTATATCCTAAATTCAGCGTCTCAGATGTGGATGATTTGCTGACACAATATAGGGAGATGGAGGTGTGAATATGAGTGTGAATATAAATTTGCTTGACAATATAAGAGAAGAACATCTTGAGCCTCTGCTTGCCAGATTGCAAAAAAGTGGAGATTATCTTATAGATGGAGAAAAAGTGTCGCTTAAAGGAGAGTATTTTGAAAAGCAAACAAGGATTGCTCTGAAAAACTACGACATTATAAATCCGGAAAAAATTGAAGAGTACATAGCTTTTGGAGGATATTATTCCTTGGCTAAAGTCCTTCAAGAAAACGATAAGGCTAAAGTTTGCGAAGTGATAAAAAATTCTAATTTAAGAGGACGTGGCGGAGCAGGTTTTCCTACAGGTAAGAAGTGGGAAGCAGCAATGAAACAAAACACAGACCAAAAGTACATAATATGTAACGCTGACGAGGGAGATCCCGGAGCGTATATGGACAGGTCTATACTTGAGGGAGATCCTCACAGTGTACTTGAAGGTATGGCTATAGCAGGTTTTGCTACAGGGGCTGACAGTGGCTTTATTTATGTAAGAGCTGAGTACCCTAAGGCTGTTGCCAGTCTCATCACAGCTATTTATCAGGCAAAGGACAACAATCTTTTGGGAGATAATATATTAGGTAGCGGATTTAACTTCAATGTAGAGCTTAGACTTGGAGCAGGTGCCTTTGTCTGCGGAGAGGGTACTGCGCTGATGGAGTCTATAGAGGGCAAGAGAGGAATGCCGAGAAACAAGGAGTTTCGTACTACAGTAAAAGGTCTCTGGGGTAAGCCTACGGTTATAAATAACGTTGAAACTTATGCAAATGTGGCTCAGATTATAGAAAAGGGAGCTGACTGGTTCAAATCTATAGGAACGGAAAAATCTTCAGGAACAAAGGTATTTGCACTTGTCGGTAAGATAAACAATCCCGGGCTTGTGGAAGTGCCTATGGGAACTAAGATAAGCGACGTAGTATTTGACATAGGCGGAGGTATACCTGGAGGCAAAAAAGCTAAGGCTGTCCAAACAGGTGGACCATCAGGCGGATGTATACCTACTGATTTATTTGATACCGGTTTGGATTTTGAGTCTTTGAAAGAAATCGGCTCCATCATGGGTTCAGGTGGAATGGTAGTAATGGATGAAGACGACTGTATGGTCGACATTTCAAGATTCTTCCTTGAATTCAGCGTGGATGAGTCATGCGGTAAATGTACACCGTGCAGAATAGGTAACAAGAGATTACTTGAAATGCTCGACAAATTTGTATCTGGTAATGCACAGATGAGCGATATAGATAAATTGGAAGAACTTTCAAATATGATATGTGATACCTCTCTTTGCGGTCTTGGACAGGCATCTCCAAATCCTATACTTTCAACACTTAAATATTTCAGACAGGAATATATTGACCATGCTAAGGACAAGAAGTGTACTGCAAAAGCATGTAAAAAATTATTAAAATACTTTATCACTGAAAAATGTATAGGATGTACTAAATGTGCAAATATATGCCCTGTAAAATGTATAGACGGAAGTGTAAAAAAACGTCATGTAATAACAGCGCAACAATGTATAAAATGCGGTCAATGTTTTGAAACTTGCCCGGTACATGCGATAGAGTTGGTATAGGAGGATAAGATGATAACACTTGAGATAAATTCAAAAGCTATAGAAGTGGAGGAAGGCACTACTGTGCTCGAAGCCGCTAAGAAGATGAATATAAAGATACCTACTCTATGTCACATGGACTTGCATGATATAAGATTTATGAACAAGCATGCCTCTTGTCGTGTCTGTTTGGTGGAGCAGGAAGATTCAGGTAAGCTTATACCTGCATGTGCCACATTTGTCAAAGACGGTATGAAGATAAAAACTGAAACTGCAAGAGCTGTAAAAGCAAGAAGAACTATGGTAGAGCTACTATTGTCGGATCACCCTAATTCTTGCCTTACTTGTGCCAGAAATCTTGACTGTGAACTGCAAAAACTGGCAAGTGATCTTGGAGTAAGATCTATAAAATATCAGGGAGAACAAAGCACATACGAAATAGATGACAACAGTCACTCAATAGTAAGAGATGCAAACAAATGTATACTCTGCAAGAGATGTGAAACTATGTGCAACGAAATACAGACTGTAGGAGCGCTTACGGATGTAGGTAGGGGGTTCAATACCTATGTAGGTTCAGCCTTCAACGATGCAATGTATGAGACTACATGTACATTTTGCGGTCAATGTCTGGCGGTATGTCCTACAGGAGCGCTTACAGAGGTAAATAATACTCCTCAGGTATGGGATGTGCTTCACTCAGATAAGACAGTCATAGTACAGGTTGCACCGGCAGTACGTGTGGCACTTGGAGAAGAATTCGGGATGGAGCCTGGGACTATAGTTACCGGCAAGATGATTAATGCTCTTAAATATCTTGGCTTTGACAAGGTATTTGACACAAATTTTGCTGCAGATCTTACTATAATGGAAGAGGCGTCAGAGTTTGTACACCGTTTGAACAATGGCGGTAAACTACCTATACTTACAAGCTGTTGTCCAAGTTGGGTAAACTTCTTCGAGCATCAGTTTACAGACTTTTTGGACATACCTTCAACATGTAAATCGCCACATGAAATGTTTGGAGCTATAGCAAAGTCATACCTTGCACAAAAGCTGAATATAGATCCTAAGGACATGGCACTTGTATCTGTAATGCCATGTGTAGCCAAAAAATATGAGGCTGCACGTCCTGAGCTCGGCAATAACGGTACAAAGGATGTGGACTATGTAATCACCACAAGAGAGCTTGCACATATGATAAAAGAAGCAGGGATAAACTTCGGAGAACTTGGTGATGATGCTGAATTTGACAATCCTATGGGAGCTTCTTCTGGAGCAGGTGTAATATTCGGAGCAACAGGCGGAGTAATAGAGGCTACAGTCAGAACTGCTTACGAGTGGATAACAGGTAATGAACTTCCTAAGTTGGAATTCGAAGAACTCAGAGGGCTTGAAGGCATAAAACAAACTACTGTAGATATAGACGGCAGACCTATAAGAATAGCAGTGGCAAACGGACTTGGCAATACCAGAAGACTGCTCAATATGATAAGGGATAATGAAGCTCACTTTGATGCTATCGAGGTAATGGCATGCCCGGGAGGATGTGTAGGTGGAGCAGGACAACCGTATCACAAGGGCAATCTTGATGTAATAAGAAAAAGAGCCCAAGGTATATACAAAGCTGACAGAGACAATAAGATAAGAAAATCTCACGAAAATCCTATGATAATACAACTTTACAAAGAATTCCTCGGAGAACCGTACAGTGAAAAGGCACATGAATTACTTCATACGACATACACTGCAAGACCGAGAATGTAGTGTAGTATTTATTTTAGATATTAATCTTACTGCCAATACTGATATCCTTTTAAAATAGTAGAAAAGTTTTTTTCTGAAAATTCTGATAATATAGTATGATAAGGAATATATTTAGTTGAAAAATTTTATTGTTATATTAAATGTCAGTATAGCTTTTTAATCTGATAGATAAGTAACTTATTTAATAGAAATAACAAAGACTTTCTGACCTCCTATTATAGTAAAAATAAATTTTATCCTACTCAATTTTACAACTATATTACAAAAAAGAAAATATCTTGACATACATCAAAAATAAGTGATATAATCACGGTGTAATTAAATTGAAATTAAAAAAACACATAGCAATCATTGAGACAATTAGTCTTAAAACTAAAATATTTCGAGGGGGAAATTAAATTATGAAGAGAAAATTAGCTCTTTTAATGGCATTTATGATGACAGCTACTTTAGTACCTGCTTCACATGTAGATGCCGCATCAAGAAATGCAGTAAACAGAACAGCTTCTGCAACTTCAAGCTCACTTATTGACGCAACATCAGGTGTTGCATTGTCTTTGGCAAAAGATGGTGGCGGTGTGTCAATAAAGGGCGCAAAAGTTGGAGATTACTTCGAACTTCACTTAGATGGAGAAGGAAGATGGACTTATGATCCTAAAAATTATAACACAGGAACATATAGATGGGATGCAGATGATAATATGCTATATCCTGATACAAACACAAATCTTGCTAAGAACACTTTAAATGGAACTGCTTATACAGGACTTAAGGGTGCAAAAGTAAAGAGACTAAGCGACACTATATTGGGTGTTTGGGCTGATAGTACAGTTGGATCACCGACAGTATCAGGTGGACATATCGAAGAAATAACTATACCTATGTTGGTATTCTTCAACGGAACTCCTAACGGTGCACAAGTAGTAAGAGTAGTACCAAAGGATTCTGAAGTAACTGCAGGAGAATACACATATGCAAATGTAGAAAGCGACGCTATAAAATTCAGAGTACAAAAGAAAGAAAAAATATCAAGAAGTGGTAATACTAAGGTTCAAATGATATTTGACGAAGTTACTCCTTCTGCATTTACTCCTGGAAAGCCAATTCAACTTAAGTTACCAAAAGGATTTGCTTGGGATCTTTCAACATCAGGAGCAAATAAGTATGAACTTACTGGTGCGACTGTAACTAAGGGTAAAGATTCTACGCTTTACAAAGAAAGTGACGGAAGAATAGTAGAAATAACTCCGGTAGATGTAAATGGTTCTGGTAAACTTGACTCTGTATACTTCAATGTAGCTGTATCTCCAGATAGAGATGCAAAATTCGGAGATGTAGATGTAATAATCCAAAACAACTCTGATGTATCTCCTTCTTCACTTGTAGTAGCTGAATATGTAGACTACGGTGTAACTGCAAAGGCTGACAAAGTACTAAACGTAATTGCCGGTAAAGATATAGAAGGTCTATACAGATCAAAAATAACTCTTGAAGAACCTGCTACTTCATCTCTACAAGGAAACAGATATATGACATTTGAATTTGTAGATGAAAAGGGTAAGGAAGTAAAAGCTTCTCTACAAGATCAAGAAACTTTGAAATTGACTAAGAAAGCCGGAGACGCTCAAACTAAAGTTAAAATAGATCCTAAGTCAATAGATGATTACGGTGAAAAAGGTGACAAAACTCTTCAACATGTTGTTGTTACAAGTAAAGACAAGAAAGACAACAAGAGAGCTAACAAGTTCGATCTATATGTTGAAAAACAATCAGAAAAAGTAAGAGCAAAATTTGAATTGGAAGTACCTTTCGTTGTAGCTTCTAACTTCGAAGGCAAACTATACCTTAAAGTTAAGGGTGCCGGTGCTGAAGAACAATTAGTTCAAGTAGCTGATGTTAAGCCTCCAGTAACATTTGAAGTACAAGGACCTCTTCCACAAGTTAAGATAGGTCTTCAAAAACAAAAAGGACAGGATATCCTAATCAAAGAAACAGAAGCTGCTGCTCTTCAAGATTACGAACCGGCTGGTAGCAAGAACTACGCTAAGTACGAATTGACTCCGGAAGAAAACTTTGGAATGCAATTTGACAGCCTTGATGTTGACGTAAAAGAAGGCGACATCATGTTGAACACTGGAGATCCATACGATCACGAAAAACAAGAATTGTATATCAAAGTTGATAGAAGATCAACTAAACCTTCTTCATTACTATTCAAGAATATAGCTGTTACTCTTGATAGAACTGTACCTTACGGTCCAATAAAATTGGAAGGACACTTCGGTGTTGTTAAGGGTAGACATAACCTTACAAACAGAGTTAAGACATTTGATTACTTCACAACTATAACTCCGGTATCTGATGAAAAGAGAATAACATCAGTATTCACAATAGATCAAAAAGAATACTCAGAAGTTGTTGGTGGAGTAAGAGAAGATAAGACTATGGATGTTGCTCCATTCATCAAAGATGACAGAACTATGCTTCCGGTTAGATATATAGCTAACGCTATAGGAGCAGAAGTAAACTACGATCCTAAGACAAGAATAGCAACATTCCAAAAATATCAATCAGTAGTAACTCTAAACATTGATAAGAACGTAATGTATGTTAACGGATCACCTGTACAATTGTACACTAAACCTGCTAACGTAGAAAACAGAATATTCTTACCACTTGTTAACATAGCTCAAGCATTCGGTTTGAAACAAGGTCAAAATATAATCTGGAACCAAGAAAAGAAAACTGTAACTATACTTCCTCAAGATGCTTCTGCAGAAGAAGTAAAAGCAGCTGAAGCAGGAACAGTATTGGATAATGCTAAATATGTAAACGCAGCTCCGGCAGCAGCTTCTCAAGAAGATGTAGATAAGAAAGATGAAGTTAAACAAAAAGAAGAAACTAAAAAAGAAGAACCTAAGAAATAAGAAAAGAACAACTAATCAATTATTAGTTTAGATTTTCCAAATCTTTTTAGATTCTCTAATCGTCAGATTATCTTAGCGTTACAGATTGTATAACAATCAAATATAAGATTACTCTGTTAGAGTATGAATAAAAAACCTCTCTTGCAAAAGAGAGGTTTTTTGTACATATTTACAATTTAGTAATAATTCATGATTATGTATAAAATGTCGTTATACTAATTAGCATTTATAACAATAAGTATATATTTTAAAAAGACATATACATTATATCTATCTTCCATGACTTTTTTGTGATTTATACTAATCTCCGTTTAAAAAGTCATGTATAATTATAGATTTTATTAATTCTATCTTTGTGATACTACATATATATCTTTTGTTATTAGATTTTAGTGTATTAATTTTATAAAATAAAGGATAAAATATTTTGCTATATTTATAGTAAAGTGGTAAATCACATACTATTTTTTTAAAAGATTATTGATGATGATTATTATCCATAGATTAATCATATAATTGTATTAATAATATTTATATGTGTCAGTATTGAAACAAAATGTAAGTTCTAGTATAATAGAGTACAAAGTGATATGTTGTACCAATAACTATACTAACATTTTGCTGGTGTATTCTTTCTTGTATAATAAGAAATAGTTAGTTATTTTAAATACTTAGAATAATTTTATAAAAAAGTTTTGTATTGGAGAAAAATGTGACTTCTAAAGAAATTAAACAATTGATTCAAGATGGAGAGAAAATAGATGTTGAGTTTAAAGAGTCAAGAACAGCCTTGAACAAGGATGTTTATAATTCTGTCTGTTCTTTTAATAACAGAAATGGTGGTCATATATTACTTGGTATTAATGATAAAAAGCAAGTAGTTGGTGTAGAAGAGGATAAGGTAGAAAAGATTATCAAAGAGTTTACAACTTCTGTAAATAATTCTCAAAAAATCAATCCTGCATTGTATCTCGTACCTGTTCCTGTAGAGATTGATGGAAAGATAGTAATTTATATAAGAATACCTGAAGGCTTTCAAGTTTGTAGACACAACGGCAAAATCTTTGATAGATCCTATGAAGGAGATATTAATATTACAGATAGTCCGGAGCTTGTATATAAGATTTATGCAAGGAAACAAAGTTCATATTTTGTTAATAAAGTGTATCCCAACTTCGGATTGGAGTGCCTTGACACATCTATTATTGAAAAAGCAAGAAAGATGACTTCATCAAGAAATCAAAATCACCCTTGGAAAAGTATGAGTGATGAGGAATTACTAAGAAGTGCTAATTTAATTTTAGTGGATCCTCAGACAAATCGTGAAGGTCCCACTTTGGCAGCTATCTTACTTTTTGGAAAGGATAATTATATAATGTCTGTATTAGCTCAACATAAGACAGATGCTATATTTAGAGTGGAGAATAAAGATAGATACGACGACAGAGATGTGGTAATTACTAATCTTATTGATAGTTATGATAGACTTATAAAATTTGGACAAAAACATCTGAATGATTTATTTGTTCTTGATGGTATAGTCAATGTAAATGCAAGGGATATAATTTTGAGAGAAATAATTTCAAATACATTAGCTCATAGAGATTATTTAAGTGCTTTTCCAGCAAAGATTATTATTGATGATGAGAAAATAGTTGTTGAAAATAGTAATTTAGCTCATGGTTTAGGAGAGTTAGATATAGAAAAATTTGAGCCTTTTCCTAAAAATCCGTCAATATCTAAAGTTTTTAGAGAAATCGGGCTTGCTGATGAACTTGGTTCAGGTATGAGAAATACTTATAAGTATACGAGACTCTATTCAGGTAAAGATCCAATCTTTGAAGAGGGAAATATATTTAGGACTATAATTCCGCTGAAAAAGATAGCGACACAAAAGGTAGGAGGAAGTGTTTCTCAAACTTCCCCTAATCTTCCTTCAAAGTTCCCTCGAAAGTCACCTGAGGAAGTAAAAAATGTTATTGTAGAAATCATAAAAAATGATAGATATATAAGTCGTAAGAAAATTGGAGAAATGTTGGGATATAGCGAAAAAACCATATCAAAGTATATACAGGAAATAGGAAATATAAGATATGTTGGAAGAGGAAAAGCAGGACATTGGGAGATAAATAGTGTCGCTCAAAGTTCCTCTAATGTTCCTTCAAATTTCCCTCGAAAGTCACTTGAAGAAATAAAAAATGATATAGTAAAAATTATAAAAAGTGATAAATATATAAGTCGTAAGAAAATTGGAGAAATGGTGGGATATAGCGAAAAAACCATATCAAAGTATATACAGGAAATAGGAAATATAAGATATGTAGGAAGAGGAAAAGCAGGACATTGGGAGATAGATGAATAGTTGACAGCTTGTCATATGTCTATAATATGTCGTGTAGGTATCCTTTAAAAAGTAATATATGCCGATAATATAAGACTGTATCATTATGAAATATTCAAATACATAATGATTAAGCAATATAGCAAAATTTATAAATTTGCAATAGAAGTATGTAATGATATATTACAAAGGATAAAAAGCTAGAATAAAATAATATACTATTATAAAAATTGAAAAATATATAGGAGTAAGTATAATAATAAGTTGAAAAATTAGCAGTAGCTATAAATAAAAACAATAAAATTAGTAAATAAATATGAGTAAAATCAAGAATGGTTTGGCAAGTAGGAGTTTAAATTTAATAAAAAGTGAGGTATTACAATGATAGTAGCAGTAGATACAATGGGTGGAGATAATGCGCCTAAGGCACAAATTGATGCGGCGATAGAGGCTGTTAAGGAATATGATGTTGAAGTGGTACTTCTTGGAGATGAAAATGCCATAAAGAAGTATCTTGAAGGCAAGGCATATGACTTTAACAAAATATCCATAGTGCATTGCAGTGAAAATATAGATAATGACGAAAAGCCTGTAATGTCAATAAAAAAGAAAAAAGACTCTCCAATGGTAAAGGGCTGTAATATGCTAAATGACAAGAAGATAGATGCCCTTGTGTCTTCCGGTAGTACAGGTGCTTTGCTTACAGCAGGTATGCTTATTACAGGTCGTATAGAGGGCATAATGCGTCCTGCTCTTACAATAGTCTATCCGAAGGCAAACGGTGGAGCGATATTGCTTGATGTGGGAGCAAATTCTCAGTGCAAGAGCGAATATATAAATCAATTCGGCTATATGGGTTATGCCTATGCAAAGGCAATATTGGGCAAGGAAGCTCCAAAAGTGGGACTGATAAACATAGGTACTGAGGAGAAAAAAGGCTCTCAGACCTATATAGACGCCCATAAGCTCTTAAAAGAAAATGATATGATTAATTTCATAGGAAATGTTGAGGCAAGGGACATACCTACTACTGATGCTGATGTGCTTGTATGCGACGGCTTTACAGGTAATATCGTACTCAAACTCAGTGAGGGTGTAGCCATGAGTCTTTTTAAGATGATAAAAAACTCCCTACTTTCAAGTTTCCGCTCAAAGATAGGGGCCATGCTTGCCATGCCTGCATTTAAGGATATAAAAAAATCAATGGACTATGAAGAATACGGCGGAGCAATATTGCTTGGAATCAACAGCATAGTTATAAAGGCGCACGGTTCTTCAAATGCAAAGGCTTTTAAAAATGCTATAAGACAAGCCAAGACCATATATGACAACAAGCTTATAGAATCTATCAAAGAATTCGCCCTAAGTAATAATATTCAGGAAAGCGAAGACTAAGATTTTGTAGATAAATTTATACAGCTTTGTCTATAATTATTAAAAATTTCAACAGTATTAAGAAGAAAAAGTTTTAAGTATTTAAATATATTAATTTATTATTGAAAAGAATAAAGATATTTATATTTCAATAAGTATACAATTAGACTATTCAAATATTAAAATGTACTAAAAAAGAACAGGAGAACTGATTTTGGAACAGATAAAAATCAATGACAATGTTAATATTATTTATATAGAAAATGAAAAATTTAAGACCAACCTTATTTCGGTATTTTTCAAAAGACCGCTAAAAAGGGAGGAAGTGACGAAAAATGTACTTCTTCCATATGTGCTTAGCGACTCTACACAAAAGTATAAGACACAATCAGATATAGAAAAAAGGATGCAGGAACTTTACAGCTCCAAAATAGACAGCAATGTGAGCAAATCCGGAGAAAAACAGATAATCTCATTTAAGTTGTCATTTGTATCAGACAGATATCTAAATGAAAAAATCACTGATGATGCCATAGACTTACTTACTCAGATTATTTTCCATCCCAATATTGAAAATGGAGGATTTTCCAAAGAATACGTCAAACTTGCCAAAGATGCTGTAGAACAGGACATATTAGCTATAATCAATAATAAGGACAAGTACGCCTATAACAGAACTGTAGAGCTGATGTTTAAAGGGGAAAACTACGCTGTAAATCAGGACGGCTATATTGAGGACTTGAAGGAAATAGACGAGAAAAATCTATATGAATACTATAAAGAATTCATATCTACAAGTCAAATAGACATAGTTGTTGCAGGCTCTTTTGACAAAGAAGCCACTGTATCATCACTTGCAAAGTATTTTGATGTCAAGATAGATGCTGTAAATATCGAGAAGGAAAAGCCACACAAACATAATGAATGTGGCATGGTAGAAGAAAAAATGGATATAGCGCAAGGTAAGCTTGTAGTAGGATATAGCTTTGACATAGCTCATGACAGTGAGGACTATTACAAGTTTATGATGTATAGCGAGATATTGGGAGGCGGACCTGCTTCTAAATTATTTAATATAGTTCGTGAAAAACATTCGCTTTGTTATTCAGTATTTTCAATGATAGACAGATACAAGGGTACTATGATGATAATGGCAGGTATAGACCACGAAAATAAGGCTAAGACTGTAAAACTGATAGATGAAATCATGGACGATATAGCAAAGGGCGATGTGAGTGAGGATGATATGACGGCAGCTCTCAATCATTTTAACTATTCTCTTGAGGCACTAAACGACTCGCTTGATGCAATGAGCAGATTTTACTATGCCGAAAAACTTACAGGTACGCCTAAGACTCCTGATGAGATAAAGGCGATATTATCCAAGGTGACTGCAAAAGATGTAAGTGAAATAGGCAAGAGAGCAAAGAAGGATATAGAGTATTTTTTAACTAAGACTAATTAATACTAAAATCCAATAAAATAGAGGATGCAATATTTTTTTAAGTATTTATAATGGATAATAAATACTATTGATGAATATTATTTGTAGATTGGATAGATAATAGTATAATACTACAATCTAATAAAATAATGGATAAGATATTTTTAGTGAATTTATAATAAAGTAATAAATCACATAGAATTAAAAAAAACTATTGATAAAGATTATCCGTAGATTAATTAGATAATAGTATAAAATAGCAAAAGATGTACAAAGCGGAGTAAAATATGTTTAAAGAAAATAAAATTTTAAATGAAAAAGTATATAATGAAAAACTGCATAATAATATGCAGGTTTTTATTATGCCTAAAAAAGGATTTTCCAAGAAGTATGCAATATTTGCGACTAATTTCGGCTCTAATGACCTGGAGTATGTCAATCCTCATACGAAAAAAAGGATTAGAGTCAACGACGGTATAGCGCATTTCCTTGAGCACAAGATGTTTGAAATGCCGGATGAAAGCAACGTATTTGAGACATTTGCCAAATTGGGTGCCTCTCCAAACGCATATACCAACTTTAATATGACAGCATATCACTTTTCTACAGCGGAGAATTTTATACCTGCGCTCAAGTATCTTATAACTTACGTTCAGACTCCACATTTTACGGATGAAAATGTGGAAAAAGAAAAGGGGATAATAGCTCAGGAGATAAAGATGTACGACGATGAACCTAATTTCAGGGTATTTTTCAATATGCTGTGGGCTATGTATAAGATTCATCCCAATTCCATAGATATAGCAGGTACAGTGGACAGCATTTATAAAATAACTAAAGAGGAGCTGTATGACTGCTACAATACCTTCTACTCTCCTTCAAATATGGCGCTTTTCATAGTGGGAGATGTGGAGATAGAGCCAACAATGACAGCTATAAAAGAAAGCGTAAAGGACAAGAATATGTTTGAAGGCTGTGTAGAGAGAATCTTGACCAAAGAGTCCGACGATGTGAGACAAAAGGAGATAGTACAAGAATTTGAAATATCTCTGCCTATTTTTTCTATGGGATTTAAGGAAAAGAATTCTTCTGTTAACAGCGGATACCCATTGCTGAAAAAAGAAACGGAAATGGAGATAATAAATCAAATATTATTTAAAAAAGGCTCGACTTTGCACGATAAATTATATAATTCATCTTTGATTTTTGACTCCCTATATGCAAGCTATACTTGTAATAAAGATTACGGCTATGTTAGCATAGAGTCTGAAAGCTCAGATGTGGAAAAGACTAAGAGTATGATACTTGAGGAAATAAGATATTACCAAAAAAACGGAGTGCCAAAGTCGGATTTTGAGAGAATAAAAAGACAAAAAACAGGTCTGTTCATAAAGGCTTTCGACTCTCCGGAATATTTGTCGAACATATATTTGTCAATGTATTTCAAAGGCTACGATATATTTGATTATTACGAATGTTTGAATAATATTAATCTTGATGATGTGAATTACAGATTGAAGGAGATGTTTGACGAGAATCAAATGGTAATGTCAATAGTAAATCCTAAAAAATAATGAGATGAAAGCAGGAGGCTTTAATGAGCGAAAAAAAGGAAATATTATTGGAGACAGGTACCGGAGAGCTCGAGATATTGGAGTTTATAGTAGGTAGAGGAAGTTATGCAATAAATGTTATCAAGATAAAAGAGATTTTGGAAGTAGGATCTATATCACCTGTGCCAAGGTCAAATCCGGCAATACTCGGACTTGCTATGGTAAGGGGAGATGTGATACCTGTAATTGATATGAATTTTGTACTAAACGGATCTTATACGAGCAAGACTTTGTTTAAGACACTTTTGTGTGAGTTCAACCATATCAAGGTAGCTTTTTGCGTGGACGAAGTAAAGGGCATACACCGAATACCGTGGACTCAGATTAAAAAACCTGACCAAATTGCAAGCTGTGAAGATACCTTGGTTATAGGCAATATCTCATTTGACGACAGATTGGTGATGTTGCTGGATTTTGAAAAGGTAGTTACTGATATTGCACCGTCAACAGGTATAAACAACGAGAGAATAGAAAATATCAAGGTAAAGGGTAAGAGAGATACAAAGGTTGTGCTTTCAGACGACTCACCTCTTATCAGAAAGTTATTGCTTGACGCACTTACAAAGGCAGGATTTTCAAATCTGAAATTCTTTGATGACGGCAAGCAGGCATGGGATTATTTTGAAAATCTTGTAGATGAGAAGAAGGAAGACTTTGCCAAGGAAGTGGACATACTGATAACTGACATTGAGATGCCTCAGATGGATGGACACACTCTTACAAGGAAGATAAAGGAACATCCTTTGCTTAGGAGCCTACCTGTAATAATATTTTCGTCGCTTATTACTGAGACGCTCAAACATAAGGGAGACAGCGTAAAAGCTGACGCTCAGCTGAGCAAACCGGAAGTCGACGTGCTTGTAGATGTAATAGATAGATTGCTTGAAAACAGATAGAATAAAGTAGTTATAAGGGTCTTTTGCCAATAAGCATTAGGCTCTTTTTTATGTAATACTAATTACCAATTAAAAATTCAGTCAATTTTTAATTTTACACTAAATGTTTGAAATTCGGGTGATATATTTTCAAATATCATTAAATGCTGCTTTAATAGGTTTTTAGTATAAAATAATGATATAATAATTTAAAATACTTGTATATTTCATTACAATATAATATAATTATGTAAAAGGAGATGAGAGTATGGCAAATACAGTTAATGTAAATTTTCGTTTGGATGAAACGGTGAAAAAAAATATGGAAGATGCTTGTCGTGAAATGGGACTTTCTATGAGTTCTGCTTTTACTATTTTTGCAAAGAAAGTAGCAAGAGAAAAACGCATACCTTTTGAAGTTTCAGTAGATCCTTTCTATTCAAAGAGCAATATGGAGCATTTGAAAAGAGGAATAGAAGCCTTAAATAGAGGTGAAGGTAAAGAACACGATATAATTGAGGTATAATGTCAATGAAAAAGATTTGGTTTGATGAAGCCTGGGAAGATTATATTTATTGGCAGAATCAGGATAAGAAGACAATAAGAAGAATTAATAGCTTAATTAAAGATATTGAAAGAAATAAACTGGAGGGTATTGGAAAGCCTGAGCCATTAAAAGGGGATTTAAACGGTTTTTGGAGTAGACGAATAGATGATACAAACAGACTTGTATATCGTATTAATAATGATATATTGGAAATAGTGTCATGCAAAGGTCATTATAATTGATATATCGTCAAAATTGATATGGAAATTTTCTGCCATAAGTGCTATAATCTTAGCTGATAGCAATAATTTATTTAATATTCTTTTAAAATAATAATAATTTTAATTATATTTTATGATATTTGATAAAGAAAATTGCAAGAGATTTGACGGAGGATTACATATGTATGATGTTTCACTTACCAATATACAAAAACTGTATATGATAAATTTATCAGACAACTCAAATATGATAAGCATTACGCAATTTTCCGAATTGTTCAATTGCAGCAAGGCTAATTCAAAATCTATCCTCGATAGAATGGTAAAGCTTGGAGTATTGTATAAGGATAAGAAAAATTATTTGTTTACGGTGCTTGGCGAAAAGATAGCAAAGACCCTTGTAGAAGAAAGAGATAAGCTGGAGTCCGTACTTTGCAATCTGATGAATCTGTCCAAGCAAAAATCCAGAGAATACGCCAATTCTCTTGCCTGCGAAGGCATAGAGGAATTTACCGATAAATTGAGTATGTATTATCAATATTGCAATCACAAGAATGAAAGAGGAGATAAGATAGACCATAAAAAGCTGGCAAAATTTCTGAAAAACGGTGAATACAATATTTACTTCTGCATTTATAAGCTGTATTCAAACGGCATAAGCGTCGGAGAGGAATTTTCCATGGCAAACGGAGGTTTCGACTCCAAAGCCAAGCTCGTAATAGATGAAAAACCTCATATCTTACTAAGCCCTAAGAATATAAGCAAGAGCGATAAAGGCTTTTTGAAAAAAGGAATATTGCAAAATATAAGCTATCCTACGAAAAATGGGGATGTAATGACAGAAACAAAAGACGGAGACATAAAGATTCCCTTTGATATTTTAAGAGATTGGTACTTTATCGAAAAAAACACCTTGCAATGTGGAATATATCTAAATACCCACTCTAAAATAGGATTTTTTGAGCATAACAAAACTTGTCTTTTCGTATTTACTATAAATTTGCTAAAAATGTTTTAAAAAATAAACCTGTGTTAACTTAATTTTTTATAGATTAACATGGGTTTAATTTTTTTGAAAATAATATTGATAATGTTTCATAATATCAACAAAAATCAGATATTATAGAAATTATAGTATCATAAAAAAATTAGATAATAAAATAAATTCTACAATTTAATAATAATTATTTAAAATGTTGATATTCCAATAAAAAAGAAAAAGAAAAAATAAAATCCCTAACTTATTACATAATTATAAAAATAAACTTAAATAAAAGTTAATGCAAATTAACTTCAATTTTTTATAAAAAACTATTGATTAATATTTAAAAATGAATACAATTATAGTTGATAATAGTTTTCGTTTTGTATATTAGGAGGTTTTATGAAATTTAAGAAAAGAACTGCTGTGGTATTGGCAGCATTAATGTTGGCTTCTTTGGGAGCTGCAAGCCTTTCTTCAGCGGATAGTAATGAGTATAAGGCATATATAAGCGGATATCCTGACGGATCTTTCAAACCTGCAAAGACTGTAACAAGGGCGGAAGTAGCTGTGATAGTGGCTTCACTTATAAGAAACGGTGAAAAGATAGATGACAATGTAAAATTTGCTGATATTCAAAAAGGACATTTTGCTTATGATAGTGTAAACTACCTTAGAGCTAAGGATATACTAAGCAAGGATAATGGCGGATATGACGTTAAAAAAGATATGACAAGAGGAGAGTTTTGCTCTGTAATTGTTAAGGCGTACAAATTGACAAAGGGAGATGCTGTAAAAGATTTTGCTGATGTAAAGGACAATATGTACAAGTCATATATAGACATAGCTGTTTCAAACGGATATATGAGCGGTTATCCTGACGGCAGTTTCAAGCCGGACAAGGCAGTAAGCAGGGCTGAAGCTGTAAGTATAATCAACAAGATTACAGGTAGGCCGGGAGAAAAAGAAGTAATTGAAAAACTGCTTACTAATCCTAAGGTTCCAAACGACGTAAAATCAACTAACTGGGCTTATTACAACATAGTAAGTGCTACAAATACATTTTCATTTGGTAAAATGACGCCATTAGAAAATAAAAAAGAAGAAAAGAAAGAAGAAAAAACAGAAGTTAAGAAAGATGAGCAACAGCCATCTAAGATAGAAAACGACAAAAAAGATCTGTCTAATGAAAAGATAGATATCAATAATCTTAAAGACGGAGAGTACAAGGTATCTGTAGAGCTTTGGAAGGCAAACGGAGAAAAAGTTCCGTCAGAGCTTTCAATGGCAAATAACGCCATAGAAAAAACAGCTATATTGAAAGTGGAAAGCAATAAAGCTTACTTGCAACTTAGCATGAATTCTATGACGCTTTCAGGTTTTGACAAAAAGGGACATATGGAAGCTGCATGGTACTATGATAGCAAGCAGGACTACATTAAGGGCTTGGATTCATCTTCAAATACAGGGAAAGAAGTCACTGTAGTGGAAGAATATACAGATGCTTCTATAGAAGATGGCTCAGAGACAAAGTTCCCTAAGACTGTAAAATTCCCTGTGAAAGTTGGCGAAGACTTTGTATATCTCAAAGTTCAAGTAGATATAATGAAATCTTTTGGCGGAGCTAACCCTGATGCAGCAGTCAAGATTGACTGGAAGAGCATTAAAAAATAAAAGCTGAATTTGATGATATTTTAGAGAAATGATTTATCACAACACCTTTAAAATATTTAAATATCAGATAATAACTACAATAAACGACATTAAAAATTTCTCTTTGTTTCAACTAAACTTTGATTTTTAGATTTTAAAAGAGAAGCTAATGTCGTTTATTAACACAATAATCTACATACAGTTTAAGTAAATTGTATAGAAGTTAAAACTTATTAAAAATTCCTTTAACTGTCATTTGTTTTTGTAAAGTCGGATATCCTAATAAAAATGCCGGGCATAAATCAAATATAGATGACTTTTAATGTGGAAGTATTAAATGTAATTTATTTTAAACAGTTATTTAAATAAAGGAGAAGTTTTATGAAAAAGTTGTTATCAGCAGCATTTGCAGTAGCCTTAATATTTACATCACTTACTATAGGAGCTGAGGCAAAGGCTACAGCTAAGACAAAAGATTTGGGCAAGAAGACATATTCTATAACAAATACTGTACAGTATGAAAACCCTATAACAAAGGAAATAGAAGACCTTAAACTTAAATCTAAAGACAAGCAATACAAGTCTAAAAAAGCCATCGGAGACGGAATGAGCAGATCTATACTTGGAAAGTATGCCTTGCTTGACAATACAGGCAAAACTAAGACGCTAACTGTTAAGATTGGAATGACAGACGCTACAAAAGATTACAAGGTGTTTGTGAAAAACGCAAAGGATGACAAGTATAAGGAAGTGAAATTTACAGTAGCAAAAGAGGACAAGAAGAAAAAAACTAAGGATTTGAAATTCGAAGTACCGGTAAATGACGCTTATATAAAAATCTCAGCTTATGTCAATCCTATGGGAAGAAACATAACATTCTTTGCGCAAATGGCATCTAAGGATGCAAAAGAGGGCTCAAAGGACTTTGATGGTCAAAAGATGACTACAAAATCTGTAAAAAGTGTAGAATAAGCTGGAAATTTAAATATATTTAAGAGAAGGAAAAGATGAAGAACAGAATTTTTAAAAATATATTTTTAAGCCTTGCATTTGTGGGTGCAATGTTGCTTGTAGGCTGTGTGGATCAGTATCAGGGAGAAAAAAACAAGAAGGCTGACAGCGGTGAAAAAAGGATAATAGCTACATCTGTGGCTGTGGCACAAATCACTGACTTGCTTGACCTTGACTTGGTAGGAGTTACTGACACTACAACATTCACACTGCCTAAGAGATATGAAAATGTAAAAAGAGTGGGCATGCCTATGGGACCTGATATGGAGATAATCCGCTCACTCAAACCTACTGAGGTAATAAGCCCGTCATCGCTTAAGAGCTACCTTGAAGAGCAATTTAAGGAAGCAAAGATACCGTACAGATTTGTAAATATGTCAAGTGTCGGTGCAATGTATGACTCTATTGACGAGATTGCAAACGAGTACGGCAAGGAAGAAAAGGCTAAGAAGCTGAGAGAGGAATATGAAGCTCTGATAAAAGAGTATGAGCAAAAGAGAAAAGATAAGAAAAAGCCGAGGGTCTTGATATTGATGGGACTTCCGGGTTCATTTGTGGTAGCTACCAACAACTCTTATGTAGGCAACCTTGCTGAGCTTGCAGGAGGCGAAAATGTTGTAAGAGATGATGTGGAAGAGTTCTTGCCTATCAATACTGAGGAGCTTGTAAAACTCAATCCTGATATGATACTTCGTACTTCTCACACCATGTCTGACGAGGTGATGGAGGAGTTTGACGAGGAGTTCAAGAAAAACGACATATGGAAACACTTTGACGCAGTGAAAAATAACAAGGTGTACAATCTTGACAACAAGTACTTCGGAATGTCTGCAACTATGGGATATAAAGAAGGGCTTAAGAAATTGGATGAGCTTTTCTACGGAGAAAAATAAGATAGTTGTGTAATTATATCAAATTGAATTTATTTAAATTTTTAGAGCAATAAAAATTTCTGCAATAGAAAATTATAAAATTTTAAAATAAGCAATTATATACATTGAATAAAGAGAAAGGAGGAAGTCCTTGACAAAAAAGATAGCAGCTTTTGTCGTTTTATTAATACTATTTGTAATTTTGTTATTTGTCGCAATAAGGAGCGGGAGTATAAATTTGACTTTTGCTCAGATTTTCAAAGGATTGTTCATAGAATACAACGAAGACTTTGCGACTATATATGACTTGAGATTCCCAAGGATATTGGTGGCTATACTTGCAGGAGCAGGAATATCAGTATCTGCGGTAATGTTTCAGGCGGTAATGAAAAATCCGCTGGTAGATCCGGGAATGATAGGTATATCTTCCGGAGCCAGCTTCATATCAATGATACTTATGTTGGTGCTACCGCAATTTTACTTCCTTTCACCATTGTTTGCCTTTGTAGGCGGAGCTCTGACTTGTGCTTTGATTTACACTCTTTCGTGGAAGGGTGGAATAAAACCTCTTAGAGTAATACTGATAGGGGTGGCGGTAAATGCGATGTTTACCGGACTGCTCGGAGCTATAAATGCGATGAGCGGACCGGCACAAAACTCTGTAACTGCGATAGTAAATGCCAATATATCACAAAAAACTTGGGGCGATGTATCCCTGCTTTCAAAATACATCACTATAGGAATGTTGCTTGCCATAGTATTTTCTGGCAGATGCAATCTCTTGGCGCTTGAAGACAAGACTATAAGGAGCATAGGTGTAAATGTTGACTTGCTCAGAATATATGTATCAGCCATTGCTACCTTGCTTATAGGTATGTCAACAGCCATAGTAGGCTCAATAGCATTTATAGGACTAATAGTGCCCCATGTATCAAGGTTATTAGTTGGCAATGACAACAGGGTGCTGATTCCCTACTCTATGCTTCTTGGAGCTTTTACAATGCTACTTGCAGATACAGTGGGGAAAATTCTGATAGCACCTCTTGAAATACCTGTAGGTGTGGTTATGTCGGTTGTGGGCGGACCGTTTTTCATATTCCTGCTCAAGAAAAGTGAGGGACTGCATGAGAGTTGATAATTTGTTCTTCGCCTATGATAAGGATGACATAATAAAGGGAATTTCGTTTGAAATCAAAGATAATAAGATTACCACTTTGATGGGAGCCAACGGTTGTGGAAAGTCTACACTATTCCAACTGCTGACTAAAAACTTGAAACCAAGAGAAGGAAGCGTGTTTTTAGACCAAAGAGATATAAAGGATATAAGGCTCAAAGAATTCGCACAAAATGTGGCTATAGTCCATCAATACAACACTGCACCTCCGGATCTTCCGGTACATTCTCTTATAGCATACGGCAGAATTCCTTTTTTCAAGCATTTTGCCAAGGCTGAAGATAAGGACAAGGATAAGGAGATAGTGGACTGGGCTCTTGAAGTGACTGACATGAGCGAGCTCAAAAACAGAAGGATGGGACAACTGTCAGGCGGACAAAGACAAAGAGCATGGATAGCTATGGCTTTGGCGCAACAACCCAAGATACTCTTACTTGATGAACCGACTACCTACCTTGATGTCAAATTCCAAATAGAGATACTCAGGCTGATAAAATCGCTGAACAAAGACTACTCAATGACTATAGTCATGGTACTTCACGACATCAATCAGGCTATATACTATTCAGATGAGATAATAGGGATGAAAAAAGGAAATATACTCTTCCAAGGCAATCCAAGTGAAGTCATAACAGAGGAGAGCATACAGGATATGTACGGCATTCATCTAAAGGTGAGCAATGTAGAAAATCAAAAATTTGTGCTTACAGTATAGAAAAGACTTTCATATAGCTATAAGCAACAGGTATCTAAAAATGTTAAAAAACAACATAAAATCACTTAATTTTGAAATATTCAAAGGCTGTCTAAACTGCTTTTAGTATTGCAATAAGTTTGATAAAAGTTGTTTTATATAAATTTGTTTTAATAACATGATAATCAAAAAACAGAGATGGAGGCTAAATGAAGGCATTAATAATATACTCAAGCAAGACAGGAAACACAAAGAAAGTTGCTTACGGAATATATGAAAATCTAAAGGACAGCTATGATTTGAGCATAAAGGACATGGATGAGATAAACGACATGGCTATGCTTGATGAGTACGATACCCTTGTAATCGGATTTTGGATAGACAGAGGTACTGCTCATCCTAAGGCGAAAAAATTCGTTAAGCAAATCAAAAATAAGAAAATAGCACTTTTTGCTACATTGGGAGCTGACCCCTCGTCAAAACACGGTCAGGACGTAATGAGAAATCTTAATAAGTTAGCTGATAAATCAAACACTCTTCTTGCGGTAGAGATATATAACGGACTTGTAGATCCTGCACTGCTTGAAAAGCTTAAGACTAAACCGCCGCTTTTGTTACCTAAACCTATATTAAACAAGATGATAGATAGCGGTGAAAAATCAAGAGAGCCAAATGAAGAAGATATACAAAAGGCAGTATCAACTTTCAATCTTGCGCTTAAGCAAGCGTCAGTATAAAAAAGAGGAAACTTATGAAATATGTATTTCTTACTATAGGTTTTATTTCTCTGGCACTGGGATTGATAGGTATTCCCTTCCCTATATTACCTACCACACCTTTTTTACTCTTGTCTGCACTTTGCTTTGCAAAAGGCTCGGATAAAGTCAATGAGTGGTTTAAAAATACTAAGATATATAAGCAGTATGTAGGTAGCTATATGGAAAAAAAGGGCATGGATAACAAGCAAAAAGCTAAAATCCTTGCCATAGTTACTATATTGTTTTCTATAGGTATGTACTTTACTAAGTCGCTACATTTGAGAATATTTATGGGCGTAGTCCTATTGGCTCATTACTACTTTTTCCTACTTCATGTCAAGACGCTTAAAAGCGACGCTGATATGGACTCAGAAAATAAGAAGTCTGATACCGTATCAAATGGCGATTTATAAAAATCTTAGATTATTTAATAGTTTATAAGCTGTTTTATTAGATTTTATTACTAATTGCTGTCTGCTTATGTGCGGATATCAAAGCTTGTTTAGTACAAGCATATGTGATTATTTGATAGGTTTTCAATATAAAACGGTCGCAATAATATTATAAATATAAGTTTAGTATTATTTCGTCTTATAAGATGGAAAATATAAGTAAAAAGGAGGTTAGCACTTGATAAAAAAGAGGCTGATAAAAGAAGCACCTGAAGGCATGAAACACATCAAAAAAATAGTGTTTTTCAACTGGATAGGGCTTTTGTGCAATGTCGTAGCCATATTCTCGGTAGCTATGATATTACAGGCTATTGTGGAAAAAAACGGCTTTGCAAACATTGCTCTGTATTCATCTTTAATTATTATATCGACAGCAATAAGATATTTCTTTAGGATGAAAATTGCAAAAGAAAGTTTTGCAGCAAGCGGAAAGATAAAATACAAGCTAAGAGACAAGTTATACGGCAAGATAGTAAGACTTGGAGCCAATTACGGTGAGAAAGTTTCTATTTCTTCAGTAGTACAGCTTTTCAGTGAAGGTATTGAACAGATGGAGATTTACTTCAGTAGATATCTGCCGCAATTCTTCTACAGTTTACTTGCACCGCTTACATTATTTGCAATTATATGTACTTTCAGTATCAAGACTGCACTTGTATTGATGCTTTGCGTACCTTTGATACCGCTTTCGATAGTTGCGGTACAAAAATTCGCCAAGAAATTATTCTCAAAATATTGGGGCAAGTACACTAAATTGGGCGATGACTTCTATGAAAATCTGCAAGGTCTCACAACGCTGAAAATATACAATGCAGATGAGAGACAGCAGGAGAAGATGAACGAAAATGCTGAAAACTTCAGAAAAATAACGATGAAGGTCCTTGTAATGCAGCTAAACTCTGTATCGCTCATGGACTTGATAGCCTACATGGGCGCAGCGCTGGGAGTGATATTCTCGCTAATGGAGCTGACTGCAGGTAAGATAAATGTAGGACAGGCATTTTTCATAATGATGATTTCGTCGGAGTTTTTCATACCGCTTAGAATCCTGGGCTCATTCTTCCACATAGCGATGAACGGTATGTCGGCAAGTGACAGATTGTTTGCCATCTTGGATTTGGAAGAAGATGACAAGGAAAAAGTAAACATAGAGAAATTCTCAGATATAGAGATAAAAAATCTTTCATTCTCATACAATAGTGAAAGAAAGATACTGAAAAATATAAATACAACTATAAAACAAGGAAGCTTCGTAGGTATAGTAGGAGAGTCAGGCTGCGGAAAGAGTACACTTGCCAGCCTTATAACTACACAATACAAAAACTACGAGGGAGATATAACTGTAAAAGGCAATCAGATAAGAGACATATCTCCGACTTGTCTTTGGAATAATGTCTGCCTTGTGAAAAATGAAAACTACATCTTCAAAGGAACAGTAAGAGGAAATCTTCAAATTGCAAAGAAGAACTGCTCAGACCAAGATATGATAGACAAGCTCAAAGAAGTGAACTTGTGGGATTTCTTGGAAAGCAAGGACGGACTTGATACAGCTCTTGCAGAAAATGCAAGCAATCTATCAGGCGGACAAAAGCAAAGACTTGCAATAGCAAGAGCCTTACTCAAAGACGCTGATTTATATATCTTTGACGAAGCTACATCAAATATAGATGTGGAAAGTGAAGAGATTATACTTTCAGTTATCAACTCGCTAAGAGGTAAGAAGACTATACTGTTTATCAGTCACCGCTTGGCAAATGTTGAAGATGCTGACAATATCCTCGTATTTGAAGAAGGATGCTTGGTAGAACAGGGTAAGAAGGATGAACTTATCAAAAATAAGAAGACTTTCTATAACTTGTATAATAAACAGGCAGAACTTGAAGATTTTTTCAAAGACGAAGATGATAAAGGTGAAGATTTAAAAAACAATATAGAAGAAAGTAAAAAAATAAATACAGATGATTCCCAAAGTGTCTATGTAGTTTATGATAATTTGGAAAATATGAATAAGGCTGTAGCAACGGAGGTGAGAGGAAATGAATAAGAGCAAGATTTCATTAATCGGCAAACTTCTAAAGATAGTAAGTCCTCTCTTCCCCATAATGGCAATCACAATAATAATGGGAGTAATAGGTTTTATCTGCTCGACAGGTATACCTGTACTTGGTGGTGTAGGCTTACTTGTATATCTTGGAGAGATTACAAACATAACTTACTCACAAATATTTTTTATAGCTGTTGCATTTGCAGTGCTAAGAGGCATACTCAGATATGCAGAGCAATACAGCGGACACTATATAGCATTTAGGGTCTTGGCAATAATAAGAGACAGAATATTTACAGTGCTTAGAAAACTTGCACCTGCAAAGCTTGAGGGCAAGGACAAGGGTAATCTGATTACGCTTATAACGACAGATATAGAACTACTTGAAGTATTTTTCGCCCACACTATAGCACCTGTATGCATAGCATTTTTCATGGCTATAATCACACTTTCTATAGTTGCTCACTACAGCTTTATAGCGATGCTTGTGTTACTTGTAGGCTATCTTGCTACTTCCATATTTATCCCAAGACTCATCACTAAGCTTGGTGAAGACAGCGGGAAAAAATTCAGAGCAGACTTTGCAAATCTTACAAGCTATGTACTTGAGTCGCTAAAGGGCATAAGAGAAAGTATGCAATACGACAATACCAAAGAGCGTATAGAAAATATGCAGGATATGACAGCAAAGCTTGAAAGTACAAATGAAGAACTCAAAAAATACGAGGAGCTGACAAAGGCACTAAGTGATTTGGCGGTAATTGCTACAGGGGTGATAATATTCCTATACACTTCACATCTTAGTCAAACAAGCGGGGGCTCACTTGAAATGGTGATAATACCGACTACACTTGCACTATCATCATTTGGACCTTTCATAGCCTTGAGTAACTTGTCTAACAACCTACTTCAGACATTCTCAAGCGGATACAGAGTAATAGCACTCTTGGAAGAAGAGCCTCAGGTAGAGGAAGTATTTGACGGTAAGAATGCAAGTTATGAGGATGTAAAGATGGAAAATGTAGATTTTTCATACGAAAAGAAGACCATCTTCGAAGGGCTGTCAATGGATTTTAAGAAGAATAAGATAGTCGGAATACTCGGAAAGAGCGGTTGCGGAAAATCTACTATGCTCAAGCTCATAATGAGGTTTTGGGATGTAAATTCAGGTAAGGTAAAAATCGGAGATGAGGACGTAAGAAATATCAATACTAAGAGTCTTAGGAATCTCCAAAGTTATGTAACACAAGAAACTATGCTATTCCAAGGAAGTATAGCTGAAAATATAAGGATTGCAAAACACGATGCAAGTATTGAGGAAGTGATAGAAGCGGCGAAAAAGGCATCTATTCACGAGTTTATTGATAAACTGCCCGAAAAATACGACACTCCGATAGGCGAGGCTGTAAATCAACTAAGTGCCGGAGAAAAACAAAGAATTTCAATGGCAAGAGCATTCTTACACGGAGCTCCGATATTGCTACTTGACGAGCCTACAAGCAACCTTGACAGCTTGAACGAAGCAGTCATACTCAAGACTATCAAAAAAGAAAGTCAGGACAAGACTGTAATTGTAGTATCGCATAGGAAGTCTACACTTTCAATTACAAAAGATATATACAGATTTGGAACTTAAAAATAATACTAAAAAGCTATCAAAAAGCCATGTGATTTTATAACAGCAAAATTATTGACAATTTGTAAAATGTGTAATTTGGTAAAATAACAATCTTGACTTTATAAATGCTTATTAGTATAAAAAGACTTGTTTGGCTACTTCATTGATATTAGTTTAATCTACAGATATCTAAATATTGATTAAGAGAGTTTATTAAATACTAATAAGAGCTCATATATTAAATATCACTATCAGAGCATGTATATAGCTAAATTTACAAAATATCTGTAAGTAAAAATAATGATAAGTCGCTCAAGTCAAATACAAATTTTTTTACAAGAGTTTATTATCTAACAATAGTTAACAACTGCTAAAAAAGTATTTACAAATTTATATTTTTTTAGTAGAATTTATAAATAATAATCTTTATTAATTAATATTGATTATACTATAATGTTGTTATTAATATGAGAATTGTAAGTTTTCGTTTGGAGATATTAATTATCAGCTTAGTGTTTTGTAATTTGAATTATAAAATACTAAGTGACAATATAAATAGTTTTTATAATTTAAACCATAGCTTTCAATATTAATACTAATCACCATTTATAATACAAAGTAGTTATTTTAAATGACTCTATACATGTTAGAGATTTCCAATAACTTTTTTGTAACATAAATACATGGTCTTTTAACAGGTTTTTAGCATAATTTGAAGATTGACAAAATTATAAAAGCTCTTAAGTATGAAAACAGTACAAAATAAAAATCTCATATTTACTTAAAGCTTTACATTTTATATTAGGAGGGAAAGTTTAATCATGAGTAAAAAACTTCTTTCGTTTTTACTTATAGCTTGTATGCTGTCAAGTAATATGGCAGTACCTGCAAGCTACGCCCAGACCGTAAATGACGGTTTGGCAAATCAAAATCTTGAGACATCTCAAGACGCTGCCAAGAGTGACGACAAAGTCGAAGCACAAGGCAAAGAGCAAGACAGCTCACCTGCTCAAAAGGTGGAAGATGGTAGTACTCAAGGTGCTAAGGCAGATGAAAATCAAAATGGCACTGTAGAGAAAAAAGATGAAAAAGACGCACAAGGAAATAAGGAACAACAAACTAATCCAAGTGTGGAAAATCAACAAAATGATCAAGGAAATACTGGACTTACTCCAAGTGTTCCTATGGTGACTGTACCTGAGCAACAAAATCCGCAAGCTATGATAAGCAATGTGCTTTCTCAAGATGCAGGTACTATAATCAATCAACTCGGAGAACAACAACTTGCACCTGGAATGGTATCAGATTATTTGAAAATAACAGGAGTTGTTATAGGTAGGGTTGGGGATGATGCAGCATCAAAGGAAGCTCTACAAATACAGTTGAAAAATGATTCAGAGGATTCATTTTATACTATACAACAAAAGATAGTATCTGTAAGTATAGACGACCTCAATGTTCCTCTAAGGGATGAACAGTATGGTTGGGCAGCTTTTATCATGGTAGGTGATAATAATAATGATACTGCCAGATATGAATGCTATTATGATGGAGTCACAGGCAAGAAAACTATAGATGACTTTAAGAAAAGAACTAAGCATAAGGTAGTAATGAACTTTTCTGACGGTTCTACTATAAAATATGAAGACGAAGGCTATGTAAGACCTGAGGGCAGAGAAGAAAATAATGGGAACAAACCTAAGCCACCTGTAACAGGTAATGCCGCAGAATATGAGATAAAAGAAGCTTACTTACAAGCAAAGCCTAAATATGGAGATGCTGAAATAAGAGTTACTTTTAAAAAGGGAGATATGAAAAAACTCCAAAGTTTAATTAAAGAAGTTAAAGTAGGAAAAACGACTTATAACAGTAGCTATTTTGCGGTAAATAGTAGCAATGAACTTTACATTATTGGAGTGAAGGATCTCGTAGCAAAAGAAAAGGAAAATACTCCGGTAACTGTTGAAATAATTTTTAAAGATGGCTCAGTGCTAAGCAACGCTACTAATTCTAATCAAAATGACCCTAATCAACCGGTGACAGTAAATGCTTATCTTATTACTAAAGATACGTCTAAGACTTCTTATATAGATAAGATGCTCATAAGAAAAGTCAATATAGTTCCTACAGATCGTACTATTGGCAATGGAATGTTCAAGGCGTATCAAGTAAAACTTAAGTTTGAGGACTTAGTAATAGGAAATAAGACATATAAGGTAAAAAATGTAAGATATGATGCTATGAATAGCTTCCGTGATGCTGAGAAATTAGGAGATCAGACATTTGGATTTGACATACCTTCAATTGCATTGAAACCTGAAACTTCTACAGAAGATTTGGATCTTGGATTAATAGTTGAGCTTGACAAAGAAGTTCCAGGATATGACAATCCTACTAAAACTTTGATATTAAAACTTGATTGGAACGGAGACTTCAAACAACCTGAAGAGGAAAAAAATTCAGGAATAGCTGATGCTTACAGTATTACAGGTACAAATCTGTCAGGTTCTAAATTTACTATTAACTTGAATAAGGAAATGTCTGTAGAACATGTAAAGAGTATCAAAGAAGTAGTAATAAACGGCACTACTTATGATGGAGAAACTTATCGTTTTGAAACAAATGAAAAGACAATCTATATCGAAGAAGATGAGGACGACGGAGATATAATACCTAAGGTAAAGGCTGAAGGTGTAAATACTTTAGACATAGTATTTAAAGATCAATCAAAGATAAGCTATAAGAAAGAAACAAAACCTCAACCAAGTGAAAAAATAGCTTCTAACTACTCTATAACAGGAACAAAACTTACTACTGATACTTTCACTATAGAGTTAAATAAGGAAATGACTGATGAGCACCTTAAAAAGTTAAAGATAGTTACTATAAATGCTCAAGAGTTCCCTACTCATACCTATACTTTTAAGAAAAAAGGAAAGACTATCTATTTGGAAGAAGAAGAAAGAGAATATGCGGTAATCATTCCTAAGTTAGAAAAAGAGGGTGTACAAACTCTACAACTAGTCTTTGAAGACGGTTCAAGAGTATACTATCCTAATAATCTGAATCCTATAGAAAAAATAGCTGACAGTTATGTAATTAAGAATCATGAAATAAAAGATTCAAATAAATTCTTATTGACATTTGAAAAGAAACTTACAGCTAAAGAATTAGAGCTTATAAAGAGTGTCAAGATAAATAATCTTGAATTTGAAAGAGAAAAACACGGCTTTACAGTTGATGCTGAAAGCGGAAAACTTCAATCAGAAAACAAGGAAGTTCTTGCTCAAGCCGAAAAGAATAAAAATGATATTGTAATAGAAGTTATATTTAAAGATGACTCTAAAGCAACTTATAAGAAAGCCGGAGTACCTGATGGCGGATATGCCAAGAAATTTGAGCTTACCGGAGCTGAATTTGGCACAAATTGGGAGAAGAAAGTTGATAAAGTAGTATTTAAATTTACCAACAAGATGACTTATAAGGATGCTCAAGAGGTTAAATCGATAAAGATTAATGATAAGGTATTTGAAAAAAGCCAATATAGCTTCTCTTTAACATTTGATAGAGACCTAAAAGCTGAGCATGAAGATATAATTAAACAATTTACAGACAATCAATATGATCTTAACATTGAGATTGCATTCTCAGATGGCACTGTAACAAAGAAGGAATTCAAAAAGCAAAAGCCTGTTGAAAAATTTGCTGAAAAATTCAAACTTACAAAGGCTCAATTTGAAAATATTAATGCAACTAAGAAGTTTATCTTGACATTTGCTAATAATGTGGCGACAGAAGATCTTGCAAAGATAGAAAAAGTTAAGATAAATGGCAAAGAATTTACAAAAGAAGCTTTAAATCTTACAGCTGTAGCAGGAAAAGTGGAAACACTAAATGCTGAACTGATAGCCGAAGTTGA
Organism: [Eubacterium] yurii; assembly: GCA_900167215.1. GTDB lineage: Bacteria > Bacillota > Clostridia > Peptostreptococcales > Filifactoraceae > Peptoanaerobacter > Peptoanaerobacter yurii. The sequence continues at coordinate 153,167 of FUZS01000004.1, forward strand.
AAAGAATAAAGATAATCTTAAACTCGAAGTTGTATTTACAGATAAGTCAGTGACTAATCTTGATACAAAGATAGATATATCTGAAAAGCTTACTATAGAATCTAATCTTCCTGACGGAGACTACACTCTATCATACAAGGCTTACGTTGAAGGAAAAAATCAAACTGAAGTATCTACACTTGCAGGATACTTTGACAAGAGAGTAAAACTTAAGGTATCAGGAAATAAGAAAACTGTAAGCTTCATGAATCATCTGTATGCAGATTTAATAATTGATTTTGCATTGAAAAACGGACAAACCTATGTACCTTTCACTAAGAATGTCGTAGAATCAGAAACAAACGGCTCACCTAAAAAAGTAGAATATACTGTAGAGCTTAATGATCTTACAGGCACTAAACTTGCTGCTGTACTTGGCTCAGGTCCTATGGGAGGAAATATAGGAGATAAGGGTCAATATGACGGCGCTAAGTATAGAAGAGTAGAAATAGTATTTGATAAAGAGCTTACAAAAGGCTGGACAGATTACAAAGTAATCGAAGATGCAAAGAATCAAAAACTTAAAAATGATATGATACTGAATGAAGCACTCATAGCTAACGGACTAGATACAAACAAGGACGGGACTGTAAGTGAAGAAGAGCTTAGGAATGCAACAGGTATACAAAAACCTAAGAGTATAGATATACCGGGTTTCCCTATGACTAATGTCATAGACCTTGAAGCTAAGGGAATAACAGATATAAGCATACTCAAAAACTTGGGACCTAAGATAAAGGGTATCAACCTTAACGGAAACAAGATAGAAGAGTTGCCTAAGGGATTGTTTGACAATGCAACAGGTGTAACACACTTGATACTTGGTGCAAATAAGATAAAATCAATAGACAAAGATGTATTTAAACCTCTAAAAGATTTGGAATATATAGACTTTGACGGTAACCCGCTTGTAAGAGTGCCTGAGGGACTATTCGATGCAAATACTAAGCTTAGAATGTTGTCTTTGATGAATACAGCTCTTGAAAGTGTGCCTGCTAATCTTATAAAGAATAACACTTTGCTTAGAGAAGTATATATGCAAGAAAATAAATTAAAGAGCTTACCTGATGACTTCTTTGCTAACAATAGAAGACTTTCAAGGGTAGTGTTGTTCTCAAATCAACTTGAAAACATACCTTCAAGCTTGGGAGAAGACAAACCGTATCTAAGAATGATACAAGCAAATAACAATAAAATAACTTCAATACCGGATTCATTTGCAACATTGTTGAATCTAACAGATATTGAGTTTTCTAACAACAGAATAAGTTATGTACCTGATGAATTCTTTGTAAATATGGTCAAATATTCTAAGATTAGGGATATAAGATTGAAACTTGGTTCAAACAATATCAAATCTATTCCGGTAGACAAGATGATAGCAGCTCTTGGAGAAGGAAAAGAAATAAAATACTTCCAAGTAGGTATGAATAATTTACCTATGGATTTAAGTGAAGATGAAAAAGCCAAGTTTAAAAAAGTTGGAGTAAGCTTTGATGATGAGTCATACGCATACTATCCACAAAGAACAGCTATAAAGGCAAAGGCTACAGTTGAACAAGGCAAGGTTAAACTTAATCAAAATATAGACATACTTGAACTTTACTACTGGGGACTTTCAGATATAGTAAACAGAGAAAAGAAGATGTTTACTTCAGAAATGGACTTTGTAAACTACCTTACTATAGAGGGAAGAGATAATAATAATGTATCAAGATCTCTTCCACGTGATGAAGCCATAGCAAAGATATTATCAAACAAGACTATGCAATGGAAGGTAGAAACAGTAATTACTAAGGGTAGCGAAGTTGTTTACTCTTCTACAAAGACAAATGAAAAAGAAGGACAAGTTCAAGAATTTAATATAGCAAACTTGGAAAAAGATGAGCAATACACTATAACAAAGACTATGTATGTATTTGTTCCTTCATGGGGATTATGGCAAAGAGAAGTTGAATACTCTGTAAGCTTCACTGGACAAGGAACAGATGATAAATTTGAACAAGTCAATGTTAAGATGAACATGGAAAATTCAGATAAGCCATCAATGGCAAATCCTACTCTTAAACCTGTTGCAAATCTTGAAAAAGTTGGAAATAAATTTAAATATACACTATTCTTCAAACCTATGGAAGTTATGGGAACAAAAGGAGAAGTAGAAAAATTCTTTATTAAAAAAGGCGGAAAACTTGAAGAAGTTCCGGTAAAACTTGAAAGTGGCGAATATAATAAGTCATTTACTTTCGAATTAGATGAAAAGGTACAAAAACTTCCTGTAGCATTTGAGGTAAAGGGTATGCAGGCAAAAATGTCAGCAGACATAATATTTGAATATTCAAATGCTCCAAAACCAAAGCCACCTGTAAATAAGGATGAAAAGACAGTAAAAGGCTATATATTAAATGCTGACGGCAAATCAGTATCTATGGCTGACCAATCTTTAGAAAGAGATGTAAGATACAAAAAGATTGACAAAAAAGCCGGTCCATTTAACCTTGTATTATTTACAATTAAATTCAACGAAATGACTATAGGACAACAAAAAGCCGGAGTTGACGGATTATATGTAAAACTTAAGGGCCAATGGATGGAAGCTAAGGCTGTAGAAGGTCAAAAGGGAGTATTTACTTTTGAAATGCTTGAAAATGCAGTAAGACCTGGAAGTAATGTAGACACTATGTTAGACATTAAGTTTAAGGTAGGTCAACATAGCGGACCTGAAAGAGAAGCAAAACTTCTACTTGACTGGAACGGAGACTTCAATGGTACAAATGCTAATCCTAAGCCACAACCAAATCCAAACCCACAACCAAATCCGAATCCTCAAGAGCAAGTGTTTGAAGTGAATGTTTCGCTTAAACAGGCAGATAAAGAAGCTCCATCAGTTGCTAATGCTGCAATAGAACATAAGGCTAAAATTGAATACAAAAACGGTGTATATAAATATACATTGAAATTTAAGCCTATGAAAGTATTAGGACAAGTTGGAAATATCACTAAGTTTGCCATAAATAATAATGGTACAAGACAAGATCTTGTACTTGTGGAAAATGGAGAAAACAAGACAGTAACATTTGAATTAAATGAAAGAGTTGAAAAGCTTAGAGCATATGTACACGCAGATGTAATGCAAAAAATGAATATGTCTGAGCAAGAAGTAGATGTGGTATTTGACTGGACTAATGCTCCTAAGCCTATAGCTCCAAGCACTATAGAAATGCCTGCAACTATAACGGAAGAAAACGGAGTTGCTATTGCAAGAATCGACGAAAATGAAGCTTTAGCAAATATTGATAAACTTGCAAGTCCCGGAAAATTGACTGTAAAAGTAAATGTAGATGCTAATAAAGCGGTGCAAGTAATTCTTCCAAAGGCTGTACTTCAAAAAGCAAGTGAAAAGGATGTAAGCATAGAAATAGTTCTTCCGACATCAAAGATAACATTGGGCAAGGAAGTATTATCACAACTTGCTAAAGAAAATGATGTAAAACTTTCTGTTAAAAAAGCAGATTTAACATCAGTTTCACAAAAGATAAAAGATATAGTAGGAACAAGACCTGCAATAGATGTTGAAATAAGTGCTGAAAATAAAAAAATAGCTCAATTTGAAGGTAATATAAAACTTGCTATAGCATATGCTAAAAATGCAGGTGAAGACAATAGTAGAATCAATGCTTACTATGTAAGAGATAATGAAAATGCTGAAAAAGTAAGCGGAGCATACTACGATGTAGTTAAAAATGAAGTTGTATTTAACACTAATCACTTCTCAATATATGCAGTAGGATATGATAACACAACTACTCCAAGCACTCCAAGCCCTGGTGGAAGCGGCGGCGGAGGCGGCGGCGGTGGAGGAGGCGGAGGCTCTTCTTCATCAGAACTTAGAGACGGATTGCACATGGTAAATGTATGGTTAAGAAAAACCGGAACTAAGAATGAATTGTCAATGGCAGGCAAGGCGCTATCTAAGACTGCTAAAGTTGTAAAATCAGGAAATCACTACACTTATACTGTAAACTTTAATGAGCTTGAAGTTCTTGGAAGAAAAGGACATATAACTAAGTTCTCTATAGATAAGAACGGTACTAAGACAGTAGTAAACGGAAGTGACGGCGAATACACATTCAGCTTTGATGAAAAACTTGAAGTATTAAAAGTATATTTCAAGGCTGATATAATGGATGAGCTTGGAATGGGAGAAAAAGATGCCGAAATAGTATTTGACTGGAACGGCACAAATCCTGCACCTGCAGAAAGTGCAAAGATAGAAACAAAACTTAAGGCACAAGCGGTACTTGTAAATGATGAAACTAAACCATCAATACTAAATGCAGCACTTAACCCTGAAGTAAAAATGATACAAGAGGGTGGAAAATATCAATATATAGTAGAGTTTAAGAAAGTATCTCAAGGACAAAAATCTGAAAATATTGACAGCCTTGGATTAAGAGTAAGCGATCAGGAAACTCAAACTGTAAAAGCTGCTAATATAAACGACTCTCAATATACAAGATCATTTACTTTTGTATTTGATAAAAAACAAGATAAGATAAGAGTTTCTTTCAAATTCGACAACATAACTACAGATGAAAAAGAAGCATATATCATATTCAAAGAAGTTAAGAAAGACAAGGATCAAGATAAGACTGCAGCAACTAAGACTGTAACTTTGAAAGACAGGGTGGAAAAAGTCTTATCAAAAGCCGAAGCTAAGTACTATACTAAGGAAACTTTAGCTGCTATTCAAAAAGCATATGAAGAATACAATAAGGGCGATAAGAATGCTGAAGCTAAGCTAAAAACATTGCTTGAAACTGCAAGAGTTGAAAAGATAACATATAATCTTGAACAAGGATATATGGCAGGATATGACGGTAATGTATTTAAACCAAACAGTAATATAAGCATAGCAGAAGCAGCTGTAATGTTTGCTCAACTTGTAGACGAAGATGCTGGGGAAATCAAAAATCCTGCAGTTAAGACTAAACATTGGTATACTGACGCAGTCAATAAGATGGTTGCTCTATCATATATCAAGGTAAAAGACGGAGAAGAATTTAACCCTAATAGAGCTATAACAAGGGCAGAATATGCTTATATAGTAGCAAAACTTAGAAAATATCCTGCATCTGAAGCAAACCTAAGCGATATAGACAAAGATTACTGGGCAAGAGCTGAGATATCTTCGCTTGTAGCTAAGGGAGTAATAAACGGATACAAGGATAAGACATTTAAGCCTGAAAATACTATAACACGTGCAGAAGCCGTAACTATAGTAAGCAGAGCTTTCCCTACAAAGGCTGATATAAGCAAGAAGAAAAAATTTGCAGACGTAAGCGAAAAACATTGGGCTTACCAATATATAATGGCTGCAAGAAAGAACTAACAAATATAATTAATGGTGGGACGGCGGTATATCCGCCTCCCATACCTAAAATAAAGAGGGGGATTTTTGGTGAAGCGTAAAATAACGGCATTAGTGCTGTCAATGACCATGGTACTTACATCAGGAATGATGGGTTCTCATGCACAAATTGGAACACTAAATGCAAACAATGCAATACCAAATAATGTCGGACAGACAGATAATGCGGAAAATAAAGCCGTTTTAAATGACTTGATAGAACAGGTTGATGGAAAGGTTAAGGATCATCAACAAGTGACAGTAATAGTCGAAGTAAATGATGAAAATATGTCCAAAGAGCATGGTATTACAGTGCCGGACATAACAAAGGTGCGTACTAAGGACGGACTTGAAGATCAGATAGACTATGCGAAAAAATCTCAAGACTTGCTTATGTCTGAAATGGACAAAGCAGGTGTAGACTATCAGGTAGTGGAAGTCTATGATACTGTATTAAACGGAGTAGCTATAAAAACTACTCTTGAAGATGCTAAAAAGATAGCTGAACTTAACGAAGTAAAATCAATGGAACTTAGCCGTACCATTGCTGCACCGAAGCTTGAATCAAATAGCCATAAGACTCTTGATGAAACAAGTAACGGTATGGTTGAAGCAGATAAGATATGGTCAGACTATAGCGGTAAAAAACAACTTATAGCTATATTGGACTCAGGTGTTGACCCTGAACATGAAATATTTAAGGAAGTTGATGAAGGCAGTTTACGTATTAAAAGTGCAGAAGATACAGATAAACTTATTAAAGAAAAAGGAATAGATGGCGGAAAGTATTTTAATAAGAAGATACCTTTCGGATTTAACTATGCCGATAGAAATACAAATATTAAAGAAGGTAAGATACAATCTCACGGTATGCACGTTGCAGGTATAGTAGCTGCAAACGGAAAAAAATTAAAAGGTGTTGCTCCAAATGCTCAGCTTGCTATAATGAGGGTATTTGGTCAAAACAGCATGGGTACTACACCTGTAATCTACAACAAGGCTATAGATGATGCGGTAAAAATGGGTGTTGACAGTATCAACATGAGTTTGGGTGCTACAGGTACTACAGACGGAAGAATGGAACAAACTACTATAAACGCATTGCAAAAAGCTCAAGAAGCCGGAATAGTAGTGGCAATAGCCATAGGTAATGACGGATTCATGGGATTTGGCTTACTTGACGGACATCCTGCGACAAATCCTGATATAGGACTTACAAACTCTCCTGGGGTTGCAGACCTTTCATTGGCTGTTGCATCGGTAGATAATGTAAAAATAAAACAAAAAGGAATACTACTTAATACTAATCCTGTAACAAAGATACTCTACCAACCTTCAGATGAGACTCCTTTCCCTTCAGATTACAAGAATTTTGTGCATGTAAACGAGGGATATGAGGAAGATTACCAAAAAGCGGAAGTAAAAGGAAAGATAGCACTTATAAAGCGTGGTGACAAACCAAACAGAAAAGATGAAATGACTTTCGCCCAAAAGGTAAAAATTGCCCAAGATAAGGGTGCAGTAGCGGCAATAGTATATGACAATGTTGCAGATGCTTCACTTGTTCACATGGGAGGATTTAAGGAAGCGGGAGTAACTATACCTTCATGCTTCATAAGCAAAAAAGACGGCGAAACAATGATAGCAAATCCTAATGTGACTGTAAAGGTTGATACTGAAGAGTCATATTTGCAAAATCCTAACGGATACAAGGCATCATCTTTCTCAAGTTGGGGTATGACTCCTGAAGGAAACTTGAAGCCTGATATATCTGCTCCGGGTGGACAGATCTACTCAAGTTTAAATGATAACAACTATGGTCTTATGAGCGGTACATCAATGGCTACACCACATGTTGCCGGCGGTATAGCAGTAGTTAAGGAATATGTTGAAAAGAAATTCCCTAATGTTAGCGGAACTGAAAAACATCAACTTATCAAAAATCTGCTTATGAGTACAGCAGTACCTTATGTAGATAAGACTACAAAGGCATTTTCATCACCAAGATCACAAGGTGCCGGTCTGATGAACCTTAACAGAGCTGTAAGCTCAAGCGTAGTAATACTTGGAACAAACAATATATCAAGTATTAATCTAAGAAATATTACAGATAACAATGTAGTAATAAAGGGCAAGTTGAAAAACTATTCAAGTGAATCTAAGACGTTTGACTATTATGCACAACTAAATACAGATATGGTCGAAAACGGAATAGCTATACTTAAGCCACAAAAAGTCCAAGATACAGAAAATAGCAAGAAATCAATAACTGTTGCCGGAAATTCAGAGACTGAATTTGAAGTGAAATTCAGCTTGGACGACAGTGAAGTTGAAGCTCTCAAAAAAGACAGACCTAAGGGATTCTTCCTTGAAGGTTATGTAGTATTTGAAAATACAAATAAAAATGTAAATGAAGAAATATCTATTCCTTTCGTAGGATTCAAGGGTGACTGGAACAATCTTCAAGTAATAGAAGACAGTATATATGATATGGTAAGCCAAGGTAAAAGACCGACTTACTATGAAGTGTCTGACAGAACTGCCTATCCGTTTACTCATATCCAATCAAAATCAGAAGGTAAGGATGTACTCCTTGGAGAAGATCCTGCAAGCACATATAAGGATCCTAAGTTCAACAAGAATAAGATAGCTTTTTCACCTAATGGTGACGGAAGAGCAGAAGAAATACAATTCGTAGGAACATTCTTAAGAAACTACAAAGATGTTGTAATAGAAGCATATACTGAAGGCAACAAAGTCGATCCTATATACAGCTTCAAAAAAAATGATGACTTTGGAACTAAGAACTATTTTATCTCAGGATTCGGTGGACCAAACCTTACTACTACAAAGACGCACTGGAAATGGGATGGCAAAAATGCAACATCAGAAGTGATGAAAGACGGTAATTATATATTTGCTGTCAATGTAAAACCTGACGGATCAGACAAAACTATAGCTAATCAAAGGATGGAATTCCCTGTAATCATAGATACAGTACATCCAAGAATAGTAAAGAGCAGCTATGATCAAGCTAAGGGTGAATATACACTTTCAGAAGTAGAAGAAAAAGGATCAGGTATAAGAACTCAAGTAATAACTATAGGAGAAAATGATAATAAAAAAGAATACAAAGCTGATGAAAAAGGCGTATTCAAACTTCCTCCAAATACTGATCCTAAGACAGCAACTCTTAAGATATCAGACTATGCTTACAATACAGTAGAACTTAGACTTGACAATTCTTTAAGAACAGGTAATGAAAAGACTGTAATAGTTTCGCCTGTAATAGCTACAGGAAGTGTACCACTAAATAAATTCAAATATATGGTACTAGATAAAGATGAAAAGGCAGTAAGTGCTTACGACCTTAAAGAAGGTGAATACACATTGATGATATACAATGTGGAAGATCCGTTTGAGCTTGCAGAAGAGTCTAATCGTATCAAATTTACAATAGGCAAGGATGATAAGGACAAAGTTGTAAAAGTAAGATTCAACTACAAAAATAGAAAACAAGTAACTATGCAAGTTACAAAACCTAGAAATGTAAAATTAAAAATAGTTGCTATAGAAGTTAATACAGGTGTAGAATATGAAGCTACTCCATTGAGCGATATCCAATTTGCAGTAAATCTTCCTCCGGGATCATATATCACTAGAGTAAGAGAACTGGATGATAAATACTATGCCACTATAAATAATTCCATATTTGGAGTAAGTGAACATGGAATAGTAGGTATAAATCCTTCAGTTAATGTAGCTATGAAAGATATGAAGGATACTGTAATCAATGTAGACAGAGGAGATTATAGCGGAGCATTCAAGTTAGTATTTAAGGGCAAGGACGAGCTTAAGACAACTTATGAATTTGAATTTGCAAAGGGAGAAAGTACAAAGAAAGTACAGCTTCCGGTAAAATTAGCATTTAATGTATATATAACTGATATAGAAGGTTATGCTATAGAAGAAACTTCTTATAGAGTTGTATATCCTGTAAAACCGTTGAATATCAAACTTTTAAAAGGTGCTAAACTCATACCAGTGCCTGTAGAGAAAAATGAACTTTCTATATTGATAAACAAGGCTAAGACTCTTAAGGAAGAAAACTATGAAGCAAATAGCTGGTCAGTATTTGAAAAGGTACTTGATAAGGCTGAAAAAATCTTAAACAATGAAAAATCAAATCAAAATCAGGTAAATGAAGTTGTTAAAGAGCTTCAAAAGGCTATGGATGATCTTCTACCTAAGGATAGAGGAGACAAGACTAAGCTAAAAGCTAAGATAGAAGAAGCTGAGAAAATATACAATGGCCTAAATGACGACTATACTGAAGAAAGTAAGGCTTATTTACAAATCACTATAGAAGCAGGAAGAATGATATTAAGATCTGACGATCCTAAGTACAATACTAAAAAACATATAGATGATACTATAGCAATGATTGACAGAGGAATAAGAAACCTTACTCGTAAAGACGGTAAAGTAAATAAGGTAGAACTTGAAAGCAATATAAAACAAGCTGAAGAATTAATTAAAAATGCAAATCTATATACTGATGCTTCAATAAATCAATTGAAAGATATTCTTGAAGATGCAAAAGATGTATTTACAAGAGAATCAGCTACAAAAGATGAAGTACAAAGTATGGTAGAAACATTGAAGACTTATATTGAAAATGTAGAATCAAAGGCTGACAAGAGAGAGCTTCAAGAAGAAATTAAACTTTCATCAAGTATAAAACTTGAACTTTACAATCTTGAAGGAAAGGCAGAATTTAGAATAGCACTTGAAAATGCAAAAAATGTATATGCAAGCAAGAGAGCACTACAAAACGAAATAGATGCTGCTAAAAACGAATTAAAACAAAGAAGAGAAGCGCTTGTACTCAAAGGTCAAGAAAGCAAGGAAGTATGGAATGTTCCGGTGAAAGTAAAAGTTCAAGGAACTGAAGAAATCTCTCCTGCAAATGACTTTATAAATGCAACTGTAAAAGCTGAAAAGATAAAAGGTACTGAAAACTACAGATATACAATAAGTACAAAGACTGTAGGATTTGAACTAAACAATACAAATCTGACAGCTGAAATAGGCAGACTTGCTCTAATGCTAAACGGCAGTGAAACACAAGTTTCTAAACAAAACTCAGGCTCTGAAGTACAATATGTATTTGAAGGCGCTAAGCTGGATAAGATTGAATCAGTATTTAACATTGACGTTCTTGATGAACTTGGAGACAGTGCTATAAGAGGAACAATTGTGCTTGATTGGGCAAATGCAACAAAATAGTTTTGTAAAAAGTATCAAGATATTAAAATTATGATACTGAAAAATGCAAAAATTCAAAAAATGGAAAATTGCAAAAAATAAGCTAAAAATCCAAAAATAAAAAGATTAAAGCTGATATTTTAAAATCTCAGCAACAAAAAAGGTACACAAGATTGTGTGCCTTTTTTGATATAATACTAATCACCATTTATAATGCCAATATTATTATTTTACAAAATTATACTTTTTGCAGATTGTCAATAATTTTGCTATAATAAAATCACATGACTTTTTGATAGGTTTTTAGTATAACATTAACCTTTACTCAATGTGTATTTTATGTTACAATCATCTTGGCTCACCTTTAAGATTCCCTCTTTTGATATATAACAGTTTCCGATTTAATCTTAAATCGAATGCCTGTATAAGGTGAGCTGTTTTTATGCAATTTTTTAAATTTTATGCTAATACTAAATTCTAATAAAATAATGGACAAATATTTTTCAGTGCATTTATAATAAAGTCATGAATCATATGCTATTTTTTAAAAAATGATTGATGAAAATTATCCATAGATTAAATAGATAATAGTATAATATTTTATTAATATTAAAATCCTGTATTCAATAGCCTGTAAAGTTTTTCAAAGTAGCTATTACTAAGCTTGGCATTTGATATCTCCTCTTTTAGTACATTCGGATAGTCGGTTATTATTGCAGATATGCCCTTGTGAATGTACTTTTCCATTAGGTCAATATCGTTTATAGTCCAGACAAATACTTCTTTATTATCATTTTTTGCTTGAAAATTTAGCACATCGTTGTACGAAAAGTTTTCTATTGCAAAAAAGTCCACATTTGTCTGTGCAAATATTCCAAACTGCATTGGAATTACATATCCTGTTTCTATTTGAGGCTCCTTTTCTTCCAACTCTTCCATGACATTTAAATCAAGAGACATTACCTTATAGCTTTTTTCCACACCTAATTTTTTCATCTCGTCTATAAAAATATCCACATAGTTGCTTGGCTCTCCTCCATGCGGTTTTAACTCCACGAGAAGCTTTATATTAAGCTGCTTTGCCTTTTTTACAAATTCTTCAAAAGAGACTATCCTGCTTTTAAACTTGCCCTGCCTTATCGTTAGTCCATCTACCTCGTCAAAGTTCATATCTTGTACTTTTCTATTCACTCCGGCAAGTCTTTTGAGATTGAAATCGTGCATTACGACAAATTTATTATCCTTTGTGAGCAATATATCCACTTCTACATAATCTGCTCCAATCTTTGCTGCTGCTTCCAAGGCTTCAATGGAGTTTTCCACAGCCTTTTGTGTATAGCCTCTGTGAGCTATTACCAGTATTTTTTCATTGAGAGGCTCTGAAAACATCTGATAGCCTTCATGTCCCAAGACTATAATTAGAGTAAAACTCAAGATAGTAGCAAAGACCTTACGTTTTTTGAGCTTATCATCTCGAGAGTATTTTATATCAGGTGAAAAGTCCTCCTGTTGCATTAAAACCTTAACTATTACAGAAATCATAGTTACCTTAGTAATGGCTACAAAGAAGAAGATGATTATCCGCATTAAGGTGTAAAAAATCGTGTTGTAAAGTGGAATATTTCCGCTCACGTCAATCATATCAAAGACGAAAGCCAATAAACTGATACTTATTGAACTTATAATAAGAATTATAAACTGTAAAGTCCCAAGTAGAGCTAAAAATTTTATCTTTCCCTTTTTCGTCATATCAAAACTTTTTTTCATATTTAAAGAAAAAGAGTTGTTGTTGATTACGGTAAGCGGTATGGAAAAAATCAATCTCAAGTTTGCATAGCCACATATAAGAGCTAAGATGACTAAAGAAAATTTGCCTATATTAGTCTTTGATATTTCTCCTGTGATAAAGGCGGGTATGCTTAGTTTTTCAGAAAATATTGAGCTTAAACCTAAATTTGATAAAGGTATCATCAATATGAAATATATGATGAAGAAGAAAAGCTGTCTTATCCGGAGTTTCTTCCATTTCATAAAGGCTGTTCTTATATTTTTTGACCATGAAAAAAATCCGTCATTATACGAAAAGTACACCATTAGAGTAAGTGCTGAAAATTCAATAAAGGTCAGCGCACTTATAAGTAAAAACAGTATGATAAGTAAGGCTATGCTAAGCGGATTGTCAAACAGCTCAAAAAAATTGTCAATATTGAGATTTTCAAGACCGGAGCTTATAAGTATGAGCTGAAATACAAATCTTATCAGGAAGCTTCCAATAGACGACAGTATGAGTTGCAAAAAGACCGCCTTTATGTAGAAGCTGAATTTATTGTCATATATGTTTTTTCGCACATCCTTACGCATTTGTTTGATGTTGATATTCATATTTCTCCTTTAGTTCAGACCATAGTAATGCAGATATAAGTTTATAGTCAAAATAAATTTAGCATATTTAAAAAGCAAAACATGATTTGCTATAATTGAGTGATAATATTATATAAGGCATTTAAATAATAGTCTATCAGCTTTTATAGACAGATAAGAGTTTAAATGTCTTACCTTATATTTAATCCAAGCATATAAGTCTTAATTATTTTAATCATAATTTAAAAACTACTATAATAATATAATAAAATAAAGTTATAAAAAAAGTCTTACATTTTACAAAAAAAGTTTTAAAAAAAATTAAATAAATTTTTTGAAAAAATTTTAAAAAATTATTGTAAAATTTTTAAAAATATAATATAATACTCAAATATGTTTTGAGAAAAATTAAAACATATCAGCGATGATACAAAAGGTTGCCCGATATCGAGGGAATTTTTGTGGAGCGAGTAAACATCTTGAATGTTGCGACAAATCTGTTTAATTTAAGTTTATAGTGACGTGCTTTTCTGTGGGGTAATTTACTAAACACACGGATGCGTTGTTATGAAATTTGTTGTAATTCAGAAGGTGTGTAATTCTGAATTTTTTTAATGGAAAAAGACAAAACACACGGATGGGTTGTACAGGAAAAACTCAGATAAAGTTGTTGAAATATCAGCAAATTTATTAAACAGTGGTCGTACAAAAAAAGTACGATAGGAGGTTAATTGTAAATGTCAAACAAGCAAAAAATAAGAATCAAATTAAAATCTTATGACCATTCAATACTTGATATGGCGGCTCAAAAAATAGTGGATATAGCTAAGTCTTCTGGTGCTACAGTAAGCGGACCTGTACCTCTACCAACTAAAAAAGAGATAATAACAATAATAAGAGCTACTCACAAGTATAAGGACTCAAGAGAACAATTTGAAGTGAGAACTCACAAAAGACTTATTGATATTTTAGAACCAAGTGCCAAAACGGTAGATTCACTAATCAGACTTGATTTACCGGCAGGCATTGAAATTGAAATCAAAAAATAATTAAAATAGCGAAGGTATACGCCTTGTCTTAGGATGATTGTATTACAATCCGCTGTAAGAACATGGAGGAAAATTAATGAAAGCAATAATGGGAAAGAAATTGGGGATGACTCAAATCTTCGCTGAAGACGGAAGATTGATACCTGTAACTGTAATAGAAGCAGGACCAATGGTAGTTACTCAAATCAAAACTAAAGAAAATGACGGTTACGAAGCTGTTCAATGTGCTTATGGTGAAATAAAAGAAAAGAACGTGAACAAGCCGTTGAAAGGACATTTCAAAAAAGCGGGAGTTGGATCAAAAAGACATCTTAGAGAATTTAAGGTAGCCAACATAGCTGACTATCAACTTGCAGGAGAAATAAACGTGGATGTATTCGCTGTAGGTGACAAAGTTGATGCTGTTGCAACATCTAAGGGTAAGGGATTCCAAGGACCGATAAAAAGACATGGCCAATCAAGAGGACCTGAAACTCACGGTTCACATTATCACAGAGGACCCGGATCAATGGGTATGTGTTCAGATCCGTCAAGAGTATTCAAAGGCAAAAAACTTGCAGGACACATGGGATTTGAAAGAACTACTATAAAGAATCTTGAAGTCGTTTTAGTTGATAAAGATAAAAATTTAGTTCTTGTAAAAGGCTCAGTTCCCGGACCGAAAAAGGGACTTGTAATTTTAAAAGAAGCGCATAAATAAGACTTAAGTGAAAGGGGGACTAAATAATGCCAAAAATAGACGTACTTGATATAAATGGAAAAGTAGTTGAGCAAATGGAAATATCTGAAGCTCTTTTTGCAGCTAAGGTAAATGAACATTGCGTATACGAAGCTGTAAAAAATCACCTTGCAAACAAAAGACAAGGAACACAATGCACTAAGACAAGAGCAGAAGTTAGAGGTGGCGGAAGAAAGCCATGGAGACAAAAAGGTACTGGTAGAGCAAGACAAGGTAGTACAAGATCGCCACAATGGATAGGCGGTGGAGTAGTATTTGCACCAAAGCCAAGAGATTACAGCTACAAGATAAATAAGAAGATAAAAAGAATTGCTCTTAAGAGCGTGCTTACTGACAAGGTACAAAACAATAAGTTGGTTGTTTTGAACGAGCTTGTAATAAGCGATGCAAAGACTAAGGCTTTTGCACAAGTTATGAAGAATCTTCAATTATCAGGAGTTAAGACTCTTTTTGTAACAAAGGAAAATGACCCTGAAGTTGTAAGATCAGGAAGAAATATCAAAGGTGTGGACATAACATTCGCCAACCTTATAAACACTTATGACATCATAAATCATGAAGTTTTGGTTATGACTAAAGATGCCGTTATTAAAGCTCAGGAGGTGTTCGCATAATGATATCATACGATATAATCAAAAGACCGGTAATATCAGAAAGAAGTATGGAGCAATCAGCTGAGAAGAAATACACTTTTATAGTAGATAAAAAAGCTAACAAGACTCAAATCAAAAAAGCTGTAGAAGAAATATTTGAAGTAAAAGTTGATAAAGTAAGTACTATGAATTACGACGGTAGAAAAAAGAGAGTAGGTAAGTACGTAGGAACTACAGCGTCATTTAAAAAAGCTATAGTTAAACTTAGTGCTGACAGCAAAGAAATCGAGATATTTGGAGCATAGTTAAAGGAGTGATAGTAAATGGCTATAAAGAAATTTAAACCGACTACTCCGTCAAGAAGACATATGACAGTGATAAAATCGGAGGAAATAACTAAGTTTTCTCCTGAGAAGTCTCTTTTGACATCTCTTAAGAAGAATGCCGGAAGAAACTCACAAGGTAAGATCACTGTAAGACACAAAGGTGGCGGAGAAAAGAGAAAATATAGAATAATAGATTTCAAGAGAGATAAAGATGGTATACCGGCAAAGGTTGCAGGTATAGAGTACGATCCAAATAGAACAGCAAACATAGCTTTGCTAAACTATAAGGACGGAGAAAAGAGATACATCCTTGCTCCTTTGGGACTAAAAGTTGGAGATGTAATAGTTTCAGGTGAAGGTTCAGATATCAAAGTAGGTAACTGCTTGAAGATGAAAGATATGCCTGTAGGTACAGTAATCCACAACATAGAGCTTAAAAAAGGCAAGGGCGGACAGCTTGTAAGAAGTGCCGGAATATCTGCACAACTTATGGCAAAAGAAGGAAAGAACGTACTTTTGAGATTACCTTCAGGTGAAATGAGATATGTAAACGCTGAATGTAAGGCAACTATAGGCCAAGTAGGAAACGTAGACCACTCAAATGTTACTATAGGTAAGGCCGGAAGAAAAAGACATATGGGCATCAGACCTACGGTAAGAGGATCTGTAATGAACCCTAACGATCACCCTCATGGTGGTGGTGAAGGTAGATCTCCTATAGGTAGACCGTCACCAGTAACTCCTTGGGGTAAACCTGCACTTGGATATAAGACAAGAAATAAGAAGAAACAATCAAATAAAATGATAGTAACAAGAAGAAAATAGCCTAAACTTTGGAGGTAAAAAATGAGTAGATCATCAAAAAAAGGTGCTTTTGTTCATGAAGGATTGTACAAAAAAATCCTAAAGATGAATGAAAAGGACGACAAGCAAGTAATAAAAGTTTGGTCAAGATCTTCTACCATATATCCTGAATTCATAGGTCACACACTTGCTATACACGATGGAAGAAAGCATGTGCCTATATATATAACAGAAGACATGGTAGGACACAAACTTGGCGAGTTCGTTCCGACAAGAACTTTTAAAGGACATAAAGATGATGACAGATCATCTAAAACGAAATAGATAAATCCTAAGAAAACAGATGGAAAAGGAGGATAAAATGGAGCAAAGAGAAGTAAGAGCTATAGCTAAATATGTAAGAACATCTCCAAGAAAAGCCGGAAAAATATGCGACTTGGTAAGAGGCAAGAGCGTAGAAGAAGCAGTGGCGATATTGAAATTCCTACCCAACAACGGAGCGGAGATAATAGCTAAAGTAGTAAATTCTGCAGCAGCCAATGCGGAAAACAACTTTAATATGGAAAGAAAGAAGCTTTATATAACTAAGATTTGGGCAAATCAAGGACCTACTCTTAAGAGATTTATGCCAAGAGCACAAGGTAGAGCTACTGCAATAAGAAAAAGAACAAGTCATATAGAAGTTATAGTAAAAGAACAAAATTAATGACGGGAGGGAAATAAATGGGTCAAAAGGTAAGCCCACACGGACTAAGAGTCGGAATAAATAAGAATTGGGACTCAAGATGGTTCGCCGGTAAAGATAAGATAGCTGAATATATAAAAGAAGACCACAAGGTAAGAGTATTCTTGAAAAAAGAATTAGCTCAAGCTGATTTGTCAAAGGTAGAAATAGAAAGAGTTGGAGACAAACTTAAACTTAACATATTCACTGCTAAACCTGGTATGGTAATAGGTAAAGGTGGACAGGGAATAGAAGAGCTTAAGTCATCTGTTGAAAAGCTTACAGGAAGAAATGTTTATGTAAACATAGAAGAAGTTAAAAATCCTGATGCGGATGCAATGCTTGTAGCTGCAAAGATAGCTCAGTCTTTGGAAAGACGTATCGCATTTAGAAGAGCGATGAAACAAGCTATGTCAAGAACTATGAAGACAAGAGGAGTAAAGGGTATAAAGGTTGCTACTTCTGGTAGACTTGGTGGAGCAGAAATGGCAAGAACTGAAGGATATGCTGAAGGTGTAGTACCTCTACACACTCTAAGAGCCGACATAGATTATGGTTTTGCTGAGGCTGATACAACTTACGGTAAACTTGGCGTAAAGGTATGGATATGCAAAGGCGAAATACTAAGGGACAGAAATGGCGAAAAAAGAGATCTTGACTCACTTATGGGAGTAAAAGACGACAAGAGAAAAAAGAAAAGACACAATAACAACAATGGTGAGTTCAATCCTAACAAGAAGAGATTTAACAATGATAAGAAACAAGGAAACAGACCGCCAAGAAAGACTGAAGCAAAAAACTAATTGACGCTGAAAGGAGGACGCATAAATGTTAATGCCAAAAAGAGTGAAACGTCGTAGAGTTCACAGAGGAAAAATGACAGGTAGTGCCAACAAAGGCAATACTATAACATATGGTGAATATGGTCTTCAAGCGCTTGAGCCTGCTTGGATAACATCAAATCAAATAGAAGCTGCCCGTATCGCAATCAACCGTTCTGTAAAAAGAGGTGGTAAGGTATGGATAAAGATATTCCCACACAAACCGGTAACACAAAAACCTGCTGAAACAAGAATGGGTGCCGGTAAGGGTTCACCAGAATATTGGGTAGCAGTAGTAAAACCGGGAAGAATAATGTTTGAAATGAGCGGAGTAAGTGAAGAAAAGGCAAGAGAAGCCATGAGACTTGCAATGCACAAACTTCCAATAAAATGTAAATTTGTAAAGAAAGAACAAGAAGGCGGTGAAGTTGTTGAAGGCTAATGAATTAAGAGAAATGAATATAGCGGAATTGAACGAAAAACTGCTAAGCCAAAAGAAAGAGCTTTTTAACCTGCGTTTTCAATTAGCAACCGGACAGCTTGAAAACCCGTTACAAATAAGAAATGTTAAAAGAGACATTGCAAGAATAAATACAATAATAACAGAAAAAACTCAGGCTTAGTAAAAAGGAGAATTAATCTATGCAAAAGAATAGAAAATATGAAATAGGTTATGTCACATCTGATAAGATGGACAAAACAGTAGTAGTTTCGATAGTGGAATTAGTTCGCCATCCTTTATACTCAAAAGCTGTTAAAAGAACAAAAAAATACAAGGCGCATGATGAGAACAATGCTTGCAAGATTGGCGACAGAGTAAGGATAGGGGAAACAAGACCGTTATCAAAAGACAAAAGATGGGAAGTAATACAAATAATAGAAAAAGCTGCCCAATAATAATAGGAGGGTAATAGATGATTCAGCAAGAAACAAGACTAAAAGTGGCTGATAACTCTGGAGCTAAAGAGCTACTTTGCATCAGAGTATTAGGCGGTTCTAATAGAAAAATAGCTGGAATAGGCGATATAATAGTTTGTTCTGTCAAATCCGCAACACCCGGCGGCGTTGTAAAGAAGGGTAAGGTAGTTAAAGCTGTTGTAGTAAGAACAAAATCAGCCCTTAAGAGAAAAGACGGAAGTTATGTACAGTTTGATGAAAATGCTGCTGTAATAATCAAAGATGATAAAACACCTACAGGAACGAGAATATTCGGACCGGTAGCAAGAGAGCTTAGAGACAAACAATTCATGAAGATAATCTCACTTGCTCCGGAAGTTTTATAATAGGAGGTGCAAAAGTGCGTATAAAAAGTGGAGATACGGTAATAGTAATAGCCGGTAAAGACAAAGGAAAAAAAGGCAAGGTGCTTGAAGCATATCCTAAGAAAGACAGGGTACTCGTTGAAGGTATAAACATAGCTACAAAGAGTGAAAAACCAAGCAAAACTAATCCTCAAGGCGGAATAGTAAAAAAAGAAATGCCTATACATGTATCAAACGTAATGTACTATGATGCAAAATCAGGTAAGGGTACAAGAATAAAATATGAAATACAAGACGGAAAAAAAGTAAGAGTAGCTAAGAAATCTGGCGAACAAATATAAGGAAAGGAGGGAATTAAATATGGCACAAACAAGACTATTTGAAAAATATAAAAGCGAAGTTATAAAAGGACTAATGGATAAATTCGGATACAAAAATATAATGGAAGTTCCGAAACTTGAAAAAGTTGTAATAAACATGGGTGTCGGTGAAGCAAAAGACAACTCTAAGCTGCTTGACTCAGCAGTTTCAGAACTTGAAGCTATAACAGGACAAAAACCTATAGTCACTAAATCTAAAAAATCCGTAGCCAACTTCAAAATAAGAGAAGGAATGCCAATAGGTACGAAAGTAACTCTAAGAGGAGACAAAATGTACTATTTTGTTGACAAACTCTTCAATATATCACTACCAAGAGTTAGGGACTTTAAAGGAGTAAACAAAAACTCATTTGACGGAAGAGGAAACTACGCTCTTGGAATAAAAGAGCAACTTATATTCCCTGAAATAGAATTCGACAAGGTAGACAAGACAAGAGGTATGGATATAATATTTGTAACGACTGCCAAGACAGACGAAGAAGCCAGAGAACTTCTAAGCTTGATGGGTATGCCTTTTGCAAAATAATTTAAGGAGGACAAAAGCGTGGCAAGAAAAGCTATGGTCATAAAACAACAAAGACCGCAAAAGTATAAAACACGTGAATATACAAGATGCTCTATATGCGGAAGACCGCATGCAGTGCTTAAAAAATATGGAATATGCCGTATATGCTTCAGAAACTTGGCATACAAAGGTGAGATACCGGGTGTAAAAAAGGCATCTTGGTAAAAACATACTGTAAAGGAGGTAAAATAATTAATGGCAATGACAGATCCAATAGCAGATATGCTAACAAGAATAAGAAATGCTAACAGCGTGAAGCACGAAACGGTACAAATACCGTCATCGAATATGAAAAAAGAAATAGCAAGGATACTCCTTGAAGAAGGCTATATCACAGCTTATGACGTTACTGAAGACGGAAAACAGGGAATGCTTGAAATAAAATTGAAATACGCTCAAAACGGACAAAGAGTTATAACAGGACTTAAGAAGATATCTAAACCGGGAATGAGAGTATATGCTGATAAGACAAGAGTGCCAAGAGTATATAACGGTATAGGAATATCTATAATATCGACATCAAAGGGTGTCCTAACAGATAGACAGGCAAGAGAAAACGGCGTGGGCGGAGAAGTAATCTGCTACGTTTGGTAAAATGAGGAGGTGAACTAATGTCAAGAATAGGTAATAAGGAAATACTAATACCTGCAGGTGTAACTGTAACTGTTGACGAGACAAATCTCGTAAGCGTAAAGGGACCAAAGGGAACACTTAGCGAACAAATATCAAAAGATATGATAATAGAGCAATCTGAAGGAAAGATACTTGTAAAAAGACCTTCAGACCAAAAACAACACAAATCTTTACACGGACTTTCAAGAACACTTATCAACAACATGATAACAGGTGTAACAGAAGGATACAGCAAGAAATTGGAAATAGTAGGTGTAGGTTACAGAGCTGCAAAACAAGGCAAGAAACTCACACTTAGCTTAGGATTTTCACATCCTGTTGAAATGCAAGACCCTGAAGGCATAGAAGTTGAAGTACCTACGCAAACTGAAATAATAGTTAAAGGTATCAACAAGCAACAAGTAGGAAACTACGCTGCAAAGATAAGAGACTGGAGAAAACCTGAACCATACAAGGGCAAGGGTGTTAAGTATGCCGGAGAACACATAAGAAGAAAAGAAGGAAAAACAGGTAAAAAATAAAAAGGGGTGAAAATCAGTGTTTAACAAAGTCAACAAAAATGAAAACAGATTGGCAAGACATAAAAGAGTTCGTAAGAAAATATCAGGAACAGCTGAAAGACCAAGACTAAGCGTGTATAAGAGTGCAAAAAACATATATGCACAACTTATCGATGATATAAATAGAACTACATTGGTTGCAGCATCTACTATAGACAAGGAAATAGACCTTGGCGGAGTCTATGGAGGAAACAAGGATGCAGCTAAAAAAGTAGGCGAATTGATAGCTAAGAAAGCCGTAGCAAAAGGTATAAGCGAAGTAGTATTTGACAGAGGCGGATATCTTTACCACGGAAGAGTAAGAGAATTAGCTGAAGCTGCCAGAGAAGCAGGACTAAAATTCTAAGAAAAAGGAGGCGAAACAATGCTAAATAAGAAAATTGACGCATCAAGACTTGAGATGGAAGAAAGAGTAGTAGAAATCAGAAGAGTAACAAAAGTTGTTAAAGGCGGTAGAAACTTCAGATTTGCAGCTCTTGTAGTAGTCGGAGACAAAGACGGTCATGTAGGTTTTGGTACTGGAAAAGCAATGGAAGTACCTGATGCGATAAAAAAAGCCGTAGAAGCGGCAAAGAAAAATTTGATAACAGTACCTATGGTTGGAACTACAGTGCCTCACAGAATACAAGGGAAATTCGGTTCAGGTGAAGTGCTTATAATGCCTGCTAAAGAAGGTACAGGAGTTATAGCAGGTGGAGCGGCTCGTGCCATACTTGAACTTGCAGGATACAAAGATGTAAGATCTAAATCTTTGGGTTCTAAAAATGCGAGAAATGTTGTCAATGCGACAATACAAGGATTGTCATCACTAAGAAGAATAGAAGATGTCGCAGCGCTTCGTGGCAAAAAAGTAGAAGAACTTTTAGGATAGGAGGCAAAATAAGTGGCAAGTTTAAAAGTAACATTGGCAAGAAGTGTCATAGGAACAAATCCTAAACAAAGAGCTACAGTAAAAGCAATGGGCTTAGGAAAAAGAGAAAGCTTCGTAATAAAAGAAGATACACCTCAACTAAGAGGAATGATAGAAAAAGTAAAACATCTTGTAACAGTGGAACAAGTATAACAGGAGGTGAATGAAATGGAACTTAACAACCTGAAACCGAATAAGGGTGCCGTAAAAAAGAGAAAAAGAGTAGGTAGAGGTACAGCATCCGGATACGGTAAGACTGCAGGACGTGGACAAGACGGACAACATTCAAGATCAGGAGTTGGAATCAGAATAGGATTTGAAGGTGGACAAATGCCACTTTACAGAAGACTTCCAAAAAGAGGATTCAACAACTATGATTTCGAAAAGAGATATACTATTATAAATCTTGACAGATTATCTGTATTTGAAGACGGAGCTGAAGTAACAGCGGAAATACTCAAGGATGCTGGAATAATCAAAAAGATAGAAAAAGACGGACTTAAGGTATTGGGCGGCGGTGAAATAACAAAGAAAATCACTGTAAAAGCCGACAAGTTCACTAAGTCAGCCCTGGAAAAAATTGAAGCAGCCGGAGGAAAGGCTGAGGTGATTTAATGTTTTCAGCCGTAAAAAATGCGTTTAAAATACCGGATTTGAAAAAGAAACTCGTATATACGATATTGATGCTTGCGGTATTTCGTGTTGGCTCGGCAGTACCGGTACCTGGAATAAATGTAGAAGTAATAAGAAGTATGTTACAACAATATAGCTCTTTTTCTTCTTTTTATGATTTGGTATCAGGTGGAGCGCTCAACAACTTCACCATATTTGCACTTGGTGTCGGACCATACGTAACATCATCAATTATCATACAGCTCTTAGCTGTAGCAATACCTTCGCTTGAAGATATGCAAAAATCCGGAGAAGAAGGTAGAAAAAAAATAATGCAACTTACAAGATATGTGACTGTAGGCTTAGCATTACTACAATCTACCGCACTGGCTATAGGATTTTTTAATTCTGCACTTATTTCCCACTCATTTATAAATGAGTTATCGGTGGTGCTGACACTTACTGCAGGATCAGCATTTTTGATGTGGCTTGGTGAACAGATTACTGAAAAAGGAATAGGAAACGGAATTTCAATAATAATCTTCGCAGGTATAGTTTCAAGAATACCTGGCGGAGCTATCAAATCTTACGAAATGCTAAAGACAGGACAACTGAATCTCATAGAGTTCATAGTATTCTTAGCGGTATCACTTGCTATCATAGCCGGAGTTATAATGGTGCTTGAAGCTACAAGAAAAGTACCTGTACAACATGCTAAAAGAGTGGTAGGAAGAAAGACATACGGCGGACAGACAACACACATACCTATAAAGATAAATCAAGCCGGAGTTATACCGGTAATCTTCGCCTCATCATTCTTGATGATGCCGAATCTAATAGGAATGTTTGTAAAAAATCCCGGCTATACAGAATTTGTAAACAAATACTTCAATACACAGGGAACACCCGGTTTGTATGTATATGCAGGGCTTGAATTCTTACTTGTGCTTGGCTTCACGTATTTCTATGTATCAATAATATTCAAACCGGATGAAATTGCTGATAATCTTAAAAATTCAGGCGGATTCATTCCTGGAATAAGACCGGGATATGCCACTGCTGAGTACCTTGATACAATATCAAACAGACTTACACTTGCAGGTGGAGTATTCTTGGCATTAATAAGTGCGGTACCGCTACTTATAATAGGATTTACAAGTATACCGTTCAGATTTGGAGGTACATCACTACTGATTGTTGTAGGGGTTGCCTTGGATACACTTAAACAAATCGAAGCTCAGATGGTAATGAGACATTATCAAGGATTCTTAAGCTAATTATATATTAGTAAAAATATAAAAAGGTCAAACAGGTGATTAATATGAAATTAATAATATTAGGACCACCGGGGGCGGGCAAAGGAACACAGGCAGCTTTTATAGCGAAGAAATATCAAATACCTCATATTTCAACAGGAGATATTTTCAGAGCTAATATAAAAGGCAACACTCCTCTTGGCAAAAAAGCACAGGAATATATGAACAAGGGTGAACTGGTACCCGATGAATTGACTTGCGACTTGGTATTCGACAGAATAGCGCAAGATGATGCAAAGGGAGGATTCTTGCTTGACGGATTCCCGAGAAATATATTCCAAGCTGAAAAACTTGACGAGGTACTTGAAAAAAATAATCTAAGAATTGACTGCGTTATCAATATAGCGGTACAAGATAAGGTGCTCATTGAAAGAGCGGTAGGCAGAAGAATATGCAAGGACTGCGGAGCAACTTACCATATAGCGTTTAACAAGACTAAATCTGAAGGCGTATGCGATTCTTGTGGCGGAGCTTTGTACCAAAGAGATGACGATAAAGAAGAAACAATAGTAAACAGAATAAAAGTTTATAATGAAAACACAAAACCGTTGATAGATTACTATACTAAGCAAGGTAATATAGCAAATATAGACGGACAAAGAGACATTAACTTGGTTTTCGAAGATATAATTAAAGCGGTTGAAGGCGATAAATAATGATAACAATAAAATCCAAATCCCAAATACAAAAACTGAAAGATGCAGGTAAAATCGTAGCTGAAACTCACCAGTTACTTAAAGAGGCGATAAGAGAAGGTATATCGACATACGATCTGGATCAGATGGCAGAAAAGTATATCAGAAAATGCAATGCCATACCGTCTTTTAAAGGCTATGGAGGATTTAAGGGCAGTATATGTGCTTCTATAAACTCGGTAGTGGTACATGGGATACCTTCAAAACACACAATTTTGAAAAATGGAGACATAATAAGCATCGACATCGGCGCTTTGTACAACGGTTATCACGGTGACAGTGCTAAGACACACGGTGTAGGCGATATATCTGAAAAAGACAAGGAATTAATTGCAGTTACAAGGCAGAGTTTTTATGAAGGCTTTAAAAAAGCCGTCGTAGGTAACAGACTTTCAGACATATCAAATGCGGTGCAAACTTATGCGGAAAGCTTCGGATTTTCTGTAATAAGAGACTATGTGGGACATGGAGTGGGAGAAAATCTCCACGAAGATCCACAGGTGCCAAACTACGGCAAGCCGGGAAGAGGTCCAAGACTTCAAGAAGGTATGGTACTTGCCATAGAGCCGATGATTGCGACAGGGACATATAAGGTCAAAGTCTTATCTGACGGTTGGACTGCTGTAACACTTGACGATAAAAACGCCGCACACTATGAACACACAATTGCCATAACAGCCGGAGAGCCGGAATTGCTGACTATTTTATAAAGGTAAAAAGATGATTTTGGAAAAAGGACAACTGGTAAGAAGTATCGCAGGTCATGACATAGGCGAGTATTTTTTGGTATATCAGATAATAGATGACAACTTTGTGTTGATAGTAAACGGAAAGACAAGGAAACTTGAAAAACCAAAACTTAAAAAAATCAAACATCTATCCAAGATGAATAAAAAATCCGACGTGATTGATTCATTGGACAAAAACGACTTGCAAAGTCAAAACAAAAAGATAAGAAATGTGATATTTGAGCTATTGGAAGTAAAATAGGAGGGAAAATGGCTAAGAGTGATGTAATAGAGATGGAAGGCACAGTAACCGACGCATTACCAAATGCGAACTTTAAAGTGAAATTAGAAAATGATTTTGAGATAACGGCACATATTTCAGGTAAACTAAGGATGAATTTCATCAGGATATTACCCGGAGATAAAGTTACTGTTGAGTTGTCTCCGTATGATCTTACAAAAGGTAGAATAATCTGGAGAAAGAAATAGCAGTAAGTTAAGGAGGAAAAAAATGAAAGTAAGACCATCAGTAAAACCGATGTGCGAAAAATGCAAAGTAATCAAGAGAAAAGGGAAAGTAATGATTATTTGTGAAAACCCTAAACATAAGCAAACACAAGGTTAATAAGGAGGGAAAATATGGCTCGTATTGCGGGGGTAGACTTACCAAGAGACAAGAGAGTAATAATAGGTCTAACATATATATTCGGAATAGGCAAACAAACATCTGCTAAAATACTTGCAACAACAGGTATAGATGAAAGCATAAGAATAAAAGACCTATCTGAAGAACAGGTAAACTTACTCAGAAAAGAAATCGACAACAACTATACTGTTGAAGGTGACTTGAAGAGAGAAATATCACTTAATATCAAGAGATTGAGAGATATAAGATGCTACAGAGGTCTAAGACATATGAAAGGTCTTCCTGTAAGAGGACAAAAGACTAAGACAAATGCAAGAACAAGAAAAGGACCTAAGAGAGTAGTAGGACGTAAGAAAAAATAATAAATAAAGGAGGTATGACAAAAATATGGCTAAACAAGCAAAGAAAAAAGTGACAAGAGTAAGAAGAAAAGAACGTAAGAATATTGAAAAAGGACATGCACATATCCAATCAACATTCAACAACACTATAGTTACTCTATCAGATGTACAAGGTAATGCAATATCTTGGGCAAGTGCCGGACAATTAGGATTT
This sequence comes from [Eubacterium] yurii, assembly GCA_900167215.1. Classification (GTDB taxonomy): domain Bacteria; phylum Bacillota; class Clostridia; order Peptostreptococcales; family Filifactoraceae; genus Peptoanaerobacter; species Peptoanaerobacter yurii. The sequence goes on from FUZS01000004.1 coordinate 180,160, forward strand.
AAGGGATCAAGAAAATCAACTCCATTTGCAGCTCAAATGGCAGCAGAAACAGCTACAAAAGCAGCTATAGAACACGGACTTAAATCTGTAGACGTATTTGTAAAAGGACCGGGAGCCGGAAGAGAAGCGGCTATACGTGCACTTCAAGCGGCAGGTCTTGAAGTAACTATGATAAAAGACGTTACACCTATACCTCACAACGGTTGCAGACCGCCAAAAAGAAGAAGAGTGTAATTTGTGTTCCCTCAGTAAACTAAAAAAACCGTTAAGGAGGGTATAATGTTAGAAATAGAAAAACCGCAAGTACAGGTATTGGCACTTGAAGAAGATTACGGCAAATTTGCTCTTGAGCCTTTGGAGAGAGGATTTGCCACAACAGTGGGTAACTCACTAAGAAGGGTACTATTGTCATCTCTTCCGGGAGTAGCGGTAACAGCTATAAAGATAGACAAGGTCATGCATGAATTTAGCACTGTAAAAGGTGTAAAAGAAGATGTGACTGAGCTTATGCTTACACTCAAAGAGTTATCGATGAATATGGATTCCAACGGTGAAGCTATATTGAGAATAGATGCACAAGGCGAATGTGAGATAACTGCAGGAGATATAATATGTCCGGCAGGAGTGGAAATGGTAAATAAAGATTTACACATAGCCACATTGTCCGAAGATGCGGATTTAAAAATGGAGATATATATCAACAAGGGAAGAGGCTATGTATCCTCAGATACTAATAAGCAAAAAGGTCTTCCTATAGGTGTTATACCTATGGACTCCATCTACACACCGGTCAAAAAAGTCAACTTTACAATAGAAGAAGTCAACGTATCCGAAGACGAGAAATATGAAAGATTAGTCCTTGATATATGGACAAAAAAGACTGTAAATCCAAAGGACGCACTTTCAATAGCTGCAAAGATATTCACTGAGCACTTGAGTCTGTTTATTGACTTGACAGACAGTGTCAATGCTATGGAAATAATGGTGGAAAAAGAACAGGACGAAAAAGAAAAAGTCCTTGAAATGACAATAGAAGAACTCGACTTGTCAGTAAGATCATACAACTGTCTGAAACGTGCTTCTATCAATACGGTACAAGAGCTTACGTCAAAGACGGAAGATGAAATGATGAAAGTAAGAAACTTGGGTAAAAAATCACTTGAAGAAGTAATCCATAAGCTACATGAGCTTGGGTTTACACTAAAACCAAGTTATGAATAAAAAATAAGAACTTAAAGGAGGGCGGCTAATGGCTTATTACAGAAAGTTAGGAAGAAAAACTTCACACAGAAATCTGATGCTTAGAAACCTTACAACAGATGTACTAAGATACGGTAAAATAACTACCACAGTTACAAGAGCCAAAGAAACAAGAAGAATGGTCGAAAAAATGATAACTCTTGGTAAAAGAGGCGACCTAAGTGCAAGAAGAGCAGCACTTGCTTATATAACAGATGAAGAAGTGGTAAAGAATCTGTTCTCAGAAATAGCACCTAAATACGCTGAAAGAAACGGCGGATATACAAGAATAACAAAGCTTGGAGAAAGACGTGGAGATAGCGCACCTATGTCAATCCTTGAGCTGATATAATTTTTTAAATATTTAAAAAAGACAAAAAGACTGCGAGATGCACGCAGTTTTTTTGTGCCTAAAAATCAAATGATTTTTATTTATAACTGAAATAGTCGCTTTTATACATTCCTAATCTAATAATCTTATTGAAATTATAGATGCTGTTAGCTTGAATAATAAGTTTAAATAATCCTATATTAAAGTATTGCTATTATAAACAAAGTAGACAATTTAAACAATAAAAGAAAGAAATTAACAATTTATACATAAAAAAATTAAATATCATAATAATATCAAAAATATATTGCATTTGATAAAAAACTATTGACTTAATATCAAAAATATGATAATATACCGGTAGTATATACCGCTGGTATATTTATAAATAAAAAAAAGAGGAAGAGTAATGAGTATAACACAAACACAGTTAAAGATATTGGAAGTAGGAAAGAAAGAGTTTTTAAAATATGGATTTAAAGACGCATCTCTTCAAAAGATTGTAAGTGAAGCCGGATTTACAAAGGGGGCATTTTACGGATATTATCCGGACAAGGCTTCACTTTTTGAAGCACTTGTGTCAGATACAGCAGATAACTTAGTCAAGATGCTAAGAGAAGCTCAAGATACTTTCTTTGACTTGGTTCCCGAAAATAAAACTTCAAATACAAAAGAATTATCTACACAATATTTGAGGCAGTTTGTCAATTACATATATGACCATTTTGACGAATTTAAACTTATAGTTTGTTGTGCGCAAGGAACGAAATATTCAAATTTTATACATGAGTTGGTAGAGCTTGATGTAGAGCGTTCAGAAAAATATTTTGAACTCTTAAGAGAAATGGGGAAGATAAAAGGACAGATCAGTCATGAACTTCATCACATGATTACAAGTGCCTACTTTACAGCTGCTTTTGAGACAGTAGTACATGATATGACAAGGGAAAAGGCGATGAAATATATAGAAGAACTTGCAAAATTTTTCAACTCAGGCTGGGACGGTATATCAGAATTTCTTTAAAAACAGGTGAAAAGCATGAAATATAAGGATTTTTACAGAGAAAAGCTAAGTGATGAGATTTTGGAGCATATTAATGACAATCATAGACTTAAGATGGACAGTCTAATTCAAAGGCTGAATAATGATATGTCATGGACAAATAATCAGAAAAAAAGGCAGATAAGCAGTATTTTGTCCAATATTGCCCTATATCAGCTACTTATAGAAAATAATATATCAAAGACAGAGGCAAAAGAGTTGGTAAGGGAATATTCCTATTATCGAGCCCATAAATTTAATAAGATTTTAAAGACTTTTTTTTATATCCCCGGATTTTTCAGAGTATTTAGCATATTTATGAAAAAGGGAATGAAGGGAGAAGAAATCTGGAAAAGTAGGATATTAACACAAGATAGGGAAGAGTTTTCCATGGATGTGTTGAAATGTCTTTGGGCAGATACCTGCAGATACTTTGATTGCTATGAGATTTGCGAGATATTCTGCCTATGTGACCACATAGTATTTGGCAATATAGATAAGCTTGAGTTTATAAGGAGTCAGACCTTAGGTATGGACGGAGAAAAGTGTGATTTTTGCTTTAAGTCTAAAAGATAGCTATGATTCACTAATTATATTCTAATACTAAACTCTATTTAAACTATGGATTTTATTAATCCTATCCTTGATATACTCCATAACATATCTTTAGTTAATAAATATGTAGTGTGTCATTTTTTATGATATATTTCCATTATTCTATTAGATTTTAGTATAAGGCTCCTAATTTGATATTCATGTATAGAAATGACTTAGAAAGATAGATATTCTAAATAATATGCCGCTTAAAAATAGTCAAATATCAATAAATGACATATGATTTATGTCATTTATTGATTAAAAATCAGGATAGTCGAGTTATTAGTATAAAAATTTATATTTTCTATGACTTTATTATTTATGAAATAGTATTAGACAGGTCTTAGTTACAGTAAGAGTGAAGATAAGATTTTATTACAGGCAAATATCTGCATGAGTGGATAAGATTAAATTTTAGGGGTGAATTAGTTATGGAAGTAAGAGATAAATTATTGAGCGAAAAGCCATGGAAACTTATGATATCTCTCAGTATTCCGGCGATTTTAGGTCAGTTTATAGTGGGGCTTTATGCCTTTGTAGACTCTATTTATGTAGGGCAGATGGTAGGTACAGATGCGATGAGTGCTGTTTCTGCGGCATCACCCTTTGTAATGATAAACAATGCCATTGCTGTACTTGTAGGAATAGGTTCAGGCTCTGTGCTTTCACGTGCGATAGGAAAGAAAGACCAAAAAACTGTAGATAAGATTATGGGAAATTTGATATTGTTGATTTTACTACTTTCTACTGCTGTCATTATTTTGGGTATGATACTTGCACCTTTTTTTCTAAAACTATCAGGAGCACAGGGAGTTGTGCTTGAGATGGGAGTTTCTTACCTAAGAACAGTCTACATAGGTTCCATATTTGTAAATTTTATGCAAGCTGCAAATATGGTCATACGTGCAGAAGGTCGTATGGGCATAGCTATGGGAATCATGGCATCGGGTGCATTTTTAAATATAATACTTGATCCTGTATTAATAAAGCTACTTCCTTCTCACGGTCCGCAGGCTGTCGCAATAGCCACTGTTATATCACAGTTTGTACAGGCTTTGGCTACCTTGATTTACTTTTTGAAAAAAAGTCCTGTAGTAAAAATTCATGGTATAAAAATTGCTAAAGAGTTAAATGGAGAAATATTTTCTGTAGGTGCAAGTGCCATGCTTATGCAGATAATGATGCTTGTGCAGATGACAGTAGTATATAATACTGCCGTTCGTTATGGCGGAGATATGCAAATCGCCCTTATGGGAGCATCTCAAAGAGTGATGCAGCTTGCCTTCGTACCGATATGGGGGATGAGTCAAGGTATGCAACCGGCTGTTGGAACAAATTATGGAGCAAAGGAATATAAGAGAGTTAAAAAGCTTACAAATGTATTTATAATAGGCTCTACCTGCCTTGCAGGAGCATTTTTTATAAATATAGAATTATTCTCCTCTCAGATATTATCAGCCTTTATAACCAATCCTGATATAGTATCTGCAGGAGTCACAAACTTTAGACTTATGTTTTCCATCTTCCCTACTTATGGGCTGTTGATAATGGTAGTTACTTATTTTCAATCACTTGGAAAAGCCAAACAGGCAGGGCTTTTGGTGCTATTTAGACAGCTTGCCTTGGTTGTTCCCCTTGTTTTGATACTTCCTATTTTACTTGGGGGAAATGTAATCGGAGTATGGCTCGCCTTACCGATAAACGACATTATAATTCTTTTAATAGCACTTATACTCTTAGCTCGTGAATATAAGTATCTTAATAAAATATCTGTTAATTATGAAAATGTTAAATAACGGATAATAGAATTATTAAGATTTAGAGTAATTGAAGTTAAGTTTTATATAAATTTATTCATTAATAGAATATTCGTATAAACAAGATTTAGAAAGTCAGAGTGTATTTATTAATTGAAACATGGATATACTCGTTTTCTCAAAAAAATTTAATATCAAATGGAACAAGATTTTAATAATATTTTTGGATGATTATTTAATAGATTTTTAGTAAAAATAATATTTTCATGACCAATCAAGGTCTGAGAATATTATTTTTTTTCACTTAAAGCTAGTACTAATCACTGTTTATAATGTCATATATTTAAACTACTTGAAATATATTTTTTGTAGTTTTCAACAGTTCATCTTTAATATATTTTTATGACTGTTTAATTGGTTTTTATCATAAAATCAAATAGAATAGTGGATAATATTTTTTGAAAAATTTCCAACAACTCATTAATATTATGTTATTTAGATTAAATTCTTAATAAATTTTAACCGGAAAATAGTATAAATAAAAAAAATACTTGACATTTTTACTTAGTAGTATTATGATAATATCATAAAGATAATAAGTAATTTTTTTAAATAAATTTTAGAAAGAAGATGATGGAATGAAGAAGGCTTTAATCTCTGAAATATTGGCTAACACAAAAAGTATAAATAAAAAGTCAAAAGTTAATACAGTGGAAAAACAACAAGCTACTAATAAAGAAAATGAAAGTAAAAAAATTAAGTCAAGTTTAGATATTGAAAGTGAGGAGGATTTTTGGAAGAGCTATGACGCAAGTGAATATCAAAAACCCTCTGTTGCAGTGGATGTGGTGGCATTTACCATTGATGATGACGAAAAGGAAAACTATAGGAAGAATCAGGATAAAAAGCTCAAGATTATCCTGAAAAAGAGAAGCTCTCACCCATATATAGGAAGATGGGGTCTGCCGGGGAGTTTTGTACAAATCGACGAGACTTTGGAGCAATCTACTCAGCGTATAATGCAGGATATCACCGATATTTCATCAGAATATCTGGAGCAGTTATACACATGGGGGGAGCTTGACAGGGATAAGAGGCATAGGATTTTTTCAATATCTTATCTTACCTTGATTTCACAAAAAAACATACTTCCTACTGAAAAAGACTATAAGTGGTTTGAAGTGAGCATGAGGAGAAAAAAGGAGGAAAGGGAGATATTAAAAGATGGAGAAAAAGTCATCTTGACTGATATTTTAGAATTTACAGGAGATGAGCTTTCCTTTGATGTAACAATACAAACAACGCAGATAGTAAAAAACAAGGTGACGCAGTATTTTTACGAAATAATAGAAAATGAGCATTTAGCCTTTGACCATGCGAAGATAATAGCCTATGCAATAAAGAGACTGAGAGAAAAGATTAACTATACTCAGATAGCATTTTCTCTTATGAGCGAAAAATTCACTCTTACCCAATTGCAACAGGTCTATGAGGTAATACTTGGCAAGAGCCTGCTCAAGGCAAATTTTAGAAGAAAGATTGCAAATATGGTGGAAGAAACAGACGAATATACAAAAAACTCAGGTCATAGACCTTCAAAACTGTATAGATTCAATAATAAATTCAATTTCTAAATATAGCTAAGTTTTTTATAGCTTATAAATTTTAATACTGATATTGTCTTACTTATACTAATAGCTATTTTTAAAGCAAGTATCTATTTTTAAAGCAAGATTATACATTTCATGGATGTTCAATAATTTTGTTATGATGTATTTATATGGCTTTTTAATGAGTTTTTAGCATTAGTTAAAAAAAGTTTTTTGCTTATTTGGAATCAACAATAGTATTAAAATAACTATTTGGACAAAATTCTTAATAATTTGATTTTTATGTTAAACAAATTATAACATAGGGAGGAATATATAATGTTTAGTCTTAGATATGTAAAATTTGAACCCAACAGCTATGCCATACTTTATAAAAACGGACAGATAGTAAAACAAGGTAGCGGACTTAACTTCTGGTACTTTGCAGATACGAGCAGTGTGGCAAAGATACCTACAGATGTTGCAGATGAGAGCTTTATGTTTGACGACAATACACAGGATTATCAAAATATAACTATACAAGGTAGCATATCATACAGGATAAGCGAGCCACTAAAGGCGGCTGAGTATCTCAACTTTACCCTTACTCCAAATCGCAGGAGCTATGTCTCAAGTCCTATTGATATGCTGCTAAAGAAGATAAACAATGCTGTAATTGTATCTGCAAATAAGGTGATTGGCAAGATGGAGCTGAAAAAAGCCATTACTTCGAGGGAATATATAAAGGATATGATATTGCTTGACCTTAGACAAAATGAGGAACTTACACAAATGGGTATTGAAATAATAAACCTTTCACTGCTTGCTGTAAGACCTAATGCCGAAACTGCCAGGGCATTGGAAGCTCAGGTAAGAGAGCAGATACTAAAAGACTCTGACGATGCCATTTACAATAGACGCAACTCTTCTATTGAGCAGGAAAGACTTGTCAAAGAAAATGAATATAATACACAAATTGCAGTGGAAGAAAAAAAGAGAGAGATAGAAGAAAGAAAGCTGATGGCAAAACAAGGTCTGCAAAAACAGCAAAATCAACTTAAGGAAGAACAGATTAACGCGGATATAAAACTTGAAGAAAAGAAGAAAGACCTTATGGAACTTTCATCAGAAAATATAAGAATTACAGCAGATGCCAAGGCATACGAGCTGTCTGCCGCAATGAAGGCTCTGGAAGATACTAAGCAGGAGACTATACAGGCACTTGCAAGTGTGGGTATGGATTCAAATAAACTTATAGCAATTGCCTTCCAAGAGTTGGCAAAAAAAGCCGGTTCTATAGGTCAGCTCAACGTATCACCTGATTTATTGAGAGAATTAATGCAGTAGGTGTAAGATGGATAAAATATTAAAATTCGTCGTTATTACCAAGAAAACTCCGCTTGAGGAGTTGATTCAAAAGTACAATACCATGGAGCAAGCCAAGTTTTACATCACCCATCTTGGCGAAGACTTCTCCTTTTATACTAAGCAACATCAAAGATATATGCTTTCCCTCAAAGAGACTGTATCAAGCCTTACAAACTACGGTAAGATGCAAAGATTGGACAGGCAGTATCTTCCTAATTTTATCTTTGGAGATGATGATATAGTCGTGGTGGTAGGTCAGGACGGACTGGTGGCAAATACTATGAAGTATCTGAAAAATCAGATCATAGTGGCTGTAAATCCTGACAAGTCTCTTTGGGACGGGGTATTGCTGCCCTTTTTACCCTCAGATATGAAGAAAATCATACCTGAGATAATAAGAGGTAAGAGAGATGTAAAAAATATTTCCATGGCTAAAGTCAGCCTTGCAGACGGTCAGGTCTTGTATGGAGTAAATGACCTCTTCATCGGGCAAAAGACTCACACATCTGCAAGATACACTATAAAATTGGACAACTATGAGGAAGATCAGTCATCAAGCGGAATAATAATATCTACAGGTCTTGGAAGTACAGGTTGGCTCAAGAGCGTAATATCAGGAGCCCTAAATATATCTAAATCTTATAAGTCTATTAATGGAAAAACTGACAGTATCTTGAATTGGAATAAGAAAAATAGTAGGAGTGTCAAAGATATAAATGCCGAAAATACAAGTAATTATGACAGCTCATACCTAAATATGAGCTGGGACAGTACATCCTTGGTATTTTCAGTGCGTGAGCCTTTTCCAAGCAAAAGCTCCAAGGCAAACTTTGTATTTGGCATGATAAATAGCGGAAAGAGTCTACAAATTATATCTAAGATGCCTGAAAATGGTGTAATATTCAGTGATGGAGTAGAAAGTGACTTTTTGACATTTTCATCAGGTATGGAGGCAAGAATACGTCTTTCTAAGAGAAAGGGACATCTTGCAGTCTGATAAATTATAACGTCTAATTTTCAAGATATTGAAAGTGTAGGTTAGAGATTTATTATATTGATATAATTATGTTTTTAAGCTGTTTATTCTTTACAAATACCCTTTCAAGAATTATAATAGGTATATAAGCATTATAATTATAGGAGATATATATGTCACCCAAAAATATGAACCTTAAGATAAGAGATAGCTTATTTATAGACTTATTTTCAGATAAAAATCGTCTGATACAACTATATAAATCATTAGTAGATGATGAAAGAAAAATCAGCACAGAAGATATAGAGATAATAACCTTGGAAAATATAATCACAACAGGAGTGTATAATGACCTCGGTTTTAGGGTAAAAGATGAAATAATAATACTTATGGAAGCACAGAGTGTTTACACGGAAAATATTGTTCTGAGAGTATTATTTTATCTATCAGATACACTCAAAGACTATATAGAACAAAACAGCCCTAATAAAAACCTTGTAGAACTCTACAGTACAAAAAAGAGGATGATACCTAAGATAAAACTTTTTACAGTATATACAGGGGATAAACTCATGGAAGACCATGATTTACATCTTAGCGATTTGATGGTAGAAAGTAATATAGTCTCAGATATAGATATGAAGGTAAGGGTAATCTGTACAGGGAATAAAAACAATATCTTAGGACAGTATATATTATTTACACAGATATTTTCAAGACAAAAGAATGAATGTGCAGATGTAAAGCAGGCTATAAAAAATACAATAGAGATATGTATGAATGAAGAGATATTAAAAGAATACTTGTCAATAAGAAAGACGGAGGTGCAAGAGATGGTAAACGAATATATGAAACAAGAGACAGCCTTTAAGATATTTATGGATGACCAAAGACAGACAGGACTAAGAGAAGGAAGAGAAGAAGGAAAGATAGATACATTAGTAAATTTTTTTAAAAACGGAGCAGGATTAGATCTAATAAGTAAGGCTGTAGGCATGAGTATAGAAGAAGTGAAGAACATATTAATTGGCAGAGGATTTGAAGTATAAGCTTAAAATAAAAATTCTCTGTAAGTCTAATAATGTAAAATAAAAAAAGCAGGTGCAAGACATGGTAAATGAATATATGAAACAAGAGACAGCTTTTAAGATATTCATGGATGATCAAAGACAAACAGGACTAAGAGAGGGAAGAGCAGAAGGAAGAAAAGAAGGAAGAAAAGAAGGAGAAGAAAAAGGAAAGATAGATACATTAATTAATTTCTTCAAAAACGGAGTTGGTATAGACATAATAAGTAAGGCTGTAGGTATGAGTATGGAAGAAGTGAAGAGCATATTAATTGGTAGAGGCTTTGAGGTATAAGCTTGAGTTAAAATTAGCACAAAAATAAAGTATTCATTGATAAAGGTAACAACAAAGCAAGTTATATTAAGAATTATAAAAATTATTTTAATATTTCAGGAGGGATTGATGAAAAAAATATTTTCTAAGATTGCAGCACTTATGCTGATTTTTACAATTTTTTCAACAGGGGCATTTGCAGCTTCACCTAAGATGTCAAACTGGGCGAAACCTGCATATGACAGGCTAAGACAAAAACAAATTATACCTTTGATACTTAGGGATGCTGATCTCAAACAGGAAATCAACAGAAGGGAGTTCACTCACCTGTTAATGAGATATATGGTGGCAAATAACGGCTACAACCTTGAAACATTTGATGCTGATATTAAGGATGTAGATGATGATAAATATATCAAGTCTGCCTATGCTCTTGGTATAGTATCAGGTTATCCTGACGGCTCATTTAAACCGCTGTTAAAAATCAAAAGAAGTGAAGCAGCTGTAATGATGTATAAGGCTGAGTCTTTGGTTAGAAAGGTGCCTGACGGCTCAATATCAAGATTTAAGGATGCAAGATTTATTCAAACTTGGGCAAAAAAAGCTGTAGGAGCTATGACAGCATTAGGTGTTATGAGCGGATATAAAAACGGCAATTTCGTACCGTCAAGAAATATATCAAGACAGGAAACCGTAGTTATGATAGATAAATTGGCAGCCGGAAAGCCAAGTAAGTTGCAAGATGTCTATGAAATAGAAAAAACTGACAAATTTCTTTCAAAAAGCGACTATAGATATATTTTAGAGAATATACCGGTGAAAAAATTTGACAAAGACTTTATAAAGCAGTATGTTTTTGATACAGACTCTGAAAGAAGACTGGATTTGTATAATAAATTCATACTTAACGAAAAATTTGGTAACAAAGTGCTTTCATCTCCAAATCTGATATTTGACTATGATAAGTCAAGCTATGTATTGGGAATAGAAAAAAAGACATCCGAAAATAAAAAAGTTGAAAAAAGAGTATTTGTAGGAGATCTCATAGAAGACGGCAAATATGTAAAAGTTACAGACATAATATTTAGTTCTTGGGTAACTGAGAAATAAAAAGAGAGGATTTTCAAGGTAGAAAACTTGAAAATCCTTTTTTTACAATTTCATTGTTATTTCAATTAGAAAATTATAATTTTTATAAATTTTCTAATAGTGATTAGTATATTACGTATGCTATATAAACTGTGTACTTAATATTGAAATTATAGACATTATTGCCGTCACTATGCAAAATATGCCCACTACCTTGGTCTCCTTATATCCGCTTAGCTCAAGATGATGATGGAAGGGCGACATCTTAAATACCCTTTTTTTAAACCTCTTATAAGCTATGACCTGGATTATTACACTCAGGCTCTCAATTAAGTAAACCAGACCTACTAATATTATAATAAGGTGCATATTCATGGATATAGCTACTGCACATACAGCCCCTCCAAGTGCCATAGAGCCGGTATCCCCCATAAAACTCTTTGCAGGATAAGCATTAATCCTCAAGAAACCAAGGCATCCTCCTGTTACCGCAAAGGCAAACATGCTCTCAGATATGAAACTCATGTTCATAGCTATTATACCAAGAGCAAGCATAGCTATGGATGTTACACTTGATGCCAATCCGTCCAAGCCGTCAGTAAGATTGACAGAGTTGGTAGTGGCAACTATAGTAAGCACGGTAAAAGGAATGTAAAACATCCCAAGTTTAATCCTATAGCTTGTGAAAGGTACTATAATATTTGTATTCCATGCCGAATTTTTTAGTGATAATAAAGTCAGTATCAGGGCAAATACTATTTGCACAAGCAGTTTTTGTTTACTTGTAAGTCCAAGATTTCTCTTGTTGATTACCTTGACATAGTCATCCATAAATCCTACAAGTGCAAATAGTAGTAGATATAGCAAAAATAGATAGACCTTAGAAAAAGCTCTAAAATTCAATATCAATGTAGAAGCTATTATAGCTATTATAAATACGACTCCGCCCATCGTAGGCGTACCCGCCTTTGATAGGTGAGACTGCGGTCCTTCCTCCCTTATCTCCTGTCCGAAATTCAATTTACGAAGCATCATAAGTATCCTTGGAGATATGACAAATGCTATGGAAAATGCAAGCAGAAACGACAGAAAATACTCAAATAATTGATGATCCAACATATTCTCCTTTTAAATTAAGTAGTTTAAATTATTTTATCCTTGCAAAAATCATTCTTCCTGCCTGCGTCTGTAATACTGAGCTGACTTCTACTTCTGTAGTCGTACCTATCGCACGCCTTCCGTTTTCAACAACTATCATGGTACCGTCGTCAAGATAACCTATACCCTGCGAATATTCCTTACCCTCTTTTACTATGTTAAGAGTGATTTTTTCACCTGATACGAGTACAGGTTTTACTGCGTTGGACAGCTCGTTTATATTTAATATCTTGATATTTTGTATCTGGGCTACCTTGTTAAGATTGTAGTCGTTTGTTACTACACAACCATTGATTTTTTCTGCAAGCTTTAGGAGTTTTATATCTACCTCTTCCACTCCGTCTATCTTCATATCGTTGATTTCGACAGCTACATTGCTATTATTTTGTATCTCGTTTAGAATGTCAAGCCCACGTCTACCCTTAACTCTTTTCAAGTCATCAGCTGAATCCGCTATATATCTTAGCTCATCGAGTACAAAGGTAGGTATGACTATCTTACCTTCCAAAAATCCCGTAGAGATTATCTCTGCAATTCTTCCATCTATTATTACGCTGGTATCTAATATTTTATTAGAAATACCGGTAGATTTCTTTCCGCTTTTTTCCTTTGAAAAAGGTCTTTTTTGAAGATATTTTGCTATTTCATCCTTTCTAAGCCTTCCAACATTCATACCGATGTATCCTAAAAATACATATAGAAGTATTGAAATTGGTATACCTGCAAATGGTATCTTACTTATAGGATTAGAAAGCAGATAGGCAATCACTATTCCTATTACAAGCCCCACTATACTTGTAATCAATTCAGGCAAAGGCATCTTAAGTATCTGCCCTTGAAAATAGTTGGCAATTTTTTGTCCCTTATCAATTATAAATGGAGCTAAAAAATAAAATATGATTGCAAATAAAACTGTGATAATTACAGCCAAACCTATGTCAAACAGCCTTAATGACATATTTGCCGGTCTTACATCCTTTAAAAAGTCCTTGACTAAAATATAAAATATGATTCCAAAAGTTGCTCCTACAACTGCTATTAAATATTTAATCGCCTTTTTTATCAATTACTTCACCTCCTTCTTAGATTTTGAAATTGATATTTTCAGCGCCTCTTTGATATTTTTAACTCCTGTAACTTTAATCTTGTCATTTACTTTGAGGTCTTTTAAATTTGAATATGGTATTAATATTTCTTCAAAGCCCATCTTCAATGCCTCGTTTATCCTGTTTTGTACGAAGCTGACACTCCTTATCTCTCCTGTAAGACCCACTTCTCCACAGATTGCAAGATTATTTTTGACAGGGCTGTCATAGTAACTTGAGGCTATGGCTATTACCACTCCCAAGTCTATAAAAGGCTCAGAGATTTTTATACCGCCAGTCAGATTGACATATACGTCATAGCTTTGTATATTGATTCTTGCGTGTTTTTCCAGTACAGCAAGCAACATATTGAGCCTGTTATAATCCACTCCTGTACCTGTCCTTCGTGGTGATGGAAAGCTCGTTGAGATTACCAAAGATTGTATTTCAATGAGCATAGGTCTTGTACCTTCAACACTGCTGACTATTGCCGTTCCTGAATTTTCATTTGTATTTTCTGATAATAACATCTTCGAGGGATTGTCCACTTCTATAAGCCCTCTATCTGTCATTTCAAATACCCCAAGCTCATTTGTAGAGCCGAATCTATTTTTTACCGCCCTTATCATCCTGTAAGAGTTGAACTTTTCTCCTTCAAAATAAAGGACTGTATCCACAAGATGTTCAAGCACTCTTGGGCCGGCTATAGCTCCGTCCTTTGTCACATGGCCTACTATGAAACAGCAGATATTTCTACTCTTGCATATCTTCATCAATCTACCTGCTATGTCCTTGACCTGTGTTACAGAGCCGGGCAAGGAGTCTGAATACGCTGTAGAGACTGTCTGTATAGAGTCTATTATCACCACATCAAAACTCTGGTCGCTCAATTTGCTTTCTATGACCTCAAGATTGGTCTGTGCCATTATTAAGATGTCAGAGTCCTGACTGAAAATTCTGTCAGCTCTTAATTTTATCTGCTCAAGTGATTCTTCGGCTGAAACGTATAGTACCTTCTTGCTCTTACAGATATTATTTGTAAGCTGCAGTAATATTGTGGATTTTCCTATGCCGGGATCTCCGCCTATCAGTACAAGAGAGCCGTTTACTATACCGCCTCCAAGCACCCTGTCAAACTCGGCAATACCTGTAGAAAATCTCGTGTAGTCTCCTCCAGTGACTTCGCATAGTCTCACAGGATCGCTATCTTCTCCACCGCCCATAAGTTCAATTTGTTTTTGAGCCTTCTTAGTTTTTTCGCTATATACCTCCTCATGAAAACTGTCAGCAGTCCTACATTTTGGGCATATCCCCCACCATTTGGACGTCTCGTATCCGCAGTTTTCACAGGTGTACTTTGTCTTTAACTTTGCCATAATAATCTCTTTTTCTTTTTCTTTCCTCTATCTTTCTCACATCTATAGCAAGAAAGAGATTATCAGCCTTTTGTACAGAATCATAATTGATGATATAATCATTGAACTATACAATGTATTAGATTATCATCAATCAGTGGTATCAAGTCATAAAAGGCTGATAAATGATACATTCTTATTTAAAACTTACATACTTGTTTTAAATTTATGAAAAAAATTATATGTTATTTTGCTTTGATTATACTGAATTTTAAAAAATGAAATAAATTTTTAAAATTAATACTAAACTCTATTTAATCTATAGATAATTCTCATTAATAGTTTTAAAAAAATATTATTGATGACTTTATTGTAAATGCGTCAAAAAAATTTATCCATTATTCTATTAGATTGATAGTATAAGTTTTTCAGTCAGACATTATTTTGTGTTATTTTACTGAAAAACTAAGCTTTTCATCCTTTACACTTACCTTTATCTCGTCATTGTCCTTTATCTGCTTTTTCAGTATCATCTTTGACAGCTCGTCTTCAATCATCTTTTGGATGGAGCGTGAGAGTTGTCTTGCACCGTATTCCTTACTATAGCCGTTTTGAGCTATGAGGCTTACAGCAGAGTCGTCCAAAGTCAGCCTTATATTTCTCATTGACAGCCTTTCATTGAGGTCGTCTATCATAAGCATGACTATCTTGTCTATATCTTCCTTAGTCAAAGATTCAAATACTACTATTTCATCTACTCTGTTGATAAACTCAGGCTTGAAATATTTTTTAAGTTCAGACAGGAACAGCTCTTTTTCCTTTTCGCTCAGCTCATCATCATCTTTTTCTACAAAGCCAAGGTTTTTTTGACTTTTTATCTTTGAGGCTCCAATATTGGATGTCATTATGATGATGGTGTTTTTAAAATCTATTTTTTTACCGTGAGAATCAGTCAGATGACCTTCGTCCAATACTTGTAAGAGCAAATCAAATATATCGGCATGTGCCTTTTCTATCTCATCAAAAAGCAGGACACAATATGGTCTTTTCTTTATCTTTTCAGTGAGTTGTCCACCGTCTGTATGACCTACATATCCCGGAGGTGAGCCTATCATCTTGGTAACGTCGAACTTTTCCATGTATTCGCTCATGTCGACTCTTATCATGGCTTCTTCATCGTCAAAGAGTTCTTTTGCAAGCATTTTCGCCAATCTTGTCTTACCAACTCCTGTAGAACCTACAAATATGAAAGAGCCTATAGGTCTTCTCGGATCTTTGAGTCCTGTATTTGCCCTAAGTATTGCCCTTGTTATACTTGACACGGCACTTTGCTGACCTATTACATATTTTGAAAGATTGTCCTGCATATTTAAGAGCTTGTCTTCCTGAGTCTTGGTAAGTCTCTCAAGAGGTATACCTGTTATTGTGCTTATTACCTGCTCTATATATTTTGTACCCAGTATCCTTTGTTCGTTGTACTTTTTCAGTCTGTCCTCAGATATAGTTGACATTATCTCATCAAGCTCATCTATCTTGTCCGTTATATTCGAGACATTTTTCATATTGCTTTCTGTAAGCTCAGAATTGAGTGAAAATCTTGCATCTGTAATGCCCTTTATTATCTCATCCACCTTGTAGTAGTCTTCAGTCCTTGTGAGTTTAAGTTTTGCTGCTGCCTCATCTATCAAGTCTATAGCTTTGTCAGGCAGATATTTGTCGTTGATATATCTTTTTGACAGCTTTACAGCAAGCTCTATGACATCGTCTCCTATCTTGACATCATGGTATAGCTCATAGCTTTTCTTCAGTGTTTTTATCATATCTATGGCTTCATCGACAGTCGGCTCTTTTACAACTATAGTCTGTATTCTTCTTTTCAATACATCGTCTTTTTCTATATATCTCTTGTATTCGCTTGTACTTGTAGCTCCTATTATCTGTATATCAGACTCTGCAAGGGCATTTTTTATTATATTTCCCGCTTCAGCAGAGCTTTCCTGACCTGATAATATAGCTATGGTGTGGAAGTTGTCTATAAATAATATGACATTGCTGTTTTTCTTAACTTCACCCAGTATGTTTCTTATCCTGTCTTCCAACTCTCCCTTAAATCTGCTCCCTGACACTACAAGAGGCATATCTATTCTCAATATTCTCTTACCGCTCAATATATTAGGAACATTGCCGTCAATTATCTTTTGAGCAATGGCATTTATAATTGAAGTCTTACCTACTCCAGGCTCACCTATGAGTATGGGATTGTTCTTTGTTCTACGAGACAGTATTTGTATTACTCTTTGTATCTCCCCATCTCTGTGTGCTACAGAGTCAAGCTCTCCATTTTCAGCCTTATTTGTCATATCTACAGCATACTTGTCCAAAAAAGCTCCCATTTTCGGAGGTTTCTTATATATATTTCTTTGGTTGAAGTCTTCCTGATTTTGATTAATCAACAAATTATCATAAAATTTTTGTTTTATATTGTCAAACTTCATCTTTGCTGACAATACTTCATTTATTACATCATCTTGAGTAATATTATTTTCGTTTAATATCTTAGTTGCAAGTCCTCTCTTACCGAGTATGGAAATTAAGACATGATCCACACTTACAAACTCAAAGCCAAGTGAACGTGCCACTATGACTGATTCGCTGAGTATGGCTCTTAAGTCATCGCTATATGAGAATACTGTGCCTGAAAATGAACCTTTTGGATTTTTTTTGAGCACTTCTTCTATTATAGCCTGAGTACCCAGACCTCTGCCGCTCAGCAAAGTGGATGCCAGTGAACTGTCCTGTCTGCTTATAGCAATGAGCATATGCTCAGAGTCCACCATATTATGCCCCAATTTATTTGCCTCTTGCGCAGAGAGATTGAGCAGTTTCCTGCTGAATTGAGTAAAGCTTTCTATCACTTTTATCTCCCCCGAATTTTAGCTTTTTTATAGCTTTTTGCAAAGTTTTTAATTAAGTTTATATAAGTTTTGTCTTAAATCCTCTTTTTTCTATTTCTTCAATTAGATTTCTGTTTCTTCCCTTTGAATTTTTCATCTTATTAAATATTTGAGTCGAAAACTTACCCACAGTGACAGTCATGTCTCTGGTATCAAAATATTTGTTCATTTCTTCATCAAATTCTTTTAACTTTTCGCTGTAATTTTCAAAGCTCTCATATTCATTTTCAAATATCTGCATCTTTTTAGGCAACCTTGGCTTTAATGCAGGCTCTACATCACGATATCCAAGTCCTACAGCTATTACGGGAAAAGTCAGCTCAGGAAGTTTGAGTATATCGCACATCTTTTGTACATCTCCAAGTATGGAGCCGAAAAATACCGTACCTATGCCCATGCTCTCTGCTGCAACTACCATATTTTGAGCTGAAATTAGGGCGTCACTTGCTCCCTGAAGGAAGTTATCCATGTCTTCTCCCAGATGTTCAAGCTCAAGTCCCTTTTCCATTGCTATTTGTCTGTTGCGATATATGTCAACTACAAAGACTACAAGGTCGCTTGTGCTTTCTACATAAGGCTGAGCACAAACTTTTGCTATCTGAGATTTCTTTTGCTTATCTGTAACATGTATCATAGAATAGCTATACATGCCGTTACTGCTTGCAGATCTGACTGCCACATCAAAGAGGATGTCAATTATTTCTTTTTCTATCTTTTTATCCTTAAACTTTCTTATGGTTTTGTGATTTAATTGAGTTTTTACAGTTTCGTTCATCTCATCCTCCTTGGTAGTCAATTTAAAAAAACTATGCATTTAAATATTTATATTCTTTTTTCAAAGGCTCTATTTCCTTGATAATGGCAGAGCCCATACAGTATTTTCCATCGTATAATACTGCTATTTGCCCTGGCGTTACAGCCTTTACCTTCTCATCAAATAGCACCCTTATATTTTCGCCCTCTTTATCAACTGTAACAGGAATATCCTTTTGTCTGTATCTGAACTTTGCTGTACATTTATATGGGAATTCAGGCTCTTGTCCCATTATCCAAAAAGGCTGTTCTCCTATCAAAGATGTGGAGTACAATGAGTCATGATCTTCTCCCTGAGCTACATAGAGGATATTTTTTTCTATATCCTTGCCTGCTACAAACCACGGCAATCCGCTACCTACTCCTCCTATACCCAGTCCCTTTCTCTGTCCCAAAGTATAGTGTATCAGTCCGTTGTGACTGCCTATTTTCTTGGAGTCATCCACATTTATCATATCTCCCTTTTTTGAAAGCAGATACTTATCCAAAAATGTGTCAAAATTTCTCTCTCCTATAAAGCAAATTCCTGTAGAGTCTTTTTTAAGTGCAGTGGAAAGATTGTGAGCCTTAGCTATCTCTCTGACCTTTGATTTTTCAATATCTCCTATTGGAAAAATCGTCCTGGAAAGAGCTTTTTGACCTATGCGTGACAAAAAGTAAGTCTGGTCTTTATTGTTATCTACAGCTCTTTTGAGGTAAAATTTAGCGTCTTTTTCTTCAACTCTGGCATAATGTCCCATGGCTATACAGTCAGCGTCAAGTTTTAGCGCATAGTCCAAAAATGCCTTAAACTTTATCTCCTGATTGCACATTACATCCGGGTTTGGAGTTCTGCCTTTTTTATATTCGTCAAGGAAATAGCTGAAAACCTCATCCCAGTACTGCTTTTCAAAATTCACGGTGTAATAGTCTATACCCAATGAGTCAGCTACCTTTCTGACATCGTCGTAGTCCTGCTTTGCTGTACACATATCGTCATTTTTGTCGTCCCAGTTTTTCATAAATATGCCTGTTACGTCATAACCTTGCTCCTTGAGTAAGACTGCTGCAACTGACGAGTCCACTCCACCGCTCATACCCAAAATTACCTTTTTTCTCAAATATCTCACCTATATCTCAATACTATTGTTTACTTATACTAAAAACAAATTAAACAGTCCTAAAAATATTTTAAATATAAGTTATTTAAAACTAAAAAATAATATTTCAATAAATTCAAAAATATGACATTATAAACAGTGATCAGTATTAAACTTATCATCACTTGAAATTTTAAACGTAATCATTTAGATTGCAAAATTATATCATTTTTATTAAGAGCATTATTTGCCTTAAAGTCAAAAAATTATATGCTCTTTTAACTTTTATTTTTTCATCCATAAATACTGTATCCTTGCAATTATACACTAAATTTAATAATTTTTCAAATTTTTATTAATGTGTCTTAGCATATATAAAAAACTTATTTTCATTTTTGTATATATGTAAATGACTAAGGATAAAATAGGTAAAAAATATGTAATAAAAAATTAATTATTTTTAATATACTACTTGTGGTATAATTAACTTGAAATGGTAATACATAGAACTAAGTTTAAAAACTTTATTTTAGAAAGGATGTAAGAGATGAAGAAGATGAAAGTAACTTTGGCGGCAATCATGTTTATGTCACTTTTTGCTCAGGCGGTAAGTGCAGATGTGAATTATGAAGGAGCTGTGGCTAACAGCTTGGTCAAAAAACCAGTCCTTGTAAGTGCAGCAAGAGGTAAAAATACTACTAAGGCAGTAAAAAAGAACAATAAGAATACTAAAAAACAGCTTAAAAAGACAAATTTGACTAAAAAAACAAATACAGGTCAAAAAACTCTCGCAGAAACTGTGAAAAAAGATAAATATTTTAAACTCGGTGACAACAATATGCTCTTTGTATATGTGCCTGCAACTTACCATATGGTCAATTCAAATGCAGTACAATACAAGAGATACGACTCTGAGCTTGCTGTTATAAACAAGAATTTCTATGCAAAAGACAAGAATTTTGCAAAGTTTTACATCGTATATGACAGTCAGATGTCTTACAATGAATTTGAAAAAATGTTCAATAAGCAAAAATCAAATAATAAGTTAAATCCGCTCACTTTAGAACAGGGCATTGCAAAATTCAAGTATTTCAAAATTGGAAAAGACGGTAAGATTCATATTTATTCAGCTGCAAAAGGCGACTATTTGAATAAGGAGTTTTACGAAGAAAACAAGGCTTACACAATTATGAGAAAATATCAACCCTTCCAAAAAAATTACAGTGTTGAGACTACTTTGGACTTGCAAATGGATTACGAGCAATGGAAAAATATGGTGGAAGGCAAAGAATATAGCGTAAAAATAATTAATGAAAAAGATAAAAAACAAATAGAAGATGCAAAAAGCATCAAGCCTGTAAAAGATGTGAAATCTGCAAGTGATGAAAAGTTTGTAAAAGAGTTTTTGAATATTGTCAACCAAAAAAGAGAAGGTGCAAATATACAAGCTCTTACTGCTGACGACTCACTAAACAATCTTGCAAAGTGGAAGGCTCAATATATGAATAAAAACAGCAACTTCAACCATAAACTAAAAGACGGAACTGATATGAGAAAACAAGTTGAAGATTTCGGATTGGAATTTAGCGGTACTTGGGCTGAAAATATCGCTTTTTCAACAGACAGTTTCACTGCTGAAGATCTTTTTAATCAGTGGTACGCATCAGAAGGACACAGACAAAATATGATGAATCCTAAATTTACAAAGATGGGAATAGCTGTAGAAAACGGCTATGTATCACTATGGTTAAGATCTGAATAAAAAGTAAGATTTTTTTAAAATAGCAATATCAAATTGAACAAAACATTTTTAGACTACAAAATCTGATATAATACTCCATAAGTAGACAAGGTAAATAAGCCAATCTACTTATGGAGCTTTTTATGCTTATTTGTAAAAAATACAAGCCTATGATATAATAGCAGGGCGTAAAATGTGATTAAAACTGTAAAATTCAAACTAATTATAAAATAAAAAGATATAATATGCATAAGTCTAAAATTACTAATACAGCATAATTCGTTATTAAATTTACACCAAATAAAACAGCCAAATAAATATATAATGAAAGCTTGTTGAAAAAACAAGTATCTATGTCTTAATAAAATAAACTGCGATTTTCTAAATGCTGTTTAATATTAGTAAAATAACGACATATATCAAAGTCATGTATAAAATTTACGGAGAAAATATAAATATGGATAAGATAAGAATACTCGGAGTAGAAATAGATAAGGTGGATATGAAACAGGCTGTGCAAAGATGTACAGAGGCAATTGAAAACAATCAAAAATACTTTGTAGTCACACCCAACGCTGAGATAGTGGTAAATGCAGGAGAAAACAAGGCTCTATACGACATCATCAAAAAAGCCGACATGGTCGTACCTGACGGGATAGGGCTTGTTATAGGCTCCAAGATACTGGGCAATGCACTTAAAGAAAGAGTGACAGGTATAGACTTGATGGACAGCTTACTCAAATATTGCAGCGAAAATGGCAAATCAATATTTTTACTTGGCGCAAAAGACGGCATAGCACAAAAGGCATGCGAAAACATACAAAAAAAATATGAAAATATAAAAATAGCCGGATATCATCATGGCTACTACAAGGGCATACACACAGGTGCAAAGGGAAATAACGAAGAAAAAGCTGTAATAGAAAAAATAAACAGTGCAAATCCTGACATCCTATTTGTAGCCTTTGGCTCACCTAAGCAGGAATTTTTCATAGACGCATACAAAGAAACGCTCAATGCTAAGGTATTCATTGGAGTAGGCGGTTCATTTGACGTATACTCAGGTACTGTAGAGCGAGCACCTATGTTTTACCAAAAACACGGTTTGGAATGGCTGTACAGGGTGGTAAAAGAGCCACAGAGAATAACAAGACTTGGAGCCTTACCGCTTTTTGCAGTAAGAGTGCTCTTTAAAAGAGACAAAAATAAATTCAGCAAATAAAAAATATAAGAAAGAAGTATAGCGTATGAAAAATATCTCCATACTCGGCTCTACAGGCTCTATAGGCACACAGGCACTGGATATAATCAGAGACAAAAAAGACAGCTTTAGAGTCGTGGCTATGAGCACAAATAAAAATATAGACCTACTCTTAGAGCAAATCAAAGAATTCAAGCCGGAATTTGTCTGCGTATACGACCAAGCATCCTGCGAAAAACTGAAGGAAAAACTCAAGGAAGAAAAAATCGACGTAGACACAGATTTTGGCATGGACGGGCTGATAAAGACAGCTACTTATCAAAATACTCAGCTTCTACTGACTTGTGTGGTGGGTATGATAGGACTGCTACCTACTATAAGAGCCATAGAGTCCAAAATTGACATAGCGCTTGCAAACAAAGAGACTCTTGTAGTTGCCGGCGACATAGTAATGGAAAAAGCAAGGCAAAATAAGGTGAAGATACTGCCTGTTGACTCGGAACACTCGGCGATTTTCCAATGCTTGGTAGGAGAAGAACAAAGACATATAAAAAATCTTATTATCACTGCTTCAGGCGGAGCATTCAGAGGCATGAGCAAAGAAGAAATAAGGACTAAAAAAGCAAAGGACGCCCTAAAACATCCAAACTGGTCTATGGGAGCAAAAATTACCATAGACTCAGCTACCATGATGAACAAAGGACTGGAAATTATAGAGGCCTATCATCTGTTCGGCGTGAAAAAAGAGCAGATAAAAGCCTGCGTACACAGACAATCCATAGTCCACTCCATGGTAGAATTTGAAGACAATTTTATCAAGGCACAGATGTCGCTCCCTGATATGAGAGGTGCTATTTCATACGCCTTCTTCTATCCGCAAAGAGAATTATCAGTAATGAGAGAGCTTGACCTGATAGGACAAAGCCTGACTTTTGAAGAGATAGACGAAGAAAACTTCCCTTGTATAAGTCTTGCAAAAGACGCTCTAAAATCGGGCGGAACAGCTACCTGCATACTCAATTCAGCCAACGAAGAACTGGTCAATGCCTATCTTAAGGATGAAATAGGATTTTACGATATAAGCGATGTCATATATCAAGCCTTGCAAAAACACAAGTTCATATCCAAGCCAAGTCTTGACGAGATATTGATAATGGATAGATGGGCAAGGGACTATGTAAGAGACTACTTAAAAACAAGAGTGTAAAAAAAGAGGTATAAGATGTCAGACAAAAAGACAAATGCAGTGAGAATAGCTGAAAAAAACAAGGTAAAATACGAGCTTCTAAGCTATGAAGTAGATGAAGAACATCTCGATGCCATATCAGTAGCGGAAAAAATAAAGGAAGAAATCAAATACGTTTACAAGACCTTGGTACTGCAAGGAAATGACAAAAACTACTATGTATGCGTGATAAACGGCGAGGACGAGCTTGACTTGAAAAAGACTGCAAGAGCCTTCAAACTCAAAAATATAGCCATGATACACGTCAGCGAAATAAACAAAATCACAGGATATATACGAGGCGGTTGCTCACCCATAGGCATGAAAAAAATATTTCCAACTTTTATAGATAAAAAAGCGGAAAATTTGGAATATATAATAGTAAGTGCCGGAAAAAGAGGCATGCAACTGAAAATGGAAGTAAATGCACTCAAAGAACTTATCAGTGCAGAATTTGAAGATTTGATAAAAGGAGAATAAATGGGAATTATAAATATCATTATAGCGCTGTTGATATTCGGCATAGTCGTGGCAGTGCATGAATTCGGACATTTTTTTGTAGCTAAACTGAACAAAATAACAGTCCACGAATTTGCCATAGGAATGGGGCCAGTTATTTTTCAAAAGGAAAAAAACGGCACAAACTACTCTCTAAGAGCTATACCTATGGGAGGATTCGTAGCTATGGAGGGTGAAGATGAAGAAAGTGACGATCCAAACGCATTTTGCCAAAAAAATCCTCTCCAAAAAATGGCTGTAATCTTTGCAGGACCTTTTATGAACTTTGTCCTTACCATAGTGACATTCATCCTGCTCTTTACACTCAGCGGAGTACCTGTCAACAAGGTAGGCAATATAATAGAAAACTCACCTGCGAGCAAAAGTGAGCTCAAAGTCGGAGATGAGATAAAATCAATAAATGGAACAAATATAAAATCTTGGAACGATATTCCAACTACCATAGCAGGCACAAAGGGAGATGTCACTATACAAGTGATAAGAGACGGTCAGACTATGGAAATAGTTATAACACCGGAAGAAAAAAACGGAAGAAGAACAGTGGGCATATATCCTATGTACGAGAAAAACTTTTCATCTTCCATTTCACAGGCATTTTCTCAGACTTACAATGTATCACTAAGCATGCTTGACTTTATCAAAAAGCTGTTCACAGGCAAGGTAGACTTCAACTATGTCAGCGGACCTGTAGGCATAGTCAAGGAGATGGGCTCTTCTGTCAACTCAGGTCTTGCCACAGTGATAAACTACATCGCCTTTATCTCGCTCAATCTGGGCATTATGAATCTACTGCCCATACCTGCGCTCGACGGATTTAGACTGCTCACATCATTTGTAGAGCTGATTACAAGGAAAAAACTCAACAAAAAGATGGAATACATTGTAAATGCTGCCGGCATGGTATTTTTGATAGGCATAATGTTGCTTGTGACTTACAAAGATCTTATTAAAATATTTACAGGTCAATAAATTTCAAACTTAGCAATATTATACTATTATTTACTCAACTTTCCTACATGAAAAACACATTAAAGGCATTGAAATTTGAGTATATTTTAAAAATAAACCAACATACTTGACATAGTTTTTTCAGTGTTTTCATTTTTTCAATAAATATGCAAATTTCAATAAATATTATTTAGAAAAATATATGTCAAGTAGTGTATTAAAAAATCTATAAATATTTAAATTTCAGAGAAAATAGCAATAATTTTAGTGGGAAAGTTGAGTTATTTAATTTATAGATAAAATTCATTATCAGTATTAAAAAATAGTATATGATTTTATATGAATTCACTTAAAATAAGTATCTACTATTTTGTTGGATTTCATACGAATCACTATTATATTGCCGGGCATTTATGATTAATGACATTACAGTTTATAAATTATCAGCAATTTTACTTGTAATACAATTATATGGCTTTTTAATAGATTTTTAGTATTAGTATTAGAGATGGTGAAATGTACCGCCATCTTTTTTTATTGACAAAATATCAAAATTAAACTACTATAAGCTATAATATGGATATTTAATGAAACTTCCATTATAACTTACAGTATTATACTAATGGAATAATGAATAAAAAGTTTATTAAAAAGAGACATGCTATAGAGTATCACAAAGACAAAATCCATAGTTTAAATATAGTTTAATATTATAAATATCAAAGGATAGATTTAAATAAGTTATTTTGCCAAATTTATCTAAAAAATTAAATAGCTATAAAAAAGTACATATTGCTAACAAATAACAATAATAACTTAAAGGAGTATATATGAGCAAAATAGCACAGTTTTTTTCAGAATTTTACAATATGCCCCGTGAATACATAGAAAAACTTGACAAAAACATAGAAGAAAAACAACTATATGAGATTTCTACCAAAGATATAAGAGATATCATAGCTGACTTTGACACATCAAAATACAATATAGAGCATTGCAAAGAGCAGATGAAAAAGCTTGATGATATAAATGCGAAAAATGGAATAGACTACATCACATTTTTAGATGAAGAATATCCAAACAGACTCAAAAATATAGACTATGCCCCCAAAGTTTTATACTATAAAGGAGACATAGGACTTCTTAAAAAAGAAAAAAACATAGCAGTAGTAGGTAGCAGAAAGCCGACAACTTACGGTAAATGGGTGACTTCGTCCCTTGTCAAAGACTTGGTAGACAACGACTTTTGTATATCAAGCGGATTTGCAGGAGGCATAGACTCCATATCGCATAATACTGCCATAAAAAATGGAGGCAATACTATTTGCGTATTTGCAACATCTGTAGATAAAATATATCCTGCGGAAAACAGATACCTATATGAAGAAGTGCTTGCAGGAGACAATCTGATAATTACAGAAAACAACAGTCTAAGACCGGCACAAAAGAAAAACTTTGCACTTAGAAACAGGATAGTAAGCGGAATTTCAAAAGGAGTGCTAATAACTGAGGCAGGTAGCAAGAGCGGAACACTTATCACAGCAAAATACGCCTTGGAGCAGGGGAAATACATCTTTGCAGTACCCGGAAATATCAACTCACCCAACTCTTTTGGAGCAAATGCCCTGATAAAAGACGGTGCCTGTATGGTCACAAATATTGGAGACATACTCTTTGAGATGAGATATGAGGCAAAGTCTGTAAATGAAGAAGTAAATCAGATTATGAGCATAGAAGATTTATCAGATGTCGAAAAAAAGGTCTATATGATAATAAAGCTTGAATCGCTCTGCCATAGTGAAAAGATAGCAATGGCTCTTGGAATGAATATCCAAGATGTAATCTCAATACTCAATGTCCTTGATCTAAAAGGCTATATAATATACGACGGATTTATGGCAAGTTATAAGAGCATGTAGGGCTGAATGTTTTAAATATATGTGAAATTAATATAGCAACTGTTATTTATATTAATCACATTTGTAATGTTATATATTTTGCTTTATTGAAATATAAATAACTCAACTTTCCCACATGAAAAACTTATTAAAGATACTGAAATTTGAGTATATTTTAAAAATATAATATTATTCTTGACATAGTTTTTTCAGTGTTTTCGTTTTTTTATAAATATGAAAATTTCAATAAATATTATTTAGAAAATTGTGTGTCAAGTAGTATATTAAAAAATTAATAAATATTTAAATTTCAACTAAAATCGTGATAATTTTAGTGGGAAAGTTGAGTTATTGAATTCTATAAAAATATCACATAAGATATTATAATTATATTGAGTTATATGAGATGTAAGTTATATACTAAGCTTGTTCCAAAGCATTTTCTACGTAAGACACTAAATCCTGTACAGTTTTAATGCTGTCGTAGGCTTCTTCTTCCACTTCTATAGAAAACTCGTCTTCTATTTCAGACAATATCTCAAAAATCTCTATAGAGTCAAGACTCAAATCATCTGTAATAGCAGATTCCAAAGTTATGGTATCCTTGTTAATACCTGTCTTTGATGAAATTATCTTCTTAATTTTTTCAAAAATCATGCAAAAACCTCCTTAAATTTTTAAAATTCAAAATGATTAATTATTTTTTGTCAATAATTAGGCTGTATTTTCAAAATTAGTACCTGAAGTTTAGTGTTGTTGTCGATAGTAATTAATTTTCTTTGAAAATTTAGGATAGTTTATAACATATTTTAAAAAAAATCAATATTTTTTGCTAAAAAACTAAAATATTGAGTAAAATGCCATTTTTGACTTTACTTTTTATCTGTATAATAGTAGAATTAATATTACAATAATATTAAATTTTAGCTTTATTATACAATAAAGTTTTTCAATAAAATTTACGATATGAATATTTTGTGTATTTATATTTAAATATCAAGATTGTTTTAATATTAAATAGCTATCATATAGTGTTAGATTTGACTTAGATTTAAGATGTGAATCATATGGGGTATAATAATGGAGACTTTACAATCGAGAAAAGTCCGCACAAAGATGGACAGGACTATACTGATTTTGACTTATTTTTTGGTGACTATAGGTATAGTTATGATTTTTTCTGCCAGTTCGGTGCAGGCAAAGGCGGAGCAGGGCAGTTCAGTCCATTTTTTGAGGTCACAGGTAATGTATGTGGCTTTAGGGACAGTAGCTTTGATTTTTGGAATTAATTTTAACTACAAAAATTATAAAAAGTTTGTTGTTTTTATTCAAGCGTTCAATATTATCTTGCTGTTAGTTACCTTTATTTTCCCTCCTGTCAATGAGGCAAGAAGATGGATAAGATTGCCCGGCTTTACTTTTCAGACCTCAGAGTTTGCCAAGTTTGCAGTTATTGTAGGTACAGCATTTTTTTTAGATTTGTACAGGAAAGAGATATCAAAATTTAGATTTTTGATATTTCCTCTGATGCTTATGGCTGTTTCGGTTGGTATTATCTTTATACAGCCTTCATTTTCAGCATCTATGACAATAGCTATGACTTGTTTTATCACTCTTTTTATTGGCGGTATGAATATGATCCATGTTTTAGCGTTAATGATACTTGGAGGAATCGGTGCATTTGCAATGAGTACGCTTAAAGGATACAGGGTGGACAGACTGAGGTCCTTTTTAGATCCTTTTGCAGACATGGGTGATAAAGGTTGGCAGGTAGCTAACTCGCTCTTTGCCATATCGTCAGGTGGAATGTTTGGAGTTGGTTTTGGTAAGAGTGCTCAAAAGTATTTTTACATTTCTCAACCTCAAAATGACTTTATATTTGCAGTTATAGCAGAAGAGCTTGGCTTTTTCATGAGCTTAGGAATTATATTTGTGTTTATGGTGCTGATTTTCAAGATGTTTCGTGTGGCGCTTCAGACAAGAGATTTATTTGGTAGGATGTTGGTAATAGGTATAGCAGTGCAAATAGGAGTACAGGTATTTCTAAATATAGGCGTTGCAACATCAAGTGTGCCTAATACAGGTGTAGGACTTCCATTTATCAGCTACGGCGGTACATCTATATTGATGTTTCTATTTATGACAGGCGTGGTGCTCAATGTATCAAGAAATAGAAATTAGTTATAAAAAATGTAAGCAAAATTTTAGACAAAGTAAATAAATCTAATAAAAAGTAGATTAAAAAATAGACTGATAAAGCTAAAATAAAGTTTAGAATTAAGGGGATAATCTATGAAGCTAATAGTTTGCGGTGGAGGAACCGGAGGTCATATATATCCGGCACTTGCCATAGCCGATTATTTCAAAAGTAAGGACGAGAACACAGAGATCTTGTATATCGGTGGTAAAAACGGAATAGAAAATAAGATAGTGCCAAGTTACGGATATAGATTTGAAACCATTGATATAAAGGGCTTTCAAAGAAAAATCAGTTTTGAAAATATGAAAAGAGCTTTTAAATCTCTGCTTTCAATGGCTAAGATGAGAGGCATAATAAAAAGAGAAAAACCTGACCTTGTAATAGGTACAGGAGGTTATGTCTGCGGTCCCGTGGTCTATATGGCGGTACTGATGAAGGTGAAGACTGCAATACTTGAGCAAAATGTCTTTATGGGTATGACAAACAAAATACTTGCAAAAAAGGCAGATTTTATCTTTTACGGATTTGAAGATTCTTTAAAAAGATATGATTACAAAAATGCAAAAGTAAGCGGAAACCCTATCAGAATGAAAGATTTTTCCATGCCTAAGGATGAGGCAAGAGAAAAGTTGAATTTTGGAAAAGATGAGAGGATAATTCTTTCGGTTGGAGGCTCAGGAGGATTTGAAAATCTAAATGATGCAATATTTGAACTTGCAAAATATTGCAGGGAAAAAGCTTTTAGATTGATACATGTCAGCGGCGAATATTTTTTTGAACAGGTGAAAACAGCAATTAAGGACTTGGACTACGACAAGTTTGAGCTTTTCCCATACATTAAGGATATTGCGCCTTATGTATGCGCTTCAGACCTTGTGATATGCTCAGCAGGTGCCGGTACAATATCTGAGCTTACATTTGCCGGCAAGCCGATGATAGTCTTGCCCAAGGCATATACTGCAGAAAATCACCAGGAGTACAATGCCAAGATGATACAAGACAATAAGGCAGGTTTTTATATCAAGGAGGATGAGCTTAACTCTGAGATATTGATTGAAAAAATAGAAGAAATATTTGAAAAAGAGGACATCTCCTTGATGTCAAAAAACAGCAAAGACTTATATAAGAAAAACTCATGTGAAGTGATTTATAATACGATAATGAGCAAATAAAAAGGTAGAAAGCATGAAAAAAAATCTTTCTTTACAAATTAAAATAGCACTTTTAATGTTGGCAGCTATTATCTATGTATATTTTTTCTCCGGAAACTTTAGTGTAAATAAGATAACCATTTTAGGTCAGTCAAGTTTTCCAAAAGATAAGATACTTGCCCTTGCCAACATAGATATGAAAAAAAATATATATTTGATTAATACGACTCAGATTAAAAAAAATCTTGAAAAAGATAACTATATCAAGTCAGCAATAGTCAAGAGGAAGTTTCCAAGAGAGATAACCATACTTATACACGAACGTATACCTGTTGCCAGCATACCTGCACCGGGGGGCTATGTCATCATAGATGAAAATGCCACCGCTATAAGTATAGTGCAGGATGAAACCAAGATAAAAAAACCGCTGATAAACGGTATACAGATAAAGGATATAAAACTTCAGGATGTAATACATGTAAAAAATCAGGATGAGCTTGAAAATATATTGAAGATAATAAAATATATTTCGTCATTGAATTTGCTGGATAACATATCTTATGTGGATTTGGCAAAATTGGACGATATATCTATGACTACCAAATCCGGTATAACAGTTAGATTTGGGAGCATCAAGAACATAGAGTACAAGGCTAAACTCTTAAATCAGATACTTATAAATCTCTCTACAAAGGGAAAGACAAGCGGTACCTTGGATATGAGGTTTAATACTGATCCTGTATTTTATGACTGATATTAAGGTTTAAATATATATCAAGTCAAGTTGCCTGAAGCTATGTTGAAAATAATATTTTACGAATAAGTTTAGAAAGCAATTTTTATCTTGTAATTAAGATTTTTATTAAATTTATTTGAAAAAGTATAAGTCTTTGGATGTTAAAAATGATTTTTTATATAAATTAAGAAGTTATTTTACTATAAGTTACAAGATAATCTTATATATTTTTACGAAAGAAATTGATGAAGTCACATTTAAAAAAATATGAATAATAAAGTTTAAATTAGGTAAATTCGGATAAAATATTTCAAAATAATTACAAAAATGGATAAAAATCAAAAAGACTTTAAAATAATATTTACAATTTAACAAAAATGTATTAAAATTAATGTTTAGAAGAAATAGTAAGTGTTAGTTTTCAGTAGGGTCGTGAATGTCCAAAATTTACTGTAAGGAAAAAGTTAGGTTGGAGGACAAGATGAAGTATGAATCAGTAATTAGTAATGCCGACAGAAGATTAGTGATAATAGGTGTGGGCGGAGCAGGTGGCAATGCGGTAAACAGAATGGTGGAAGACGGAGTTGACGGAGTTGAGTACATCTCTGCCAATACTGACAACCAAGCGTTGAACAGCTCTTTGGCGGATAATAAGATACAACTTGGGGAGAAATTGACAGGTGGTACAGGTGCAGGAGCAAGACCTGAAGTAGGAAGAAAATCTGCTGAAGAAAGTTATGACAAGATAAAAGAAGAAATACAAGGAACAGACATGCTGTTTATTGCGGCAGGTATGGGTGGAGGTACAGGTACAGGTGCCGCACCGGTGATTGCACAGATAGGAAAAGAAATAAATGCCCTTACAGTTGGCATAGTTACCATGCCTTTCAGATTTGAAGGAGCAAAAAAGAAAGAAGTGGCTGAAAACGGACTTGAAGAGCTTAAGAAGTATCTTGACGCCATAATAGTAATACCTAATGATAAGATATTGGAAATTTCCCCAAAAGGAACTACACTTAAAGAAGCATTTGCAAAAGGTAATGAAGTCTTAAAAAAAGGCGTAAAAGGTATAGTAGACATCATAAAAAAAGAAGGTATGGTCAATATAGACTTTGCCGATGTAAGCACAGTTATAAAAAATGACGGTGTTTGCAATGTATGTCATATGGGCTTTGGTGTTTCAAAAGGTGAAAATAGAGCTGTAGACTCTGTTAAGATGGCTGTTACTTCTCCACTACTTGAAACTTCTATCAGAAAAGCAAAGAGGGTGCTTGTAAATATTACATCTACTATGGATTCAGCTACCATAAGTGACCTTGAACTTATAGGAGATTTTATAAACGATACTGTAGGCGAAAATGAAAATTATCAAGCCGAACATAATATTATCGGATATACGTTCTCAGACGATATGGGAGATGACCTGTCAGTGGTAGTTATAGCTACAGGTATCGAAGATTATCAAAAGGAAGAGGAAACTCAAAAATCAGGTAGCAATATGTCTGAGAAAATACAAAGACGTTTTCCTGATGATCCAAAGAAAAATATACGCCACTTGTTCAATACAAGTGATATATCAAGTGAAATAGAAGAGATTGAAGAAGTGAAGGTAAAAGATAAAAAAGAGCCTCCATTAGATATTCCTGACTTTTTGAGAAATAATAAGAAGAGATAGGTGAGCCTATGAACTGTCCATATTGCAAAAGTACAAAGATAAGAGTTATGGATTCAAGACATATAGAGGAAGAAAACGCCATAAAGAGAAGGCGTGAATGTGAGGATTGTAAAAAGAGATTTTCTACGCTTGAAATGGTGCAAGAAGCAAGTATAATGGTGGTGAAAAAAGACGGTCGCCACGACCTTTTTGATAAGGAGAAAATACTGCGTGGTTTGGTGCGCTCTTGTCAAAAAAGACCGGTGAGCAACAAACAGATGCAAGACATTGCAAACGACATTGAAAAGCAAATCCTAAACTCTATGGACAGACAGGTAAGCAGTACACAAATAGGAGAGATGGTCATGGCAAAACTTCGTGATTTGGACGAAGTAAGCTATATAAGATTTGCGTCTGTATACAGGGAATTTAAAGATGTGGACAGCTTTTTTGACGAATTGAACCTGATACTGCAATCCAAGAGAAATGATTAAAACCAAAACCTAAGATATAGTTGTCTTAGGTTTTTTTGTCGAAAAAATGTGCATACATAACGCATTGCCAAGAAAATTGCAACACCGTTATCTCTTTGATATATTGTAAATTTCATCAAAGTTAAAAAAGTATATTATTTATGACTTTATTATAAGTGCGTTGAAGGTATTTTATCCATTGTTTTATTAGATTTTAGTATAACATAGAATATTCATAAAGTATTATTGTTTTGTGAAATATTTATAAAAGTTTAAATGATTTTTTAGCATTATTTTGTTTTGTATTGATTTATTGATAAGCTTTAATTAGTATAATTGACATTTTATTTGTGAGATTATATAATTTGTCTTGGGACGAATAATAAGGGATTAAAAATACATTAAAGACAGTTTTTTGGAAAAAATATAATCACTATTTATAATGCCAAGTATTTATGGCTAATGACATTATAGTTTATGAAGTATCAACAATTTTAAAGTAGTACAATTATATGTCTTTCTAATAGTTTTTTAGTATGGAATACTTTTAGATGATTTTTAAGACTAAGGATGGAATTCAAGATTAAATTATAATGGAGGTGTAGATTTATGAAACAAAATTTTAAAATGGTAACTATTTTACTTGTAGGTATTGTAATTGGAATATCCATAAATATTGCTTCGTTTGCAGAAAAAGGAATATATGCAGTAAAATCCAAGTATACGCTTCTTATAAATTCAAAGCCTACCTATTTCAGTCTTTATGATATAGAAGGTGAACAATATATTGATGTATCGGATTTAAATGTATTGTCTTTGGATGTACAGCGTGATTCTAAAAATAAAACTTATAATATCATACCGCAAACTTATATTGCTTTTAAAGAGATAGATGATAAAAGATACATAGATTTAGAGTATTATATTTCAAGATATTTTAAATCTACTCCGATTCCAGATAGAGTAAATATAGGTGAGTTAGTAGCACCGCCTGTTGAAGGATTTGACTGGTCATATTTTTTTGAACTTAAATCTGAGAAGAATAAAGAAGACTTAGAAGGCCGTGCATTTTATATAGAAGATAATAAGGGTAAAGTAATATACAAAGGTAAAGTTAAATATTATAAAACACCTTATGGACCAAAAGCTGCAATTAATTACTATGATTTTGTAAAAAATTCAAATTTATTCTTCTATGTAATTAGTAAAAATGAAAGTCTTTTAGAAAAGGATAAATAGAAATGTTAAATATACTGTTCTAAGCTTATTGTATAATAAGCCATTTATAAACAAATTCCAATTTGTTTTAGTATTAAAAAGAAATATTGAATAAATAACACTGAAAACTTGCTTAATATACTTATGTAACTAAACAACAGTAATTATTAAAGTGAAAATTTTCATAGCTATATTTACTACATGGAATTGTAAACTGGAATTGAAATTAAGAAGAAATTTGTATGAATAATTTAGCAGTTTATATTTTTGGAGATAATTATGGAATTAAAGGCAAAAGACTTTTCTAATAAGATTACCAAAGTAGTTGGAAATTCAATAGCAGATGAGCTTGATATACAAGTTGGCGATATACTTTTGTCCATCAATTCCCAAAAGATACAAGACATCATAGAATATCAGTATCTTATAGCCGAAGAGTATATAGAGCTTGAGATACAAACTCTTGACGGTGAGGTAGTGATATACGAGATAGACAAGGATATAGATGAGGATTTGGGCATAGAATTTGAAAATCCAATTACAAATTCCGTTCAAACCTGCAGAAACAAATGTATATTCTGCTTTATAGACCAGCTACCCAAAGGTATGAGAAAGACGCTCTACATCAAGGACGATGATTCAAGGCTTTCTTTTTTGCAGGGTAATTTCATCACTATGACCAATATGGGTGATGCTGAGATAGACAAGATGATAAAGTATCATATATCTCCTGTAAATATTTCAGTGCATACTACTAACCCTACTCTTCGTGTGAAAATGCTCAAAAACAAGAATGCAGGCGACATACTGGATAAAATGAAAAGGCTGAGCAATGCCAATATCAATATGAATGCCCAGATAGTGCTGATACCTAATGTCAATGATAAAGAGGAGCTTGAAAATACCCTAAGCGACTTGGAAAAATTACATCCCAATCTTGAAAGTGTAGCTATAGTACCCATAGGCATTACCAAGTTTCGTGACAGACTTGAAAAGGTGGACATATTTGACAAACAAAGCTCAAGGGATTTGATTGCTCAGATTCATCAGCTACAAAAGAATTACCTCAAAAAACTCAAGACAAGATTCGTCTTTTTATCTGATGAGTTTTATGTTATGGCAGATATAAAAAGACCTGCTCACAAGGACTACGAGGGTTATAAACAGCTTGAAAACGGAGTTGGACTGATGACCAAGCAGGAGTATGAATTTGTCAAAGAAATGAAAAAGGTCAAAGAATATGCCAAAAAGAGAGAGATATCCATTGCTACCGGAGTATCAGCCTATGAATTTATCAAAAAACTCGCAAATGATATTTGCTCCAAGTTTGAAACGCTTAGAGTAAGTGTATATAAGATAGAAAATGAATTTTTTGGCAAGACCATAACAGTTGCAGGACTTATTACAGCAACAGACCTGCTAAAGCAGTTAAACGGCAAAAAGCTTGGAGAAGAGCTGCTGATACCTAAGGTCATGCTCAAGTCGGACGAGGACATCTTTTTGGACTCTATAACACTTGAGGACTTTCAAGAGAGACTGGGTACTAAGGTAAGAGCTGTAGATGTGGACGGACATAGCTTTGTAAAGAGTATATTGGATATATGATTTATTGCTTTATTATAAATCTTATGAAAATATTTTATCCGTTATTTTGTCAAAATTTCGGTATTAGCCAAATTTTCCATTTGAAAACTGCGTTAAAAACATTGAATTTAGATTATATTTTTAAAATACATTACTATGGGAGGAATAGTATTTGTAATTAGTATAAATGAATTTTTTAGTCATTCATTTAATTAGGCTATATAAGATTTTAATATCTACTTTTTTGTATAGATATTAACCATAAAAAAATCAAAATAACAATAAAAAAGCAATATCAAATCTGTCAAGTAAATAAGCTGACATATATTAGGAGAAAAAATGATTGAAAAATTAAGAAATTATGGGATAAGAGAAAGTCTGCTCAAAGATTTGGAGTATTTTACAAACTATTATAAGGTCGATGAAAAGGTGAAAAACAGGGTAAGTCCTCCAAGGACTTTTTACTACGGGATAGGGGTATGGGAGCAATGTCTATATGCTCTTTTGAACGGACAAAATATACTGCTTGTAGGTACTAAGGCTACAGGTAAGAACGTACTTGCCGACAATCTCGCCTATGCTTTTGCAAGACCTAAGTGGACTGTTTCATTCCACAATTTTTTGGATGCTGACGACCTTATAGGGGTGGACACTTACAAGGATTCCAAGGTTACATTTAGAAACGGCTCTATCACAAATTGTGCAGTCTATGGAGGCTTTGGTGTATTGGACGAGATAAATATGGCGAAAAACGACGCAATATCAGTGCTTTATTCAGCGCTCGACTACAGGCGAATAATAGATATATCAGGATATGACAAGATTGATTTGCAGGAGTCCACAAGATTTATCGCCACTATGAACTACGGATACTTCGGTACAAAGGAACTTAACGAAGCCTTGGTATCAAGATTTGCAGTTATACAGATGCCTGAAATCAATCAGGAAAAAATAGTGGAGATTTTAAGAGGCAGTGTAGAAGCAGTATCTGACGAAAACTTGGAGCTTTTTGCTCAGATATTTGTAGATTTGCAGGAAAAGGCGAAAAACGGTCAAATTTCTCCAAAATCTGTAGACCTTAGAGGTATGATTACAGCTATTAATCTTATTAAAAAGGGACTTTCTCCAAAGGAAGCAATGAAGATTTGTATTTCAAACAAGGTATTTGACGAATATGAGAGAAAGATAGTGGAAGATTTGATAAATCTTAAATTGCCGGAAAAATTGAACTTACAGGTGTGAGATGAAAAACCTATCATATTTTGATAAAAACAGAATATCCAACATCGTATGGACCATTACAAATAAATATGGCTACGATGTAGACTATAGCCTTATAAAAGAGGACTACTTTGCCTATGACTTACTGTACAATGCTGTAATCATAGGCAGTTTGTACAATATACTCGATTATAAGATGATACTTGAATTTGTAAATCACATAAGGAGCAAGATAAAGAAAAATGACGAAATAATTAATATCTTCTTTATGTGTATAGAGTCCACTTGTGTGACTAAAAATACGGAATTTATAAGCAATATAAAAAATATCAGAGAAAAAAACTATAAGGAAAAAATAAAGAGCCTAAATACAGGTAAGAATAAGGACAGGCTATATAATGTACTGAAAATAGCCTATTGCAACAAATACCTAAGTCAAAATCTGCTATATCCCGATAATATCAAGTCTCTGATAGACAGTATTTACGAATTTGAAAAAGTGGAAAACACCATTGAATTCATAGAAAAATTTAAACAAATCATAAATCTCCACTTTAAATTTGAAGAAGAAACAGCAAAGCAGGAAGACCTAAGCCACAAGCAGTTGACAAAGATAAGTGAGATAAGAAATAATACTCAGACCATTCAGGAATTCTTCGACAATTACACTTCGTCAGAGTTCAATCCAAATGAGAGCGTAATAGAGAAGAATTTTTCTACAGACTCTTCTACTATTGATGATAAGAGCAAGGAAAAGGAAGTACAGGACGACTTTGAAAAGATATGCCAGTATTATGGCAGGAGCATATACGGCAAGCAGATGCTCGATATAATAGAGAAAAAATACGCCCATGGTATACACGGCGGATATAAACTCTTTTTTACAGACGGTAATATAGAGGGTATTAAAGAAGACTACAGACGCTCCCAGATAATAAACGAGCACGAAAAAAACAGGCTACACTATAATATCAACAGGCAAAGATACGAAAAGTCAATCGAAAAAATAAAATCCCTTATTAGACAGAGCTTGAAGTTTGAAGAAAAGATGAAGATAAGATCCTTTAGCGGAGACATCAATGCCAAGAAGTTATACAGGGCGGAAAAAGTAAGAGATTATAAGGTATTCAACAAGGAAAAAAGAAGAGACCAGGCGGAGTTTTTCATAGATATAGTACTTGACTCAAGTGCTTCACTGCTTGACAGGCAGGAGAAGCTATCCGTTGAGGCATATATAATATCGAGAGCTTTGGAAGAGTTGAAAATCAAAAACAGTGTCACGAGCTTCAACAGTTTCATTGACTATACCGTAATCAAAAAACTCAAGACTTACGAAAATCCGGACAGTGAAAAATGCTTTGAGTATTTTTGCAGTGGAGGAAACAGAGACGGACTTGCAATAGATGTCATAGGCTCAGAAGAAAGAGACAGCGACTCCAACAATCTTATGATACTTTTTACTGACGCCAGGCCATTTGACGTACAGGTAATGCACGCTATAGGTACCAAGGCGAAAAAACCCTATCAGGGAGAGATGGCTATAGATGATACCGCAAGCGTGGTAAGAAAGCTCAAACGTAAGAACACCAAGATGTGCATAGTATTTAGCGGAGCAGAAGAAGACATCAAGGTGCTGAGATATATGTATGGCTCAGATTTCCTGTATATTGTTGATATAGAGCAGTTTTCTACCAAGGTAGGCAAGTTAATCAGCGATTATATAAGTACATTTTATGAATAATTTTATTTTTCAAAAAGTAACCTATGTTACCGATAAATTTTTGAAATCGGGTATAATAATTACAAAGTGACAAACATTATTAAAAAACACTTAGTTTAAAATAGGATGTATACAGAGATTGAAAAAATTTGGAGGCAAGACATGATAAATATTGATGACAAGATATATGATATAGTGCAACAGAATGAAAATGTGCTTGAGTTTTTAAAGGCAAACGGATTTGAAAATCTTGCCAAACCCAATATGCTAAATATGATGGGTAAGCAGATAAGCCTAAGAACGGCGCTTAATTCCAAGGGTATCAATGAAAGTCTGTTTTTGGAAAACTTAAATGCATTTTTGCAAAGCAAGGACGAGTTTAATACAGATAAATCTCAGATATTCAAAGGATATAATCCTGAAAAGGACGTAGCTATAAAGGGTGTACTGCCTTGTCCGATAAGAGTGCCGCTTACAGATACTATAGATGCTTTTATAAAATCTCAAAAGAGAGATTTCAACATCTTTGCAGACTTGGAGCCGGCAAGTAACGGCATAGACTCCATAGTACAAGACTTAAGCAGTGATGATTCGAGCAAGTACCCTGATATTATCACTACAGCAGGTTTTGAATTTTTCTTCGGAGACAGAGTAAAATCTCTTATAGAACAAAAAATCTATGTTGGAGAAGACAGGGAAATAAACAGTGAATTTATCGAAAAAAATGCGGATTTAAAAGATCCTAAGGGCAATTATAATGTAATGGGTATAGTGCCTGCAGTATTTATAGTAAATACAAAACTATTGGAGGGCAGAAAGCCGCCTACTTCTTGGGAAGATTTGCTAAGCGAAGAATTTGAAGGCAGAGTAAGCATACCTTTTATGGATCTTGACCTATTCAACGCCATAGTGCTTACTATATATTCAAAATTCGGTATGGAGGGTATAAAAAAATTAAAACGCTCTTATCACCAAAATCTTCACCCCTCACAAATGGTAAAGGCAAATAAAAACGAAGCTATAGTAAGTGTATCACCGTATTTCTTCACTACTATGATACAAGATGACTCCTTGGTCGCAGTATGGCCAACTGACGGAGCTATAGTAAGTCCTATATTTATGATAAGCAAGTCATACAGGGAGAATGTATCTGCTGTAAACGACTATCTGCACTCAAAGGAAATAGGCGAGATATTTTCTTTCAACGGTAACTTCCCTTCAACAAATCCTATGATTGACAACAAATTGAGGGATGATCAAAAATATATGTGGATAGGCTGGGATTTTATCTACAATAACGATATAGAAAAACTTATTAAAGAATTTACTGAAATGTTCACTTTATAAAAGACGATATGTGTATCACGGTGTTTTTGCAAAATTAATATCGTCGATACACATATTTAATATATGGCTAAATATTTGATACTATTATCAATACTTTTGAATTTTATACAAAGATATAATAAAATATTTATGGTGTATTTATGGTAAAGTCATCAATTATATAATGTTTTTTTAAAACTATTGATGAAAATTATCTGTAGATTAAATAGATAATAGTATTAGTATAGATAAATTAAAATTGACAAAGATAAGTATATTTAATAAATTGAAATATATGGAGAGATAATATGAACTTAGTAGTTGTTTCCGGTCCGCCTTCTTCAGGTAAGACCAGTATAATATTAAAATCCTGCGAAGCACTCAAAAGCAGAGGTATCAAAGCGGGTGTTGTAAAATTTGACTGTCTTTATACAGATGATGACTTGATATATGAAAAAGCCGGTATTCCGGTAAAAAAAGGACTTTCAGGAGGTCTTTGCCCTGACCACTTTTTCGTATCCAATATTGAAGAGGTGGTAAAGTGGGGAGTAAATGAAGGTTTGGATGTGCTGATTACAGAATCTGCCGGACTTTGCAACAGATGTTCACCTTATATACAAAACATACTTGGAGTATGCGTAATAGACAATCTCTCAGGTATAAACACACCGAAAAAAATCGGACCTATGCTCAAGATGGCTGATATTGTAGTTGTCACAAAGTCTGACATAGTATCTCAGGCTGAAAGAGAGGTATTCTTATCAAGAGTAAGCTTTGTCAATCCTACGGCTGTTACTATGAATGTCAACGGACTTACAGGACAGGGAGCTTATGAACTCAGCACTTTGCTATACAGTGAAGAAAAAAACATAACAACTGTAAAATCAATGAAACTCAGATTTCCTATGCCTACTGCCCTATGTTCATATTGCTTGGGTGAAACAAGGATAGGCGAGGACTATCAAAAGGGAAATATCAGAAAAATGCAAATGGATTGATGAGGAGCAATAAATGCAAAAAATTGGAGAATTATTGAATAAATATCCGTTTTTAGACGGATTTTTCAGCGAAAACGACTATGATATTACAAATTATATGGACAAGACTTTTGAAGACTTCTTAAATGATTTTTCACCGGAGTATTTTGAAGACAAGGCTACTACCAAAGAAAATCTACTTGGAGAGCTTGACTCATATATAGCAGCTATGAAGGAGTTTTTGGGCATAAGTGAGGGAGATGACGTCAAATCACTTACGATTATCTCAGGATATAATAAATTTTCTGAGGCTGAAAATTTTGAAAGTCTGAAGATAGAAAAGTCACAAATAATAGCAATAGTAGGGCCTACAGGAGCAGGTAAGTCAAGACTCTTG
The DNA here is from genome assembly GCA_900167215.1 of [Eubacterium] yurii. GTDB lineage: Bacteria > Bacillota > Clostridia > Peptostreptococcales > Filifactoraceae > Peptoanaerobacter > Peptoanaerobacter yurii. Next base: position 222,122 of record FUZS01000004.1, read on the forward strand.
CAAGACATAGAGTGGATGGCACAAAAGGACACGCCTACCAAGAGACAGATATTGATAAATGATGAGATTCCTGACATTAAGAAGAGATTTGCTTCAAATAACAAACTTGTTGCTCAGCTTTCTCAAAATATGAACTTCGTAATGGACTTGAAGGTAAAAGAGTTCTTGCAATTACACGCACAAAGCAGATTGATTGAAAATATAGACGAAACAGTGGAAAAGATAATAACAGAGGCGAATAATCTCGCCGGAGAGACTTTCAAAGAAGATACAGACATCACATCACTAAGTGGTGGACAGTCAAGAGCGCTGATGATAGCTGACACTGCTATACTCAGCAAGTCGCCTATAGTATTGATAGATGAGATAGAAAATGCAGGTATAGACAGGAAAAAAGCGCTTAATCTACTTGTGTCAAAGGACAAGATAGTGCTTATGGCAACTCACGACCCGACTTTGGCATTGATTGCAGATAAGAGGATAGTAATAAACAATGGCGGAATAGTAAATATACTGGAAACTACTGCCAAGGAAAAAGAACTGCTTGACGACCTCGAAATCTACGACGAAAAATTCAAAAATATGAGATCCGCCCTAAGATACGGACAGACTTTGGATAATATAAGACTGTATTAATATAGGGTGCAGTATATATTTAAAAAATTGATTTTATATGAAAATTAACATTATGTAAGCTTTTAATAGCTTGTAAGTTAATGATTATAATGTCAATAAAAAATTTTATTGTGTGATAGGATGTACTCATTGTTTTAATTTGTATAAGCACATCCTATCAACATTTTTTAGATGATATATAAGCAAACTTTTAGTTTTTAAAGAAAAAGACTTATTTTGTAAATAATTAATTTTACAATAATAGTGACAGAGATGTATTAATATTCTCCATAATCACCGACTATAACTTGAGGATCATTAGTATGATCGAAATTCTTTGTATTTGTTGTGTCAAATATAGTTAGAGCTACCAACCCAATATTATCAGGTTCTATTCCATTTTCGACGTAATATAATCCTGAAATAGAGTATTTTTTTTCTTTATCTGTTTTTATATCACTTATATGTGGATAGAATCTAATATAGTTTATTTTACCATCATCAATGGAATCTCCACTTCCACCATCTGTATCAGGATCATAAGATACTATCTTTCCATCTATAAAATTCAATGCTGTATCTATTTCAGAGTCAAATTCTTTTCTCTTTCTAATTTTCTCTGAAAAGATACTTTTTAATGTTT